>CAVXJH010000007.1:0-159634 GCA_963762115.1 Candidatus Babeliales bacterium | reverse complement strand
TGAACGAATACATATCAGCATTACATTCCAAGATTAAAACGGGCACTGCTTGCAATAATGGCGCTATTTCTTTTTTATGTATCAACCAATTTTCATGTTTAGTGTGTATCATTTTTAGGTAGTCTAATGCTACCGTGTTTTCTTCTGATCTTTTACGTTTAGTTACTCGTTGATAACAGATTTCAGGATCAGTTTTTAAATAAATAAAACCATCTGGTTTTTGATCAAATGTTTCTACTAACCACAAAAACCATTCTTGATACAGTTTCCATTCGAGTGCCGTCATGGTGCCCATTTCAAAGCAGTTTTTTGCAAAACAATAGCGATCTGAATAGACAGATCGTTCTAAAATTTGTACGCCTTGAGTACATCTTTTGGTAGCAGCTTCGCATTCTAAAATTCTGGTAATAAAAGCATATGATTGAAACGTGTAAGCCCATCGTGTTGTATCATGATAAAATTTATCAAGGAGATTTTCGCTGCCACCGACTTGTTGCCATTTTTCGTGCGGTTCATACACCATTTGAGCATCAAGGGCATTGCTGATGATGCGTAAAAAAGTAGATTTACCCGCACCAATATTACCTTCAACAATGTATCGCCTAAGGCTTTTTGGTTGTTGTATGTTCATCGAAAATCCTTGTCAAAAACTAAATAAGATTAAACATATTTCTATTACACTGCTTTTTTCATTTTAATGCTTTTTGCATGTAAAATCTAATAAAACCGAAAACAGTTTTATTAGATGATTGATGAGCATGTTTTTATGGCATTATAATCTTTTTTGTTAAAAAATTATAATAATATTTTAATAAACATCCACAATGAATTGGCAGCAAAAATACCAGACCAAAATGGATAGTTTGATTCTTTATCTTTCACCAGTAAGCTTGATAATCCTCCAAATACTAATGGTAATGCTAGCTCAGTTGGCATTAAAATACCACCAAGAACCATGATGGCATTAATTTTTAATTCCTTAAGAATAGAAGCAAATAATGCTCCTAAAATAACTGCAAAGAAATCAAATGATTTTACCATTGCTAACAATGCTCGTCCTTGACTGCGTTGAGCAAGAAGCTGTGGCGAGCCAAGACCTAGATTGGTAATTAATAACCAAAAGCAAAAGCCAATAGCCAAAGCACTTACCAGAAGCCCAAACCATTGAAATAAGCGGACTTTTAAACGTGGTAATGAGCTTAATTGAGCAACTTTTCGGCCAAATAATATTTCAACAGCAACACCGCCACAAATCTCAACAAAAGCAGAAACGAGCGTGATTTGTAACGCGTTAAATCCAAAAAGCATCATGCCAGGAACCATAACGAATGTTGCATAGCGTGCTAATGGTGCAATGCCAATTTTTCCACCAATAATAATGAGTTGATACGTGCATGCTGTGGTGCACAGTAACAAATAAACTTGGGAAAGAATGCTGAAGTTAAAATACGATAAAAAGGTGTAAGTAATTGTTAAAAAAAGAGCCCATTGTATCAGTTCGTTTATTGCAATTTTGGGTAAGATCCGGTTTTCTTTTTGTTCATTATTTTTTTGTTTGCCACCAAATCCTTTAAAGGCTTGATGGTAAGGTCAAAAAACTAATAAGAGTGCCATAAGCGACCATGCCGCCGGCAAAAGCAACTTAGAAGTCGCAAAATGGAAGATGTGCAAAGCATGATGCGTGAGCAGGGCTGCAGATGAGATTTTTTGCCAATATTCCTATGCCAATAGGAATTGCAATGCCGTGTCCGGCAATAAAGCCTATTGCCCACAGCATAGGCAATTCAGCTAATGCTATTTTGAGTGCGGGAAGTTTGAACCATTGATAGCACAAAGCGGGAAAAGCGGTGATTGTCGTTGGTATGGCAGGAATGTATTTGACAGCAATGCTATACAAGGCGCTGAGGATAAAGCCAAAAGAAAGTTCTTTAGCTTTTGTGCCACTTTGTTGCGCTGAAATCATTTTATAGGAGAGTTCGCCAATGGGAAAAGGTAATTGTTCCACCACCATAAAGCGATGTTCAAAGAGGTTAGCAAGCAAGAAGCCAAAAGCACCAGCACATACAACAAGAATGCCCATCACCGACATGAAATAAAGAGGCTGTGCAAGCCACGAATTGAAAAGTTCTTTATCTAAAAAATATAAGGTAGGAAAAGCAAAGCCACATGCCGTTGCAACAATACCGCCTATAGAAGCGCCAATGGTCACTAAAGCAATTGATTGTTGTCGCGTTGAAAGTGATATTTTTCGGGCAAAAAGTGCAAAAAGCATGCTTGAACCAAGCACAATTGTTGAATCAATCCACGGGCCAAGCATGACTGCCATTGAAATATAACTTAAAATTGCTGTCGAAAGACAGGAAAAGAGAAGGGTAAAAAGAATTGTTAAGAGCATTGATGTCATTTGGCACCTCATTACAACATGGTTTGTATAAATAAGTAAGCATTTTATGTAAGAATATCAGATTATCAAAACTTCTCTATGACAAAATTAATTATTTTTAATTTTCATGTTTGCAATAATTTATTGATTTTTAAATTATATAGATGCTAAATTAAAAATAAGATAATATTCAAATAAAGGAGTTTCTATGAAAAAAATGTTATTTTTAACAGTTGTTGCCCTTGTTTTGATGGGCAACTTATCAATTTTTGCAATGGCGCCAAAGCCAGTAAATATTCAACACGGCCCAGGTCCGGCGATGCATAAAAATGGTTCAGGAACTAGTCTAGGATCATTGCCGCCAGCGCCGCAATCAGGTTTTTATGATTTGACTTCAGTAGAATTTAAAAATTTAAAACCAGCTGATAAAAATTTTGAAGTTTTAAAAGAATTATATGATATTGCGTTAAATCTTCAAGAAACTATGGCAGCGTTAAAGATAAAGCAATTTGGCGGTGCAGCTCAAACATTAAAGGTAGCGGATATACAACCGTTATTGCTTGATATTGAAGCCGCAATAGCTGACTTAGCTCCTGCCATTATGACGCTTAAGGGTACTTTGCTTACTTTAAAGCCTCAAGATGTAAACGATTTTAAACGTATTAATAAAAAAGCTTTGGATTTAAAGCCTGCTGATGCAGCATTAAAACTTTCAACACCGGCAATTACTATTGAAACACCAGGTCAAAAAGCTCTCGAGCAAAAAAGAATGCAGGCATTAAAAGATGCTCGTAATACATTGCATTCAATTATTCTTCCATAATATTCTTAAATTAATAAAGAAAAAGCCTCATCACTCGATGAGGCTTTTTCTTTATTAATTTAAGAATATTATGCTTGTGCGCCTTGTGCAATTAAGAATGCTTCAATGAATGGCATGATATCACCATCAAGGACAAGGTCTGGTTGTGGCGATTCATAATCAGTGCGGTGATCCTTCACCATTTTATACGGATGCAAAACATAGGAGCGAATTTGTGAGCCCCACTCAATTTTTTGTTTTTGAATTGATGCTGCTTTTGCAAGTTCTTCATCTTTTTGTTTTTGAACAAGTTTTGCCATAAGCATTTTCATGGCAGTTTCTTTGTTTTGTAATTGTGAGCGTTCATTTTGGCATTGTACAACAATGTTTGTTGGTAAGTGGGTAATGCGTACAGCAGAATCCGTCTTGTTAACGTGTTGACCGCCAGCACCACCTGCGCGATAGGTGTCGATCCTTAAATCTTTAGGGTCAATTGTTATGGCAACATCGGCAACTTCAGGGTTAATGGTTGCTGCAGCAAAAGAAGTATGGCGCCGCTTGCTGGCATCGAAGGGTGAAATGCGCACAAGACGATGAACTCCTTGTTCACCTTTTAAGAGCCCATATGCTTTTTTGCCTTTGATAAATACTGTTGCTGATTTTATGCCAGCACCTTCGCCCACTTGATAATCAAGAATATGAGCATTGAGCTTTTCTCGTTCACAAAAACGAACATACATGCGCAATAATATTTCTGCCCAGTCTTGAGATTCTGTTCCGCCAGCGCCAGAATTGATGGTTAAAAAACAATTGGCATTATCTTGTGGATCGTTCAGAAGAAGATCAATTTTAAATTTTTTTATACTGCGACATAATTCAAAAACATCATTTTGAATTTTTTGTAACTCGCTTTCATCAGTAGCAAAGAGATCAATGAGTTCATAAAGTTCTTTGTGTGAAGTTATTGTATGAAGATAATGATCACGTTGAAGTTTAATGCGCTGTAGTTCTTTGCTGATTTCTGCCTGTTGTGCATTCTGCCAAAAATCTTCTTGTTTGCTGATAGTTGTTAAGTTTTGAAACTCATCTTCTAGGTGTGCGTTATTCCAATATTGTTGTATCACCATTAAATCAGGTTCAACCGATTTAAGTTTATCTTTTAAGTCATCAATTAGCATATATAATTCCTTTAGTGCGAATAAGTATGATAAGTATACCATCGTAATGAGTTCTGTAGCTAGAGAAATGGTTTTTTTGGCATAAAAAAGAGTATATGCATACACTCTTTTTTCAATTGATGGTGATAATTTTTCTGTTGTATATATAATAAGGTATAATTCAATTAATGTTTCAATTGCATGTTTTTATTGGAATAATTAATATCTAGGAAAAAAATAAAAAAACATAATTTTATATTCTTGACAAATATAAAATATTACTTAAAATAGTAGTAAGCTATTGAAGTTGGGAAGGAATTCTGAATACTTTATGGGTAAATTATTTATTATTGCCGCACCTTCAGGGGCGGGTAAAACTTCATTGGTGACAGCGCTTATCGAGCGAATTGGACAAAGCCATGTGTTGTCGCGTGTAATAACCTATACAACTAAAATACCAAGGCTCGGCGATGTTGATGGAGAAGATTACCATTTTTTATCAATTGATCAGTTTGAGCAAAAAATAGAAGAAGATTTTTTTCTTGAATGGAGTTTGGCCTACGGCAATTATTATGGCTCCCCTAAAAATATAGTTTCCTTATTAGAGGGGGGAAGTTCGTTTTTGATGATTCTGGATAGCCAAGGGGCTCAAGCCCTAGCAACTCTTTTTTCAGAAGCGATATTGATTTGGATTTCAGTCCCCACTATAGAGATATTAAAGAAAAGATTATTATTAAGAAAAAGTGAAAATTTAGAGCAAATAAATAAAAGAATTTTGCTTGCACAAAAAGAAATTCAAGAAAAATCGAAAAAAAATTTTTTTAAGTATGTTGTATGTAATGACATCTTTGAAAAGGCTCTCCAGGAGCTTGAATCGATAGTAAATAAAGAGCTGATATAGATCACAAAAAAGTGATAAAATAAGCCTTTTTTTTATGGTCAAAAAAGTTTTTTTAAAAAAAAATAAAAAAAGTGTTGACTTAGCATATAATACATGTATAATTTGTTTTGTATTTAAAAATTAAATCGATTGAAATCGCAAGCAAGACGCGCCGAAAACAAGTCGCAAAAGTCTCTTGCCTTTTTGAATCCAAAGATTGGTTTCTTTGAAATTCACGAGAAATCCTAAAATTCGCTTATGAGTTTTGCGAAATATCTTTATCATAAATTTGTGATGGAGAGTTTGATCCTGGCTCAGAATAAACGCTGGCGGCGTGCCTAACACATGCAAGTCGAGCGAGAAAGCTTCTTCGGAAGTTAGTAGAGCGGCAGACGGGTGAGTAACGCGTGAGAATCTACCTTCTAGTGGAGAATACCTTCGAGAAATCGGAGTTAATACTGCATAAGTCCCTTCGGGGAGAAAGATGGCCTCTTTGCTGTCGCTGGAAGATGAGCTTGCGTACTATTAGCTAGTTGGTAGGGTAAAGGCCTACCAAGGCTATGATAGTTAGCCGGCCTGAGAGGGTGTACGGCCACACTGGAACTTAGACACGGTCCAGACTCCTACGGGAGGCAGCAGTGAGGAATCTTGCGCAATGGGCGAAAGCCTGACGCAGCGACGCCGCGTGGAGGATGACGGTCTTAGGATTGTAAACTCCTGTTAAGTGGGAAGAAAAACCTGTTTTTAATAGAAACAGGCTATGACGGTACCATTAGAGAAAGCACCGGCTAACTTCGTGCCAGCAGCCGCGGTAATACGAGGGGTGCTAGCGTTATTCGGAATTATTGGGCGTAAAGGGTGCGTAGGTGGCATGCTAAGTCAACTGTTAAATTCCTCGGCCTAACCGAGGATCTGCGGTAGATACTGGTAAGCTAGAGGGTGGAAGAGAGAAGTGGAATTCTCGGAGTAGCGGTAAAATGCGTAGATCTCGAGAGGAACACCAATGGCGAAGGCAGCTTCTTGGTCCACACCTGACACTGAGGCACGAAAGCGTGGGGAGCAAACAGGATTAGATACCCTGGTAGTCCACGCCGTAAACGATGATCACTAGACGTTAGTTTCGCTTTGCGGAATTAGTGTCGTAGCTAACGCGTTAAGTGATCCGCCTGGGGAGTACGGTCGCAAGACTAAAACTCAAAGGAATTGACGGGGGTCCGCACAAGCGGTGGAACATGTGGTTTAATTCGACACTACGCGAGAAACCTTACCTAGGCTTGACATGCTTTTGACAGTCGTAGAAACACGATCTTCCTGGCTTCGGTCAGGACAATTGCACAGGTGCTGCATGGCTGTCGTCAGCTCGTGTCGTGAGATGTTTGGTTAAGTCCTCTAACGAGCGCAACTCTTGCCGTCAGTTGCTACTTCTAACGAAGGCACTCTGATGGGACTGCCTGGGAAACCAGGAGGAAGGTGGGAATGACGTCAAGTCCTCATGGTCCTTATGCCTAGGGCCACACACGTGTTACAATGGCCAGTACAAAGGGTCGCAATACCGTAAGGTGGAGCCAATCCCACAAAGCTGGTCTAAGTTCGGATTGAGGTCTGCAACTCGACCTCATGAAGTTGAAATCGCTAGTAATCGCGTATCAGAACGACGCGGTGAATACGTTCTCGGACCTTGTACACACCGCCCGTCACGCCATGAAAGTTGTTTGTACCCAAAGCCATTTTAGCTGACCCGTAAGGGAGGCGGATGTTTAAGGTATGGAGAGTAATTGGGGCGAAGTCGTAACAAGGTAGCTGTAGGAGAACCTGCGGCTGGATCACCTCCTTTCGAGGGAGAAACAGTGATTTAAGAGCTTCGGCTCTTAATCTTAAGGTGTAAATAATAAGGTCTTTCGCAAGACTCATAAGTGTTAAAAATAGTTTAATTTTATTAAAGAATAACATTTAGTTCTTAATAAAAAGTTTAAATTAAGTATATAAAGCGGGCCTATAGCTCAGTTGGTTAGAGCACCCCGCTGATAACGGGGAGGTCAGTCGTTCGAGTCGACTTAGGCCCACCAAAATGTGGCGTAAGTCTTACGGAAATTGATCTGTTCCGCAGTGGTTGTTACTTACCAAGTTGCTTCTAGATTTTCTAGGGGGATGTAGCTCAGCTGGTAGAGCGTCCGTTTTGCACGCGGAAGGTCAGCGGTTCGATTCCGCTCATCTCCACCAATTTTTTTGGTAGTGGTGTTGCTTTATTAATACTTCTTTTATATAAATTCTCGTGATAAAGAAAAAATTTCTTGTGATCTTTGAAATATTTGTAACTTAAGCGTCTAGCAAATTCATAATGAGAATTTTAGTTATTTTCTGATCATTTAGTCATATAAAATTTGTGATTAATTGAAAAGAGCATTTGGTGGATGCCTTGGTATCAAGAGGCGATGAAGGAGGCGGAAGGCTGCCATAAGCTTCGGGGAGCTGCCAATTAAGCTTTGATCCGAAGATTTCCGAATGGGGAAACCCGCATTGGTAAACCCAATGCATCTTTATCTGAATACATAGGGTAAAGAAGCGAACGACATGAACTGAAACATCTAAGTAGTGTCAGGAAAAGAAAACAAAGTGATTCCCCAAGTAGTGGTGAGCGAAAAGGGAAGAGTCTAAACCAATAGTACGTGATAACCTGTGAGTGTTGTATTATTGGTGTAGCGGGATGTAAACGTTTAAAGATCACAGTCTTTAAGCTGTACTTATTTAATTTAGTTGAATTGTCTTGAAAAGGACAGCCATAGAAAGTGACAGCCTTGTAAACAAAAAATTAAATAAAGCAGTAGTTTATACTCCCAAGTACTGCGGAGCACGTGAAATTTCGTAGGAATCCGCCCCGACCATGGGGTAAGACTAAATACTACTTGATGACCGATAGTGAACAAGTACCGCGAGGGAAAGGTGAAAAGAACCCCGGGAGGGGAGTGAAATAGAATCTGAAACCAAATGTTTATAATCGGTGGAAGCGATATATACGTATGCGCGACCACGTACCTTTTGCATAATGAGCCAACGAGTTATATCTACGCTGCAAGGTTAAGTTTTGAAAGAACGGAGCCGTAGCGAAAGCGAGTCTGAATAGGGCGATTAGTAGCGTGGAATAGACCCGAAACCTAGCGAGCTACCCATGTCCAGGATGAAGTCTCAGTAAAATGAGATGGAGGTCCGAACCGGTGAAGGTTGAAAACTTCTCGGATGAGGTGTGGGTAGGAGTGAAAGGCTAATCAAGCTGGGAAATAGCTGGTTCTCCCCGAAATATATCTAGGTATAGCCTTGTTGAATTCTTTATGGCGGTAAAGCACAGTTGAAGTTTTGGGGGCGTAAGCTTACCGGATTTTTACTAACTCTGAATGCCGTAATTTTTGAAGACAGGAGTCAGACTGCGGGGGATAAGCTTCGTAGTCGAGAGGGAAACAGCCCAGACCATCAGTTAAGGTCCCTAAATATTTGTTAAGTGGCAAAAGAAGTAAAAATACACAGACAGCCAGGATGTTGGCTTAGAAGCAGCCATCATTTAAAGAAAGCGTAATAGCTCACTGGTCAAGTGTTTTTGCGCTGAAAAACGAACGGGGCTAAACAAATTACCGAAACTATGGCTTATGATAAACTTTGGTTTATTATTTGGGTAGGGGAGCGTTCTTTGATAGATACATGCTTGACTGTAAAGACAGGTTCAGTTGATCAAAGAAGTGAGAATGTTGGTATAAGTAACGAAAAAATAGGTGAGATTCCTGTTCGCCGTAAGTCTAAGGTTTCCGTGAGATCGGTTCATCCACTCAGGGTTAGTCGATACCTAAGCCGAGGCCAATTGGAGTAGGTGATGGACAGCAGGTTAAATATTCCTGCACCATTTTTCAGCGTTTGAGTGAAGGGGTGACGCAGTAGGGTAGGTGGACTTGGATTATGGATTGCCAAGCTAAGCGTGTAGAGGTGTTCTGTAGGAAAATCCGCAGAGCTATATTCCTTGAAGCGTTATGGGCATTTTGATTCTTAGGAAGAAATGTGTTCGATTGATCCCACACTGACAAGAAAAACCTCTAGCGAGCTGTATAAATGATCGTACCGCAAACCGACACAGGTAGACGAGCTGAGAATGCTAAGGCGTTGAGATAAGTATCATTAAGGAACTCGGCAAAATAGCTCCGTAACTTCGGGATAAGGAGTGCCTCATCTGTTACTAAGTCTTGTACTTAGAAAGCAGAGCGAGGTTTCAACAAAGAGGCCCAATCGACTGTTTAACAAAAACACAGGGCAATGCAAACTCGAAAGAGGACGTATATTGTCTGACGCCTGCCCAGTGCTGGACGGTTAATAGGAGAGGTCAACGCGAAAGTGTGAAGCTTTGAATTGAAGCCCCAGTAAACGGCGGCCGTAACTATAACGGTCCTAAGGTAGCGAAATCCCTTGTCAGGTAAGTTCTGACCCGCATGAATGGCGTAACGAGTTGGGCGCTGTCTTAATGATATACTCAGTGAATTTGTAGTGCAAGTGAAAATGCTTGCTTCCCGCGACTGGACGGAAAGACCCCGTGCACCTTTACTATAGCTTGACGTTGATTTTTGGATTGATATGTGTAGGATAGGCGGGAGACTTTGAAGCTAAGGCGCTAGCCTTAGTGGAGTCATCGTTGAAATACCGCCCTTATCCGTTTGAAAATCTAACTTTGGCCCGTAATCCGGGCAGAGGACAGTGTCTGGTGGGTAGTTTGACTGGGGTGGTCGCCTCCTAAAATGTAACGGAGGCGTTCAAAGGTTCCCTCATGGCGAATAGAAATCGTCGGTAGAGCGTAAAGGCACAAGGGAGCTTGACTGTGAGACTTACAAGTCGAGCAGGTGCGAAAGCAGGACTTAGTGATCCAGTGGTTCCGTATGGAAGGGCCATTGCTAAACGGATAAAAGGTACGCCGGGGATAACAGGCTGATCTCCTCTGAGAGTCCTCATCGACGAGGAGGTTTGGCACCTCGATGTCGGATCATCGCATCCTGGGGCTGAAGAAGGTCCCAAGGGTTTGGCTGTTCGCCAATTAAAGCGGTACGTGATCTGGGTTCAGACCGTCGTAAGACAGGTCGGTCCTTATCCGTCGTGGGCGTAGGGTATTTGAGAGAGGCTGTCCCTAGTACGAGAGGACCGGGATGGGCAAACCTCTGGTGTTCCAATTGTTCAACAAGAGCAGCGTTGGGTAGCTAAGTTTGTAAGAGATAACCGCTGAAAGCATCTAAGTGGGAAACTCGTCTCAAGATAAGATACCCCTTACTAACTTCGGTTGGTAAATAAGATCCCTTGAAGACTACAAGGTTGATAGGCTGGGTGTGTAAGCACAGTAATGTGTTCAGCTAACCAGTACTAATAGATCGAAAGTTTTAATCACTTTTACTTTTTATGGCGTTGCAGGTCAGTAAATAACTATAAAACCTATATGCTTAAGTTACAAATATTTCTTCGCAAGAAAAATTTGAAAAGTTTGAATAATCTGTTACACTATAAAAGTAACGATGAACTAAAAATTTCCTGGTGGAAATAGTCGTAGGGAAACACCCGTTCCCATCTCGAATACGGCAGTTAAGTCTACGACGCTGATGATACTTGTCTGGTAACGGACTGGAAAAGTAAGTACTGCCAGGTTTAAATTAAAAAGGCACTATCAATTTGATAGTGCCTTTTTTTTTGTACTTAGTTATTTGAGATGTCTTTTTGTACTTAGTTATTTGAGATGTCTTAAGGTTTCTTTGGCATTAATTTTGCTTTGATGATTTTATCGGTAATTTTCTTTAATGCTATTTTGTAAAGCTGTTTATCTTTTTGTGGTATAAAGTCATGCGAATAAAAGAGAATATCGCTGCTTGGATTTAATAATAATTCATTACTAAAGAGCAATCGTGCTTGTACATTCTGTATACTTGGAATAGTTTCAGGTTCATTGGTATATTTTTCAAGAAAGGTTGATAATCTGAATTTGCCTTTCTTTATGTGTTTTATAATTTGAGCATAAAGAGGGTCTTTTTCTTTTTTTTCTTTAAACCTTTTTTTTATGTCTTTTAATATAGGTTCTGTTCCGGTTAAAAAAGTTGGATGTTTTGCCAAAGAGGTTCTTGATAAATTATCTACCATCGCTACTAAATCTTTTTCATAGGGAATACCCTGAACCCAGCCAACATAACCAATATCATCAACTAAGTTTTTTGGAATAAAAATTTGTAATAAAACTTGTTCTTTAGGGGCGCCGCCACTTGCTTTTTCAGGAGAAAGATATGTTGCATCAAGATCTAATATTTCTTGAAGATATGTTGCAGGAGCATCATATATTTTAAGGATATCTTGAATTATTTGAGGATTAACCGTGGCATGGCTTTTTGGTTTTAAAAAATAATCAAAGGTACTTTCTCCTTCAAAGCCAACATTGCCAAATAATGCTAAATTTACCGAAAGAAGTGAAGCTCTGTGCTCAGGACTATTGTCATTGATTAGTCCTTCTGAACTGATTTCTTTCATAAGAAACTCAGATGCTGTTCGCTTTTCAAATTCTTGCCATCGCAAAAATCTAAATTTTGTTAATCGAGATGTTAGAGGGCGTAGCCCTTTTGTTAGTGATAACATAAGGTCTTGTGGCACTAGCCATGCCTTTGTAAAGGCATGATAAAATGCATAATGAGTGTCTTTGTATTTTTTTTCTAGCCTCAAAATAGTCTTGAGGAATTTTTTTCCGCGTTCTTCTTTAAGTATAGGATATAGTTTATATACTTCTGTTTTTATTGCTGGAATGCTTAATAAAGCTTGTGTTTGAGTATATTTTTGAATTGAGGTTGGTTTTTTTAGTGCACTTTCCAAGTCTGATAATGTTTTTGCAAGTTGTTGTAATTCAATTTGTAAAACTGCATAAGGATTTTTAATGTTTGGTGGCGATTGTTTTATCATTTGCGCGCTGTTTATAACAGGGAAACTAAAGAGTGCAGCAGTAAGAAGATAGATAATAATTTGCATATTTATCCTTTTTTATAATTATATTATACAAGAAAATAATACAAAATATTAATTTAAAATAGCAATGGATTAAAAAAAATGATTATTATCCTCTTAAATATTTTGAAAAATGCAATTCATTAGTTTTCTGCTACAATAAAAATAGGTAATTTTTTATTTTTTAGACGAGAGGATTTATTATGAATTTGTTATTGAAGAAAATTATTATTGCTGTTGGGCTTATTGCGGCTCCGTTTGGTATGTATGCTGATCAAAACATGTCGAAGGTTTCAACAATGGATGAAATGTCTCAGGAAGAGCAACAACAACGTATGGAAATGATGCTCATGACAAAAATGGTAGCTGAAGTTATGAAAGATCTTATAGCCTCGAATAAAATGACCGTAGATTGGCTTTTGCAAAATTATAGCAAAGAAGAGCAAAAAAGCATGGAAAAAATCATGCAAGTAGTACAAGTACATTTAAAAAATCGAGGAAATGTACTACTTGGATCATTGGCGGACGAATTTGGCATTACTGATCTAAAAGAAAAAAAAGAATTTGTTGCTAATGCAATGACATGGCTGGCACAAGTTATTCCTTCTGAGTTTCAAAAATGGGTTTATTTCTCAGCGCATGCTGGTTTAATCCGTCGTAAATAAAGAGTGTATTTGAAAAAGCCTCAAGGGTTCTCTCTTGGGGCTTTTTTTTTAATGAGGAGATTGTTAATGGTTATCATTAGTGCAACTTATGAACATTATAAAGGAAAAAAATATAAAGTGATTGCTCTTGCAAGACATACAGAAACTCTTGAAGAATGTGTTATTTATCAGGCTTTATATCATGATGAAAAATTTGGTAATAATGCTTTTTGGATTAGACCATTATCTATGTTTACCGAATTAATAATAATTGAAGGAATACAGCAATCTAGATTTAAGGAATGCAACTCCTAATTGCATTTGCAATTTTCATGTTGCCGCACTAAAATGTGGTAGAATTTTTTTTCTAATGTAATGTAAAAAATTGATAAAAAAGAGTTAGTATATGAATGCACTTTCAAAAAAAATGAGTTTTTTCCTTGGATTGTTTGCTTTGCATAATTCGTCATGCTATGCCTATGATGGGCATATTGAAAAATATTATAGTCAAGTTGGCCAAGATGAATATATGCATAAAAATATTTTTCCCTACAAAAATGATGGCGTTATGGTGGATATTGGTGCAAATGATGGCGTTAAATTTAGTAATTCATTATTTTTTGAGCAACTTGGTTGGAAATGTATTTGTATTGAACCGTTACCACGAGCATTCGCTGCATTAAAGGAAAATAGACCGAATTGCATTTGCATTCAAGGGTGTATTTCTGATAAAGAAGGTGCAGATCAATTTTTAGAAATTAAAGGTGCATGTGAAATGTTGAGTGGTTTAACTTCAAAATATGATCCACGCCATGTTTCTCGCATTGAGTATGAAGTTAATCAGAACCAAGATTCATATGAAGTTATCCCGGTGATGTGCTACGAACTTGATTCATTATTGGATGCATGTAGTATCGATCATGTTGATATTTTGAGTATAGATACTGAAGGTGGTGAAGATGCTATTATACAATCAATTAATCTTGATCGAATAGATGTTATTTGTGTTGAAGATAATTATGATGATATAGAATTGGTTAATTATCTTCTTGAGAGAAATTTTATTATTTTGGCTCGATTGGAACATGATCTTATTTTTAGAAATAAACGATTTTGTACTAATGCTGAAGGAGTGTAAATGTATAAAAAAAGCTTATTTTTTTTTCTTTTAATAAATCATATTTTTTATTCTAATGCTGATTATCAGGTTAATCTTATTCCTTCGGTTGATTTTCATGAATCAATGCAAACAGTTCATTATCGAGAGCTTTTGGAAAAACCGTTATGTAAATCACTATTCGATTTTTTTGAACTTTTGTATCATCACTTTGAACCAAAAAAACTAACGCCTTCCCCAATTCCTTTAATTGAAAAGAAATTTCATTGGATTTGGTTAGGGGGTCAATATCCTGAACGTCATGAGCTTCCCGAAAAATATCGTGCCTATCAACAATCATGGTTGGCTATGCATCCAGATTGGGATTATTATGTGTGGACTGAAGCAGATCTTGATACGTTTCCTTTTATAAACAGAGAACTATTTGATGCTGCAAAAAATTATGGACAAAAATCGGATATTTGGCGCTATGAAATATTAAAGCAATATGGTGGTGTGTATCTCGATGTTGATTATGAATGCTTAAAACCTATTGATGATTTCAATCACTATTACCATTTTTATATTGGTATTCAACCGCTCGACACTAATATGGCTCAATTGGGAATAGGCTTGATTGGGTCGATACCACATCATCCTATTTTGAATTATTCTATTGAAAAATTACCAACTAAAAAAGATATTCAGCAGATTATTGTTGCAACGGGGCCAATTCATTTTTCCCTCGCTTTTTTAGCCATTGCAGGTAAATCTGGATTGCGTGATATTGCTTTGCCAGCATCATATTTTTATCCGTGTGGATATAATCAAAAGGGCATGCCTCGAGATGTTTGGGATAAACCTGAAGCTTATGCTGTGCATCATTGGGCTGGTAGTTGGCTTGAGTCAGAGGCTATGGTTCATTAACAATTGGGCTGTTGGGAAGTAATGAAAAAATTATTTTATTTATGTTATTTTGTTTTGATTTTTTTTATGAATCATGTTTTTGCTTTTGAAGAGCAAGAAATTGTTGTTGTGGTCCCTTCATATAATACGCGAGAATGGGCCGAGCGTAATATTATATCAATTTTGCAACAAAATTATAAAAATTTTACCGTGTTATATTATGTTGATTGCTCAACGGATGGATCATATGAATACATACAATATTTACTAGAATTATATGACACGGAACATCGAGTTGCGTTAATTTATAATGAAGTACGCAAAGGTGCACTTGCAAATCATTGGGATGCGGTGCATCGTTGTAAAGATGACGTTATCATTGTACATCTTGACGGTGACGATTGGTTTGCCCATCAAAATGTTTTAAATCGTATTAATGAAGAATACGCCGATGATAATGTTTGGGTTACATATGGTCAATATGTGGAATATCCCAACAATACGCTTGGTCATTGTAGGCCGGTTGGTCAAAATATTGTTGATGAAAACCTTTGGCGATATCTTGCATTACCATTGCCAACAACACACTTGAGAACTTTTAGAGCGTGTTTGTTTAAACAAATTTTATTACAAGATTTAATTGATAATGGTGCATTTTTACCAACAGCGGGCGATATTGCATTTTTCTGGCCAATTTTGGAAATGGCCGGTAAGCATGTTAGATTCATTAAAGACGTTTTATATGTCTATAATACAGCCAATGATCTCAATGATTATAAAGTTCGCTTGCAGCAACAGTTGTATTATTTCAATTTTTTACGTAATAAAAAAAGATATACACCCTTGGGTTCTTTACCAATAAAAAAGTATCAAGTCGAACCATCAAAAGCTGATGTATTAGTTTTTTCTTATAATCGTCCAATGCAATTATATTGTTTTCTAGAATCACTTTTTGCGTATGTAAAGAATCTTGGGACCGTCACTGTTTTAGGGCGAGCTGATAATCAGGAGTACGCAGATGCCTATGGAGAGGTGAGAAAAAGTTTTCCTTCGGTTGTTTTTGTTGAACAATCTAAAATTTCTCCGCAGGAAGATTTTAAAAAGCTTACCATAGAGATCGTTGAAGGTGGAAAAAATGATCATATTATTTTTGCCGTTGATGATATTATGGTAAAAGATTTTTGTGATATTAATGATTGTATTCATGCTCTTGATAAGACTCATGCATATGGCTTTTTTCTGAGATTGGGTACCAATATTACTTATTGTTATATGGCAAATAAATCTCATACTCTTCCAAAATTAATTCCTGTGGGCGATCAAATATTTGCTTGGTCTTTCAAAGATGGTTCTTATGATTGGCGTTATCCAAATAGTGTTGATATGACGTTATATAAAAAAGAAACTATTATTAAAGCATTGCATCAACTGCATTATACCAACCCAAGTAACCTTGAGGGAAATTGGTTTATTCCTGAATTTGTTGATTATGAAAAAGTCGGTCTTTGTTATCAAAGTTCAAAGATAATTAATATTCCCTTGAATGTTGTTCAAACAGAACGCAATAATGCGCATATGTACATTGAAACAGAGTACTTGTTAGATTTATTTAATAAGGGCTTCAAAATAGACTATAACCCCTTTTGTGCCATTATAAATCGATCTGTGCATGCAGAATATCAAGTATCATTTATAAAGAGATAGATGTAAGTATGACCATAAATAAGCTATTTTTCTTGTTTTTTATGATGCATTCCATGAGTGCTATTACTATAAATTTAGTGCCACTTTCAGGAGGCGAAAATCCTAACAGTTTTTTTAATGTTCACGCACGTGATAATTGTATGAAAGCTTTATGTGATTTAAGAGATGCATTAGATACATTGGGATATGAATTCAAGGTAGTATCAATGGAGCAAGCATGTAATGAATTGGTACAGACAATTGTATTTGACACAATACCATATACGAGTGAATTTAATCATGACGTTGCAAAATGGATACTTTTTTTGTGGGAGCCGCCAACCGTTTTATCGCATACGTATTATAGAATTTTGCATCAAGCTTTTGGCAGGGTATTTACTATGTTTGATGGGTTGGTTGATGGGAAAAAATATCATAAATTCTATTATCCGCAACCTGCGCTATCTATGATTGATGATGTCGTTCCATTCGCTCAAAAAAAATTGTGTACGCTTATTTCATGCAATAAAAATTCGTTACATCCGCTTGAATTATATTCTCAGCGTTTAGGAGCCATTAATTATTTTGAACAAAATGCTCCAGAAGATTTTGATTTTTATGGTGTCGGCTGGGATGCACGTTTTTTTTCTACGTATAAAGGTCTTGTAGATCATAAAGTTCCTTATTTGAAGCAATATAAATTTTCAATATGCTACGAAAACATGCGTAATAATGGCGGTTATATCACCGAAAAGATTTTTGATTCATTTGTTGCGGGATGCGTTCCTGTTTACCTTGGTGCTGCAAATATCGCTGCGCATATTCCATCAAATTGTTATATTGCTCGAGAAAAATTTGCAACATTGGATGAGTTATATTATTTTTTGAAAACTATGCCGGAAGAGCAGTATAATAAATACTTACAAAATATTCGCAATTTTTTTGCCAGTGACGCTGCGCTAGTTTTTTCAATTGAATATTTTATTGACACTGTTGTTGAATCAATTATTCCTGGCTATGATAAAACTCTCATTTTTGCATTTGAGCAGATTGAAAAAATTGAAAGAGTTAAGAAGTGGTTAAAATAGTAAGGATGAGCTTATAAATGCATGTGATCATCCTTACTGCAAATGTTATTGTATGCTTTGTCGATCATTTTTCTGTAAGATACATAACCAAAGCAGTATCATAGTGATAATGAGTATACTACTTATAACACCGCCAAGAAATGCACCAGAATAAGCATTAAAAAACATTTGTTGAAAGGTGTTTAAAAGAATATATGCCCCAATAACACAGGGCAATATATTTTTATCAAAGCGGAGTATATAAACGTATGCTGTGCAAAAAAGCAAACCAAGAATAATTCCCCCACTTACACAGTGCATAAGAGTTGAAGCTTCTATGTTGTGCCCCATAAATACGATACCAAGCAATGAAGAAAGGGCGATGAAATATATTTTTCGTTGTTGCCATCCATTGGTGAAAATATCACAAGCAACTATGAGGGCCATGAATATGGTTGTTGTTTCTATAAAGAAAGTTAGATTGAGTAATCCTGCGCTCAAAGCGGGGAAATAAGCACCTGCCGGAGCAAAATCGGGTAATAAGGGTGTGCGAGGATGAGTAAAATAACCAAGTATGCTATGGAAACTAGCTACTAAAGTTCCGGTACTGAGAGCAATAATTATTCGAGAAAATAAATTTTCTTTAAATTGTGATGATTTCATATATATGGATATGATTGCAGCAGCCAAAATGCCAATTAACGCTGATTTTCCTAAGGCGATAATAAACCACAAAAGTAATGTTTGCCATAATTGATGATCAAATGGTTCAATGGTGGAAAAATATATTTCAGCTGTTGGCCAAATGTTATACGTCTGAATTAGCGATTTAATGAAGAGAATACTAAAGAAAATTAAAAATGCTTGCCATGAAAAATAATGAAAATTGAATTGAGTGGCTAATAAAGCGATGGCACAAACCATAATGATTATAAAAATAAAATCAGATAATGTTTTTATAATGCCTTCATAAGCTTTTTGCTCTGTGTATTCACGTTTCCATGTTTCAGGCACAAAGAGTGATTGATAAGCATCATTGACTTGATCGCCAGCAAGAGAGATAGTAATGCGCTGTTGTCCATCTTGCAAATTAACCGTAGATGGTACTTTATAAATAAAGACCCAATCAGTTCGTTCAGGTTGTTTTTTGGGAGAAGCAGAAATTTCGGTTGCTGTGTTTGGCATAATATTAAAATTATTTTGTAAAACTTCGTGAGTCTTTTTGCGTGCCTCTTCAAGAGATAAAGAAGGGAGGAAGGCATTTTCAGCAAAAATATGTTTTTTTTCAATAAGAGTATTTTTTTGTCTCAAGGTTATTTGGTATTCTTCGGCTCTTTGCGTTACATCACCATTAAAATGAACAAATCGAATAAACCAAGCATAAGGTTTCAAATAATTTTCTGATAATAATTGTTGGTAGGCATTTTTTCCTGCTGTTCTCCAAGCAAAAAGATGTTGCATTTTTTGTTCTTCTTCTTGAGTTGGTAAATTTTTCATAACATTGGATAAAGGCTGCCAATGAGGCGTTGATTCGTCAATGCTATTTTGAGCTATTTTTATAGCCTCTTGTCGATTTAATTCAACAGGTAGTCCATGGTGATGAAAATGAGTTGTTAAACTCCATAGTAATAAGGCAAAACAACCTATGCTAAAAATACTATAAAAATAATAACTATTTAATTTTTTTATAGTAGGTTTGTTTATTTTTTCATGGGGAGCATTGTCGTGATGTTCTACTGGTGCTTGCCAAGCCTTATTATAAAAATAGGTTGGTAAGGTCGTTATCTTTTTAGCTTGTATAACTCTGAATATAACAACAAGGAGAGGTAATAGAATACCGATTATAATAATTATTTTATCAAAAAAAATAGTTGGTGCTGAAGAAACAAAAATTGGTAAGGCAAACCAAACAACATCATATATATAATGTGAAATTATTGAAGTTAACAGGCCAAATTGTAAATAGATTCCGCCAAAAACAAAAGAAGGAATAATGAGTTCGATGAGACGTGCATATGCCGGTTGAGCCGGATAGTTCGCATGGGCGGCACCAAAAATTATTGCCTGAAGAATAAAGGCACCGGTAATCCATAAAGTACGTTTACCAAATCGATTTCCTAATAGAGCAGCACAGGAAAGAGGGACTGCTCGAAAGAGACATTCTTCCAAAAAACCAGCAGAAAATGAAAGAACAAGCGGTGAAAGCCATGGAAGATAATGTGCAAGAATATTAGGGTTATAGAGTTCTTCAGAAGGTGACCACCAGCCAAAATAACGTAAGGTAACATAATAGAGTCCAATGGCAAAGGCAAAATCAAAACCAAGAATCAAATAGCCGCCGATAGTGCGTCCAATAATCTGTAGTGAATGCCCCGCGGTTTTACTCCAAACACGCCATAATTGAATATGATGACCAAATGCTTTTCGTGATAAACTTTCAGCAAGCATGATAATAAGCGTTCCAATTGAGCAATAGGCGCAGCATATGATAAATGTTTGTAGAAGAATTTGTCCTATAAAGCTTTGCAGTGAAAGTGATGTCGGATATATTTTCCAATAAAGAGGAAGTTCATTGAGAAGAACTGCTGCTTGTAATATGCCGATTATGATGCCAAAAATGAGAGGAATTTTCCATAATAACCATCGTCTTCTGAGTAAATAAAAGAGAGCAATGAAGCCACCAAAAACATATAAAATAATTATTGCTACGAGTGCTATAAAAGCAATCATATTATTACTTGAGCGCATTTCTTGATAGCGGCGGGTAAAATTTTCTGGAACTTTTATTGATCGTTTTAATTGGGTAAAGGTATCTCCGCTAATAACTAACGTGAGCCTATAAGGAGCTTCACCAATTTTTTTATCAGTGTGTTCATAAACAAAAGTATGATCAATTCGCCCATTAGGTCTAATTTCTTGAGAAGTTTCTGCTTGTGCAAAATGAGTAAAATCAATATGCCAATCTTGCGTTGCTTGGGCAATTGCTAATGCACGTGCCTGATCTTGAGAAAGAGCAGGACCCTGTTTATCTTCTGCTATAGTTTCTTTGAAACCATAAGGCCTTCCTTCAGGAGTGAAAAAAATGGTTACTTCATTGACGGTATATTCTTTGAACTGTCTAACAGACCATGTATATGGTGAATAATCATGATCTTTGAGTATTTCTTTAAATTTTGATAACCCTCCACCTTCTAATTCTATGAAATTTTTAGTTTCATTATCCACTTCAAATGATGCGGCTTGTTTAAAATCTGATGGACCCCAATGATGTTGCTCGCTCAGTTTTTTTGCTGCACTAAGTGCATTTTGTCTATCCATCGTTATTTCAAGATCAATGATGGGAAATGCTTGAGAAAAGTAATGAAATGAAAACCAACTACCAGATAAAAAAATAAAAAGAAAAGCGAGCCAAAACAAAGGTGTTTTTGTTAAACCATGAAAGCGATAATGCATACATCTATCCTTATTTTTATATAAATCTAATAATGATATTAAAAATACAAGGAATAGATATTTTGTCGATAGAAAAAAAGGTGATTTGTTTAATTATAGAAATAGCCAATGAAAGCATATATCTTTTCATTGGCTATAAAAAATCGTGATAGTTTGTTTATTTTATGATTTTTTTTCGTCGTTATTGTCTTGCTTGTCCTTGTCTTCTGGAAAAATGAACATGTCGTCGATTTTAGCTAATTCTGCGGTGATATCATCTTCTAAAGCTTCTAATTCTTCTTTAGTCATTTTAGGAAAAGGAAAAAGATCTTCAGATCTATTTCTTCTTAACAAGCTTCGCGCAAACTCTAATTGTGTTCTATCGTCATTTTCCATTGCAAAAGCATTTAAACTGATTGTTCCTACAATAAGGAAAAATATTTTATTTAATGTATTCATAATTTGTGTCCTTTTTAAATAATTAATATTTTTAAGAAAAATATATTATAACAATAGTATTGTACCATAATAATTCAAACTGTCAAGTTAATTTTAATTATTATGGTATTGCAGCAAAAGTTATTTCTGTGATAGGTTAAAAAAGCAAAAAACAGCTATTTTTTGAGGTTTATTATGAAGAAAAAAATATTTCCATTCTTTTTTTTGTTGAACTTACCTATGTTGTTACTTTTTTCTATGGAGTATAAAAAATTGAATAAATCGGCTTATTATATGGCCTTATTGGCTTCGGAGTTAACTTCTGAACAAGTTAATACTTTTTCAGGAAACTTTGAAAAATTTAAGCCTGAATTTTTAACGTTGCTTGAAGCAAAAGAGTTATATGAAAAAAATGCATTATCGATGTGTGCATTTGACCTTCAAAAGACCGGTGTTACTGCTATTCGACAAACAACTGAAGCATATTTATTTTTGATACATCCTGAACATAAACAAATGATTATGCAGAAATTGTTATGTTCGTGTGTATCTGAGGGGCATGAAGATTCAGCACAATTACTTTTAGAAAATGATATTGACTTGGGAACTATAGAAGATGAACTGACGTTTTTAGCAATTGCCTGTGCTGGTAATAATCAAGGCGTTGTTAATGTATTGCTTGGAAAAATCGGTGGATTGTCTATGCCTGCAAAGAAGAAAAATGCTAATCAAAAATGTATTGTTCAATGAATCTTTGCTTAATCATTAAACAGGGTAAGTAATTCATAAACGGTGCCAAATCTTAAAATTGAGGTAGAGCTTTTTTCAAGTTTTTGATTTTTTGCAACTAAAATTTTTTCAATGCCAAATTTTTGTGCTTCCGTTGCATGAATACCAATTTGATTAATTGGTTTTATTTGTCCTGTTAAACTAATTTCTCCAAGAGCAATTGATTTTTCAGGTAATGGTTTTTGAAAATAACTTGATAGAAGTGCAAGAGCTATTCCCAAATCAATGCCGCTTTCTTTAATTTTAAAACCACCGCTTATTTTGAAAAAAATATCTTGCGAGCTAAATTTGATATGTAAATATTTTTCCAAAATTGCAGCAATAATAATGACTTGTTTTTGATCTATGCCGGAAATAACTCTTTGCGGCATGCCAAATTTTGAAGCAATAGTGAGGGCTTGTAGTTCAATTAACAATGGTCTTGAGCCTTCAATATAACTAATAAGCATTGATCCTGGTGCATATGATGCTTCGTTTAATAATTGTTGATTGATGTTGGCGACTTCTTGCATGCCATGTTCTTGCATTTCAAAAAAACCAAGTTCGTTAATACCGCCAAAACGATTTTTTACTGATCGCAACACGCGCGTTTGCCAGCGATCTTCACCTTGTAAATAGAATACGGCATCAACCATGTGCTCTAGCATTTTAGGGCCTGCCATGGTGCCTTCTTTGGTGATATGGCCTGTTAAAATAACGGTGATTGTGTTTTCTTTGGCAAGGCGCATGACATGAAATGCTGCTTCGCGTAATTGCCCAACGGTACCGGGAATTGTTTGTGTTGTTGGTGAGTAACAATTTTGAATTGAGTCAATAATAATTAAATCAGGTTTTTTTTGTTCCGCTGTTGAAATAATGGTCTCAAGGTCGCCTTGATCTGAAAATAAAAGTTTTGTGTTTTTGCATTGTAAGCGTTCTGCTCTCATGGAGACTTGTTCTAACGATTCTTCGGATGAAAAATAAAAAACGGTATATTTTTGTGCAAGATGATGAGCAACTTGTAGTAATAATGTTGATTTTCCAATGCCGGGATCACCGGTTAAAATAAGCAAAGATCCTGGCATAATACCACCGCCCATAACGCGATCCCACTCATGAATACCTGAAAGCATACGTCTTCTTTTCTCAGAAACGATGGTATCAAGTGTTGTTAGAGAAGCGGTGCCACCATTGTTGGTTGCTGTATGTTTTGGCGGTTGCTTTTCTGCAATACTTCCCCATTCTTGGCATTCAGGACAACAACCAAGCCATTTGGGTGGTCTATAATCACAGTTGGTACAATAAAATTCTATTTTTTGCTTACTCATATTAAAATACTGGCGATCGATCAATGCTATGGCAGGTACGACAACAAGCTTGGTAACTTTCTTGTGCACCAATTAAAACAATAGGGTCATCGTAGCGTGCTGGTTTTCCGTTTACCAAACGTTGAGTAAAGTGTGCATCTTTGCCACATTGTATGCAAATTGCTTTTAATTTGGTAACAGAGTCCGCAATGGCAAGTAAGATTGGCATACACCCAAAAGGAAGTCCTTTGAAGTCTAAATCGAGGCCTGCGACAATAACTCGCTTATCGGCATTAATAAGATTACAAATGACGTTAATAATTGCCGTGGAAAAAAATTGTACTTCATCGATGCCGACAACAACGGTTTCTGGGGTGACAAAATCCATTATTTCTTGAGGGTCTTTAATGGCAATTGCCTTGAGCATGGTGCCGTTGTGTGAAGCAACATGTTCAATAGTTGTGCGATCATCTAAGCTATGTTTAAATGCCACAACGTTTAATTTTGCAAGTTGTGCTCGTTTGATTCGTCGAATGAGCTCTTCAGATTTTCCAGAAAACATTGAGCCGCAAATTACTTCAAGGATACCTTTTGATTTTATGTCGTGTTGCATGATGGTTACTTTATTTTTTTAAGGGTTGGTAATTAATATTTTTTATCTATAATTAAAGAGTAAATACTGAGGATACTCTTGTAAAAGAATACGTTTTATATTACTTTTGACAAATAATTTTATTATAAAATATTGGTAAAAGAGTACTCTGCGTTTTTTTGATGAAAATTATACAAGCTAGGATAATTAAGCAATGAACACAGGTTTTGATAATCAATCAACCACGCAGTACATAACGCATAATCATGCAAACATTGCACAAACAACTGACGCAATACTTACTGTTGAGCAATCATTAGGATTGGCAGGTGAAAGTCAATTAACAGGGGCAAAAAATGCCGTTTTGGTTATTATTGCATCACTGATTTTAACTGAAGGAATTTCTGTTTTAACAAATGTTCCTTGTTCCGATGATGTTTTACAAATGATTGAATTATTACGTGATTTGGGTGCCCAGATTATTTTTTATGCTGATAAAAATATGCTCGAAGTTGATACGCGCTTTATTAATAGTTATAAAGTTAATCCTACCATTATGAAGAAAATGCGAGCTTCAATATTGGTTATGGGGCCTTTGTTGGCACGTTTCTCTCGAGCAGAAATCGCCTTGCCTGGCGGTTGTGCTATTGGTGATCGGCCGATTGATTTTCATATTAAGAATTTTGAAAAAATGAATGTTGATTATACCATCGATGGTGATTTTTTAATCGGTGTAACAAAAAAGTTAAAGGCAGCGACACTTGTTTTAGAATATCCAAGTGTTGGTGCGACAGAAAATTTAATGATGTCAGCAGCATTAACACCAGGAGTAACACACATTATAAATGCTGCATTGGAGCCAGAAGTTTTAGACTTGATAACCGTTTTAAGAGCTATGGGCGCGCATATTGAAGTTTTGCCACCAGCAACTATCGAAATTCATGGGGTTGCTGCATTACGTCCTATTAATCATCATGTTATGTATGATAGGCTTGAAGCAGGAGCGTTATTGTTAGCAGCAGCAGTAACAGGCGGAACAATTTCGTTACCCGATGCTGATGCTTCTGTAATGGAAGTATTTTTATTAAAACTGCAGGAAATGGGACATTCCTTATTGATAGGTCAATCGGGAAAAGGAATTACGCTCCATGCAACAAAACAACCCCGCGCTGTATCTTTTACAACAGGTCCATACCCTGGATTCCCAACAGATTTGCAAGCATCAATGATGGCCGTTCAATGTTTGGCAGAAGGTAAAAGTGTTATTCATGAAACGGTATTTGAAAATCGCTTTCTTCATGTGCGTGAATTACAAAAAATGGGTGCACAAATTACCGTGAATGGAGATCGTGTTTTAGTAACCGGTGTTGATGCGCTTTATGGTGCTTCAGTTATTGCAACTGACATTCGCGCATCGTGTGCTTTAGTGTTGGCGGGGTTAGCAGCTAAAGGTACAACAGTGATGACGGGAATTCATCATTGGAAACGTGGTTATGAATCACTTGAAAAAAAACTTGCCTTATTGGGGGCGAATATTATTTTAAAAAAAACTACCAGCTAGATCAGTGAGTTCGCGAGTAATTTTGCTTTGACGCAGTTTATTATAATTTAAACGCATGGTATCAAGTAATTTGCTCGCGTTCCTTGTTGAATTATCCATAGCAATAAAGCGTGATGCTTGTTCGGCAATGAGGGATTGAAAGAGAAGGTAGTAGAGAGTGTTATACAACAGTTGATCAATAACAAAGTTCATTATTTCTTCTGGTGTTTGTTCCCAAACATATTCTGAAAGGAGATCCTCTGAAGGTTTTATGTTTGCTGTTTGAGTTGACAGGGGAATTAACGTTGTTTGTTGAGGTTTTTGGGTAAAAAATGACTTTGAGATGTTGCTATAGAGTATCACTGAACTATAGGCGCCTTTTGAATTGACGATGTGATTAATGATTGCTTGCGTCATTGCTTGTAAGTTATTTGTGTTGAACTCATTAAAAGCTTTGATAATGTTAGGTTTTTTTTGAAGATATTCAGCTATTTTTTTGCCTACAGCGATAATTTCTATATCCTCCTGGGCGTGATTCAATAATTCTCGTTCAAAAAAAGCACATAATGCCGTGTTAAAGTTGCCGCAAAGCCCTTTTTGTGAACCGACAAGAATGACTAACGTTTTACCAGGGGATTTTTGTTTTTTAAGGAGTGGGTGGTCCCATTTTTTTTCTAAAACAGAGAGATGAGCAAATAACGAAGTGATTTCATTGTTGAAAAAATCAACGGTATTTTTTTTTGCTCGTAGCCGTAAATGAGTTGACATGGCAATAAGGCGCATAGCGTGCGTAATTTTTTTTATTGTTTCTATTGCTTTAATGCGTCGACGCATTTGAATAAGTTGTGCCATGAACATTCCCTAACTACAAATAGTACTTCAATAATTTTTACTGTATAGATTCTTGCTCTTTTTTGCAAATCAAATCTTTAATATTTGTTTACTATTATGGAAAACTATCGTTTTATCTTAAAAATAGTTTACAATAAAAAAGATTACTAACATACATTAAAATATAATTAAAGATTGTAGTGCATACGTGATATTAGTTATTGATGGTTATAATGTCCTTAAAAAACAGTTGGGAACCGTTTATGCAAGCGAAAATCAGAGGGAGCAATTTATTAAAAAGCTCTGTCGCTATGCGCATAAAAAGAACCATATCATACAGTTGATTTTTGATGGCGGAATGTCGTTATCGTCAGAAACATTTAATCCTTCATCAAAAATGAAGGTACTCTATGTTGGTAAAAATAAATCTGCAGATGATTATATCAAAGGTTATCTTGAAGATCATAAGAATAATGACATTGCGCTTGTTTCAAGTGATAGAGAATTAAATCTGTTTGCGGCACAACGTTCGATTACCTCTATTGATTCAAGAGTCTTTCTTAATTTGCTTGAACAGGCACTTTATCAAAATGTTGTTACAAAAAAAATGGCACAACAGCCGTTCTATAAGACAACTGATACAAAAGATAAAGATCTTGATGAACTTATGGCATCATTAAACCCATTAAGAGATGGGAAAAAAGAAGAGAATGCAACAAAGCCGCTTCATAAAGAAAAAGTGGTTTCTAAAAAAGAACGATTTTTATTAGAAAAATTAAAAAAACTATAAAAAATAAAAGTATGCTAATGAAAACAATAATAAAAGAAGTTACCCAAACATATAATTTAGATGATTTAAATAAGCTTGTTAATGATCTTTTTGTTCTTAAAGATGCTTGTAAAATATATACTTTTACTGGTGATCTTGGTGCTGGAAAAACAACCCTGGTGAAAGCGTTATTAAAAAGATTTGGTGTGCATGAAGCGGTTACAAGTCCGACATTTGGGTATGTTAATACCTATGAAAATGATAAGCATGAGTTATTGCACCATTTTGATCTTTATCGTTTAGCTAACCTCGATGAGTTTTTACAATTGGGATTTGATGAATTGTTGTTTGAAGAAAATAGTTGGGCTTTTATTGAATGGCCCGAAATAATCGAACCATTGTTAGAACATCAAATTTGTGAAATACATTTAGATTATGATGTTGATAATTTGGAACAAAGAATTGTTACTTATAAACTGATTGCTTAATATTGATTACTTTTAAAGGCGAAAGAGAATATTCTCTTTCGCCTTTTTTGTTATTTATGCGTGACTAAAAATTCCTGCTTCTTCAAGAAGATCCATTGCGATATTTAAGGTTGATTTTCCTTCTTCAAGTTTGAAAGGACGAACCCAATTATTGTTTTCATCTTTCCAGACTTTTACTTGATAGTTTTTGAATTTTTTCATGTCTTCAAGTTCAGTTAGCTTTGGAAAGTGTGTTGCAATAGTGCAGATGCTGCTTTGCATGATGCCAAGCTCTTTTGCGAACATATAAGCTGCTTCTTCACCTTCTTTTGGTGAGGTACCGCTAAATACTTCATCCATAATGGTAAAGCTAAATTGTCCAGCTTCTAGTTTTCTGATTGCTTCTATTAATGCTTTTGCTCGTAATACTTCCGCCTTAAAGAGTGAAACACCCGCTGAAAGGTCATCGGTAATATTAAGATAGCAATTAAGAACGGCAAAAAGAGTAAAGGTAATTTCATCACACGGTGCAATGCCGATAGTTTGAGCTAGCAAGAGGTTAATCAATGCACTTTTGATTACCGTTGATTTTCCACCGGTATTTGGCCCGGTAAGAATGATATTGTTTGGTTGTTCTACACCAAAGATAATATCATTTGCTACTACAATGTTTGCATCAACGCCAGGATTCCAGAATCTTTTTAGATTGGCATAAGGAGCATTAGTGCCAACAATATAGTTTGCAAAGGTATAGCGAACACGTTGATTTTCAAATTTTGTATATAGTTTAGCTGTTGAAAAATAGACATCAAAGGTGCTTGCTGCAGCGCAGGCAGGTATTAATTCATGCTTAACTTTTTTCATTAATTGATGTGCAGCAAGAACACGTCCTGTTAGTGATGCAATCGATGCTTCACCGGTGAAAGTGTTGTGATCAAGCAGGCGAATCAAGCTTTTTAAATCAGAAGAGTGCAGAGCATTTGGATTAAATAATGCTTCAATATGATGTAATCCTGGAATTGTTGATAAAACAGGGTTTAATTGTGCTAATTCATATAATTCTTTTGCCGCATTGAGATATGAAGCAACGGCAATCATTTTTGTTTGTAAATAATTTGAAATATCTCTTTTTAAAAGTTCGTTTTTTACTGCTGTGTATGTTAAATATGCTTGTGATGCAATAACAAAGGCGCTGACACCTGCAATTGTTATTTTTAATCCGTTGATAGCTTTGGCTGCTTCAGGGCTTTGTGATGCCTCATAATCCATAGAATGAAGTACATCGCCTAGTGTTTTAGGTTGCATTTTTTGAACGATTTCTTCATATTGTGGATTATAATAAGAAGTTGCTTTGCGCTGATCGTTTAATTCTGTATATGATATTTCTTTAAAAGCTTTTTTGCGGGGATCAACACTTTTGATGAGATCTGGAATTTGTTTAACCGTTTTAACAAAAGATTTGCCAAAAGTTGGCTGAGGAACTGTGGCTGGATATCCGGTGGTTTTGCTGCGCCATTGATCCGTTGCGAACTTTTCTTGTGCAAGCCCGTAGTTGACGCCGGTTGCTAATAACATGCCATAGTTTGGAAACAATGTTGCAAAAAAGAGTGATCCAGCATTGCCAATTCGAGTACTTATTTCTAAAGCCGTTGCACTGGTATTAAGAAAGTTTAACCATTCGTTAAAATAGACCTTTTTAAATAATTCTTCATTAACTGAATTTTCTTGTTCAAAGTAGGAGAATAGATAAGGTTCAGCGGCAGCCATTACGGTTAATTGTTCCTCAATTTTCTGCATCAATGCTGGATCATTAATAAGCGTTTTTACTAATTCTTGACGCAGGGAAAGAATGTTAACATCATGAATAGGCTCTGCTAATTGAAGAGCAAGAAGTGCTTTGCCAAAACTGGTTTTGGTATGATCAATTTTATTTAAAAGACTATCTTTTTTATGTTCACCGCCAGCAAAAAGTTCCATTTTTGATAAAAATGTCGAATCAGTTTTAGCTTTTGCGTAATTTTCTGATTGTAGGTGTTCTGCACATAAGTCATAAATCATAGGAATTATTTGATCAGAGGTGAGAAGATTAACTTGTAACGTTAACTTTGCTTTATCTTTTTCAGAAATTATTGTTGGTTTTGCAATTTCTGATGGCAAATCGAGTGAGGGTACATGAAGTTCTTTAACGGTTTTAAAAATTGATGTTTGCTGTTCTGTGCCATGAAGGGTGGCGAAAAGAGAAAGCAATAGAATGCTATATTTGAATTTGTTGTTAGTACATGTCATGAATGAAATAACCTTAAAAATAAGTGTTGTTATTATTGTAAATAAAATTACTGAATTTTTTTGTAGGCTTGTTGGTGATGGCTCCTCTATTCTTGATTTGATTTTTTTGTTGATATAAAAAAATATTGTTTATGCAAATTGCATTTCTGAGTATACTAAAAAGACGCAAATGAGCAATAAAAATAATATTTTAGAGGAGCTAACGGTGGATTCGAAAAGTCCTTTATTGTCAAAGCCTGATTATTTGGTGTGCACGTGCATGGGGGTGATGTATTCTGAAATTTGTTCATCAATTAAAAAAGGATGCAGAACGTATGAGGCAATTTCTGATGAGCTTTTAGTGGGAACCGGCTGTAGCAGTTGCGTTGATGAAGTAAAAGAAATTTTAAAAGAAGAACTTACTTTATTGAAAGCTGAAGAAAAAAAAGAGGATTCTTAAAATAAAGAGTATAAAATTTGCAAGAATTTTGATAAAATAGTTGAAATCTTTGAGAAAAACAATATCATTGATTTCATTGGTGAGGTTCCCGAGCGGTCAAAGGGGACGGACTGTAAATCCGTTGGTTTATACCTTCGAAGGTTCGAATCCTTCTCTCACCACCAGTCTTCGCTCTTGCGAGCTTCGCCTGGCTTCGCCAATTTAAATGGTTTTATATAATAAAAGTTTAATTGGCCAATCAAGAAGACTGCCCGGCATAGCTTCATGTTCGAAGCAATTGATATTAAATTGCAACAGCTGCGACGGGCTTCTTTCGTTCAAGCTTTGCTTAATAAAGTAGAAAAGTTGACATTAAATGTGCGGGAATAGCTCAATTGGTAGAGCGACAGCCTTCCAAGCTGTAGGTCGCGGGTTCGAGCCCCGTTTCCCGCTCCAAATAATGGGCAAAAAGTATTTTTTTTGCTGGCGTAGCTCAGTTGGTAGAGCAGCTGATTTGTAATCAGCAGGTCGCTGGTTCAAGTCCAGTCGCCAGCTCCAAAAAAAAAGAGTAAATAAATTTACCGTAAAACAATTTGTGTTTTTCTTATTTTTTATTTATTCTAGAACATAACTCATGTGTAATCATGTGTTTTTTGGCCCACGTAGCTCAGTCGGTAGAGCACTTCCTTGGTAAGGGAGAGGTCATCGGTTCAAATCCGATCGCGGGCTCCATGAGAAGGATTAATTTACTGTAATCAGTTGAATGTAATTGGTAAAAAATTATGGCAAAAAATAGAGTCACGACCCACTTATCATGCGAAGCCTGCAAAGAACGTAATTATACGCAAGTTGCTGGTAAAAGAACTGTTGGGTCCTTAAAATTAAGTAAGTATTGTTTTCGTTGTCGGAAGCATAATCCTCACAAGGAAACAAAATAAGTTTCTGGAGGCCAGTAGCTCTAATTGGTAGAGCGGCAGACTCCAAATCTGCGGGTTGGGGGTTCGAATCCCTCCTGGCCTGCCAAGAAAAGTTGAGATAATAAAAATAAGGTTGCGGTGCTTTTTGGTGTGTAATGAAAAATGTTAGTCACTTTTTAAGTGAAGTTAAAGTTGAACTCTCTAAGATAATTTGGCCAAAGTTCGATGAGCTTGTTGGCTCGATAATTATTGTGCTGTTGCTTGTTACAGCATTTTCGATCTATCTAGGCATTATAGATTTTATATTTTATAGGCTTGCTCAACAAATTTTCTGATAATTACAGCTTAAAGCAAAAAGATGCTATGAACGGATAAACAATGAAACGTTGGTATGTTGCTCAAATATACGCTGGGTATGAAGAAGCGATAAAATCAGATTTGCTACGTCGCGTTTCTGAAGAAGGTCTTGCTGAATATTTTGGCGAGGTTTTGATACCAACCGCGAAATTAAAGCAAATGTTTGAAGCTGTTGATGCCTCAAAAGGGGAGCATCAATTGTTTCCGGGCTACTTGTTTGTTGAAATGGAGCCTATTCAAGAAGCAATTCGTTTGGTTACAACAACGCCACGTATTATTCGTTTTTTAGGTGGTTCAACGCCAACGCCTCTTTCTCAAAAAGAGATTGATAGGATTATATCTCAAATTAAGGGTGAGGTTGCGGTTGCTCCTAAAAAGAGTGAGTTTGTTGTTGGGAGCGAAGTTGAAATTGCTGAAGGACCATTTGCAGGGTTTGTTGGTATTATTGATAAAATTGAAGAAGAGAATGAGAAGCTAGTTGTAATGGTAAGTATTTTTGGCAGAATGACGCCTGTAGAATTGGGATTTGATCAAGTAAAACGCTAAATGTCAGTAGGTTTATAATGGCAAAAGAAATTAAAGCAAAAATTAAAGTGTTGATAGCCGGGGGCGCGGCAACGCCTGCTCCACCTGTTGGCTCTGCTCTTGGACCTCACGGTCTTAATATTATGGATTTCTGCAAAAAGTTTAATGCAGAGACCGCAAGTAAAAAAGGTCAAACAGTTCCTGTAGTAATTACTGTTTATAAAGATAAAACTTTTGATTTTATCATAAAAACACCTCCAACGTCCGAATTAATAAAGAAGAAAATTAATATCGCAAAGGGCGCATCAAAGCCTAGCGTTGAAGAGGCTGGAAAAATTTCTTGGAAAGATATTGAAGACATAGCCAAAGTTAAGATGCCCGATCTCAATTCTATTGATATAGAAGAGGCTAAAAAAATTGTGGCTGGAACTGCTCGTAGTATGGGAATAAAGGTTTTTTAATCGAAGTTGGGGCTATTAATTATGGCAATGCATGGTAAAAAATATAGATCAGCCAAAGAAAAAATAACGCCGGATAAAAGTTATTCTTTAGCTGAAAGTTTGGCAAAAGTAAAAGAATTGGCATATGCCAAATTCGATGAATCTGTCGACATTCATGTTAATTTGGGTATAGATGCATCTAAGGGTGAGCAAGTAGTGCGGGGTTCAGTATTGTTGCCGCATGGAACTGGCAAAAAGGTTAGAGTAATAGTTTTTGCTAAAGGTGATTATGCAGAGCAAGCAAGTAAGGCCGGGGCTGATTTTGTTGGCACCGATGACTTAATTGATAAAATTGCTGCTGGTTGGTTAGATTTTGATTTTGCCGTTGCAACACCAGATGTAATGGGCGCAGTTGGAAAGCTTGCAAAAACATTAGGACCAAAAGGTTTGTTGCCAAACAAAAAAGTTGGCACCGTTACTTTTGACGTTGCAAATATTGTTCAAGATTTAAAAAAAGGCCGCGTCTTTTTTAAGAATGACAAGAATGGCATTGTTCATTTTTCCTTTGGAAAGGTTTCTTTTGAAGCCACTAAATTGCAGGAAAATTTGAATTCTTTTGTTAGGGCCTTAGTTGCAGCCAAGCCACCAACATCAAAAGGTAAATATATTCGAAAAGTTACTGTTGCTTCTACCATGGGTGTTGGAGTTCCGGTTGCAGCAGAAGATGTGGTTAGAGTTTGATTCCGATAGAAGGTATTATATAATGAATCGTCAAGAAAAAGAACATATTGTTGAGGCATTAAAAAGTGACTTTGCTACGAACCAAACTTCTTTTTTAGTTGGTTATAAAGGTTTGGATGTTGCACAGGTTACTTCTTTGCGCAAAGAGCTTCGTGATAAGGGTGGTACATTTAAAGTTGCGAAAGTTTCTTTAATAAAACGAGCTGTTCATGGCCTTCCTTCTGTTGAAGGGTTAATTCCTTTCTTAAAAGATCAAGTTGGTATTGTTTTCGTTGATCAAGAAGCGCCAGCTGTTGCTAAAGTTTTATGCAATTTTTCAAAGCAAAACCAAAAGTTAAGCGTTTTGGCTGGACGTATGGATACGACAATATTGAGCAAAGATTCAGTTATTGTCTTGGCATCTTTGCCTTCAAGAGAAATTCTTTTGGCAAAAGTCTGTGGTGCTTTAAATTCTCCAATTGTAGGCTTAGTAGGTACATTGCATTCAATGCTTGTTAAGTTGCTTTTAGTGTTGAAGGCGATTGAGCAAAAAAAATCTGAATCGTAATGATAATCAAGGGGCAGTCTACGTTTTTGAAGTAATATTTAGTTAGTAGTTAGTTTGATTTTTTTATTTATTATCGGAGATCTCAATGGCAAAGTCATATGAGCAAATTATTGATCAAATTGGTGGTATGTCAGTTTTAGAATTAGCAGAACTTGTTAAGGCTCTAGAAGAAAAATTTGGTGTTTCGGCTGCTATGCCTGTTGCTGCTGCACCTGCTGCATCTGCTGCAGAAGCTCCTGCTCAAGCTGAAGCAAAATCTGAATACAAGGTAACCTTAAAAGATGGTGGCCCTGAAAAAATTAAAACAATCAAGGCTTTGCGTTCAGTTACAACTTTGGGTTTAACAGAAGCGAAAAAAGCTGTTGAAGAAGCGCCTACTGTTATTGCTGAAGCTGCATCAAAAGATGACGCTAAAAAAATGAAAGAAGCATTAGAAGCTGCCGGAGCAAAAGTCGAATTGGCATAGTTCTAGATTTTAAGGACAGAGTAATTTAGTCGGGTTGATCGATGGATTTGAAAAAGCGATTTTTGATATAGGGAGGAACAGTTTAATGTCGAGCCTTCAACTGGGCACTAATATTATTCGTAAATCTTTTGGAAAAATTAAAGACATAGTTCAGGTTCCTGATCTCATCGAGATTCAATCTAAGTCTTTCAATGATTTCGTTCAGTTAGATTACCTTCCTGCGGAGCGTCAACTAATTGGACTTGAAAAGGTTTTGAGGGATATTTTTCCTATAGATTATAATGACAAGATGTCATTAGAGTTTGTCAGTTATGAATTAGGTCATTGGTCTTGTACATGCGGAAAGTTTACCGGCATTATGAATCGGTATGCATGGAGCTGTTCTGCGTGTAAAAAATCTGACTGTTCACGCTTAAGTGACAATCTAGAGTGTTCGTTTTGTAAGAAAAATACCGCACGGTATAAATCATGTGCTAACTGTTTAGCACGTGTAACTATGCAATTGCCAATGACGTTGGATGAATGTCGATCTGGTGGTCAGACATTTTCTATGCCGCTTAAAATTAAAATTCAATTGATAGCATGGGATGTTTCTCCTTCTGGTCAAAAATCAGTTCGCGATATTAAAGAACAAGATATTTTCTTTGCAGATCTTCCTGTTATGGTTGACTTGTTTGAAGATGGTGGACGATTCAAATTAGGTAATTTGGGTACTTTTTTAATTAATGGCGTAGACAGGGTTGTTGTTAGTCAATTGCATCGATCTCCTGGCGTAGTCTTTTCTCAAAGTAAAAAAATTAAAGACGCTCGTGGGCGTCCTTATTATTTAGCACGTCTTATTCCTATGCGTGGGTCTTGGCTTGATTTTGAGTTTGATAGCAGTGACTTATTGTATGTTCGCATAGATAAGAAAAAAAAGCTTTTGGTTACAACCTTTTTACAGGTTTTGGGAATTCCTCGTAATCAAATTATTCCTCTTTTCTATAATTTTGATCAAATTTACACAGAAGAAGGTGAATTTTATAGAAAAGTTAATGATAGTTTGCTTGGCCAACGCCTAGAAAAAGGCATGCTTTCTGAAAAAGAAAATTTTCCTTTTATTGGTGGTAGAATTACTAAAGAAATTTTAGCACAGCTTAAAGCTGCAGGGATTAAACAGTTACATTTAAAAAAAGTTAATTTGCTTAATCGTGTCTTTGGTTCCGATGTAATTGATTCTGAAACAGGAGAAATTCTTGTTGAGCAGGGTCAAATCATTACAGAAGATTTGTTGCAACTTTTCAAAAAATTTAAAAACCTTGAATTTGATGTTATTGCATCATCAGGGTATGTTTTTCAGCCTACTATTGCAATGACCTTGACGCAAGATCGTTGTTATTCTCAAGATGAAGCCTTAAAAGAACTTCATTCAAAAATATCTCCAGGTGATAACTCATCCTTAAAAGAAGTTAAAGAACGTTTTGAAAACATGCTCTTTAGCAGCCGTTTATATGATTTAACCAAAGTTGGTAGAATTCGTATGAATAGAAAATTGGGATTATCGGTACCTGAAGATGTTGAAGTGCTTACTAAAGAAGATATTATTGCTACGGTGAAATATCTTGTTAATTTGCGCGAACTTGGAGAAGGCGAACTTGACGATATCGATCATTTGGGAAATCGACGTGTTCGTTTAGTTGGTGAACTATTAAATAATCAAGTATATCTTGGGTTTGTTCGTATCGAACGTATTGTTCGTGAGCGTTTTAGAATGCAAGAAGCGCATGGTGCGTTAATGCCACAAGATTTCTTAAATGTTAAACCATTAAGCGCAGCATTAAGAGAATTTTTTGGTACTGGTCAACTATCTCAATTTATGGATCAAACAAATCCACTTTCTGAAATTGCACATAAAAGAAGATTGTCGGCTCTTGGGCCTGGCGGTGTAATGAAAGATCGTGCGACCTATGAAATTCGTGACGTACATACCTCCCACTATGGTCGTATTTGTCCTATCGAAACTCCTGAAGGTCAAACGGTTGGTTTGATTTCATCATTGGCTACTTATGCAATGGTAAATGATTTAGGTTTTATCGAAACAGCCTATAGGCCTGTTGAAAATGGTAAAATTAGCGATGAAGTTATTTTTCTTGATGCATTTCAAGAATCTGATAAATTCATTGCACAATCTGATACTGCAAGCACTAATTCAACTATTACTGATGATAAGGTTCTTGCTCGACATGAAGGAAACTTCATGTATGTTGATACAGAAAAAATCGATTATATTGATCTTTCTCCTAAGCAATTAGTTTCTGTTTCAACGGCATTAATTCCATTTTTGGAGCATGATGACGCTAGCCGTGCATTGATGGGTTCAAACATGCAACGCCAAGCTGTTCCGCTTATTCGTTGCCAAGCTCCTATTGTTGGTACTGGTATGGAAAGTGAAATTTGTAAATCTTCAGGCGCGGTAATTGTTGCAAAACGATCTGGCATTGTAGAATACGTAAGTTCTGAAAAAATTATTATTTGTGCTGATGAATCAGGATTCAATAATGTTGAAGATTGGGTTGGTCAAAGTATCGATACCTATTATTTAAGAAAGTTCCAACGTTCAAGTTATAGCACTTGGATACATCATACTCCTTATGTTAAACGCGGTGATCGTGTTGAAGTGGGGGATATTTTGACGCATGGTCCTGCAATTTACAATGGTGAGCTTGCTTTAGGTTCAAACTTGCTTGTTGCCTTTATGCCATGGCATGGTTACAACTTTGAAGATGCGGTTGTTTTAAGTAAACGCCTTGTTGGAGAAGATGTTCTTTCTTCTGTTCATATTGATGAATATATTGTTGATGCACGTGATACAAAACTTGGACCTGAAGAAATTACCCGCGATATTCCAAATGTGAGTGATGCTGCCTTAGCTAGTCTTGATGAAGATGGTATTGTTCGAATTGGTACTCGAGTGAGTGTGGGGGATATTCTGGTTGGAAAGGTTACCTTAAAGGGTGATATTCAATTCTCTCCAGAAGAAAAATTATTGAGAGCTATTTTTGGCGAAAAATCGCGCGAAGTTAGAGATACTTCATTAAAGGTACCACCTGGAATAGAAGGTACTGTTGTTGATGTAAAAGTATTTTCTCGTAGCGGTGTTCGTAAAGATAAGCGTTATAAAGATATTGTTGCTAAGCAAATAGAAAAACTTGAATCAGAATATGTGATTCATCAAGAGTTTCTCAACGCTATGATTTTCGATAAAGTAATTTCTCTTTTTGATGGTCAAGAAGCTTTGGCAAAAACTTCAGCTAAGGTCTTAAAGAATGGTTCTTTTGACAAACAAGCTTTGCAAGCATTACCTATCTCGGACTTGTTAAGTTTGAAAGCAGAAGATAAACATATTAATGAGACGGTGAAGCGTATCAAAGATGCTTTGGAAAATCAGATTAGAATTCTTGCTGGCCTTAAAGAAGAACGAATTAATAAATTCAAAAAAGGTGACCCGTTGCCTTCAGGCGTCATTAAAATGGTTAAGGTTTACATTGCAAGTAAACGTAGTGTTGCAGTGGGTGATAAAATTGCTGGTCGACATGGTAACAAAGGTGTTGTTTCGGTTATTTTACCCCGCGAGGATATGCCATATTTAGATGATGGTACATCTGTTGATATTGTTCTGAATCCTTTAGGTGTTCCTTCTCGTATGAACGTAGGTCAAATTTTGGAAACAGCTCTTGGCTTTGCAGGAAAAGAACTTGGTAAGCGACTAGAAAAAATGTTGCTTGAAGAAGGTTCTAAAAATGTTAAAGAATTTTTGATTGAATATTTTGGATCGGAACTTATTGGTTCTTATGAAAAAGATTATGGTCAAGAAGGAATAATGGAACTTGCTCGAAGAACAGCAAAAAGTGGTGTTTGCTTTAAAACTCCTGTTTTTGATGGCGCAAGCTATGAAAAAGACATTAAGCCTTTGCTTGAAAGTTTAGATTTACCTGGAAACGGTGCCTTTAAGTTGCGAGATGGTCGTAGCGGAGATTACTTTGATCAGCCGGTAACAGTTGGTACCATCTATATGATGAAACTGAATCATATGGCTGATGATAAGTTACATGCTCGATCTGTTGGGCCATATTCCTTGGTTACTCAACAGCCATTGGGCGGTAAGGCACAATTTGGTGGTCAGCGTTTTGGTGAGATGGAAGTATGGGCGCTTGAAGCATATGGTGCAGCGTATACTCTTCAAGAATTGTTGACGTATAAATCAGATGACGTCAATGGAAGACCGAAAGTTTATGATGCAATTGTGCGCGGCGAACCAATTCCAGAGCCAGGCTTGCCTGAATCATTTAACGTTTTAATAAAAGAACTTCAAAGCTTGGGATTGCAAGTTGAATTGTTCAAGAGCGGCAAGGAGGAAGTCAGTGAGTAATCAGATATTAGACCGCTTTAGAGAATATATTAGCGGCACACAATTTAATGCTATGCGGTTAGGCTTGGCCTCTCCGCAAAAGATACGTTCACTTTCTTATGGCGAAGTAAAGAAAATTGAAACAATTAACTATAGAACCTTAAAGCCTGAACGCGATGGATTATTTTGTGCACGTATTTTTGGTCCTGTAAAGGATTGGGAATGTAACTGTGGAAAATATAAACGCATGAAACATCGTGGTGTCACGTGTGAAAAATGCGGTGTTGAAGTAATTCAATCTCGTGTTCGTCGTGAAAGAATGGGTCATATTGAGCTTGTTGCTCCTGTATGTCACATTTGGTATCTCAAGGGTATTCCAAGTTATCTTGGGCTTAATCATGGATATGCCCGTTAAGGATCTAGAACGAGTTATATATTTTGATTCTTACATCGTTGTTCATCAAGGTAATTCACCTTATACGCGTAAAACATTATTAAGTAGCAATGATTATGACCGTTATAAAGAAGCACATCCTGAGGATTTGCAATTTATGGCTGAAAGTGGTGCTGAAGCCATTCGATTAATTTTATCGCTTCTTGATCTTAAATCTTGAAATTTCAAAACTTGAAGATGATTATCAAAAAATAACTTCTGTTGCAGCACGTCATAAAATTATGAGGCGCATAAAAACTTTAACAGGTTTATCGCATAGTAATTTGAATCCTGATTGGATGATTTTGGAAGTTTTACCAGTATTACCTCCTGATCTTAGGCCGCTTGTTCCTCTAGAAGGTGGTCGGTTTGCTAGTTCAGATTTAAATGAACTTTATCGCCGAGTGCTTAATCGAAATATTCGTTTAGCAGCGTTTGTTAGAAATTGAAGCACCAGCGGTCATTATAAAAAATGAAAAACGCATGCTGCAAGAAGCAATCGATGCATTGTTCGATAATGGTCGTCGTGGTCAACCCGTTAGAGGAACTAATCGAAGACCATTAAAATCATTAAGTGAATTGCTTCGAGGGAAACAGGGTCGCTTTAGACAAAATCTTTTGGGTAAGCGTGTTGATTATTCAGGCCGTTCTGTGATCGTTGTAGATCCAGAATTGAGAATGGATCAATGTGGATTGCCAAAAATTATGGCTCTAGAATTATTTAAACCCTTTGTTTTTCATGGTTTAATTCAAAGTGAAATAGCACCTAATTTGCGTATTGCAAAGAAGATGGTTGAAGATTTAGAACCGGAAGTTTGGGATGTTCTTGAAGAAGTGGTACGAGATAGACCTGTTCTGTTAAATCGTGCACCCACGTTACACCGTTTAGGTATTCAATCATTCTATCCAATTTTAGTTGATGGAAAAGCAATTAAAGTTCATCCGTTAGTGTGTCATGCATTTAACGCTGACTTTGATGGTGACCAAATGGCAGTTCACGTTCCTTTAAGTGATAAAGCGCAGCTTGAAACTAAAACATTAATTTTATCAACGAACAATATTATTTCAGCAGCAAATGGCCGTCCGGTAACAGTACCCGATCAAGATATGGTTCTTGGTTTGCATTATATGACAAAAGTGCGTTGTAATGCAAAAGGTGAAGGGATTGTCTTTTCAAATCTTAAAGAAGTTATTACTGCTTTTCAATTTGATCAGGTGGCATTACATGCTAAAATTAGGGTTCGTTTAGATCGAGATAAAATTGTTGATACAACAGCTGGACGTGTATTGTTATTTGATGCATTACCAGTGGGATCTGATTTCAATTGGGTGAACAAAGTCATGAAAAAAAGTGACTTGATTAAGTTAGTTGAAAAAATTTATTACCGATTTGGCAATGCATTAACCGTAGTTTGTCTTGATAAAATAAAAAAATTAGGCTTTTACTATTCAACTATGGGTGGTATTTCGTTCTCTATTTCGAATCTTGTTATTCCAAAATATAAAGATGACATTATTGCAAAAGCTGAAACAGACGTTGACAAAATTGAACAACTTTACATGGATGGTGTTATCACTAATGGTGAACGTCGCAATAAAGTTATTAGTATTTGGAGTCATGCGACTGCGGATGTTGCAAATGAAATGTCTAAAGATTTAGAAGAGCAAAATCAAGTAGCCTTTTTAAATGATGATAAATTATTTCAACCGTTTAATCCAATATTTATGATGTTGGAATCTGGGGCGCGTGGATCAAAAGATCAAATTAAACAGCTTGTTGGTATGCGTGGTTTAATGGCAAAGCCATCTGGTGAAATTATGGAAACACCAGTTAAAAGAAACTTTAAAGATGGTCTTACTGTTTCTGAATACTTTACGTCTACTCACGGTGCTCGTAAAGGTCAAGCGGATACAGCATTAAAAACGGCAAACTCGGGTTATTTAACAAGACGTTTAATTGACGTTGCTCAAGATGTTGTTATTACTATGGCCGATTGTAAAACTCTTGGCTATATTGAATTAGATTCAATAAAAGAATCCCGTGAAACGGTGTATTCTCTTTCAAATCGTGCTTATGGCCGTGTGGTTGCTGCTGATGTAAAAGATCCTATTACTGGTCAATTGTTGCTAAAGCAGGGTGAAATAATTCATCGTGATAATATTGAAAAAATTGCTGATTCGGCAGTTTCAAAACTTTTAGTGCGTTCTGTTTTAACATGTCAGGCTAAACGTGGTGTTTGTGCACAATGTTATGGTCTAGATCTGTCAAAGGGAATTATAGCTGAAGTTGGTTCAACAGTTGGTATTATTGCAGCGCAATCTATCGGCGAACCTGGAACGCAGCTTACCATGAGAACCTTCCACACTGGTGGTACGGCAAGTGGTCTTGGTGATCAAGCATATTTTGTTGCAAAACATAATGGTATTGTTCAATTCCGAGATTTGCGTACGGTTAAAAACCGTGAAGGTCAAGTTGTTGTTCTAAGTCGTAAAGCACGCATTGTAATTCTTTCTCCTGATGGACGAGAACTACAACGCAATGAAGTTGAATATGGATCGATAGTTTTAGTTGAAGATGGTGCTGAAGTCAAAGTTGGAGCAAAATTAGCTGAATGGGATACTAATAACCGCGTCATTTTAACAGAGTTAGAAGGTACGGTTAATTATATTGATTTAGTTGAAAATATTACTGTTCAAGATCGTTTTGATGAAGCAACAAAAAAATCGACTAAGATTCTTCTTGATCATAAAGGTGATAAATATCAGCCGTCATTGAGCATCGTTGATGAAAATGGCGATGAAATTGCTCAATACTATTTACCGACTGGATCATACTTAGTCGTTTCTGCTAATCAGCGCGTTAAAGTTGGTGATGTCTTGGTAAAAATGCCTCGAGAAATATCAAAAACAAAAGATATTACTATTGGTGGTTTGCCTCGTATTGCTGAATTATTTGAAGCGCGTGTTCCTAAGGACCCTTCAATCATTTCTGATGTTGATGGTGAAATTGTCTTTGGTGGATTACATAGAGGATTGCGTAAAGTAAGTGTTGTTAATGCTTACGAAACATATGATTATTTTATTCCACGTGGTAAACAATTGAACGTTGTTAATGGCGATAAAGTAAAAGCTGGAGATCATCTGACTTCAGGTATGCCAGTGTTGCATGATATTTTGAGAATTTTGGGGCCTGAAACCTTACAGCGTTATTTGGTTAATCAAATTCAAGAAATTTATCTCTTACAAGGAATTAACATTAATGATCGTCATATTGAACTTATTGTGAGACAAATGTTGCGCAAAGTTCGTGTTGTTGATCAAGGTGATACAGACTTCTTGATTGGCGATAGAGTCGATCGTATTCACTTTAAATCAGTGAATGCAATCTTGCATGCTGAAGGTAAAAAAGTTGCGGTTGCAAAACCAACTTTGATGGGTATTACTCTTGCATCGTTAGCTACTGAAAGTTTTATTTCAGCAGCTTCGTTCCAAGAAACAACCAAAATTTTATCTGAAGCGGCAGTTTCTGGACTTGTTGATTATTTATATGGATTAAAAGAAAATATAATTATTGGTAAGTTGATTCCAGCAGGTACTGGCATCAAATCTTATAAATTGAAATATTTAGGAAGTGACGAAACTGATTTGGAGCGTCGTGCCAAAGAAGAAGAAATGTCATTTGTTAAAGAAAGTTAAAACTCTATAAAAGAGTTTGGAAGGCGCGTAGCTCAGTTGGTAGAGCACTGCTTTGACGTAGCAGGGGTCAGCGGTTCGAATCCGCTCGTGCCTACCAGTTTAGATTAATATATAACGTTATAATAGGATGTATAAGAGTATGATACATAAGGAAGAAAAAAATAAAATTATCAATGATTTCAAGCAACATGACACCGATACAGGGTCAATTGAAGTTCAGGTAGCTTTATTAACAAAACACATTGAAAATCTTGCATTGCATTTCAAAGGTAATCACAAGGATTATGGTTCCAAAAGAGGTCTTTTGCAAATTGTGAGTAAAAGAAAAAAGTGTTTACTTTACTTAGAAAGAACAGATATAAATAAATATAAAGAGATTATTTCTCGCTTGGGGCTCAGAAAATAACATGCAATTTTCACTCGATAATAGGTTCTTCTAATGGTAAAAAAATTTTATTTAAAAGATTTTGATTATGAAGTAGAGATAGGTAAGTTTGCAGCTCAGGCTGATGGTGCTGTTTGGTTAAAACAAGGGGGCACTGTTGTATTAGCAACTGTAGTTTCTGCTCCTTCATCAGAATTTCCTGGTTTTTTACCATTAACAGTTGACTATCGAGAACAATTTGCTGCTGCAGGCAAAATTCCTGGTGGTTATTTTAAGCGTGAAGGCAGGGCAACTGATAAAGAAATCTTAACTGGTCGTTTAATTGATCGTGCAATTCGTCCTTTGTTTCCGGTGAATTATTTTGATCAAATACAACTTTTAGTTACTGTCTATTCAGTTGACAAAGAACATCAGCCACATACTTGTGCATTATTTGCTGCTTCATTAGCGTTAACGATCTCAAGAATTCCTTTTCTAGGACCTGTTGGTATTACTGAAGTTGGTCGTTTGGATAATGCTTGGGTAATGAATCCTACGTATACACAAACAACGCAATCAGACGTAAAAATTGTTGTTGCAGGTACTTCAGAAGGTATCAATATGGTGGAAGGTTCTACCAATGAAATTTCTGAAGATCAAATGGTTGATGCTTTTTTCAAAGCACATGTATTAATTCAAAAACAAGTTGCTTGGCAAGAAGAAATTCAAAATCAAGTAGGTGTTGCAAAAGAACCGATTAATGAACATTTCAATTGGGATGCTTGGCAGACAAAAGTTGATGAATTTTTAACGACCGAGCGCGTTAAGACAACTTTTATGCCTGATAAATTAAAACGTGCTGCTGCTATTGATGCATTAACAGAAGAATTTAAAACGTTGCATGCAAAAGAAATCGAAGAATTAAAATTTTCTGATAAAATGCTTGCCTATGTTGTTGATAGTGTTTTGAAAGTAAAAATTACTGATTTAACCTTTGCAATTGGTAAGCGTATTGATAGTAGAGTTTTTGATGAAATTCGTGCTATTAGTACTGAAGTAGGCTTGCTTCCATTCACTCATGGCTCAGCGTTATTTAATCGTGGTAGAACACAAGCATTAGTGACGGTGACTCTTGGTGGCGGTCAAGATGAACAAAAAGTTGAAGATTTAATGGGAAATACGATTGAAAAATCGTTTATGTTACATTATAATTTCCCTTCTTTTTCCACTGGTGAAGTTCGTCCGAATCGTGGTCCGGGAAGACGTGAAATTGGGCATGGTTATTTAGCAATTTCTGCGTTGCAAAATGTACTTCCTAATAAAGAAAAATTTCCATACACCATTCGTATCGTTGCTGATATGTTGGAATCTGATGGTTCAACATCAATGGCAACGGTTTGTGGTTCAACAATGGCATTAATGAATGCTGGTGTTCCTATTACCAAAATGGTAAGTGGTATTGCTATGGGATTATTGGGAAGTTCTGATGGAAAATTCCAAACAATTAGTGACATCAGCGGTATCGAAGATGCATTTGGGTTAATGGATTTTAAAGTTACTGGAACTGAGCAAGGTATTACAGCGATTCAAATGGATATTAAATATAAAGGTGGTTTGCCACGTAATATTTTTGAATCTGCGTTAGCACAAGCTCGTCAAGGTCGCCATCACATTTTGAAAGAAATGCAAAAAGTTATGTCTGCACCTGCAGCTCAATTATCTGAACTTGTACCGCACATTGTTTCTTTTAAAGTTCCTACTGATAAAATTGGTGCAATAATTGGAACAGGTGGTAAAACCATTCGTGAAATTATCGAAAAAACTGGTACAACGATTGATATTGAAGGCGATGGTTTAGTCAAAATCTTTGGTCATCCTGGTCCTAAAATGGATATGGCAATTGAGTGGGTCAAGGTATTGGGTGGTAAAATTGAAGCTGGCACCATTTATCATGGAAAAATAAAGCGAACTGCTGAATTCGGCTTGTTTGTTGAATTAGTTCCTGGTGTTGATGGGCTTGTTCATATTTCAGCTATTCCAAGAAATAAACAACAAAACTTAACAAAAGAATACCCAATTAATGATCCTTTAACGGTGGAAGTTGTTGAATATGACGAATCAAATGGTCGTATTCGTCTTAAAATTGTCCCCGACGAATCAACAAGTAAGTAAATAATGGAAACTAAGGTTATAAGAACACAAGGCCGCGATTTTGATCAAATCCGGCCTTTGAACATTATGTATGATGTTTTTGAATATGCCTCTGCTTCGGTTTTTCTTGAATTGGGAAAAACAAAAGTTTTGTGTGCTATAACGCTGCAAAATAATGTTCCACCTTTTTTAAAAGGTAAAAAGGTTGGTTGGCTCACTGCTGAATATTCCATGTTGCCAACAGCAACGCATACGCGTAAAGAACGTGAAACTGCTTTCAAACAAAATGGCAGATCTATTGAAATTTCACGTTTGATTGGTCGAGTGTTACGTTCGGTTGTATCACTTGATCAACTTGGTGAAAGAACCATAGTTGTTGACTGCGATGTTGTGCAAGCAGACGGTGGAACACGCACTGCTTGTATTAGCGGTGCTTTTATTGCTTTAAAAATTGCTGTTGAGCGTTGGCTGGCACTTGGCAAGATAACAACAACGATTATACGAGATGATCTTGCTGCTATTTCTGTTGGCGTTAAAGATAACATTCTATTGCTTGATTTAGATTTTGCTGAAGATAGTTCTGTTGATGCTGATTTTAATTTTGTGCTTACTCGTTCGGGGAATATTGTTGAATTACAAGGTTCATCTGAACAAAAACCAATCGCATGGAACCAAGTTGAAAAAATGCGCTTATTAGCACAAAAAGGCGTAGAAGAAATTTTTAGTATGAGTAATAGGCAACAAGAACAAACTCAATCTAATAAGCAACCTTTCAATAGTATTAGAATGCGTTTAGACGAAACGTCGTTATAAATAATGGATTTTATTGCATTTCTTAGCATATTACCTGATAAAACTGGAAGTAGGAAACTACCGCCAGTTTTTTGCTTTGTAGGTAAAAAATATCCCGCACTATTTTTTTATCATTTAAAACAAGTGTACAAAAAAAATGAATATATAATTCAATCATTAGATTGTGAAAATATTGTGCACGATCTTTCTTATAAATCGCATTTAGAAATGTCATTCTTGGGAACAAATTATTTTTACTGGCTTACTGATTTTATTGGTCTTGATGCTAAACAACAATTAAACTTGCAAAGTTATTTTGAGCAGTATGAAGGGCCGCATACATTACATTTTTTTACTGACAAACCATTAATTGCCAAAATTCACGCTGTAGAGCTTCCCAATGATATTGATCTTGAATTATATATACAATTATTTTCATTATTTTTTCCTGAATATGCCACTAAGGCTAAAAGCCAGGTTGTGCTTTCGTTTTTTAGAAAATATAAATTTCTTTCACTTGAGAATGCATGTTTATTGATGAACTATGCACTTGTGTTAGGTTCTAAAATTGATGGTGACGTTGCAGAGTTATTTGATGCGCTTATGGTGCCAGAAAAATCGTTATTTACTTTGAGTAGCTATTTTTTTGCAAAACAAGATCGAGAATTTTTTAAACTTTGGCATGCCATTAAAGATGATTATGGCGATGTTTTTTGGACGACCTACTGGTCTGAACAACTTTTTCGTGCTTATTGTTTTGTTGAATTAATGCAAAAAAAAGACTTTGCGCAAGCAAAAAAAAGTGCGTTTCGCCTTCCTTTTTCTTTTGTGCAGAAAGATTGGCGAAGTGTGAATTTGATTGAACTTAAAAATGCACATGATCAAATAACTACCATTGATTGGAATATCAAAAATGGTATTTCTTCCTATTTTGAACATTTCTTTCTCAATTTTTTTAAATGAATTGTAATGTGCATCTTTAATTAATCGTTTCTTGAAGTTTTTAGATTTTAGTGATATTTTTCCCATGTGATGTTCAATGAACATTGACTAAAGAATAATCTTTATAATTAAAAGGAATACTATGAAGTTATATATTGCAATTTTGGGTATTAGTTTAGGTTCATTTTTTTCGGCATCTGCCATGACGTGCGGTGGTGAAGTAACTAAGAAGATACAAGATGAAAAGAAATTTATACGTGAAACTTTAACTCAAAAAAATGACCAAGAACAAAAGTATCTTTTTATTAGTAAACGAGAAAATAAAGAAACAAAAGCATTATCATATTCCGGTATAATTGGCGATTTGTTTTATGATGAAAAAACTTCAACATATGATATTTTGTCTGGAATTAATCAAACATGGTTAGGCGATTTTGATGATAAAACAAGTGATGGTTATAAAAGACTTGAAACTCTTTGGTCAGAATTAAATTCTCAAATAAAATCTTAATTTAAAAGTTTGAGAATAAAAATTATAAAAAGAAAAGAGGCGTGCTTTATAAGAGCACGCCTCTTTTCTTTTTAGCGTTCATATTAAAGTTATTTTTTTTTATTCTGCTAAAATAAAACGTTGTTTTGGTGGTGAAATGATTAAAAAAAAAGATCCAGGTGAACATGCTATAAATTTGGAAGTTCTTTGATTAGAATTAAACGCATGCATTCAAGTCCTAATTTAACAAAGGAAATACTATGAAACTATATAGTGCAATGTTGGGTATTAGTTTAGGTTTATTTTTTTCGGCATCAGCTATGCATCGTGGTGGTAAAGTAACTAAATCAATTGATGAAGATACATCATACGTATATGAAATTCTTACGCAAGAAAATACTGAAGATGGGACATATCTTTGTGTGACTAAGAGAATTAATCAAGAGACGAAATTTGCAGCATATTCTGGCGTAGAGGTTTATGATAAAATTGAAAAAGATGAGAGTGAAGGTGAGCCAATCATGAAGCAAAAGTGTTTAGGTGATTTTAATGAAATGACAGACGAAAATCATAAAAAGCTTGAGAGTCTTTGGGACGATTTAAACTCTCAAGTAGAATAATAAATTTTATCATGGTAATGCAAACATAAGGAATACTATGAAACTATATAGTGCAATGTTGAGTATTAGTTTAGGTTTATTTTTTTCGGCATCAGCCATGGAATGTGGTGGTAAGGTAACTAAAGAAACTGATGAAGATACATTATGTGTGCGTGAAGTTCTTACTCAAACAAATGAAGAAAAAAGAGCAGAACTTGTTGTTAGTAAATGTGTAGATAAAGAAAAGGGATCTGTATCGTATTCTGGTTGGATGAGTTATCCTATTAACAATGAAACGACTCAATGCACATCGTTTGGCAATCGTAAAGACAAAGAGCATGTAATGTATCAAAAACTTGAACAGTATTGGTTAAAGTTACAAGAACAACTAAATTTTTAATTGAAAAATTGAGAATAAAAATTATAAAAAGAAAAAAGCGTGTTTAATAAAAGTGCGCATAATCAAATTACAACAATTGATTGGAATATTAAAAATGGCATTTCGCCATATTTCGAACATTTCTTTCTCAATTTTTTATAAAAATTAGCATAAAAAGAGCCGTGTTATATATAACACGGCTCTTTCTGTTTAAAATTATTTATTTTGCTTGTTAACTAACTAAGCAGTTAGACTTTGTTGTGGGAACATCGTTAGTTGCAGGCATATCGGTAAACATTTTTTGGAATGCTTCTGGTAACAACAAGAATAATCCTTGCATGGATGGATCAAGTTGTGATAATGCTGGTAATGAATTATGTTCCTTATGATACATCAAATATTCAAGCAATAGTAAAGTAGAAAGATTGAACTCTTTCTTGAGATCATGAAAAGTAAAAATCTGTATATTTTTTTCATTACATCCTTTAGCAAGTTTGCCATCAGAAGAAAAGCACATGGCGCGAACTTGGCCGGTATCTTTGATCGTTTGTAAGTATTTTCCAGAAGACGCATCCCATATTTTTATTGTTCTATCGAAAGAACCGGAAGCAATTATTGTGCCATCAGGAGAAAAGCAAACAGAAGGTATGGATCTTTTGTGGCCCTCTAAAGTTTTTAAAAGATTTCCAGAAGATGTATCCCATATTTTTACCGTTGCATCTAGAGAAGATGAAGCAATTGTTGTGCCGTCTGGGGAAAAACAAATGTTCCTAATTTCATTGTTATGACCATTAAGGATTTGTAGCTGTTTCCCCGATGAAACTTCCCATAATTTTATAAAATTTTTGGAAGCTGAAGCAAGAATTTTGCTATTAGGTGAAAAACAGGCTGAGAGAACTCGATCATTTTCTTGGAAAGTAGATATGCATTCACCCGTTTTAGCATCCCATACTTTTATGGTGTTATCATGAGAAGCAGATGCAAGTTTAGTATCATCATGAGAAAAAGATATTGAAGTTACCCAAGTTGTATGTCCTTGTAGATCGATTAAACAGGTTTCTGAATTTACATCGCATATTTTTATGTTGCCATTCCAAGAACCTGAAGCGATTTTTGTGCCATCATGAGAAAAATTGATTGACCCGATGTTAAAATTATCTATTTTTGGCATTGATGAGTGTTCATCATTGCTAATGTTCCAGAGTTTTATGGCGGTATCGTTTGGGATACGTGTATAAGCAAGTGTTTTATTATCTGGAGAAAAGCATATTGAATTAATAATTTCAGTTTCTTCCAACGCTTGTATTGATTTAACAATTGCTTTGATTTCAGTTTTATATTTTGAAGTATCACATAAATATTCAAATATTTTGTAATAATGATTGGTTTTCTTTTTGATGTATTTTGCTAATGCAAGAGCTTCTGCCAAATTATTTTTTTCAAAAATTAAGCTTTCAAGTTTTTGTGTCATAATATGACTCGCTGCATTATAGATTGGTTCACAATTCAAATAATTAGCTGCATCAAGTAATTGAAAAAGTTTTTCTTCATTGTTTTTTATTAATTCGTGTATTTTTTGTATTTTGATCTCATTTGTTAATTGATCATCGGAATATATATTGAGCAAATCTAAAATAAATTTAAACATTTCTATAGAAATATCGGTGGCAGGAATGGTGATAATGGTATTTTCATGAGAGATATCACGTCGTAATAACGAACATGTTTTAATAATTTTATATGGTACTGTTACCTCGTAATTGATGTTATAATCGTCATTATCTTTAGGTTGATACATTGTTTTATCATATTCTTTTTCTTGTTTAAAATTGTAGGTTAATTGAATAGTGACTATATCATTATCGTTAAGAACGTGTGCTTCATTTTCTTTAGGTTCTTCCAATGACAAAGCCTCCATAGCCTGCATGCCTGAATAAGTGAGGCATGAAAAAATAATTGATAAAAGTAGTTTTTTGTTTAACATCGCTTAAAACTCCTGTTTTTTTAGCTATAAAAAAAATCAATAATAGAATTATGTTTATATAAAATAAGTATATATCGATAAAAAATAATTGCAATAAGAAAATTAATTTTAGGTTAAAAATTGATAGGTATTGACCCTCTAAAAAGGTCGTTTTTTATAGGTTTAAACAGGCCTTTTAACCTGTAACGTCTCTATTAAGCCCTTAAAAAGGGTAATTTATGGGAGGCATACATAAAGAGGTCTTCTAGAAGGATGGATGAGGGCAGATTAAGGGTAGGTATGGGCAGGGCTAAAGGCTTACCGGCCGAATCAACTAATGATTTATTTCGTATAAGCTCGGTAATATCGGTATTTTTATCAATAATGATATCTTTTCCTATAACTAGGCCATTTTTTAAGGCAACGCCATTGCCAGGAATAATAAAGTAGCCCTTTTTAGTTTTAACAATTTGGTAGTGTTTTTCTTGAATGGTAGGATTATCTCTTACGTAGGGGCCTTCCCATTTTGAAGAAAATTTTAAGTTCATTGCGCCGACTTCTGAACCTTTAAAGGCGATGACATTTAAAAAATCAACTTCAGTATGGTCAGATTGAAAATCAAGAATGCCACAGGTATCATTAATTTTATTAAAAATCATAGCGAGTTGATTGATATCATTTGACATCATTTGCTCGGGAAATAAACGAACTTGTTGCCAGTAAGCAATGCAAGTAATAATTAAAAGTATAAATAAAAACAATCCAATGCCAATGGTATATGAAGATGTTTTTTTTTGCTGTGTCATACCTATTTCCCCTTAATTTTTTATACTATTTTTTCTACTCTAGCAAAAAAAATATAAAAAAGGGAAGAATCGCAAGATTGTTCTAAAAATAATGTAAATGCATGGCAGATTTTACTTCATCTAATGTTTTCTCGGCAATATCATTTGCATGGGCAGTTCCTTTTTGCAAAATGGACATAACATACGTGCGATCGTGTTCTAATGCCTTTCTGCGTTCCTGTATTGGTTTTAGAAAAGATTCTAACACTTCAAATAATCTTTTTTTGATAGTCATATCACCAAGACCACCGCGTTGATATTGTTCTTTGAGCGCGGCAACGGAAGCTTTATCAGGATCAAGAGCATCAAGGTATGAAAACACCACATTACCTTCTACTTTTCCTGGATCGCTGATTTTCAGGTGAGTTGCATCGGTATACATCTGTTTTATTTTTTGTTGTACCGATTCAAGTGAATCGGAAAGGTAGAGTGCATTTCCCAATGATTTACTCATTTTTGCTTTTCCATCCATACCGGGCAATCGGGCAAATTGTGGAACTAATGCTTGCGTTTCAACTAATGCTGCAGTTTTATAAATGCGGTTAAAAGTGCGCACAATTTCGTTGGTTTGTTCAATCATAGGAATTTGATCTTCGCCAACAGGTACTAAGGTAGCTTTGAATGCTGTTATATCAGCAGCTTGACTGACGGGATACATTAAAAAACCAGCAGGAAGATGTTCTTCTAATCCTTTTTGATGAATTTCAGTTTTTACCGTTGGATTTCTTCGCAGGCGGTTAACGGTAACAAGATTTAAATAATATAAAGTTAACTCAGCAAGTGCAGGAATCATAGATTGAATAAAAATAGTGCTGAGTTGAGGATCAATGCCTACAGCAAGGTAATCAAGAGCAACTTGGAATACGGCATCGTGAATTTTTTCAGGATGTTCATAATTATCAGTGAGTGCTTGCGCATCCGCGATCATAACAAATTGCGTATGATCTTTTTGCAAGGCAACTCTATTTGCTAGGGAACCAACATAATGACCAAGATGTAATGGGCCTGTTGGGCGATCGCCGGTTAAAATAATTTGTTTTTTGTTCATTGTTATTATTCCATGGTAAGAGGTTATGTACTGAGTAATAAATGCATTCGATGCATGTGATAAACTAATTGTACGATAATTAAGGTAGTCGGAAATGTCATTGCGAGGCACATTGTGCCGTGGCAACCCAGTAAAATAGAATTCTATTTATTATTTCATTGAGTTGTTGATTAAACCAACGATTTAGTGGCTTTTTTATAATGTTTTTTTATAGAGAACATTATAATCTGGGTTGCCACGCCAACAATGTTGGCTCGCAATGACATTTTGATTATTTTAATTATCAACCAATATCATTAAATTTGTATATCGAATTCTTATGAATAATAATAACTGATAAAAAAGCTTTTTCTAATTTTTTATCAAAAAAATGATCGGTGCTATTCAAAAGTAAAAACTTTTTCTAGAGTAATGATAAAAAGAAGTTCAAAAGCATAAAAAGGAGTTAGTGATGGATTTCTTATACTACGTATCGAAATTGTTACCATTTTTTTGGTTATTGCGGTGGTATGATGGTATTGAAATTATTTGTTATTCTGTAGTGATTTATTATTTTTCAGTATGGTTGGCTAGTGATAAACAAAAAAATCTTGTGTTGCCGTTTTATGGTTATTGCTTAGCAATGTGCGCATCACAATTATTAGGTTTTTTTTCTGTTAATTTTTTACTTATGTATGCTGCTCCTTTTATCTTCATGCTTTTTATATTTTTTCATCAACAGATCTTGCAGAAAAATTTTATAACATTGAGTAGAGTGCATACAAAGATTGAGTCGGTTAAAAATGATTGGATTGAAGTTTTAATGCGGGGATGTTTGCATGCTGTTAACACCAATAAACAGTTATTGGTTGTTATTGAGCAGTATGATATGATTCAACCATATTTGGCAGTGCCTTTTTTGGTTAATGCTTCACTGGAAATAGAATTATTAGAAGTTTTTATTGATAGTCCTCGTTTTGATGCATCAAAAATGATAGTGATTGAAAGTTCTGGTCATCTAAAAAGTATTAATGCATCATGGCGATGTGAACTGAATACTATGATTTTGGAAGATGAGTTGCTTGAGTCGTGGCAAAAATATTCTTTAGCAATCACGCATAAAACCGATGCTCTTATACTACAAATACAACCCGAAGAAAGATTATTCACGTTGATTATGCAAGGAAAAATGATGCAGCACCTGCCTGCTGCGACAGTAGTTGCGCTCTTAAAAAGTATTACTCAATACCCCAAAGAACATAAGAAAAATGGTTCATCACCATTAAAGGGAGTTTTTAATGAATCTTTCGCTCAGAAATCTTCTTTTGAACAAACACAGTCTTAAAATAAATGCGCTTATTTTAGGGTATTGGTTATGGCATAGTATGAGCTATCATCAATTGCAAACGATTACCTTGCGTGTGCCACTTTGTTTTTATGGCAATGAAGCTATTAAGATAGATGCGCCCGAATCAATTTCAGTTGCTCTATTTGGTTATAAAAGTGATTTGCTGTTGATGTCTTTGCATGAACTTGCGGTTCATCTTGATTGTAAAAACTTTGTACAAGGTAATTATCCTATTTCTGTTTCTCGTGATACATTATTTTTGCCTGAACGAATTAAGCTGTTACACTATTCTCCATCACCAGTAATAATTAAAGTGATGAAAAATGATTAATAAATAACGTAGGAATGGTAGATGATATGAAGAATCTTTTCGGAACAGATGGCATTCGAGGATGCGTGGGCATCCCTCCGTTAACAATTGATGGATTGCAACGATTAGGAAATGCAATTTCATTATGGGCCCAAAAAAAATATGGAAGAAATCCGTCTTTTTTATTAGTGCATGATACACGAGTCTCTTGTTCTTTTGTTAAAGCTGCTCTTAAGAGTGGACTCATGTTACATCCGGTCAAGGTATATGATGGCGATGTTCTTCCTTCACCTGCTGTTGTTCAGTTATTGAATCAAAATTTATTTTTTAATGCTGGCATTATTATTTCAGCATCCCATAACCCTTATTATGATAATGGCATTAAATTAGTTGATGGTGTTCAGGGAAAGATATCATTGGATGATGAGATGCTCATTACTCGGTACTTTTATGAACAGGGTGAAAATGCAGATTATACTTCTCTCGGTCTTGATATTGTTTGGCATCAAGCTGAAAAAAATTATGTTGATTTTATAGCGAAATTTTTTCGTCTCCAATTTTTGGAAGGAAAAAAAATCGTATTGGATTGTGCCAATGGCGCAGCCTATAAAGTTGCTCCTTATTTATTTAGGTTGTTTGGTGCTGAGGTGATTGTTATATATGATCAACCAAACGGCTTTAATATTAATAAAGGTTGTGGAGCAGTTTATCCGGAAATCTTACAAAAAACGGTTGTTGAACTTGGCGCTGATATAGGTTTTGCGTTTGATGGCGATGCAGATCGAGTTGTTGCCGTTAATCGCTATGGTCAATTGAAAAATGGTGATGATATTTTAGCATTATTGATGCAGCATCCATTATACGAACAGAATTCCACCATCGTTGGCACGAGCATGACGAATCACGGCTTTGAGATATTTTTGCATAAATCACAAAAAAAATTGATTAGAACTTCAGTAGGCGATAAATACGTTGCAATGGCGATGGTAAAACATGATGTATTATTAGGTGGGGAACCTTCGGGCCATATTATTGCACGGGATTATTTAAACACCGGCGATGGTGTTTTTATTGCGTTGCGCTTATTAGAAACGATTATGCTCCTGAATAATTGGGATATGATTACCTTTGTTAAATTTCCTCAAATAATCATAAATGTACCTATTGAACATAAAAAAGATCTTAGTTCTGAACCGCTTGCCCAAATTATTTGTGCAAATCAGCAATTACTTATTGAAGGAAGACTAGTTGTACGCTATTCTGGAACTGAACATTTATTACGTATTATGATTGAGGATGCTGATTATGACCATGCTCAAGCTATTGGTAATCAACTTTCAAAACAACTTTTACAATTATTAGATTAACATGAGCAGGAATTCATAGAATGAAAAAAAAATATTTTTATAAAATATGGCATGATATTCAAACACTTTTTTTAAGCGGGCTTTTTACTTTATTGCCATTTACCTTAACAATTGCCTTGTTTATTTTCTCATTTCGTCTTATTAATTCATGGCTTGAACCAGTCTATAAATGGGAACCTGCGTATTTAAGGTCTATTCCTGGTTCACAACTTTTTTTTGTAATAGGCGCGATATTTTTTTTCGGTCTCCTTATAAGACTTTTATTTTTAGAACCAATAATACATTTTCTTGAGAAGATTTTCTTCAAAATTCCCCTTATGAAGCAAGTGTACGGCGGATTTAAGCAATTGGTTAATGCGTTTAGTGCGCAAAGTGAATTAGCATTCAAAAAAGTTGTTGTTGTTCCTTTTCCAACGGCAGTTAGTTATAGCATTGGTTTTTTAACGAGTGAAATTCCTCAACAAATTTTGCCGTTCACGCAAGAAAAGTTTTTCTATGTTTTTATTCCCACAACTCCCAATCCAACAAGTGGTTTTCTCATTCAGATTGCTGAAAAAGATATTATTTCCATCGATTTAAGTCGTCAGGAAGCAATGTCTTTGATTATTTCTGGTGGCATCATACAGCCTGATCGATTCAAATAATTTAATTTAAATTGATCAGTTTATCATTGGAAATAATTCTTCAAGCTCTCCTGAATTATAGGTTAAAAAAATCTCTAAGAGTTTCTGATCATTGTCATTTGGTAGGTTTGTAACATTTTCAAAAGGGACTGAAGTTTGCTGGAGTGCATTTGGCAAAATGGTTATTAACCTTTGAGATTTTTTTGATTCTTTTTTTTTGATTTTTTTAGAAGGGGGAGGAGTTTGATTTTTATTGGTAGTATGGATTTTATTATGTTCTAATACAACTTCTGCCGTTTTACCTGGAAAAGAGCAGTTTGGACAGATAAATGTTTTTACAAAATTAGTCATCTCACAATGATGTGTTCTAATGTGCTGAAGTTGTGCCTCTCTTTTATCTTGAGGCCATCTTTTTCCGCATTGGCAATATTTTTTAATGTTGGTTGCTTCGTTATTGTTTTCAGCACTCCATAAATCAGCGCTGCTGAAGACTGATTCATCTGTTTTAGCTTGTGCCTCTTGTTTTGATTCAGGTTCATGATTTCCAGGTTTTGTAAAATCAAAAAATTTGTGTTCTACCATCAAATGATGAATGACGTGAGTTGTTTTAGAAAAGGGTTTAAATTGACAACCTTCTTTAGGGCATAGATATTCTTTTTTCCCCTTTATAACAATAGCGTGGTACCCATCAATGTGATAGCGTAATCTATGTTGTGCAACTATACTACCACAATAACATTCTTGCATTAATTCATTAGTTTTTTTAGATTGGGCTTCCATTCCCCATAAAGGTGCATGCATCATTAAGAGTGATATAAAAATAAATTTTAAGAGTTTTTTCATAAGAATTCCATCTGTTAGTTGATTTTAATTTATTTAATGTCTTGATTTGTGTTTTTTAATTATATTATTTTCAATTTGAATCGTCAATAAACGTGATTGAAGGTGTTTATACATAATTATGAAATGATATTATTCATCGCTGAGGTATTTTAGCAAAGAGTAAAAACTATACAATGTTTTATCGGGTGTTGTTAACTTGTTGCAATGTAATTATATTTGCTGATAAAATGTTATTTGTTGCGGTAAAAAACTTATATAAAATTTTTTTATGTAAAGGGAAAAAATGGAAAAAGCAGATATTGGCATAACAGAAAAAAATTGTAGCAATGTTGCTGAAATTTTGAACAAACTTTTAGCTAATGAATATGTTTTATATACTAAAACATTAAATTATCATTGGAATGTTGTTGGTGAGGATTTTTATCCACTTCATTTATTTTTTAAAAAGCAATATGAAGAGCTTTTTGATATCATTGATGATGTCGCTGAACGCGCACGTACTGTTGGCGGGAAAACAATTGCCTCATTAAAAGAGTTTCATAAATTAACTATTCTTGATGAGTCTCTTTTTGGTGAGGGCAAGAGTGCTCATGAAATGTTGCATCAATTATTACGTGATCATGAAGCAATTATTAAGCAAATTCGTAAAGATATTGGTATAACACTTGATAAATATGCTGATGCTGGTACGAGTAATTTTTTAACGGATCTTATTGAAACACAAGAAAAAATGGCGTGGATGTTACGCGCATTTGTCGTTAAGCGCATGCCAAAATAATACATCAAAAATAGTGAATTTTAAGCCGGCTTTAAAAAGTCGGCTTTTATTTTTTTGAGTCCCGTTTTGAATTGTACATCAGCATAGACTGTTGTACTGTCTTTTCGTTCAAGACTTTTTATAATGCCAAGACCAAATTTTGGATGTCGCACGGATTGTTTTTCTCGCCAAGCGATTGAGCTTTCGGGAGCTTTTTCTGATGATTGTTGTGCATTAATTGTTTTTGCCGCTCCAAAGGTAATAATCGGAGAACGTTTTTCTGGCATTTCTGTGCCAAGCCATTGAGAAAAAAAAGACGAAGATTGCAGCGTATCCCAACCTGATGCATCAGAGCGATGTGCAAGATGTTCAGGAATTTCATCTAGAAACCGTGAAGAAGTTTGATCATTCATAGTGCCAAAGGTATAACGATAACGAGCATGGGAAAATAAAATATGTTCTTTGGCTCGAGTAATACCAACATAAAACAAACGTCGCTCTTCTTCTATGCTTGCAGGATCATATAAAGAATGTGTGCTGGGAAAAAGACCTTCTTCTAATCCTGACAAAGCAATGATGTCAAACTCGAGTCCTTTTGCTGCATGCAAAGTCATGAGTTGCACGTGGTCATGATGATCTTTACTTAAGGCAATTTTCTCTTGCATTAAGGTGATTTCATGTAATAGTAAAGCAACAGTGTTGATGCCTTGTTCTTCAAAATAGGCAACAGCACGCAATAATTCTTTAACGTTTTCAATTTTTGCTTCAGCTTCAACCGGATCAAATGTTGCTTTTAAATATGAAAAATATTGTGTTGTTGCAAGAATATGATTAATACAATCAGAAGGTTTCGATTCATAATTAAGTGCCTGAATAAGAGCAATAAAATCTTGCATTTCGGCTGCTTTTTTACCCGATAATTCTCCTGCATTGACTAATTGTTGGCCAACTTCAAAAAAAGTGAATAACGGTTCTTGTTGCCAACAAGCATCGAACTCTTCTTCAAATTTTTTACCTAAGCCTCGTTGGGGAACATTATAAATACGAAAAAATGAAATGCGATCAAAAGAATTTGCTATCAAGCGCAAGTAAGCGAGAATGTCTTTTATTTCTTTGCGTTCATAAAATTGAATGCCACCAATTATTTTATAGGGTATTGAATGGCGAATGAGCGCTTCTTCAATCATGCGAGATTGATAATGTGCACGATATAAAATGGCAATTGTTTGTTGTTTTTTTTCTTTTCGCACGATTTTAACTAAATGGGCAAATGCTTCACTTTCTTGATAGCCTGATAAGCAGGTTATAATTCGTGCTCGATCGTGTGCTTCTTTTTTTGACCATATATTTTTTGGGTTGCGATAGGTGTTGTGCTGAATTACCTGATTGGCAATTTGCAAAATTGGTTGCACAGAGCGATAATTTTGTTCGATTTTAACAATGGTTGTGTTTGGAAAATCGCTGGTAAAATTCATAATATTAGCAACAGTTGCACCACGCCATGAATAAATTGATTGATCTTCATCACCAACAACACATAAAGAATCGACAGTAAATTGTTGATTATTAATAAGGGTCATATGTTTTAACAATGTGTGCTGTATGTTGTTTGTGTCCTGATATTCATCAACTAAGATATGCCGCACATTTGCCTGGAATTTTTCTTTAAAGCTAACATTATTAGCAAATAATTTATTTACTTCAATTAATAAATCATCAAAATCAATAACCTTGTTTAATTTTTTTTCTTTTTCATATGCTGCATAGAGTTGTTCAAAAATTTGCTCTTGTTGCGACAGTGCGTGCTCAGGTTGCTGCGTACCGCTATTTTTTTTCATAGAAATTTGGTAACCAAGATTTTTAGCGGTAATTTTTTTTTCTATTTTCGCACGTTTAATTAATCCTTGTAACATGCTTTGTTGGTCGTCAGCATCAAGAATTGCAAAAGGGGAAAATGGTGCCAAATGAGGATTGGTTCTGAGTAAATGTAGGCAATAAGCGTGAAAGGTGCCAATAAAGGGTTTGGGACCACTGCCAAGCATGGCAGCGATTCTTTCTTTCATTTCAATTGCTGCTTTATTAGTGAACGTAAGGGCAACAATCGCATAGGGAGGTACGTGTTCATTAAGCATAAGATTGATGATACGCGAAGTAATCACCCGTGTTTTTCCTGAACCTGCGCCGGCAATAATAAGCAATGAGCCATCTTTTTGCGCGACTGCTTGTTGTTGTGCAGGATTAAGTTGTGTTGAAAAAAAATGATTGAATGATTCTTGATGGTTCATGATTCTATATGCATAAAAATGGTGTTGTAATACTCTAGAATTCAAGAATAATTGATTTTGTATGCTTAAGCAAACAAAAAAAAGAGCTCATCAATGAAAGATGAGCTCTTTTTTTGTCGATGGGCTTTCTATAAATTTATTTTCCTCTCCAAAGCTTGTAGCCAGTTGGAGTATCAAAATTTTTTAAATTTTTTTCAAGATCAGCTAATATTAATTTTGTTTTGCTCAGTTGTTCTTCGGTTGCTTTTTTTTGTTTGTTTAATAATATTTTTTTGTCATTTGCTTGTTGTAGTACTGCTTCTTCGCTTTGATGTGATAAATCATTAATTTTATCTTCTAGAAAAACTATAGCTTTTTTTAATGTTGCTTGTTTTCTTAATAAATATTCTCTTTGGGTTTCTCTTTCTTGTTTAATGATCAATTCTGCTTGTTTTAATTGTCGTTTATTGGTGAGTTCTTGATTTAATTTTGCTAAAACTTCTTGTTTTTGCTTTTCTAATACAGCTATTTTATTATCTATGAGCTCTTTTTCTTGTATAGAACTATCAACAGATGCTTGATTTTCATTTATTCGTTTTGTCAAAGCTGGTAATGCATAGGTCAAAATGTTTTTTGATAAACGATATACACCAGGTTCATCATTTTCTAGATCGCCATCAATAATTTTTTCTTCGTCACTTTCATAATCAGCGACTCCTAATAAGAGTGCTTTTGCTTCTTCTTTATTGTTACTGCATCTTTTAATTATGCCCGCATATATGTAGTTTTTATGCTCAAATTCAACCGACAGTTTCTTTTCCTCAATAGGCATTTTTGATAATTTGCTTTTTAAGATCCAGAAAAGTTCTGTCAATTCTCCAAGATGTGCAAGGCTAGAATAATATACTTTTAAAGTTTCGTTCTGTGACCTGGAAATAACTTCTGATAAATTATTATCACCGAGTAATTCTTTTTGTCGTTCATCATCAGCTTTAAATATTTCAAGTATCTTTGTCCAAGAAAAATTGCTTTTTTGTTTATGATCTTCGATTTTATCAAATAATTGTGGAATCAAGGGAGTCATTTGTGGTCCTTGATTATTGTTATTTTCGTTGGATTGTGGAATTACATGTTCTTCAAATATTTTTGTTATCAATATTGTAGATTTTTTTTCAGTTGGATCATTATCTACGTCTTCTTGTGCGTATTCATCGCTTCCCGCCTCTTTTGTTGGCATTGCAAAAAAGCCTGTTGTTATGTCGCTTGCTTCTTCATGATTGTGTGTGTCAACACGTTCCATAAAAATTGTTGAAGGGCCTTTAGTATGCGTTCGTTTTAAAGGGACGCCGCTTTGTTCTGCAGCATCAGCTAAGAAGAACTCAGAAATATCCGCATCATTATTATTACTAGAAGATGGAAAGCCGAGTTGCCTTTGTTCTTCTTCCATGCAGTATAATGGCGCGTTTATATATAATAATAATGCAAGGGTGGAATATAAAATCTTCATAACAAGAATACTCCTTAATGGTGATAGTTATAGTTTATTGAAACTGCACCTACTATAGTACAACAGTATTTTTTTTGGAAGATATGATTGTGAATTGATAAGAATGATATCAAATAAAAGAGCCCATCAATTGATGGGCTCTTCATTACTTTCTAATAGTTTAATTTATAGCCAATTACCAAACCAACCAGTCTTTGGTATTTCTAGCTTTTCAATAACAGCATTAATTTTATCGAATTTTGCTTGTAATTCTGCTTTTTTTTCTAAAAGACCAGCTTCAACATCGGAATGGTCTTTTATAGCATCTGCAACCACGCTTTGCATTACATCACCTTCAAGTAAAGCATTAGATTCTTCTTTGTGTTTTGCAATGCGTTCATCAATAGCTTTTATTTCTTCAGTTAATGTTTCTTTGCGCGAACGAAGTAAGGAGTTTTCTTGTTCTTTAGAGTTATGATGCATGGCGTTAACCTTTTCAAGAAGCGATTTTTCTTCTTCTTTTTCACGCAATTTTTCTTGAATAGCGGTTTTTTTATTGAGTAATTCTTTAATAGTTTTAGTTAGTTCTTCTTTTCTTTGCATTAATGCGGCATGTTTTTTTTGATTGTCATTAAGTTTTGATTGATATCTTAATGCTACGAGTGAGTCAATAGCTTTAATTTTTTGAGCGGTTTTTTCTTCGTCGTCAAGTCCTTTTTCATAATATTCTTCATCAGCACTGCAATAGCCATCAAATAATTCTAATCGTGTTTTTTCTTTATCACCTTTGTTAATGGCCTTAACGGTGGCGTATGATTCCTTCATTATTGCAAATGGTTCTGATGATGCAACGCCATAACGGCCCATCGTTGAGACAACAACATAGGCTTCCAAGAACGCTTGAATCACTTCTTTTTTTGCTGGTAATTGTGGTCCCTGTACTTTTAATGCATTTTCTGATTCTAAGATTATTGTTTGCACACTTCCATCTTTTTGTGCTTCTTCATCGGCTTTAATAATTTGTTCCATGCAACGTGTTGTTGTGCTTAAAACCATTAAGCCGGTTAAGCTAAGATAGAGAAACTTCTTCATAAGAACACTCCTTAGAGTATAAGTGGTTATTAGATGAACTGATTTTTACTCTAGTAAAATAAAAACTATTTTGGAAGAGTCTTTATGATGCAGCATGGTAGTATTAAATATAATCAGAGAGCAGCTTTAATCTTTTCGCCATCTTTTAGACCTATTTTTGATATGGCATAGGCATCACGTACCATGTTCTTAATGTGTTTATTTTCTTGTTTTTGCATAAAATAGCGAATAAGTGTTGTCGTGGCGGTTCTTGCTTCTTCATGAGACACTTTATTTTCTTTAGACATACAATTGCTTTTTGAGCTTGAAATCATAGAAAATACAATAAAACCGAGATAAAAGAATTTCTTCATAAAAATACTTCCTTTATTAGAAAAAATGATTATTGAATGCTCTGATAGTTACTCTAGTAAACTAAAAACTATTTTGGAAGAGCCTTATGAACTATTTTAAAAGTAATTTATAATTCCCAGTGTTCAATATAATCAATAAGAGGCTTTAATCCTTCTTTAGTTTTTGAAGAAACAAAAACATGCGGCTGATATTTATCAGTTAAATCCTGTAAGGCAGGTGTTACAGTGATCTTATCAACCTTGTTGAAAATATAGAGTGTCGGCTTTTCAACTTCTAAATCTTCTAAAATTTGCTCAACAACATGAATATGATTTTCCCAGTTAGGATCAGCGATATCAACTACATGAAGCAACAAATCTCCATATTGTAATTCCATGAGTGTTGATTTAAATGCTTCAATTAATTTTGGTGGAAGCAATTGAATAAAGCCAACAGTGTCAGAAAGGACGCCTTTCTTTTTCCCATTAATGAATAATTGTCGCGTTGTTGTATCAAGCGTAGCAAACAATCTATCTTCGGCTAAAACATCACTTTTAGTAAGCGCATTTAAAATGGTCGATTTGCCAGCATTGGTATAACCAATTAAACACATTAAAGGAACGTCATGGGTTAAACGTTGTTTGCGTTGCGTATCGCGGGTTTGATGAATTCTGAGAAGTTGCTTTTTTAATTTTAAAATATCATCTTCAATGTGACGGCGTTCGCGTTCTTTTGCTGTTTCACCAGCGCCGGCCATGGTTCCTGCTGCGCCAGATTGTTGCGCTAAATGAACACCTCTGCCAGAAAGGCGAGATTTTTTGTGTTGTAACATAGCAATCTGTACTTGAGTTTTACCCTCAGCTGAATGAGCTGACTTTTCAAAAATCTCTAAAATGAGTTGTGTTCTATCAAAAACTTTTCTATGCAAGTGATCGCGTAAATTACGTTCTTGTTGCGGTGAAATTGGTTCAGAAATAATAACTTCATCAATGTCATGTTTTTCGCAAAGTTCAAATAATTGTTCGAGTTTACCTTTTTGAATAAAGGTTCCGGCGTCAATTTCTCGCAACTTAAAGAAAACTACTTCATCAAATTCAATGTTGTTAGATTTTACGAGATTAATGAATTCTTCAAAATAAGCATTAATATCAGGGGTATGATTATAGGGAGCATGAATGCCTACAAGAAGAATGTTTGGACGGTACTTTGATAAATGATGTGCTGTTTTTGCCATAAAAATTTCCAAATTAGGGTAATGCGAAACGAAAGAGGAATTACGTTGTATTTTAGTTCGCTTATTATAAAGTAGTTTAACAGAATTATTCTCAATTGAGAAATGTGAGAAATTATGTTAAGATTATCAGAATATGATAGCCAGGTCTTTTAAGGTAATTAGAGATGTTTGATTTTTTATCTAATAAATTCGCTAATCTTTTTTCTCGTTTAACCGGTCAAACGAAGTTAACTGAAAAAAATATTGAAGAAACAATGCAGAAAGTGCGCGATGCGCTTCTTGAAGCAGATGTGCCTTTTGGCGTGGTGGATACCTTTTTAAAGGAAATTTCTCAAGAAGTTGTTGGTCAAAAGTTGTTAACAAATTCATTAAAGCCAGGTGAGCATTTAATAAAAATTGTTCATGATAAGTTATTAGCATTTTTGGGTGGACAAGAATCGTCAGCCTTTACTTTTCAGATTCCTTCAATAATTATGCTTATGGGTTTGCAGGGTTCAGGGAAAACAACGACCGCAGCTAAACTTGCTTGTTTTATCAAGAAACAGGCTGAATCGCGGGGGAAATCGCGAACAATCTTACTTGCTTCTATCGATTTTTATAGGCCAGCCGCCATTGATCAGCTTGAAATTTTGGCACAGCAAAATAATATTGCCTTTTATCGTCCTTCTTCTACTGATCCTTTAAAGGCTGCCGTTGATATTCATGCTTATTATAAGCAGCATGGTTTTGAAATATTGATTCTCGATACGGCAGGAAGAATGCATGTTGATTCAACCATGATGCAGGAAATACAGCTTGTTGATCAAAAACTACAACCTAAATATAAATTTTTAGTGCTTGATGCTATGACGGGACAAGAATCATTAAAAGTAGCCGAAGCTTTTCAAGATGGCGTTGGCTTTTATGCGGCAATTCTTTCCAAAATGGATAGTGAGGCTCGTGCAGGGTGTGCCGTGGCCTTTCGGTATTGTTTGAAAAAACCAATTCTTTTTGTTGGTACCGGTGAAAAGGCTGCAGATTTGGAACAATTCAGACCTGAGCGTATGACCAGCTGTATTTTAGGTATGGGTGATATTCAGACCTTAATAGAAAAAGCTCAAGAAAAAATTAAAAAAGCAGATCAGGATGCCCTTGCTTCTTCATTGAGTAAAGGAAAGATGACGCTGCAAGATTTTGCTCAGCAATTAGAAATGATGAATAAAATAGGTTCACTTTCACAAATTATGAAATATATGCCTGGCGCATCGATGGCTTCATTGTCGCCAGAGATGGTTTCAAAGGGCGAATTAGAATTAAAGAAATTTAGGGCAATTATTAGTTCTATGACTAAAAAAGAACGTATTTTTCCCAAAATATTAAATGGTTCACGCAAGCAACGTATAGCCTCAGGGGCAGGCGTAACCGTTTCAGATGTAAATATATTATTAGATCGATTTGAAAAAAGTAAGGAAGTTGTTAAACTTTTTAATAAGTTTAGCCGTTTACCGGGCTTTCATTGATACTACAACAGTTTTAAGAAAGGATATATTAGATGGCAGTAAAAATACGGCTGTCACGAATTGGTAAAAAGAATGCTCCTTTTTATCGTATCGTTGCAATTGATTCTCGCAAAAAAAGAGATGGTAAATTTCTTGAAGATTTAGGAACCTATAATCCGTTAACCGGAGAATTGGTACAATTCCATCAAGAACGCGTTGAAGAATGGATTAAAAAGGGTGCTATTCCAACCGATACCGTAGTGCGCTTACAAAAATTAGCAAGACAACGGGTAGCGGCGTAAGCTTGGTAAGTATAGGATATACATGCTTAAAGAATTACTAGAATTTGCCATTAAACAGCTCGTGGATCATCCTGATCAAGTTATGGTATCTGAAACGCAAGCAGAAACAAAAGTAGTGGTAGAAATTAACGTTTCTCCCACTGATCTTAAAAGAGTAATTGGAAAAGATGGTCGAATTGTGCGTGCATTAAGGACAATGGTCAATAGTATTGATGGGGTTGGTCCTGTCGAGCTTATTGTAAAATAGTGTTATCCTTATGAACGTTTCTCTTATTACTGTTTTCCCCGAATTATATGACACTTTTCTGAAAACAAGCTTGATGCAAAGAGCGTCTGAAAAAAAGTTAGTTCACTATGATGTGGATGGCTTTTTTTCATATGTGCAGCCTAAAGAGCGTATTGATGCCCCTACGTTTGGTCATGGGGCAGGAATGCTCATTAGGCCTGAAGTCATTGAAAAGGCGCTCGATGATAAAGAAGCTCGATATGGTAAAGCATACAAGATCTTTTTTTCGCCTCAGGGTAAAAAGCTCAATCAACCACTTCTAAAACAAATAGTTCAAAATGCACAGAAAACAAATCATTTGATGCTCATTGCGTCTCGCTATGAGGGCATGGATGACCGTGTTGAGCAGGTATATGCTGATTTGGTTGTTTCTGTTGGTGATTTTGTTCTTTTGGCAGGTGATTTACCTGCTATGATGTTATTGGAAGGTTTTGTTAGATTGTTGCCGGGGGTTGTGGGTAGGCAAGAATCAGTTGAGAAAGAATCTTTTTCGGGTCCTTTTGTTGATTATCCAGAGTTTACAACACCCGTTGTGTGGCATGATCTTGAAGTGCCAGAAGTAATACGCTCTGGCAATCATGGTGCTATTCAGAAATGGCAAGAAGAAAAGGCCGCAGAAAAAACGGTAAAAAAACATTTTTCATGGCTCGTTTCTTCATTGTTGACGCAACAGCAAAAAAAGATTGCCAGAACCTATATTCCTCATCATTATATAGCGCTGATGCATGATCAAGTTATGTTGCCTCAACAGCAGGTTGGCACCACTTCAGTCACCTCTCTTGATATTCACGATATTGCTCGTTCTGCGTGTACTTTTGGGCTTAAGCAATATTTTATTGTGACGCCTTTATTGGATCAACAAAGAATTGTTGAGAAATTGCTTGATTTTTGGAAAGTTGGTGAAGGTGTTGAATATAATCAACATCGTCATCAGGCGATCAAAAATGTTGAAGTAGTTGACCATTTGGAACAGGCGCTTGAAGCAATTGAGAAAAAAGAGGGTAAAAAACCATTGGTGATTGCAACATCTGCTCGTTATCATGATGACCATTTTGGGAAGAAAATAATCACGTATAGTGATCAAAATAAGGTTTGGGAAGACGATCGACCAGTTTTATTACTTTTTGGTACTGGTCATGGTATTGCGCCTCAGGTATTAGAGCGATGTGATTATTTGCTGGCACCTATTGAAGGATTTTCAGATTTTAATCATTTATCTGTTCGTTCGGCAGTGGCAATTATTTTGGATCGTTGGTTGGGAATAAATCCTAAAGTAATAGGTTAAGTTTAAAATAAATTTTTAAGGTAATTGGCACAGTAACAATTTTTTTGTATACTAACATACAATTGTTACTAAAATTAATTTGCTAGGCTGACACAAAAATTACGAGATAAACAAGGATATTTATCATGAAAGCTAAAAGATATACTAAAGAGACGATCTTGTCATATGGCATAAAAGATCGCAATTTTCCTGAATTCACTATCGGCGATGTCATTGTTGTAGAACAAAGAATCAAAGAAGGTGATAAAGAACGTCTTCAAGCATTTGAAGGTGCTGTTATTGCATGGAATCATAATGGTATTTCAAGCACTATTACCGTAAGAAAAATTGGAGCGAATGCTGTAGCGGTTGAAAAGATTTTCCCTTATTATTCACCTCGAATTGCTTCAATAAAACTCGTTCGTCAAGGTCGCGTAAGAAGAGCTAAGCTTTATTATTTGCGTGGTCGTGTTGGTAGAGCTGCAAATGTTGAGCGTAAAAAGTTTGTTGCATCTTCAATGGTAGAAGCTGCATAACATTAAGGGTTGATGAGTAGTAATACGTGAAAAAAATACCTTTTTTCACCTTGTTTTTTATTGGTTTGTCCCTCATGATACTTCCCGCTTGTAACAAGCGTAAGCCATATAATAATGGCGATTCTGAAGTATGGGATCAAGCTCATATTGAAGCACGACTCTATGATGTGCCTATTTTGATAGGTGCAAAATCTATGCATCTTTTGAATAGTTCTGAAAAAGGGGATAATGCCATTGTTGCCTATGCATCAACAATGTCTATCGGCGATTCTTTAGCGTTCTACCAAGAACATATGGAACGTTTTGGTTGGCGTCAAATTGCGTGTTTTATGAGTAGTAATGAAATTCTGTTAAATTTTGAAAAGCCTCAAAAATATTGCTCAATTTCTTTGCGTTGGTTATATGATGAGTTACATGTTGTTATTTTTAATGGGCAAAAAATAGTTATTGAAAAATAATTTCTTGCAGATTATCGATACCTTTTGTTATTTTTTTATAAAGTAACTAAAACTTGAAAGGTTCTTGTGATTCTACCTAAAAAAATTCTTTTTTCTTTTTTTGTTGTTTTTGAGTTAACAGCAATGAAAGCAGGAACCGTTAAGACGCCAAGTTCGTCAACTGCTTTTTATCAAAATGTAGAAGATTCTCAACATGCAGATGGTTCATGGAGAGGTTTTTCGCAAGCTGTAAATAAACAGATGCAACAAAGAGATGATGCCAAGAAATTTATATGTGAAGTGATATCTGCATCGAAAAAACATTACGAACAAGAGAATGGCAGTTATTAAAAAAAGTTTTAATTCTTCTTTTTCTGCAATTCTACTTCAAGTTCTTTGTTTCTAATTTCCAATTCTTTATTTTTTGCTTCAATTTCAGCTAATTTAGCTTCTACTTCTTTTTCTCGTAAGGTCAATTCACGCATTTTAAGTTCATCATTTTTTTGTTGTTTTTCTTTATTTTTTTGAGTTTGTTCTGCTGCTTTTCGCGCTTCTTCTTTTTGGCGTTGTCTTGTTATTTTATTTTGTTCAATTCTTTCTCTTTCTTCACGTCGTATTCGTTCTTCCTGCGCTCGTGAAGTCCGTTCATCATCAACTCTGCATGAAGGTCGTTCAATATAACGAACTTCTGGTTCTTGATATATTACTTGCTGTTGTCGTGGCGCTGTTAAGGCATTACCTAATAAGCTTCCGGTAAATCCACCTGCAAAGCCACCGCCAAATCCACCGCCGCCTGCTTTTAAAGAGTAAGAAGTAAAAAATATCGTCAAAATCATTATTTTTTTAATAGTATTCATTATTAACTCCTCTGTTTTTATTTAAACAGAACTAATCTATTTTAAGTAAAGTTTATCAGGTTTTATTAAGAAAAAGCAATGATTTAATTACAAATAAAATATTAATTGTTTTTATAAAAACATATTATTGATTGAATTTGTGTTTTTGTTATACTTAAAATGCTCAATAATTTGTTTATATTACGTGGAGATAAAAAAAGTGATTTTCAAAAAACTATTACTCATACTATGTATAGGTTTAATTCCTGCTCAATCATTGGCTTTAACTAATGATCAGAAAGCGGGAATGGTAGGCTTTTTAGGGGCAGCTACCTGTTTATTTGCAGGATTTGGGTATCTTTTGTATCGTGATTATCAAAAAGAGAAAGCTGAGCGAGAGCTTTGGAATAATAAAACTGATGATGAAATGGCAGCTTTGGTTACTAAATTTACGAATAAGATCGAAAAACGTTTAGCTTCTCAATTGAAAAAACTGAGAAAAATAGTTGATTTAGATGAGAGTTATACGGTGAAGGGTAACTTAAAATGTTTTTATTTTATACGCAGAACAATTAATAAATGCGATACTTGGTTAAAGCGATTACAAAATAGAGACCTTGTTCAACTTGTTGAGAAAATTCAACACTTGAAATCAGAACTCGTTCAATTAAACGATAGATTGAATATTTATATTGATAAAGATCTTATTGAGTCATTTGAGCGTTTCGAAAATAAACAACCTTCTGCTCCTATGATTATACCCATTTATACTCCTGGTTGTTATCCATACCACTACTAAATTAAGGTTTAACAAGAACTAAAAGTAAGCGGCAATGTAAAAGTTGCCGCTACTTTTTTTCAGTTAAAAAGTGCGCGCATTTATACACATTGCCAGCACCTTGGAATAATACTAAATCATCAGCATTAATAAGAGCATCAAGGTTTCGTTTTAACAAATTAAATTGCTCTTCATACGGAACATATGAAACTGAAAAATGTGGGTGTCGTTTGGTAATAGCTTTTACTAAATTATGTGCAGTTATTTCAGGAATGGGAGATTCGCTTGCAGCATAAATATCGGTAATAATTAAATGATCGATGGGGCTTTGCAGAAGGGTTTCAATAAAGAGATCCCATAAAGCATAGGTTCGTGTATAGCGATGAGGTTGAAATACAACGGTGAGTTTACCATTATTATTTTTGCGTTTGCAGGCAACTTCGATGGTATTTTTTATTTCTTCTGGGTGATGCCCGTAATCATTAAAAATCTCTGCGCCTTTATAGTTGCCGTTATAACTAAATCTTCGTTCAACTCCTTTGAAGCTTTCCAAAGCATTTTTTATGGCATCAAAAGGAATTTCTAATTCAAGGCACACGGCAGTTGCAGCAAGGGCATTGAGCACGTTGTGATTGCCTGGCATAGGGATTGTTAAAGAGCCAAGATGTTTTTGATCTTGATAAACGTGGCATGTTGATTGACTTGGTTCTAGTTTAACATCTTGCGCTTGTATGTCTGCTGCAGGGTCTAAACCATATTTGATTGTTCTGATGTGAGACAGAGGCAACATTGAGCGTACATTTTGATTATCAATGCACATTATTGCCGTGCCATAAAAGGGAAGATTATTGAGGAATTGTTTAAAAGTATCTTTTATATCATCAACATCTTTATATACATCCAGATGTTCTGCACTAATATTGGTGACAACCGCTAACGTTGCTTGTAGATGAATTAAAGATTTATCGCTTTCATCTGCTTCAGCAACTAAAAAATCACCAAGGCCAAATTGAGCATTTGTTGAAATGGTTTTTAAGTGACCCCCGATAATAACGGTAGGGTCTTTTTTTGTTTCAATTAAAATGTGTGAAATCAGTGATGTTGTCGTTGTTTTTCCATGACTCCCTGCAATAGCGATGCTATATTTTGTGCGCATAAGTTCTGCAAGCATGAGAGCTCGAGGAATAGTTGGAATATTGCGTTCTTGTGCAGCAATAATTTCAGGGTTGTTTGCATGTATAGCCGATGAATAAACAACAATATCGATACCATGATCATTGCATGCAGGTGTATTATTACCTTGATATATTGAGCAACCGATATTGTGTAAATCAACAACGCTTTGTTGATCAAGGTCAATGTCACAGCCTGATATTGTGTATCCTTGATAACGTAGTATTTTTGCAATACCGCTCATGCCAATACCGCCTATACCAACAAAGTGAAGATGAACTTTTTTTCTATACATGCTTATTTCCCGATTTTTATTTACAGATTAATTGTTACAAAATAACAAAATTATTTCTGTTGTACAAATTGAGAAAGAGTCTTGATCAAGGCGAATGGAGAAATATGCTCGATAAAATTAAATAAGTTCACGTATTTTAAGTAATTTTTTTTGTAATTCGATTAGTTGTTCGCGTGATAAAAAAAGTGCGTTAGGAGCATTTGATTCCATCGTTGTTTTTGATGCAAAAAGTGACGAATTTTTTCCTGATTTTAACGCTTCTTTTGCTCCGGCAATGGTGAATTTTTTTTCGTATAAAAGTTCTTTTATCTTGGTGAATGTTTTTAGATCTTTTTCTTGATAAAAACGTTGTCCGCCTTTTGAGCGAGATGAGTGAACATTGAATTCTTTTTCCCAGAAACGAACCACAAAGCGTTCAACATTAAGAAACTGCGCTAATTCACCGATGCGAAATTGTCGTTTATTCATTTTCATAAGTACCTCTTCCTCTTTTAAGATATCCTTTTTATATAACGTAAAATTTATTTTTTGTATATATCCATTCCTTTTTTTGTACTGGATCAAACGAATATTCTTTGCTACTCTTAAGTAGCTATTATTATTCAAAAAAGTATAACTATTTAATAGTGATTTCTTTATAAAGTTGTTTTCAAGATCAAGGGTTTATATGAATTTTAGAGAATTATTAATTGTTCTTCCATTAGCGGTATTAACAAGTTTGGGAATACAATATTATTTTGGTCCGCGTAAAGCGTCGACGCCAACTGAATCATTGGCAGAGCAAAAACCTCTTAATCTTGAAGTGGATTTTTTTGATAAGAAGTCAGCAAAAAAAGCAGTTTTAACTGAGCTTGAAACGGAGCATACTCGTTATCGATTTTCCACCGAAGGTGCTTCACTTGAAAATATAGAATTTAAACGTAATTGGGGTGGTAAAGAAGGTTATTTGGCAACTATTTTTGCCCCAGCAGCTGTTGATAAAGAGAAGCGTTGCTTTCTTGTTGGGCTTAACGAAAAAACTCCCTATTATTTTGATTTGATTGAAGAGACATCAACTGACGATTATTTTATGCTGGTTTATTCTGCTGATTTTCAAGATGGCACGATGCAAAAGCGATTTATCATCGATAAAAAGCTGTTTAAAATAGATCTTATTTTAACATTGGAGCCGAAAGAGGGCTCTCAAGGAATTTTGCAGCCTCGTATTTTTTATCCAGCACCTATTGTTCCTGAATTAGGTAATAAAGATATCATTAAAGGTGTAGTTGGTGATGCTTATGATAGAATTCAATTGTTGGATAAAACAGAAGAGAATATTACAAAATCATGGGTAAAACCAACATTATTTGGTGTTCAAGATCGTTATTTTGTTCATGCTTTTGTGCAAGATAAAGATAATTTTGTGCAGCGTGGTTATTTTAAAGTCTTTGACTTAGAAAATTTATTTTCTGTGTTAGAAGGACCTGAAATACAAACTAAAACAATGTGGCAAGTTTCCTTTTATGTTGGCCCAAAAGAAGATGAAGCATTAGTTGCTGTTGATCCTCGTTTGGAACAAACATTAAATTATGGTTGGCTCGGCAGGGTTTCCCGACCAGTTTCAAAAGTTTTGCTCCACATTTTGACATTGATTTATGATTATTGCAAAAATTATGGTTTAGCTATTATTATTTTGACAATTTTGATGAAGCTGATTTTGTTGCCTTTTACGTATAAAAGTGAACAAACTATGAAAAAAAGTATTGAGTATCAAAAAAAACTTGATTACCTTCAATCAAAATATAAGCATGATAAAGAAGCGTTGAGAGCTGCGCAGGCAGAGTTGTTGCGTAAGCATGGTATGCCTGGATTATCAGGATGTTTGCCAGTCTTTTTACAACTGCCTCTTTTTATTGCATTAAGTTGGGTAATCTCAAATTCAATTGAATTATTTATGGCACCATTTTTATGGATTCATGATTTATCAGCACCAGATCCTTTGTATATATTGCCAGTATTGATTGGGCTAGCGATGATTTTTCATTCCCCAACAAATGATCCCAAAAAACGTATTTCATCTTTTGCTATGGCAATTATGCTTGCGGCATTTGCAACAACGTTTTCAGCAGGTATTGCATTATATATATTCACCAGCACAGCTCTTGGTGCCTTACAAGCTCAAATAGCGAAAAGATTTGTTAAATGATTGAACAATTGCCGCCATTAGCTCATTTAATAAAACATTTGCAGCAAGTGCCTTATTTGGCTTCAAAAAACATGTATCGCGTTGCTAATTATTTGTTATCAATGGATGCAGTGAAGGCAGAACAATTTTGTAAGGCAATTTTATCTGCTCAGGAGCAGATTGTTCGTTGTCAAATATGTTGTACCTGGAAAGAAAATACTAAAGAATGCCTTTTTTGTTCATCTTCTAAAAGAGATCAAAGTGTTATATGTGTTGTTGAAACTTGGCAAGAACTTATGAGTATTGAAAAGACGGGCGGATATCAAGGGGTTTACCATGTTCTTGGTGGCGTAATATCGCCACTTGATGGTATTGGGCCTGAAGATCTCACGACACCTTATTTATTACAGCGTATTAATGATACGGTAAAAGAGGTTATTCTTGCTACCAATCAAACACCTGAAGGTGAGGCTACAGCGGCTTATATTGCCAGTAAGCTTAAGAAGTTTCCCATCGTTGTTTCATGTTTGGCTCGAGGAGTTCCTGTTGGTTCTTCTCTTGAGTTTATGGACCGCCTTACGGTATATAAAGCATTATCTGAGCGTCGTCCTTTTTAATTAGTTCGAGTTCGATAAAAAAATTATCAACGTATCAATGAAGCAAAATATCCCAAAATGTCTTCCCGAGGCACATTGTGCCGTGGGGATCCAGATTATAATGTTCTTATTAATGAAATCCCTAAAATTAAAACTTATTGAATCAATAAATTCAAATTAATTTAGGAGAAATAAAAAGAATTTTATATGCTGGGTTGCCACGCCAACAATGTTGGCTCGCAATGACAATGCCGATTTTAATGTCATTTCTCTTAGGCTAAATTCATGTTTTTAATGTATCAAATTGAGTTGAAAAAATGTAGGCGCTCACCATATTAGTGAGCGCCCTTATTTTTTACGAAGGAAAGTCTTTGCAGCCAGATCTTCCGCCATCATCATATAACATACAATTATTACATGCTGCGCAACATTCAGGGCTAACGCCTGTTTTTGCTTTACAGCATTCTTCACAATTTATTTTTGTGTACGCACATTCTTGTGTTTGGCATTTTTTTGCTTCAATAAGAGGGAAGATAAACAACCCCGTTAGTAATAAGGTAAAACCGATTATATTTCTTTTTTTCATGGTGCTTCCTCTCGATTTCTAGGTTGAGTTAGTTAGATTTTTTTCTCTTTTTTATTTGAATTCTATGTATTTATTAAGATTCAAATTGCATTGTGTACAATAAAATATACTGTTTTGGCAAGGTGCTTCCTACTATAAGAATACTAAAATAGGAATTAAAAAAGCAAGAGTTTTGTTTAGAGGGAAAAAGTTGCTTTTTTAAATAAAAATGAATTTATTTGCAAAAATACGTTTTAGCTGGGATACTTTTGGATAAAAATAATTTCTTGGTTTCTAAAGGGGTTTTTCATGCCATTACTATATGAACATAATTTTTCAGTATTCAAAGAGCGTCGTAATGCACTCATAACTCTTGTCAAAAATAAGTATGTTGGTATCAAGGGGCATATTCTCTTGTTTGCTAATTTTGAACAAGAAACGATTTCTTTCAGGCAAGAACCATCATTTTATTATTTGACGGGTATTACTGAGCCAGCAACGGCATTAACGCTTGATATTGTTACGGGCAAAGTAACTCTATTTGTGCCAAATTTTGGTAAAGAACGAGCTAAATGGGTTGAAGGCGCTCTTGAGCCATCAGAGCATAAGGCACAGGAACTTTGTGTTGATAGTATTGAGTATTTGGGTGAGCCATGCCAAGGATATCAGTGTCATCCATTTTTTTCTCAGAATCAATATTCTCACTTGATACAATCCATACAAGAATGGCTTGGGGATGATCAAAAGCTCTTTGTTTTTAATCCAGAGTCATCATATGGCTATGTTGATCAGCGATTTGTGTTACAACGTATAGAAAAATTATTGCCGGCACTATCAATTGCACTCATTGATATTGCAAATCTTGTTGCTCAATTACGAAGAAAAAAAACAAATTATGAATTAGAGCTGTTATATAAAGCAATTGATATAACCAGTGATGCTCATGAAACAGCTGCACGATTAATTAAACCAAATGCGATTGAATATGAAGTGCAAGCAGGCATAGAATATACCTTTATTTCTTCAGGTGGAACGATTGCTTTTCCAAGTATTGTTGGTTCGGGTAAAAATTCGACCGTTTTGCATTATAATGCAAATAATGGAACGCTTAAATCGGGCGATTTGGTTGTTGTTGATATTGGCGCTCAGTTTAATTATTATTGTGCCGATATAACGCGAACGTATCCTGTTTCGGGTGCTTTCACTAAACGGCAACGCGAACTTTATGATCTTGTTTTGGAAACACAGGAATATATTGCAAGTATTGCAAAGCCTGGCATGTGGCTTTCAAATAAAGAACATGAAGATGAATCACTTAATCATTTGGCTAAAAAGTTTTTGCATGAAAAGGGGTATGGTCATTATTTTATTCATGGTATTGGTCATTATTTAGGACTTGATGTTCATGATGTTGGTAGTTATGCAGAACCACTTGCAGCAGGTGATGTTTTTACTATTGAACCCGGCATTTATATTCCTGAAGAATCCCTTGGAATTCGTATTGAAGATGATTATTGGGTGATCGATGATGGTGTTGTTTGTTTGAGTGAAAATTTACCAAAAACGGCTGATGATATTGAAGCGATGATGAAATATCAGTTTGAAGAAGAGTAGAAATTAGATTTTAATAAAATGCAGACTAAAGGGCACTAAATAATTCGTCAAAATTATTGTAGTGCCCTTTAGTATTTTTAACAATCTATTCGATGTTGATCCATTAAGCTTTGCAATCTAAAGATTGCTTCTTTAGCCAAAACAATTGTTGCACTGCCGCCAACAGTGCATAAAATTCCTAATAGTGCCGTGCCAAAGCCGCTGAGGCGTGCGATGCCGTCAGTTACAACATTAGTAACTATTGGTTCATTTTCAGAACCTTCTTTTTGTGGTTTACCATTTGCAGCTCTATAGCCACCAATTATTGTTAAACATAAACCAGTTATTACAACACCTGCACCAATTGCTGTTAATGCAACAACGCGTCGATCATTATTTGATGGACCTGTTAGGGCACGTTCAAGCTTATTAGCAATTGAATTCAATGCAGGATCTGCTTGTATGTTTTGTTGAAGAATAAGAAGAGCGAATATGATAACTATTTTTTTTGTGGTGTTCATAAAAATTTACTTTCAATGTTTTGTTTGTGCATTATCAATTGATGAAAGTATATAGGAAAAAGATGATTAGAAAAAGGTATTTTTGTGCAAAAAAAAATCGGGAATTAAGTAAATAATTCCCGATTTAGCAAGTTTTATAAGTGAATGATTATTTGTCTGATTGGTCCATTGTAGGTAGTGATTCATTTGGGGAAATGGCGTCAGAGACAGCTTTTTTTCGTTTTATATTTTCTAGTATTTGATCTTTAAGAAATAGAGTGAGTACTACTGCTTCGTTAGTATTAAAATGACGTTGGTATGCTTTTAGTAACAACGTTTTGCAAGCTTTGTTGTTTCCTTGTACACATTCTTTTAACAACGAAGTTTCTTGGCACGTTTCGCATTGAGCTGGTGTTGCATGATGCTTTTGAATGTGATCATTAAGGGTATGTTCTGCAAACAAACTACCAGATACTAGTAATAATAAGGGTAAAATAAGCTTTTTCATAAAAGACCTCAATTTAGAAAAAAAAGACATTATAGCATTATTAATCATAGAGAATCGCCAAAATTAGTCAAATTTGGCGGCTTTGGAATCATTTTTTTTGAGCAATTATATTCACTATATAAAACATGCTTAAAGACAATAAAATTCCAATTGGAAAAAGATATTTATAAGAAGGCATTTTTGTGCAAAAAAAATCGGGAATTATTTACTTAATTCCCGATTTAGCAATACTCATTGATTGAGTTATTTTGTAGCTTTTTTGGTGTGTTTTAATAAATCATCTTGAAACGAATATCTAGAAAAATGCTTAAATTGTTGATTGTTGTTAAGTTCACTATAAAGCATATGCCATCTCAGTGCTAGTTTTACTGCTTTACATTCATGTGTTGCATTTCCTGGATCAGTACTTAAGCATTTTGATAGTGCTGGTACAACACGAGTACTTATGCCTTGTGATCGCATTTTGCCTTCAACTTGTTGTAATTCAGTAAGCACTTCTAATAATCTACAAGCGTTCGTGTTCTCGTGACGGATACATTCATTAATAAGTTTTATGCTTTCACCGTCATAATTTGCAGCAAATGCCTCAGGTGCACAAGGTGTATCAGCTTCTTTAGCTACTTCAGGAAAATCAGCAAACAAATTACTTGATAAGATCAACAAAGGTAAAATAAGCTTTTTCATAAAAAACCTCAGCTTAGAAAAAAAGACAATATAACATTATTAATCATAAAGAATCACTAAAATTAGTCAATTTTGGCGGCTTTGGAGCCATTTTTATGAGCAATTATATTCACTATATAAAGCATGCTTAAAGACAAAATAATGCCAATTGGTAATGCGATTAAACTTAAAGCATTACTGTAAGTTGCAAGAAAGCCGGCAATAAGATAGGCAATAATGGTGGCAATTAACGCTGGTAAGGCATACATAAATTGTGTATACACATGATCAGTGTGATATGCACCGCTGCTGGTTGAGGACATAACTGTTGTGCTGGAAATTGGCGAAATATGATCGCCGGCAATTGCACCAGCAAAAGCAGCACCAAGCAAAGGCAATAATAAATATACCTGTTCGGGTGTTGCGGGCGTTTGTATGCCGAGTAATTGTATAAGCATTGGTGTTGCTAAAGGGACCATAACGGCAATAGTGCCCCACGATGAACCAATTGCAATCGAAGTAATTGCTGACACTATGAAAAAAATGCACGGCAATAAAGGGAGTATGATATTGCCAACAACGAGCGAAGCCAAATAAGAACCGCTTTTTAAATCATGAATAAGCAAGCTGCTGAATGTCCAAGCAAAGAATAAAATAGCAACAGAAGGACCCATAAGTTGAACGCCTTCTTTGATTAATGATAAAATATCTTTTAAATGCATTTTTTTCTTAATCAAAAAAAATATAAAACTGGTAATCAGCGTAAATACGGTGCCGGTGCAGAGCGCAAAAAAAATGTCAGTTGATGCTAATGCTTTTAATAATGAATGATTGCCGCCAAAAAGATGATACTTGCCAGCATATAAAATTGCTGAAAATACTGAGAATAATAATAAGCCAATTGGTAAAAAGAAATCGATTAATGAACCATGATCAACAGGGCAGTAATTTTTATCGATATTTTTTGATGGTTTTTTACCGCCATAAAGATTGCCCGTTTTTTGTGCAATTGCTTCTTGTTTGTGCATGGGTCCAAAAGAAATGCGTTTGCGTACAATAAATAAAACAGATGCCATAATAATAAATGAGTAAAAAATATAAGGAATAATGTGCAAATATAATGAAAATGGATCAGCAAGAATTAAAGGGTTATCAGATAAATCTTGCGATATGCCAGATTTGTGCAGTTGCATGGTGAGGGTGGCGATCCAACTTGAAACAGGAATAAGAACAACCAAAGGGGCTGCCATTGAATCAATTAAAAAAGCTAATTTTGCTCGGGGGATTTTAAAGCGATCGGTGAGTGGGCGCATAATGCAACCAACGGTAATGCTGCTAAAAAAATCATCAAATAACAACAAGCATGATAAAAGTAGGCTTGCTGATTCAGCACTTTTTGCATCAGAAATTTTTTTGGCCATGATTGTGCTATAGGCAGTGGTGCCGCCGGTGTGGCTTAATAATGCTATGAGAGAACCTAAGGCAATAAGAAAGATAAACGTATATATATTGTCAGTATTGAATATCTGTTTTTGCAAGTTTTGTATCAGAATGGATCCCGCATGGATCACTGAAAGATCAGCTATGATAAAACAAGCGGTTATTATACCCAAGCAGAGTGAAAGCAATACTCGTTTAGTAACAAAAGCTGCAGTAAGAACAAGAAGTGGTGGTATGAGCACGACCCAAGAATTTTGCATAAACAGTTATCCTTATGATGAGGTTATTATAACATTACTAATAGTATAAAATTAAATAGAAGGCTTGCCTAGGCGCTTATCTATTTTTATTTGACCTGTTGATAAAATTTCTTTACTATAAAGTATAAATACCTGTTCGTTTTTTAAGCAACGTTTCCTCTTAGAAAAAATTATATAAGGATCTTTTTATGGACATGAACAAGGCGTTCTTTTTGAAAAAAGAAGATAGAAAGCCTAAATGGAAAGTTTTAGATGCAGAAGGCAAGATTTTAGGTAGATTGGCAACTATAATAGCTGATACCTTGCAAGGCAAATTAAAACCTGAATTTACCCGTCATACTGATGCCGGTGATTATGTTGTTGTTATTAACGCTGAGAAAATTGTTTTGAGCGGCAACAAAATGGAAGCCAAGAACTATGTTCGTTATACTGGTTTTATTGGTGGACAAAAATTTACCACAGCTCAAGAAATGATGGATAAAAAGCCTACAGAAATTATTAGATTGGCTGTCCAACGTATGCTCCCTAAAACAAAAATGGGTAAAGCTATGGCAGATAAGCTTAAAATTTATGTAGGACCTGAACATCCTCATATTGCACAAACAGGAACTGATAAGTCTGTTCAAGCTGCTTAAAAAATTAAGTATATTAAAAAAAAGACCTGCTCAAAATGCAGGTCTTTTTTTTGTTCATTATTTTCTTGAAAGCTGGATTAACATGTCCAGAATATTTTGATGAAATCTTTAATGGTTAAATAAATTACCAGTAAGAGTACGCATAGCCATGTTGCATAATGAACGTATTCTCGAATGCGCTCAGAAAGTGGGCGCCGCATAATTGCTTCAATGGTATAATATAATGCTTGTCCGCCATCGAGAATTGGTAAAGGGAAAATGTTAATTATGGCTAGATTGATGCTAATGAATGCTAATAATAAAATGAGCATTGAAAAGCCTTGTTCGGCGCTTTTTATTGTTTGATGAATAATCATAAAAGGTCCACCGAGATTATCAAATTTTCTTTCAGTGAACATGCCTTTGAAGGCTAAAATTACTTGATATACTATATGATTTACTGCTGAAAAGCTTTTTTGCACCGATTTGATTAAACCATAACGCGGTATAACAAAGTCAATACCCAAAAAGCCAATTAAATTTTTATTGCATTCTTTTGATCCAATTGCAACGTCTATGTCTTGTCGAGTTGTATTGCGTTCAATAGTGAATTTTGCTGTTGTATTGGGTAATTCTTTAATAAGGTTCAATAATTCTTGTGCGTTGTTAACGAGAGTGCCATTGATGGCGATGATAGTGTCGTGAGAAGCTAACGTTGATTGTGCCGCAGGCGTATTTGGCATTATTTGATCAATAGTTGTTGATGCGCTGAAATGATATAAAATTGGTGATTTTGGCATACCAAACAAATAAAGCATGGTAAGTGCAAAATAGGCAAATATAAAGTTGAAAAGGATTCCCCCAGACATTACCAGCATTTTTTGGTAGTAAGGTTTGTTTGCAAAGGAATATTGATCATTGCGATGTGCTTCTTTCTGTTCGCCTTGACCAATTTCTGCATTACCTGCAATTTCAACATAGCCACCGACGGGTATTGCCGAAAGTGAAAATTCGGTTTCGCCTATTTTTTTTGTAAATATTCGCGGCCCCATGCCGATGGAAAATGAGGGAGTTGCTATTTTGAATAATTTACAAAACATAAAATGTCCGAATTCATGGAACCCTATAACAAAGCCTATGCCAAAAAGTCCGATAACGATAAAGATGCCACTTTGTGCTAATGAAAAGAGAGTTTGAAAAATGTGAGGCATAAAAGCTCCTTAGATTCTGTAATTGAATACAAAGATGATTAAAAACAACAAATAATACTCCATAAAGGTATCAACAAGAATAAAATAAGTCTATGGTGTCTCTTGAATTTTTATAATAAGTGGCGATGAGCTTATTTTATGAAAATGTTTTTGGTAAAATTCATTAAAAAAGAGATAATATGCAATAATTTTTTGGCGAAAATAGTTATTATTCATACTGTTTTCAATTCCACTTGAAAAAATTAATAAAAAGGTTAAAATATTCTTATCCTTAACTACATGATTCGTCCAACGAAACTCAGGTAACAGGCCGTTAAAAAGTGTTTTTTCAAAAATTTCATTCTTAATTTAGGAATTTTATAATGCCTACAATAACACAGCTAGCGCATAAAGGGCGCACAAAAGTTAAATATAAATCTAAGAGTCCTGCGTTAAAAAGTGCTCCTCAAGCACGTGGCGTTTGCATACGTGTTTCGACAATGACACCAAAAAAACCAAACTCAGCGCTTCGTAAAGTTGCTCGTGTTAAACTTTCAACTGGTATGGAAGTTACAGCATATATTCCTGGTGAAGGACATAATTTACAAGAACACTCTGTTGTTTTAGTTCGTGGCGGAAAAGTAAAAGATTTGCCTGGTGTTAAATACCATATCGTACGTGGAACTTTAGATTCAGCTGGCGTTGAAAATAGAAAACAAAGCCGCTCATTGTATGGTGCAAAAAGACCTAAAGCTAAGGAAGGTAAATAATGTCAAGGCGTAAAGCTATTAACTATAAAAGAGAAATTGGTGTTGATGAGCGTTATGGCTCAGAATTAATTCAAAAGTTAATCAACGTTACTATGTGGCGTGGTAAAAAAAATGCTGCTCGTACTATTGTATACGATGCCATTGATGTTTTAATTAAAAAAGCAGGCGGCGATCAAAACAAAGGCCTCAGTGTATTCTTTAAGGCTGTTGATCAGCTTATTCCTGCGGTGGAAGTTAAGCCTCGTCGTGTGGGTGGTAGTGTATATCAAATTCCTACCGAAGTAAGACCAGATAGAGCGCGTGCTTTAGCTATTCGTTGGTTGCTTGGTGCAGCTAAATCACGTTCCGGTGATACCATGGGCAAAAAATTAGCTGAAGAGTTAATTGAAGCTTATGATGGTCGTGGTAATGCAATAAAAAAGAAGATTGACGTTCATAGAATGGCAGAAGCTAACAGAGCATTCTCTCATTATGCATGGTAGTGGTAGGGGTAATTGCTTATGAGTTCTAATCTTGAAAAATACAGAAATATAGGTATTGCTGCTCATATTGATGCTGGCAAAACAACGGTTACTGAAAGAATTTTATTTTATACAGGAATCACGCATAAGCTTGGTGAAGTTCACGAAGGTCAAGCGACCATGGACTTTATGGAGCAAGAGCGTGAACGTGGTATTACTATACAATCTGCGGCAACCACCTGTGAATGGAATGGCTATAATATTAACATTATTGACACTCCTGGGCATATTGACTTTGGCATTGAAGTTGGACGGTCACTGCGTGTGCTTGATGGTATGGTCGGTGTTTTTTGTGGCGTTGCGGGCGTTCAGCCTCAATCAGAAACGGTGTGGCGACAAGCTAATCGTTATGGTGTTCCAAGAATTATTTTTATTAACAAATTAGATCGCACTGGTGGCGATTATTTTAGAGTTATTGATCATATTAACGATCGTTTGCGTGTGAATGCTGTTGCTGTTCAAATGCCAATCGGTGAGTCTGAAAACTTTTCAGCAATAGTTGATTTGCTGACGCGAAGAATGGCTGTTTTTACCGGCGATCAAGTTCTTGAAGTTAATTGGCAACCTGTTCCAGAAGAATATAAAGAGCGCGTAGAGGCTTTAAGAAATCATCTTATTGAAAAAGCGTGTGATTTTGATGACGCGCTTGCTGAGAAGTTTTTGAATGAAGAAGAAATTTCTATTGCGGAAGTTAAGTCGGCTTTGCGTAAGGGTACTTTGAAGCGTGAAATTGCTTTGGCCTTTGCCGGATCTGCGTTTAAAAACAAGGGCGTTCAATTAATGCTTGATGGCGTTGTTGATTATTTGCCATCTCCCTTAGATATTCCGCCAGTAACTGGTATAAACCCAAATACAAATCAAGAAGAAACAAGAAAATCTGATGATAGTGAGCCATTTAGCGCTTTGGCTTTTAAGATCATATCGGATCCATTTGTTGGCGTTCTTACGTTTATTCGCGTGTATTCTGGCTTATTAAAAGCGGGTTCATATGTGCTTAACGTGAGCACGGGTAATAAAGAACGCGTGAGTCGTTTGGTAAAAATGCATGCTAATCAGAGAGAAGAAATTCAATCGGTTGGTGCTGGTGATATTGCGGCGGTTGTTGGTATTAAAGATGTTACAACGGGTAATACATTGGCTGCTGAAGGGCATCCTATTTTGCTTGAATCAATTGATGTTCCGCCTCCAGTTATTTCTACTTCTGTTGAGCCAAAAAACAAGGCTGATCATGAAAAAATGGTTCTTTCTTTAAGAAAGATGATGCAAGAAGATCCTTCATTTAAATTTTCTTATGACCAAGAAACTGCTCAAACAGTTATTAGTGGTATGGGTGAGTTGCATCTTAGAAATTGTTGTTGATCGTTTAAAGCGTGAACACAAAGTCGAAGTTGCCCAAGGTAAATTGCAAGTTGCTTATAAAGAAACAATTCAAAAGCCTGTTGAGTCTGAAGGTAAGTATATCAAACAATCTGGTGGAAAAGGTCAGTATGGCCATGTTTGGTTAACCTTGACGCCTTTAGAGCGTGGCAAAGGATTTATCTTTGAAGATAAGGTTGTTGGTGGTACAATTCCTCGAGAATATATTCCGGCAGTTGAAAAGGGTCTTCTTGAGGCTATCAATGCAGGTATTTTAGGTGGTTATCCCGTTGTTGATATTAAGGTGTACTTTAACGGACGGTTCATATCATGATGTCGATTCATCTGAACTTGCTTTTAAAATTGCTGCTTCAATGGCATTTAAGGCTGGTATGGCTAAAGCTTCACCAGTTCTTCTTGAGCCTGATTATGAAAGTTGAAGTTGAAACGCCTGATGAATACATGGGCGATGTGATGGGTGACTTGAATTCTCGAAGAGGAAGAATCTTGGGAATGGATGCAAAGAATGGCATGCAAAATATTCATGCAGAAGTTCCTCTGGGAGAAATGCTTGGCTATGCAACAACGTTACGTTCTCAGACTAAAGGGCGAGCGAGTTATTCTATGGAATTTGAATGTTATCGAGAAGTGCCAAAGAATGCACAAGAGAAAATTCTCGAGAAAAAATAGTATTGTTTAATAGTGTAGAAACTACCGTTGGGAGAATTTACAATGGCAAAAGAAATATTTGAACGAAAAAAACCGCACGTAAATATTGGAACTATTGGTCACGTTGATCATGGTAAAACAACATTAACAGCGGCAATTACTTCTGTTCAAGCAAGCAAGGGTCTCGCGACACCTAAAGCTTTTGATGAAATTGATAATGCGCCTGAAGAAAAAGCGCGTGGTATTACCATTGCAACATCACATGTTGAATATGAAACTGCAAAGCGTCATTATGCTCACGTTGATTGTCCTGGTCACGCTGATTATGTAAAAAACATGATCACCGGTGCTGCGCAAATGGACGGTGCGATTTTGGTTGTTTCTGCTGCTGATGGTGCTATGCCTCAAACACGTGAACATATTCTTCTTGCAAAAAACGTTGGCGTTCCTGCATTAGTTGTTTTCTTAAATAAAGTAGACATGGTTGATGATTCTGAAATGATCGACATGGTTGAAGAAGAAATCAGAGACTTGCTTAATAAATATGATTTCCCTGGCGACACAATTCCTTTTATCAGAGGCTCTGCACTTAAAGCTTTGAGCGGCGATAAAAGTGAAATTGGTGTTCAAGCTATTGAAAAATTAATGGATGCAGTTGATACTTTTATTCCTGAGCCTGCTCGTGAAGTTGATAAACCATTCTTAATGTCAGTTGAAGGCGTATTCTCAATTTCTGGCCGTGGTACTGTTGCAACAGGAAGAGTTGAACGCGGAAGAGTTAAAGTTGGCGAAGAAGTTGCAATTGTTGGATTTGGTAGTACTATCAAAACAACAGTAACTGGTGTTGAAATGTTCAGTAAAGAACTTAAAGAAGGTCAAGCTGGTGATAACGTTAGGATTATTACTTCGTGGTGTTAAAAAAGAAGATATTGAACGTGGTATGGTTATTGCAAAACCAGGTACCATTAATCCTCATCAAAAATTCAAATGTCAAGCTTATATTCTTATCAAAAGATGAAGGTGGACGTCATAGCCCATTCTTTAATGGATATAGTCCACAGTTTTATTTCAGAACCACAGACGTTACTGGTATTGTTACTTTGGCAGCGGGTCGTGAAATGGTTATGCCTGGTGATAACGTTGATATTAACGGTTGAATTGATTTCTCCTATTGCGATGGAAAAAGATCTTACGTTTTGCTATTCGTGAAGGTGGTAGAACTGTTGGATCTGGTGTTGTAACTGAAATTTTAAATAAGTAGGTATATTAGATGAAAAAACAAAAAATACGTTTAACTTTAAAATCATATGATCATCAGTTGTTAGATAAAGCAGTAAAACAAATTGTTTTAACGGCAAAAAGAACAGGGTCTCTCGTTATGGGTCCTGTTCCTCTTCCTAATAAACAACAGTGTTTTACGGTATTGCGATCACCGCACGTTGATAAAAAATCACGAGAACAATTTGAGTTAACGACTCATAGACGAGTTTTGGACATTGTTTCACCGTCTGATCAAACTATGGATGCTCTTATGAACTTGAATATATCATCTGGTGTTGATGTTGAAATTAGATAAATTGAGAAAGGTCATTCAATGGCAAAAAGTATCGTGGGTAAAAAAATCGGAATGACCCAGATTTTTTCTGACAAAGACAAAGTGGTTCCTGTTACTGCAATAGATTACAGTAACTGGTTTGTGACAGGTATAAAATCAGTTGATCGTGATGGTTATGATGCTATACAAGTTGGCTCGCTCAGAAAAAAATACATTGGAAAAACGTTTTCCGATCTTTGGCTAAAAAATACTAATAGATATCTTCGGCATACTAAAAGAAATTGATAAGTATGATTTTGCTCAAGATATTTCTGTTGGGCAACCGGTTGATTTTTCAGTACGTATTTAATGTTGGTGAAGAAGTTGATGTTTTTGGCACAACAAAAGGATATGGTTTTCAAGGCGTGGTAAAGCGTCATGGATTTACCGGTGGTCGTGCGAGTCACGGTCCACGATTTGGTAGAATACCCGGTTCTATTGGTTTTATGAGATCAAAGGGTCGTGTTATCAAAGGTAAAAAATTGCCAGGTCATTTAGGCAATGTGCAAAGAGTTATGAAAAACCTTGAAGTTATTAAAGTTGAACCAGAAGCAAAGATATTGTTTGTTAAGGGATCGATTCCTGGTGGATCTGGCTCATTGGTTTTCATGCGAAAAGTATAGGTAAACAATGTGTGCTCAAAATAAAATGCAAACAAAACAAAATCAACATGAGTCAGTTATGACTCAGCTTACTGCAGAAAACTTAGGGATTGAATTTGAAAAAAGAGCAGTAAATCCTACTGGTTTTTCTATTTGGGTTCGTACGTTGTTGCAAAATTGGCGACAAGGTACAGTAGGCGTTAAAGATCGCTCTGAAGTAAGTTACTCCAACAAAAAACCTTGGAAACAAAAAGGTACAGGAAGAGCTCGTGCAGGGTCTGCTCGATCTCCTTTGTGGCGTGGTGGCGGTATTACTTTTGGCCCGCAACCAAGAACACGTACGCTAAAAATTTCCAAGAAACTTAAAAAAAATGTTATGAATTCCCTTTTTTGGAATTATCTTGAGTCGGGTAATATTCATCTTTTATCATGGCAGCTGCCAACAATTAAGCCTTCAACTAGAGAAGCGTATTCACTTTTGAATGGCCTTGGGTTGCTTGATAAAAAATTAACATTATTCTTATCAATGAACGATGTGTTGAATTATTCTTCGTTTATTAATATTCCAAATGTTCAGGTTTTGTTTTTTGACGAAGCTAATGCGTTTGATGTAGTGAATGGGGGTCATTGGCTTGTTCTACAAAAAGACATAGATTCTTTTAAAGAAATGGTTTCAAAATGGGATTAAAATTAACTATTTATGATATTATACGTGGTCCAATTGTTACTGAAAAAGCTTCCAAGCTGCTTAATAATTTAAAAAAGATAACTTTTTCAGTTCATCCAGAAGCTACAAAGCCTATGATTGCTGAAGCACTTGAGAAATTATTTAATGTAAAAGTTAAAAGCGTGAATACAAGTGCACGTAAAGGTAAAATTCGTAGATTCAAAAAAACTGAATCAAAAGGAGTTTTAACTAAACGCGCAATTGTCACATTGAAAGATTCTCAATCTTTTGATACACTTACTCAACAAGGTGTTGGGGGTGTAATGACGGAACAAAACTTATCTTTTGGTGCTACAGAACAAACAAAAGAATGATGTATATTAAGGGTAAATAAAAATGCCGATTATTAGAAGAAAGCCTAGGAGTGCTTCTCTGCGGTTCCAAACTTTCGTTGATACAAGTGATTTGACGAAAAAAAAACCAGAGAAGTCTCTTGTTAAAGGGTTAAGAAAAAGAGGCGGAAGAAACGCCTACGGTCGTATAACTACTCGTCATCGTGGCGGTGGTGCTGCACGGAAGTATCGTGTTGTAGATTTTAAGCGTTTGGATAGAAATGTTCCAGGAAAAATTGTTGCAGTAGAATATGATCCAAATAGAAGTGTTCATATTGGCTTGGTGTTTTTCCAAAATGGCTCAAAGCAGTATATTTTAATGCCTGTTGGACTTAATATTGGCGCACCTATTTATGCTGGTGAAGATGCAGAAGTAAAAGTTGGTAATTCTATGCCGTTGCGTAATATTCCCGTTGGTTTTACTATACACAACGTGGAGATTACACCAAAATCAGGTGGCAAGTTAGCGCGAAGCGCTGGCACTTCTATTCAATTGGTTGCAAAGGGCGATGAATATGCCACTTTAAAGATGCCTTCTGGAGAAATTCGACTTATAGGTTTGGATTGCTGGGCAACAATTGGTGAATTGGGTAATGCTGACCATAAAAATATAGTTATTGGTAAAGCTGGTCGTAAAAGACATATGGGTTTCAGGCCTTCTGTTCGTGGTATGGCTATGAACCCTGTTGATCACCCTCATGGTGGTGGTGAAGGACGTTCAAAATCTGGTTCACATCCTCGAAGTCCTTGGGGTAAAGGCGCTAAGGGAACAAGAACAAGAAAAAGAAAAAATCCTTTAGTTCTTAAAAGACGCAAATAACCACCTAATTTGAAAGATAAAAAATGGCAAGATCGACAAAAAAAGGTCCATTTGTAGCGGAATCGCTTTTAGAAAAAGTTAATCGCTTGAAAGTTAGTGGTAAAAGAGATGCGATTAAAACTTGGTCGCGTGGTAGTATGATTATCCCTGAATTTGTTGGATTAACTATTGCTGTGCACAATGGGAAAAAATTTATTCCTGTTTTCATAACTGAAAATATGGTAGGACATTATCTTGGAGAGTTTTCTCCGACCAGGACTTTTAGATTGCATAGTGGTCAGCGAAAAGCTGGCGCTGCTGGCGCATAATTTATAGTGAGTACAAGGAAATAAAAAATGCAATTTATAGCAAAAGCAAGGTACATACAATATTCGCCTTATAAATTAAGGCCTATAGTTGATGTGATTCGAGGAAAAAATGCTCGTTATGCCTTAGATTGGCTTGCAACTTATCCAACCCAACGTGTTAGGCCTATTGAAAAGGTGCTGAGATCTGCTGTTGCCAACGCTAAGGACATGGGCAATTTTGATGCAGTAAATCTTATTATCAAGGATTTTCGTGTTGATCAGGGTCCTATGTTCCGTTATTTCAAACCAGGTGCAATGGGACGACCTACTGTTTTGAGAAAGCGTTTTAGTCATTTGACATGTATTGTTTTAAAAAATAATGTTAGAGAGGCATAGAGTGGGACAAAAAGTTCATCCGATAGGATTTCGTTTAGGTGTATATCGAGATTGGGATGCTCGTTGGTTTGCAAGAAAATCATATGGCGAACAAATACTTGAAGACTTAGCGATTAGAAAATATCTTGAATCTTTTTTTGATGCTGCTGAAGTTTCTCGCATCGAAATTGAAAAAGCTGGTGATAATGTTCGCGTAATCATTCATTCAGCTCGTCCTGGCGTTGTAATTGGTAAAAAGGGCCAGGAAATAGAAAATCTACGAAAAGAGTTAGCGAAGTTAACAAAGCGAGCAAGTGTAGATGTTTCGGTACAAGAAATAAAGAATCCCGAACTTGATGCAACCTTGGTTGCAAAAAACATCGCATCTCAGCTTGAAAAGCGCGCTAATTTTAAACAAGTTATGAAACGAGCTGCTGCTACAAGTATGCGTAGTGGTGCAAAAGGAATAAAAATTTGCTGTTCGGGTCGTTTGGGTGGCGCAGAAATCGCTCGCTCTGAATGGACGCGAGTTGGTTCAGTTCCTTTACATACTTTGCGATCGGATATTGATTATGGTTTTGCTGAGGCAAAAACCACCTATGGCATTATTGGAGTAAAGGTTTGGATTTGTAAAGGTGAGTTCCGACTAATTTGAAACTTTTTGATTGGAAGAATTAAATCATGTTAATGCCTAAAAAAACTAAATACCGAAAAGTTCAAAGAGGAACAATGAAGGGTTTATCAAAAGGAGCAAAAGATGTTACTTTTGGTGAATTTGGATTGCAAGCGGTAGAGCCTGCATGGGTGACTGCTCAACAAATTGAAGCTATTCGTGTAACAATGTCACGGAAGTTAAAAAAAGTTGGAAAAATTATTTTAAGAATTTTTCCTGATAAGCCTATTACCAAAAAACCTGCAGAAACTCGTATGGGTAAAGGTAAGGGTAATCCTGAATTTTGGGTTGCTGTTGTAAAGCGCAATCGTATAATTTGTGAAATTGAAGGGTTGCCAGAGCTAGAAGCAAAAGAGTTATTGCGTTTAGCTGCTTACAAACTTCCTATGAAGACAAGATTTGTAAAAAAACTAGAAGAAAATCATGAATAAAGAAAAAGTTGAAATTAAAGAATTAAATGCACTGCAGCTAAAAGATAAAATTGAATCTTTAAGACGTGAATTGTTTAATTTAAAATTAAATGCTTCTACCTCACATGTTAAAGACTATTCACAATTTGTGAAATTAAGAAAAAACATTGCACGAGCAGAAACATATTTACGTCAAAAAAATCATGCTGCACAAGCTGCATAACTATTAAAGGTAATCGATGGCTATTAAAGAAACTGCTGAAAAAGTAAAAAAGTACATGATCGGAGAAGTAATATCCGATAAAATGGATAAAACTATTGTGGTTAAAATTGAACGAACTTTTGAGGAACCTCGATTACACAAGGTTATAAGAACTTCGAAAAGATATAAAGTTCATGATGAAGAAGGCCGTGCGCAAGAGGGTGATGTTGTAGAAATATATGAAGGTAGCCCTCGCTCTAAAGATAAATATATGTATTTATCTCGTATTGTAAAAACGAAATCTAAAGAATAGTAAGGTAAAGACTATGGTTCAAGAACTTTCATATTTAGTCGTTGCTGATAATTCTGGCGCAAAAGAGTTAATGGTAATTCGCATTATCGGAAGTACCAATAAGCGTTATGCTTATTTAGGTGATGAAGTAATGTGTTCTGTAAAAGTTGCAATGCCTGGTGGAATGGTCAAAAAAAAGGACGTTGTTCGCGTTCGAATCGTGAGAACGAGAAAAGAGTTTCGTCGTGAAGATGGAAGCTATGTTCGATTTGGTGATAATGCTGGCGTTATTGTCAAAAAAGAAGATGGTGAGCCAATTGGCACTCGCTTATTTGGTCCTGTTGCAAGAGAGCTATTAAGTATTAATAAAAAATTTGGTTCTCTCGCTCAAGAAGTTGTTTAAGGAAAATTTATTATCATGATGAATGTAAAAAAAGATGACCTCGTTGCCATCACTTCTGGCAAAGATAAAAACAAGCAAGGTCGAATAATTGATATTTTGCCTAAAAAAGGTAAAGTAATGATTCAAGGTCTTGTTATGGTAAAACGTCATACCAAGGCTCGTAAGCAGGGCGAAGTATCAGCTATAAAAGAAAAAGAGTGTTATATTGATATTTCAAATGTAATGCCTGTATGTAAAGCTTGTAATAAACCATCACGTGTTAACTTTATAGTTACCGCTGATGAAAATAAAGCTCGTGTTTGTAATCGTTGTAAAGAGATTTTTTGACTTGTTTTTAAGGATGTTTGATGCCGAAGTCTCGCTTAAAAGAATTATATGATAAAAAAATACGTTCAGAATTAAAAACAAAATTGGGAATTGATAATATTATGCAAGTTCCTTCAATTTCTAAAATTGTTCTTAATGTGGGCGTAAAAGAAGCTGTAAATGATAGTAAGATTTTAAAAACTGTAGTTGATACAATTGGACGTATTGCAGGTCAAGCACCAGTGAGAACGTTGGCAAAAAAATCAATTGCTGGATTTAAAATTCGTGAAGGTATGCCTCTTGGTGTGATGGTAACGCTTAGAAAAGAAAATATGTATAATTTTCTTGATAAGCTTATCAATCTTGCCTTACCTAATGTTAGAGACTTTCAGGGTTTGCCGCTAAAGTTAGATGGTAATGGAAATTATAATATAGGGTTAAAAGAATGGTCAATTTTTCCTGAAGCAGACAGGGGTGTAGGTGAAACCGTATACGGACTTAATGTTTCTATACATACTACTGCGCGTAAAGATGAACATGCGCTGGAGCTGCTTAAAGGATTTAATATGCCGTTTAAAAAAATTAAAAATGTTTAAGGGAAGCAATGGCAAGAAAAGCGTTAATTGAAAAGGCCAATAAAACGCCTAAATTTTTAGTAAGACAAAGAAATAGATGCAAATTATGCGGTCGTCCAAGAGGATATATTCGTTTATTTATGATGTGTCGTCTTTGTTTTAGAAAACTCGCTCTAAGAGGGTTGCTTCCTGGTGTTAAGAAAACTAGCTGGTAAATGAGATAAAGGACTATTATGTCAATTGATGCTATCGGAGATTTTTTAACAATCATCAGAAATGGACTGATGGCTTCTAAGCGCAATGTTGTTGCTCCGTATTCAAAACTTAAATTGGAAATTGTCAAAATTTTGAAAGAAGAAGGCTTCATTAAAGATTTTGAAATTTTAGAAGAAGAACCAAGTAAAAAATTGGTTAAAGTCTTTTTAAAATATGTTGATGGTGAATCGGTAATTCACGAAATTGTTCGTAAAAGTACGCCTGGAAGACGTGTTTATGAGCAAGCATCACAAATGAAATTTGTGATTGGGAAGTTGGGAATTTCAATTGTGACAACTAATAAAGGCATCATGACGAATAAAAAAGCCAGAGAATTATCTGTTGGCGGTGAAGTTATTTGTTCGATCTGGTAAGGATAAAATTATGTCAAAAATTGGAAGAAGACCAATAAATTCAAAAGATGTCCAGATTGATATTAAGGGGCAAGAAGTGCACTTTAAGGGTAAAAAATCATCTGGTGTTCATGTTTTACCATCTGAGATAAAAGCTGAACTAGCTGACGACACGATTGTTTTAACAACCGATCTTCGTTCGTCTGATGGCAATAGAATTTGGGGTTTAAATCGAGCTTTGTTAGCTAATAAAATCATCGGTGCTAATATTGGTTTTGAACAAAAACTAATAATTACTGGATTAGGTTTTAAAGCGGTATTAACGGGCAACAAACTTGTTTTTTCATTAGGGTATAGTCATAAAATAGACTTTGAATTACCTGCTGGAATTACTGTTGATATTGATAAAACTGGACAGATTTTGATTGTAAAAGGTTCAGATAAAATGATGGTAGGTCAAGTTTGTAGCCATATTCGTGGATTAAGACCACCAGAGCCTTACAAGGGTACTGGCATTAAATTAGAACATGAAGTGTTAATCCGTAAAGCTGGCAAAACTAAATCATCTTAATAATGGGAAATAGCCGTGTCTTTAGAAAGAAAAATTAAACAAAGAACAGTGCGAAGAAAACGTCGAGTACGTAGCCGTTTAAATACGCAACTGTTACCAAGAATATCTGTTTTTCGTAGTATAAATAATATTTATGCACAGATTATTGACGATACTAATCATAATACTGTTGTAAGTTGCTCAACAGTTGAATTAAAAACACTTTCTGGTGATAAAAAAGAACAAGCAAAAGCTGTAGGGTTAGAGCTTGCAAAAAGAGCTTTAGACAAAGGTATTAAAGCTGTTGTTTTTGATCGAGGAAGTTATCTTTTCCATGGTAGGGTTAAATGCCTAGCTGATGGATTAAGAGATGGTGGTTTGCAAGTCTAATCTATAAGGTAGGAATTGAAATAATGGCTGAAGGTCATAAAGAAAAAGATTTTTTAGATGCAGTTGTCAGTGTTAGAAGGGTTACTAAAGTTACCAAAGGTGGTAAAAGATTTTCTTTTTCTGCTTTTGTCATTTCTGGTGATCAAAAGGGCAACATTGGTTTAGCATTAGGAAAAAGTAAAGAAGTGTCATCGGCAATTGCAAAAGCAACCGTTAAAGCACGCAAAAGCTTGATTACTGTACCATTACGTAATACAACGATTCCTTATAATGTTGTTGGTAAGCATGGTTCAAGCACAGTGATTATTCGTTCTGCATATCAAGGTACAGGCGTTATTGCTGGTGGACCTGTTCGCTCTGTTATGGAAGTTTTGGGCGTCAAAGATGTTTTAGCAAAATCTCTTGGTTCTTCAAATCAATTGAATGTTGTTAAAGCAACATTAAATGCTTTGGCTAAATTGCGAACAATTCAAGATATTGCAAGATTCAGAGGAAAAACTATTGAGCAAATTATAAAGGGAAGCCATGTTGCAGCTAAGTAATTTAACATCACTTGTTAAAAAGAGGAAGAGAATTGGACGTGGTGGTAGTCGTGGCGGAACTTCTGGCAGAGGCCATAAGGGCCAAAAGGCAAGAAGCGGACACTCAAGGGTTCGCGTTGGTTTCGAGGGTGGACAAACTACTCTTATTCGTCGTTTGCCTAAACGAGGTTTCAACAATAAAGAATTTGGCACTGTCTTTGTAATAAAAAATTTGTCTGATTTAGAAAAAACCTTTGAAGCTGGTTCTCAAATCACGAAAAATTCTTTCTTTGAACAAGGTCTTATAAAGGGCCCACGTAATGTTGCCATTAAAATTTTAGGAAACGGAACTCTTACGAAAAAATTTGTTGTTCATGCAGATGCTTTTAGTAAGAATGCTATTGAAGAAATTAAACGATGCGGTGGAGAAGTACACATAACTAAGGAGAGCTAAGGGTGGTACTTTTAAAAAATTTTAAAAACATTTTACTCATACCCGAGCTACGGAAAAAATTATTTTTTACGTTAGGTGTTTTAATTATCACCAGATTGGGTTGTTATATTCCTGTTATCGGAGTTAATATTCCTCTTCTTGGTGAATATATGAAGCAAGCAACCAGTTTAGGTGGGTTGCTTAGTTATCTTGATATTTTTTCAGGTGGATCTCTTGCAAGTTCCACCTTGTTTGCTTTGGGTATTTCGCCTTATATTACTGCTTCAATAATGATGCAAATGTTGGGCATGACTGTTCCTTATTTAGAACAACTAATTAAGGAAGGTGATTATGGTAGAAAGATAATTAATCAATATACAAGGTATTTAACCTTTGGTTTAAGTATTATGTATAGTTTTCCGTATGCATTATACTTGGAGAGCCATAATTTAGCTTTAACGCCAGGGTGGAGTTTTCGAATTATATTTGTTCTCTCTTTAACTATCGGTGCCATGTTTGTTATGTGGTTAGGTGAACAGATTTCCCTTTTTGGTATTGGTAATGGTAGTTCTATGATAATATTTTCTGGTATTGTTTCAAAATTTCCAGAATATATTATTAAAACAAAAGCAATGGTTGATGCTGGGAGTATTAATATATTTCAAGCATTACTTATTTTTGTTATTTTTCTTATTATTACTGCTTGTATTGTTTTTCTTGAAAAAGGCGAACGTAAAATTCCCGTGCAGTATGCACGACGTGTTGTTGGGCAAAGAGTATATGGGGGTCAAAGTACCTACATACCTTTTAGGATTAATAATGCAAGTATAATGCCAATTATTTTTACCTCTGCTGTAATTAATGCTCCTTTAGCATTGGCGGGTTTATTGTCTCAGCGGTTTGAATTTATAAAAGGATTTGTTGATTGGTTTGGTCAAATGGGAATTGTATATAATGTACTACAGTTCTTTTTGATTATTGCTTTTTCGTTCTTTTATACAGCTCTTATATTCAATCCTGAAGAACTTGCTGAAAATATCAAAAAAAGTGGTGGTTTTATTCCTGGTATTAGACCTGGAAAAAAGACAGCACTTTTTTTCAATTATATATTAACTCGTATTGGTTTGGTTGGTGCAATTTATTTAGCATGTTTAGCGCTTGCCCCAAACATTTTACATGCTTTTATGCGTATGCCATTTAATTTAAGTGGTACTTCGTTGCTTATTGTCGTTGGTGTTGCTTTGGAAACATCGGCACAAATTGAGTCATATTTAATTGAACATCGTTATGAAGGTTTTTTAACATCTGGTCGATTGAAAAGTAGGACTGCGCGTTGAATAGGAAAAAAGAAGTTTTTGTTTTTATTGGGCCACCAGGTTCAGGTAAAGGTTCACTGTCGAGTTATTGTACAACTAAATTAGGTTGGAAACAGCTTTCAACAGGTTTTTTATGCAGAAAAAACATTAATGAAAATACAGAAATTGGCAAACAAATAGATTTTGCTATAAAATCTGGTAAACTAATATCAGATGGGCTGATCATTAGCATGGTTGAAGAATGGTTAATGAACAATGGTTCTGAGTTTGAAACGACGGTTCTCGATGGATTTCCTCGAACGGTTAAACAAGCTGAGGCTTTAAATCTCATTCTTAATAATAAAATTAAGGATTGTGTTTTAAAAGTTGTTCGATTATTTATTTCTGATGATGCAATTATTCAGAGATTGGCAGCTCGATTGATATGCAGTAATAATGACTGTCAATCTATTTATTCTTTTTTACCTTCGTCTGCTTTAATGCCAGAACGGGTAATGACGTGTGATAATTGTCAAAATGATTTGGTGCGTAGATCTGACGATGAAATAAATTCAGTTAAAGAAAGATTGAAAATATATCATAGTCATGAGCAAGTTTTATTAGATTATTATCGGGCATATGGTTTGCCTATAAGTGAAGTTAATGTAGAAAAGCCTTTGAAAAATGTTTTTGATGATTTTCAATTTTTGTTAAAAAATAAAATATAATTATGATTACTATTAAAGATAAACAGTCAATACAAAAAATGAAAACGGCGGGAGTGTTCCTTGCTGAGATTTTAAATGATATTCAACCTTTGATTCAGGTTGGTACTAATACCTTATATCTTGATAGTTGGATTGAAGAGCAGCTTTTGAAAAAAGAAATGGTTTCGCAATCTAAAGGGTATTGTGGCTATAAGCATGTTAGTTGTATTTCTTTGAATGACGTTGTAGTGCATGGAATTCCTCGCTTAGATATTATTTTAAAAGAAGGCGATCTGGTTAAGGTTGATGTTTGTGCGTCTTGGCAGGGTTATTGTGCGGATATGGCTCGGTGTTATTTTGTTGGAGAAGGTGATTCTAATGCAAAAAAACTTGTAGCTGTTGCGCATGGTGCACTCGATAAAGGTATAGAAATGGCAAGGTCGGGTAATCGCCTTTCTGATATTTCTGCAGCAATTCAACAAGAAGTTGAAAGCCATGGGTACGGTGTTGTGCGTGATTTTGCTGGTCATGGCATTGGGAAAAGTATGCACGAAGCTCCCGAAATTCTGAATTATGGTAAAGCAGGCAAAGGGCCTGTTTTGCGACCGGGGATGGCTTTTGCTATTGAGCCGATGATAACTATGGGTAAATTTGATGTATATGTCACTCATGATGGATGGACGGTAAAAACTAAAGACAAAAGTTTGGCCGCACATGTTGAAGATACTATTGTGATTACTGAACAGGAGCCACTTGTGCTGACGAGAAAAAACCAAGGTGTGCAATGAGCAATAAAAAAGAAGAAGTTATAAAAGTTGATGGTATTGTTAAAGAAACTCTACCAAATGCTATGTTTCGTGTTGAAATCGAAGGTGGACATGTTGTGCTTGGCCATGTTTCTGGGAAAATGCGTATGAATTACATCAGAATTTTGCCAGGGGATAAAGTTGCGTTAGAACTTTCACCCTATGATTTGACACGAGGAAGAATTGTATTGCGTTATAAAAGTGATCGAATATAACTAACGTCACGGGGAAAAAATGAAAGTAAGGACATCGGTAAAAAAAATGTGCGAAAACTGTCGTGTTGTGAAACGCGAAGGAGTCGTTCGTATTATTTGTGATAGAAATCCAAGACACAAGCAGCGTCAAGGATAAAAAAATTATTGGATTTAACAAGGGATTTTTATGGCAAGAATCGAAGGTGTAAATCTTCCGAGCAATAAAAGAGTTGAATTTGGCTTAACGTATATTTTTGGCATTGGATTAAAATCGGCTCAAGATATTCTTAATAAGCTCAAAATTAATTTTGATAAGCGCGTTAAAGAGTTGAGTGATGAAGAAGTTGCTTCTATTCAAAAAGAAATAACCTCTCATTATACAACTGAAGGTGAATTGCGCAAAGATATTAGAAATAATATTAAGCGTTTACAGGAAATAGGATCTTATAGAGGGTTAAGGCATAAAAGAGGATTGCCTGTTCGTGGTCAACGTACCAAAACAAATGCAAGAACTCGTAAAGGCCCTAGAAAAGCTGGTGGCGCAGTTGCTCTAAAGCGTAAAGTAACTAAAAAATAATAACATCAACAGACTGTTGAGGATATTTAAAGAATGGCTTATAAGAAAAAAACAAAAAAAACTAAAAGACATGTTGACTCAGTTGTTGCGCATGTTAAGTCAACTTTTAATAATACGCTTGTTTCGATTACAACTGAAAGTGGCGATGTATTATTAACAGGAAGTGCGGGCCGTGAAAATTTCAAAGGCGCGCGTAAAGGGACCCCTTTTGCAGCTACACAAATTGGATTAAAGCTTGCAAAAGAACTTTCAGCATTACATGGTACAAAAAATGTTGAAGTTAAATTACAAGGTCCTGGATCAGGAAGAGATGCGGTTGTGCGTGCATTACAAGCATCAGGTCTTAATATTACCGTTTTGCAAGATGTGACGCCTTTGCCTCATAATGGATGCCGTCCAGCAAAAAAACGTAGAGTATAAGTATAATATTTTTGTAGGATTTAAGATTGTTATGAAAAAAAAGTCTACTCCAGTTGGATCTCAAGAACAAAAAACGGCTGCGCCAAAGCGTATGAAAAAATTGTCCGAATATGGTAAGCAGCTTGAAGAAAAACAAAAAGTTAAAAGCATGTATGGCATGCTTGAAAAGCAATTCAAAAGATTTTTTAAGATGGCCGCAAAAAGTCAGGAAGCAGCTGGTGAGCGTTTATTGAGCTTATTGGAGAGAAGACTTGATAATACATTATATCGACTTAAACTTGCAACATCTCGTGCGCAAGCTCGTCAAATAATTGTACACGGACATATTTTAGTAAATGGGCAGAAGGTATATTCTCCTTCATATCTCGTTTCTGTTAATGATGAAGTTTCGTTAGCTCAAAATGTTACGCAAAAACCAGAATTTTTGGAGAGAGTAATTGATAAAAGGCTCAATATTGGTGTTAAAGTGCCAGAATGGTTGGAGTTAAACAAGAAAGATCGTAAAGGTCGTGTTTTGCGTCTTCCTGTTCGTTCTGATATTCAAGTGCCAATTGAAGAGCATTTAATTGTTGAGTTATATTCCAAATAACGCAAGTCATTACTTGCACGTCATTCAACAGGTGTTGAGTCGACTTTTCAGGAGAACATATGGATAAGAAGGAGTATAAACCTTTAACAATTCCACTGCTTGGTTGGAATAAGAAAACCTTAAATGATACTTTTGGTGAACTTGTTGCACAACCATTGGAGCCAGGTTTTGGGATTACTTTGGGCAATGCGTTACGAAGAGTTTTGCTAGGGGGAGTAGAAGGTTCTGCGGTTACATCCGTAATTATTAAAGGCGTTAATAATGAATTTTCGCCTCTGCCGGGTGTTTTAGAAGATGCGATGCAAATTATTCTGAATCTTAAAGAAATTGTTGTCCGTAATAAAGAGGGCAAATCAGGTAAAATGCATCTAATAGTCAAAGGTGAATCGGTTGCACGTGTTGCTGATATTAAAACTGATGATCATTTAGAGCTTATTAACAAAGATCATATTTTAGCGCATGTTGCTCCTGGTGGTATTCTTGATATAGAGTTTTTTGTTGAATCTGGAAGAGGTTATCAACCAGCTCAATGGCCTGCTGGAAAACAATTACAAGAAGATGGTCGCATTTATCTTGATGCAATGTTTTCACCGGTACGTAAAGTTACTTTTGACGTAGAAAAAACTCGTGTAGGTCGTGATATTGATTATGATAAATTAATTATACGAATTGATACAGATGGTGCTGAAACTCCATTACAAGTATTACACTACGCTGTTTCGGTATTAAGAACTCAATTAGAGCATTTCTTGTTAAGTACTGAAATACCATTTAATGACATTTCTTCAGTTCCTGAAGAAGCTACGAAATTTATTCAGCCTAAAGGTAACAGTGAACAAGGTCTTAAGGGCATTCCGGTAGATTTACTCTTGAAACCAATTAATGAGTTAGAACTTTCAGTTCGTGCGCATAATTGTTTAATTAATGCTGGTATCAAACGTGTTGTTGATCTTGTTAATTATTCAGATGATGAAGCGCTTAAAATTAAGAACTTTGGTCGCAAATCATTAGATGAAGTTAAAGAGAGCCTTAAAGCATTTGGTCTTTCGTTCGGCATGAATATTAAAGAATCTGATTTGAAAAAATTAGCAAAAGTTGCTGATGAAGAATAACTTGTAACTAAAGGTAATACATACCATGAATCATCAAAATGGCAAAAAAAAATTAAATTTAAAAGCTCCACATCGCCGATCAATGTTGCGAAACCAAGTGATCCATTTAATTACTTATGGGAAATTGGTCACAACAAGAGCGAATGCCAAAGAAGTGCAACGATTGGCTGAAAAAGTGGTTACTATTGCAAGAACTGGCGATACGTTTAATACATATCGACGTATTCATGCATTGTTGCCTTATAAAAAAGAAGCTGTTGTTAAGCTTGTAAAAGAAATAGCACCAACGTATGCTAATCGCCCAGGCGGTTATACGCGTCTTAGATCACTTGGCCAACGTCTAAGTGATACTGCACCTGTTGCACAACTAACATGGGTGTAAGCGAACAGCTTATTCAAAAAATTCATGAAGCATTGGATGAAATTCGACCAATGCTTCAAAAAGATGGTGGCGATATTGAATTTATTAAGTTTGAAAACAATATTGTTTATGTATCTTTAAAGGGTGCCTGTAAAAGGTGCCCTTTTTCATTAATGACGATACGTTTTGGTGTTGAAGAATCATTAAAAAAACAAATTCCTTTGATTGGAAACGTTGTCGTTGTGCCTTGATAGTGAGATAATTATTGTTTGATATTAACCTTGTTCAACAACATTAACCGTACTGCCTTGAGCACCTTTTTCAATATAAAAATGCACGGGAAATTGATCTTTCATTGAGGTGAGATGAGAAACGATAATAATTTTAGAAAAATTATCTTGAATCTTATGTAATGCATCCATAATATAGGCAAGTCCTTCTTCATCTTGTGAACCGAATCCCTCATCGATTATGAGCGTTTGTAATGAAGTTCCTGCACGTCTTGCAAGCAATTTTGAAATGGCAATTCTTAGTGCAAAGTCGATTCTAAATGCTTCTCCACCAGAAAATAGTTCATAAGGTCGAATGCCTTGCGCATCAGAAATTTTAATATCTAATGTTTCTTTGGTACCACCTTTTTGTAAATCTCGTAGCGATTCAATAAATATATGTGATTGATTATTGGTCAATTGATTGAGCAAAGCATTTGCTTCTTGTTCAATTTCGGGCAATGCTTCCTCAATAAGTAACGCTTGAATACCATCTTTGCCAAATGTTGTTGCTAATATTTGATAATCATCGACTGTCTGCTTGAGAGAATTAATTTCTTCTTTCTGGCGTGCATGTTCTTTTTCTAGAATGAGTAAATTTGTTCGTTCATTTTCTAATCTTCCTTTTTCAAGCAAAAGGATTTCTTTTTGTTCTTGTAACGTTTGTATTTCACCGTTAATGATGTTTTCTTCAGTTTGTATGGTGTGCAAGATTGCTTCTAAATGCGCATATTCTTTTATTTTTTGTGTGTATTCTCGAATTTCTTTTTTTATTGATTTGAGTATGCGACAAAGATTTTGAATTTCTTCTTTTCTGTTTTTTTGTTTGTCTACATCTTGAAAATATACATGAGCTTGCACACGCTGTTGTTCAAGCAGCTGTAATTCTTGGGTCGTTTTTTGATGTTCTTGGGCATCATAAAGCGTATTATCTAAAGCTTCTTGTGTTTGCTCAAGAGAGTTTTTTAAGTTTTTATATGACGGATCATTAATTATTTGTTCAGATTGTGTTGATTGCAAAAGCTGAATGTCTTTATTTTTGTCGGTAAGTTCAGTGGTAAATTGAACAATTTCTTGTTGAAGTTGCGCAAGATGCTTAGTAATTATTATGCGCTCATTTTCCAAAGCAAGCTTATTTTTGGTGAATTCTTGAAGATTATTATTTAGTTGTGCACGGAGTGCCAATTGATTGTTTAATGTTTCTAATTGTGCATGTTGTTTAACTAAAACTATTTTTAATTTTTTGGTAATAACACTTAAACGAGTAAAACGATGTTTGAGAAGTTGTTCATCTTGAGTATATTTTGCTTTTAAAAATTTTTTTCTTGATGCAGATAAATTTTGTTCGCACACGGGGCAGCTTGTATTTTGATCATTGCATTGTAAGAGTTGCTTTTGCTGAATATTTGATAACTCTTGAGCAACCATATTGCCTTGTGCAATCCATTGATGATAAAATGCTTTTCGCTTTTCGAACCTTTTCTCTTCTAGAGTTTTTTCATTATCAGAATTGGTGATTTTTTTTATATTTTCATCTAATGTGGTGACTTTATTGGTAATTTCTTGAAGCAATTGAACATGAGCATTTTGTTTATTGCACAGTTCTTTTTCTTCTGCTTGTTTAGTAATAACAGCTGTTTGCAATGAAAGAAGTTGTATTTGGTGTTCTTGAATTTGTTGTTGGAAGGAATCCTGAAATTTTTTTGAAAGAATCTGCTCTTCTTGTTGATACTGTAAAATGCTTGTTTTAAGTTCTAAACTTTTTTGTAATTGTTTTTGAAATAGTGAAATTTTATCGAGTATTTCTTGTTTCTTAGTTTCTAGAGACGTGAGATCATACATGTTTTTTTGTTGAGCATGTATTTTTTTCCAATCTTTATATAAAGCAATCAGCTTTATTTGAAGAGTCTCTTGTTCTTTATTTTTTTGTTGAATTTGAAAATGTAATACTTGCTCAGCATTTTTTGCTTGAGTGTAATTTTGTTTTACTGTTTCAAGTTCAATTTTTTTTTGGATAATTTTTTTGTCTTGCGCTTGAGAGAGAACTATTTGTTGTTGTATTTCAATGATTTTTATAGCAATTTCACTTGTTTTTTCTAGTTCTCTTTCGATTTTTTCATTAAAATTATGTAATTGTTGTAACTGTGTTGTAGCATCTCTAGCCTTATTCAAAGCCAATTTTTTCATAATGTCATAATGTTTTAGACCCAGAATTGAACTGAGAATTTCTTTGCGATCTTTGGGAGATTTTTTGGAAAATTCGTTTGATTGACCTTGTCGTAAAAAAGCAGAATTGATGAACGAGTCAAAATCTAACCCCAGAGTTGTTTCAATAATGGCCTGAGTATCGCGAATGGTCTTGCTGGTGAGAGGAAGATAGAGCTGCGTTTCCTTTTGAATTATGCCAAAATCTAAGGTTGCATAAGGTTTGCCATATGTTTTTGCATATTCTCGTCTAATCCGGTATTGGTTATCATTGAATAAAAAATCAAAAATAACCATCATTTGGGTTTGACCAAGTCTTAATAAGTGATTATCTGCCTTAGCAACGCCAGAAATTTTTCGTGCTTGTCCCCAAACCGCCCAGGTAATCGCATCCAACAATGCCGATTTTCCATGACCATTTTTACCACTAAGGCAAATGAGTGGATATGGTCCAAAATCAATGGTTTGTAGTGTTGGACCGTAACTTAGGAAGTTTTTAAGTTGTATTTTTAAGGGAATCATTGTAGCTTTTTACCATTGTTTATTAAAAGTTCCTCTATTGAAGGCTTTTAGTGTAGCATGAGGGCTTCAGACAGACAAGGTTGCCTGATGTATACATTAAAATAAAGCAGTGGTTGCAATTTGACGTAAAAAACAGTACATTTAAAAGCAATTAAAATAATTTATGGTGAGTGTAGCTCAGTTGGTAGAGCATCAGGTTGTGGCTCTGAGGGTCGTGGGTTCGAGCCCCACCACTCACCCCATTTTTTTGGGGCTTTCTATGAATTTTTTGGATGGAAATTTTTTGGCCGGTGTGCTGTTATTACTCTTGGGTATTACGGTATTATTGAAAGCTATTTTTAACCTAGATATTCCAATCTTTAAAATAGTTTTGGGTAGTATTCTGGTTTATTGCGGTCTTATTATGCTTTTTGAAACTAAATTTGGTTTTGTACAAAAAATTAAACAAAAAAAAATTAATTTCAAAATTGATTTTAATGATACGTGCGACGACAAAGAATAATTGTTTTTAGGCGTAGAGTAAAATACGCATTAAAAAGAAGTTGCATTTCTCAATAAAAACGGCTACATTACCTTTATTACATTGATTACGTCTGTCGGGGCGTGGCGCAGTTGGTAGCGCACTCGCTTTGGGAGCGAGGGGTCGCCAGTTCGAGTCTGGCCGCCCCGACCATTTCTTTTCCTTTAAGTCTTTATATGCTATTCATTCCTCACCTATGGGATAATTCGTTATGAAAAATGTTTTTTTAGTAGTATTGTTTTTGAACGCAACGCTTTTTTCATTGTATTCCGAAGAAATTCTCATTTTAGAATCACCAAATAGCCCATTATCAAAAATGGTTTCATCTCATATGGAATGTCTTGTTGATACTTATTTTGAGCATGTATCTGGTGATGAAATACAACTTGTTGCTAACGCACTTTTTGCTTCGTATCAATATGCTCAGGCAGATATAAAGTATGATAAAGTGGTATCAAAAATTTTGATGACTCTTTGGAAATTAAAAACAAAAAATGATAATTCAGAAGAATTAATACAAAAGCTTACTCATCTGATAAAAAAGCTTAATCGTTTATGTATGCATAGAAAAGAAACACAAAAAATTTGGCAAGTGGTTACGCAGTATTTTGATTCACAAGAACAAAATAATGCAATAAAGATTTTTGAGGCGATTGCATTTGAAAGAATGAAAATTGTTGAAGAATATTTGCATAATAATAGTGATTTGCTTATTAATTCGTGCGCTCAAACGCATGAGAATAATCAAAAATCTGCCATGAGAATACATAGTATTGCATCCATGTTTAAAGCATTTGATGAAATGTCTTTTGATGGTGAAGAGCATGAACGTGCATTTGCGATATTAAATTCTGCTTATTCTATGGTTCTTGCCCTGGAAGCTGAGCAACCAAAGCTTATTGCTGCGATAAGCCCCATTATGCAGCATGTTGAAGATGTTTCTTTAATGAATATTGTTTTAGATCGCCTTTATTATGCTCAATTTTATAATCTTTTTAAAACACGGTGTTTTAATAGCGATCCTGTAATGCTTTTTGATCAAAAGGGAATTATTCCTGAGCAACAAAGAAATACTTTGCTGCCAACTGTTTCTTATTGCAATAATGATTTGTTATCATAAGAATTATTGTGTTGACTTTATAGGGCTAATCAAGTGAAGCTTATGTTCAGTTATAAAAATTAAAAAATTTTTGATTGAACCTATGAAAAAAATTATCAAAAAAGCATCCGGTGAACTTCAAGAATTTAATGCTCAAAAATTTAGAAGATCATTAGAAAAATCTGGTGCTGATCCATTAGTAATTGATTCATTAATTGAGAGTATTGAAAAAAATACTGAGCTCAAGACTACTCATGAAATTTATAAATATGCATTTAATGCTTTGCAACAAGAAAAACCTTCTATTGCCGCTCGTTATAGTTTAAAAAATGCTTTAATTCAGTTGGGTCCTTCGGGATATCCATTTGAAGATTTTATTGCTCAATTATTTTTGCATCAAGGTTATATAACCCAAACAAGAAAATTTGTTCAGGGAAGTTGTATAAGTCATGAAATTGATCTTATTGCTACTAAAGACGTAACTATAATGGTGGGTGAATGTAAATTTCATAATCGCCAGGGTTTGAAATCTGATAGCAAAGTTCCTCTTTATTTTAAATCTCGTTTTGATGATATTCAAAAAAAAATAATTGAACAATTTCCTGAAAAAAAACATGTTCAAAAAATGCTTATTACCAATACTAATTTTACCACTGAAGCAATTGCGTATGCTCAATGTGTAGATATGAAGTTACTCGCATGGTCATACCCTTTAAAAAACAATTTAGCGGAACTTATCGATAAGTATGCATTATATCCTGTTACTGTTTTAACATCGCTTAATAATCGACAAAAGAGAATTCTTATTCAAAAAGGATATGTTTTGTGTCGAGATCTTTTGAGAAAACCTACTATGCTTAAGCAGTTTCGGTTGCCTTTAATAGTTATTGAAAAAATTATCCAAGAATTAGAAGAAGTGTGTCATTATAAGATTTTTTAAAATGGCACATGCCGCGCTTAATTACGCGGCATGGTAACCCCACCTAAGTGAAACCTCCAGTTCCCCTTATTCGAGCAAATGTAGTTTTTTATGAGAATAATGCTTGTGTTTCTTCAGAAAAATCAATTGTTCCACCACATTGTTTATAGTTTTCAATAAGATCAAGTGCTTCCAAATCATGTTCAGCAACTTTAGTTCTAATTTTATTTTCAAGTTCTTTTAATTCTTCAGGTGATGCGACAATTTTATCCGTTAAATCTTGATTTTCTAGTAGCGAAATAATTTTTTTCACCCGTTCGTCATATAAGCGATTTGCGTTATTGGCTGAATCCATAACAATATATTCATGCATATTGTCATGCTTATAAAGCAGTAACACAAACCAATGACCATGAGTTGATCGAGATCTGTCAGCAGTTCCTACAATAAAAGCATGGATATATTTTTTTATTTCATCTGCTGCTAAGGCAGTTTTTGCTTTATTAATACCTTTTTGTGATTTGAGTTCTATTTCTTGGAAAATTTCGTGATTAATAGTGTCACCATGTGTGCCGGTTAAATCGTTAACATCTTCAATAATGGTGAACTTGTAATCAAGTCCATGCAATAGGCCATTTCTGCTTTCTTTCATACAATGAATGTTGTCTGCTGCTTCAAGATTTTTTAAGGCATAAATTTCTTCTTCTTGGAGCCAATCACCATCCAATTGTGATGGATTTGAGTTGTTATTATTATAGAGATCAAAAGCCTCTTTTGAATTATCAAGGGAGAGCTCAAATGTTTTTATTGACGAAAGGTTAATATAGGTGTCAATGGTGTTGTTTTCTCGGAGGTAGGTATATAATAAACCAAATAGTTCATCAAGGTCATGACATTCAATGCTTGGATTCTCATCTAAGCAAATGGAGCTTTCTTCTATAAATTCCTGAGGATCTTGTATAACTTCAGGATTTAAATTATTTTGAATATATTCAATGATAAGTTCAGGATTAATATATAATTGTGTTGTTTGGCCATTTGTTAATGCTTCTGCTGCTTCTTGAGCATATTTATTGAGTAAGGTCGCAAAGACCTCACGAATTTTACTTTTATTCAGAAGAAAACGTTTTTTGCTTTCAAATTGTATACAGGTATTTTCTTGTATTTCATCTAATTTTTTAAGTTCTAAGCGTTGATAAATATAATTTTTGAATACTATTAAAGCACGCTTTTGCATGATGATTGCACGCCAAGTGCCGACAGAGTTTTTGTGCACTGGTCCAAATAAAGTATTGATAATAGTAAGATTATTCAAATCGTTATTTAAACTCTCTGTTGTGCTAGATTCTTGTAATGCCTTTATAAGATAAATAGCATTTTTCAATGATTGATAGCCACAACTTGCATCGCCACCACCATGAGTACCAAATTGATTCGTTACATAGATTTGTTTTATGCAACGGTTTTCAGACATTTCAATTTTGTTTCCATTATAAATGTGTGAGTTAACTTCTACGGTTGCTGGTACGGGGGTAAAATAATCGAGTAATCGTGAAAAAATACTTTTCGATTGCACCGTTTCTTCAGATTCTTCAGAGGAACTTGTTAAGGCTTCCAAAGGAGCATCAGTTTCTTTTTCCGAAAAGAGTGTTTCTTGGTTATTTGCATGAGATGATACTGTTGCTTGTTCTTCATTTTGTGATTGTCTATACATAACGTATGCACAGTTTTTTTTATGTAATTTTTTTGTAAGTATGAACATGCCAAAACTTTGAGTTGTTAAGGCTGCTATAATGCAAATTGAAAACATTTTTATATATATTTGCTTAAACATGGCTTCTCCTCGATATTTTAAAGCGTATTACTATAAAGAATCATATTCTTAATTTTAAATATTGTCAAATAGATTATTTAATTAAAATTGGCTTTTGTCTTTATACATGACAAATTTCTTAAAATTATCTATTTTTTAACTACAATTTGTATGCTGTTTTATGAGGAATACCCATGTTTTTGATTGATCAGCGCTATTTGCGCTATTTTGACTGGCTTAGCTTTGTTTTAACCTGTTTTTTATCAGGAATAGGCCTTATCTTAATTTATAGTGCTACCTATAAAACAGGTCAACCTTATTCATTATTCTTTAAAAAGCAGGCTCTTGGCATTTTATCAGGGCTGGGGATTTATTTTGCTTTTTGTGGTATTGATTACCGTGTTTTATGTCGATGGGGGTATTTTTTGTATTGGGTGGTCATTGGGCTTCTTCTGTTTACCTTAATTAAAGGTAGTGTAGGAATGGGGGCTCAGCGTTGGATAAACCTGTTTTTTATTAAATTTCAGCCTTCAGAATTGGCAAAGCTATTTTTGCCTGCTTATATTACCTATTACTTTTATACCCAGAAGAATTTCCCTAAAGTGGCATTTAAAGAATTTTTACCCATTTTAACCATATTAGGCGTAAGCTTTTTATTAATTTTAAAACAACCGGATTTAGGAACTGCTCTCATTGTTCTTATTTCCGGTTTTTTAATGATCTGGTTTGTGGGAATGCCGCAAAAATTTTTTATATATCTCTTTTTTGCTGTTTTGATGACAACACCTATAACGTGGCATTTTTTGAAGCCGTATCAACAAAAACGAATTGCTGTATTTTTGGGTCAGGGTGAAATGTATAAAGAGCGTTATCAGATTGAACAATCAAAAATTGCTATTGGTTCAGGCGGTTTATTTGGTAAGGGCTTTCTTGAGGGAACACAGAATAAGTTTATGTTCTTGCCCGAAAGTAGAACTGATTTTATTTTTTCAGTGATTGGTGAAGAATTTGGCTTTGTTGGGGCACTCGGTCTTTTATTATTATTTATAGGATTATTTTGGCGATTGTGTTGGGTCATTATGAGTATACAAAATATTAGTGCTCAATTATTGGCAGTGGGATTGCTTTTGCATATTGTTCTTTCGGCATTTATTAATATTGGCATGGTAATTGGTTTATTGCCCATTGTTGGTATACCGCTTCCCTTTATTAGTTATGGAATCACCAATCTTTGGATTAATTTTGCGAGTCTTGGTTGGTTAAATGGTATTGCTATGCGGAGGTTTGATATGGGGGTGGGTGTTTAAAGAGATAAGACCATAATAATAGAATCACCATATGGCCATTTTTTCTTTTTTTTAAAACCATATTTTTCATATAATTTTTGAGCAGCTATGTTCGTAACCCCTAATTTTATTTTTGAAATACCTTTTTGCTTTAAATCTTCTACGGCGTAATTTAATAATTTGAAGCCACATCCATTTCTACGCCATTGGGAATCAATACAAAGCATATCGATGTTACCTCTATTTTTATTGTCTATAGAATAAGCTATAAAGCCAGCAGGAATAGTTTTAATAGTGGCAGTTTTTATAATTAATTTTTCTTTATACTCTGGAAAAAGCCTTAGATTGTCTAATGTCCATTCAATTGAAAAATCTTTAGCATTTTGATCAACTAGGTGTTCATAATTTGCATTAAATAACTTAATGATCCAATTTTTATCTGATTCTTTATTAAATGTTTGTAAGGAAAAACGGGAATCTATGGGTAAAAGACAGAATAGATTGAGGGATAAAGATAATAGCAATAATAATAGCTTTTTTGATAGATAAATATTCAAATTTTTCTCTAGTATGAATGTGCTTATTAAAATATAATTACTTATTTAGTATGATGAATTTATGCAATTAGTGCAAATGGGCAATTTGGGGTGGTTGAATGGTATTGCCATGCGAAGGTTTGATAGGGGGGTAGGTGTTTAATTGTTGTGCATTTCAGGTATATATTTATACTTATAGTATCTTAATTAATTTCTAAAAGTCTCATCGAAAGTATTGTTACATGAATTATATTCGTACTGCATTCACTCTTATCTTGTTGGCAATAATCTCTCTGGTTTTTTTTCTTTTACCTTTATCATTTTATACCATTGAACCTGGTTTTACCGCCATTCAATTGCGGTTGGGCAGAGTAATTAGTACAGAAAACATATCAGGATTTTATTATAAAATTCCTCTTATTGATTCTATCATTAAAATTAACACACAAATTAATAAGGCGGCAATTGAAACAAAAGGTATGTCACGTGACTTACAAACTGTTTCGGTTGGTATGGTTATCAATTATAGAATTAGCGATGTATTAAAATTATATCAAGAAATCGGAATACATTTTGATCGGGTTATTATTGATCCATTTACTCAGGAAAGTGTAAAAGCTGTTATTGCCAAATTTACGGCAGAAGATCTTATTCAAAGTCGACACGAAGCAAAAGAGAAAGTTATTAATGAATTAAAAGAACGGTTAGCGCCTCGTTATTTAGATTTAATTGATTTCAATTTTATTCATCTTGATTTTTCTCCCGATTTTATTAAAGCAGTTGAAGATAAGCAAATTGCAGAACAAAGTGCAAAAACGGCGAAAAATTTAACCGTAAAAGTGCAAGAAGAAGCATTGCAGACGCGAGCTCGCGCTGAAGCGGAAGCGTTCTCATTGCAAGTCAAAAAAGAATCAGTAACGTTAGAATTGATTCGTCTACAAGAAATTGAAGCGCAATTTAAGGCAATAGAAAAATGGGATGGTGTTTTGCCTCGCGTTACCGGGAAAATGGTTCCATTTATTTCAGTGAATGGATAAAGCATCTTATTGGGTTAATGCTTGTCAGCTTTGGCTGGTTACATGGTATTGCTATGGGAAAGTTTGATATGGGCTTAGGGGTTTAATGATCGAGATTATTGCGTATTGATGCCGTCAAAAAGGTTGATACAATTGATATCGTTGGATTGAGAAAAAAAATGGCCGCAGAGTGATGCTTGCTCTTACTTTGAAAAAAATTGGAAGCTTGAAGATCGTTAGTTGTTTTTCGATTTTTTCTTGCTTCGGGCGTATTAAAAAAGTTGTTCTGCTCGATGAAAGCTTTTTTTATAAAATAATAATGACCCATGCATATTATCATTTTGTAAGTAGTTGAAGATGCGACGGACCAAATGATGCCTTCATTATCTAACTTTGGCAAAGAGTCTATCTCTGCCGTTGCTATGACTGTTGCGGGTATTGCAAATAAAGCTCCCAAGATGGCATTTTTAGAAATGTTCCAATGGTTTTTAGCATGATAATGTGTATTTATTTTATTCATAATTATCGCTTGAGCAGCACCACTTGCTGCACCGATTCCTAAGATAATTGCTGGTGTGATAATTTTATCTTGCAAAGTTTCTTTTGATATTAGGTCCATGGCATACGTTGTACTGAAAATAGAAATTGTTAAAAATAAGGTGAAGATTGATTTTTTAAAATACATATATATTTTCCTTTGTAAGAAATACTATAAAAAAATAATATTTATAATAAGTTAATTTTGCTTATAATACCAGTTTTTTGAACAGAGAAAAATAGAGTGATTGTCGCATTTATAATGTTGATCAATAGACTTTATTATGAAAAAAAATTAGATTTGATCATATTAAAAATAACATCGAACCAGTTATTATTACTCAATACATAAAATAGTTATTATAATGCATGAAATAAACTCAATTAGTCTCTTGTTGCAACAAGAGACACCCGAAGAACAATTGCACAATTTTGTGCCCAAATCATTTGATGAATATTTGGGACAAGAAGAACTAAAGAAAAAATTAAGTGTGTATACGCAGGCAGCCAAAATGCGCGGGGAAGCACTTGATCATTTGTTGCTTTTTGGGCCTCCAGGCTTGGGGAAAACAACGCTTTCCCAAATTATGGCGCAGGTGATGGGTGTTGGTATAAAAATTTGTAGTGGTCCTATGCTTGAGCGTACCGGTGATCTGGTTGCTTTGTTAACAAGTTTAGAACCGCGTGATATTTTTTTTGTTGATGAAATTCACCGTATGCCCACCAATGTTGAAGAAGTATTATATAGTGCCATGGAACATTTTCGTGTTGATGTCATTATCGGTCAGGGTGCAGGGGCAAAATCGATCAATTTACCCATTCATCCTTTTACGTTGATTGGCGCAACAACAAAAAGTGGTATGCTTTCGGCGCCATTGCGGAGTCGTTTTGGTATTGTTGAGCGACTTGATTTTTATACTGATGATGAATTGCAAAAAATTGTTTTACAAAATGCTGTTTTTCTTGATTTGATTGTTTCTCCGCAAGCAGCGTTGCTTATTGCCAAATCTTCACGAGGAACGCCAAGAACGGCAAAAAAGATTCTACGCAGAGTACGTGATTTTGCTCAGGTTACTAACCTTAATCAAGCAACAGATGCTTTAGTGATACAGGCTTTGGAATTTCTAGGTATTAATGAGGATGGGTTAAGTACGGTTGATATAATGATCTTGAGAAAAATGGTTGAAAATTTTAATGGTGGGCCCGTTGGCTTGGAAACGTTGGCGGCCTTGTTGGGTGAAGATAAAGAAACGCTTGAAGAAGTATATGAGCCATTTTTAATGCGCCAGGGATATTTAGAAAAAACTGCCCGCGGTCGACAGATTCCTCATAAAATGTTACCTTTTTTAAAGCAAAAGTTTTTTGGTCAAAAGACATTGTTAAACTTCTAGGAGCAAATATGTCAGGACATTCCAAATGGGCAACCATAAAAAGAAAAAAAGCGTCATTAGATTCTAAGCGCGGTAAAGAATTTACTAAATTAATTAAAGAAATCACCGTGGCGGCACGCCTTGGCGGTGGTGATCCAAATGCCAACTCTCGCTTGAGATTATTGCTTGATAAGGCAAAAGAAATTAATATGCCGATGGATAACACCGTGCGTGCTATTAAGCGTGGCACTGGTGAAATGCCAGGAATGCAATATGAAGAGCACATGTATGAAGGCTATGGGCCATTTGGCACTGCTGTTGTTATTGATGCATTGACCGACAATAAAAATAGAACTGTTGCTGAATTAAGAAGAATATTTTTAAGTAGTGGCGGATCTCTTGCCGAAACAGGTTCAGTTGGGTGGATGTTTGCTCGTATGGGTGTTGTTCAAGTGAGTGGTAAAACTTCAGAAGATGCTTTACTTGAGCTGTTGCTTGATTATGATATTAAAGATATTTCCTTTGATGAGGAGGTTTTTAGTATCACTTGTGATCCAAAATCTTTGGAAAAGGTAAAAACTCTTTTGCAGGAGAATGGGTTAAAGGTCGAAAAAGCTGACATTGAATGGGTTGCACAAAATACGGTAGCACTTTCAGCTGAACAAGAAGAAAAAGCGTATGAATTTTTGAGTAGTCTTGAAGATCATGAAGATGTTAAGAATGTGTATACTAACTTGGTAACAGAAGGATAATACGTGATACGAAGTATGACAGGTTTTTCCAATAAAGTTGTTGAATTGCCTCTGCATGATGGTAATAAAGCCTATCTTTCGTTAACACTGAAATCGTTAAATTCACGTTATTTTGAAGCTACGTGTAAAATTCCTTATGCTATGCAATCTATGGAAGTTGAGCTTATTAAGTTATTTAAGGATCTTTTGTATCGCGGGAAAATCACTTTTAATATTGCGATGCAAAATCCCACTATATTTAAAGGTCCCGTTGAACCAGCAACGCATATTATTCAGAGTTATCTTACTGCAATTAAGCATATACAAGAAACTTTTAACGTTGAGGGCAATCTCACGCTTGCCGAACTTCTTAGTTTGCCTAATATTTTTTCTGAAGCAGAAGTAAATATTGAGGAATCAACAAAACAACAAATAATAACTATTGTTCACCAATTAATTGGTGAGTTGATTGATGCTCAGGAAGTTGAAGGTCGTTCTCTAGAAAAAGATATTGAAGTGAGAGGTGCTATTCTTGCTGATCAACTTATGATTATTGAACATGCAGCAACAAATCTGTTTGAGCAACGTAAAACTATGATTGCAGCAAAATTGATTGAGTTGGATCAACAACAGCCGGATGTTGTTGAACTTAAGCGCAACCAGCTTTTTTATGAATTAGAACGCATGGATATTCATGAAGAAATTGTTCGGTTTAAAAGTCATTTGCTGGCATTAAAGACTATGATTAGTTCAAAAGAAATTGAAAAAGGACGACGTATTGATTTTACCTTGCAAGAACTTATGCGCGAAATTAATACTATTGCTGCAAAATGTTCTGATGCCATAATCAGTACTCATGCGATTTCGATTAAGATTGAACTTGAGAAAATAAGAGAACAAGCACAAAATATTGTATAATATGTCTTGACATGATTAAGCTTTAGTAAGAAAAAAATTATTTTTTTTGAGGGCCTAATCATGTTAAAATTTTTCTATTGTTTCTTATCATACATTCTTTTTTTTATTTCTTATGGTTTATATGCTGAATATGAGCTCAATAGTGATGATTTTGAACAAAAAATTATACACAATATTATTGAATATCAAAAAAGTGTTGAAGGCGATGGACTGCCGCAAACAAGAGGTTGTTTATTTCAAACGCAAATAACACAATTTAATATTCCTTTTGTGATTTCAACGCCTGGCTATTATTGTATTGCTGCTCAGACAACATTAAATGCATTGCAAAATGGTCAAAATGCTACTTCGTCAATACAAAATTCTGTTAGCTTTAATCAGATTAATCCAATAAATACGACGGGACAGAGCACATTTCAAATTGTGCAACCATCATTACAAACAACACCGTTTACCATAGTAAACGGCCATCTTATACAGCAACAACAAAATCTTACTGTTCAGCAGCAACAAGCCGTTGTGCAACAACAAACTAATGGCCAAAATATCACCGTAAGTGATTTTCAAATTAGAGCAATTACCGTTAATAGTAATGATGTGGTTATCGATCTTAATGGTAATGAGATTATTGGTATAGGAACAACAAATACGACCGGTATTGTGGTAAATGGTTTTCCAAATATTCTTATCAAAAATGGTACTATTCGTAATATGACAAATAATGGCATAACAATTGCTAATAATACTTCAACGGGCCGGGTGCCACAAAATATCGGGGTACAAAATGTTACCTTTTTTAATAATAGAAATGGTATGTCGATAACCAGTGCAATCGATGTTGTTTTATTAAAAAATGAAGCATATTTTTGTTCAGCCACTGGTTTTATACTTAATCAAAACACAAATGTTATTATTGATTCGTGTATTAGCAATAATAACGTCACAGGATTTTCAACAACAGGGAATATCGCCTTTCAGTTTTTAAATTGTACGGCAAATAGTAACACAGGGCCCGGTTTTATAAATAATTTTCTTATTGAGAGTGCTTTTCAACAATGTACTGCTCATGAAAATCAGACTGGTTTTATTATTGCACCAAGTAATGGCACAAGTGCTAATGTGAATTTTATACAAAATTTTGCTCATGATAATACGACAAATGGCTTTCAAATTGCAGGCAATGATATAACGCTTGAAGAATGCAAAGCAAATAATAATACCAATGGTTTTCAAATTAATGGTAATAATAATGTTCTGCTCAATTGTATAGCACAAGGCAATGTTACTAACGGAATTTTGTTAGCCGCGGCATTATCAGTTAATACGACAAGTTCTAACTGTCAGGTCCGTGAGAATACACTTACTAATAACAATATTGGTATCAATAATCTTGGGGTAAATAATCATATTTATAGTAATTTTGCCAGCAATAATAAGGGAGGTGATTTTGTTAATGTTTCTAACGTTGCAATTTCACCAACGCCATTGACGCCAATTAACTTTACAACCAATATTGCCGAATAACGTTAATAATATATCTCTTTACAGCTTATTTCTCTCTTGCGTATGCTTTGCATTGTAGAGTGTAAAAATATGGTATTGAAAGGGAAATTGTGAAAGAAGGATTGTCTTCACATTGTATAGAAACTGCACCAGGGGTAAAATTATATGTTCGTGATTGGGGTGTAGGTAAAACAATTTTATTTATTCACGGTTGGCCATTTGATCATAGAATGTTTGAATATCAATTAGTACAATTTCCGGCTAAAGGATATCGTTGTGTAGCAATTGATATGCGAGGATCAGGAAGATCTGATGCGCCTTGGGGCCCTTACACCTATGATATGTTTGCTGATGATATTAGAAAAGTCATTGATGCGCTTGATCTTCAAGAGGTGACTATTGCAGGCTTTTCAATTGGTGGCGCAATGGTGTTGCATTACTTGGCAAAACATAATCAACATCGTATTGCAAAAGCAATTTTTTTGAGTGCCGCAGCTCCTTGTTTTACTAAGCGCCCAGATTTTCCTTGGGGATTCACTAAAGAGGAAGTTGATGTACTCATAAAAAATAGTTATGCAGATCGTCCTGCAATGTCAGCGGCATTTGGCAAAATATTATTTAATAAACAGCCAAGTTCTCAGTTTGCTGATTGGATTGAACAAATGAGTACTGATGCTGCACCTAATGCAACTGCTGAGTATTTGGTTGCCTTGCGTGATGCTGACTTGCGTGCAGATGTTGCAAAAGTTACGGTGCCAACGGCAATTTTACATGGTACAAAAGATAAAATTTGTCCCTTTGAGCTTGGTGAATATATGCATAAGAACATTAAAGGTTCAAAATTAGTTCGTTTTGAAGAAAGTGGTCATGGCTTATGGCATGATGAATTGGAAAAATTTAATCGTGAATTTTTAACGTTTATTGGATAAAAATAGTTCATTTTTTGTATTTTGAGGCTCGATTTTTCGAGCCTTTTTTTATTGCCTTTTTAGCATCATATTTTTTATACTTATGCAGTAAATGTCAAAATGGGTATAGTGGTGTGAATGGTATGCACATGATAAAAAAAATTATTTTTAGCATACTATGTTGGTACTGTTTACAACCAATATATTTAGTTAATTGTTCACCTATATCACGTAATAAAACGCCATTTTCAAGAAGAAAGATAATAAATCAACCTGCGCCATGTATGCTTGAGGGGTTGGGTGAAATTTTTTGTGATGCCGGATTATTATTAAAAAATCTTTTTTCAGTTGATAGTGCAAAAGTAATCACCGGTTTTGTTCCTTTCTATCTTCTTTCTCGTATGCATGATGAAAAATTGCAAGTACATTTTTATGATAGTTCATGTCACAAAAATATTAATCAATTTCCTAAGCATTGCCATTCAATTGCTCATTATGGCATTGGCGTCCCTATGGTTGTTCTTTCAAGTCTTGCAATTTTTGCCAATGACGAAGATTTGCGCTTAACAGGGAGAATGTTTGCAATAGGATTACCGTTTGTGCATTCAGGAAAAGATATTATAAAAAAATTACGCTTTAAATCATGCCTTCGACCTTGGCATGAGAATTTTAATCGACATCATCGATCTTCTGGCGGTTTGCCTTCTGGGCATATGGCAAATGTGATGTTTATGGCGTCATTATTTGGCATGCGTCATGGGCCTGCATGGGGAGTGCCGCTTGGGCTTTTTGCCGGTTTTGTTTTTGCTGATTTTGTGAATTGTAATCGGCATTATCTTTCACAACTTGTTGCCGGTGCAGGACTTGGGTTGATTTTTGCTGTTGCGGCAAGCAAAGTGGTTGATAAAAAACTTTCCGATCGATGTGCTTTTTCCTGTGGTGTTGATTCTTATGGTGCGCCTTGTGCACAACTTTGTTATCGATTTTGAAAAATAACAATGATTTGTTTTTTTGATAAAAATTCTAATTGAGTTAATTTTGACAAATATCCATTAACTATATAGAATTATAATATCTGTTAATTGCGCATGTTTGGGAATATATGAAAAAATTTAAGATTATATTTGTTTTAACGGTACTTGTTATTTTTGATGTTGTGTATGCTGTGCAAGATGAACATGAAAAAAGAGAGAAACCATTTTTTCTTTGTAATCAACTGAAGAAAATTAATCCTGATGCTCCATATGCCGATTATTTTTCTTTAGAGAAATCTTTTTTAGAAAATGGTCTTTCGTTGTGTGAATGTACTCAATATTTGATTGAAAAAAAACATAAAAAAACTTTTAAATTGATGAAGCATGAAGGTGATATTTCAGATAAACAATATAATGATCTCATTAATCTTCGTCAGAATTTTAGAGTAAATTCTAAATCACCTACAATACCCCTTATTCTTCATTTTTCACCTGAATCAAAAATTTCCATGGAAATTAAGGAAGAAATTTGTAGATATTTTAGTGGATATACTATTTCTATGCGTTATGATCTTGATCTTAATGAGTTTAATAGCCCTGCTGCAGCTGATTGCACCTATGAACCTGCCATAAAACCTTTTACGGGTACCTATAGAAAAAATGGGGTTAAGATTCCAAATAAGGTTGTTATTAAAGAGTATCATTTATATATAAAAGATGAGTTTGAAAATTACTCATTAGATACACGTTATGGAACATTATCTCATGAAGAACAGCATTTCAAAAATGCTCATCGTTTTCAACAAGATGTTATTAGTGCGTTATTTTTTGATTCTCGGCAATTAGATTTTAATGTCAAAGAAAATAAAATTCTTCAAAAGTTTGTAAGAGCTAATGAAGCGGAAGCCGATAGGATTCCTGCGGCATGTACTCATTGTATGACAGCATGTTCGTTTGATAAATTATTTGTTGAAATAGCACATAAATGTGCAAAAGATGATGTTTTTCATTCAAGCATTGATAAGAGAATTTTATGGGCAAAACGTTTATATAAGGCAAAATTAGCCGAAGAAGAATTAAAAAATAATAATCCAAGGTAAAAATTAGAGAGTTTTTGTATGCATAGAGTAAATTTGCTTGAAAAATTACAAAATTATTTTCCCGTTTTAGAAGAAGAAATTGTTTATAAAAATGAAATGATCAGCTTTATTGAGGAACATTCAGATTGTTTTGAAAGATCATTGCAAAAAGGTCATATAACTGCTTCAGCATGGTTGTTGAACAAAGATTGTTCAAAAGCATTGTTAATGCATCATGCAAAACTCAATGCATGGTATCAACTTGGTGGGCACTGTGATGGTGATTCAGATGTTATGAATGTTGCTCTTAAAGAAGCACAAGAAGAATCAGGAATATGTGGCATAGAACCAGTTTCATCTGATGTTTTTGATATCGATATTCATCTTATTCCTGAGAATAAACGTGAAAAAGCACATTATCATTATGATGTAAGATTTTTATTACGCGTAACGAGTGATGAGGACGTTGTGCAGAATGCGGAATCAAAGGAATTGCGTTGGGTTAGTAAAGATATATCAGCTTTGCCAACACAAGAACGAAATATACTTCGTATGTTTAATAAGTGGGTTAAAAGAGTTTAAGTAATATGGCTGAATAAAGCAAAATGGTCTTAAAGATTTTTTATCACTCTTGGCAATAACGGATTAATGCGCGTCACCAATTCATAATTAATAGTATTGCATTTTTTTGCAAGAGCATCGGCAGTGATCATTGCATTGTTACCGAGTAAGATAACTTCGTCATCAACAACAACATTTAAATTAGTCACATCAACCATCATCAAATTCATAGCAATTCTTCCAACTATAGGTGCGAATTGATTGTTAATGATGACCAACCCTTTGTTTGAAAGTGCTCTGTCATAACCATCCCAATAACCAACGGGTAACGTTGCAATGCGTGATGGTTTATCAACGCAGTAGGTTCGTTCATAGCCTACACAGCTTTGGGCGGGAATTTCTTTAAGATGAATAATTTTTGTTTTCCATGTCAGCACTGGTTTTAATGAAAACAAACTATCATGATGTTGCGTCATTTCTTTATTGTCGTCTGACGGCCATAGGCCGTAGATGCCAATGCCTGCACGTGTCATGGTGAAATGACTTTTTGCATTTCCGGTAATTGCAGCGGAACATGAGGAGTGCTTTAATGGAATGTGAATATTTTCTTTTTCTAATTTTTCAATAACACGATTAAATCGTTCAATTTGCCTATCAGTAAATGTTGAATCTTTTTTTTCTGATTCTGCAAAATGAGTAAAAATTCCTTGGATGTTGATGTGTGATAATTGTTTTATTTCTTTAATATATGGTGTGGCGTCATCGTGTAGAAAGCCTAAGCGAGAAAGTCCAGTATCAATTTTTATATGAATATTAATTTTTTGTTTGAATTGAAATCCTAGTTGTTGCAGCGCTAATGCTTGATGCATAGAATATACAACAACATCAATAGCATGAATAAATGCTTGTTCTAACGCATCATCAATAATGCTTAATACAAGTAATGGTTTTTTGATACCATGATTACGTAACGAAATTGCTTCTGATAAACTTACGGTGCAAATATAATCAACGTTATTATTGTGTTCTGCGAGAGTCGCGATTTGATGCATGCCGTGGCCATATGCATTGCTTTTTATAACAATGGCAAGCAGTGCTGGGTTAACGGTCCTTTTATACTGTGTAACATTATGATCAAAAGCATTTTTATCAATTTCAATCCAGGTGAGTGAAGTTGATTGTTTTTCTGGAGTAATTATTTTTGGTGTTTGTTGTTGCGGAGTTTCATGTATCATGATGATCCAATCAAGAGTAGATGATTATATAGGATGTCATTAATTTTATTGATTATTTAAATTCATGCAATATTTTAAGTGCTCTTGTTAAAAAAGGGATTGTATATTTATGTTTTTCTTTTCTTATATAATCCCTAGAAGCAGCTTCTAACACATTTGCACAGTAAAGAATATCAGATCGGCATGATTTAAATCCTGATTCTAATGTTTTATTTAGTCGTATTAAATAATTTGCATGATTGTCTTTTTTTTCAATTTTTTTTATTGCTATGGAAAGAAATTTTTCGATAAATGGATCAGAAGGTTTTTTGGGTACAATTTCTAACATTAAGTTGAATGGTTCATCATCTTTTTAAATAGGCCATAGCTTCGGCAAGCCAGAATGACATGTTACTTGTGTCATTGGTCCACCAGTCATTATTATCGGAAATCACCTTAAAAATTCTACATTTCAAGAATGATAGAATTTTTTTAGTTTGATCATTAGTTATTCGAGTGTCATATGCCAATACGGTTACTATTTCAGCTTTTTCTTTTTTTTGTAAGATTTTTTCTGGCATGAAAGCAATGTGTAACCCTGCATGTAGTAATAATGGTGGTTGAATATATTGACATAATTGCGCGAATTGTTTCTTTGATGTTTTGGGAGGCAATATACATTTTAATAATCTGTGTTGCATATGGTCTGGTAATAAGAGATCGAGTATTGATGAATTATATTGTGTATTTTTTTCTTCGTTTTCTATCTTTGTTATGCAAATATTAACAAGAGATTTTGGACTATTTTTTAAAGCAACCGCCTTTGTATATTTAGAATTAAGTTCTTTTTTCTTTTTAAGCATTGCCTGGGTAGAAGTAATATAAGAAAATAGTGAAAAAATAGTAATAAATATAAGTCTTTTCATCGCCAAAATAGTAACTCTTTTTTTTAAGAATTTGATGATTTTTTTTTAATGTAGTGGAAAATTATAGTAAATAATTCAACTTTTATAAATTTTTTTTTCTGATGAAAGTTATTTTTTTAATGGGGCTTTTCAATGGAATAGGTAAGCAAAATTTGTAAATTTTTTTAAAAAAAATAGATTTATAAATGGTTTATAAAGAATTTTCATTTTTAAAAAAGGAATCTTGTGATAAAGCTACTTGCACTTCTATCAACTTTTATTTTTTTTATGACATCGCTTTTTGGTATGGAAGATTCGCCACGAATGCTTCTTGAAAAAAAACAATATCCTCTATTTATTTCATTTGTTGAAGCAATGATGGCAGGAAATTGTTTTTGCTTTAAGCCGGAAGAACAAAAGTGTCGATTTAAAAAATTTGATGATGATGATTTTTATTTAGTATCATATCAAGACATGACGAATTTGTTTGAACTTTATAAGATTATTTCACAGGTTCCTGTAGAAAAAAATCCTGGAAATCATTTTATTAGAAAATATAATGTTATTTTGCCCAAAACCTTGCCAGAAAAAGCGGAATTATGTGAAAAAGAGCTTTTAGTCCAATGGGTTAGACTGCAAGGTTTTAATCATGATAAGCGCTATAAAAAAAATCGTGATGCTTTTCAAAATGCTCTTGAAGCTCGAAATTTTGCTCATATTGAGCAGACATGTTTTAAACAGACATGTCCTTATGAATTTACTTTGCGCGAATGTTTACAAAATAGTATAAGTCCATTGCCTGAAAAACCAGTAACAAATCGAGCGCTTTCATTAATAGATGCCATTTTTCAGAGGCGGTTGCACTATGTTGCAGTAAATCAACACATTATTGTGCCACATTTTAAAAAATTACAAAGGAAATATTTTTTGCCTGCAGGAAATTCAGGGAAAGATTTTTTTTCTGTATTTTTAACGGAGATTTCTCTAGAGCCATCTGGGTATCAAAAGCTCTGTGCAAAAATAATGTATCAAAATGTTAACCATAAAGATTACGCTTTATTGCTTGCAACATTATCTTCGCGACAAAAAGAGTTTATGATTTTGGGTCGTTCGATTTTAGATTTTTTTGCTGATCCGCTTTCAAGAGTGTCAAATTTCCCTGTTAAGGGAACAAGCAGAATGTATGATGAACAAGTTCTTCTAGAAAGATTGAGCACAATGGATGCATCAATTAGGCAGCAACTTGATGGTTTTAATGATATTCCACAAGAAGAATACCCATTGTATATTAAGCGCATTGTTGAAAGAAATAAAAATCGTGATGCTTTTGAACAAGCTATTTGCGATGAAAATATTGATGATTTTATGCAGGCGGTAAAGAATCCTCTTTTTATAAAATATGTTCCTTTAAGAGATGCATGCAAAGTATGAAAAAATTTAAATTCTTTACTTGTTTTGAATGATTTTATTATAGTTTCAAAAAAAGTAAGTGTATTTTTTTAGGAGAAAAGAATGACAAAGCAATTATTTTTTATCATTTGTTTAACATTAACAATGCAATCATATTCATTAGGTTTGTTTGATGCTGCTCGTGACGCTGTTTCAGGTGCTGTTGACATTGCTGGGGATGCTGTGGTGACAACAGGTGATATTGTCCAAGATGTTGTTGATCCACTTGATTATGAACGCAGAACGGTTATTGTTGATGACGGTCCTTATGAATATCAAGAAGAACCAATGGAAATGCCTGAGCATCCAGTAAAACGTGTTACTGAAGTTACCAAAACAACCGAATATTTGGATTAATTACATAAAAGCAGCACATGCCTCAGCACATTTGTTGCATGCTTCAATACAAGCCAAACAATGATCAACACATATTGAATCACCAGCTTTGCATTTTTCTATGCATTTTTTGCAGGCATCGATGCAATCTTGGCATTTTTTAATGCACCAATCAGCGCGTTTTATGCATTGTTCGTCACGACATTCTTCTAAATGCTTGCGCGAATGTTTGATTGTTTCTTGGCATGATGCAATGCAGGCTGTGCACTCTTTAACGCATATGCCAATTTGCTTAGCGCAAGCAACTTGATCCATTGCGCTGCACATATCAATGAGTCTTTGGCAGGCATCAATACAACGCTCACAACATTCAACGCAATTATTACAGGCGTTTTTATGTTCGTTATTTATATGTTCCATACTTTTCCTCTATTTTTTTTGTGATTTGAAATCTGATTTTATAGTAGCATAGTGAATGAAGAGAGTTCAAGAAAACAAAACAATTATTCGCAGACTTTACAGCGTTCTTTTAGGAGTATTAAAGCTTCTTCAATGCTGTCAGTAACTTTGAATAATTCAACATCTGCTTGTGAAACAATATTATTTTTCAAAAGGGTTTCTCGAATCCAATCAAGAAAAGGTTGCCAATAAAGACTGCCAAATAAAATGACGGGAACACCGGCTAATTTTTTTGTTTGCATGAGGGTTAATACTTCACCTAATTCATCGATGGTGCCAAAACCGCCAGGAAAAATGACAAAAGCAACTGAATATTCAACCATGAGCCATTTGCGTACTAAAAAGGTATCAACAATTAATTTTTCTTGTGCGCAAGAATTAATGCCTTGTTCTCGTTCTAATCCTATGACGGAAATGCCAATTGATTTTGCGTTAGAATGGTTTTTTTTTATTGCTTCTGCAGCACCGCAATTGGCTGCTTCCATAATGCCAGGTCCGCCGCCAGTAATCACTGAAATATTGTGTTTAATCAAAAGGGCAGCTAAATCATGAGCTTGTTTTTCATAGGGACTTTTATGCCATCGTGCCCCGCCAAAAATAGTAACAATGGGGCCTGCCATTTTATTAATTTTCCAAATGCCAGACATAAGTTGATAGGCTGCTTTTACAACATTTTTATAGTTTTCATAATAAAATTTTAATGGTTTGTTCATAGAGGTCCCTCGCATGGAAAAAGTATATACGATAATACTAAGCAAAATAGTGGATGAAAATAAATGGAATAGTTTTTCATTGAATTGCCGTTGAGTGGAATGATACTATTTATTAGGTGAGGGTTTATAAAAAAGAGGGTGAATGATGAGTGTTTATTGTTATAAGATTTGTTTTTGTTTCTTTTCGGTGATTTTTTTTGTGAATGTTTTGGCCTTGGAAAATTTTGTGCCGAGCAAAGAAACATGCGGTGCAGCGATACGACAAGAAGGGCAAGAAGCTGTGAAAGATAACATAAATCATGCTCTTGCTTGTATGATTCGGGGCTTTAAGGATGTTTATTGGGGCGCGGAAAGTGAACTAGAGACGATCGACGAGAAATTTTTGCCTTTGGAGCAATATGCTATAAAAAAATTATTTACTGATCCACAGGTTACTTTTGGCCAAACGCTTTTGTTATTATATACTCCACGAGGAGAAAAAAATGCCCGATTATTTTTGCGCATGTTAGAGCAGTCAATAAAACAAAAAAAAATATATAAAGATGCATTCTATAATGAGTATCTTGCAGGAATGTTGCTTGGTTATTCGCCAGAACATATAGAACATTATTATAAAACAGTTATTAAACAGAGTGTTGAAAGGACAGCAGCAGAAAAAAATGAAGCAGAAGAATTTATTGTTCGAGAAACGCCAATTGTGCAAGAAGAGATGCGCAGGGAAAAGCAACGAGAATTAAGTCAACAATCTCAAAAAATTTCGCGAGAGACTATTAAAAAATCACTTGAAGCTTTAATTGATGCGTTAAATAACCTTTATCAGCAATTATTGCCAACTATTTAGCTTTTTATTAAGGTAACTCTGCGATATACTCTTAGAGAGTATAGGTTAAATTTTGTTATTATTATCAAGGAATGTATGAGTTATTGGACAGAGAAGGTAAAGATTGGCAATCATGCATACCCTCGTTTTATCGGTGGGCCATTAGATGGCATAACCGATTCACCATTTCGCACATTGGTGCGCCATTTTTCAAAAGAAGAACTATTATTCACCGAAATGCGTCATGTTTCTTGTGTTGCGCACGATAAATCAGGATTAAAAGCATTACATTTTAGTCAAGATGAGCGGCCGCTAAATTATCAAATTGCCGCTTGCGCAGAAAAAGATATTGATTTGGCTTGTGAGAAAATCATAGCCCAAGGGGTTGATTTGGTTGATCTCAATGTCGGTTGCCCCGCAAAAAATGTTATTAAATCTGGTTCGGGATCAGCGCTCATGGCAGATTTGCCTCGATTAAAAATAGTACTTGATCGTTTGCGAGAGCGTTTACCCGTTCCTTTTACCGTGAAAATACGAGCAGGGTTTAAACAAAAAAATGCCCTCGATGTTGCAAAACTTATTGAAGATTGTGGCGCAGCAGCAATCACCATTCATCCTCGACTCCGTGATGAGATGTTTGCCGGAAGACCTGATTATGCATTGGCTGCAGCAGTAAAAAAATCACTTTCAATTCCTGTTTTGTTATCAGGGAATGTCATTAACTGGGCAACGGCAAAGATGGCCTATGAGCAAACTGGTGTTGATGGGTATATGATTGGGCGTGGCATGTGGAGTAAGCCATGGAAATTGCATGAATTAAAGATGCATTCACAAGGAATGCCTTTTAGTGTTGATAAGCAGATGGTTTTTAAGTATGCTTTGCTGCATCTAGAAATGCTTGAAAATTATTATGGCAATAAAGGGTTTTACTGTTTTAGGAAACATTTGCCTTTTTATTTGCGCGGTATTCCTGATGCCACGTTGGTGAGAAATGATTTGGTGCTTTCTCATTCATCTCTTTATGTAAAAGAACAATTACAAGCAATAGGTGCACGGAGTGTTTAAAAGCAAAACAGCTTTTATGTTGCGGATTCTTATTATAGGCGCTCTGCTCTTTTTTATGGCTCATCGCTTTTTTTTCTTTGCGCCAGGTATCTTAGAGCAGGGTGCATCCCTTGTTATGTATCCTTTTTTACGGTTACAAAATATGATCGTAAAACCGGTGCAACGTTTTTTGGCCGATCGACATTCGATTGCACAGTTAGAAGAAATGGTTGTGCGTTTACGTGCTGAAAAGAAAGATCTTTTGGCTGAAGTGATCGCTTTGCACTCAACTATTTGGTATCAAGAAAATATAAAAGAGCTTATTGATTTTTCTGTACGGTATGCAGCAGATTCATTGCCTTGTGCGCAAATTATTATGAAGCAATTTTCGGATTGCGAACATTCATTTCTCATTGATTATGGTGCAGTTCACGGTGCAGAAGTTGATATGGTTGCTGTTTACAAAAATTGTATATTAGGGCGTGTTTGTCAGGTATATCCTTATTATAGTAAAGTGATTTGTGTCTCAGATCCTCTTTGCAAAATACCCGTTTATTGTAATTGTTCTCATGCCAAAGGCATTTATGAAGGAATGCTTAATGAGTATGCAGGAGCTTTGCAATATGTGAGTCATCTTGATACTCTTGAACTTGATGAATTAGTTATATCAAGTGGTGAGGGCGTTATCTTTCCTCAAGGCTTTGCCGTTGGTAAAATTCATTGTTTTGAGCTTGCTAGTTTGCATTATGAAGTTGTGGTAAAACCATTACTTTCTTTAAAAGAAATCGAATATTGCTGTTTGCTCAAAAAGGGTACGTTATAAACGTTGTTGCACGCCAATTTTTTGGTAACGTGTTTCAATAATGGTAAAAATTGTACTCACTATTGAATTTAGCCATGATGATTCTCCAATATCTGCCATGTAATCTGGTGGGTTAAGCAATCCCCAAATTCCTTTTTGGCGTTCTGGTTGTACCCATTCAATATCGCCTTCAATCATTGCCATTTCCTTTATTTTGTTCACTACATCTGTTTGTGATCCAATACGATCAATAAGTCCCAAATATAATGCTTGGCGGCCGCTGTGAATTTTTCCATTAGCCCATTTTTTTTCAGTATTAAATGTTAAAGCAGGTCGATTTTTTGCAACATGTTCAATAAAATTTTGATAGGAATCATCAACAACGCTTTGTAAATAAGCGTTTTGTTCGGGTGTTGTGTTAACAAAAGGGTCGGTTACCACTTTAAAATCACCAGCTTTAATCATGTTATAGTGAATATTGTGTTGTTCAATAAAGTCTTTAAGTTTGAATTGATTAGGGAGATAACAGCCAATGCCACCAATGATTGTTGAGGGTGCAGCAAAAATGAATGTTGTTGCTGCAATATAATAGGCACCTGATGCACAAATATCTGATGTTCGCGTAATGATAGGTTTGGGGTATTCTATTTTGAGTAGTTCAATTTCATGGGCGATTGTTTCTGATGAGCCGGCTGATCCGCCCGGAGAATCAATGGTTAGTAAAATTGCTTTAATCGTTGAATCTTCAAAGTATTTTTTTAGTACATGGGCATAATATGATGAATCGTCAATGGTACCTTTAATAGTGAGGCAACCAACTTTTGTTTTTGGCTCCAGATAATTGATGTATTGTTTTTTGATTCCTTTAAGCAGCGGTGGAGCAAATTGCAAAAGCAGTAAAATAAAAAAAATATTACGCAAATAATCTGAAAACGTTGCCATCGACATCCTTTAAAAAATTTTTTAAAAAGAGTTATAGAGTCTAGTGTATATGAAAATAGCTAAAATTTATTTTTTTTATAAAGATTTTAAAGAATTGCTTTAATTTGGACAAGGTTGAATTTTAAAAATTTCTGAAATTTTGATTAAAGTAAACTCCATTCCAAGATACCCTATAAAAGCAGAAATGAAAGGCAAAAGAAGGTTTAAACTAAGGATTTCATTATTGGGTTGTTTTTTTAGGTCCTCATCAAAATATGGAGTTTTATCAATTTTATAGTTTTTGTAGTAAGCCAAACCAATTATACATGCAACAGTAGATAAAATTATCTTTTTATTAAGTATTTTACCATTTAATGTTCTGTTGCAATATGCAGCTAAAATACCCAAAATGAAACCATCACCTAAAGCATTTATGAAACTAGCACCCTGAAAAGACTCTTTAGCATTTTTATATGCCTTTAAGCTGTCATATGATTCTGTTGTTTTACATATATACCTCAGTTCCCTTATACCTCCATAATAAAAACGGCTCACCTTTATTTGATCTATGTTTTTTTCTAGGTTATTATAAGCATTTTTATAATTTTCTATAGCTTGCAAAAATGTATTTTCTATAAAAAATGCATTGGAAGAAGTAAAGATTAAAAATATTAGTAGAAGAAAAGGCTTTTTCATAATGTCGGCCAAAAAAATATTATATTTATCTCATTAAAAAAAACGACTTGCCAGCTGAAGCTCTATAAAGAGCGAAGACTGGCGGAGCTGATGGGACTCGAACCCACGACCTTCCGCGTGACAGGCGGACGCTCTAACCAACTGAGCTACAGCTCCAAAGAAATTCAAAAGATATGTGCTTATTAAGTTATCACAAAAGAATAACTTTAGCTATAAAGAACTGGCTTGCCAGGCATTTCTGAAGGAAATGACTGGCTCCTCGGGCTGGACTCGAACCAGCGACCTAACGATTAACAGTCGTGTGCTCTACCAACTGAGCTACCGAGGAACAAATTTCAATAACTTTCATAATCGCGCCAGGTATAAATCTGCCAATTGCTCTACTACGCTCTAACGAGCTTCGAAGAGCTGGACTGCCATACGAAGCTTTATGCGAAGCATGGTGGGCGGTACTGGGCTCGAACCAGTGACCCCCAGTTTGTAAGACTGATGCTCTACCAACTGAGCTAACCGCCCTTGTAAACTGGAACACAACAAATTTTAAAGAAAATCACAGAAAAGTCAAAGAAGAAAATAAAAATTATTTATAAAAAGAATGAAATTGCGATATTATTTATAAATAATATGGTAAAAATAAAGAAAGTATTCGTATCTTTACTCTGTTTTGAGAGTCTTTCTGTAATTACAGAAGAAGCACGTTCTATGAGTTTTGTGTATCTTCATGAACTAGACTTAACTATTTTGGTTTCCTTAGCAGAGTTTTTTTGCAAAAAGATTATTATAATATTTAATGTCGTTTTAATGTATTGGATGTATTATAAATTTAGAAAAACAAAGTTATTTTTATGGATGAGCTATTAGATATTGTAAATGAGTATGATCAAGTAATCAGTCAGAAACTTCGTTCAGAGATTTATGACCAAAATCTTTCATTTTTTCGCGTTATTAATGCTTTTCTTATTAATGATCAACAGAAACTTTTGATTCCACGTCGTACTCAATACAAAAAATTGTTTCCTTTATGTTTGGATGCTAGTGTTGGTGGGCATGTCATGGCAGGTGAAACGTATCAACAAGCATTTGAGCGAGAATTGAAAGAAGAGTTAAATCTTAATCTTGTTGAATGTGATTACACAATGATTGGAAAATTAACTCCTCATGAGCACGGGGTGTCAGCCTTTATGCATCTTTATGTGATTAAAAGCTCGATTATGCCTGATTATAATAAAGATGATTTTGAATCTGCTTGTTGGATTTCTGTTCAAGAATTACAAGAAAAAATCAAACACGGAGAGCCTTCTAAGGGTGATTTGCCGCTATTGATTGATTTTTTATTAGGATCTTATAGTGAAATTATCTAAAAAAATATTTTTCATAATAACCATACTAAGCTTTTGCTTAGTTATTTTTTTTGCCCAAAAAAACCATTGTCCTTGGAAGAATGTTTTCAAGAAAGATCTAAACGTCATCCATGATACATTAAAAGAACATCATCGAAATGAAACATCTTATATTTCAAAAACATTTACAAGAAGATTATTTTAAAAAATAGACCTCATGTATAAAATGACAGTTTAAACAAAAGAAAACTCAGGCTTTTCAGGAATATACTAATGAAAAAACACTTTTCAATTATTTTAGTCATATTGTTTGCATGCATAATTTTTTATTAGGGGCCTTATACTAAAGCTAGCCTTTAAAATGATAACAATAAATATAGTATCCTCGGGATAATTCCTGGGGTTTTTTACATGGTTTTTACCGGTTGCCTCCAGTAAAATAGTCCTAATCAAAAGTCCATTGACCGACGGTCGGTTTAATGTTAAGCTATGTTTATATTCAATCAAAAAATCGGAGATTAAGCATGGCTAGAATTATAAAGAAACCCACGGAACGAAGATCAGATATTGTGAATGCTGCCCGTTACCTGTTCCAATCCAAGGAATATGACAAAACAACCATGCAAGATGTGATGGACTACCTTGGTATCGCCAAAGGAACTATTTATCATTATTTCGAATCTAAAGAAGCTATTCTTGAAGCAGTTATAGAAGATATTGTGCATGAGAATTTTGAGCAGATGCAATCTATTGTTGAAAGCCCAACGGGAACTGCCTTAGAAAAAATTAAATCGTTGATCAAAGTTGGTAATATGACTGCATCTAATAATTTCATTGTAGATCCCTTGCATCGGAGTTGTAATAGTTCTATGCACACCCGTCTTCTAGCGACTGCTTTAATGAAACAAGCTTCTTTATATGCCAAAGTTATTCAGCAAGGTTGCTATGAAGGGATTTTTCAGACAAATAATCCGTTGGAATGCGCAGAATTTGTTCTTGCCGGTGTTCAATTTCTTACTGATATGGGAATTTATCCTTGGTCGCAAGAAGATTTAAGTCGTAGGGCACAAACGTTCCCTCAATTCATTGAGCAATTATTGAAAGCGCCGCAAGGATCCTTTCAGTTTATGTTAAAAAATACAAAAATTGTTGATAAAAGAATTTCTTATAAAAATAACGAGGTAAAAAATGGTAAATGCTAAAGGAACTCATGCAGATTTAATCAAGAAATTAAAAGATCCTAAGGAAGCAGATTTATACTTTTCATCCGTATTAGAAAAATGTAAAAGCCTTGATAAAAATGAAGCTGATAAATTGCTTCATGAAGCTTTACAAAATATCGCAGAAGCCCGTCCTGAAGATGTAAATATTGATGTTAACGAGAATAGTTTGAAACTGAGCGTACTGTTTCGTCTTTTGCATTTTATTTCTAGAAAGTTAATGTAATATTATTAGTTTTTAAAAGATGACAACCATCAATGCAATATCTTTTATTTCTTTTATTTTTTGTTGGTTTAAGCGGTCCCGCTATAGCTGCTTTAATGATGTTAATTAAATCAGGAAATAGCGGCTGACTCAAAAATGAATAAAGAAGACATTGCGATTTATATTTAATTTTAAAACAGATAGGAAGTAATGGATAAAATTAAGAAGCATGAAGCAGTTATTCTTAGTTTTGAAAGCGCAATCGATGCTATTTCCTGGTCTTTGAACCTTTCAACTTATATTCTTAACAATAATATAAATCTTGCTAGTTTTTCACATATATCTTTATCAGATACTTTCCCTTTTTTACCCAAAGTTAATTGGAATAATTCTTTAGAATATGCAGAAATGCTACCTCTAGCTACTTGTGTTTTTTACATATCCGCTTGTGCAGAAGGTTATTTTGACTTATTCAGCAAAGAAGAAATAAATCAAGAAAAAAAATCAGATTTGCATTCTGCTCGAATGATTTTGAAAGTGATTAGAAATTCGTTGGCACATCCCCATGTTGGTTGTGATGGAATGATTAAAATCCGTTGGAATGTTAAAGATAAAAAGTATAAAATGAAATTTGTTGTTGAAGAGATTGGGATAATTTTAGATGTCACAAACTTGGACCAACGAGATTTTCATTTGAGTGATTTGGGTGGATGGCCTAATTTTATAAAACTATTGAAATATTTAAAAGTAGATTTGCAAAATGCTGTATTTAAAAGCGTTAAGAATGCCGCGATGTAAAATTACCAAGTTCATTGGTAACATTACATTTTCCAATTAAGGTGTATCGTAATAGAATGAGGAAAGCAAATGTGCCCTATATTCCTCAATACTATGTAGATGATATTTATAATGAGAGCCTTCTTGAAGGTATTATCAAAAATATACTTCATAGTAAATAAAATTAGAATTTAAAAATAACTAATACGTTAAGGAATAATATGAAAAAATACTTTCCAATTATTTTAGTTACATTATTTGTATACACAGTTCCTTTTTGGATGTTTTGTCAAAGATCCCTTCAATATGAAAAAATCGAAATGTCACAAAGCGATAAGAATAGTATCATCGAACAGGCGCTTAACATCGAATTGCTACCAGTCAATACGATTGTTTCAGAAGAAGCCAATGCATTTAGCCAAGAAGCTACCATAAAGGTTCATGAATGTAATTATGAGGAGGCTATTAAGATCACACTTTTTGGATTAGAAAAATTTCCTCAAAATTTCACTCTTCAGTCTGACCTTGCAGCACTCCTTGGCGATTGTTCAGAAATTACCGCTGAACCGCTAAAAGAGAGGATGATCAAAAAATCAAAAATAATGTTTGATAAACTCATTAAAGAAGCTGATGGTCAATCCAAGAAAGCATTTTATTCTTTTAAAAATGAGTATTATTTTCGATTTGCTTTGTATCGAGAACAATATGAACTTGGACTTGTGAGAGTTGCAGATTATTGGGGAACTAACGAAAGGGTTTCTTATGGATTTAGAGGTTATTATAGTCAAGGAGTTGGTGCTGCTAATTATGCAAAAAAACTTATAGAGCAAGGTGACAAATCACTTGCCCGTGAGTATGCACAAAAAGCATTAGTTGCATGGGCTCAATATTTTTCGTATAAAAATGATTATTATAATTCTTATGTGCACTATGCTTTAGCTCTTGGAATTATCGGTTATAAAGAAGAAATGATGCGAGCATTACAGCGAAGTGCCTCTCTTATTAATCGTGATCTAAGTTACCATGAATTCAAAGAAGTAATAGATTTTGTTGAAAATGTTCATTGATATTTTGCTACATATATTAATATATTTGAATATGAATATTGCTTAAATTATTATGAAAACAATCTTTTTATATCCCAATAATCCTTTAAATGCTAATCAAATAGATGAAAATTTTAAAGAAGAATATCTTGCTGTTAGAGAGAAAGGATTATCAGTATATCTTATTGATATTGATAATTTACAAAATTATAAAAGCTTTCAAATCCCAAAAGATGTTAAAATTATTTATAGGGGTTGGATGCTTAATGATGCAAAATATACTCAATTAGAACAAATATTTGGCGATCAACTGATAACATCAAAACAAGATTATTTTAATGCTCATTATTTGCCTAATTGGTACCATGAAATTTCTTCGTTAACTATTTCATCTGTTGTTACCAATGAAGAAAATGTGTATCGAGATTTTACAAAATTTTCAAAAGCATTCATAAAAGATTATGCAAAGTCACTGAAAACTGGCAAGGGTAGTGTGGTATACGATGAAGAAGATATAAGCCGAGCACTAAAAGATATGATGCATTATCGTGGGTATATTGAAGGCGGTATTATATTGCGCGAAGTTGTTAATTTAATTCCCGATTCAGAAGTTAGATTTTTTGTTATGCATAATACAATTTTTAGTCCGAAGAAAGATAGTAATAAATATCAAATTGCAGAAGAAGTATATGCAAAATTAAAACATAAAGATCTAAAATTTTATTTCGTATGACAGAAAACCCCAGGGTTTTAAACCTGGGGATGAATGTCATCAAATGCGCGAGCGAAGCAAAAATGTAAATTTTTGCGAAGTGAGGTTAGTTTTGTCATACTAATTGACATGACAAAGAAATATTGGCACGGAGCGCATACAACTCATAGGCATATGTATCATATAGTTTGGTTACCTAAATATAGAAAAAAAGTATTAGAAGGCAAAGTTAAGAGCAGGTTAGAAGAACTTTTGCGAGAATGTGCGGAAATTAATGCATGGGAAATTCAAGAACTAAATATTCAGATAGACCATGTGCATCTTGTAATACAATTACCACCAAGTGTGAGTGTGAGCAAGGCCGTTCAATTACTCAAGGGAATTTCAAGTAAAATGCTCAGAGCTGAATTACCTGAAATAAAGAAATTTTTGTGGGGTAACGATTTTTGGGCAGATGGATATTTCTCTGAAACATTTGGACAATGTTCAGAAGAGACAATTCTCAATTATGTTAGAAATCAATAAAAAGCTTTCATCTCGTGCTTCTAAATCCACGGCTTTTAAGCCGTGTGTTGTTTAATCAATAGATATCGCAACCACTACAGAAGATAAAAATATAGTGATTGAAATTGGGGATGGCCAAGTTTCTGATTACGTTGGTTGGGATATTAAAGATTTTATACAAATTCTATCTCATAAAATAGATTCTTATTAATTACATTTCTTGTCCTAGGCGAAAAGTTTTATTGTTTTGGCAACTTAATTCAACTTGCTTGACCTCTAAATGGGCCTATTGTGGAAATTGCTCTGCAATGAGGTCGGTTGCCAATGATACAGTAATTTCAAATGTATCAAATGTTTGAGTTGTAGGCATTATTATTTTCCTGCATGAGGTTTTTCAAAGCATTTCATGGAAGATTGCAGCAAGTGCTTTTTTAATGAGCTTTTGATCAAGCAGGTTTTGCAAGTAGACATTTTATTTTGCTGTTGATAAAGTAAACAAAATTTTTTTGTTTTATAGTACATTAATCGATTGGTTAAAATGATACATAAGCTTGCTTGGGTTAAAATTATTTTTTTTCTTTTAATAAATCTTACAATAGAAGTTTGTTGCGTAAATACACAAGAAATTTATTCTATCAAGGGAATTGAAAGTGCTTTTAATCACGTTAGGTCTGACGAATCAGAAATAGAAGCTTTCATTGCACAAGAAGTTAATGAATTAAACTCTTTGTTGAAGCATCAAGTCATGCTTGATGATCATGCACAAAAGGTTATCTTTCCTCTTGGGCCTGAGGTAAAAACATCGACGCTTAATCATTTAAGAATTTATAATAACAGAGAGTATATAGATCAAACCGTTTTTAAAACAATGCTTGATACTTTTGGTAAATATTATCCTGATTTAATTATTCCACAAGATGAGTATCAACATTATATTGATTCTGTTATCACACCAATCATTTCACGAGAAATACAATATAATGATTCACACTATGTATTTTATCATGCACATTGCGTTAAAAATATTCCTCAAGATAACATTTTACTTTTCCAAGATGTTCTAAAAAAACTTAATGAATGGGGCTGTCTTAATTTTAATTTTCCTATTCCGTTGCGTTCATCTAATTTTGATACAAAAATATCTGAAAATATGGAAGAATTTTTAGATGAAACGCACTCTTGGAATATTGATTTCTCTCGTAAATTTCATTGCAACTATTGTAAGAATGAAAGCGATGAATGGTTTGATGCTTTAAAATGTATAGCTTGTCGTTTGGTATCGGTAAACCTTTCGCTTTTTGGATTTTTTCAATCAAATACTTGTATGGGATGTAGTTTTTGGTATTTTATTAGCAAAATTGGTGCGTTAGAATCTGGTTACGTTGAAAAAGAGTTGAGAAATATATTTAATGTATACAAGATTAATCAAAAATATTTAGATACAATTTTTGATATTTCAAGAAAATATTCAGTGCAACAAGATGCTGGATGCATGCTTCAAATTTTTATTAGAAAAGATGTGGTTGATGAATTAGCTTATTTTGCAATACCTGGAGGAAAGCCTCTTAATAAATCTCTTATTGTTGATATTTGGAATGAATCAAAAAAACGGCATACCCTTATTTCTCCATTTTTAAAAATGTATCAAGAAGAATCGCTCGCTCTTGATGGATTATTAAAAACATATGAATACCAAGAAGTAGGTAATAGCTTTTTCTGTAACCTTACTTTATGCCAAGCTCGATTATATGCACTTTCAACGAAGCTTCTTGATCCTTCTATCACAAAAACTTATAGATATTTTACTCCAGGATATTTAACGAAAAGTCAAATTGATCAATATAATCAAGAAATGGATGCAGTGTTTTGTGATATCATCAAAGATTTAATGCGACAACAATTAGAGGTTAATGTAACTAAAAATCATTATAGCGGAACACTTCTTGAGTGTCTTGGTGAGTGGATGGCTAGAAAAGTGATTCAATTAATGAAAAGATAACTGTTGTTTTAGTTTACTTTATCTAAAAATTCGATCTGCCCATCATAATTTATTCAATAGATATCGCAACCACTACAGAAGATAAAAATAGAGTGATTGAAATTGGTGATGGCTAAGTTTCTGATTACGTTGGTTGGGATATTAAAGATTTTATACAAATTTTATCTCATAAAATAGAGTATTCGCATGCATCTTTGGCACGAATTCCTCAAAGAATCTCTATTTAAGATAGTACTTAAAGGCTAAAGGTAAGACTTTTTCTAACTTCCAGCTTTTAAGGTAGTATTTTTTAGTCTTTGTGGTCAATTTTTTTTTGATGTATTAGAAATTTTAAAAATCAGAAAATAGAAAGGTATTTTTATGGATGAGCTATTAGATATTGTAGATGAGTGTGATCAAGTAATCAGTCAGAAATTTCGTTCAGAGATTTATGAACAACAATTATCTTGCTTTCGTGTTATTAATGCTTTTCTTATTAATGATCAACAGCAACTTTTGATTCCACGTCGTACTAAATACAAAAAACTTTTCCCGTTATGTTTAGATGCTAGTGTTGGTGGGCATGTTATGGCAGGTGAAACGTATCAACAAGCATTTGAAAGAGAATTAAAAGAAGAGTTAAATCTTAATCTTACTGAATGCGATTATGCAATGATTGGAAAATTAACCCCTCATGAGCATGGGGTGTCAGCTTTTATGCATTTTTACATGATTGAAAGTTCGATTATGCCTGATTATAATAAAGAAGACTTTGAGTCTGCTTGTTGGATTTCTGTTCAAGAATTACAAGAAAAAATTAAAAAGGGTGAATCTGTTAAGAGTGATTTGCCGCTATTGATTAATTTTTTATTCGATAGATATTGCAACTACTAAAATAGATTTTTATTAACTACATTTTTTGCCATAAACGAAAAGTTTTTATTGTCCTAATCACTTAATTCAATTGGCTTGATTGGTCCATATTATTCCTGCACGAGGTTTTTCAAGGCATTTCATGGAAGATTATAATAAATTCTTTTTTTACTCTACCTCTTTTGTTTACAATAATTTTTATAGTTAAATAATTACTTTTAAATTTTTATTATTATGGAGATTAGTAATGAAAACATTAGTATTTAATGGTGTAGGTAATATTGGTTTAGCATATAGATTTTAAAACATAAGGATTTATATATGTTATTTGTAGCTATTTTTTTACTGCAGATGTGTCTAGGTTTTTATTCTTTGGCTATTGAGGCGCAAGAAAAGCAGGATGAAAACGTTAGAAGAGCGCAATTAAATCCGGGATCATTTTTGTATGTACGACCGAAATTTAAATTTGCTGAACAGGAAACAGCTTTGGCAGGTGTGTCTATTGACATTGAGGATCAAGTATCTTCATCGATGAAGGAAGACAAATCTAATTTATTTTCAAAACAAAAATCATATGGCACGAAAATAATTATAAATAAACCAAAACATATTAATTCATTTGGGAGAAAATTTTGTCAATTGGGGAAAAGGTCTCGTCAATTGGCTCGCAGTAGAATAGGCCCTTTAAAGAGCTATCCTATAAGCTCTCGTGCGGTGCATCCATCAAGTCAAAAGCTGTTTGAGCTTATAAAAAGGCAATCGCGTATTGAAAAAATTAAAAAAGAAATTGAGGCAGGCGCAGATATTAATGGTGAATATGCATATGCAACGCCTTTAAATACAGCAGTTAGGTATGGAACTGAGGAAGTTGTTAAATACTTAGTTGCTCGTGGTGCACAAGTAAACAAAGGAGTTGGTGCTGATAATCTAACTCCAATTAGAACTGCAATACGTGAGATTAATTATTCTATGGTTTCATTATTAATTGATTTAGGAGCTGAGGTAAATTATGCAGCTAGATATAATGAAACGCCTTTATATGATGCAATTTCTCGATTTGCCATTTGGCCCAAAGGGAAATCTGCGCAACAGGCATTTAATATTATTGAATTACTTTTGAAAAATGGTGCTGAAATTATATGGCCTGCTTCATTAAATAGCTATCAAAAATCAAAAAAAGAGAAATTTATTGGTATTATAAAAAAAGCACAAAGTGCACTTTATAGTACCAACAAACAAATTATTGTTTATAAATCACCGGAATCTATTTTGTTTGAATTGCATAACAACTAAGAATTTTACCATAGCATGAATTTTAAAGAAGACGACTTGATTACAATAGACAAGCCGCCTTTATGAGTGCCGGGCATGGTGAGTGTTCAGAGGGTGAAAATCCCTTATTATATTATGAGAACAAAAATTATATATAAAAATCATAAATTCTTTTTTTACTCTACCTCTTTTGTTTACAGTAATTTTTATAGTTAAATAATCATTTTTTGAATTCTTATTATTATGGAGATGAGTGATGAAAGCATTAGTATTTAATGGTGTAGGTAATATTGCCTTAGAAGAGGTAAAAGAACCGCGTTTAAAAGAACAAACTGATGCAATTATCAAGCTTACAAAAAGCGCTATTTGTGGAACTGATTTGCATATGATTCGTGGTACTATTTCTCATATGAAAAAAGGTACAATTTTAGGTCACGAAGGTGTTGGTGTTGTTGAAAAAGTAGGAAAATTAGTAAAAAACTTTCGTGTTGGCGATCGCGTTATTGTGCCATCAACAATTGCGTGTGGTGATTGTGATTATTGCAAACAAGAACTATATTCGCAATGTGATAAAGCTAATCCAAAAGGGCCTGAGTCAGGAACGCCTTTTTATGGTGGGCCAAAAGAATCAGGTCCTTTCAATGGTATGCAGGCAGAAAAAGTGCGTGTTCCTTTTGCAGATACTTCACTTGTTAAAATTCCTGATGATGTTATGGATGATCAAGTAATTTTATTATCAGATATTTTACCCACTTCTTACATGGCTGTTGAAATGGCAGACGTAAAGCCTTCAGATACGGTTGCTGTTTTTGGTTGTGGGCCAGTTGGGCAATTAGCTATTTTTTGTTTAAAGCAATTAGGTGTTAATCAAATCATTGCGATTGATAGAATTCCATCTCGTTTAAAAAGAGCGAGTCAACAAGGAGCGTATACTATTAATTTTGATGAAACAGATCCTGTAGAAGAATTAAAAAAACTTACTAATGGTAAAGGACCAACAAAAATTATTGATGCTGTGGGCATAGATGCAGAGCAACCACGATATTCTTTATTGGATGCTATAACGAATTTTTCAACGCACAGAGAGTTTAAGAAAGAATTGAAAAAAATTGCGCCAAAAACAAATCCGAACGATGGTAATTGGGTTCCTGGCAATGGTCCATCACAAGTTTTGCAATGGGCAGTTGATGCGGTGGCAAAAAATGGTTTAATTTCAATCATTGGGGTTTATAGCGAATTATTAAAAACATTTCCAATCGGTAAAGCAATGGAAAAAAATTTAACGATAAGAATGGGAAATTGTAACCATAAAAAATATATTCCCCGCTTACTTTTGTGGGTTCAAAATAATATTTTTGATTCGCGAGATTTTGTATCGCATACGTTGCCATTAGCTGATATTGTTAATGGGTATAAGCATTTTGATAAACGCGATGATGGTTGGCTAAAAGTAGTATTAAGTGTATAATTATCATTATTGGAATGTTGTAATTATTTTTAATAAGGAAAAAATCATGAAAAATAAGTTAATGTTAACTATGCTTTGTTTGTTTTCTATTGCACAAATTGGTGTTGTTGTTGCGCATGGTAATAAACAAGGTAATGGACAATCATCATCAGCAAAAAGTGGTTGCAAGACTTGCAGTGGATGCAAGAGTGGTAAAGGTTGTAAATCATAATTACATTACTAGTAAGTAGTTAAATCGAGTTATTTTATTATAACTCGATTTTTTTTATATGACTTAATCAAAAGCAAAGAGGCGATGAATCTATAGAGATTCATCGCCTCTTTGCTTTTTTTATTCTAGATTATGGACAAGTTGGACAAATTACTGAAACATTTGGATTAATGTTACATATTTCACAATCTAAATCTTCACCAAGGACAAATTCCTTAACATATCTATTAAATCTTACAGCATCAGTGCGATTACACAAAACGCCTTTTCCTGCAAAGGTATGGAATTGGCAATTAGGGAATGGGTGAATGTAGGGTAATGTTGAGCAAAGTTCTGGATTTCTGCAGCTTGGACAAAAACCAGTAAATGCCATTCCTTGAGATTGGCGTGTAATTTCATCGGCGATATTAACTATGCTGTATAAATAAAGAACAGGAATGGTGATGCCTCCCATAAGCCCGCTAATATCTTCAGAAATTGTTCCTACAAGTGAACGTTCAAAAATGTCAGCTGATTGCATTGCTGAAAAATTTACTACTTCATTATAGAGTTCAGTTGCTTCTTTTGAGCATGCTGGTTCGGCAAAGCTTGATTGCAATAATAAGCAAAGAGCGGTGCATTTATCTAATCTATATAAATCAGCTATTGCTTGTGCTTGTGCAACGGTTAAATATCTTAATTTGCAAGGATCGTCGCCAACTGAACTTTGTGGAGGAGCGTTTACTACAACCAATTTATTAAGTTTATATTGATCGTTTTTATAAAGATCAGCATATCTTATAGCAACGTTGCCTTGTGGATCCATGCCAACAAGAACAATTGGAGTAGTGATTTCTAATGCGCTTATGAAATTATGTAAGAAAATAGCTTGTTGCGTATAAGAATAACCAATTATTCCTACACCACCAACGCCATCAAGATCAGTTGGAGCATTTTGGCTTGACTTGCCACTTCCAATTGGATCGATTGCAATAACGTTAACATGTTTTGATAATTCTTTGATTAAGCAACTCCAAGATTCGAAGCCAAGGTAAGTATCTGAGCAAATCACCGTTATTTTGCCAGGATGATTTTGTTTTTCGACATAAGCAATTGTTATTGGATTGTTGCTATTATCAATGCCAACATCTTGGTATTTTACGTTAAGAGCTTTATCAAGATCTTTGAATTCTTGTTGCATGTTTTGTGGTTGTGCGATTAAATTTTGCATTCCTACTATAAACATAGGCATAATTACAAAGAATTTTTTATTAAAATTCATACATATTCTCCCGCTTTAATATTTTTAAAAAATTAACTTTTTTTTGATACATATTTTTTAGTTCTAGAATCCTCCCTTGTATGTTTAAATTTTTTTTTACGATGCCTTTGATATTTTGATATGCCGATAATGATTTAATAATTCGAACCATTGATAGCATATGAATTAGTATGGGCAGGTCAAAAGAAAACTATATCGAAAATTGCAAAGCTTTTTTTAGCAAGATATAAAATTTATAATCGATAGATTTAAGCAAGTGCAAGAGATTTATAAAAGAAATTTAAAATATGAGCTTTGTGTTGTTGTAAGGTGATTTTTTTGTGTTTTTTAAGATCGTTTATTTGTTCTGGAAGCAAAGTTGTTTTTTTTGCGTTAGGTAAGCTTGCCTATACGTCATGATGTTGTTTTTTTTTATTGTTTAAATCTTTTAAAATATAAAAAATATTTTCATTTTTTATATTTTATTACATAAAAAAACCCTTTAGAATACGTGTTAGTTAGTTGTTTTCAGGTTGCAAGAGGATTTTTTTTGTTGTTTTTTGCCATATGAGTGTTATAATACATTGAATATTAAAGGATTCTGTTAGTAATGAGCAATAAGCATAAGCAGTGCTTACAACCATCTCATATTACTAAATCAAAGGAGTCCTTTATGATTATCGTATAACTTTTTCTTCCACATTATTTTGCATTTATATTTTTTATAATAGTGATTTATTCAAAGGATATAGTATGAATAAGCTATTATTGTATTCATCTTGTTTATTTTTTTGGGCACAAGCAACGGAGATTACAAAAAAAGAAGGTTTTGTTTCTCAAAAACTTGATTCTGCTCAAGTATCCAGAACTAATGGATTTGACATGATGAAAGATAATGAATATCTCAAAATTAATGATTGTGATGTGAATCATGCTTTGCATGTATTGCATCATGATCATACTCCTAAAAACCTTGAAGCGTTTGAACAAATACGCGTATCAAATAATGAACATATCTTGAAATCTCAGGCGAATTTGAAGGGAACTACTCTTAAAGAGGCAGACATTGGATTCTGGTTAAGTAAACTTGCCGTTCATGCTGTTGCGCAAACTGCATATGCATTAATTGCGGGAGTTACTTCGCTTGTATATCCTCCGGCTGCACCTATTGTATATTGCTCATTACAATTCACTTTTGCGGCTCTTGTAGAAATTGCAAGTAATATAGTTGCTTATGGGGTAACGATAGTTCTTGTATAATAAATGGTACAGTATCCTCTTGATAAACATGTTGTTTATCAAGAGGATACTGTTTTAAATAGAGCTATTTAACTTTTTCATTTACTCTAGCATTGCTGCTATTGTATGTCATAGAATTATTGTAGAAAATAATTTAAATTGAAGAAAGTATCTTGTAGGTGATACATAATTAATAAAATACAATATTAAATTCTTTTAATTGTATCTATACTAAGAGTTATATGTTAGAAAAAATTATTAATGATTCAATACGCTATTTTTCTGCCAAGTGGCAACTCAGTAATTTAAAGCATTTGGCACAATCATCGTTTACAAATAATCATATTATATTGGCATACAGTGCTCATTATCGTATTGATGTTGTTTTGAAGATTTGTCCTTCTGATGATATTACCAATGAACAAAAAACATTGCATTATTTTAATGGTAATGGTTGTGTAAAATTGCTTGACTACGATGTAAAATATGGCGGCATGCTTCTTGAATATATAAAACCGGGAACAATATTAAAAGAACTTTTCCCAAAAGATGAAATTAACACGGTTGAAATTGTAGCTCGCGTTATTAAAAAATTACACTTTCATCAAAATAAGGCGGTAAATTTACATGAATTTCCCACCATTACTAGTTGGTTGGAATTCTTGGAGAGCTATAAAGGTGAAAAAGTTCCTAAAGTTTTACTACAAAAAGCTAAGAAATTATCTGATAAACTTTTGGCTACGCAAGGTAAGCTTTATCTGTTGCATGGCGATCTCCATCACGAGAATATTTTACGCAAGGGAAATTCTTGGGTTGCCATAGATCCAAAAGGTGTTGTAGGGGAATTGGAATATGAAGTCGGTGCCTTTATACGAAATCCAGTTCCCGAGTTGTTGCAACAGAAAAATCCACAAGAAATAATACGACATAGAATTGATTATTTTAGTAATAGCTTTGGTTTTGAAAAACAACGATTGATTGAGTGGTCTTTTGTTCAAGCTATTTTAGCGGCTTGTTGGTCCGAATCAGATTATTATAGTAAGTTTGCACAAGTAATAGAAAAAATATAATTCTTTATACCTTTTAAGTTTTTAATATATAAATTTAGATTAAAAGTAAACAAGATCTTTACGTTTTATGATATTAAAGATAGGATTCTTGATTGCTAGCAAACATTATCTAAACAATATTATTTTTTTGGAATAGTATGAAATTGTTCAATGAATGGAATCATGTATTATTACGATATATCTTTTTAATTTTTTCTTGTTGTACCTCATTTTTTCTTTATGGCATGGATGATGGTTATTCATTATTGATTGATCATTTGGAAGAAGCGGTGCAAAGTCAAAGTCAAGAACATTTTGTCGAAACATTGCAATTGTTTAATGAACAATTAATGCAAGAAGATTTCTTTAGGCAACTTACCATTTATGAAGAATTAATGAATGAGGCTGTGCAAAGAAAGAGAAGTGAATCAATTTTAAAAGTATTGTGCTATAACTATGTAACATTAATAAGTTCAGTTGAGCTTGATAAACAACAATCACTGCTACCAAGAATTGAAAAGGATTTTCTTGTACATGCATTGCAAACAAAAAATATAATCATTTTGAAAGCTTTAGCAACATTATTTTCTATTGATCAAGAAAGTGATTCCTATTGTCAGGTTAATCAAGCAATTGCAGAACATATACATGAAATGAATAGATCCCCATCTACTGATGATCAAGCAATTAATGTTGCGATGTCTTTGGGTGAAATTCCAGAGGAATCGATACAGGAAGAAGTTTTAGAATCTCTGCCGACAGAGCCCAGCAGTAATGAGGATATCGTTAGATTTTTTGATGATCTAATAACTGATCACATAGAAGCAGTGTGTTCAAAAAAGTGTAAAAAAATTGTTGATGCACTTAATCAATTGATGGCAATTTCTCAGGTTCGCTTAGCGAAAAAGAATAAATCTGAAGAAAGTGGTTATTTTGCCATTTCAAATAATGGTTTTACTATTAATGGATTTACTTTTTATACTGATAATAAAATTCAAAAACTTTTTGAAGAGTCTTATAAGAAGATTATATGCACCAATGAAAAAGCGAAAAAAAGAGTGAATTTTATTGTTAAAATGGTGCCGTGTGTTATAACCCCTCAAAATAGTGCTACGGTACAAAGATTATTTGATAGTTTACCTGCTGGATTTGCTCAAAGGTGTAAAAATCATATTCGTTATTCATCGAAATTTATTAGGGCCCATAAAATTTTGGATTATCCTGACCGATTGGCCCGAGATCTTAATGTTGTTTTTGATGGAACTAATCAATTATTTTGCCAAGATAAAACGGGCAAGATTTCTGTGTTAGAGATAGGCGATAAAGGGCTTTATTTGAAGTCGGAATGCAATGGGCAGGGATGGTCAGGAAAGATGGTTGCTTTGCGCAATAATACATTGGCATCAAGTAGCGGCCATAATATTGAAATTTGGAATACTAAAACGGGGAAGTTTCTTCGGCAGCTTAAAGGGCATCGAGGATATATTGAGGCTATTCTTGCCCTTCCTCAAAGAAAATTGGCTTCAGCTTCAACTGATAAAACAATAAAAATTTGGGATACGCGAACAGGAAAATGTTTGCGGACGATTCAAGATGATGCATCAGCATTAGAATATTATCCAAATAATATATTGGTTGCAGCTTCAAAAGATGTAGGTTTTAGAAGTATTAATTTTTGGAATATTAAAACTGGAAAACGTCTTCATCAATATAAATCGAAATCGTTTTATGATGATTCGATTGAAAAGCTTATTTTTTTGGATGATTCAACGTTGTTAACGCAAGGATATTCGATAGTTTGTAGGTTGAATATAAAAACAGGTGCTTTAAAAAGAGACAATTATCTTTCGGGGCCTTATTTGTATGTTGATGGTTTGCCAAAATTTTTTTCTTGCAAGAGTTCAACTGAGTTTTTAATGGATGCTTTTTGTATTAAAGTACACGATTTTAAAGATAAAAAAGATTCTTTTTTATCTGGTCCTGCTCATGTTATTGGCTTTGGAAAGAAAATTAATGCACTTGCGCATGTTGTTGATTCGATAATTATATCTGCATCTGATGATAATACTATGCGAATTTGGGATAGTGAAACATTACAATGTTTAAATACGCTGAAATTTTATGCAAAGATAGAAGATTTGTTTTGTATTGATGGTAATACGTTATTATTTCGCGGTTCTTCTTCAAAAAAATCATCATTCGTTGCTTTAAGACCTTTTAGAACATTTGAGGATGTTTTGTCACAGCATGCCCAAGAGAATGTAAATAGTACGGGTTTCAAAAATATGGTTACTAATACTAAAAAAAAAAGCATTGAACTTGGTTTATTATAGTATCTGATAGGTAATTTGTTAAAGCTTGAATTGAGTTCAGGCTTTAACAAATTACCTTATATTGTTAATTTTTTTTCCTTATCTTTGATGTTTTCACCTATCGAACTTGTATTAAATTTTTAAATTCTTGATTATTATTTTTTGGCTCGTCTATGGTTATGAACAAAGAAAAATTGTTTAACCGTTGGAGTCATAATTCATGAAGCAATTTTATAATCATAAATTGATATTTTTGTGTATTATTTCATTATTGTACGCAAATTTGAGTAATGCTCTTGCAGATAACGTAGAAGAGTCATGTATATATCAAGAAGAAAGCGTAGAGGCTTTAGAAACTGATGTGCGTGCGCCGCGTCCTTCTTTAGCTCATGCAGGCTTTACTGGACCTGCAGTTCATTTGCCTGATTTAACCGGTTTAATTGCGAACGTTGTTCACTCTATTTTGGCATCAACACCATCATCATCTTCTTCCTCAGGGAATGTAGTGGGTCCATCTTCATCTACTGTTGATGCAGTTGCTCGCTTTGCCGATACGACAGGAAAATTATTAAAAAATTCAACGGTGCTTGTTGATGATTTGGGTAACATTACCATTGAGGGTATCACAAAAAATGGCAACACGGTGAGTTGGCCACTCATAGTTGGTGCTGCCGGAACATTTTTAGGAAGTGATGGCGCAGGGAATTTAATATATGCAACGCCAGTTGGATCGGGAAATGTTTCAACGGCTTTACCTTTTTCAACGAATAATGCACTTATCACCGTTGATTTACCAAGTGGTGTTGATAATATCAAGCAGTCAAATGTGACTCTTGATGGTAGTGACAATATAAGCGGTGTAAATACCTTAAATGCAAATGTAGTAAATGCACCAACATTAAATGGTAATGCAACTTCAGCAACAACGGCAACTAATTTTACTGGATCATTAGCAGGTGATGTCACCGGAACGCAAGGGGCTACCGTTGTTAGTTTTGTTGGTGGTCAAAGTGCAGCTAATGTTGCTGCTGCAACGATTGCTGCCAATGCTGCAACAAATACCAATACACCAAATACCATTGTTAAGCGTGATGTGTCTGGCAATTTTGTAGCAAATACTGTCACTGCAAATCTCACCGGTAATGTTACGGGTAATTTGACGGGGAATGCCACCAGTGCGACAATAGCTGGATCAGCAACGAATTTTACCGGCCCATTAGTTGGCGATGTTATAGGCACGCAAGGTGCAACAGTGGTAAGTACTGTTGGAGGACAAACAGCTGCTAATGTTGCTGCAGCTACAACAGCAGCAAATGCAGCAACAAGTGCTGATACAGCAGGAACTATTGTTAAGCGAGATGGAGCTGGAAATTTTGCTGCTGGAACTATCACTGCAAATTTAGCAGGTAATGCAACAACAGCTACAACGGCAACGAATGCAACGACAGCAACAAATTTTACTGGCTCATTAGCAGGTGATGTAACCGGCACACAAGGTGCAACGGTGGTTGCTACTGTTGGAGGACAATCAGCAGCAAATATTGCCTCGGGAGTTACGGCAGCAAATGCTGCAACGAATGTAAACACTGCTAATACGATTGTTAAGCGCGATGTGTCAGGTAATTTTGCAGCGGGTACTATTACGGCAAATTTAGCGGGTAATGCAACTACAGCAACAACGGCGACAAGTGCTACAACAGCAACAAATTTCACCGGATCATTAGCAGGTGATGTAACCGGCACACAAGGTGCAACGGTAGTGAGTACAGTGGGCGGCCAAAGTGCAGCGAATGTTGCCGCTGCAACTATTGCTGCCAATGCTGCTACCAATACTAATACTGCTAACACTATTGTTAAACGTGATGTCTCAGGAAATTTTTCAGCGAATACAATTACAGCAAACCTTACGGGTAATGTAACGGGGAATTTGAGTGGTAATGCCACCACTGCAACAACGGCTGGATCAGCAACAAGTTTTACCGGGTCATTGGCGGGTGATGTTATCGGTACACAAGGTGCTACTGTTGTGAGTACTGTTGGTGGACAAACGGCAGCTAGTGTTGCTGCGGCAACGGTGGCTGCAAATGCAGCAACAAGTAGCAATACACCAAGCACCATTGTCAAGCGTGATGGATTAGGAAATTTTGTAGCTGGTGCTATAACGGCAAGTTTAACAGGAAATGTTACGGGTAATTTGAGTGGTAATGCAACAACAGCGACAAGTGCAACAACAGCAGGTTCAGCAACGAATTTCACGGGATCATTAGCAGGTGATGTAACGGGAACACAAGGTGCAACGGTAGTGAGTTTTGTTGGAGGTCAAAGTGCAGTAAACGTTGCGGCGGGTGTTTCTCTGGCAAATACCGCTACCAGTAATAATATACCAAATACTATTGTCGAAAGAGATGCGTCAGGAAATTTTGCAGCCACGACGATTACGGCAAACTTAGTTGGTAATGCCACAACAGCATCGACAGCAATAACTACAACAAATTTCACCGGATCATTAGCAGGAGATGTCATCGGCACACAAGGTGCAACGGTGGTGAGTTTTGTTGGTGGTCAAAGTGCAGCAAATGTTGCCTCAGGTGCTGTGGCAGCAAATGCTGCTACAAATGCAAATATTGCTAATACTATTGTCAAACGTGATGTGTCAGGTAATTTCAATGCAGGCACTATAACGGCAAGTTTAATAGGTAATGTTACCGGTAATTTAAGTGGTAATGCGACAACAGCAACAAATGCGACAACAGCGGTAAATTTTAGTGGATCATTAAGTGGTGATGTTACGGGGAATCAAAATTCTACGGTTGTTAATACGGTGGGCGGTCAAACAGCAGCTAATGTTGCTGCAGCAACATTAGCTGCAAATGCAGCAACAAGTAGTAATGCACCAAGTACTATTGTTAAGCGTGATGCATCAGGTAATTTTGCAGCAGGAACTATTACGGCAAATCTTATTGGTAATGTGACAGGTAATCTAACAGGAAATGTGACAGGTAATGTAACAGGGAACTTAACGGGCAATGCGTCAACGGCAACGTTGTCTGTTACTTCAACAAATTTTACCGGATCATTAGCAGGAGATGTCACCGGAACGCAAGGTGCTACTGTTGTGAGCTTTGTTGGTGGTCAAAGTGCTGCAAGCGTTGCGGCGGCTGCCGCAGCTGTGGCTGCTGCAACAAGTAATGATACACCAAATACCTTAGTATTGCGCGATGTGTCAGGTAACTTTGCAACCAATAAAATCACTATTGATGGAACAATAATAAATCCTAATGATGCTGCAACCAAAGCATATGTTGATTCAATTGCATCACTAGGCCTTGTCCCTAAGACCCCTGTTGTTGTGGTAAGTACGACCGATGTTGTTTTAAGTGGTTTGCAAACAATTGATGGTGTATCGCTTTCTGCTGATGATCGCGTATTGTTAGTAGGGCAAACAAATCCTGTAGAAAATGGTTTGTGGCTTGATGAAGTTGGATCATGGTTGCGACCAACTGATTTTGCGTCGGGTTCAACAGCGGGTCAAGCATATGTGCTTACTCTTTCTGGTGTTATTAATGCTGGATCAAGTTGGTTGTGCAGTACGCCAACGGCAATTGTTGATACAAATCCAATAGAATTTGTTGAATTTTCATTGCCAAATCAAACAACTGGTGCAAATGTTGGCACCGGTGCTGGTCAAATATTTAGAGATAAAACGGGGGTAACGTTAAATTTTAAAACTATCGCAGCAGGTCCTCATGTTGTTGTTACTAATAATGCAGATGATGTGACACTCTCAACTGATGCAACAGATGCAAACGTAATCAATACAATTGTTGCACGCGATGGTTTCGGTAATTTTTCTGCAAACACTATCACGGCAAATTTAACGGGTGCAGCATCACAAAATGTGCTCAAAGCTGGTGATACTATGACCGGTAACTTAAATATGGCTTTGCAATCGCAAGTGCGTTTTCAAGATGGTACTGGCAGTGGTAATTATGTTGGCTTAGATGCGCCTGCAACGGTTGGATCAAGTTATACGGTGAATTTACCCGCAAGTGCACCAACAGCTGGGCAAGTTTTACAAGCAACGTCACCATCAGCTACAGCATGGGCAACGGTGGGAGGATCACCTGCAGTCACTGAAACATATTATGTATCATTGAGTGGTAGTGATAGCAATGATGGTTCTTTTGCTGCCCCATTTCGTACGGTGAGTCATGCCGTGAATGTTGCAAACGGCGTGGCAAGTCTTGCAAATCCCGTTGTTATTAATGTGGGGGCGGGTTTTTTTGCTGAAAATAATACCGGTGGGCCGATTACGATTAGCGCTGACGGCATAAGTATTGTAGGAAGCTCAATATCAGCGACAAATATACTGCCCTTTACTTCTGCAATTGATTTATTTCGTATAACAACAGCAAATGTAGAAATTAAAAACTTATCACTGATAACGCCAGCACCAGGATCAACAGCAAATGCTGTTACTCTTGTAGCTGGCGCTTCTGGTACGGGACGTTTTGAATCAGTAGCAGCAGGTCAATTCCAAACAGGTTTTGCTATCAGTAGTGCTGCAGGGGGACCTACGATATTATTTGAAAATGTTCAGTGTGCTGGGAATGGTACAAATATTTCAATTAACAATATACAGGCAGTAGTAAATAATTCAGCATTTCAGGGGCCTTTTGTAGTCGGTCCTGCAGCAAATACTGGTATAATCATAACCGGCACTAATGCCCAAGTTGCTATGTTTAGCAATGCATTTAAATTATTTGATACTGCTGCTGTAGTAGTAACCGGTGGTGCAGGTCTTCGTGTTTTATCGACTGATGTTGAAGCAACAACAACGGGTATTGTTTGTAATGGTGGCAGTAGTATTGGTATAGTTGGTTGTAATTTTTTTATTAATAATATTAATTCAACTAATGTTATTGCATTAGGAGCAAATAGCGAAGTTACCATTGATGGTTGTCAATTCCATTGTACTGGCACAAATGGAAATCCTCAGGGTACTGCACTGTATGCGACAGGAGGTGCTACATTACTTGCCGTTGCCTGTAGTATTGAAAATGCGGCCATCGGCATTCAATGTGGGATACCTAGTGATACCAATGCAACGATAATCCAAGCAAATTCTACGAGTTTTAGTAACTGTATAACTGATATTCAACAACTTGGAAGTTCGACCTTGCTTTTTGTTGGAGGTGTATTTGATGGTAATAAATTAAATATAGCGGATCCTACTAATGTTAATTTTGCAGCCTTTGATAATAATGCTGATGATGCATTAACTATTGGTAATGATACTGATGTGAATCAATTATTATTTCAAGTTTTGAATGGTCAAGCATCATTGCCATCGCTTAATTATGAATCAGATTATTATGGCAATAAAGGAACTTTGTACGTCAATCAAAATACAGATCCAACATTTTATGGTATTCAAGCACAAAGTAACAATGCATCATCGTATGTGGTAACCGGAGATAACACAAAAGAGGCGAGTATTAATCTGATTTCTGATACTGCTAATTTTGGTGTTGCTGATAATATTCGCGGTTGGGGAATTGATAAATTAGGTTCATCTGCAAATTTAGCATTTACGTATACCAATAATGATACTTCAGGTCAAGCAGCGCGCGGTTCAAATAGTGTTATGCAACTTGATGGTTTTAATAATCAAGTTCTTTTTCCTTTAGCAACCAATACACCGTTACCAACCAATACGGTTGCAAAATTAGTCTGGGCAGGAGATACCGATTTATATCGTTCATCGGCAAACACGTTAGCAACTGATGGTAATCTTCTTGTTGGTAGTTTAACGCCAGCAGGTGTCGTTCATAATGATAACACGGGATTATTATCAACATCACTTATTGTTAATGCTGATGTGAGTCCAAGTGCGGCAATTACTGATAATAAATTGGCTACTATTTCAACGCCGGGTAAAGTTGCCAATTCTGCAACAACAGCAACAAGTGCTAATGTGCCAAATACTATAGTTTTACGTGATGTGTCAGGTAGTTTTACCGCAAACATAATAACAGCAACGTTAGTGGGTGGTGCATCACTCGATGTGCTCAAAGCTGGTGACACAATGACGGGCAACTTGAATATGGCATTGCAATCACAAGTTCGTTTTCAAGATGGAACCGGCAGTGGTAATTATGTAGGCTTAAATGCTCCTGCAACCGTTAGTTCAAGTTACACCGTAAATTTACCAGCAAGCGCACCGACAGCTGGGCAAGTGTTACAAGCAACATCACCTTCAGCGACACAATGGGCAACGGTGGGAGGATCGCCGGTAGTCACTGAAATCTATTATGTATCATTGAGTGGTAGTGATAGTAATGATGGTTCATTTGCGTCACCATTTAGAACGATTAGACATGCCGTAAGTGTTGCAAATGGGGTAGCAAGTCTTGCAAATCCTGTTGCGATTATAGTTGGCGCTGGACTTTTTGCTGAAGATAATACTGGCGGACCAATTACTATAACTGCTGATGGCATAAGTCTTTTAGGTGTATCAGCTGCAAGCACCTCAATACTGCCATTTAGTCAAGCGATTGATTTGTTTCATATAACAACAGCAAATGTAGAATTTAATAACTTTACTCTTGTAATGCCATTTCCGGGATCAACGGCGGCAGCAGTTTCATTATCGGCAAATTCTAATAACATAGCCAATATGAGTTCGCTTATTATTTCAGGATTTCAAACAGGTTTTGCAGTAAATAGCCCATCGGGATTATCTTCAATTTTTTTTGAAAATGTTGAAGCAGCTAGCAACAATACGTTTATTTCGGTTAGCAATATGCAGGTGGCGGTAATTAAAAATTCACTTATTCAAGGACCGATTGCTGTTGGGGATGCTGCAGTAAATATGGGTGTGATATTGACCGGAACTAACACAAAAATGGCAATCCTTAATACTGCATTTAATTTATTTGATACTGCAATATTCGTTACTGGTGGTTCAGCACTTCGTATTTTAGGAAGTGATATTGAAGCAACGACGAATGGTATTATTTGTAACGGTGGTAGTAATGTTGATATAGTTGGCTGTAACTTTTTGCTCAACAATGTTAATTCGGTGAATATAACAGGATCTGGTGCAAATACCGAAGTTATTATCGAAGGATCTAATTTTAGATGTACTGATACATTAGGAGTGCAACAGGGTATAGCTCTTAAAGTGATAACGGGTGCTTCTATGGCACTTGATTCGTGTGCAGTTAGTGGAGCTGCTCTTGGTATTCAATGTGGATTGCCAAGCGATACAATTACTACCAATCTGAGTGCTAGTGGTGCGATTTTACAAAATTGTATTATCGATGTTCAACAAAATGGTTCAAGCACGTTGAATTTTTTTAGTGGTGTTGTTGATGAAAATAAAATTATTCTTACAAATCCAACAAATGTTAGTTTTGCAGCATTTAATTCTAAGGCTGAATTGGTTATAGGAACGGGTGCTGATGTAAGTCATACGGTCTATGAAATACTCAATGGGCAAGCAATCGAACCAACACTTAATTATAATCCTAATTATTATGGTAATAAAGGTACGGTGTATGTAAATCCAAATGCAAATCCAACATTTAATGCAACGCAAGCATCAAGTAATAATGCTAATTATTTTGTGGTGACTGGCGATCGCACAAAAGATGCAAGCATTAATCTTCTCTCTGATACTTCAGGCCTTAATAATGGTTCTGACATTCGCGGTTGGGGAATTGATAAAGTTGGTGCTTCAGCAAATTTAGCATTTACGTATACGAATAATGATACTTCAGGCCAAGCAGCGCGCGGTTCAAATAGTGTTATGCAACTTGATGGGTTTAATAACGAAGTTCTTTTTCCTGCTGCAACAAATTCTCCTTTGCCAACAAATACCGTTGCAAAATTAGTCTGGGCGGGTGACACTGATTTATATCGTTCATCGGCAAATACGTTAAAAACAGATGGTAATCTTGTTGTTGGCGGTTTTGGGGATTTACGCGGCGGTGGACGCTTACGGGTTCCTGGTCACGCCGTACCAGAAGGTCAAGAACGGCAAGCTGACCGACGAAATCGAATGGCTGCGGCGGACCAGGAGCACAAGGCCCGGCTGGCCCCGGCCGACGCGACGATTGCCGAGCGGGCGGCTGCGTGGGCGACGCGATCATCGCCCGCTACCACGGCGACTTCCAAATGGTGCCCGCCGACCAGATCCAGTACATCGACGTGGCGCCCAGCCAGATGGTCGGGGTTTCGGCCGGCCTGATCCCCTTCCTCGAGCACGACAACGCGAACCGGGCGTTGATGGGCTCGAACATGCAGCGGCAGGCCGTGCCGCTCTTGGTGACCGAGCCGCCCCTGGTGGCCACCGGGCTGGAGCCCGAGGCCGCGAAGAACTCCAGCATGCTGGTCCGCGCCCGGAACAAGGGGACCGTGACCTTCGTCGACGCCCGCCGGATCGAGATCGGCGGCGACGTCTACAACATGCGGAAATTCGTGGGACTGAACGAGCGGACCTGCCAGAACCAGAAGCCGATCGTCCACATCGGCGACAAGGTGGAGAAGGGCCAGGTCATCGCCGACGGCGCGGCGACCTACCACGGCGAGCTGGCCCTGGGCCGCAACGCCCTGGCGGCCTTCATGGCCTGGGACGGCTTCAACTTCGAGGACGCCATCATCGTCGGCGAAGAGCTGCGTGCAGAACGACACCTACACCTCGATCCACATCGAGGAGTTCGACATCGAGATCCGCGAGACCAAGCTCGGCCGCGAGGAGTTCACCCGCGACATCCCCAACGTCAGCGAGAAGATGCTGCGCAACCTCGACGAGAGCGGGATCGTGCGGGTGGGCACGTACGTCCGGCCGGGCGACATCCTGGTCGGCAAGGTCTCGCCCAAGTCGAAGACCGAGCTGACGCCGGAAGAGAAGCTGCTGCACGCGATCTTCGGCCGGGCGGGCGAGGACGTGAAGAACGACTCGCTGGAGGTGCCCTCCGGGGTCGAGGGGATCGTCATCGACGCGCAGAAGTTCTCCCGCCGGATGAGCCTCTCGGAGGAGGAGCGGAAGGCGTTCGAGAACGCGCTGAAGGAGGCCGAGGCCAAGGGCAATGCCCGCATCGCCGCCACCTTCGGCACCCTGGTGGCCAAGATCGAGGAGGTCCTGAAGAAGAAACTGGCCGACGAGGACAACCAGCCGCTGGTCGAGGGCCGGGAGCATCGCTCGGTGGCCGAGATGGCGGCCCAGTTCAACCTGGACTCCCTGGACGTCCGCAGCACCCAGCGCCGCGGCGAGCTCGAAAAGCTCCACAAGCAGGAGTGGCCGGCGGTCGAGGCCGCCATCGACGCCCGGGACCGCAAGCTCAACTCCATGAAGCGCGGCGACGAGCTCCGCAGCGGCGTCCTCCAGATGGTCAAGGTGTACATCGCGGCCAAGCGGGTCATCTCGGTCGGCGACAAGATGGCCGGGCGGCACGGCAACAAGGGCGTGATCGCCAAGATCCTGCCCGACGAGGACATGCCGTTCCTGGCCGACGGCACGCCGCGTCCAGATCATGCTGAACCCGCTGGGCGTGCCCAGCCGTATGAACGTCGGGCAGATTCTCGAAACGCACCTGGGCTGGGCCGGCGGCGAAGCTGGGCTTCCAGGCCGTGACCCCGGTGTTCGACGGCGCGACCGAGACGGAGATCCGCGCGGTCCTGGGAGAGGCCGGCCTGCCCGTGACCGGCAAGACCCACTCTACGACGGCCGCACCGGCGAGCCCTTCGAGCAGTTGGTCGACCGTCGGCTTCATCTACATGCTGAAGCTGCACCACCTGGTGGACAACAAGGTCCACGCCCGCTCGACCGGCCCGTACTCGCTGATCACGCAGCAGCCGCTGGGCGGCAAGGCGCGGTTCGGCGGCCAGCGTTTCGGCGAAATGGAAGTGTGGGCCCTGGAGGCGTACGGCGGCGGCCTACATCCTGCAGGAGCTCCTCACGGTCAAGAGCGACGACGTGGAAGGGCGGACGAAAATCTACGAGTCGATGGTCAAGGGAGAGAACACGCTGGAGGCGGGCACGCCCGGCCAGCTTCGACGTCTTGACCAACGAGATCCGCGGGCTGGGGCTGAACATGCAACTGGAAAAGGCCCGCGCATAAGAGCGAACGCTCCGAGTGGTTCTCGGGCAAATTCAACACCGTAGAATACCACCGAGTATTCACCACGCGAATTTTCCAAGGAAGGATCCAGTCCGCACATGGTACTCTGTCTTAACCCCGATTGACCTGCTGGCGGCCATTGTGTCGGAAAAGTCACCAGCGTGTTCGACTCTCTGATCTGCTGAATCGTATTCTGCGGTCTGGACTACGATCGAGAACACTTGTCCCGGCGTCGCCGTCGACGTATCCTCGCCGGCGATCACTCGGCGAGCAGTCCTACCCGAGATCTTTCGCTCGCGGCAGGGCTGAGATCAGAAAGGCACCCAACGCGGACCGATACCTTACAGTGTTACCTGGCCCAAGAGTTCGTCAGCCGCCTTCCAACAAGTGCGCCACAGGAGGCAAGAAGCGATTCACAGAACAACGATGCCCCTGAGCCGACGGCATGAGCAGTCCGAAGAACGAAGCAGTTCCGAGATCCAGTCCACGGATACATAGACGTACCCGCGTGGACTCCTACCGCATGCTTCGTCGACACACCCATTTTTAAGAGGCTGAAGCATATCCAGCAAACGTCGATGCGACCTTTTATCCCTCCGCGAGGCACGATCGTTTCGCACACTCGCTCGGCGGTTTCCACCTGGCGAAGACGCCTTTCGGCACTTTGGGGGAACACCGAGGCCGCGACTGCTTGACGGGCGTCGATCGTGAAGGCGTACCGACGCCGGCTTTTCTCCGTTCAGCTGCCCTCATGCATGATTGCGGTCATTCGCCGTTCTCGCACACCTTGAAGCCTACTACAACGGGAGGATTGTGCAAGGACTTCCTTTTCTCGCCTGACGGACGAGTAATTCAGAAGGACTATTCGGCCTGGGACGATCCGCAAGGCCTCCCCGCGCCGAGAGCTTTGCCGCGGCGTTTTCCTCAACACTACGCGGCGTCGTTCGGGCACGTTTCGGCGGACTGGACTCCGTCACTCGTGGCCCCACGATGATCACAGGCTGCACAGCATTGATCCCGCAACACGCAGGAGCAGGTTGAAAACTGCCTCATCAGCTGGTCAACGGCACTGCGATCGACGTAGAAAAGCTGGACTACATCCTCCGTGACACATGGTCGTCCGGTGTCAACAACGTGTCGATCGACGCCACACGGCTGCTTGGGAGCAATCGAGATTGTGCTCAAGAAAAGCGGCCTACTCCGGCGTTCCGGAAGTCCGCACTGAGCGTCGTCAAGAGCGTCATTGATGGAAGGAACTTTTTTTACCGGTGGATTTACGCACCACCCATCCGGTACTCTACTACAACCATGTCTTGAATGAGTCACTGCGCCTCGACGAGAAGTTGCCTCCCGACGCTCGCGGGGCCGCGGGCGCTAATTCTGAGACGTGGTTTTCTCCGCGGAGCATTCGAGAGCGCGGTCCCGTCGGACCTTGCCCGTCTACCTTCCGTGCGACAACGATTTCTACACGCTCCTGAAGACGTACGAAGACGGACATTCCCCAGGTGCAGGATGCTTCTGAGGAGGACGGCGAACTGATACCGTTTTGGAAGACCCATGCCGAATTCGAGATCATTTTCAGGATAACAAAACCCCGGAAAGACCACCTATATCCAAGCCAACATCTCGCAGATATCCTGAGAATCTCATTGAGGTCATGCGGCGGGCAGAGTTTGAGTCTTGCCCGTGGAAGCCGAAAGTGCTCCCCATCGAAGAGGATAAGCTTTTTCTCCGAACTTCTCGACACGGTAATCTCGTTCAAGGCCTTGGCACGACCCTGGCCGGATATCGGGCGCCGAGAAACAAAACGTCTCATTCTTCTTTGTCTTCATTCCACGGGAATGCCGAGGAAACACTCGCGGCGTGTCTTCGAAAAGTTGACTGGCAGTTAAGGTTTAGCATGTCCCGCAGGGTGCCCCGGACGCGTGCTCACCAGTCCAGAGGTCGAGACTACCGAACCCAAAAGGAGTAGTCTCAGTGAGCATCGGCGAAACCACCTACGACCGGATCAACAACTACACGGCGGTCAAGATCAGCCTGGCCCGCCCCCACGACATCCGAAGCTGGTCGTTCGGCGAAGTCAAGAAGCCGGAGACGATCAACTACCGCACCTACCGCCCCGAAAAGGACGGCCTGTTCTGCAAGCAGATCTTCGGGCCCGAGAAGGACTGGGAGTGCTCGTGCGGCAAGTACCGCGGGATGAAGTACAAAGGGATGATCTGCGACCGCTGCGGCGTGAAAATCACCCACAGCCGCGTGCCGCCGGAAGCGGATGGGGCACATCGAGCTGGCCGCCCCGGTAGTCCACATCTGGTTCTTCAAGGCCATGCCGAGCCGGCTCAGCGCACTGTTGGCCATGAAAACGACCGGCCTCGAAAAGTCATCTATTTCCGGACTACGTCGTCACGCGGGTGGGCGACACTCCGCTCGACCCGCGGCGGCTCCTGACCAAGGAAGAGTACCGCGAGGCCCGCAAGCTCTACGGCGACGCCGCGTTCGACGCCGACATGGGCGCCGAGGCGGTCCGCAAGCTCCTGACCGAGCTGAACCTGGTGAAGCTCTCGCCAGGACCTGCGGTGGAGCTGTCGACGGCCTCGAAGCAGCGGAAGAAGGACCTGATCAACCGGCTGAAGATCGTCGAGGCGATCCGCGACAGCGACAACCGGCCGGAATGGATGGTCCTGGACGTGATCCCGGTCATCCCCCCCGATCTCCGACCGCTGGTGCTGTTGGACTCGGGCAACTTCGCCACCAGCGACTTGAACGACCTCTACCGGCGGATCATCAACCGCAATCTCGGCTCC
>CAVXJH010000006.1:0-585661 GCA_963762115.1 Candidatus Babeliales bacterium | reverse complement strand
TTTAGAAAGTCATACATTCGAACTCACCCTATGGTATTAGACTTTCTACCCTCAATCACTCAGTATTTCAAAAAATACATTCGTACCCGCTCTATGCAATTGCAAAGGTTTTATTAGAAAACGCCAATTCATTCTCTGAAAACCATCAAAAAAACAAGCATATTAAACTAAGAGCTTATCCGAAAATTAAAAAGATTTTGCCTCAAAAAGAAACGTACTCAAGAAAGAAATACGGTGTCATTCAGAGCGCGAGTGAAACGGAGTCGGCGTGGAATCCAGTCTAATAATTATTTTCATTTTAAAGACCTGGATCACTACGGCACTTCGTGCCTCATGATGACACTGAGCAGGCCATCATTCTTCTTACCTTGATTAGAATTTGGAATTTTCAGATAAGCCCTAAAAAAGAGATCTATAATTTCTACTTGTAATTTAATTATTTTATATATACTATTATATATATGGAATTTAGTTATTTTAACCTGAAAAGGACCTGTAATGATGACAAAAAAATCTCTTTTAACCCTGTTTTTAAGCGTAACTCTCATACCTCTATCATATGGCATGGAAGCTGGGTCTTTCGATCAAGAAATGACCGCCATGGTGATTGAAGAAAAAAATAGCAGTATTGAGTGTCTCAATAGTGACGGCAAAAGAATATTTACCTTTGAGATGCCTCTACAAACATTAGAATTATCAAAAACATTAAAAAATTCTCTCGATGCTTCAGATGAAGATGCTCATACAATAACCATAGCTCCTTCTTTCCATAATTTTTCATCAGGAGCATTAAAAATGACTCTGAATCTTATGAAAACAGTTTCCAATAATAGTTCAGAAGAAGAAGAAAGCCTTATACATCTTTTAGTAAACACAAATGAACCAAAAGATCTTTTACAACTTGCTCATGCTGCATCTTATTTATCATGTGATATATTAGAAGCTCTCATCATTAAAAGCCTTATACGAGGATTGCTGATCTTCAATCATTGATATACCTTCGCTTACGCAAGCATTAGAAATTGCTCAGATAGTTGAAGGGAATTACTTTTTTTCTTTATATTCCGATAACCAAGCAATAATGTATACACCAAAAACAATAACCGACATTCATGAACATATGGATCGCGTTTCTGCTGTTTGCTATTCACCTGATAGAAAAACAATGGCATCAGCTTCATGGGATCAAACCATAAAGCTATGGGATGTTGAAACCAACGAATGCATAGCCACTTTAGAAGATCACGAAGGCTGCATACTTTCAATCGCGTTTTCACCCGATGGAAAGACGTTAGTTTCAAGCTGTGATGCACCAAGCATTATAGTATGGGATATTGAAACAGGAGAGATCCTACAAACTTTTGAAGATAACGACATACATAATTCTGTTGTTTTTTCTCCTTCAGATAACAATATGATTGCTTTTGGGGCAGAAAAATCACTTATTATGTATCCTGATTATCACCATCAAGATAGCTTTATTGCATTCAATCAACATACTGACGATATTACAGCGGTCCTCTTTTCTCCTAAAAACGATTATATAGCTTCAGCAAGCAATGATATGACAATAACCTTATTGAATACACAAGATTATGAAAAATATGATCTTCTTGAAGGACATGAAGCAAATATTAATACGCTTTGCTTTTCTGGAAACGGCGAAATGCTTGTTTCTGGCGATATGAATGGAATAATTAAAGTTTGGGATATTGCACAAAAAAAATGCGTGCATACGATACAAGGTCATACCGATAGCGTTAATGCCCTGACACTCTCTAATAACAATATACTTTTCTCAGCTGGCGACGATAACATGATAAAATTATGGGATATTGATTCTGGCTCATTAATACAATCTTTTGCAACAAATGACGAACCTCTTACCTTAGCCCTTTCACCAGATAATGTACACCTTGCCGTTGGGTTCAAAAATAACACCATAATGCTCTATGCATTTCATAACATCTCAAAAGATTTTTCACTATCGACATTATTATTAGCTGAATTTTTAATGCAAAACACACAAGAAGGGATTATCCCTTCAGAGCCATTCTATTGTGAACTGTTTACACGATTGCCTTTAACATTTCAACAACAATTTGCACCAGCAATCAATCAAAATGCATTTATACTCAAAACAGCTTTAAAAAAACACTTTCAAGCTTAAAATAACGCGAGCTCGATGAATAAAGAACATAAACTTAGCCTAAAGTAAAAAATATTAAAATCAGAATTGTCATTGCAAACCCTGACTTCAATAGGCAGGGTGTGGCAACCCAGAATTTTGGTAAATTTCTTTGAAAGTATCTCATAGGACATGAAAGAGACCATTGCATATTGGAATATGCATGTTACAATGAAAAAAATTTTACAAAACCTATCAAAAATTACCAAAAAGAAGAAAGTTTTCATGAAATTATCTACAATAATCTTATTTTTCAGCATCCTTATAACAAATTGCCATCTTAAAGGTAAAATAATGTTTAAAAATTTATTTTCTGAAAACACTTGTAGAGGCACCTTTGAAAAAATGATAGAGGTAGCAACGTCTACCGAATTTCCAAAGCAGTACGATATTTTGCATAATACAGTAAATTCGACTGAATATGAAAACACCTGTAATGCGTTCAAAAAAATGTCCAAATTTAAACAGTTAATTCTCTTACAAGGTTGGCGTCTAGATTTTTTACTTCAAGATCCTTTGAATAACATCTTTGAAAAACAAGACTTTATTGAATTTTTACATAAGAATAATAATGAAGAGTTATTACCTATTCTTGATGGTTTTGATGTTACTAAAATCTCTGATAATGATTATCTTGATCACTATTGGACATTGCTCAAACAAAGAAATGAAAATCGAAAAAAATTTTTTGAAATTCATAGAATAACGGCAAAAAAATATAATGACGATAAAACTATTGAATTAGATGAACATTGTCTTCCACTACTCAATAAACCTCTTTATATTGATTTTATCCCACTAAAACAACAACATGAACTGCTTAAGCAAAAAATTTCATCAGATAAATCAAAATGTATTATCTCATAATTTAAGCTAAATTTTATAATACGCGTACTAGTTCCCACAAATATAAAAAATCTTCCATTTTCATTTGCTGCGCACGCAACAATAAATATTTTTCTGGAATTTTTGCTAGATCAATATGCGTTTGCATCATATTATTTCTAAAAGTGCGCCGTGGTTGCTTGAAACAAATTTTAATAAATTTCCAAAAACCTTCTTCATCAGGAATAGGAACAATATCAGTTCTTGGTTTAAAATACACCAAACGAGAATGAACTTTAGGTGGCGGGAAAAAGGCACTTGGCGCAATTTTCATCATCAATTGCAATTCAAAATAATGTTGAAAAAAAAGGGAGGGATAACCATATCCCTTCCCACTTGTTTTCACTAATTTTTGTGCAACTTCTTCCTGAATCATAATAACACCTTCTGCCAAAAGCTCTCGATGCCTTTGCAAAAGATGCAAGATAGGAAAAGTAATCATATAAGGTAAGTTTGCCAGCAAAGTCCAAGGCTTATTCTCTTCAAAGCGCGAAAAATCTGCATCAAGAACATTTTCCAAAAAAACGGTCATACGTTTATCAGGCAATTCTTTTTGTATAAATTCTGCCCAATGTGCATCAATTTCAAATATCCACAAGCGTGCAATATCTTCTTTCAAAATTGATCGTGTCAAAAAACCATCACCACAACCAATTTCAAAGACTGAACTGTTTTTGTTTAACGTAACTTTTGCAAGCATTGCATCAACAACTGATTGTTGACGTAAAAAATGTTGCCCAAATTGTTTTTTAAGGGGTATTCCCGCTGAATAAACTGTCATATTCTGTCTCAAATTATTTCATTAAGTGCACCACGAAGAAATCTATTTCATCAAGAACTTTACCAGCACCTTTTACAACGCATTGCAAAGGATCTTCTGCAACACGAACGGGCAATCTTGTTTCTTTTGAAAGCAATTAACCGAAAACCTCTGAGCAATGAACCACCGCCCGCCATAACAATACCCGTATCAACTAAATCAGAAGAAAGTTCAGGTGGTGTATTTTCAAGCGCAACACGCACAACTTCAACAATACTTAGCAATCGTTTCTAATAATGATTCATTCACTTCAGTAGCTGGTAAGAGTATTGTTTTTGGAACACCGGTTACTAAATCGCGACCTTTAACGTCCATCTTTTCAATTCTTTGAATCAAGCAATCACGGTGCCGATGCTCAATTTTGATTTGTTCTGCAGTACGTTCACCAATCAATAAATTATATTTACGTTTTACATATTGCACAATTGCACGATCCATTTCATCGCCACCAACACGCACTGAACGGCAAAAGACCACGTCTTTTAAACTAATAACTGCAACTTCAGTAGTACCACCACCAATATCAACGATCATGCTACCACATGGATCTTGCTACTCGTAATCCTGCACCAATTGCAGCGGCCATTGGCTCCATAATAGTATACACTTCACGCGCACCGGCTTGCTTTGCAGAATCTTCAATGGCACGACGTTCAACTTGCGTGATACCTGAAGGCACTCCAATAATCATACGCGGACGAACAAAAGTACGACGATTATCATGTACTGCGCGAATAAAATAACGCAACATACTTTCAGTCAACTCAAAATTTGCAATCACGCCATCACGCATTGGACGACACGCAACAATACTTTCAGGTGTTTTGCCAAGCATTTCTTTTGCGCTTTTCCCGCTGCCAAAACTTGATTAGTCCCCGCTTTAACCGCAACCACTGAAGGTTCATTGAGCACAATGCCTCGATTACGCACATACACCAACGTATTTGCAGTTCCCAAGTCAATTGCAAGATCATTGGAAAAGTACCCAAATAATTTTTTTGCAGGGAAAAAGGAAAACGTTTTTTTCATGCCATACCTAAAATTTTTAATAGTTTTAATTCAATACCTAATGAAATACGATTTGTTTTACTTGCTCGCTTTGCAATTAATAATTTAAGCGGAATATCCCACTTAAATGAAATAATAGGAGGATATTCGTAAGGATCTCTAATTTTTGAAAAATCATAAAAGAAGTTTACCGTCATATATTCTGCATTCCAACGCGATCGTTTGGTGACTTGTGTTAATGTCGCTGGTAATTGATTTGGTTTTTGCACTTGTTTCCATACATCATTTTCATGAAAAATGAGCGTATACTGCGCTTGAATGCCAAGACCTTCTCGAATACCATTCAAAATTGCATAAGGAGCAATGACGGAAGTAAATCCTGGATCTATTTTAACCGAACCTTGTGTTGCAGCATATAACTGTTGTTCATTAGCAATAGGCAACCGTTCTTGCACCGTTTTTTCAAAACACTGATTAAATCGTACATATAATCCAACAAGCCAATCTTCTTTTAATTCAATCTCAAGATCACCGGCAACATAAATCCCCCAGAAGCCATCAGTACCAAAAGGAATTGATGCTGGATTGAGAATATCACGCGTGAGCCCTGATGGTATTATGCCACCTAAGCTTATACCCGCATCAATGCGTTTTAATTTGTACACATAATCCCAAATGTTACCCATGCGCACATAAAAATCTATATCAGAAAAACCTGCACGACTAAAAGTCGGCGCCTCTAACCCAACTGATTGATTCATTTGACGTCGAGCTTGATCAAGACGAACTTGATCGTCTGGTGTAATGCTCAATGCATTAATTGTTTTTCCGGTTAAAGAAAAATCATTTTTAGAAAAGAGCTGCATAAAAAAGCAAGAGAATCCACAAGAAAAATAACGCCAAAGATGCTGATCATATTGCAACGCAAAGCCTTCTGATGCTATTTTACCATTCATATGCCATAAAATTTCTTGGCCTTTAAAACGCATCAAAGCAGTGGTGTCAAAAGGATCTGGCAAACCAAGCAGAACAACCGCCGCTTCCATCCTGCCTTCATCATAATCACCAAACATTTCAAAAAGACCTATCTCATCGTGATCTTCTCCTTTTGCAAATGCTGCATTTGCCGTCATGATAAACAAATCACCAAAGAACGCCGACGTCTGACGCAAGCATGGCGAGCATGATGACGTGCGCTTTAAACACGATCGAGAAAATGTTCGTCTGAGTAACGGAAGATAACGATTGACATATATCATGCCTAGCGCTTCATGCATTGTACAACTAAAAAGAATCAGAGCAATAAAAAGTGAGCGGAATTTAATCATACAAAAAACCTTGCCTCTTGATGTTATGACAGCTTCAAATACGCTGCTACCTTATTTTCAAATTTCAAAAAAATCTGCTGCCAACGTTATGTCCGTCGTCGCTTTTCACTTATAGAATATCAACTGCTTCGCTAAAACAAGCTATACCGGACAGTCTTCGTTTATTAATTAACATTTCTAAATTCCTATTCATGGCCGTGCCAGGCGTATATGTCCTCCTACGCTCCTTTAGGAGCTTCGGCGGACAGCTTTCGCTTTCATTTTTCTATTTATATCTTTCAATCACTCATTTAAAAAAATGGCCCGCCAGCTGAAGCTTTAGCGAAAGCTGGAGGAGAGGGGGATTCGAACCCCCGATTCCATTATGCATGGAATAACCGCTTTCGAGGCGGCCGCTTTAGACCACTCAGCCATCTCTCCGTTAACTAACATTTACTAACTAATAACCCTTGCAATCAACATGATCGATACTTTTTTTTTACACGCAAATTATTATACTTCTCTAAGTTTATCTAATAATAAAGGATTCTGTTTTTTTGAGAAGTTTTTCTAAACATAATTGACAATACGCCTTAGGCTCGTCTAAGCTACTTCTGTCAAAACAATTACTCGATAAAGGAGATTTCATGCTAGAAAAGAGCCTACAAGCGATACTTTTAGCTGGCGGCCGTTCAACACGCTTCAAAACAGGTAAAACAAAATTAGTTGAAAAAATTTGTGGCCAAGAAATGGTTCTTTATGCAACAACACTCCTTGAACAGTTGGCAATTCCAACCACCGTACTCATTGGCTACGAAGGAAACACCGTAAAAGAATGTATCACCAAAAAACATGGCAACACCATTAATTTCGTTGTACAAGAAGAACAAAAAGGCACAGGACACGCGTTATTATGCACCCAAGAAACATGGCATAGTGACAATCTCCTCATTTTGAATGGCGATATGCCACTCATAACTGCCGACATTATTGAACAATTAATTCAAAAACATTATGACAGCAATGCAAGCATTACCTTTGTTACCGCCCATAACGCCGATCCTTCAATTACCGGTTATGGACGCGTTATACAAGAAGATCATATGTATCGCATTATTGAACCTAAAGAATTTCACGGCGACACCCATGAACATTGTTGTGTGAATGCAGGCATTTATATTATTAAAAAAGAATTTCTTAAAGCAAGCATCCACGACCTTGAAGCAAGCAAGCTGACTCATGAATTTTATCTGACCGATTTAATTAAAATCGCCAGTGATAAAGAAGAAGTTGTTAAAACAAGCAAAGTATCTTTTGATGCCATTCGCGGTGTGAACGATTTCAAAGAATTATGGACCGTTGAACAAATCAAACGCTCAGAATTAATTTCCAAATATATGAGTCAAGGTGTTCGCTTTTATGCAGCGCAAAATGTTCATATTGATATTAATGTCACTATTGGACAAGGTTCTTATATTGGTAATGGCGTACATATCATTAACAACGCTCAAGTAGGATCCAATTGCATTATTGAAAGCTTTTCAATTATCAACAATTCATATATTGCTGATAACACAACGGTATATTCTCATTCCATTATCAATGATTCAACACTTGGTGAACACTGTGCTGTTGGCCCTTTTGCCCACATTGAAAAAAAGAGCATTCTTAACGATCATTCTCTCATTGGTAATTTTGTTCATGTTAAGAACAGCAAAATTGGTGCACACTCAAAAGCAAAGCATCTTGCTTATCTTGGAGATAGCGAAGTTGGCACCAACGTGAACATCGGTGCTGGCACCATTACTTGCAACTATGACGGTGTCAAAAAACACACAACCTTTATTAATGATAATTGTTTTATTGGTAGTAACAATACCTTGGTTGCACCGTTAACTATTGAGAAAAATAGTTATACAGCCGCAGGATCTGTCATTACCAAAAATGTGCCTCAAGGCGCATTAGCAATTGCACGTCCACTCCAAGTTAACAAAGAGGGATACGCGCAAAAGCTCAAAGAAAAATTAGCAGATGAAAATACAGCAACAAAAGAAATACCTTTTATCGCTGCCTTAAAAACAAATGATACCTCAAGCATCACTGAAGGAACATGATACGATTTATACACACAGCCGATATTCATTTTGGCATGGAGAACTATGGCAAAATTGATCCCGCAACCGGCATTCACACACGACTGTTAGATTTTCAAAAAGCTTTGGATTTTTGTATCGATTATGCACTCAAGGAAAAGGTAGATTTTTTTCTTTTTTCTGGTGATGCCTATAAAACAATTAATCCAACGCCAACACAACAACGGCTACTCCTTAAATGTTTTTTACGCCTGCAACAAGCTAACATACCGCTCGTTATCATTGTTGGCAATCACGATAACCCTCTTAGTTTTGGCAAAGCAAACACGCTAGATCTGTTCAGCGATCTACCCCTGCATGGATTTCATGTTATGGCAAAGCCTGCTGCCATAACCTTGGAAACAAAAAGTGGTCCTGTGCAAATTGTCGGCATTCCATGGCCCAGTCGTTCTAATATTGCCATTTCTGCAATGCATGCTTATAAATCTGCTACCGTATTGACAGAACATATTGCAGCATCGGTCAGTTCAATTGTGCAACATTTTGCCAATCAGCTTGATCATTCAATTCCTGCCGTTCTTGCTGGCCATCTCACCGTGAGCTCCGGTATTTTTTCCGGCTCTGAAAAACGGGCAATTTATGGTAATGATCCTGTATTGTTACCTTCACAATTAGCCATACAACCCTTTGATTATGTTGGCCTTGGTCATTTACATCGTTATCAAAACTTAAATCCAAACGGCTATCCGGCAATTGTCTATTCCGGTTCACCAGAACGCATTGATTTTGGCGAACGAAAAGAAGAAAAAGGTTTTTGCTCGGTCACCATTGAAAAAAAAGGAACAACCCATCATGAATTCATCAAAACACCCACACGGCCCTTTATTCAAATCGAAGTAAAACTCAAAGAAGAGAGCGATCAAACCACTCAGCTGCTTAATGAAATCAAAAAACATCATATTGATAATGCGGTTGTAAAAATTCTATATCACGTTCCCTTGCACAAAAAAGATACCGTAAATTTGCAGGCTATTTTACAAGCATGCTCATCGGCTATGCACTTAGTCAGCATTACTCCCATTCATGTTCCTGAAACGCGTGAAAAGCGAACAATCATGAACATTTCTATGGACTTAAAGACAATCGTTTCAACCTATCTTGATGGCAAAAATGATTTAAAAGCAGATAAAGAGCGGCTCCTTGAAAAGGCTATGCAATTGCAGCAAGAAGCCTTAAATGAAGATCTGGAAGAAACTTCTTAATAGCCCCCTTTTTTTGTCTATTTTCACCCTTAAAAGCCCTTGCGCCTTGAATAGTTTTATTTTTTGCTTTATATTCTATTATGAAACTTAGCTTTAAATAGATTAAATAATTAATAAAATAAAAGTTACAATATGAATAAAAAATTACTCGTTTTACTTTTTTTAATGCCTTTAATGCTCTATGGCATGGAAGAAGAACATACATTTGAACAGGAAAGTTCAAGTCAAAAATCACAAGACCAAAAAGAATTTGAGGAATCATTAAAAGCTGCTTCAAGACATGACTGGTATTTTTTTGATAAAAGCAAACTGCAACAGCTAAAAACTGATGCGCGATTAGCAACATTTGATCCTCAAGAACAAAAAAGACTTAAAAAAGAAATCGATCAAAAAATTGCGAATGCATTTTATGAACTAAATATGCCGAGTCTCATAGGTAATTGTGGCAATTTTGAAGCTATACTAGAAAAAGAGTCATTAGAATCTCAAGGTTACGATCAAGAGATGATTGATGAAATTCATCGCTTAGTCATTGAACAAATCGTATTTATAAATGAGCAAGAAGTTAATATGCGTAACTCTGCGAAAGAAAGTAACTATCCTGGTAATGGCAATGGTTTAATAAAGATCCTAAAGATTTTAATAAGTGACAATGTTGCATTCCTCTTAAAAAAAAAACCTGAACATATTGCTAAGATCTTTGATCCAATTGTTCAAAATCAAGAAATTCCAACTGCACCAAAAAGAGATGGTGAGTTTTTCCGTTGCAACAACGATGAAACAATAAAAAATGAATTTTTACAATTTTATATTGATGAAGTTAAGTTGCAACTAAGATTGTTAATAAAAGCAGGAACTATCACCCCTCATGACATATTTTGTTTTCGAGCCTTAAAAGGAGACCCTTCACATCCACAGAATAAATCAAGAAAATACAAAGGAACTCTATTTTCAGAAGAAGAGAAAAGAGAGCTTAAAACACTTAAAGAGATTCCTTATGGACTTCAAAGCCTCGTTAGTATTTGTAAAGATGTTGTAAAAAAAGATCTTGAAGAAAAAAGAGCAAGCGGCACTATCTCAGAATTAGAAAAATTAATTAAGAAACTTTCTTCTTCACACTCAGAACTTATTAAGGATTGGCTAAGAGAATGGGACGCTACAACCGAACCAAAAAATACTTTTTCAAGAAAAGAAAACATTAATGCAGATCAAATACTATTTAAATTATCATTAGATAATGCAACAAAAGATAATGCAACAAAAAATTGGAAAACAGGTCGTCTAATCGAATTAACTAAAGATCCTATTTTAACAACATTTTCTCCTGATCAGCAAGAAATAATACAATCTCTAATTCAAAAAAATATTGATCCAAAAAAAGCTGCGAAATATTTCATTAAGAATCATATTAAACCACAATTAAATAACAATAAACCTTTTGATAGTAATTTTCTAGATGAAACTCATTTACAAGATAAAGGGTATAATGATCCAAAAACGATATCTATAACCCTTACAAAAATTGAGAAATATTACAAAAAAAATCTAATAGATCCTGAATTTTTCTCTCATAGGTTCAAGCGCCTTCTAAGCATAACACATCAAAGAAACCTAACAGAAGAAATTCTAGCCGGAACAGATAATCAAATTAATAAGAATATTTTCCAATACTCTAGAACACAAGCTGCTATGAAACGAACTCAATTAGCATTGAAAATTTTTGCAATGCAACGAAAAAAACAACAACGTTCAGAGTTCATAGACTTTATAACAAAAAATCATCAACCACCGCATATTTTTGCCAACAATGAAATTGAACAAATATCAATTAAAAATATTGAAAAAGCACTTGCTATTCCACAAATAGAATCAGGAACGGCGATACAAGTATTTGGCAGTAATTAATCACCAACATGCCTTGCTTCTTGCGGCTTTAACATACGTAATGTATGAATTGACAGCATTACACTCATTCATGTCACTGAAACGCGTGAAAAGCGAACAATCATGAACATTTCTATGGACTTAAAGACAATCGTTTCAACCTACCTTGATGGCAAAAATGATTTAAAAGCAGATAAAGAGCGGCTCCTTGAAAAGGCTATGCAATTGCAGCAAGAAGCATTGAATGAGAAATGTGAAGAGATGTGTTAAAAAAATGCCTCCGGCGGGCTTCACCCTACTCTGCCGAAGGCCTAATTCGCTTTTTAAAGATATCTAGCCATAGAAAAACCTACATCTTCGCTAAATATTATTTTTATATTATGCTTATAATGCATTTTTAATTTAGCTAATAATTTTCTTTCTTCTATTGATGGATAAGTCCAATCAATCAAAAACAATTCATCTAATTGAATACCTAAAAAAATAATTTTTCTATGATTGCTATATTTCAAATCATTAAGCTGCTTTACCGCTTTATCTAAAGTAGCAGATAAAATGATGTCAAAAAGGTATAATGCTTTTTTATCAGCATATTCTTGTTCAAAATCAAGAGATGCCACAGGTAATGATGGACTATATTTATAGGTTAAAATTTGTTCATCCTCATCTTTAAAAGACATATTATGTTGCGCAAAAGGATCTTTATAAACTTCTTTAATTAAAAATTTAATAGCAGTACAATGCAAAGGAGAAAGACTTCTTATTTCTTCTCCAGGAGGAAATATAAAATTTTTGCTAATTAATAAGTGCTTAGTAAATTCATAAAAATCATTACCTAAAGTACAATCCCTAAAAGCACGGTTTGCTCTCCAAAAAAAAGAATCAAATTTTTTAGAAGTTTTTACAAATTTACATTCTATAGCAAAAGTTTGTTCATTAAAAAAAGCTACAATATCAACACCTTTTTCTTGGGAATGAGGAGGAAATTGAATATTTGTAAAACCTTGTCTAACTAAATATATCGCTGCATATAAATGTAATAGATAACTATAAATACGATCGTAAATCGCATGTGTCGTACTATCTTTTTGAACAATTTCATGAACCCATTTATCCCACTCTTCCTCATAAATATCGGCAAACTCGGTAAAAAGCCTTTCAAACCAACTTAATTTTTCATTATTTTCTTGCCATACAAGCATATAAGGCGTAACAATTAACCAATCTTCTAATGAAAAATTTTTAGATAAATTTTTCTCTAAAATTATTAAAAAAAACTTTGCGACATAAGGAAATTTTGTTTTTAATAATTCTATTTTTTCGATTAATTCATCAACTTCCCCAATAATTGTTGGTTGATATGAAGCCCCATCAAAAAAATATTCCTTAGTCTTTGCATTATCCATTCAACGCCTTTATTTAAACACCAAGAACTAAATATTAGAGATTCCTCGTTTTTGATACCATTGAAAACATATTTCATTCAATTTTTTAATACGCTTTTCAGATAACTTTCCATCCTTATATGATTTTCGCTGCGTCATTACCCATCTAGCCAATGAAGGATCATTAGCATATCGTTTTGGCACATTGCAATGCCCGTTGATTTCCTTGAATTTACATAATTTGAAAAAACTATTTTCCCAACTCTTATCAATCAAGTCCCAAATAAATCCGATAGAATTAAGCTTGTTAATACGATCTTGAGACATTCTATGTTTCTTGTAATCATAACGTTGTGTACAAATCCATGTAGCCAAAATTTGATTTTCAAGATATCTTGCAGGAACATTACAATGCCCGTTTGCTTCTTTAAAGCTATTCAATAATAAGAAATTTTCTTCCCAAACAGCACTTAATATGTCCCAAACAAACCCAATCGAATTTAACTTTTCTAACTGCATTAGAGATAATAATCCCTTTTTAAATGCTCTGCGTTGCACAGATACCCATGTAGCAAGTGTTTGATTTTCAAAATATATTGCAGGAACATTACAATGACCATTGACTTTTTTAAAGCTATTTAATAATAAAAAATTTTCTTCCCAAACAGCACTTAATAAATCCCAAACAAACCCAATTGAATCTAAGACTTTTATTTGTTCATTTCTTAGAAATTTTTTCTTATAGAGTGTTCGCTGATAACTACACCACATGCCAAGCTTATTCTCAATAGGAAACTCTTCGTGTTGAGCTGGCCATCTATTATTTAATCGATAAAATTCCCTAAGTAACTCAAACTGATAATTCCATTCAGAAGAACATTGTTCAACAATATTTTCTAAAATCTTAAGTTTTAAAGTTTCGCTAAAGTCACTACTAAGTTCAATGGATATGTCAAAAAAAATTTTACTTGACCTGGATGGTCTTGTATAAACTTTTTTTCCTAATTCCAAACGTATGCTATCGAGCTCTTTTGCAATTATATCATCATGTGCTCTAAGAGACCTGAGTACTTTTCCAATTGATCTAAAGCAAGATTGATCCAATGCAAGATTTTCATCTAACATACCATCAACAAACAAGGGAATAATGATAGTTCCCAATGTTTTGTCTGAAGATTTTCTGATTGCTCTACCTACTGCTTGTATAATATCTATTTCAGAACCTTTTGGTTCAACAAATACAATACCATCAAGAGAAGGAACATCAACTCCTTCAGAAAGGCATTTAACATTAGCAACTAAAGCTGCACCATCAGATGTTTCATCAAGTTGCTTTAAAATTTTATGCCGTTCTGATTGTGGCATATCACCAAAAAGTATCGCTTGGTATGCAATAACAGGCTTTTCTGATTCAAGTAATAATGGTAATGCTTTTGGCAATGTCTTAATAAAATCTTTTGCAGCCTTTGTACGACTATGAAAACTAATGACTTTTTTTAGATCAAATTTTTTTATAGCTTTTGCAATGAGAAGTTGACTCGCTAATGTGCGAGCATCGATTTCATGATTTTCAAAAGACACAAACCGTCCCCGTTCTGCATATCCCCTATATGTTGCATTATCCATAACTGAAATAAGCACTTGATAATCACTCAAAAGTCCTTTTTTTATGGCATCAGAAAACGGTAATTTATAAAATATTGGGCCAAATTTTTCTTCATCATCCATCGAAACAATTTCATAAGCAATTTCTTGTGTCTTTTGTTTAACATGATTTGAAAATATTTTTGGCGTCGCCGTCATGAATAATTTATGCTTCGTTCTAATAGCAGATTTATCCACGATTGTTGCCAAATCGCTCGTTGTAGCACCAGCACATCGATGGGCTTCATCAGCAATGGCAAGATCAAAACCAAAAGAAAATTCTTGCGAACATGCTTGAGCAATAATTGGAGAAGAATGATACGTTGCAAAAATAATTTTTGACCGAGAAGTGTTTCGAAAATATTGAGTTAAAATTTCATCAACATTAGTGGTAACCGGAAAGCCAAGATCAATAGAATCAAATGACATACAATCATCATTAGCTTTACTTACAGTAGGATCTGAGCACACAAAAATAGGATCAAAAGTAAAATCACCAGCATTACTCGACCATTCTTTATATAATTGAGCTACTAAAGAAATAGAAGGGACTAGTACAAGAATATTTTTGGCATTTAATTTTGCAGCTAACCATAAACCAATCAAACTTTTCCCTGTACCGCAAGCCATATAAATCTGACCATAAGAAGATTGTTCAAAGCCCTTCATAACGGCATTAATTGCAGCTTCTTGATGTTTACGTGGGATTTTTGGATCTTGTTTAAATTTTTCACCTGAATTTTTTAGAATTAATGACCAATCAAGATCAGACAATTCTAAATTATCACGAAGACAAAGACCAACCCGTTTTTCTTGAGCAAGGAGTACTTCACGAGAATTCGGGCCAATATTATTTGTCGTTGAAATTAAAAGACGAAATGAAAAATCCTTACGAGAAGACTCACTTAAAAATGTATCGATGTCTTCTTTTGTTATGTAATAACTTTCATCATAAGCTTTTGCTTGTATTGCCCATAATTCACCGCTATAAGTTTCTGCGACAAGGTCAATGCCCTTATCCCTGCCCCAGTTACCAGGCCACTCCTGCCAAAGCCAAACTTTTTTGATTTGTTCTGAATAAGTAAAATCATTTTCTAAAAACCACTTGCAAAGCACTTCAAATTTTCTTCCTTTTACTTCAGGAGCGAAAGATGAAAAATGTTCAATTATTTGATTAAAATTTGATTTTTTCATTGCTCGTCTAACTCATAAATTGATAACAATACCTCTCTGAGATCTTTGAGCTTACCGAGATCAAGTGAATCTTTACCTGTGTTTAAAAGACCACATTCACTAAGAAAATTTATTGTTATAAAAGAAGCTGGATAACTTGTAGGCCTTTGACTCAATACCTGTTCTAAACTTGCAACTAATTCTACAAAGTTGGGTATTTTTTCATTTTTTACTAAATCAACTTTTTTTCTTACTAACAATAAACCATTTCGTAATTTGTTGAGCAAAAAAGATAGTTTAAATTGAACTTTAATATGCTCTTTTGCATAATCATTGTAAAAACTTTTTATAGTTTCATCTTTAAGTAAGAAAAGTTTTTTTATCTCTACTTCAGTTTCTGTCAAAATGCTCAATACTTCTTTAGCAGCTTCAGTTAAATTTTCAGCTCTCTTTTGCTTAAAGTAATTCGGCACGAGTAAAAAAGTGGCATAAACAGCAGTTAGTAAAGTAGCTGCTGACGTTAAAATATTAGCATAATCAGAACTAGAATAATTAAGATCTTTATTGAGCCAAAATAACAAGTAAGGAAAACCTAGTAATAATAAAATACCTACAAAGACTTTTACTTCTAATTCATTTAAGCAAATACATAGTTTTTTCATTTTATAACCCCACAAAAAAAGAATAACCTCTTATATTCCCTTTAATTATGGCTTATTTTAACCATTTTGACAAAAGCCTTCCAAATATGCCATTCCTACATCAAACAGAAAAAATTCTTTACCGTCAATCATCAATTTCTTTCAGGAAGAAATAATAAGATGGCGAAAAAATTGCTTACCCTCTATGATTCTCTAATATCAACCATAGCGCTTGATTTGTACAAACTTTTTTATATCACCATTTCTTGTTTACTTTTACTTAGAACCAGACTAAAATTGCTGCAATTTATATTTCTCTCGTATCTTTAAACAACAAGGTTTAATAATGCAGCTTCAATCATATTTTTTCCAAATAAAATTTATCTCAGGACAATTTTTACCTCAAAGTAATCTATGGAAAAAATATTTTTTCATAATGCTTCTTTTTTCATCATTAACTACTAATATTATTTACTGCATGGAAGATCAAGAAAAATATTGCTCAGAAGAAGAGCAATTAGATGAAAAGTTAATTGATGAACTTATTGAGGAGAGTCCAAAAGAAATTCAAAAAATTATCCGAATTATCACCAAAAGAATCGAACCTAATAATTTATTGCAAGCAATACCATTTTTGTCTAATATGCATCTCTTAGTTGGCCCTTCTGGAGCAGGAAAAACCTCGTTGGCAAAAGCAATCGCCTTAAAATGTGGATTGCGCTATACCTTTGTCTCATTCCCAGCATTAGTACATCAATATAATCATTCAGGTCAAAGTGATCTTATAAATATTCTTGGCCCCTTGAAAGAAAATAAAGAACCGAAAGTAATTATTTTAGATGGTTTACAAATGATTAACGAAGATTACGATGCAGATTATTTATCGAGTTTTTTAGATACATTTAAAAAGAAAAAAAATTTTTTGATTATTGCCACCGCCAATGAACGAAAAAATTTACCCGAGCAGATTAGAAAGCATATATACAATGCTCACGCCATTTCCCTGCCCAATCAAAAAAAAAGAGAAAAGATTATTAATTATCATCTTGCTTTGCATTCACCGTGCCTAACCCCATGTGAAGTCAACATATTAGGAAAAATAACTAAAAATTTTACGCCACACGATTTAGAAGAAATGGTAATACAAGGGAATTATAATGCTTCTGAACGGTGTACTTATTACAAACCAACAATTACACCGACACTATATGATTTTGAACAAGCAATTACTTTTATAACATATACCGATAAAAGATTTAAACCATGGTACAAAACAACATATAAAACCATAAAGCCCTACATTGAACATACCATTCTGATCGCTATACCATTAACATTACAATTAGGAATGCATTACTTTAATCAAGATTTAACTCAAGCAAGCATTCAAAAAAGACAGGAATATAGTGCATCATGTAAGAAAAAAAAGGCCGAAAAAATAAATCCTGCATTGAAAAGTTCCTCATTAATGCAACGCACTCTTAATAACAACATTGCATTAAAAGATTTACATGGAATGGCAATAAAGGTATTCGGTAATAATTAATCACAAATATGACGTGCTTCCTGCGGCTTTCTAATATCAACAATTGAGCTGGATTCACGCAAAGTCTTTTTATATTGTTCAACAGTTTCCTGCAATTTTGGCATGCGCAATGTGTGAACAATTTCACCATAACGTTTTTCCAGCGGAACAACATAAGCATCTTTTTTATCTTTTAAGCGAAGAACTTCAAAACCACCATCAGTTGCCTGCGGCGTTGAAATATCACCAACCGACATTTTAGTTACGTACATTTTATCTTCAGCAATATCAACTTCTTTAAGCCAAAACGGCTCATTCCAATGAATTGCTTCCGGATTGGAACGCAATGTTTTTTCTAATTCGCTCTTTTGTTGATCTACGCTTTTATTTCTATCAAAAGGAACAAAGCCAACTTGCAATTGATATTTAGCGGGTTTACTAATTGGATTTGCCTCATAATATTCTTTTACTTCATGTTCAGCTACAAAACTATCTGCTTTATGTTGCACCATGGTGTTTCCAGCACCCATTTTTTCAAATTTTTCTAATGCAGAAGCTTGATCTAACCCTGCGTTCGCGCAAATTTTAGTAAAAGCTTCATCTGAGAGCTTATGCTGTTTTTTGATACTTTGAATATGTTTTTGAGCATATTCAGTAATAGGAATTTTATGCTTAAGAGCATCTTGATATATCAATTCTTCATCAACGATATCATCAAGCGACGGAATTCTCCCATCAAAGCTTGGGGTTTCTAAATCAAGAGTGGTTACATAAAATCTACGCTCAGGTCCATCAACAACAACGGCAACTTCATTGATCAAGAAACGATCATTATCTTCAACAGATTGTTCTACCATCATTTCTTGAGTAGGCACATCAGTCGGAAGCTCATTTGATTCTTTAATTGTTGCTGAAAGTTCCTTTATACCAAAAAAAAGAACTAACATACTAAATAATGAGAAAAAGGTAGTTTTCATAGCTCGATTCATTGATCTTCCAGTCTTTTAAAACATAAAGGGGAATTACGAGTAATTCCCCTTTATGTCAATAATAACTATTTTGTTTACATTGATCTCATTGGTGCAGCTTTAGTAGCTGGCACTTCTTCTGATTGCATTGCTGCTTCTGGATTTTTAGCTTTTTTCTTGCGCTCAAAATAATCTTTGTTTACAACAACTTTATATTCTTGTGCGAGTTTATCAAGCTCTTTGTTTAATGCTTCAGCAATTTTTTGTTGTTTTAGCATATTTTCAATACCAGATTTTACATCTTCAAATGGTACATAATTTGGTTCTTTTTTACCGGTTGCTTTAACCACGGCAAATGATTTATCATTGATTTCAACTAATTCAACGACAGGAAACTTCTTAGCATCAAGCAATTTTTTACGAATCACGCCATCAACATTGAAACTTTGATTGTTAACTTCGCCAAAATCTTTCACGCTTAGGGTTGATTCTTTTGCAACACTTTCAAAATTTGTCTTAACGTCTTTTACCTTATCATAGAAAGCTTGTGCTGCAGCTTTAGTATCAAACATCACGCCTTGTGCAGCAACACCACCCGGAGCGAGCATCAACTGAGGAATACTGTTCTTATTTTCGTCATAATATTTTTTGACTTCAGAATCAGTAACTTTCACCGGATACGCTTCTTGGAAATATTTCACATTCAAGCTGCGACGGCCAAATTTTTTAATTTTTTCTTCATCTTTTAAATATTCAGGCTTTTTATTAATGCCGTTCTTCTCAACCCATTCAGCAAGAACTAGTTCATTCTTTAAACCATCAAAAATTTGTTCTTCTGCGCCAGGCATCATTTCAAAAACTTGTTTATATTGTGGTTGTGCTTCTAAGAACTCATCAATATATTCTTTAAAGTCATTAATACTTGCTTTTGGCACTTTTGCATCATACATCGTTATAAGCACTTCACCATCAATGCCTTTACCAGTTCCTATTGTAGGTGCTACTGCTTTTGATCCTGCAGTTGCTTGAGTTTCAACACCGGTTGTACTCGTAGGTTCAGCAGATTTTTTTGATTCAAGCCATTCGCATTGTGGCAGTATAACTAATGAAGCAAGCGCTACCATTAATAATGAATATTGTTGTTTTTGCATTATGTTTTCCTTGTATTGAAGGGGTTACTAAAATGTGTACCTTTTTTTACGGTATACTATCACAGAATAGAGGTTCTTGCAAAAGCACCTTACAAAATCAAACCACATTTACTTTTATCAAAAAGACGATAGCCTTGTATCAATTTATCATCTTAAGTTAATGACGCAAGGAGCTTTGTAATGCAGCACAAATCATTTTTAATAGTAAGTATATTTTTAAGTTTTTTTATTGCACATGCAATGGAAGAAGATCAACGATTCCCCATACCTAAACAAAAGCAGACTAAAGAAAAACCATCAAGATTGCTTCCTCCTCATACACAAAATGATGATCAAACAGAAAAAGAAATCCCTCCAGTCGATAATGCCTATCAATACTTTAACTTAAATACTAAAGATGATTTCACTGCCCAACAAATGGCAGGTTCTATTCGCCAAAGAAACACAAAATTTGACGAGGAAAGAATACAAAAATATATTGATGATTCTCCTGAAAAATTACAATTTTTTATAGAAACAGTAAAAGCAAGAGTCGCTTCTAAATCAGATTTATATCAAAGAGAACGCTATGACAAACCACCTTTCATTACTCTTGTAGGACCTCCAGGTGTTGGAAAAACTACTTTAGCAATTGCAATTTCACAATATTGTAAATTAAAATACACCATCATAAAAGCTACAACACTTGGCAATCAATATCAAAATTCAGCAGAAAGTAAACTTAATGATACTTTTAATAGAATACAAGATTTAAATGATCCTCATGTTATTATTTTAGATGAAATGCAAAAAATCATAAAACATGATCAAAACAAAAATGATAATAATGCAGCAAGCGTTCTCTGGCAACTATTAGATGAAATTACAGAAACAAAAAATATTTTATTTATCGGCACTGCAAATGAATTAAATGGATTACCCAAACAACTAAGACAACGTCTTTCTAACAGATGTTATAAAATTACATTACCAGATTTCTATGATCGAATAAGCAATATTAACTACCATATTGCAAAAATTAGCTGCTTAATAACAATTTCATTAACACAGCGTGATATCAATTACCTGGCAAAAAAAACAAATGGCTTTGCAGCACGTGATTTTGATAGAATGTTCGAAGAAATAATAGAAAGTATCGATATCAAAAAAGCAGGCAATCAAGATCAAAATGTTACATTACAATTAACAAAAAAAGAATTATTACAAGCCATGGATTATATAAAAAATAATAACGGCATTCATGAATCCTGGCAAACAAAAACGTATGAATTTATTAAACCCGCGATTATGCCAGCATTACAAATCAGCATCCCTCTTGTAATAACTCTTGGATTTAATTATTGCATGCAAATACAGGCAGCAAAAGCACAACAAGAAATGCACCTTGCAAGCCTTGCTCAAAATGCCTCATTTCATCGAGAATCGATAGCACAGGCAAAAGAATTTCATCTTGCAAGTCTTGCTCAAGCACAAAAGTTTCATACTGAAGGGTTAGATCAGGCAAAAATACTGCAAGGACAAAGCTTAGCACAAACCAATCAATTACATAATGAAAGTAAACAACAATCAAGTGATTTTCATAATGAGCAAATGAGAAACTCTCACGTACAAATGGCTTGCGATGCTGGAATAGGAGTATCAACTATTTTAAAAGACATAAATCCTAATGCAGCTTTTATTATAGGATGCATCTCTTATGGAGCAAAATTAGCCTATCCTATTATAGAAAACCGATCTGATATTTGCGAGAAAGCTTATAACATTATATCTTGGCCATTTAAATGGGTGTGATGAAAAAATTATTTTTTATAAATTTATTCTTTACTCTTCATATTTTCCAAAACTCACAATGCATGGAAGATCAAGATAGAAGAAGCCTTATAACAATAAATAGCAATTTTAGCTATAACACTAATAATACTTCATCATTAAGTAATTCACTTAATGATTTTATGATGCGCGAAGCTTCATACGATCAACTCCGCCATCGCACAAACACTCCCTATGCAGCATTACCAGCTCAAACACATACGTTTTCAGCTGAACAACAAAAACAATTTGCTGAAACTCTTAAAATACATGCTCAGGTCGTAAATTATGCAAATGCACTCAGTAAAGCAGCTCAAACTCAATCAACACGATCTACACTCGCACTCACCAATCTTACCTTTTCTGTGCCAGGAATAACTCAAGATTTAACACAAAGAAACGTACATCTTCAAAATGCTATTAATCAATCGACCTATATTTTATGCAAGCCCGATGGTTCATTAAAAGCTTCCTTAAGCGCCGAAGATCATTATCAAATAGCTCGTACCATAACAAATTATTTAAAAAAAGAGATGCCTAATGCATATAAGCAGGTAATTGAAAACTTTAAAAAAGAAAATCGACCTTGTTTTCAAAGAATTTGCAATGAAGAGAATGCATTTTGGATGAAGCAAGAACTGCATAAAAAATCGGATCTTTATCCTTCTAATCCACTTGAAATGCGACAACGAGTATTGGAAAATATTCAAAATCAAGAATTAAGAAATGTAGTCCACTTATTCGAGGATCATCAATTAGAAGCAGCAAAATATATAGTTGATTGCTACAAAGATCATGTCATGTACAATTCATCTTCACCAGAAGATGATTATCTCATTATAAGCAAACTTTATGCAGAGCTTTCTACAGAATATTGTACAAAGCATATTTTGCAACCATTAAATATCTCTGCAAATCTGGAAATTATGGATTTATTGCATGAAGTAGCTCCTTATGCGGCTTCACAGCAACCTATGAAAGTTATAGATCATTTTATTTCTGTCTTAACAGAAAAACAAAATGACCCCAAATATTATGAAGCTATCAAACCACTTTTTGATCAACGAGGATTACCTCGCCTTTATAATTTTGATGAATGTATATTCAAAGATATCATTATACCCTCATCAATTATCCAACCAGAACATCTTAAAGAACGTGTGCTCTTACTTAAAGTTGCTGTACTTGCTTCACAAGAACCATTACATATGTTACAGGCACACCGTAATGCCGTTGGCTACATCGCAAAAGCTTGTTCCACTGAAGGTTTGAATAAAGAGCTACATTTAGGATTAGCCTCAGCAATAGTCGATGCATTAGAAGGCAAAAAAAATACAACAATTCTTCAATGCGGTAGCTTAATTTTAGATCAACCAAATCAAATGCAACTCAGAGCTCAAGATAATGTAATGAAGACTGTGCTCAATTTAGTAGATACAACCAACAATCTACAAAACAAAAATGCCCCACGAAAGTTTATCAAGGATAATCAGTCTGATCTACTCGCCATAGATAAACAATTTCATGAAGTGAATACATTTGAAGATCTATGCAAAATAACTGAGGCAAGTAAAAGGATTGCTCATCGACTGCAAACCTTAAGTGGTCCAATAGTACGAAGATCAGAATCTACTGCAAATTCTAACGCAATTCCTCAAAATATAAAACCTACAGAAAATGAGAAAACAATTTTACAAAATAACAATTTCTCTTTATCAGAAGATCTTGTTGCAAAAGAAAACATATCTCGTCGAACTCTTGCTGCTCGCACTAATCTATCAAATGAAATCAATAGATTAAAACAAGAAGGTGGGTCAGAAAAACGCATAGATCAATTACAAACGCTATTACTAAAATTAAATAAAGAATTCGAATCATTAGATCATTCAGCAACATCACAAGTACCATTGAATAGAACTATTGCAGAAATAGTCCGTGAATTGGATGTATTAAATCGACCCGAAATGTGTCGCACCAAATCACAAGAAGATCTTCCCTTCTTCAGACAGAGTTTAGAATTGTTGCATACGGGTAAAACCGAATCTTACAGTTCTCATGAAATGCAAAAATTCCAGACATCTCCTGAGCAAAAACCTGATTTAAACATGATTTATGAACGCTCATTAATGAGAGAATTACTGGAGAATGACAAATTATGGAATTCTGATAATGGTGAATTGAAAAATGAAATTATTCATGAATATTTAGCATCATCACAAGAATCCGCGTTACGCGAAATTGAAACAATAAAACTAAATCGAGATACGCAGTTAACCTTAGCAGAAAATGTAGAAGAAGTTATAAAGGACTGTTTTAAAATTGTTTTTACCGATTTGCCATTAAAAGAAATTGGCGATTATGCGCATGAAACAATAACTCATCCAGGAAATTATTTATTGAATGCTGCTAAAGACTTTGGAGAATTAGGGCATTTTCTCTGTTCTTGTGTCGTTGATTATAGCAAAAACAATATAAGTGCTTTTGGAGCAACGCAAAAAGAAGCATTTGAGTTTAGCAAAAAATATAATGAAGCAGTTCATGCATTTTCTAAAAATTGGAAAGAACTACCCATTGAACATAAAAAAGAATTTGTTGCAAAATTACTTGTTGACCTCGCTGCAAATAAAGCCTTAGGCAGTGGCGCTAAATTAATTAGCCGAGTAATGGGCGACTGCATAATTTCTATGGGAGAATTTATACCGCCGAGTATGTCTGGTGGAAATATGCTTGCTGTACCTCAGAATATTGCTTTAATACAAGAATTGGCAACAGAGGCTGCTGGAGTCGTCCAAGGCGTTGGAGAGATTATTGGATCAACACCATTTGGTACAACTGCCATTCAAGGAACTTCTGCATTATTACAATCTATGAATGAGGGACAAGCTCAAAAATCTAAAAATTATAGTAATGAAGCTTTCTCAAAAGATTTATCACATACACTTGATACTGAAAATAATGTCTTACGAATTATTGATAATGAAGTCACTAAAAATATTAGAAGTGGCAAAGCATTAAAATTAGATTCTTATCATAAATTTAGTGATATAATTGATAATTATGTTGAATATGCTCAAAAATTCGATCTATATGACAAAGAAACAGTAAGAAAAATTTTATATCAAATAGAAGGATCATTAAATGGTGAAAAAGGTATTTTTGAATGGATTGTGCATCCCGATCCTTCAAAAGGCGTTGTTCATAGATTATTCATTAAAGATGGAATCATAACAGGAAAACCTAATATTTGGCCAGGAAAAAAATGATTCAGCTAAATGATTTTAAAAAAAATAATATTTCTATTTCTTGGAAAACGATATACATAGGAAGAAAATTAAATTTAATTAACAGTAAATTCATAGAAGATTTTGCATCTCAATATTTATCTGAACATTATAAATTAGATAATATTAATATCATAGAATTAGCATATGGATTAAAAGATGATTTTGAAATCAATGATAAATTAGAAAAATTATTGGAAGAATTAAATATAAAAATAGAAGAAAATTCTAAAGAGTGGAACATTGAAAAAAAAAATGGCGTTTTATAAAATTACAATCCTTACTTGATAAAAATTATAGTAATAGAGAACTTATAGATGCAATTGAAAGTGTATATTGGGACTTTGATCATCCTAGCGAAATGAATGAGTTCTTAATTTATATGCCTCCTGCTTCTGATGATGAATATAATTTCAATAACCATTCTATTGCAGAAAATTTAGCGCATATTATTCAACGATTTAGAAATTTTTTGGTTAAAGAACAACTTGAACTATCAAAACATTAAATATTTTAGAAAACTCATAAAGTATACATATAAGGGGCTATGAACAATAATTTGAAAGAAGAGTATGTTTGAAGTAGAAAACAATGAAACATTGAGTGCAATACCACCCCATTCGTATCCGATTACCTTCAGAGTAATAGCACTTGGCTCATTTTTAGGATTGTTGTATTTTTTGGCATTCTTTTTTCCAAAATATTATGAATTAAATCGTGTTCTAAAAGTCGCACAACAAAATTTCATCTGGGGCAATTATCACGAAGCACTTAATGGATATAAATATATCTTGTCCTCTCTAAAAAACTCAAAAATTGCAAAAGTCCACGCAGTTCAGACCTATTTTGCGCTTAATAAAACTCATAAAGCATTAAATATACTCGAAGAAATTAAATTAAAGCTGAATGATACTGATTTGGACATTGTAACTACCCATATGCCAAAAGAACTTAAACCTTATTTCATGAGAAAATAACCATGATAATTATTATTCCTACTATACTCATAACAATAATTACTTTTCCCGGTGTTATCATCCATGAAATAGCCCACAGACTCTTTTGCGATAAATTTGGATTAACTGTATATAAAGTTAAATATTTTCTTCCCTCAAATAAAGTATCTGGGTACGTTGAGTATGAGCCAACAACAAATGTTATTGAACAATATCTGATTACGATCGCCCCGTTTATTATTAACACATTAGTGTGCGCAATTTTTACTCTACCCTCATGTCTTCCTATGAGTTGGTTTGATGATCACCTTGAACAACCAGAAGGCGTGCAACTGCTTTTTATTATTATGGCTTGGATTGGTTTTTCTAGTGGGATGCATGCTTTTCCGAGTTCCACTGATCTAGAAGTATTAGAAAAGGTATACCTATCTTACCCTCCCGAATCTCAAATACTGAACCTAATTATTAGATATACCGCTAGTTTTTTTTGGATGTTAAATACAATTCGTTTCTTTGTAATTGAATTTGGTTATGCAATATTAATTAGCAAAATTTTCCCTCTGCTACTATCTTATTAATTTTTAAATAATTTTTAATTTTAAAGAGAATAACTATGAAAATTGGCGATTAGATGTCATCAACCAAAAAACAGTCAACAATGCATTTAATTATTAACACACAAAAAACAATAAGGGAAAAATGTCTTTTATCTTCAAGCATATTATTTTACTAACCTGTATATTTTCTTTTTTCATTGCCAATATAAATGCAGCAAATAGCCATTCTCATGCTACATCAAAAAATCTAAATTCTTCTGATATAGAAAGTTTAATGCCGATATATTTTTTTATTGGGCTAATTTCCAGTGCTATTGGCATAGGGCTCATTGTTGAGGGGATTGCACAAGCTTATGATATTCCATTAGTTCCTTTAAGTAGAATTGCTCGCGCATTAGAACAAGAAAGAAGTGAAGAATGGCACAGAAAACAGCAAAAAGGTCGAACAATCATAGGATCAATTATTGGAAGTGCAGGAGTTGCATCATTGTTATTTGGCTTACTAAATTGGGCATTAGTCGCTAAAATTATCACTGATATAAAAAAATAACAATGCATTAAACTATCCACAACAATAATTATTTCCTTAACGCTAAAAAATCCTGATGATGAGCTTCCGCTTGCGCATAAGAAATTTGATGTGATGTATAAGAAATATAGCATTGTACAGCCAATTGCACGGCTGCAATACCCATAGGCACTGCAATGGCAGGTATAATATAATTTTTAACATCTTTGCACCATTCAGGCAAAAACCCTGAATTCTTTTGTTGTTTTATATGTTGATATGCTTGTTCCAAATCATTTTTATCTAAAACTTTATGATGTATTTGTTGTTTACATCGTTTAAAATATGCGTTTGAAACTGCGACTTCGATCATATCCTCCAAATCACGAATTGAAAAATCGCACGTCTTTTTTGCATAGTGTTTTATATCATTTTCAGTGATTTTTAATGATATGTTCACCGGAACCTTTGAAACATAATAAGCAATTATTCGCTCTCGAGCTGATAATTTTGGCAAAGCTATTTGATGGACACTTTTTGATAAACGACTGCGTAACTGTTCAGGCAACACATCAATTTCATTTGCCGTTGCTATAATCAAAATATTATTTTTTGTTTTACATTCATCAAGTAAAATCCATAAGGCTTCAGCGCAGCTTGTATCAAGACTATTTCTATCTTTTTTTTGAATAAGTGTTTGCAATTCATCTATTATAACAATACATGGCTCATCGCTTTTAAAAATTGGATCAAAAATTCTGCTTAAATTGCTTGGTCCTGAATTCGTATATTCATTAGCTAAAAGTGGTGCTTTAATAAAAGCATATGATATATGACAAATCTCTGCTATTGCTTTTGCCAATGAGCTTTTACCGACTCCGGGTGGCCCAACAAGCAACAGGTGATGAGGAATAATGCCATGATATAAATCATTATCAAAGAGATCTCTATTTTTTAATTCCTCAACTATAGAGCGCAACTTTTCAGGACAATGAGCTAATAATTCATTATTAAAATCTTCATCATAACGATCCCTATTGTTTCTAGTGCATAATTCTATATTTCGCATCTCAAACGAATCTTGTTGTGGTGGAACTTTTTTCAAAATATCTTCTAACAATGCATCATCGATATAAGGAGAAACAGTATTTTTCTTTTCATCTTCTTTTTGAGGAAATCCCTGCCATAAAGAAATTTTGCGATCTTCTTTTTGATATGATACATCTTCCAATGAGCTATCGAGTGATTCATTATTAAAATCTTTTTCAGAAATTTTTCCGCAAATAATGTTATCTAATAAAATATCTGGTGTCGTAGAATGATTTTCAACAGCATTCACAATTCCTTGATTGTCATTTTTTTCTATTGCATCTTTTTGATAATTTTCTACTTCAAAACTTAAATGAAATGCATAAACGATGTACGGATTGTTAGTTATTATCGCAAGCTGATATGCACTCATCCCAAAAACATCTTGAGCATGAAGATCTGCACCAGCACTAATCAGTAGTTGCACACATTTTAATTCTCCAGAAATAACAGCAAACATAAGCGGTGTCATACCTTGTGAGGTTACCGCATTCACCTGAGCACCCGCCTTAAGTAACGTTTTTACCATAGCTTTGTCACCGTATAGTGCAGCACACATAAGTGCTGATATGTTTGTTGCCTTTAAATGATTTTCCATGTTAGGGATATTTTTATCTATAAATTTTAAACCCAAAAATGAGAAGATACTATCATTACTCTCTTGCGTAACCTCATGTATACATGCGCCATTATCCAACAATAATTGAGTAATGCTACGCTTTTCCTTTTTATTGCGATCAATAGGAATTAAATGCATCAAAACTGTCATTCCATGACTTTTTTGATTACTATTAGCACCCCCCTTAAGAAGTAGTTGAATAATTTCAATATTAGAAGCAAAATTAATGGCGATTATAAGTGGATTAAAATTTTCTCGTATGATTATATTTGTATCAGCCCCTGCCTCTATTAAAATTTTGACTATTTCAGGGTTATAACGGTTTATTGCAAGAATCAATGGCGGTAAATATTCTTTATCAGAAAATTTTAAATGAGCATCTTCTTTGTCGAAATTAAAATACCTTTCGGCAGGTTTATTGACATCTACATGCCAATTAACAAGTAATTGTACAATTTCAATGTTGCCAATATCGATAGCCATAACTAAAGGTGTGTTACCCCATTTATCAACATAATTAATATCAAGCCCTTTCTCTAACAGACTTTTAATAATTTCACAACCATCGCAAAAAAAAGCCACATGATATGCATTGCAACCATTATTATCTCGTGAATTCACATCTACATTATTAGCTTTTTCAAGTAATATTTTTGCACCTTCTCTATTTTTCAAAGCTATAAACATCATTAATGGCGTAATGCCTAATTTATTTTTCTTATTTACATCTGGTTTCAAAAATAAAAATTTTTCAACTATCTTCTTATCTCCAAGTAAATGAAATAGCGTATTGCCCTTTTCATCTACACTTGTTTGCATAGTATCATATAGCATCTCTTGTGTTTCTAAAGGTAAACTTTTCAAATAACTCTCTGTTTCTTGCGCACTTCGATGATTAACAATATGCTTTAAATGATTTTTCGCTTCCTGATTTTTAAAATAAAAACTATCCAAAAATTCAGGATTTATCTGCAAAAAAAGTTCAGATTTGATGTTGTAAGAAATAAAAAATAAGAAAACGGATAACATTATTGATGCTTTTTTCATTGCCGCCTTTTTTTAATGGAATAGTTAATTTCAGCAATTCTAATGCGATCTATGATAAAAGTAAATAATGAAAAACTTTATGTTTTTTCTTTTATATTCTGTTAGTTTCAGCTCTATTGAGTACAAAAAATTTTTTTTTATCAAACATGGAATAATAATAAAACAAATGACATTCTCAATGGTATCACTATACTGTAAACTTGTTGTTATAAGCACTCAATCACGCTCATGCCATAAGAGGGATAGTGAAAATAATACGTAACACAATGTTTATTGCATTTTTTATTCTATCATCAATTTCAAATTACCTATCATGCATGGAAGCATGGTCACTCGATACTTACCAACGACCAACAAACCCTTTTGCTCAAGGCCTTTGCCATGCTCTTACTCAAGAAGAATATACAATCGAAAATGATACAAGAGAAAAAGAAAGTCTATTGCCTAAAACGAATAAACGTAATTTATATACACAAGAACAAGATGTTTCTAAGGAAACTAAAGAATTAATACTACAATTCCTGACACTGCCAACTCTGGCACAAGAACACATTATTACTTTTCTTGAAAGTCATTCTTTAGCATATTTTGCACGATTACCCTATATAAGTAATAAAAGCCGATGCAAAGCGTATAAACAACTAAAAGGTTTACATACCCGCTTTATGATACAGCAATACGAAAGTAATCCAACCCCAAAAACACACAACAACTTTTTACTGCGGCTATTACATTTGGATCTTTTAAAAATAAACCAGCCGGCAATCATCTTTATTCAGATTTACAAAAAATAAATAATTTAACAAAACAATATAGTATCGATAAAACTACCTTTAACGCTGCTGTTGTCACCTATGCCGCAAACGCTAAAAATATATATGATAATGCAAAAGATGGTGCATCATATTACAATCTTAGAAAACAATTTTTGGAAGTAATTCAACAAAGAATTAAGTCTCGCATCAATATATGTGATAACGCTGGAGATATGTGCAATGTCTGCTTCAGATATGGCCCTAGTTGTCAATCATGCTGCGTTGGGTCAATGTGCTTATGCATTGCCGTTCTATCACCAAATCCAGCAATCATACTAGGAACTATTGGAAGTTATTTATTTTGCATTGGCTATCCGGCAATCTGCTACTCAACAAATATATGCTTTAATTGCCCTGAAAAAAAAGTTACTAATCAATTGATTCATTCAAAACAATGTTCATCATGTTGTATACGTTTCTGGAAGCTGTGCCCACCATTAATAGCTCATCGCTTAACACATCCATCTATTGACCAAACCTTATGCGCAAGCAGATATACAAATCTGCATGAACTGAAAAGCAATATTAAAAAGGCACAAAAAACCTTAACATTAGCGCAACAAAATATACAACAACCACAAAAAGAAAACTCTTTAGGATAGATAATGATAAAAAAAACTATTTTCTTAGCTTTAATGACAACTACTTTTTTTACCAATGCATTTTTCCTAGAAAGTGTATTCAAATTAAAAGAAGGTGCAGAACAGCAACGCATAGCAGCTGATGAACTCTCCAAAAATAGATATGCTATGAAAGTTGGCAGAGAAAAGAGCTTTCCTGGTCAAGGCATGATTCCGTCTCGTACAACGTTTTATACCGAAGCTGCCATTAAAAGTTTCGATAAATATATAGAAATTGAAGGATCATTAGGTATTCGCATTTTTGCAAGCCAATGCATTGATGGATTTATTTTGGGTTTACTTGCTGCATGCTGCAACGCACAATTAGATTTTCCTCTTCCAATAATCTGTGCAACAATTGCAACCGCACTTTCTCTCGTTATGCATCAAAATAGTGTCTTAGGCTCAGTACCTTATTTTGATCCTAATTTAAAACGACATGAATATGAATATAAGTTGTGGAGTGTTCAGACGTTACTTAATGTTGCGTGTATTTTAACTGCTGCAAATCTTGGCGCTTATTCGTTCAAACAAATCGCCAATGCATAATTCATGTGCGACACAAAACAACGGCAAAATTCCCTCAAATGAAACTAAACATTTTCATCTGAGGGAATAGATTGAATTCTTGCTATTCTCTTATGTGCTTTTGAAAATGCTTTTCTTATTTTTGCGCGATCAAAATCATTCGAACATAATAACCGTTGAAGTTTTGATTTTCCCTCCAAATAATCACAATCATCATTAAATGCCAAAAGTACACCTAAAATGCCACTGATCCCAAGGGATACTATTGATCCCGCAGACACCCAAGGGCCACAACATTCAAAAATATCACCGGTTAACCACATCGCACTACCTGTTAAGCCAAAAGAAACAATATATTTTGGCATCGTGAGAAATCGAATTACATTATGAAAACGATTAACTTTTATGTTGAATCGATATCCAAAAAAATCTATAAGCCCATGCCTTGTCACTAAATAACTCCTAATAAACTCATCCGTGCAATCCGGCTCAGAATAAAAGCATTCAACTTGTGTACGAGTCCGTTCAACAAAAGCACGTAACGTATTTTTTAATGGTGCAATATCTACTAGGTATTGCCCATTCAAACAATCATTAAGAGCACGCACATCAGACCAAGTCTTCCCAAAATTTTTATAAGCAACTTCACCATGCGGCGGTTTCATAAAACCAATAATCTCTTGTATTAGTCCCCCATATGCTCGAAATCGCTCATTCACCGTTCCCAATCTATCAATTATTATACTTTTATCATTAATATAACGATGATGTGCACATTCAACTTTCTTAATCGATTCAGGAGAAAGTCGCATATCATGCGCAAGCCTACAAAGTGTAGGCATTGTCAAATCATCCAAATCATAAAAAATATGGCACTGTAATTCTGTTGGCAATGCTCTAATATTTCGCTTAAGCTCTTTTTGAATTTTTTTTTCTTGATGCATTTGTTCGATACAAATAACATTCTTGTTATGCTTTTTTTCACCATGCAATAAACGCACCGCTTCGCTTGTCTTGCTTGAAGCATCATCATTATCCAGAGACCATTTTTCCATTGCATGTATAGTTGAAAATGAACAAATAAATAGGTAAAAAGAAATACGACAAAATACGTTCTTCATATTATTTTCCCCTTCAAAAAATGTAACAATAAATCGTTATGTCCGACACAGAACAACAGCCGTGATTGAAGCGGGCTTGAGTGGCAACAAACACTGTGCAGCAGCTTTAAGCGTTGCACCGGTTGTCATAAGATCATCAACAAGAAGAAAATGTTTACCCGTATACTCAGATAAATCACCTTGCTGCAAAACAAATGCGTTTTTAACATTATCTTTTCGCTCTGATGTGGTTAGCACCGATTGAAAAACGGTGTATTGTTTTCGCCGTATCAATTCAATCATGGGCTGCTTGCTTTTTTTGGCAAGTTCATGCGCCATCATGGTTGCTTGATTATACCCACGATAGGCAAAGCGCCGCCAATGTAAAGGAATAGGGATAATATAATCAAATGATGCATGGCTCACTGGCGTCAATTCCCAAAGAAGTTGTCCCATATATTTGCTTGCCAAACAATCGAATCGCCCTTTTGCCAAAATAATCGATTTAAGTGGATCTTGATATTTGCTGGCAGCAAACACCGTCATAGTAGTTGCAGCATTCACTTCAAGGCGAGCAGAAACTATAGGATGAATAAGCGCACGACACGAAACGCATAAAATGGTTGGTTGTTCTAACCAATTTTTGCAATGCACACAAAAAGAGGGAACGAAAAAATTTTTTGTCAGTTGAGCGAAATTCGCAAAAAAATTATAGAGAGCCATACAAAACACCACTAAAAACCATAAGCACTAAGCGCACACAAAGGTTACTTAACACGCCCGCAATAACATCATCTACCATAATGCCCGTGGCACCAGGTAATTTTTCTGACCAAGCCACAAGGCCAAACTTATAAATATCAAAAAAGCGAAATAACACAAAAGCGAGCAACCAAACTGGCCATGAAAATGGCAACGCATATAATGCAATAAGACAACCAACCAGTTCATCAATAACTATTTGCGAAGGATCAGCTTCATTAAAGAGTCCAAGAACATTATTAACAATGACATGGCCTATGCAATAACTAATAATTATTGTCGCTAAATACCATGAAGGAATATACTGATGCAGTAAGAACGCAAGAGGAACCGTAACCAAAGATGCAACAGTGCCTGGAGCAGGAAGATAACCAATATACCCTAATGTTGCACAATTTTTCAAAAATGAACTACTCATTGCTCTCGCAATCCTTCAAGTAAAATAAAAAAAATACCAAGAACAATTGCCACATCAGCAACATTAAATAAAGGGAATGACCAATGCCGCCATGAAAAAAAGATAAAATCAACAACCCCTGCATGAAAAAAACGATCAAAAAGATTTGAGCATGCACCGGCAATCACCGCAACTTCAGGAAATATAACTAACCCTTCTTGATAGCGCATAAACGTGTGATGCAAAAAACCACCAATAAAACAACAAATCAAAAAAGTAATAAAAAAGAAAAAAAGATCATTTTCTGAGTGAAACATGCCCCATGATATGCCACGATTCAATTGCACTTGTAAACTAAGAAAGGAAGTGATTTTATAGGTTGTGGCTGACATGAGCATGCTATATTTAGTCAACTGATCAAGGCCAACAATGATGATAAATAACACGCCATACCATGGTAAAAATCGTTGAGCATTCATCGAATTGTTGCCCCTAAGGTTTTCAAACGCTCTACGACAGCATCATTAACCGCATCAACTTCTTCACTTACTAATGTTCTTTCTTCATTGCGTACATAAAAGCGCATGGTCACCGAGCGCACATCATGCCATTCATCTTTTTGAAAAAAATCAATTAAGACAACAGAAACAATTGCTGGCGATGCCTTCATAATAAGCTCTTTTAATTGCTGCACGGTAACTGATAAAGGAACCAGCATGCTAATATCTCGCCATGAATCTTGATATTTTGGCAACGGTTTAGCAATCTGTTGCGGCATGTGTACATCAAAAAGTATGTCACCATTCAGTTCAAAAATAAATGCTGATCCCGGTACAACGGTTTGCAACATTGTTGGATTAGCGATTCCGGCAAAGCCGATTGATTGTTGATTCAAAAATAATTCAGCAGTTTGATAGGGGTGAAACCAAGGCTCAACGGACTGCGCTTTTTGCCAAGTAACATCCATTCCTAATGAGCGGAATAATTCTGATAAAATTTCTTTTTTTTGATAAAAATTTATTTCAGTAGTAGCGTCAAAAAATATTCCCGCTAAAGCAGTTTGCTCTTTGACAGAAACTTTTGGCAATTCTTCTCTATGCCATATTTTATTAACTTCAAAAAAACTATAGGAATCTTTATGCGTGGCATTTACGTGCACATTTTTAATTAAATGGGGCACTAAACTTGTCACTAATCGATACATATTGGTTGAAATAGGATTTTTTATGGCAACGCTCTTTGTAGGAGCCCACGCAAGTATTTTTAAAAATTCTTCATCATAAACAGCATAATTTCGCACTTCATGAGCATGTGCTGCATACGCGCAATAGTTTTTTACTCTATTCATGCGATCAAACCGCGTTAAATCAGAAGGCCTCATAGGCAGTGCGGGTAGCACATGTGGTATGTTATCAAAACCAAAATAACGCCCCACCTCTTCAACAATATCTTGTGACATGAGCACGTCTTTGGTGCCTCTAAACGTCGGCACTTCAATAGAATATTCTACCATGCCTTTATTTTCTGTTTTATCAACGTTAAATGATAACGCTGTTAATGTTTTTACCACAAAATCAACGGCAAGCGTAACGCCAAGCATACGCTCAATAAAATCATGAGTAACAGTAATGGTATGAAGTTTTACGTCAGCACCCAATGACAAAATTGCCTTTGGCAGCGTAAAAGAAAGCCCAGCTTGGGAAATTATTTTCAAAAAACGCAATAACCCAGGAACATTTTGCTGTGGATCCAAACTTTTTTCAAAGCGGGTTGAAGCTTCTGTACGAATTTTATAATGCGTTGTTGCTTTTCTAATCTTACTCGCAACAAATGATGCTGCTTCGACATAGAGTGAAATGGTCTCATCTTGCACAGCAGTTTCTTGTCCACCCATGATACCTGCAAGAGCAACTGGTTTTTTGCCATCAGTTATGACAATATCACCACCGGTAAACGTTATTTCTTGACCATCAAGTAACGTTAACGTGTTTCCCGCTTGTGATTGTTTTACGATTAATTTTTGTGTTGTAATTTTTTTTGCATCAAATGCATGTAAAGGTTGTCCCATATCAAGCATGACATAATTAGTCGCATCTACAATGCTCGTGATTGGTCGACTATCAACGCGCATTAAACGATGCGCTAGTGCCAATGAAGATGATTGATTCTGAATTTGAGCAATATGCATAGCGGCAAAACGGCTACAGAAATCTGAAGGAACATCTAAGGCAACACCAAAACCTTGATCATTAATCTCTTTATCTGCTTTTTTAATAGGCACTTCAAGAATCAATTCTTGTTCTGGAACAAGTTCAATGCCAAGGATAGCTCCCATTTCTCGCGCAAAACCTCGATGACTCCACATATCCGGCCGATGAGTTAACGCGATGTTATCTACTGTTAATACATAATCTTCTTTTTCAAAAGAGTTTTTCCACCCCCCTGCCTGATTTTTTTCATCAACAAACAAAGACGGTAAAAATGTTTCTTTTGATCCTCCTAAATCTTTTTCTGATGCCCAATGCCATTGACCATCTTGCTGCATCAACAAAAAAAATTGCCCAATTTGAGCATCATTTCTGCATAGTAGCGTATATTCCTTTTGATGTTCAGCACTAAAAAGCGTAATTGATTCGGGTGATATTTTCATCACCTGTGCTAACGTTAAAGTATTGGTATCAATGTTAAGATGAATAAAAGAGTCGATTTCGGCAGTTGTAGTATTAAATCGATGCATCAATGCAGGAATATCATGCTCTTTCCATGATGTTTTAAGGTGATCAAAAATCCAAGCAAGTGAAAGTTTCATCGTTTTTAATACCTTTCAGATAAAACATACTAGTGACAATCTGTTGGTCCATTATTGTAATAATACGAGAAAAAGCAAAAAGCTTCAAATTAGACTCATTTCGAGCTATTAAGATTTTCTTGTAGTCTTGAAAATGAATGGTCTATAGTGTGCGTGATGACAATACTAATATCTAGGAGCATACTCATGAAATTGCGTTTTTTTTTGATTGTACCATGTTTTTTTTACAGCATAATGGGTACTTTTTCAATTTTTTCAATGCAAGAAACTCAACAAGATACTAAAGCACCTCGAACACTCTTAAAAACTTGTTTAGGCATTATTAAAACTCATAAAGAATCTCTAAAATTAAATATTGATATTTTTACCAGTAGAACCATAGCAAGTGTCATTTGTGCTTGTTATGATAAAAAAGAACTATCCGATTATGATTATTTAAATCTAGCAGAACTCTGTATAACAGATGATGCCATTTCAACCGATGTGATCAAAAGCATTCAAGAATCAACCCAAGGAAGAAGTGTAAGAGGAAAAATTCAACTTTTTGAAAAAATGCCAATCTTATCAACAAAAACCCAGGGTAAAATTATGCGAAACGATCCTCAGACGGGAACCAGCGTTACTTAGCCGCCTTCATATTTGTTTTGTCTGAAAATTGATTGCTGCATGTGCTTAATTTGTTTATCTTGCCGATCAATATCTTTTCCGGATGCTTTTTGATGTGAAAGGATACCTTCAATTTGCTTTTTTTGCTCATTAAGTTGAGTTTGCTGCAAGTCAAAAAGCTTTTTGAAATATTTAAATACTTTAAAAAACGATTTTAACAGCTTGTTGCGCTTAAAGACACTCTTAATTTCTGCCCATTCTCCATTACCTTGATCAACAAAACTTTCAGTGTAATCTGGTTCAGCAGCAACGACTGCACTATCACGCGCATCAAATACCGAAAATTCTTCTTGCTCGGCCCGCAATGCAAACATTAAACAGAAAAAACTCAAATACAAACAATATATTTTTTTCATATAAAATTCCCCGAGACTAATTTTTTTTACTTTAGTATCGGGGAATTATCAATTATTTTCAAGAATTAACTAACAAAAATACTTATGCTTCAAATGTCGATTTATACAACACGATGGTAACACCATTGTTTTCATCATCATCAATTTCAATACAAAACGTACCTTCAACAGGATCTTTTTTGATTACATTATTTCTTTTCATATTCACTGACTTCTTTTGACAAAATTGATCATCATGTAATGATGGAAAGTGGTGTTCAAATTCATTTGTTTCAAATTCCTTAAAGAGGGAATCTTCTTTCCTGTCAAAACCTCGATGATAACAAATGCCATCGGCATCTTTACAAATTACAAAAAGAACCGTTTCTCTTTGTCCCATGCGTTCACCGCGGGTGTATTGAATCTCGCCACCCATATAATAGATGGTATCCATCTTATGAACATGCGTACGATTAGCTCGCTGAACTTGCACTCCATATTTTATGATAAATTGATCAGCTTCAAAATTACGTGAAGTTTCATTAAAACTAAATGTGTGATAAAGAATCGAACGATCATTGGGATTTTGTTGCTCTAAAAATGCTGGATCTAACCACCGCATAATACGTTCATCATACTTAATGATTTCTTTATTTTGTTTTTGAACTTGTTGTTGTTTTTGCCCTTGCAGCTTGGCAGCAACACCAACCTGTTGAGCAGTAATGGTTACTTCTTTTTCTCTGCCTTTTTTACTCTTCAAAGCTACTTTTTTCTTTTGTTGCTTTTGCTGTTGTTGTGCCTGAACCTTTTTTTTGTTTTTTATTTGACCTTTTTTTGCATCACCAGTCCATTCATTCGCATCATCAGTAGAGGTAGAAGAAAGATTTTGTGGTTCATGAACAACAGTATAAGGATCGGCGGGAAAGTTTAATTCTGAATATTCTTTTGGGTATAAAGGCTTGGAATATTTTCTCATTAATTCTAAGCGATTTTTAAATGTTTTATCCTGCAAATAAGAAAAAAGTTCTTTATGTAAAGCAGTATATACCGCTTTATCCTGTGTTAATCGCTCATTGGCCAAAGTATAAGGTTCTATAAAAGCAGAACGCAATTTTTCATAGCGTTCAAAACTTGGAAGTTCATCATTATGTTGTTTGCAATACTGATAAAACTCTATAAATTTTTTTCTTAAGTCAACCATACCAAAAAAAGCAGGGAAATAACCCTCAATAAACTCTGAAACTCCCTTACTTTGTAATTCATGTTGCATCCAATCTTTTACATCAATGCCAGATATTTTTTTTGCTGCCTGCATGTCATGATTAACAATAACATCCTTTAAAAGATTACTTATCTCAACTACTGTATTAGACTGTTGATCAAATGCACAAACAAACTTTGTCCATTTGCCCACGGCAACAACTTCAGGATTATCTGAAGCTAATAATATATCAAAAAAAGATTCTAACCTTTTTCTATATTTTTCACTCATCAAATATTTTCTTTTATCTCTTGTTCCCCTCAAACAATTAGCTTCAACTTTTAATAAATTTTTTGCTTACAAATAAGCAGCTTTTGCTTCGGGTGTAGTACATATGAATTGGCTAGGTATAATTTCTGTTTCACCATCATTATCTTCATAGGTTACTAAAGAACCCTCCAAAATTTGGCTAACCTTACAAGGCCTATCAATATATTTAAAGCCAATTCTATAATAAGAATCTTTTAAATAATTTTGCATTGCATCAGTTGTATCACTCATAATAGAGACATCTCTACGTAACGTTTCTTGTACTAAAGATAAACTTGCCAATAGTTGGACTTTACCCAAATATTCACTTTGTTTACTTTTATTAATTTTTACTTCTTGCCCAGAATACCCCAAAAGCGCTGGAATATTAGTCAAAATATCCTTATTTTGAGTTTTCGATTCCATACTAAACAGTATTGAGCTATTGCCAAAAAGCATCAAAAATACCGCCGAAATTGATAAAAATATATGTTTCATAGAAAATACCCCTTAATTACTTAAAAACAGGTTAAATGGCGACTGCGTGATTATTTCTATTATAAATTAAATTTTATATTTGTCAATAATTAAATCTTTTTTATAATAAGTAAAATAATCACCATTGTCATTTATGTTCTTTATTCGTCGAGTTCGCGTTAATTACTTAAAATAGACCCCGAATAGCATTCTTGTTTTTTTCTATTATAAAGTTAGTTTGTTTCAAATGTCGGTTTATACAACACGATGGTAACACCATTGTTTTCATCATCATCAATTTCAATACAAAACGTACCTTCAACAGGATCTTTTTTGATTACATTATTTCTTTTCATATTCACTGACTTCTTTTCACAAAATTGATCATCATGTAATGATGGAAAGTGGTGTTCAAATTCATTTGTTTCAAATTCCTTAAAGAGGGAATCTTCTTTCCTGTCAAAACCTCGATGATAACAAATGCCATCGGCATCTTTACAAATTACAAAAAGAACCGTTTCTCTTTGTCCCACGCGTTCACCGCGGGTGTATTGAATCTCGCCACCCATATAATAGATGGTATCCATCTTATGAACATGCGTACGATTAGCTCGCTGAACTTGCACACCATATTTTATGATAAATTGATCAGCTTCAAAATTACGTGAAGCTTCATTAAAACTAAATGTGTGATAAAGAATCGAACGATCATTGGGATTTTGTTGCTCTAAAAATGCTGAATCTAACCACCGCATAATACGTTCATCATACTTAATGATTGCTTTATTTTGTTTTTGAACTTGTTGTTGTTTTTGCTGTTGCTTTTGATCAACTCTTCGAGGAGCAGCCTTTACTGTTAATTTCTGTACCCTTTTTTCTTTGCCTTTTTTCTCAGCAGCTTTTTTCTTTTGTTGCTTTTGCTGTTGTTGCGCCTGGGCCTTTTTTTTGTTTTTTATTTGGCCTTTTTTTGCGTCGTCAATCCATTCATTCGTATCATCAGTAGAGGAAGAAGAAAGATTTTGCGGTTCATGAACAACAGTATAAGGATCAGCGGGAAAGTTTGCGCCTAAATATTCTCCTAGATATAAAGGCTTAGAATATTTTTTCATTAATTCTAAACGATTTTTATGTGTTTTATCTTGAAAATAAGAAAAAAGTTCTTTATATAAAGCAGCATATATTGCTTTATCTTGCATTAAACGCTCATTGGCCAAAGTATAAGGTTCTATAAAAACAGAACGAAATTCTTCATAGAGTTCAAAATTTGGAAGTTCATCTGAATCCTCACAATCTTCAAAAAATTGTATACATTTTCCATTCACTCCCAAAAGGGGATACAATGAAGGCAAATGAATTTCTATAAATCCTGAAGCATCTAAATTTTTTTTTATTATAGGATAATATTCTTTCATGTCAGTTTTGGGAAACCTTTCAAAAAAGAGTGGATCATGAGATTCGATAATCTGCCTCAACAAACTATTAGCTTCCGCAATCATTTCAAGGCGTTGCTCAGAAGCGCAGGTATGTTTCAACCATTTCCTTAATGCATCAAGTTCTTTGTTTTCTGAAGATAATAATGTCTCAATAAAAGAATTTAATTTATTGCGTGTCTTTTCAATTGTTAAAAGTCCTTGCCTATTACAAATTCTTTCCATTCGATCAAAAGCACTACAATTTTTAACTTTTAATAAATTTTTTGCTTGCAAATAAGCAGCCTTTGCTTCAGGGGTAGTCAGCACAAAGGTATCAGGAAAAATTTCTCTTTCTCGATCGCCATCTGCAAAGACGACCTCAGATCCACATGGAATTTGATTAATTCTGCATGGCCTATCAGTATACTTAAATTCCGTTCTATAATATGAGCCATCTTTTAAACAATCCTGCATTATATCAGTTACTTCACTAATAGTAGCAACATTTTTTCGCAATTTTTCTTGCACTAATAATAAACTTGCCAATGATCGCAACTTACCCAAATACTCATTTTGCTTGCCGCTATTTTTCTTTACTTCTTCTTGAGAAAATCCTAAAAACACTGGAATGCTGGTTAAAATAGGCTTATTTTGACTTGATTCCTCCATGCCTACTACATGAGCATTAAAGCCAAATAAGAGTATGAAAAAAGTAAAAACTGATAAAAATATACGTTTCATAAAATACCTCTTGATTAGTTAAGAACAGGCTTGATGATAGCAGCATAATTATTTCTGATATGAATTACTTTAGTTATTTGTCAATAATTAAAGTAATGTGCATTGTATTATAAATTGCAATTATTGCAAACATACTGTATTAAATTTCACTTATTTAAAGAATTTTCATAAAGAAAAGTGCTTCTATTTGGAAAGAATAATAAAAAATTGCTATAATTATTCTAAAATTACTTTTTATATTGTATTGGCAGGCTCATGGGAAAAATTATATTATTTTATCGATATGTTGCTATTACCTACCCTGAACAGGTTAGAAAATGGCAGCATCGTCTTTGTACCGAGTTAAAACTTACCGGAAGAATTATTATTGCTCATGAGGGCATTAACGGTACTTTAGGTGGTGAAATTGATGCACTAGAAAGATATAAAAAGGAAATGCACGATCATTCACTCTTTACCAACATCGACTTTAAAGAGAGTGAAGGCACAAAAGATTATTTCCCTCGCTTGCGCATCGTTGTAAAAAATGAAATAACCCACCTTGGACTTGACACAAAAGCAATCCGAGCTGATATGGGCGGCGAACATTTAACTCCCACCCAAACTCATGATTTATTAAAAAATCCACCAAAAGACTTAATCATTCTTGATACACGCAATGAATATGAATCACGCATTGGTGCCTTTATCAATGCTATTAAACCAAATATTCAATATTTTAGAGAATTACCCCATTATATTGATGAAAATCTTGCTATCTTTAAAGATAAAGAAGTATTAATGTATTGCACTGGTGGCGTTCGGTGTGAACGAGCAACAGCATATTTAAAATCAAAAAATGTTGCCACAAAAGTATATCAAATTGAAGGCGGCATTCATCGTTATGCCGAACAATTTCCTGATGGGTTTTTCCGTGGAAAAAATTATGTGTTTGACGGTAGAATTGCCGTTAACGTTAACAATGATATCTTAACAACCTGCGAACACTGCGCACAACCCTTTGATGAATTCACCAATTGCCTTAATGCTTCATGTAATAAACAATTTATTGCTTGCCCATCATGTGTTGAATCCATTAACAATACTTGCAGTAAAACATGTTTTACCTTAGTAGCAGAAAAAAAAGTACCCATTCGCACAAAACCAAAAAAAATTACCGTAGAAAAAAATATGGCTTGCAGCATATGAACCTAGCATCAACATTAACACCTGCGATCTTACACACTCATAATATTCAAGAAAATGTATCATTGCGCGATAAAAATTGGTTTAACACAGGAGGCAATGCTCGCTATTATGCCGTACCAACAACGGCAGCTGAATTTCAGTTTGCCGTAGCATTTGCACAAGACAACAACCTCCCCATTTGTTTGTTAGGCCAAGGTGCAAATATGCTCATAAGCGATGATGGTTTTGATGGTATTATTATTCACCCCGCATTAAATGCCCTATCACATACATTTGTGAATGAACACGAAGTAGTTGTGCATGCGCAAACGAATGTCAGCATGGATACTCTTATACAGTATTGCTTGGATAATGCTCTTTTAGGACTTGAAGAATTTAGTGGTATTCCCGGCACCGTTGGCGGATCAGTTTATATTAATCTGCATTATTTTCAGTTTTTATTGAGTCAATTTTTGATTTCTGCTCAAGTTCTTGAAAAGAAAACAACCACACTTCTCGATGTTGATAATGCCTGGTTCAATTTTGACTACAATTATTCAACATTACATAAAGAAGAACATTATTTAGTACAAGCTACCTTTCTTTTAAAAAGAGGCTCTCCTCATGAAATTTCTTTTGCACAAGGAAGACGGGCCGAAATAATTCGTCATCGCATAAGTCGTTACCCCAACAAAAATACTTGTGGAAGCTTTTTTCGCAACTTTTTTGATCATGAAGTCACCATCACCAGCAACAATAAAAAAATGACGTTTGTTGCCTATTATCTTGATAAGATTGGCGTAAAAGGACACTTACAAGTTGGTGATGCCATTGTTTCTTATCAACACGCAAATATGATTGTTAATCAAGGCAATGCAACGAGCGCTGATATTATTGCAGTCGCAAAAACAATGCAACAATTAGTACATGATACTTTCAAAATTACACCACAACCTGAATGCCGTCTCATCGGCTTTAAAGAATATCCCCTACTCAAATAAATCATTGCTATTTTTTCAACTTCTTTTTTAAAATGATAAAAATTAAAAAAGGAGAAAAAATGCAAATAAAAAAAAATTTATTATGTTGTGCAACTATTTTTTGTATGACACTAGAAATAAATAGCATGCAAACACCCAATGCATATCAATGGTTCTCAAAATATGAAGAAGAAAACCCAACAAAACCAGAGTCACCCTACAATGCTCTTGGTTTAAATCAAAATGCAACCATAGAAGAAATCCAAAAACAAGGCCGACAAGAATCACGCAAATGGCATTCTGATAAATTTATTAATAAAACCGAAGAAGAAAAAGCCTATGCTAAAAAAATGCTCGATAAAATTAATCTGGCAAAAGATATCCTGAGCAACCCAACCGAAAAAGCATATTATGATAAAGGGATTTTTAACTATAAACTTGAGCAATTATTACAAGGCGGAGGAACCGAAGCTGAAAAAGAAAGTTTTGTTGCATCTTTATTACAAATAATAGAAAATGACCAAGCAAAAAAATACGAATCTGAAAAAAATCGAGCCCTGCAAGCAATTTATGCTATCAGCTATTTTTTCTTTAATACCATGAAAAATCAAGAAAAAGGAAATAAATATAAGCAACTTGGCATTAATACAGCACAAAGATGGGGCATAGACTCTTCTCTATTTAATAACCTTAATAATCAACAACAACAATATCAAGATCAACAACAGTACCAACAAGTAGTTTATTTAAACAACCTCATTGCTATTGCTTATCAACAAACAGATATCAACCAAAAAATCCTTGCAATCAATACTGCATGGAAATATCTTATACAAATTCAAAATAATGCACTTCCATTTCAAAAACAAGCCGCTCTTGATTTAAAAACCTATCAATGCAATTACAACTTACGATTAATTGAAGAAAATATAAAAATTAAGGATTTTTCAACGGTAAATATGCTTTTAAACCTTGTAAACTTTCAAATAGATGAAGCATATCTGGCTGCTCAAAAATGGGGATTTACCGAGTATGCAAGTCGTTTTCAACAATTAAAAACAAATCTTGCGCAATACATAGAAAGAGAAAATCAAAAAGCACACGAACAAGAAACTAGTAAAATAAAAGAAAAAGAAGTAGCAGAACAAGAAAAAAAAGCTTTAAAAAAATTAAAAAATGAAAAAAAAGCGCAAAAACTAGCACAAAAAAAACGGCATGAAGAAGCCATAAAAGCAGAACAGGAAAAGTTGCAAAAATTACTTGAACAAAAGAGAAGAGAAATCGAAAAACAAGAGTTAGAACGAAAACAAGAAGCAGAACGCTTAAAAACACAAGAACGCATAAGTCAAGAAAAAGTGGCATTAGAAATAACAAGACAAAAAGGCGAAAGAGAACAGCAAAAACAACCTGCACCCCCGACAACTCAAGAACCCATAAAAGAGCCACAAAAAGAACATTTGCAAAAAGCGTTGCAAGAACTGCACCAAAGACTTACCCTGCTCTGGTATGCATTGACCTAAGAATAACAAGCGATTTTAAGGGCATAGTTTATAATAGTAATAAGAGCAAAGTTTTTTATTACTATGTATTATTGCTAATCAAGCAACGAGCGCTGATATTATTGCAGTCGCAAAAACAATGCAACAATTAGTACATGATACTTTCAAGATCACACCACAACCTGAATGCCGCCTCATCGGATTTAAAAAATATCCCCTCCTCAAATAAGAGAAATAAAAAAATAGCAATTTTAACAATATTATTTATAATAACTAAAAAATAATTTATTTGTTTCTAGACGTATCTTTATAGGGAATTTTCATGCAAAAATATCTATATGCTGCAGCTATTATTTTCTCAATTGGAAATTGTATGGCAATGGAAAAAGGGGAAAATAAAATTAATAATAATTACTACATAGCGAGAAAATTTGAAAAAGACGCTGAAAAAATGTTCGGCTACCACGCAAGAAATGGCTCACATTATCCAAGTAAGCCAATAGTAAATAAACCCAATGCGAACGATCTCATAAAAGAAAAATAATAGTTATTCCTATTAAAATTCAATATTTAAAGAGTATCGAATACTAAGTACATTCGATACTCTTTTTTTTATATCCCTTATTGCTTAATTTCATAAAATTACGTAATAAACGCGAAGGGTTGCTATTCTTTAGACTCCTTGATTATAATCAAAAAAATTCTAATAAAGGAGCTTGGCATGAAATCAGAAATATCATTTTTTTATCTTATTTTTTTGTTATTAACACAACATGTTAGCCTTATTGGCATGGAAGAAAAAGAATTTGAAGCAAATGATAGCAAAGGATATTATAAAACCTTAAACGTTAATAAAAATGCAACAACTGCAGAAATAAAAAAAGCATATTACAGATTAGCACGGCAATGGCATCCTGATACATACAAAGGTGACAATCCTGAAGAAGCCGTAGAAAAATTCAAAGAAATTACGGACGCTTATGAAACATTAAGTGATGAACAAAAAAGACAACAATATGACACCTTTGGCTCGGTTAAAATTGAAACAATTCCTCCTGAAGAAATAGAAAAAAAGTTAAATGAAATACTTAACGGTATTAACGAATCACAAACATATGAAGAAAAAATAGGAACTTTGATCAGCGTACTCATAAGCTTAACGCAATACACGCCTTCTGATGAAATAAAAAAAAAATTTTTAGATGTAATATACAACATCACTAACCAATATCTTGATAACGATTTATTGGATGAAGCACACAACGTGCTCAATCTGGCCAATGAATTTTTTACCAATTTTGATTATAAAGACAAAACGCAAAGAGATACATTAAGTAAACAAATTACTACAAAAAAACAAAAAAAGTGGTTAAACAAAACACTTAATGAAGCTTATGAAACAAATGATATGGAAAAAAAGATAGAGTTATTAAATAGATTACTTAAAGCGATTGAAGTATTTACTATTATTGATAAGCCAATTTTAACAAAAACTCTTAACTTAATTCAAAATATCGCTTCAGAAGCTTATCCAATCGATAAACAATTAGCCAAAAAATATAGAGATTTAGGATTAGAGTATAGTAAAAAATGGGAAACAAAAGAATCCCAAGAACAAGCCCCAGAAAAAAAAATACTCCCCTCAAAAACAACAACATCCATCGGAAAAAAGTTTGAGGAACAACAAAAACAACAACAAAAACTTGAACAAGAGCAACGAGAAGCCGAACGATTAAAATCGCAAGCTCGCATAAGAGAAGAAAAAGAAAAACTAGAAAAAACAAGAAAAGAACGTGAAAAAAATCAACCTGTCCCCCAACAGACAGAAGAACCCACAAGGGAACAAAAAAAAGAAACCCCTGAACAAAGAGAGGATTTGCAAAAAGCGTTGCAGGGACTTCACCAAAGACTCACGCAGCTCTGGTATGCATTAAGTTAAAAAAACTAGCGATTTTAAGGGCATAGTTTATAATAGTAATAAGAATATAGTTTTTATTACCAATTTTTTATTACTATGAATGAACAAATTTTTTTATTACAAACCTGTTTTATCGCCATTACCGCTTTGGGTGCACTACGCCTAGGCAAAGAAGCGCTTATAAGCTTTATATGCCTCATCTGCATCTTGGCAAACATCTTTGTTTCAAAACAGATCGTGCTTTTTGGCTTGCATGTTACCGCAACTGATAGTTTAAGCATAGGCGCCAGCCTAGGGCTCAATCTCTTGCAAGAATACTTCGGCAGATCTATAACTAAAAAGGCAATTTGGTTAAGTTTTGGTGCCGGCATGACATGCACCATTCTTTCTCAATTTCACCTGCTCTATACCCCAAGCATCTATGACATGACCCATGAACATTATACGGCGATATTTGGTATTATTCCCCGCATTATGCTTGCTTCTTTCACTACGTATATTATTGTACAACACCTTGAAACAGCACTTTATGCTTTTTTGCAACAGCGTATTCCTCATTTGCTGTTGCTGCGCAATTTCTGTTCGGTAGCAATTTGCCAATTACTTGATACTATTCTTTTTAGCTTTTTGGGTCTTTATGGCTCAGTTGAACATATTTTTCATATTATTGTTCTGAGCTATTTGATTAAAATAGTCGTTTTGAGTATGGCAACACCTTTTTTGTGGTTTTCTAAAAAAATTATTTCTTCAACGCAGGCTTTACCTTCATGAATTATTTTAACTTTGAACTCATACATCAATCAAAAAAATCTCGCGCCCGTGTGGGTAGAATTCACACGCCCCATGGCATTATAGACACACCAAATTTTGTTGCTGTTGGCACCAATGCCAGCCTTAAAGCCCTTGATAGCACTATGATTGATCAACTTGGATTACAGCTCATGTTTTGTAATACCTATCATTTAATGGTTCAACCGGGCACTAAAATAATTAAAGATGCCGGCGGACTGCATACTTTTATGCAACGAAAATCACCCATTATCACCGATTCTGGCGGTTTCCAAGTGTTTAGTTTGGCCTATGGCACCGTGCATGATGAATTAAAAAGTCGTGGCAGCAAGAAACAAGATGGCTCTGTGCTAAAAATTTCTGAAGATGGCGTTTTATTCCGTTCATACCGTGATGGCAGCCCCTTATTGCTCACCCCTGAATCATCAATTGATGCACAAAAAGATCTTGGTGCTGATATTATTATTCCTCTTGATGAATTGCCACCCTATCATATTGATCAACAAGTGTTAAAAAAATCATTAGATCGCACCCATCGTTGGGAAAAACGCTCTCTTGAACATCACTTAAAAAACCCTAACAAACAGGCAATGTATTCTGTCATTCATGGTGGCATTGATCCTGAGTTGCGCAAAAAAAGTTGTGAATATTTGGCAACTTTACCTTTTGATGGTCATGCAATTGGCGGCAGCTTGGGTAAAAATCGTGATGAAATGATCATTATGCTTAAAACTCTTATGCCATTATTACCTGAAGAGAAACCAAATCATTTACTGGGCATTGGCGATCTTCTTTCTTTAGATCAAGCCGTGACGCTGGGTATTGATACCTTTGATAGCTCACATCCAACGCGCTGCGCTCGTCATGGTTTATTATTCACTTCTCAAGGAAATTTAAAAATCACCCATAGCGCTAATAAAAACAATTTTGGCCCTATTGACCCAAATTGTACTTGTTTTGTATGCAAAAATCATTCGCTCGCTTATTTACATCATCTTTATAAAGCTCATGAGCTAACGGGTTATTCTCTTGCCACAATACATAATCTCCATTTTATGATTACATTAATGACAAATTATAGAATGAAAATTTTATTAGATGAGCTATAAAAAAGACAATTTTTTGCTATAGTTAATCTCATATAAAGAAACAATCAAAGGGGAGATCCTATGAATAAAACACTATTATTTTGTTTAGGTTTATTTTTGGCAAACCATACACTTAATGCTATGAACCAAGAAAACAAAGAACCGAAAAAATCACCATTCACCAGCGAAAAAAAAGAACAAGCTAATAACAGACAAAAAAATGCACAACTACCTCGAACACCAGGTAAAGATGATATGCGTCGTCAAGATAATTTACATTTCGGTAATTAACTCATAATGAAAAAAATTATTTCACTGCAAAATCCTGAGATTAAAGCCGTTGCCGCTTTAGAAAAAGCAAAAAACAGATACGAACAAAATCGCTTTATTGCCGAAGGAACTCGTGTTTGTTCAACACTTTTAGAATCTGGCATAAAACCAATCATGCTTTACGCAACATACACCATGCTGCCAAAAGCAGTTTCATTATGTGCTGATGAATATATCACTGAAGTCTCTGATGAGGTGATGAAAAAAATAAGTCTCAGTCACGCACCAAGCGGCATACTTGGTGTTTTTTCAATACCACCACAACCAGATAACACTACGCTTTCAGAAGGAATCGTTCTTTATCAGCTAAGTGACCCCGGAAATGCTGGCACGTTAATCAGAACCTGCGCAGCCATGGGGAAAAAAACAGTGGTTTTTGTTGAAGGTGTTGATCCGTGGCATCCAAAAGTTATACAAGCTTGCGCGGGCAGCATCGGATTGGTTACTATTTTTCAACTTTCTTGGCAAGAACTATTGACCATGAAAAAAAGATTATCCTTGTGCGCTTTAGTAGTACAAGAGGGGAAAAAATCGAGTGAAATTGATTTTTCTGATACACTATTTGTTATAGGCAATGAAGCGCACGGAATTCCTGAAGATATTTTACAACAATGTGACCACAAACTCACGTTAGAAATGCCAGGAAATGTTGAAAGTTTAAATGCTGCTATCGCAGGATCAATTGCACTCTACCTTGCATGGCATGCATAAATCACACAAAAAATAGATAACTTAAGGCACAAAGATTATGTCACACCATCACAAACTCTCTTTTTGGTCTGCAATTCTCATAAATTTAAATGTTATGTTTGGTGCTGGTATTTTTGTTAATACAATTTCACTGGCAAAATTGTCAGGATTTTTTGGATTTTTAAGTTATTTTATTGTTGCCATAATCTTATTGCCTCTCATACTATCTATGGCACGATTACTCCATTATTTTCCCGACGGCGGATTTTATGCTTATGCAACCCAAACAATAAATCCACTCTCAGGTTTTTTTAGCGCATGGGCATATTTTACCGGGAAACTTGCCTCTGCGGCACTCCTCATCCATATTTTTTCAACACTTTTTATTTCATTATTACCATCAATCACCCTAAGTCCTTTTGTTCTTGATGGGATTATTATTTGCCTATTCACCTTGCTTAATCTGTGGCACATGAAAGCTGGCAAAAATATTATGTATGCATTTATTGTTTTTAAAATAACACCCATCCTCTTTGCCATATGCAGTTGCTTATATCTTTATTCGCATTGGTCAATAGCAAACTCAACATTATTGTTAAGTGGTATTCCTACCACCATTCCTTTAGTGCTTTTTGCCTTTGCAGGATTTGAAGCCTGTTGCTCATTAAGTGGTTCTTTAGAAAATGCAAAAGTAAATGGTCCGCGAGTGCTTTTTATTTCTTATGCCATCGTCGTCACCGTAACCATTATTTATCAGTTTCTCTTTTTTATTACCGCAGGTGAAAATTTACTCCAACAAACAGATTTCATGGGTATATTTCCAGCACTCTTTCAAGTTTTAGCGCCAAACAACCCAGCACTTACAACTCATTTGATCTCTCTTCTTTACATCGCTTTGGCTTGTGCATCACTGGGCGGCAGTTATGGCATTTTATTGAGCAATCATTGGAACTTATATGCATTGGCAAAAAACAACCACACCTTTTTTGCCAATTATTTACAAAAATTGAACACACATTACATTCCAACATTATGCGTTTTGATTGAAGCATTATTTTGCCTCTTTTATTTGGCCATCACGCAAGGCACTGTTGTAGTTTTACAACAAATAAGTGTTCTTGGTTGCTCAATTGCTTATTTGTTAAGTATTATCGGTCTCCTTGTTTATAATAAAAAGAATAATAACACCATCATTCAACCATGGATTGTTTATGCTGCACTAGGCAGCTGCATGCTTTTTGTTATTTCTTGTATTCGTAACTTTTATCTTAATGGCATAACAGCATTCGCCATTTTTAGTTGTATTCTTGCTTTTGGCCTTTGCATGTATGCTTATACTAATAAAAAAATTCAAAGTACAAAGTAATTGTAACTCTGTATGCAGTATTATTGATATCGAGAGAAACAATATAATCAGAATTGTCATTCCGAGGCACGTTGTGCCGTGGGAACCCAGATTATAATGTTCTAATAAATGAAACCCTTAAAAAAGCTAAAAATTATTGAATTAATAAATATTTTTTAATCCATTTTATATGAAGAAATAAATAGAATTTTATAAGCTGGGTTGCCGCGTCGCAATGCTCCTCGCAATGACAATTCTGATTATTTTAATTACTTTCAAAATTGTTTATTATATGCATCAAATTCACACTTTATATCAAATTTCATTAATCACAAAATGGTTTCATATGAATAATCTCCTTAATCAAATTGATACTTTAAAAAATATAATCAATAATCAAAATAAATTATTTGATTCATTCACCCTTCAACAAATAAAAGAATATTATCGCATAGGTCTTACCTACACCAGCAATGCTCTTGAAGGCAATTCGTTAACCGAAACTGAAACAAAAGTTGTCCTAGAAGAAGGAATAACTATTGGCGGAAAACGATTACAAGATCACTTTGAAGCAGTAGGACATTCTAATGCCTATGATTGCTTACTACAAAACATTCAAACCAAAGATATTACTGAAGAAATTATCAAAAAATTACACCATCTCTTTTATTTCAGAATCGATGAGCACAATGCCGGAACCTATCGAAAAGTAAAAGTATTTTTAACCGGTTCAAAATTTGCATTACCGTCACCGGAAGAAATTCCGAATCTCATGCACGATCTCATTAATGAGCTTGATGAGCTTCGCAATAACGTTCATCCTGTTGAATTTGCAGCCCTTGTTCATAAAAAATTTGTTTTTATACATCCCTTTGTTGATGGCAATGGCCGCGTTGCACGATTACTGATGAATTTAGCTCTTTTGCAAGCCGGCTACACCATTACCATTATTCCCCCAATCCTTCGCTCTGATTATTTAAAAGCATTAGAAAAAGCTCATGTGAATGATCAAGATTTTATTGAATTAATTGCCAGGATGGTAAAAGAAACACAGCAAGACTATTTAAGATTGTTTTGTTGATATATCGCTTATATGCGCATACGCTACATGAATAAAAAAGAGGGGAATTAAATCCCCTCAAAAAAATCAACGTATTTTATATATTTTTATTCTTTAGTAAATTCTCTTTTTAATTCTACTAAAGCTGCTGTACGTTTTTCTTTCCACTGTTCTTTTGGAATTTTTATTGCTCTAGGTGTATCCCCAAAAGAATCCCAACTAAAGCGTCCTACCCAACCCAGTGAATGCTGTATATCATTTTTTTCTGTTTGTTGTTCAACCCATGCACATTGTTCTTGAAAAATTTGATTAAGTTCTGTAGGAGGAATATGACGATTTATAAAGCTATGAAAAGGTTGTTTTTGTACCCATCTTTTTAGACAATCTTTCGTTCCAGTATCATAACAACAAGCAGCATCTTGTTGACCAATAATATAATAACGAGCATAAAGAGCCGCGGCGATTTTCAAATTTTTTTCGCCGCAACAACCATAATTTCTTTGTGTTGTTCCACCCGCATTGAGCACTTGGTTAATTTCAGAAACAAGTTTTTCTGGATCAGTTAATTCTTCGAAATTCTCCATTGAATATGCATAAGAAACAGCGCATAATGCCAAAGAAAAAATATGAAATAATTTAAATTTCATGTATCAAGTCTCCTTTATTTTTAATTAAAATAATGATTTCCTGAGAATGCTACTATTTTTTCATAAACAACACAAGCTTACTGCGCTCTCATTTTTTTTAAATTTCTAATCAAAATTACCATATTATATTTGCTGAGAAGATCCTGACAAAAGAAGTAACGGTTTCTGTTTATGCCCCAACTGTTTATTTTTTTTACTGAACAATTGCATTGCTGAAATTCCTTGCGGATTCTCAATAATTTTTTTATGACACTTTCCAATGCGCACACGAAGTGATGTATCGCATGTTAGCATCTTTTCATTACAATCAAATATTTTTAACCATTGCGGATAATATCGCTGTAACTCTATTGACGGTGATGAAACAGCTTCCGCTGTTTTGCTTGTTGCAGAAAGAATCGCAAAATTGAAAGTATCTATTTGTTGATATTGCCGAACAAGATTTAATACTTTTTCACCATCGACAAAACATGATTCAATAATAACAAGATCAAGATTCGGTTGCCTGTTAAGATAAGCAAAAAACTCACTGATCTTTGTTTCCGGCATGCTGAGTACATAATGCAATTCACCAGCTTCTGAACCATCAGGCGAACCATGAGCATTAAAATAATACGCATAGCGATAGTTATGCTGCATAGGAAAAATATCATCAAGTGATTCAATCCATTCATTAGTATCATTTTTATTTTCTTGAACAAAAGGATTATCAACATGTTCAAATTGGTTAATTGGCAAAAATGCATCATTCCCATTTTGAATTAAACAATAAAGACCCTTTTTTGTATCATGCCATTGCCAACCCTGAGCAAGCGCCAAAAGAATTTTAAATCGATCAATACATTCTTTTTCGATGCCAAGGTTAGAATTTCTGCCTAAAACATACGCCTCATAAGTATCATTTGTAATAGGTATTGAATGAGATAAGGCTTCATCATTTGAATTTTTCAAAAAAACCGTTTTCATTGTATTTGTTCTACTCACCAAACCACCACTTGTTTCAGTAATAGCCGTAAATGGTAATAGTTTCTTTTCAATGATAAGTTCATTTCTTTTTCTACCAGCAATATGAAAGGTTGATGTTTCAACAGGCTGAATAGCCACTTGCTCAAGAGGATCTTTAATATCTAATGACTTAAAATAGTTAATAGACTTTTCATATTCCTTTTTTAAGCAAGCACTTAATCCATATGAAATAAAAAGAGCATTGTTGGCCGTTTTCTTCTTGCCAAGCAAGATGCCAATAAATGAATCAAATACAACATAATGCTCATCTGCATCAAAAATTTTGTAGTTTTCCCCAGGATCTGCCGTATTAAGCAGCAAATATATCGATGCCAATGGCAACTGTCCTGGATTATTCTCCATAGAATAAAGCGGACAGACAATTAATAAGGAAAATAACCAACTCAACAATTTAGATAAAGAATTCATGAAAAAGATAATCCTGAAAAATTAAAACAATATTATAATAGAAATAATGCTAAAAGTTACGTAATAAGCAAGAAGATAAATTACTAATAAATTATTGCATACTTATTTAAAATTAACAATATTAGTATTTTTTACAATATTAATATTTTTAATTTTATGCTATACTCCTAACTACTTATACACTCAGTAATGGAAGGTTACACTGTGTTTTATAGAAGAAAATCTCTCTTTTTTATATTTTTCTTACTCTTGGCTACTTCTGCACCGCTGCAGTTAACCTGTATTGACGAAGAAATAGATCAAAAAACTACCCGAGAATCTTGGAAAACGACTGCATTAAAAAGTACTGCCGGATTTATCAGTGGCACTTTGGTTGCTGCCGTCATTGTTTATAATTTTAGCCATCATAAGAAAAACACTCCTGGAACAAATCTACTAACAACCCTAATTGCTCTTGCTGGTGGCTGCGCAACCAATCTTCTTGTACACCGATTTTCTTTTCAAGAAATTAAAAGAGTAACAACACAAATAGTTAACACCATCCGGCAAAATCACTAAAAACTCTCTATAGCTTCCCTATAATAAATTCAATATGAAAACAATATTGCATTTCAATATGCTCTATTGTTACAATATAATAAAGACAGATACATAAAGGGGAAAAACTATGAAAAAAATATTATTTTTTAGTGTTATCAGCTGCCTAATGACCGGAAATCTAACACATTGCGCAACAACGACACCTAAATGGCTTTCAAGCAAAATTAATAATACGACTAATGTGCCAGCACTCATCACCATTAATTATACACCTGATTGCAGCAAAATAACCCTGAAAAAAGAAAAAGATGAATGCCTAACTCAAGGCTATGCGCTAACACTTAAACTTGAACCCAACAAAACACTATCACCTGCAGAGTTTATTGGGGTTGTTGATGCCGATAAACAATGTATAGCCAAAGATGGTTCTTATAAAAATTCAATCCAAATATCATTTCCAACAGAAGACCCTGGCACAAAAACATATTCTCCCCTGGAAGCAATAACCATCGCAAAAGAAGACATGCAAAAAGCAAAAAATTATAGCATTAGATTGTTATCAGGAAAAATGAGTATCAAATAAACTTGTATTGTTTATCGCATTTTCAAGGTCATCAATGCCAATAAGCAAAGAATCAACGAAATAATGGCAAAACGAACGGTAATTTTTGATTCTTGCCAACCAAGTAATTCAAAATGATGATGTATGGGTGCCATTTTAAAAATGCGCTTGCCAAGCAATTTAAATGATAAAACTTGCAAAATAACCGATAGTGCTTCAACAACAAACAAACCGCCAGAAATCAACAACAATAACTCTTGTTTGGCAATAATTGCCATCAAAGCCAACCCACTTCCCAAAGCTAATGAACCAACATCGCCCATAAAAATTTGTGCTGGGTACGTGTTATACCACAAAAATCCTAGACAAGCTCCCACCAATGTTGTTCCCACAACGGTGATCTCAGAACTACCGGCAAAAGGAATCTGCAAGTAAGTCGCCAAAGTATAATGACCTGCAATATAGGCAATCAAACTATATAAAGCGAAATTTGGAATCAAAGAACTCAAAGCCAATCCATCCAAACCATCGGTTAAGTTAACAGCATTACTGCATCCAACTATAACCAACATGACCCAGGGAATAAAAAACAAACCAAGGTGAGGGTGAATATTTTTCAAAAAGGGAAAGCTAATGCTCAAATCAATGCCATGAACAACCAACAATACACCAATAAAAAAAGCAACACTCAATTGCAAAAAAAATTTATGCCAAGCGGTCAATCCTTTTTTATGATAAATTTTATATAAATCATCAAAAAAACCTATGCTGCCAAAACCGAGCAAACACAACAAGAGAATAAAAACTTCGCCATGCCATAAATTACACCACAACAAGCTATTGATTAACACCGTTGCCAAAATAAAAACCCCGCCCATAGTTGGCATATTATTTTTGATTTTATGACTTTCTGGCGTATACTCGCGCACCGTTGATCTGAAAAATATTTTTGACTTTTCTATAAAATAATTACCAAATAGAAACGACACAAAGAGCGAAGTAAGCAATGCTGCCATTGCTCGAAAACTCACGTAATGGATTACATTTAACCAGGAAAAAGTATGTTTTAAATGGAGCGCTAAATGATATAACATGCAAAAAATTACCTCGAATAAACTCACAATAAAGAAAAAAGCCTAGAGAATAAAGGCTCTTAGCAACAACATTCATCAAGAATACCTAATCAGTCGATTTAATCAACAAAATAAACCCCCTTTTGACAATATCAGTCAGCAGTTTAAACTGAAGATGTACTAAAATTGAATCTAACCTAGAAAATACCTCCAATCACCTTGAAAGGAAATAATCGTGAAATCTACTACAACGAAAATCATGTATTCAACCTTAATCGCGGCTTCACTTATTTTTTGCACACCTTCAAAAGCACAGAATCCCGAAGAAGCTATTATTTCAGAACTTGTCACCTGCATCACCAACTTTAATGATACTCGCACCTATGTTCAATTTATTGATGCTATGATTCAACAGGTGAAAGCAAATAGAGCGTATCTTATTCAATATTTTGCACAAAATCACCCAAATCTTACTGTTGATGGATTCTTAAATGCACTTCATTCAGCACGTAAAGCTACCAACGCACTTTCAGCTGGCGCTGCTCTCAGAAACTATTACGAGTTGTTACCAAAAAACATTACTATTTCGACATTAATGAATGGTATCAATAAACGTATGAAAGAAGACTTCAAAAAAAATTAAAAGTCTTTTTATCTTGAAAAACATCCTATGAAGGATTAGGGGAAATGGAGAAAAACCCCGTTCTTGCATCTATTGATATTACATCAAGTGGTTGCTATCTATCATAGGTTTCGATAGAATTGTCCCTAGGATCTTATTTTCCTAGGGACTTTTTAACAAAAAAAATACATTATGATACAAAGAAAAAATTCATACGACTTTGATGTTATTGTCGTTGGTGGTGGCCATGCAGGAATCGAAGCGGCATATGCAGCTGCGCGCATGGGTTCAAGAACATTAATGATCACCTTAAATCTCGATAAAATTGGTTACATGCCCTGCAACCCTGCCATTGGCGGTGTTGGCAAAGGGCATATCGTTTTTGAAATTAGTGCTCTTGGCGGCCTTATGCCAAAATTGTGCACACAAACATATTTACAAGCGCGCATGCTTAACACAAAAAAGGGTCCGGCAGTCCAAGGACTTCGCCTACAAATTGATAAACATGCTTATAATAAGCTCAGTAAAGAAATTTTAGAAAAAACTGAAAATTTAACGTTAATGACCGGCATGGTTGAACGATTACTCACCAATGAACAAGGTGAAGTGCGCGGCGTTGTTACGCGAGAAGGTATGGAATATGCCGCACCTTGTGTAATTTTAACAACAGGCACCTTTCTTAATGGTCTTATTCATATTGGAAAACATAATTATTCAGCAGGTCGCCAAGGCGATGAAGCAGTGCCTCACCTTTCAGAATTTCTTGCATCGTTAGGTCTAAAAGTTGGTCGTCTTAAAACGGGAACGCCACCACGCTTACTCCGTTCAAGTATTGATTTTTCAAAATTAGAATTTCAACAAGCTGACAATCTTGATCACTTATTTGAATTTCATCCCCATGAAGTTAAAAATACACGCGATTGTTATATTGCTTACACCAATGCAACCACTCATGAAATAATACGCAAGAATCTTCATCTTTCGGCAATGTATAGCGGCAACATTAAAGGTGTTGGCCCTCGTTATTGCCCATCGATTGAAGATAAAATTGCTCGTTTTCCAGAAAAAACTTCTCATCATGTTTTTGTTGAACCTGAAAGTGCTTCAAGCGAAGAAATCTACCCTAATGGCATTTCAACATCTCTTCCTCTTGAAGTACAAATACAATATGTTCAGTCAATTGTTGGCTTTGAAAAAGCAGTTATTGTTCGTCCTGGTTATGCTGTTGAATATGATTATGTTTCACCAGATCAATTGCACCACTCACTAGAAACCAAAAAAGTTCCTGGTTTATTTTTGGCTGGTCAAATAAATGGTACCACCGGCTATGAAGAAGCTGCAGGTCAAGGAATCATGGCCGGCATTAATGCACATCTCAAAGCGCATAATCAGTCTCCATTCATTCTTGATCGCACGCAAGGATATATCGGTGTGATGATCGATGATTTAGTAAGTTTAGGCGTTGACGAACCTTATCGCATGTTCACCTCTCGCGCTGAACGTCGACTCACCTTAAGGCAAGATAACGTGTTTTCACGACTTGCCGATATGAGCTATAATCTTGGCTTGATTAATCAAGAGCTCTATGCAGCAATCAAACAAGAGAAACAATTGGTACATGACACCATTGCACAACTACGCTTAGGAAAAAATGATTGCAGCATATTACAATTGCTCGGTAATCAAGAAGAACATAAAAATAAATTAATTGAGCTTACTGGTGGCACCTTACCTGAACGCACCCTGCAAACAGTGTGGGCTGACATTCGCTATGAGCCGTATCTCAAACGAGAAGAAAAAGAAGTTGAAAAAACAAAACAATATCAGGCAATGCTTTTACCGGCAAATCTTGATTTCACCGCCATGCCAGGACTTTCTACCGAATTAAAACAAAAATTAATAAAACATAAACCAACCACCATTGCACAAGCAACACTTATTCCGGGCATGACACCTGCGGCAATATCGTTATTAATTTTTAAAACAAAAGAACTTGTTAATAGAAGATCTGAACATGAAAGCAACTAAGATTTTTTTATTTAAAATATGCCTAATCACCCTATGCTTTTTAGTGGAAACATTAGTATTTCCAGGAGACTTTGGGCCTAAAGTTGTTAATAATAAAACACCTAAAGAAAATAAACCCTTAGATTCACGATTAATTATTACGCCAACACTCAAACAACTTTGTTTATCGGCACTTCCACAAAAAGATTACTCATCTGAAAGATTACCACAAGAAGTAAAGCAAGCTGCATCTGCATTCAACAATATTCATCACGAAAATTTTCCACTAGAAGAAGATCTTCATATTGCCTTTAATTTCTGCGCTCCAAAAGGATTACAAGAAAAAGTATATACTATCAATGAAAGAAACTCACAAAGACGCTCTGAATTACACTTATTTGATATCCAGATTGACAATAATGTTCTTTTAGATTATGAAGATCTTTTTGCAGATCTTGATTTTATCTTAGCAAATTACTGTGATATGAATATCAATAAAGGTCTTATTACATTAGGTCGTCGTAATCCTTATAAAAAGCGTAAAGTCCTTTACTCCATTTTATTAAGCTTAGGTGCCAACATCAATTATTATGGCTCAGTTGATACGCGCATTCGATTTACGACACCGTTAATAACAGCAACCATATACAAACGAACATCTTGCGTAGAACTACTTCTTAAAAACAAAGCACGCGTTGACGAAAAGACTTCTGACGGTTACAACGCTTACACATTGGCAAAAAAATGGCCAGATCAAACAATAGCAAACCTCTTGCGTGAACATGGCGCTATTTACATTCCCGTTAAACAAGATTTAGATGATTTTGATTTAGATCATGAATCAGGACAAATGCGTTATCACATTGCAGCCGCTTGCACCTTGCAATAATATAATAAAAAACAGGACATAATTCCTAATGCAAAACATTAAACTATTCTTTTTATTCAATTTAATTTTTTGTACCATTTTAAACGCCGGCAATGATGATCTCTTTCAACCAAAAAGTCTATTTACAACCTGCTTTGTAGCTGCAGCAAAAAATAATGTTAACATAACCTTATTGGAATTTATTCCTTCTGACATTAAAGAGCCATTAAAAGCATTACATCAAGCTCATCACCATCAAACCTTTGAAGAAAACGCTTTTCACCAAGCCTTTGATCTCTGCGTTCCTCAAGCTATAAAAGAGTATTTTTATAATAATCCAGATGATCTTCAAAATTTGTGCTGGATAATCACCCATGATGCCCATAATAATATTAATGATGCCTTAATCCACCTACCACGATACACAAACCAATTTCTTCATGATAAAAAAATGTGTATTACCGCTCTTTTATCGTTAGGTGCTAATATTAATGCAAGAGGAACCACAAGACTAATCAAAAACATTACTCCACTCATACACACAATTAGATCAACTACAGAACAATCTGATCTTACAGCATTTCTCCTTGATCGTGGCGCAAATATAGATATGCGCTCTCGCAATAAAACCCCCTTGCAGTGGGCGCAGGAAAATGACCATGATCAAATAGTAACAATTCTCTATGATCATGGCGCGAAAGATACAGAAACTTATTCTGCAAAAAAACTCGGTTGGCATGATCGCGGCTGCACATTGCAATAAAAATAGGAAAAACCATGAATTATTTTAATATTTCTCTCTCGACAGCTGTTTTTGCATTCTTCCTAGGTAACCAGCTTACTCTAAACGCAATTCCCTCGCTCACAAGCTCTACAACAGAATCTTATCTTGAAGAAAAAACACCTCAACATTCCATTGAACACCATCTTACTAAAGATTATCTTTTTGGCATTCCTTTTTTGATCACTGATAAAGCAATTTCTCATTACATTCTAGATGCTATTGGTGCAAACGAAGAAACCCAAGCAGCCCTTAATTTATGCACTGTTATTAATACCATGCAAGGTCAAAACTTCACACCAAAAGTTAATGTTGATTTCAAAGAAGCACCCAAAACAACACTAACCTGGCAAGGCCACGTGATAACTTCATCATTATTTTTAGCTCTTTACTGCGCCATTATTTATTATACTCATGATCCCCTGAAGCCTGTGACCCGAGTTCCTTTAATTATAACTTTTTGACAAAAATGCATTAAAACGTAATACTTTATAGTAAATATAGTATTTATTATATGGAGTTTATTGCGCTTAAAAATTCAATTAGAAAATTTATTATTGGTTGTGCTGGTATAGCATTCAACACCTCACTACTTTCATCTTATAGAAAATAATTTTTTAATTTAGAGACACACAAAATGAATATAGTTTCAAAAACACTTTTTATACTCAGCTTTCTTATTCTTGCAAATACAAGTTCATCATTATTTGGCATGCAAAAAAATAATAAAGAAATAATCAAAAGCCCAAAACACCAAGAATTTGATCCTCAATATACAGATTTTAGAATGAAAATTATAACAAGGCCTACAGTACACAATCATGGCCAAGTAAAATGCGAAAAAAATCGGTGGAACATTTTTGGTCTAACATGGGCACAAGAATCTTTTGTCAGAGAAACAACTCTTGATGAAAAAACCCTACACATTTTATATTACGAGCGAAAAGATCATAATTTTGGACTTCGCAAAAAAACTAAAGCACTTTTAGGAACTGCTTTTGCCTGTTCAATTATCGGCGTAGGTTATTATTTTAATTGGTTTAGAAAAAAATAATTTTTAATTTAGGGACACGCAAAATGAATATATTTTCAAAATCATTTTTCATCTTAAGCTTTCTTTTTCTTATAAATCACGCTTCAAAGCTGCATGGTATGAATAGCACCAAACCATTAAATGAACAGTGTTATAAGACTGGATATAAAACTTCAAATTATTTATCTGAAGTAAATACCACCAGCAAAAAAAACCCTCAACTAAACATTACATTATATTTCAGACAATACACAAAAAAAATGAAATTTATGAATATTCCTTGGTTCAAACATATTTATAAAACAAAAGAAAAAGCTGAGTTAAATAATATGGGCCATGCAACTTCTTATAAACAAAAAAAATTAGTGTTCACAGGATATGATCTTGCGCAAAATTCTTTCACACAAACTTTTCTGATTGGTGCCTTTGCAGCTCCCTGGCTTTATAATTGCTTTTGGAAATAAAATTAACTCATGAAAGTCTTATCAATAAATATATTTTCAAAATCACTTCTTGTTTTCAACCTTTTTCTATTAAGCACAAATACAGAGTTATTTGGCATGGATACAACAAAACCATTACGCAATCAATATGAAATAGCACAATATACGCGCATAATTCATTCACAAATCACCAAACTACAGAGCAAAAAACATCCTAATGTAACTTTTACCAAATCTTTTGTTCAATACCTAAAACCAATAATTCCTTTGTTCTATCATACCTACAGAACCAAAGAAAAACATGATCTTGAAGTTGATGGAAAGGAAGTAGAAGGCTTTATACAAAAAAAAATAATAAGTGAAAGGTATGACGCACACCCTTTTATCAAATTCTTTCTTTTCGGCGCCTTTGCTGCACCTTGGTTTTATAACTCTTTTTGGAAATAACCAAGGCCATTGTGCACTATTTCCATTTTTTGATATCCTAACAACATCTTAACACCATTCAAACAAGCAGGATTTATCATGAAAAAAAAATGTAGCAGAATTTATATCATTATAGTCGCATTAACATGTTGCACTTTTACTCTTTGCGCAAAAAAAGCTAAAGAACTTATTGAGCTTTCAGAAGAAATAAAAAAACCCAAAAAAATAGTTTCTCCAAAGCTAATACAAAAAACTCAGCAATCACCCCAAAAAATTAATCAAAAAAATAGTCTTGCCAATTCCAAACAAGAAACTCAAGTGAGCATTGTAAAAAATGAAGTAAAAAAGGCAAATGACTATTTTAACGTTCCTGTGGAACACAAAAATGCTGCCCCAAAAACCATTGCTGTGCCAAAAAAAGATTCCGCCATTCAAGTAACGTATTTGGATAATCAAAAAAAAGAAACAATAAAAGATCATGCAAGAAAAATAGAAATTGCGCACGATATTAATGAGAGTATGATCACCTACCATTATTTAGGAGCACGAGTTCCTTCAAAATTCTGGATTAGTTATAACGACAGCGAACCGTTGCTAACACTCCATGATAAAAAAATACAAACAAAGCAAAAAGAACCGCATCTTTTCATCAAAGAAAATCTTATTCAGGCAACGGTCTATTATCAGTTTGATGTTGGCGGATTAATCTATCGCAAGGGTGGCAAAAAAGTCACCTATAAAATTCCTGAATCTGTTCAAAAAATTACGACACAATTTTCTTGGCATAAACCTGAGAAAATTATCATTAAAGAGGCTGAACTTATTACCTTTCAGGATATTTAAAAATTCATAATTGCTTCTTGAGAAAAACCCTTATATCCTAAGTGTTAATGTGAATTTGATGAATAAAATATTAAAAATAATAATAATTTTACTCTAAGCAAAAATAACGTTAAAAACAAAAGTGTCATTGCGAGCGTAGCGTGGCAACCCAGATAATAAAGTTAATTCATTATAAAAGGAATTTATTAAATTTCTGGATCCCCACGTCACTTCGTTCCTCGGGAAGACATTCGTGGTTTTTTGCATAATAACTAAATTTTTATCAAATTAGCTTTAAAGAATATATAAATTAACCTCTTTTTTAGAAAAAAACATGTATCCAAAATTATTACATCTTTACGGACCATTTTTTGTTAATAGTTATGGCACCATGATTGCCCTAGCTCTTGCTATTTTCACCTGGCTTATCAATAAAGATGAACGACGAGCAAAACTCATTTCGTCCGAAGATTTCTATTGGATCGTGATTTTGGGTATTATAAGCGGTATTCTGGGCGGAAGAATCTTATATTTTCTTCTTGATGGTAATCTCAGCATTGTTGATTTTTTTGCTTTTTGGCAAGGTGGATTTGCCGTTCTTGGTTCATTGATTGGTGTATTATCAGTTGCTCCTTGGTATTTGAAAAAACATGGCATTCCCTTGCTACCCTTTCTTGATTTAATTGCTCTCTATGCACCATTATTACAAGGTATTTCACGCATTGGCTGCTTTTTAGCTGGTTGTTGCTACGGCAAACCAACGCAAGCGTGGTGGGCCATAACGTATGAAAATCAAGCGTGCACTGCACCTTTGCATATCGCCTTACATCCTAGTCAGCTTTATAGCGCTGCATTGCTTCTGGGTATATTTTGCCTATTGTATTTCTTCTTGCAAAAAAGAATAAAAAATAATGGCCAATTACTCTGTTGCTACATTTTTTTTATGGCAACAGAACGATCCATCACCGATTTTTTTAGAGGGGATCAATCTTATTCAGTAAGCATTTTTGGCTCTCCCTATCAAATAGTTGCACTCGGTCTCATGATTCTTGCTACCATTTTTTTTATAAAAATCTCATGCACCAAACAATTAACTACCGATAAAGCATTATGAGTCTCTTTAAATTTGTAAAAAACAATGTTGCCATTCTCGATATTATTGGCGCTTATACAACGCTTAAACAAGCCGGACATTATTGGAAAGGATGCTGCCCTTTTCATTCAGAAAAAACCGCTTCATTCACCGTTAGCCCTAACAAAAATATTTTTTATTGTTTTGGTTGTAATGTTGGCGGTGACGCCATTGCCTTTATTGAAAAAGTTGAAAACTGCAGCCCCTTAGAAGCCGTTGAATATCTTGTTGAGCGGTTCTCGCTTGCCATACCAGAAGAACTGCAAAGCAAAGATCGCACAAAAAAGGCCTATCAAGCTCCTGACGAAAAAAAACAGTATTGGGATCTTTGCGCACATGTTGCAAACTGGTGCCATCAACAGTTATTACGTTCACCAGCGATTATTGCTTATTTAGCTCAACGTGGTATTGAGAAAAATGTCATTAATACTTTTATGCTTGGTTTTTTCCCAAGCGGACAATATGCACTGAAATCGTTACTGGATTTTGTTAAGACTCACAACTATTTACTCGATGATTTAATTGCTGCTAATATCGTCGGCGTTACCAAATCAACCGTATTTTCACCCCTTGAAGATCGTATTATTTTTCCTATAAAAGATCATTTGGGACATCACTGCGGCTTTGGCGGCAGAGTATTTAAAGAACATGATACTCGTCCAAAATATTATAACTCAAAAGAAAACCCTTATTTTTCTAAAGGCTCTCTCCTTTTTGGCTTTGATGTGGCAAAAAAAAATATTCAACAAACAAATACCGCCTTTTTGGTTGAAGGGTACATGGATTGTATTGCTATGGTTCAACATGGTTTTCTTAATTCGATAGCAACCTTAGGCACCGCCTGCAATCTTGAACACTTAAAAACATTATCACGCTATTGCCAATCATTATATGTTCTTTTTGATGGTGATAATGCAGGTCAAAAAGCAATGTTGCGCCTGACTGAACTCGCCTGGCAAGTTAATCTTGATCTTAAGGTAATTCGCCTACCTGCCGCTGATGACCCTGCATCATTTTTACAAAACGGAGGCAGCATTACCGATTTATTGCCGCAAGCTGAAGATATTTTCATGTTCTTTATTGCGCATTTAGGTACCGATTTTTATGCCAAAACATTGCATGAAAAAGTCCAACTAACAAAAAACCTACTTTTATTGGTTGCCAATCTTGAAGAACCATTAAAACAAGATTTTTTATTACAAACTGCAGCAAAATCATTTGCGATACCCTTTGCCTCATTGAAGGCAGAACTGTCGCGATTGTCAAAACAACCTGAAGGACCAAAAATACTGCCCCACACAGCTCAAGCATCAACACCACAACCTCTCAAAATAGCGCCAATCGACCTGAAAACAATATCAGATTTGGAAAAAAAATTATTTTCTGTTATAATAAATAACATAGAAGTATTGCAACCAAATTTTGATACTGAGATTATTGAATCGTTCAGTAATCCCTTAAAAGAGATTTTGAAAACGTTGTTTGAAAAAAAGGGTGAGAATCCTGCTTTTGATTTTGCTGATTTTTTTGAAATGCTGACAATGCCAGAAAAAGATATTACCAGCAAGATATTGTTTATGTATCAAACCTATGATGGCGTAAAAAGCTTTGATCAACTTTTCCATCAATTTACAAAAAATCAATGGAAATCAAAGGTAAATACCCTTAAACTACAAATAGCAAAAGCACACAAAGAAGGTAATGAACACACGGTAAAAAAATTGTTATCCGATTTCCAATTGCTGAAACAAAAATTAACTAGGGGTATGCCATGAGCAAAAAAGCTGAAAAAAAAGAATTAACACCTAAAAAAAGTCCATTAAAAAGTGAAGAACCTGCTAAGAAAGCAGTAACATCAAAAAAAACATCTGCACTTAAAAAAACTCCGGCGGGGAATCTTGCTGATCTCGATAACGAATTAGTTCAAACAAATGGCGATCAAGGGACTAAATTTGAATTCAAAAAAGGTCTCGTAGAGCCGCTCATTGCAAAAGGCAAAAAAACAGGCTTTCTCACCTATGAAGAAGTTATGGAGTTCAGTCACAAATTTCAATTAAGTGATACTGAAACCAATAACTTAATGCGTGTTTTGGATAAAGAGCACATTGAAATGCTTATGCAAGAAGAACTTGAAACCAATTCACCTGACATTGACGGCTTTGAAAAAGATGATGAGCCACTAAAAGGTAAAAATCTTAAAGAGAAACTTGAAAATTCATTAGATATTGATACCGATGAAGAATTAATCGAAGAAGAAGGCGAAGATGCTGAAAGCGATGAAGATCGCACCTCAGCTATTCGTGAAGCGGCAAGCTCTGCTCAAATTGCTGATGGCGTCAAATGTTATCTACGCGATATTGGTAAGATCCCTCTTTTGAACAAGAAGACTGAATCGATTATTGCTGAACAAATAGCAACCGGTAAACGAGAGTCTATCGATGCGATTTCGCAATTTCCTTTTATTCATAAAGAGTTCGTCTCTATCGGTGAACGTGTACAAAAAGGCACTTTGCCCTTAAAAGACCTCATTCAATTTTCTGAGTTTGATCAGGAAAATTTACCTAAAGTTCAAGAAGAAAAAGACGCCTTACTTGGCACTATCAATACTATTAAAGATCTCGTCAGCAACGAAGAAAAAATTTATAGAACCTATCGCGGCAATCTTGATTCTGAAGCAAAGAAAAAAGAAATGCTTGATAAGGTTAAGCAAAATAAAAAAGTAATTGCTGAAACCATCCAATCAATAAAAATTGCTAACAAGCTTATCAAAAAATTGGGTAACAGAATTGAAAAAGCTGTTTCTAAAATTCAAGAAAAACTTGCAATTATCAAAGAGAATGAAGACAAAATTGCCTTCTTGCAACAGGCAAAACAAGCCGATCCACTTGATATTGAAGAATGCGATAGAAACATTCGTGGTGCTCAAAAAGCCATTAGAAAAATCGAAGGCGAAATGGGCCTTCCACAACCAGCAATTTTTAAATTTTATGCCCAATTAAAACATGGCCAAACAAAAGATAAGCGAGCAAAAGATGATCTTGCTAATGCAAATCTTCGCCTTGTGGTTAATATTGCAAAAAAATATATCAACCGCGGGTTACATTTCCTTGATTTGATTCAGGAAGGTAATTTCGGTCTTTTAAAAGCAGTAGAAAAATTTGAATTTGAGCGTGGTTATAAATTTTCAACCTATGCAACATGGTGGATTCGCCAAGCAATAACGCGTGCAATCGCTGATCAATCTCGTACCATTCGTGTACCGGTGCATATGGTTGAAACGCTTAATAAAATCAACAAAATCAAACGAACCTTTATCCAAGAACATGGCAGAGAACCATCTCATGCAGAACTGGCTAAAGAACTTAATATTGATGAAAAAAAGATCAAAAATATTATCAAGATCTCCAAAGAACCTATTTCACTCGAAACACCCGTTGGTGATAGTGAAGATGCTTTCATTAAAGACTTTATTGAAAATGAAGATGAATTCTCTCCAGCCGATACGGTAAGCAGTAACGATTTGAAAGAACGCGTACGAGAAGTGCTCAAAACATTAACTCCCCGTGAAGAAAAAGTCTTAAAAATGCGATTCGGCATCGATGTTGCATCTGAACACACTTTAGAGGAAGTTGGTAAAGATTTTTCTGTTACCAGAGAACGTATTCGACAAATTGAAGTCAAAGCATTGAGGAAATTACGACATCCTTCGCGCAGTAAAAAATTAGAATCGTTTTTTGACAAAGAATTTGATACGATTGCTAATGACTCAATTGAGTAGTTTTTTGTTTACACTCTAAAAAAAGGATACCTAAGAAACAATGGGACCAGATCAATTTAGCTTGTTGTATGGAGAATTAGCACTTTTTATTGTTTCACTCCTGGGTTGTGCTCTTTTTTCATTTCTTGAAACAAGCGTTACCGCTTTACGTTTGTTCAAATTGAAGGAAATTGCAACAGGAACGACTGGCTATAAAGTATTGTTAGATACCCTAGAAAATAATCCACATCAAGTATTAATAACAATCTTGATAGCAAATAGTTTGGTTAATGTAACGGCTGCAGCTTTGATTACCAATATTATGGAAAGAGTCTTTGCTTCAATGAACCTATCAACAAGTTTAGGATTCTCTCTGGGTATTGGTATTGGTACTTTTCTCATTCTTCTTGTTGGTGAAGTTGTACCAAAAAATGTTGCAAAAGCACATGGTGAAAAATTGTTTAAATCGGTGTTATGGATTACTAACATTACCTATTTTGTATTATATCCTTTTGTAACTCTTTTGATTCATATTTCTAACTTTTTTGTCACTTTAGTTGGTGGTTCGCCAGATTCAACTGAAGGAGTTACTTCTGAACGAGAAATTAGATTTCTTATTGATTATATTAACAAAAAAGGTCTCATAGAAACTGAAAAAACTGAAATGCTCCAAAGCATTTTTAATTTTGGTAGCAAACAAGTTCGTGAAATTATGGTACCGGCCGTTGATATTATTATGATCAATGCAACAGCATCAATTAGTGATGCCCTAGCAATGTTCTCTAAGTATCAATTTTCACGCTTGCCCGTGTTTGAAGAAACATCGGAAAATATTATTGGTATGTTATATCAAAAAGATATTTTTGCACTTCTTTCTCATGATAATCATAAATCATTACATGATCTGGTCAGGCCGATTTTATTTGTTCCTGAAAGCATGAAAATAAACCAACTACTCAGAAAATTCAGACAACAACGCATGCATATTGCTATTGTTATTAATGAATATGGCAGCATAACTGGCCTTGTAAGCCTTGAAGATGTTCTTGAAGAAATTGTTGGTGAAATTAGCGATGAGTATGAAGAAGTAACTGAAAAAATTATTCCTTTGCAAGAAGGTGGATGGATTGTTGATGCATCGGTTGACTTGGAAAGCTTGGCCGAGCTCCTTGATATCACCTTTGCTATTGAGGACGCCGTCACCTTGGGTGGTTTTTTAACAGAACAGTTACAACATCTTCCCAACAAAGGTGAACGAATCTTATACAAGCATTATTATTTTCAAATTCAAAAAGCAAGTCATAAGCGAATTTTGCAAGTATTAATTTTTCACGATTCACTTCCTGAACCAATCTTGATAACACCAGAATAAGTACATTTTTTTCAATCTCCTTGACTTCTTGGTAACCCAATTTTTAGGATTACAAAAAACAAGATGTTAAGGAGATTTTTTTATGAAATACTTATTTCTCTTTATTGCACTACTTTTTGTCCAAACAGAAACTATGATTGGTGCACCTCGAACAAACTATAGAAATCAATCAGATCAACCAGATCAACAAGAAAAACCACCACAACTCGGTGATAATGAACGAGACGCAATGCTTATTGTGTCTGGCATGGGTATATTAACCTCTGTGGTTAGTATTTTTATTGACCGTTATAATATGCCTCATGTTAAAACACAACTGTTTGCAGCACTCGCAAGTCTCCAACAATTCGTCTCGTATATGGTGCGTTCACCATTATCAAAAGAACAAGAAGAACAAATTGTGGAACAATTGCTTGCCCATTTAGAGGAATTATGGCCGCTTGAACAAAAGTAACACATACTACCATAACGTGAGTTCGACAAGAAAAGATAATTCTGATGTGTCATTCTGAGCGCTCCTTGAGTGCGTAGGAATCCAGGTATAAGGTTTTTCCATTTTATTGACTGGATCACTACGGAACTTCGTTCCTCATGATGACGTTCTGTTAAAATTGTTAATTTTGCTTGTAGAAATCTATTTTGCTTCGTCGAGTTCGCGTTACCATATTTCAAAAAATTGATTGGCTTGCTTAACAATCATGAAAAAGATTGCATTACCATCGCCTTAGAAAAATTCATGCAAAACTAAAAGATAACTCTTTATTTGACTGAAACTTACAGGCCGTGATAAAAATTTCACTTTATTTTATCAATTTATTGCAATTAGAAAATTAAATTTTGTATTATTAACCTAGAATTATCTATCAGTACCATTTTATACGGTTAGGGAAGCCTGTGTATAAAAATAATGCATTCTGGGTTATCTTGTTTTTAGTATCATTCAATCAATTATTTTCTCAATTGCCAACACCAATCCAAGAAAATTGCATGACTGAAAAAAAGTTATTATTTATCGATACCGGTTTCAATAATGAATACATTTTCAACTCAATTTTTGTCTTTGCACGATCAGTAGGTTTTACTACTCTTTTTAAAGAATTTTATACGGTAACAAAAGATGATATAACAGCAGCTGACACCATTTTTATCACCATTGATGGATCATTTTTAAAAAATTATCTAGAAGCACGATTACAAAAAACAGCAATAACACACCCTGTTTTACAAAGAATTTTAACTATTGCCACCACGATATCACAAGAGCGCAACAAGGTAATTACTCTCTTGTTGCCCGATGTTGGCATAGCAAACAATGCCTTAAATGCTTTGTTACTCGAAGAATTATGTAGAGTTTTTCAAATAACTCAACCATCGAATGAATCAACCATTAAACCTGCAATGAGTATTTTTTTATACGAACTACTTCAACCGGACAACATGAAAAGTAGTTCTTATAATACGGCACTTCTGCACACACGAGAAAAAAAAGAACTACCTTCCACCAATCTTGAAATCAAAGATCCAACTCAAAAAACGACAATCCTTAAAACAGTTCCATCATTTGCAGAAAATGCTCTCCTTAAAACATATCCACTTGGCCTTTATATAAAAAATACCCTTACCAACAATCAATTCTTTATTACTAAAACAGGGTTACTTACTTTTGCCGATATCAAAGAGAGTTTTGTTTATAATCCTATTGATTATTCTTTGCGCACTATACTTTTATCGCAAGTACACAGCCTCATCGCTGAAATATATCAAGCAACCAGCATGCACGCATTGCCACAAGATACTCACAAGAATTTAACACTACCCGCTGTTTTTACGCAAAAACATGAAATAACGTTAAAGAATACCTTGAGTATACAACGCAATAATGCAACTCATAAAAATAAATATGCATGGATTAATACTAATGATATTTGGTGTGGATGGGGAGGCCTGGAACCTTACTTTGAAAAAGAAAAACAAGCCGTTGAAAACTTATTTGCATCTGGCATTAATCTTCTTTGGTTTGAGTTAAACCCCGAATGGTATTTGAGCGAAAATGCCTTAATGAAAGATAAAAAAAATACATTTTTAGATTCAATCGATCGCTTTAATAAAGCCTTTTCAGCCGCACACAAAAGAGATAATGCAACGGCAACTCCCCATATTTTTATTGGAACAGACATTACCAGTAATTATGCAACGGCAAAAGTGGCACATCCAGTACGTGATGTTTATGGCACTGAATACTCAAAAATCCCATCACCCTTTGATTTTGAGCATTTTTGGCAAAAAGAACTCTTAGATGTCTATACAAATTTTAAATCTGCCTGGCAAAATAGTAATCATCAAGTAACTATTGATGGTATTTTTTTAGATTTTGAAATGTATCATGCTCAAACACAAAGCGGACAATATACCAATACTATGGATTTTTCAGACTATACATGGCAACGTTATGCTCAATCACGGAATATGCTCTGCCTTTTATCACTCTCTTTTGAGGATAGAATACGCTATTTATTAGATGCTCAAAAATTTGATGATTATTTTGTCTTTTTAAAACACGAGGCATTCCTCGTTGGCAAAAAAATAAAACACTATTTTAATCAAGAATTTCCGCATGCCTTACTTGCTGCTTATAACATACATTTACCCCATTCCTGGTTTTATCTTGGCATACTAGCAGGTTTAAGCTCGCCGCAAGATCCAATTATACTTGCAACCTTCAATAATGATTTTTATCGTCATTATGAATGGCTGCAACGGCAACATATTTTTGCCTATCATATGCCCGTTCTTCTCTTTTCTAAATTCCAAAAAAAAGACGATTTTAATCTCATTAATGAATTTGCAAAAACACATGATGGCGTATGGTTTAATAGAATTTCTCGCCTTGAAGAACCTCGCGATCCAAAAGAATGGAAATGGGATTATGGATTGGAAACATCACCTCTGCCAACCAATATCGTTGTAAAAGAAATGAATAATCACATTAAAAAAGCTCAAGAAAAAATTAATTAAAAAAATTAGGGAAATAATTGAGCATTTTGAGCAGTAGTAAATTTTTCTATATTAGATAATAAAAGAAGCTTTGCTACCTTAAAAGTGCTTTTTTCCTTAAATTTTTCATAATTATCTGTTTCATCAGTAAAAAAACATTCTAACGTCCTCAGACAATAATGCATGGTATTTTTTTTAATAGGCATTTGAGCTTTACGCATAACATCAATCAAAATTTCTTTTTGCTGATCATTGGCTAAAAATCTAATGCCAAATAAAGCTTCTTGACGTATCAAGGGAAGAACATCATTCAAGGGAGAAATCCCATCTATATAGTTTGCACTACATATTTGTAATAAAAGCTGATTAGCCGCTAAAGTGCGATCTTTTCTATAGTTACTTTGTAAGTCATTATAGGCATTTTGTGCACATGAAAGCGCATCTTTCCTCACTGATTCCCAAAGGGGAGATGTATCCATTGCTTGAGAAACATTCACAAAAACAAACAACAAAAATGAAATTTTAGTATACTTCATATCAAAAAACCCTAAAAAAAGGAGCCTCATGAAAACGCCGATTATTACCATGCTACTCTGTTTACCATTATCACTGTATAGTGTACGTTATCAACAAATAGTTATCAATAATAACAGCGGATCACCCATCACTCTTTATTACCAAAGAACTGACCCTGGGTTTTCCGGCCCTCAAAAAATTTGCTGGGAAACAATTATAATTGAAGACAATAAAAATATTGATATTGCCGCCCTAAAAATAACGGATAAAAAATCAAACAAAAAATATAGCGCTATTGCCTATCTAATCGCTCATCAGAAAAGAAAATGCTTATATCTAGAAAAAGGCAAAAAAGAAATACGCTTTTTAAAAGATGAATCAGTAGAAATTATATAATACATCCAGAAAATCTAAAAAGATGTGCTTAATGCGTAAAAATGATATAATTATACAGCAGATTAAATATTTCTTTTTTTTAATTAAAAAATACAACTCTTATTGGTATTATGATTACAATTAACAATCTCTCTCTCAATTTTGGCGCACGAAGCCTTTATGCCGGCATGTCCTGTACAATCAATCAAAACCAACGTATTGGCTTGGTTGGTCGCAATGGCGCAGGAAAATCAACCCTGCTCGCTCTTATTGCACAGGCAATCGTTAATCCTGCGAGTTGCCCCGCAATTTCTATTGCAAAAAACAAAAAAGTGGCCTATTTACCACAAGAAGTTGTACTTGCATCTGAAAAGACAATTGTTGAAGAGACTTTTACTGCCTTTACTGAGTTGCACGCTTTACTAGAAAAAACTGCCCTTATAGAAAAACAATTGGATGAAAATCCTGATAATAGTTTTTATCTTGAGGCCTATGCGGAGCTTCAAACGATTTTAGCAGACTATAACCCTGCAAAAGCCTTATCAGAAACAAAAGAAATGCTTATGGGACTTGGATTCCCCCAAGAAAAATTTGATCAACCAGTTGCCAATTTGAGCGTTGGATGGAAAATGCGTATTGTTCTTGCCAAACTCTTATTACAAAAAGCAGATTTCTATCTTTTTGATGAACCAACAAACCATCTTGATATTGTTGCTAAAGATTGGTTTTTACAATTTCTCAAAAAAGCACCTTTTGGCTTTCTCCTTGTTTGCCATGAACGCTATTTTTTGAATCAACTTTGCACCAATATTTTTGAACTTGAACTTGGCAACGCAAAAATGTATACCGGCAACTATTCAGATTATGAAGAGCAAAAAGAGCGTGATGCAGCAGTATTAGAGCAAGCATTTAATCAGCAACAAAAAGAAATTAAATCAAAACAAGAAACAATTGATCGTTTTCGTGCCAAGGCAAGCAAAGCCCGGATGGCGCAAAGTATGATGAAAGCTCTTGATAAAATTGAGCGTATCACCTTACCACCTTCGCCCAAAAACATTCATTTTAAATTCCCACCCTTACAACCATCAGGCGCAGTTGTCCTTGAAGCAAAGTCTCTATCATTTACCTTCGATAAAAAATCGATTTTCAAAAACATCGATTTACACATCGAGCGTGGCAGTAAAGTTGCACTTGTCGCAGCAAATGGTGTTGGTAAAACCACCTTATTTAATCTTATAACGGGTAAATATCCCTTACAACAAGGTTCAATTTCATTTGGCTACAAAGTTAAAACCGCAATATTTGAGCAAGAACAAGCAGCTGCTCTTGATTTAAATCGATCAATTCTTGAAAATATTGAATCTTCTGGTCAAAACGCCTCGACACAAATAATCCGTAATTTTTTAGGCTCCTTCCTTTTTTCCAATGATGATGTTGATAAAAAAGTTAAAGTTTTAAGTGGCGGAGAAAAAAATAAAGTTGGTATGATTAAAGTTCTTTTACAAAATGCAAACTTCTTACTCCTTGATGAACCAACCAACCATCTTGATATACCCTCAAAAGAAGTCTTATTAAAAGCGTTAAAAGAATATCCAGGAACCGTCTTTTTCGTATCTCATGATCATGATTTTATTAATCAACTTGCAACACAAATTATTGAATTAACACCTCATGGCGCTTTTAAATATGAAGGTAATTATGAAACGTATTTGTATCATAAAAACCTCATTAAAAAAGAACAACAAGAAAAAATTGCAAAAAAAGATGCCCAAACTCCCCTTATTAACAGTGAACCTGTCACCAAAGAGAGCTTTGAGCGTAACAAGAAAATGCGATCTTTAGAGCGCAGAATCGAACAATCTGAAGAAAAAATTGCCCAAACGCAAGAAAGTTTTACTCATCTAATCTATGGCACACCCGCCTATATTGAAACTGAAAAAACGTTAAAAAAACACCAAGAACAACTTGCTTTATGTATGCAAGAATGGGAATCACTGCAAACAAATACTTCTATCAAAATATAATCAAATTCTTGCATTCATAGTAATCCTGTCATTACACTATCAAGCGAATAGTATATCTTTATTAAAGGAGTTCCCTATGAAACGCATGCATCTCTGGTTGCACAGATTACCTATAATCATGCATTGTCTTTACACTATTTTTAACTCATCAATTTTTTCAGCGATTCAAACAACAAAATCTCCTTTTTTTATTGCAAACTTAAGAATCCCCTTTCCCTTTATTACAGCTGCCATCATTCTTTAATTTTTCCATCATCATGACCACATCAAAAAGTTTTTTCATGAGCCTAAACCAGATACAAAAAGCTTTTTTATCGGGGAGATAAAATATGAACATACTTAAAGTGATTTTAAAAAGCACACTCTTATGCCTTATGGCCATTATTGAACCTTTATGGGAACAAAGTTTTGCTCCAAAAAACAATTCAAACAAAGCCTTATTGACAATGAGTAATAATCACACGAAAAACAGCTGAAAACAGGGAGTGTTAAAATTAATCATTGATTTTCTATTTGAAATTATTGTATCCTGAAACATGTGTAGGATAAGTAGGTTCTCAATAAAGAACAGGCTTAAAAATAAAACCCATATAAAGGAGTTTCATCATGTCAAAAGAAAACAAAAAACAAGGCCAACAAGCTGATCACGCAAAACATGGCAAAGCAGAGCATACAAAACACGGTCAAACAGGTCATAATAAAGCTGAACATGGTTCAAAAGTTGAACACGGTAAAGCTGGCAAACATGCAAAACCAGAATCTTTGAACAAAGAACAAGAACAAGGTGACTGGAAGAGCAAAGGCAACACCTGGGAAAAGAAATAAATAAGAAAAGAGAGGATAGAATTACTTCTATCCTCTCTAGTTTTTTACTTAAGGAAAAAGATTATGTTCTCTAAAAATAATAAAGAAAAAAATCATTCATGTAACTGCAACAATTGTAAAACAACTATAAAAGAAAAATGCACAAAGGGCTGTTGTCCCTGTTGCACCAAAAAATAGTTATTGCGCTGACTCAAAAATCTTTTTTACCGTCGCAAGACTACCAACCAATGATGTTGCTTCATAAGGAACAACGATCATTTTGTTATCTTTACCTTTGGTCATTTCAGGCAACGCTTTAATATAATGCATTGCAACCATATAAGGTAATGGATCACCATTTGGCACTGATGCTTGAATCATAGCAATCGCTGTTGCTTCAGACTGTGCAATTTTCAAACGAGCTTCGGCTTCACCTTGAGCTGTTATGATGTTTGATTGCGATTGTCCTTCAGCTCGTAAAATATCTGCTTCACGCTCGCCTTCTGCATCCAAAATAGCAGCCCGTTTTTTACCTTCAAATTCTAAAATAATTGCTCTTCGATCACGCTCAGCACGCATTTGTTTTTCCATTGCAATACGAATATCATGCGGCGGATTAACTTCTTGCAATTCAACTCTGTTTATTTTTACGCCCCATTTATCAGTTGCTTCATCTAAAATAAGCCGTAATTTTTCATTAATTAAATCACGAGAAACCAACGACGCATCCAGATCCATTGCACCAATAACATTGCGCAAAGTCGTTTGTGTTAACTTTTCTATTGCTTCAGAAAGATTTGCCACTTCATAGACTGCTGCTTTAGGATCAGTAATTTGATAATACAGCAAAGCATTAATTTCCATAGTCACATTATCCTTGGTGATAACATTTTGCTTGGGAAAATCATAAACAGCTTCACGCAAATCAATACGATTGGTTGATTTAGTAAAACGATAATAACGTTTTCCATCACCTTCTGAACTCACATAGGTCCAATGCACCATACGAGGGGCTTCCATAAAAGGAATAACCAAATGAATACCCGCCGTTAATGTTCGATCATACCGGCCAAAACGTTCAATAATGACTGTTTCTGCTTGTTTAACTAAATAAACCGATTTTAACAATACAACAACTAAAAAAATAAGCGCGAAAACCAACGCCATACTTAGTTCTAAAACCATACAAACCTTTCAACAAAATAGAGTTATTTTATTATTTTTACCACGCAATGGCAGCCGCTTACCTGCACGACTTCAACTAATGCTCCTACAGAAATAACGTCTTGATGGAGCGATCGTGCTGACCAACGCTCTGCTCCAATTTTTACCTCACCCATGCTTATTAGAGTAATTTCCTTTAATACATACCCACGCTTTCCTTGTAGAGCGTACATATTTGTTTTTGGTTCATTATTAAGATTTAATTGCTTTGTTCTTCGCAAAAAATAACCCAATATAATCAAAGAAATAGCAGTACCCATCACCATAAACATCAATTGGTGAAACAAAGAATACGATAAAAATGATGCGCAAAATGCTAATAGCGATCCACAAAAAAAAGAAAGATACAAAAACAAACTAGGGTGACCCAGTTCAAAGATAAGAAAAATAAACGCTAATAAAAGCCAGATAAGAGAAAGATAATTCATAAGACACGCAAGCAAAAATAGTAATATTTAAATGTATTTATTATTCATCAATAGTATACCACAAATTCATCAAACATTCTATGTGCATTTTTCAATAAACCTTCTCTCGCCAACAGATTTTTATTGTTTTTATTTGCTTTTTATTTCAATTATTGATTTTATTTAAATGATAGTGCTACACTTATAACACAAGAAAGATATGATTTTTACAAAAGAAACCTTTATTAAATAAGTATTAAAGGGAAAAAAATGAATATAAAAAAAATAATGACCATTACTGTGCTAGCACTTATCTGCAATAATGCCTATGCATTACCGCCAATTCTTACCATAACAAACAATATGAACGTCCCTGTTATCATTAATTGCTATGTCAACACCCAAGCAAATGCCGGCAGCTTTGGCTTACTCATTAACGCTAATTCTGAGCAAAAAATAGAAATACCCGAATTTTATTGGTTTGATAAACAGGCAGTTGGTGGCTTTAGACAACCCGGGCAACCATCCAAAGTAAAAGTTGTTGATGTGCTCAAACACTCGTATGCCAACACCTTGGATATAACAATCCCCAATGAACAATTCTATAGCTTTTTTATTAAGCATGAAGCACTCAATATTGTGATTGCACCAGGAATATCAACAGCAAAAGTTAGCATAGAAAAGGCAATCAAATGAATATAATAGTTAATGCATTGTGTATATGTCTTGTAGCTTTTTGTACAACCAAAATACGAGCCATGAGTTATATGACACTCATGAATGAACAAGATTTACCCATTACAGGATCTCCAGAACGCTATTCTCAAGTGTACATAGCTAACTTGTATGATGATTATTCTCATATTCACCCACTACGCTGCAAAAAAGATTGCAAGCACTGCACAACCCAAAGAAATGAACAAACAAAAGCTTTTGCGCGAAAAGCAATAAAGCCAAAATAACCATTCGACAATCGTCTCAATTTTTTCTATTTTTGTTATACATTCATAAGTATAAAATAAAAATAGAAAAAGACATGAACAGGAATCACTATTATTTCATTCTTCTTTTTTTTATTGTGGTGGCTAGTTGCCGTTCTCTTAATCTTGAAAAGTGCTCGTATCTCCATCTCAATGACCGACAAAAAACACATGACGCATGCAGTGTTCCTCAAGCACCCCCTTCAATAACCATTTGGGTTCATGGCACAAGAGCCTTTTTTTCAAAATACTTTTTTCATAACTTCTTTTATTGTTTGCCAGGCCTTAATCCTGCAAAAAAATTTGAAAAAAAATATCATCTCCGCTCTATTGCTGAATTATTACACACGCATGCACCAGACCTATTTTCATTCGAAACCTTTTATTTTTTTGGCTGGTCAGGGAAATTAAATTTTAAAGCACGTATTAAAGCTGCGCGAGAATTGTATCAAGCGATACAAATTCTTATAAAAGAATATGAAGAAACGTACCACCAAAAACCCTCTATCAGAATTATAACGCACAGTCATGGCGGCAATGTTGCTCTTAATATGGCAAAAATTAAAGATTATAATAACAAACTTTGCATTGATGAACTTATTTTACTGGCATGCCCAATTCAAGAGCAAACAGCCTGCTATGCCCATGATGATTTATTTACCACGATTTATTCATTCTATTCTCGTTCTGATAGCATTCAAGTATTGGATCCGCAAGGATTTCATTATTGGCGCAAGAAACATAAAATGCTCAAACCGCTCACCTTTTTTTCAGGACGCTGCTTTCCTGATCATTGCACAAAAGTTCGGCAAATTGAGATTAAATTAGATGGAAAAGGATTAATGCACATTGATTTTCTTTTTCACAAGTTTTTAAAATGTCTACCTGACATGTTACATACAATCAAAAATTGGCATGATAATGATATTGATGAGAAGCCACAATTACTTTTTGTTAAAACAAAATGAATAATTAATTTTCCATTGCAAAAGCACGTCTTACTTCGGCTATAAATTCTTTTTGCTCATTAGTTAAGATAACCATCTGCGGAACTTCTGATGAGTCCTTATAAACTTTTACAACCTTACTTTGAGCAGACTCAAGTGCATCAAGAGTATCTAATAGTATTGCTCTTGTATCCTTGAACCCTGAATTCGTCCACAAAGCTTTTCCTTTAGTTAAAAGAATACTATTTCGCACGCCCTCTAAGATCCAATCAACCAATGAATCATCTCCAAGATCATTCTTTGAACATATATTTCGCTTATTTTGTTCAATACCATTTTTACTTGCTTGAGCTGTATTTTGATTTAATCTTTTATCAATAAATACTTTTTTAAAATCTAAACGACTTAACAAATCCGCTACTTTTTCTTCGTTTTCTTCTTTTACAACATTTTGAAAATCAAGCGTATGAATAACCTTCATAAAATTATTAAAAATTTGTTCCGATGAAATTTCAGGATATGAATTTGCCATTTTATAGATAATCTCTAAACCATTTTTTTCGATATAAAGCGTTACATAATGACCATTATCACCACAGGTTCGTTCATGACTTACAAAATTATTAAGTTGAATCGAACATTTATAATTTCCATGACCTTGTAAAGCGGCTTGAATATTTCTAATCTTACGTGCTTCTTGAAGATTTATAGTTTTTCCACCATCTAAATAACATGATAAATCCGTAATAAAAACAACTTCATTTTTTTGTAAATGCAATCTTTCTAATAGCAACCGATTCAATCTTGTAGTTTCCACTGGCTCAAGCCAATCACTAGTATATTTTTTCAAACGAGGATCATCATCGCGTATTTGATACACTATTTGATCAATAGCTAATTCATCATCAAGAGGCAAAACTACTTTTCCATCTTTGGAAAAACCTTTTTTATTTTTCTTTAGCAATTTCAATTTTATCTTTGAAGCAAGCCGAATTTTTTTCACTAATAATCTACATTCACCTAAATGTTTTTCAGTAAAATTAATATCATTTTCACATAATGCAAACCCATTCAATAAAGCATGGATTGCACATTCAGCTCCTCCTTGTCTTGGCACCGCCACATGAGCCACATCATCATATATTGGAAGTGATTTAACTAAAAAAGGCTTTCTATGCTGCCTTTTGGCAATAAATTCATCTAATGATTGTTTCTTCGATCGCTTTTCAGGAGATAATGCATATTCAAACAATGGGTCTATAACTCGTACTAACGTTTTTATTTTTTTCTCTAAAAGTGGATCGGTAATATATGGCTGATGTATTCTTGAACGGTACATTTGATCAAATGCCATATACTCTTGAGTCCCCTTCAACTTTTTAATTTCTGCTCTAAGCACTTTCAAATTATTATTAATGCTATCTTTTGTAACAGTAGTTTTCTTCAAACGCCACTGTATATAGTGATCTTTTATAAATGAATAGAAATAATTAAAGAAGCTTCTTGCTTGTCGTGCCCCTTTTGCAAAATAACTATTAAAAAAATGGGCACGTTTTTTTTCTAAATTTTCTTGTTCTTCTTCTATATGTCTTTGTTCAAGCAACAGCTCTACAAGTTGATCCCCTAGATTATCTCTATGCAATCTAATTGCTTCAGATTCTTTATTTAATGTAGCTTTTATAAAAATATTCAAAAATGTTTCTGTTGAAATCTTTAATAAAGTTAATAATTGATGATGAGTATCAAAAAAAGAACGATATTGATCTGAATGTTCTTTAATAAATGCCCGTAATTCTTGATCAATATGATTATTAGGAACCAAAAAATCTTCTGGGGTATGATATGCCTTAGATTGTTGTAAAGAAAAATATTTTTGCCCTACTGCTTTTTGTTTTTTTTGCCTAACTTCTGCCTGATCCTTTTGTGCTTTTTGCTCTAATTTTTCAACTTCTTTAACTACCGATAAATCATCAGGTACAGGCAACTTCCAACGAGATTTTTTAATAGGCTTGTCAATGACCGGCATCTGACAACTTATAGCCAATAAATCTTTTTTACTTTTATTATATTCTTTGGTGGCACCGTCTAAAGAAACAACACCTAATGACCCAGATTGTTTTATCTTTTCATCATAAAATTGCAACCAAAAATTAATACAATCAAGAAAGTCTCTTTGCTCCTTTTTTTCTTCTTCTGATAACATTTTTAATAACTCGTCAGAAGCAAACCATGTAACACTTTTTTTTAATTCTTCTACTTCTTCTTTTGGGAATGGAATAATTTGATGTTGTTTACAATGCAATTGGGCTTGCTTAAAAAGCAATTGCATATATTCATCTACAAGAACATTTTCAGAATCATTGCCAATCATCTTTTTTGCTCTTTGATATTCATCCTTTAAAGCCAGCACATAAGCATCTAAGGTATTTTGCAAAACAGGAATTGTGTGTTTATTTTCTTCTTTTTTACTTTCTAATCGATGCTTTGTAAAAGAAAGAATCCCTTTTAGCGTTGGCCTAATAAAATATCTACCAAATGGGGTAATCATAGCTTTTAAACGAGTATGATTGTCAAAAAAATCTACCCACTTACCACTTTTCTCCAAAAACGTATGTATCCGTGAGCCTGCAACATAGCGTTTCATTACCTCACTATCTAACACTTCATGCAAAGAATCTTGCTTTAATAATGCTTTTATTGTTGAAGGATTATTTAAAACAGCTTTGCCCAACTTACACCCAAAAACAATCCACTCTTTTTTTGACAATGGCCTCTCAACAACTAATTGAGCCTCTTTTTTATCTGCCAAAAAACTATGCACGGTGTATAAATCTTCGGACAATCCAGGATGCACTATATTGGAATATATTTTTGATTGCTTATCTTTAGCTTCATGATAGTTTGGCAAAGCAAATAAAGCATTTTTTATAGCCTGTGCTTGATATAAACTATGAAGCATATTCGACACATCTTCTTTTCGCTCATAAAAAGCTGCGTTAACTAAAGCTTGATTGTGACGATGAAGAACCCTCATAAAACTATATGAAAATTGCTGCCATGCTTTTTGCTCAGACTCATCTTTATCATTTACTTGAAGTTTTACCTTCTTGCCATCATCACTTTTATCATCTTGTCTCTCCCATACAAGAGCAGCTTCTTTTAAAGGCTTTAAATTTTCTTCTTTTTTAGCATACTTTTCATTTTGTTTTTTAATGGCTTCTGGATCTTCTGTGCATGCTTCGATACCCAATCTTCGCAAAGAACAATCAAAATCTTCTTGCTCACCAAATTCTTGTGAAGGATTCCAAAAATCTTTTTCAGAAATATCTTTAGGTAATTGCATAGGCTGCCATCGAGCACAAACTGGCACCTTTTCATTTTTTTTATATTTCTTCTTTAAAGCATTTAATTTTTTTCCAGGATAATTTTTTTGAAGAACTCCTTGCAATTTAGGATCATTCAATAAGGCGATGGTAGCTATGGGTCCGCTCTTTTTTTGATGCCATCGAAAATCAAATTTTGCAGAATTATCTTGAGACATTAACTGTACCGTTGAAGCAATTTGCACGGCAGCTTTAACAGAAAAACCATTTAGTTCATCTATCTTTTTTTTTGGTTTTTGACTAGTAATCAAAGCCTCTGCTACAATTTGAGCTGACTCCTCAACTCCTTGATTCATAATTTTTATATATTCAGGAGCCTGTTGAGATGTTTTGATAAGCCATTCTTGACGCTCTTTGCTCAACTCACCAGACATACAAAAGACATCAGAAAAAAGAGAAAGCGCTACTAGAAAAACACTCAGAAAAGACCATGAAAAAATTGACGAGAAACGATTATGCATACAACCTCTTATTCAAAAAAATAATTTCTATCATTGATTTTTTTGAACATAATATACTATAAAACACTTTCAATATAACACAAAAAAGTGCTTTATAGTAGAGGGGCAACATATGCCACTTCGCACAAGTTTTTTATTTAATACTCAATATGTATGACAATCAAAATAAAATATCAATTTAAACAATGTATTACTTTAAAAACTTCTGAACTGATTTAATAATTGCAGCAGCATCAATACCTTCATAAGCAAGTAACTCTTCAGGCTTTCCAGAGCGAGGAAGCTTATCAACAGCCAAACACTTAATTTGTACATCTTGATTGTGTAGAGCATACACAACCGCCTCGCCTAATCCACCCTCACGATAATGATCTTCCACCGTAATGATATTTTTTCCCGCTTTTTGCGCAACGCTCAAAAGTGTTTCACTATCTAATGGTTTTATGGAATACAGATCAATAATAGCAATAGCGATACCCTCTTTTTGTAATTGTTCATACGCTTTGAGCGCTTCAAATAGCGTGATACCCGCTGCTATAATACAAGCAACATCATGATCACTTTGTTTAAGAATTTTGCAGCCACCAATTTCAAATATTTCATTGGCATCATAAAGTTGTGGCGTTTCTGCACGTGTTGTGCGCAAATAGGAAATTCCCGTTGAACGATTTGCCATAAGCTCAACTAATTTAACGGTGCTCACCGCATCGCAAGGATACAAAACAACTGAATGAGGAATAGTGCGCATCATAGCAATATCTTCCAACCCCATCTGCGATGGGCCATCTTGGCCAATTGAAACACCTGCATGCGAACCAACAAGTCGCAATGGTGCACGACCAATTGCTGCCATACGAATTTGATCAAATGCTCGTGTAAAAAAAACAGCAAATGTTGAAGCAAAAGGAACTTTTCCTCGTGCAGCCAATCCTACAGCCATGCCAATCATATTTTGCTCAGCTATAAATGATTGTATAAATCGATCAGGAAATTTTTCGGCAAAGAATTCAGCATACGTCGAATTCTTAACTTCAGCATCAAGACTTACTACTTCTGCCATACATGCGCCAAGTTCTGCTAATGCTAAACCATATGCTTTTCGCGTTGAAATTTTTTTATCCGACTCAAACGTCGGAATATTAAATTTTAAGCCTTCTTTTCCATCATTTTTTTTGTTTTTTTGTATTGGCAATTGTGGTTCCCACGCATAATTAGTTTTTTTGGCTGCATCAGAAAACCGTTCTTGCATATTTTGCAAAATTAAAGGAAGTTCTTCTTTACTAAATGCTTTACCATGAAAACCATTTTTATTTTCAGCCTTTTCAACACCAAACCCTTTGAGCGTTTTTGCAATAATAATAATTGGCTTATCGCACATCTTTTTTGCTTCATCGAACGCAATAACTATATCATGTATATCATGCCCATTAACCACCAAAGTATGCCAACCAAAAGCAGCAAAACGTTCAACAAAAATGCCTACATCATGACCTTCCATCGTTTCGGTTGTTTGCCCAAGTCGATTACAATCCAAAATAGCAATAAGATGATCCAACTTATAAAATGATGCTAATTCCGCCGCTTCCCAAATTGAACCTTCAGCAACTTCACTATCACCAAGCATGACATACGTATAAAAGTCGCGTTGATCAATGCGCGCACTCAAAGCCATGCCAACACCAATTGAAAGACCTTGACCCAATGAACCGGTTGCTGCTTCAGAACGTGTAAAATGTGGCGTCGGATGCCCTTCAAGACAAGAATCAAACTGACGATACGTCATCAAATCTTGTTCAGATAAAACACCCAATTCTTTCCATACGGCATATAAAATAGGTGATGCATGACCTTTTGAAAGAATAAAACGATCATTATTAGGATTCTGTGGATTTTGAGGATCAAAATGCATGGCATAAAAAAAAAGTGCTGCAACTAAATCTGCAGCTGACAATGCAGATGTTGGATGACCTGATCCAGCTTGCGTTGTCATTTTTAATGTTGAAACACGCATATTATAAGCACTGTGTTCTAAAAATGCTTGTACATTATTCATAGCTACTCTCCAAAAGATAAGCAAAAAAATATTTTCAATAGCGTAACAAGCTGCTAAAACAACTGCAAACATACAAATATAAAATTGACTTTTCATAAAAATCTGAGAGCATAAAGCCAATAAAAACATCTTTGTAATGAAAGCATCATCCATGATAACAAAAATATATCTTTTTTCTGCTCTCTTCTTATTCTCAGCGCTACAAAATTCTCATGCAATGGAATTAACAAAAAAATCCAATCGAAAAATGCCTAACCTTGTGCATGATGATACTGCCATTCCCATTACCGTAAATCTAGAAAATGATCGTCAAGAAGTTGTCTACTCATCACCATGGAGTCTTCCACAACTTCGTTATGTTGGCATCTTACATGATCAATATACTTTTGATCAAAACTCTGCCATTACTTTGCAAGAATCTCAAATTTCAAAACAACAGTTACAAACCATTGAAGAATCAGCAATGCTTCTTGCTAGCCTGGAGCAAGAAGGTCCAAAAAAACAAAAAAAACAGCTTAAAAAATATTTGACCGATGCCAAACAATCTGAGCAAACGTATATTGAACTTATGAATGATGCAAATTTCTTCAGTTGCCCTCTCTTGCTTGATGCATGCGCACATCAAGTTTATCAACGTGCAAAATCATTATCATTAGAAGATAAAAGTGACCAGGCTATTGCATTATTAGAAAATATAACCGTTTCTGAACTTTCAGTAGGCGTAGGAAATCATTTTTTAGATCATTCTCGCCATTTAAAACAATTGCTTGTCTGCATTTCTGATACATCTAAAAAAATTGAACTTGGAGGCGAAATAATATCATTATGTTATCCCCCAAAGGGAGAATCATTAGCATGCACTTGCAACACCAATGGTATACAAATAACAGTTTTAGAAGATACTACGCTTACCGATTTAATAAAAAAGCCAATATCTCGCTCTTTATCAATGATTTTTTCTGATGAGAATGTTATACATTATTGTCAATATCCTCATCGTCTTTTACGGACCATTGATTGTGATAAAAAATCTATTTGCAGCGGCAATACAATAAAAACATCACGCATACCTCATAATTTATTGCATATACCTGAAAAAAAAGCTGTATGCATATTTGGCGAAAATAAAATTTCAATATGGAATCTTCTAAATGAAACCGCTGAAAATTCTGATGAATTAACTGCTATCTTGGAAGAATATACTCATACTAAAAACATTAATGCAGTGGTGGCAGACCCAAAAAGAAATTGTTTATTTTTAGGCTGCGCAGGAAGCATTGATGTATTAAAAATTGATGACCCTCATATTGAAAAAGTATTTCTTAGTCATTCTGTGATTACTGCTCTTTGCCTTTCAAAAGATAGAAAAACATTATTTTCTGGCAATAATCGGGCACAAATATCTTTTTGGAATATTGATGACCAAATCACCTTCAATAAAATAGACTGTAAACAAGTCATCCCATACTATGGAATGCCCCCTCGAATAACACAATTAAAATTATCGCCCGATGGCACCATGTTGGCAGTATCTTTTGCAAATCCTAGCCCGATACAATTGTTTGATACCCAAGATGGTTATTGTATAAAAATTTTTTGGAACTACGCAAAAGATTGCATTGATTTTTCACCAAGTGGAAAAACATTAGCAACTCAGGGGCTTTGCAACACAATTCTATTCAACAATCTCTACAACGAAGAACTCTATAAAAAACTACACAGACTTCCGGCAGAGCACATTGCCGTACTTGATTATTGCGCACAAAAAGCACTCAATAATCAATCAATTGAATTATCAGAAAAAAGCCAAAGGCTCTTTGATGAATTACCAGAGGAAATCAAATCTGGTATAACAAAAATAAACCAATTTCGACAAGAAGGTAGCTACAAATAATAAAAATGAAAAACATTAATATCATTACAACAAAAATATATCTTTTTTCTGCTCTCTTCTTATTTTCAGTAATTCAACAATCTCATGCAATGGAAGAAAAAGAACAAGACGATGGCTTCTTGCCAATTACGGTAAATCTCGAAAATGATCGCGAAGAAATTGTATATTCATCGCAATGGAATCTCTCACAACTTGATTATGTCGGCACCTTGTATAATCAATATGAATTTGAACCTGGTGCTCCTTTGAATCTACAAGAATCACAAATTTCAAAAAAACAATTAAAAACCATTGAAAAATCAGCAATGCTTCTTGCAATTTTGGAGCAAGAAGATCCGAAAAAACAAGTAAAAAAACAAAAAAACCAGCTTAAAAAATGTTTGACCCATGCCAAACAATCTGATCATGCAACTATTGAACTGATGAATGGTGCAAACTTTCTTAGTTGCTCACCCTTGCTTGATGCATGCGCACATCAACTTTATCAACGCGCAAAATCATTATCATTAGATGATAAAAGTGACCAAGCTGTAGCATTATTAGAAAGCATAACAGTTCCTGAGCTTTCAATGGCCATTGGCAATCATTTTTTAAATAATTCTCGTCATTTAAAGCAACTACTTGCTTGCATTTCTGACACATTTAAAAAAATTGAACTTAGAGGCGAAACAATATCATTATGTTATTCTCCAGAAGGAAAATCATTAGCCTGCATTCAAAATACAGGACTAGTAAAACTTCTACTTAATGATACAGATTCATACCAAATAACACCTTCTCAGACATCAATAGTATCAATAATTTTCTCCGATGAAAACAAAATACATTATTGTCAGTATCCTTATAGTTTACTTTGGACCTTTGATTGTAATGAAAAATTCCCATGTCATAAGAATATCATTAAAACAACAAGAGTAATTCCTCATTTATTGCATATACCTGAAAAAAAAGCCTTATGTATATTTGGTGAAAATAAAATTTCAATATGGAATCTTCCAAATGAAACCACTGAAAATTCTGAAGAATTAACTGCTATCTTGGAAGAATATACTCATACTAAAAATATACGAGCAGTAGCGGCCGATCCAAAAAAAAATTGTCTCTTTTTAGGCTGTGTAGGAAGCATTGATATATTAGAAATTGATAAACCTCGCCTATCAAAAACATTTCTTAGTAACTTTGCGACTACATCACTTTGCCTTTCAAAAGACAGAAAAACATTATTTTCCGGCAATGAACAGGCACAAATATCTTTTTGGAATATCGATAAAAAAACAATTTTTAAAACAATAGAATGCAACCCAGCTATTCAATACCATGGAATGCCCCCTCCAATAAGGCATTTAAGATTATCGCCTGATGGCACCATGTTGGCAGTATCTTTTGCAAATCCTAGCCCCATACAATTGATTGATACGCAAGATGGCTATTGTATAAAAATTTTTTTGAATAACTCGCAATATTATATTGATTTTGCACCAGATGGAAAAACATTAGCGGCAAAAGGATTCGGCGGCGTTATATTAAACAATCTCTACAACGAAGAACTCTATAAAAAACTACACAGACTTCCGACAGAACATATTGCCGTACTTGATTATTGCGCACAAAGAGCACTCAACAATCAACCAATTGAATTATCAGAAAAAAGCCAAAGGCTCTTTGATGAATTACCAGAGGAAATCAAATCTGGTATAACAAAAATAAACCAATTCCGACAAGAAGGTAGCTACAAATAATAAAAATGAAAAACATTAATATGATTACAACAAAAATGTATCTTTTTTCTACCCTCTTCTTATTTTTAGCACTACAAAATTCTCATGCAATGGAATTAACAAAAAAATCCAATCGAAAAATGCCTGCTCTGGTGCATGATGATACAGCCATTCCCATTACCATAAATCTCGAAAATAATCGTCAGGAAATTGTCTATTCATCGCAATGGAATCTCTCACAACTTGGTTATGTCGGCAACCTGCGCAGTCAATATGAGTTTGAACCTGACGCTCCTTTGAGTCTGCAAGAATCACACATTTCAAAAAAACAGTTAAAAACAATTGAAAAAGTAACAATGCTCTTGGCAAGTTTAGAACAAGAAAATAAAGAAAAACAAAGCGAAGAACAAAAGAATCAATTAAAAGAATGTCTTCAAAAAACAAATAAACAAATAAATATTTTTGTAGATCTTTTAAAGAGCAGCGATTTTCTTGATTGTCCATTGCTTTTTGAATTGTGCTTAGAAAGAATAACCCAAACTATAAAAAATCTTATAAAAAAAAATAAGCTTCAAAAAGCACTTTTATTACTTGAAAACATAGACAATCATCATGTTTTAACATACCTTGGAAATCAAATATTACATTGCTCCCCAGAAATCCGTCGTCTACTTATTGCTTTAACCCAGGAACAGGTACTTCATCCAAGAGAAAACTCTTTTCTTCTTCCCTATAGATCAAATTCTTTAGTATTGAGATCACTCGATCATGAAAACATAAGTTTTTGGCATGATCATACCATGCATACCATTTCCACCGTAAGCAGGACTCCACTGAAAGCGTCTTATATTTGCCCTATGTCAAATAAATTATTTTGTTTATTTGAGGGCGCCATTCAACTTTATGACCTAAAAACTGGAACGTTTTTGGCTGGCAAAAATGCAACACCGGGAACAAAATCACTCTCCTATTCTCCATCAAAAAATATTTTATGTTTTATACAGAACAAGGTGATCTACAGTTATCATCTTAACGAAGGCAAACTAATCCATTCAAACCACTATGCATTAACAACAACTAACGAGATCAATGGTTTTGCCTTTGATGAAGATAATCTCATCTTTTATCTCGCGCTTAAAGACAATGGAATTCTTCAATACACTATTGAAAATGGTGCTTTAAAACAATTCTTTTCATGCAAAAGCATCAATTTTACGGCTTTATGCTTATCAAAAGACAAGAAAACGCTTTTCTCACTTTCAAAAAAAAATAACAACGACTCATGCACTGTTGGAGTACTTCGTTTTTGGAATATAGAAAAAGGTACACCAACCAAAGTAATTTCTTTAAAAAATTATCAACCTAACCATACGTATCAATTACTTCTATCACCTGATGGAACATTGCTCTCTTTAGCATGTGACCAAAAAAAACCGGTTACTTTATTTGATGCTCAATCTGGCCATATGATAAAAATATTTAAACAAGGCTTTTACCCTGTTGCCTTTTCTCAAGATGGCAAAACCTTAGCTACACGATGCGCAAAGGGCGTTATAGAACATGTTCTAACTGATGAAAGTCTTAAAAAGCATTTACATAATTTTCCAGCACCTCACCTTGCATTAGTGTATGCTTGTGCTCGCATATTAGAAAACAAAAATGGTGATATATTTAAAAAATGTATTAATATATCGGAAAAAACTCGTACATTATTTGATGAATTGCCCGCATCGATACGATCATATTTAATAGGTAAAAATAGGCAACATTAAAATGATTCGAACAAAAAGACATCTTTTTTATGCCTTCTTCTTATTTTTATTAACACGATCTTCTCATGCAATGGAATCAGTTCAAAAAACATTAAATTTTATTCATGATGATTCTAGCGATGCAAACAATATTTTGCCAATTACGGTAAATCTCGAAAATGATCAGGAAGAAATTATATATTCATCACAATGGAATCTCCCGCAACTTCAATATATAGGCACTTTACATAATCAATATAGCTTTGATCAAGATTCTGCTCTCAGTCTATCGACATCACACATTTCAAAAAAACAATTCAAAACAGCTGAAAAAATAGCTTTATTATTAGCCATAACAAAAAATGAACAAAACGAAGATCATCAAAAATGTCAGCTAAAAGAATTTTTTAAAGAAAGCAAACGATCTACATACACGTTTTCCGAATTATTACAAACAGCCGATTTTCTTGCATTCCCCTTACTTTTTGAAACATGTTTAGAACATATAGCAGAAAAAACAATACGGCTTGTACAAAAAAATAAAATCATATCTGCATTGGCATTACTTGATACTTGCAATACACAACATCTCTCAGTCTATTTGGGTAATAAACTTATAGCTTATTCGCCTAAAATAGAATCTTTCCTGAAAACACTCGATCAAAAATGCACTCTTCATAGAATGGAAGAAAAAAACGATCATTATTGGTATTATTGGTCAGGTCAAGATAACTTATTATTTAAATCACCTACAAACAGCTCCACAATCAAATTTTGGCATGATAAAGCTATAAGAGATATACCCGTTGGCACGCATCATTATTTATATAGCTCTTGGATGTGCCCAACAACAAAAAGATTATTTTGTCTTTTTGCAAATCAATCATTACACGCATACGATTTAGAGACAAGTGCTCTCTTAGGATCAACACAAACAAAACATTCTTCCACATCATCCATCAGATACGCACCTTCAGAAAATTTACTTTTTTTAATAGGGACAAACGATATAAAAATGTATTCACTCCATGATGATGAAAAAAAGCAAATCACCTTTATACACGGACAAATGCCATTATTCACTACTAAATTGCATGCATTTGCCTATGATCAAGACAATAAAATATTTTATCTCGCTCTTCAAGGAAAAGGAATACATACATATAATGTTACTAAAGACAAAGTAAAAAAATATTTCTTTACTTCAGAACATACTAAACGGCGAGAGATTACCAGTTTATGTTTATCTCCTGATAAAAAAAGACTCTATTCCCTTTCAAAAAGAAAAAGTAATAAAACGAAAAAAATGCTTCATGAACTTTGTTTTTGGAACATAAAAAAACGAAAGCTCTATAAAATCATACCCATAAAAAAGTGCTCTATTGATCATTTGCTTATATCACCCGATGGCTCAATGTTAACCCTAGAATCAACACGAAAAAATAAAATTATAATACTTAACTCTCAATCTGGAAAACTTATAAAAATCTTACCTGGTTGTTCATTTCCAGTCACATTTTCCCTGGACAGCAAAGTATTAGCAGCCCGCCATAAACAAGGCTTCATAGAACATACTATTATTAATGAAAATCTAAAAAAAAGCCTACACAACCTTTCTGCACAACACATTGCATTTCTTCATGGCTGCGTCTGCATTACAGAAAACAATAGAGAATTAAAAATTGAACAATATATTAATGCGTCAGAACAAACCAAAGCGCTCTTTACCGCCTTACCACAGCCTATACGCTCTCGCTTAAAAAGAAAGAAAAAAGAAAATAATCTTTAGTGTTTTAGACAAAAAGAAACAATACTGCTATACTCTACTTATACCATTTAAAGTTTCAAAAAAATTATTTCACTCGTAAGCCATCTTGAAAATTACTACTCAATCAATCTTACATTGGTTGTTGAACTTTGTTCAAATACAACTCTTTTTAACGCTCATTTCTATGCCAATACTCATTGCTTGGGGATTACCTCTTTCTCTAGCTTCACCAATTGGCAATCTAGTTTTTTTGCCATTCTTAATGGCATTTCTCTTTATTTCTGCAAACATCTTTTTTTTAGAACTATTGTATATTCCCAATACATGGTTCATTTATGTACTTGAAAAAATAACGGCATTATGGCTTTGGCTCATCAACTTCGGAAGTCCTTCATGGCTTATCAGCTTTGCTAAGCCTTCATCTTTATTGCTCATGATAATACCAATCAGCGCTTTAGGAATTCTTTATTATAAGAGAATTGCGGCAACACTTTTAAACAGCGCTGCTTTATTTATTTTGTTATTACTAATCAGCGTATTTTTAAAACATCAACCCAATTTTACCCAGCAACCTTATCTTGAAATACCATGCAATGGCGGCATCATCACCGTGATAAAAAAAGACAAAACAATAACCCTTATTGATCCAGGAGTTCTTGGCAGAAAAATCTCGACCCCATCTTGGATAGAATTCACGTTACTACCAACGCTCAATCAACATTTTGGCACCACAAACATGCGCAATTTAATTATTTTGCAACCAAGTATAATGACCTTTGAATGTGTGGAAAAAATCTGCCAACTGTGCACCATTAAAAATTTTTATATGCCAAATTGGCAGGGAACGGCTGATAAAAAATTATTACGCTCTTACGGCTTTATGAGACGCGCACTTGAAAAAAATAAAACTCTCATAAACCGCCTACACACAAAAACTACTTCTCCAACCAAAGAAATAATAATTACTGCTTTTTCTGATACGGTCGCGTATAAAGAGATCACCTTTGCAACTTTATGCGTTACAATCGCGCTTGAAAACAAAACTCTTGAAATTTATTCATCAAAAAAGCAAAAATAATGATATACTAACTTACTAAAAATAGGATGAGCCATGAAAAAAATAGATGAGAAGGATATCGCCGCGCCTTCAGCTGCTCATCACAAAAAAAAAGTGAGCCCCTACAAAGTTATTTTTCAATTGCTGCCTTATTTGTGGATTTCAGATTGGCGCCTACGCATGCGCATTGGTATTTCTATTCTGTTTATTTTTATAAGCATAGCACTTAATTTAAGCATTCCTTTGGTTTTAAAAAAATTAATTTCTCTTTTTGAAACACCAAAAGACTCAATGTATGTCACCCAATTTTTTCTTTTAGCATACGGTGTTTTATGGATGCTTAGTCAGATAACGGTGCAAATGAGAGAATTAGTAATGTTTCGGGTTATGGAACATGGCATTAGATTGCTCAGTTTAAAATTATTTAATCATTTTCATGTATTATCATTACGATTTCATCTAGAGCGAAAAACTGGCGCAATTACGAGTGCCATTGAAAAAGCTCAAGATGGATTTCCTGATATTTTTTCAGGTATTTTTCTTTCAATCATTCCTACTGTTACTGAAATTTTGGTAGCAGTCACCATTTTATGGTATTTATATGGTGCAATGTATGGCCTAACTCTTTTTTCAATTTTAGTCAGTTATATAATTTTCAGTTCCATTAGCATGGAATGGTCAACAAATGCACAAAGAATTTCTAATGAGAAGAATCTCAATGCCGGAGCTCGCGTTGTTGATAGTTTACTCAACTTTGAAACAGTCAAATATTTTTGCAATCAACGATTTGAATATGATCAAACAAATCGCATTCTTAAAGAACGCGAAGATACAACAACGGCATATCACGTTACCACAGAATTAGTGCATCTAGGCCAAGGAGTGGTTCTAGGAATAGGGTTAATAACATTAACCTGGATGACTGGGAACAATGTCATTAAAGGCACTATGAATGTGAGTGATTTTATTTTAGTAAATGGCTACCTTCTTCAATTTGTAACCCCTTTAAGTTGGTTTGGTTACGTATTGCGAAAAATTCGTAAAGGCTTGACTGATATGGAAGCGGTTTTTAATTTATTACAATTAAAACCAGAAATCACTGATGCACCCAACGCATTAAATCCAAAAATTGACACTGCCACCATCACCTTTAATCATGTATTTTTTGGGTATGATTCCAGAAGACCTATCCTAAAAGATGTCTCATTTGTTGTCCCCGCTGGACACACCGTTGCCATTGTTGGACCAACTGGTTCAGGAAAATCAACCATTGCGCGCTTATTATTCAGATTTTACGATATTACCCAAGGAAGCATTCTCATTAATGATTATGATATTCGTGCAATCAAACAAGAAGCTCTCCAAAAAATTATGGGTATCGTTCCTCAAGATACGGTACTTTTCAATAATTCATTATATTATAACATTGCCTATGGCAAACCATCTGCCACAAAAGAAGAAGTTGAAAAAGCAGTTCGTTTGTCTCATTTAGAAAATTTTATTAAAAAATTACCTGATGGCCTCAATACCATGGTTGGCGAACGTGGATTAAAATTATCAGGCGGTGAAAAACAACGTGTAGCAATTGCACGGGTCCTCCTTCATCACCCCGTAATTTATATTTTTGATGAAGCAACTTCTGCTCTTGATACAAGAACCGAACAAGAAATACAGAAAAATCTTGAAGAAATATCATCTGGATCAACAACGCTCATTATTGCTCATCGTCTTTCAACCGTCACCCATGCCGATAGCATCATTGTCCTTGAACATGGTTCCATTGTTGAGCAAGGCTCACACAGGGAACTTCTCAAAAATAATGCTCTTTATGCTCGCCTATGGGAAAAACAAGCACAAGAACATCAACAGGATACAGATCTTTAATAATTTCCATTTAGAAATATAACAAAAAAGAATTGACTTATTTTTGTAGAAACAATATAATTTTAATAAATGTATTTTTTTTGCAAAACATAAGGAGTTTGCAATGCGTTGCTTTAAACTAGATAACGCCCAATTCTCTCTACCGATTTTTCGCAATCAAGAAGTAATCAATACTTCTATTTTTTCTGCATTCTTTGCTTTAACAACTAAAGCAACATCAAAAACTACAACTACAACTGCCTAAGGCAGTATATATATTTTCCCCACAATCATTTTTTTAATACTAAGTTCATTCATCAACAACTTGAGAAGATTATTACCTTTAATCAAATAATTTTGTTGCTGATAAGATTTGTTATACATATTTTAAATAAAGAAAGATCTTTATGAACAGTAAAGTTTCTTTGCCTGTACAATTATTATTAATTGCATGTGGCATTATCATTTTTGGCAATATTCTACCATTATTTTGCATACGAGCTTTTTATACCTTTAGTTTGCTTTTCAAAGAATTATTGGCAGCCCTTGTTCCTTTTATGGTTTTCATTTTTATCGTTGCGGCCATTTTTTCTTTCAAAAGAAAAAGCGTTCCATTCGTGTTAAGCATTATAGTATTAGCTATCGTACTCTCTAATCTTTTTGCAAGCTTTCTTGCCACACTTATTGGTAATGGAGTTTTAGGGTTTCTTCACCAAGAACCCATACAAAATTTTGAAACTACCACAAAAATATTACAACCATATTTTTCATTAAGCATACCGTTACCCTTTTGCGCGCAAAATGCAATGCTCGCAGCGCTCGTGACCGGTTGTTTTTTTTCTTACCTACACAATAGCACCGTTGAAAAATCAATTAACTATTGCAAGAGACTATTAGAGCAATTTCTTGTAAAAATATTTATCCCCTGTGTCCCTCTGTATGTTGTAGGGTTTATGCTGCAACTCCACTATGAAGGATCATTTGCTGCCCTCTTTACTCAATATGGTAAAATTTTTGTTATCATACTATTGCTACAATTTTTATATATAACCTTGCTCTATTTTATTGGTTCAGGTTTTTCGTATAACAAATGTTTTCATGCACTCAAAAATGCTTTACCAAGTTACTTCACTGCCTTTAGCACTATGTCAAGTGTTGCCTCTATACCAGTTACCTTAAATGTTACTAAAAAAAATGTTAATGATAATGCATTAGTTGATCTTTCAGTGCCAATTATGGCCAATTTTCATCTTACGGGCGATGCTATCACGGTGCCCATGTTTGCTTTAATGACTATGTTAATTTTCACAGGATCTTTGCCATCGCTACTCTCATTTTCTTGGTTTATCTTTTATTTTTGCATGGCCATGTTTGCCATTTCTGGAGTCCCAGGAGGAGGTATTATTGTAATATTACCCCTCTTACGTTCTATTTTAGGATTTGATCCTGCTATGGAGGGAATCATCCACACACTATATTTATTGCAGGATAGTTTCGGAACAGCAGCAAATGTCATGAGCGATGGAGGATTAATCATTATTCTTAATAAAATTTTAAAAAAACTAACTATTTCAAAATAAGAAAGTATAACTATGTTAAAAAATAATCATCTTTATTTTCTTTTGCTTTTTGGGATATCCCATAATTTTAATTGTTATCCGATGAATGAATTAAAACAACCTCTTCGCTTAACAGAATTATGTATAAAAAGTTTTTCAAAAAATAAAAACAGCGAATCAATGGAAAAATTAGAAAATGTTGTATTGCCAAGTGAACTTTCATTAGAACTTTTTAAAATACATATTTCATGCCAAGACATATATTCTCTATCAAAAACCATTCAACAATTTCCTGCACATGATTTACTAGAACTACAACTCTATATCGCAACCAACAATCTTAAAAACAATAAAGATGAAACATTAAAATTGTATGAAAAAGCCACGATAGTACATGCTATGCTTATGCATGAATACCTCAATGAAAAAGATAAAACCGTTTTAAAGTTTTTTGATCAAGAATACAAAAAAATAGTAGAAGGAAGTTCGGCAAAAAGATCTTTTTGGGGCCCAAACATAGAATATACCGACATTGTATCTTCTGAACAACTCATGAAAAATGCTTGTGAATATCTCGATTCAACTGAACCTGTATCTTTTTTATTGAGCAAAAAAATATCATTACCAAATAATATCATCGAATCTCTTATTGAAAGAAATAAAGATTTTAAGAAAAGACTATCAAGATTAAAATTTTTACTAAAAAAGGGAGCTATCATCAATAAAGGTATCCCCTTGCCAGTTTGTTTCTGTCCTGCCTATGATCATTTTAATTGTGGAAATGCAAAATTTATTCCCTCTGGCCCTTTGCATTACACCCATAAAATAATTCGAGAATTAGACGAACCACCATCAAATTTTCAAAATTTTATTACAAAAGTTATTAAATTACTAGAAAGATATGACAATTCTGGCGACAAAAGGGGAAATTAATTATTCTTATAGTGTTTATAAATCAATCAAAAATAAATCTTGTAAAGTGCAAATAATTCAAAGTTAGCTATTGTTAAATTTGCCAATTAAGCAATTTAATGATACCCTATTTCTAATTAATATTTGAATTGTTTAACCCCTTTAACCACACTACTCCAAGGAGTATCTTTTACATGTCAAAAGAAATAATACGAAGTAATCAATTTGCTCATGTTAAACAGGAGTCGCTTGATGAAGCGCTTCAGTTAAACCAAGAGCAACATAACGAACTTGCCTCCCTCTATGAAGGCATTGTCGATCTCTTCAAACCTGGTAAAATCGTTATCGGCAAAGTAATAAGAGCTGATTCTGATGGCGTCTTGGTTGATATTGGCTACAAATCTTTTGGCCAAATTCCTCATTATGAGTTTACAGAACACGAATTTAAGAAATTAACACCAAATTGTGAAATTGAAGTCATCCTTGATGAAATTGAAAATATAGAAGGCAACTTAAGCCTTTCATATGAAAAAGCTAAAGCATTACGTGCTTGGGATTCAATCAGCAAACTATTTGAAGAAAACAAACCTGTTGAAGGTATTGTTACCCATAAGGTTCGCGGTGGACTTAGTGTTGATATCGGCGTACCTGCGTTCCTTCCAGGATCACAAGTTGACGTACAACGCGTAAATGATTTTGATCAATATGTAAATCAAACCATTACTGCCTACATTATAAAAATTAACCAAAAACGTGGTAATGTAATCATTTCACGCCGTAAATTCCTTAATGATCAACGCCAAGAATCCCGCAAGAAGGTACTTGATGGCCTTACTGTTGATCAAGTCATTCAAGGTATCGTTAAGAATATCACTAATTATGGCGCATTCATTGATATTGGCGGCGTTGATGGTCTTCTTCACATTACCGATATGACATGGGGACGTATTTCACATCCAAGCGAATTGTTGAAGATTGGTGACAAAATTTCTGTCAAAGTACTTTCATTCGATCCTAACAATGAAAAAATTTCACTTGGCATGAAACAATTAACCGACAATCCATGGGCAAATATTAGCGATGATTTCGTCATTGGTTCAAAAATCAAAGGCAAAATTTCCAGCATCACCGACTATGGCCTCTTTATTGAAATTCAAAAAGGTGTTGAAGGACTCGTTCATATTTCCGAAATTTCATGGACCGATAGAATTCATGACTTACATAAACATTTCAAAGTTGGCGAAGTTATTGAAGTGCTTATTGTTTCTATGGATAAAGAAAATAGAAGAATGTCACTCAGTATCAAACAACTTCAAAAAAATCCATGGCAAGCAATCGGTGAACAATTTAAGATTGGTCAAAAGATCAAAGGCAGCATCAGCAATATCACTGATTTTGGTGTTTTTGTTCAGCTAATACCTGGTATTGATGGCTTAGTACATATTTCTGACTTATCATGGACAGAACATGTTACTCATCCAAGCGATATTTATAAAAAAGGTGAAGATGTTGAAGCAGTTGTTCTAGCAATTGATGAAGCGAATAAACGAATTTCATTGGGCATCAAACAACTTCAACCAAATCCTTGGGAAATGATTGAACAAGAATACCCAGTAGGCAAAATCATTGAAGGCGAAGTTTCAAAGATTACTAACTTTGGCGCATTCATTAAATTGCCAATTGGTATTGAAGGCCTCGTGCATATTTCTGAACTTTCAAAACAAAACGTTGAAAATGTTAATGAAATATTGAACGTAGGACAAAAATATTCTTTCAGAGTTATTAAAGTGAGCAGAGAAGAGCACAAGCTTGGCTTAAGTCTTAAATTAACTGATGACGAAGACGTTAAAGAGAAAAAAGCTAAAAAAGAAGCTATGCCTTCACAGCCAACTGAAAGAGCTCCTAAAAAAGAAAAACGTTCATCTGAACAATACCAACAGCAAGCTCCTCAGCAACAATCACCAGGATCAAAACCAAAATCATTGCTTCAAATTGAACTTGAAAAGCTTGCAGCTCGTAAAGGTTCAAATGATCAATCATCAGGCAATGAAAGGTAATCATGATAGAAAAAACATTTGCCATTATTAAACCTCATGCCGTTGCTGAAAAAAACAGTGGCGCAGTTATTAGCTTTATTGAAGATAACGGTTTTGAAATTATTGGCATGCGTAAAGTACAATTAACAAAAGATCAAGCTGAAACTTTTTACTCAATTCACAAAGAAAAACCATTCTTTAGTGGCTTGGTAAATAACATCATTGCTGGACCTGCAATAGTTCTTGTTTTGAAAAAAGACAATGCTATTAAAGCATGGCGTGATGTAATGGGTGCAACTGACCCATTAAAAGCAGCTGAAGGAACTATTCGTAAATTATATGGCAAGTCACTTGATTTTAATGTTGCTCACGGTTCTGATGCACCTGAAACAGCAGTCATTGAAATTAAACAGTTCTTTCCAGAACTTGCATAAAAAAATACTTTTTTTATAAAGCATTTTAAAAGGAGCAGAGAAATCTGCTCCTTTTTTTATTTTCTAATTCTCTACATCTATTTTCATTTGTTTCATTTTTTATTACAATCATAATTGTTGAAATAAAATAAAAAACTAAAGGTAAAACAATGAAAATTCATTCTATTTTTCTCATGGGAATTATTTTTCTTATCGTTGATGCTCAAGCAATGCATACAAACAAAGAAAAAACCCCTTTTCTTATAAGGCTCGCAAAAGAACAAGCTGCATGGGAAAGTCGACAAAAAAAGAATAGCAATAATAGCCAAGGAATCACTGATACTTTTGAGCTAGAAACATTAAAAAAACTTGAAAAAAAATAGAATTTTTTAAAATATTTTTTTTTCGATATAATTATTTTAAAATACCTATCTTAAAATAATTATTATTGGAAATGATGCATCAAAATACCATTTTTCTTTTATTCATTCTCTTTTTTTCTCCACTTTGTTATACAGTACAAACTGTCTATATCATTGTTCCCGGCACCTGGTCGAGTGAATATGGTTGGCATTCACAAGGTGGAGATTTTTTTGAAAGCCTAAAAAAATCTGTTGACGCACAAACAACATCAGTGATGACCTATTATTGGTCTGGTAAAAATAACCACAAAAGTAGAGAATATGCCGCACAAGGACTTGCAAATTTGATACAAAGTTTTCCACCTACTCATGAAATTAATATAATCGCCCATAGTCACGGTTCAAATGTAGGTATTCTTGCTTCACAACTATTAACAAAAAACACTCTCCACAAAATAAATGCTTTTTTTGCCTTCGGCACTCCCGTTGATCCTGAAAGTTACTTTCCCGCTATGGACATAATTAATAACTTTTATCATTTTTTCTCATATTCAGATTTTGTTCAAACGGTTCTTGGCACATTTCAACGTGTTTATCCAGCCCATGATCGTATTGCCAATATTTCAGTGACCATTAACAGTATGCAACCAAATCATGACACCATTCATCACTTTTTGATTGCTCAATGGCTACCCAAAATACCTAAATGTTTACCCGCTTTTGATTTTACAAAACCCGGGAATATTGCTTTTTTTAACAATAAAAATCCAGAATATTGCATTGAATATCACCGAGCAGAACTTCTTGAAGAAGATTTTTATCTTACTCAACACTATTGTCTTGCACTCCAAGGAAGAAACAATCATGAAGATAAAAAATAAAAAAATTATACTTGATTCTTCAAGTGTTATAGGCTTTTTTGATTCCGGCATTGGCGGACTTACGGTGCTTCAGCAATTTATTTCACTACCCATCGCACAATGCATGTATATTGCTGACACTGCCAACATGCCTTATGGCAACAAATCATTAGCAGAAATAAAAGAATATAGTGAGCGTATTGTACATTTTTTACTTGAGCAAGGTGTAACAACTATTATAATTTCTTGTCATACCGCAACAGCTCTTGCACTTAAACATTTGCAAAAAACATTTAAAAATAAAAATATTGTAGGAGTCGTTGATTTAGTGTCACAAGAAGCGGCACAGCGCACTAAAAATAATAAAATAGGTATTATTGCTACACAAGCTACGATTAATAGTGGCGAGCATAAAAAAAGTATTCTTAGCCACAACCTCGAAGCAGCTGTTTTTGAACAAGCTTGCCCACTTTTGGCTTCTGCTATTGAATTTGGCACTCATCAAGGTGAAGAACTTGATACCTTAGTTTTAAGCTATATTCAACCCTTGTTAGATACAAAAATTGATACACTCATTTTAGGATCAACTCATTATGACGTTATTAAAAATATCATTAGGCGATTAACCCATAATACACTTAATCTTATCAGCGCAAATGAACTCATACTGCAGCAGTTTATTTTAAATGCTTGCAACAACAGTAGCATACTACCTAATCTTCACTACTATGTTACCGGCAGTGAAAACGCTTTTTTAAACGCCGCAAAAAAAATTCTTACCATCAGCCCTGAGCAAATAACAAAACTTGAAGTTACTCATTCACTCGATAATAAAAAAAATTCAAGCAACAACAATGCCTCTGATCACTCAAGCGTATCAGGCATAATCACTTCATCAATACTATGAATAAATGCATTGCTGGCATCAATATTAGAACTTTGCGGAATGATTGATGCTCGACCATTAAGTCGCAATGTTCCTTGAGATGATGTATGTATTCCAATAGATGTACCTTCAAGCGTATTTATTTTGTCTTCAGTACTCATTTCATCAGTTGATTCTTTATTAGGAATGATATGATGACTTAAAAGTTTTTGTAGTTGCTTTTTATCATGAATAATTCGATTGTAAGCATCTTCACCCAACATATCACGCAACCGATTAAACGCGTCATTGGTAGGTGCAACAAGAGTAACAGATTCAGCTTTTTCTAAAATCGGATGCAAACCAGCTTTTTTTATAAGATCGGCTAAGGTTGATAAATCTTTTTGATTAGCAAGAATATGAATGACATCTTTACCATCGCCAACAACAGGCTCATCTGCATAATCCATTTGATACCTTGCCAACCCATAAAGCACCATGGCCAAACCACAACAAAAACTGATACCTATTATTCGCTTGAAATTCATAAAATTACCCCTTGTAAAACAAAAATAATAATTCTATAAACAGAATAACAAATACAAATAAAAATAGGCAATACTTACCTAGAGAGTAATGCTAAATAGATAGGTAAAAAAAATAAGCCATATTGATCAATATGGCTTTATTTACAACAATTAATGAGTAATTTCTTCAGGAATAGTTTTACCAAATTTTTTCAATGCTTCATCAAGAATACCATTAACAAATTTATAGGCATCCTTCTCGGCAAAACACTTTGCCAACTCAACAGCTTCATTAATAATGATCGTTGGGTTAGTATCAGTTGATTGTAACTCCCACAAAGCATAGCGCAAAATAAGTTTTGTACACATACCAATACGCTCAAATCGCCAATTACTCAACAAAGGCTTACATTCTTCGTCTAAGTTATCGCGATTTTCGATAATTGCTTGTGCATCAGCAAAAACATCGCTCTCAAAAGGAATATCAAGCCCAAAACCCCGATTAAAATTATCAACGATTGATTCCAAAGAACTTTGATAATCAAAAGCTTCTGCAGCATATAAAAGATGAAATATTAATGATCGCTTCTCGCGCCTTGATAAGTCAGTGTATAAACGATCTGACAAATCAGCTTTCACCATACCCTCTTCTTCTTTATTTTCAATCCCTAAATATGTAGACAAGGAAGGCTCCTAACAAATCAATTATGGTTTATTTCTTTACTCGCTCAATGTAACTAGAATCACGAGTATCAATTTTGACAACATCGCCTTCATTAACAAACAAAGGAACTAGTACAACAAGGCCTGTTTCCAAGGTTGCAGGTTTTGTTGCGCCACCTTGCGCCGTGTCACCACGAACACCTGGCATTGTTTCAACAACTTTTAATTCCATGAAAAGAGTGGGAGTTACCGCAATCGGTTTACCGTCAAAATTAAGAACCGTATATACTTCTTGCTCTTTTAAGAAGTTTTCAACATCAGATAATTGATCTTTATTGAATGAAACCTGTTCATAACTCTCTTGATCTAAAAAGTGGTATAAATCACCTTCTTGATAGAGATATTGCATATCGCGATATTCCAAATCAGGTTCTTCTAATTTCTCACCAGATCTAAACGTTTCTTCATGGACAAGGCCAGTCATCATATTTTTCATTTTGGTACGAATAAAGGCCCCACCTTTTCCTGGCTTGACCCATTGAAAGTCAACAACCGCATAGGGTGCACCACGGAATAATATTTTAGACCCTTTTCTAAAATCAGAAGTCGAAATCACAAGTATTACCTTTCTAACCAAAAAAAATATCAACTGTTTTTCAATAAAGCACGATCCTTATTACTAAGGACCGTGTCTTATAATTATAAAAAAAACAACACAAAAAGCAATTAAAACAACAGTTTTTTATACTCGACCAATTTTTATTGTCACCATTTTATTGGTGTCAAGAATAGCGCTCACTGCTTGCTGCACCATTGGAATGGTTATTCCGGCCAATAATTGGGCTCTTGTGTCAAAATAATCCTGAGGAAGTTTAAAGCGTTCCAAAAAGAGAAAACTAGCTGCAATACTCTTATTCGTTTCAAAATTATCAACTAATGAATGAGCTAAGGCATCTTTAGCTTGTTGAAATTCTTCTTCAGTGATACTGGTTATTGAAGTATTAATTACCTTTTTTATGGCTGCTTCCGCTTCTTGTAGACGATCCTGAGAGACTATAGTTCTGATGAATACCATACCAGGCTGATCATCGGCATTACTCAATAAAGACCCGCCTATGGTGTAAAATAACCCTGATCGTTCCCGTAACTCAAAAAGCCTTGAGCTCATGGAGCCTAAACTGCCCCCGGTAAAAATTTGATCAAAAATTAACAAAGCATCAAAATGGGGGTTATTTCTCGCCACTGATTGACCAGAGAATGCCAGAACAATTTGATCTCGATTCATGGGATACAAAATTTCATGAGGAACAAGAGGTGCTAAAGCAGGAAATACTGGTTTTTGTGCCGGTTCAGACTGCCAAGACGCAAATATTTTTGTTAGTATCGCCTCTAAGTCATAACCTGTTAAATCGCCAACGATTGACAATACTGCACCCTGCGGTGAAAAATAATGAGGATAAACCTTCACTAAATCATCTCGTGAAATTGTATTAACACTTTCTTCTGTTCCCAAAGACAACTTACTGTAGGGATGATTTTTATAGATTTCTTTGCGCGCAAGATAGGAAACAAACTGTGTTGGATTATCCCAAAAGTTTTTAAGTTCAATTTTCATTTGATGACGAACTTTTTCGATTGCTTGTTCAGGAAAATTAGCCTCGGTCAAAATTTCGCGCATTAAAGCTAATCCACGTTCAAAATCATCGCTCAACATACTCATAGCAGCGAAGCCCGGCCTTGATTCAAAAGTCATACCACGCGTCTCTATAGCATCCGCTAATTCTTCAGCCGTCAAAGTATTCGTTCCCTCAAGCAACATAGCATTCAAAAATGTGCTTAATCCTTCTAATGACTCAGGATCATTGTAATGCTTCGCTTTAAATTCAAAAAGCACCTCGATCTTTGCAACGGTGGGATTATGATATGAAACAACCGTCAAACCATTTGGCAACACAAATTTTGATGGTTTTGGAAAATGAAAAATTGGCGCCGGCACAACAGCAACATCATGCACACGGCTGCCTTCTTCAACTTCAGCTTCACGAGTGATGCCCGATAAGATCCGTGCATCTTCTTGATCTGAACGATCTTGAGATAAACGCCATATATCTTTATCTGTTTCCTTTAATGGCAACAACATACCCGTATGCATCAAACAATCACGGAAATATTCTGAAAGAATTTTCTTAATAGTCGGTTCTATCTGCTCAAAAGGATATTCTAAATACGTCGTTAAATATTCATCATTGCCCGTTGCCAAGAATGATTCACCAATCGTATACGCTTGTTTTTGATTATTTTCCAACACTGATAAATAATCATTCTGAACTTGCTTGGTCGCTCGCATTAATTCTTGTTCACTCAAACCATTGGCAATAATTGCCTCAATTTCTTCAAAGATAATTGTTTTAATTTGTTCAATTACCCTTTGATCTTTAGGCTGAAACATGCAATAAAATAAACCATAATCAAAAAAATCATAGATGAAGGTTTCAATGCTCGTAACCAATTGCAACTCATCTTGTAATTTTTTATGCAAACGTGATGCTTTTCCCGAGCCAAGCACAAGCGAAAGCACATCATATACATAATCGTAGCCGGCGCGAGCGCCAGGAACAGTAAATGCCCAAGCAATCGTAGGATTACTCACATCACGATATAAGGTAATCGAAGTATTTTCTATATCAGTACCATGATAAAATTCTTCTTTTTTATAATCCCAATTTGGTTCAATTGGTCCAAAGACTGTTTGAGCAAAGTCAAAAACTTCATCAGGGTTAACATCCCCCACAACAACCAATGTAGCATTATTGGGAATATAGTGTTTTTGATAAAAAGATACTAATGCATCACGTTTCAAATTCCATAAATCTTGTTTAAAACCAATCACCGGATAATGATAAGGATGATCACCAAAGATCGATGAAATCATCTGTTGAATTAATGACGATATATAATTATCGCGGTACATTTTTAACTCTTGAACAACTGCCTTCATTTCTGAATTTAAGAATTCTTGTTTAAAGGTACAATTACGCATACAATCTGCCATAATCGTGAGACCTTCATGCCAATGATGACTCGGAAAATCAAACAAATAACCGGTATAATCATACGAAGTAAAAGCATTGCATGATCCTGAAAGCTTGTGAGTAATCATATTAATGTCAGATTCTGACAACGTATCAGTTCCCTTAAAGATCATGTGCTCAATGAGATGAGCAATTCCCCTTTCTCCCGTTTTCTCATCTTTAGATCCAACGTTATACCAAAGTTGAAGAGAAGTCTTAGGAATGATATGATTGGGTCTTACTAAAATAGTTAAACCATTATCTAATATTTTTTTATAAACTTGTTTGTGTGCTGACATAATTTTAAAGTTTCCTGCAAGTAAGAATGATGGCATTAATAAGCATACCCCAAAGAAAATAATGGATACGCTAAGTTCCATGATAAATAATTTCATTTCATTACGCAAAAAGAAAGGTTTTTTATGATAAAACATACCAATTTTTCTCTAAGTTTGTTTTTGTTTTGTACGAGCAGTACAATTTTTACTATGGAACAACAACTTATGCAACGGCCCAATGCTGGAAAAACTGATAGTTCTGATCTTGTCGAAACAAAAGACACGAAAAAGAACTTCTCTGATTTAACCTTCAAAGACATGCAAAAAGAAAAATGCGTCATATGTTATGAAAAATTAGAAACAAAAGCAATTGTCATACTTCCCTGTCAACATGGATTAGATGTTGCTTGTTTTGCCAAGCTTCAACACTATAAATTTGTAAATTGTCCTCTATGTAAAAGTACCTACAATAACGTTCAAGAAGAAAATAATTTTCAAGAAGAAGATGATAATTGCTGCACGATGTGCATAATAAAAAGCAAAAATCTTATGATTAACACCATAGAAAAAACATCTGAAGAACTTATAGAAGAATCTCGTAATTGCATAAATAATCCCAAAGATTATGTAGAACGACATCTTACCGTATTAAGATCTTTTTTAGGCTATATTTGGAGTTCATATGGAGAAGATTAATAATAAAAAACAATCTTAATCTTGCTCTCACGCTAAAACTGCATTACTGTTAAAAGTAAAAAATAATCTTTTTATACCGTGTGAGTAGCATGAAAACAATAGAAATATCGTTAACCCAAGAAAAAAAATCGTATGATTATTGGCTAAAAAAAAATTGGTATTATCACCATTATATTGCAAAATTATACGCCTTCTTTATTCCAAAAGAGAAAGCCATTCTGCAGGTAAGCTGTAAAAATGGCTTTATTCTTTCAAAATTAAATCCAAAAACAGGCGTTGGCATTGATGATGACGCCCAATGCATCACCGAAGCACAACAAACTCACACCAACTATCAATTTTTTTCAACATCGATTAATGATATTTCAAGCGCTCAAAAATTCGATTATATTATGCTTTCATCGGCAATTATGGAAACTGATGATGTGCAAATGCTTTTTGAATCATTGCACAAATTTTGTCATTCTGGCACACGTATTGTTCTTGATTTTTATTCATGTGCTTGGGAACCAATTTTATGGTTAACACAAAAATTAAAATTACGTCGCTCAACGCAACTGAAAAATTGGTTATCACTTATTGATGTTAAAAATTTTCTCCATTTAGCCAATTTTGAAGTTGTTCGTCATGAAAGCCATATCCTTATTCCGTGCTATATTCCCTTATTCTCTTGGTTTATCAACACCTATATTGCTTCACTTCCCTTCATTAATGCCTTGTGCTTGACGCAATGGCTTGTTGCACGCCCTTTATATCCTCTAGCAACTGATGAATCATATTCTGTTTCCGTGATTATTCCTTGTAAAAATGAACACGGTAATATTGAACCTGCCGTGCAACGATGTCCCGTTATGGGAAAATTCACGGAGATTATTTTTGTTGAAGGCAATTCAAAAGATAACACGTTGGAAGAAATTAAACGCGTACAACAAGTATATCCTGAAAAAAATATTCGTTATTTTGTGCAAGACGGAAAAGGTAAAGGAAATGCCGTGCATTTAGGTTTTGCACAAGCGCATGGCGATATTCTCATGATACAAGATGCCGATTTAACGGCACCGCCAGAAGAGCTACCAAAATTTTATAAAGCACTTATTGAAAATAAAGGTGAATTTATCAATGGTTCACGCTTAGTCTATGGCATGGAATCTGAAGCAATGCGACCACTTAATCTTTTTGCAAATTACTGTTTTGGCCTTGGATTTTCATGGCTTCTGGGGCAACCAATAAAAGATACTTTATGCGGCACAAAAGTATTGTTCAAAAAAGAGTATGAAAATATTTGGCATAATCGTGCATTTTTTGGCAACTTTGATCCTTTTGGCGATTTTGATTTGTTATTTGGTGCTGCAAAACAAAATCTAAAAATCATTGATGTTCCCGTGCATTATAAAAATCGCACCTATGGCAGCACACAAATTAGTCGCTTTAGAAATGGCTTTTCATTATTGCTCATGTCATTTGTTGCCTTTAGAAAATTTAAATTGCGATAAATTTATTTTGGCAATATTACCAATTTATGTCTCTTTCATATCCCAAATCAATGAGAAGCTGACCAGCAACATTCTTAAATGCTTCTTTATGGGTTTGGGAAAAATATTTTTTCCATGAACCAATCTTGCCTTCACGAAATGTTTGAGTCCCCCCAAATAACTCTGCTGCTAAAGCCTGAACTTCTTCAAAAGTTATGGATATACCAAGAAAATTAGCAATCGCAAAAATTTCTTGATATTGCAATTCTTGACTACCGCCACCTTGTGGACCCACTAACTTTTCAAAAGTAGTTGTATAAACATTCAGCTCAAATCGCCATGGTAAATAATAATTATAAAATGAAGCTATTCCATATAAATCTTGCCAAGGGATTCGACATGAAAATATATATGACCAAATCGATCCACCACCATATATAAGTTCATCAATAATCCTACTCATGGGAGCTTTTTCAAATAAACGCCATATATTACGATTTTTTTTCATCCAAAAAGCAGCTGAAATAATTTGATCTCGAGGATCTCGATAAATAAATATTTTCTTAATAGCTAAATTAGCTATTTTTTCGACATTTTCTTCAGTATGTAATGCATGAGAACTCAATAATGCAGATTTCGAAAAAAAATCTTGAATACTCGTTTCATCATATAAAAATACCTTTTGGGGTTCAATATAGGCCTCTGAATCAATCATTTTTAATAAAAGTTTTTTTAGCAAATGTGTACCGCATTTAGGAATAGAAATCAGAGCAATATGATGTGCATGTGCGTTTACAAAAAACAGCACTAAAAAAGGTATTAATACAAATATTTTTTTCACTACTCTTTTGTATCCCATGGCTCTTATTCACCTTCTTTTTTGATATTTTCACTCTTGTTTTTTTCTAACATGTATAATTAATATTTCTCAACACCATATTTACATTACCCATAAAAAATACAACATTTCATCTTTTTAAAATTACATGGTATAACCTTCTTGTTATGGTAGAAAACAATGCAATCATTACACCATACCAATAACATTTAAAAAAAAGGTGAACTATGTGTGGACTTGGTGGCTATATCAACCTTTCAAAACGTTCTTTTACTCCTGATCAATCACTCTTGGAGCGCATGCAACAACAAGTTGCTCATCGTGGGCCAGATGGTTATCGTATTTGGACTGACAATGAACATGGCGTTGGCTTTTTTCATCGCCGCTTGAGCATCCTTGATCTTTCTGAAGCTGGATTTCAACCAATGATGGATAAAGAACAATCAGTTGTGGTTATGTGCAATGGTGAAATTTATAATCATCCAGAACTACGCAAAGAACTCGAAGCGTTAGGCTATCGTTATTCATCCAATTCTGATACTGAAACTATTGTGCATGCCTATAAAGAATGGGGCATTGAAAAAACATTACAAAAATTAAATGGCATGTTTTCAATAATCATTTTTGATAAACGCACCCATGAATTTTATTTAGTGCGTGATCGCCTTGGTATAAAGCCTCTTTATTTTTCAGTAGAAGGCGAAATATTGAGTTTTGCCTCAGAAATTAAAGCACTCTGGCCATTACCTTGGATCACTAAAGAACTTAATCCACAAGCACTGTATCATTATCTAACTTACATGATTACACCAGCACCAATGACACTCTATAAAGGCATTTATAAATTACCTGCATCCCATTATCTCAAGATTGATGCACAAAAACAGTATACTTTCCATGAATGGTATACGCCGCTGCAACCAGAAATTATGTATGACAAAAAATTAGTAAACAATGAACAATTTTGCGTTGATACTCTACGCACAATGCTTCGTGATTCAGTGAAACAACAAATGATGTCAGATGTTCCTTACGGCGTTTTTCTTTCAGGTGGCATCGATTCAAGTTTAAATGTTGCGCTCATGTCAGAATTCACCCCACAAGTTAAAACATTTAATGTCTCATTTGATGACGGCCCTGAATATAGTGAAGTGCAATGGGCACGCAAAATTGCTCGCCAATTTAACACTGAACATCATGAACTGGTGATTTCAGAAAAAGATGCTTTTCAATTTTTTGAAAAAATGGTGTATCACCAAGATGAACCATTAGCAGATTGTGTGTGCATTCCGTTGTATTATGTTTCGAAATTACTCAGAGATGCCGGCGTTGTTGTGGTGCAAGTTGGCGAAGGTTCAGATGAATTATTCTGTGGTTACTCCAGTTATGCAACCTATCTTGATTATTACAATCGCTATTGGAAGCCTTCACAAAAATTCATTCCCGCTTTTGCCAAACAAACTGCTTATCAACTCCTTTCAACGTTATTTCCACAAAAACAAAATCGCCTTGATATGATCAAAAATTGGGCAGATGGAAAAAGCTTTTTCTGGAGCGGCGCAACAGCATTTTCTGAAACCTGGAAAAAAAATATCATACAACCTGCTCAATTAGTACCAATGCACGATGAAATGGTGGAAAAAATATATCCAGAATTTAATCAAATTTTTAATAGTTATGCCGTTGTTGAATATCATTTAAATCAACTAAAACGACACAATAAAGATGCTGATTTTTTAACATCGATGATCTATCTTGAACTCAAACATCGCTTACCAGAATTGCTGCTCATGCGTGTTGATAAAATGACCATGGCAACATCCGTTGAAGCACGAGTACCCTTTCTTGATCATCGCTTAGTTGAATTCGCACTACAAATTCCTGCATCATTAAAATATAAAAATGGCATAACCAAATATATTCTCAAAAAAGCATGCGAAGGCATTTTGCCCTATGATACAATTTATCGCAAAAAAATGGGCTTTGCTGCGCCAACCAAACGATGGTTCAAAGAGGGTGCGTATTTCAAACCCTATTTCCAAGATATGTTGCACAGCAAAAACAAAATGTGGCATGAATTCTTGGATGTTAACACCGTCACCACGATGTTTGAACACCATCAAAAACCTGAATTTGAATATTCGGTGCAATTGTGGACATTACAAAATCTTATTGCCAATGAACTCATATGATGCAAAAAAAAATACTCTACCTGCGCACTGATATTTGCGATAAACCCCTTATTGCCGGCGGTTCTGTTGCACACACCTTGGGAGTCATTGAAGGCTTTTTATCGCTGGGTTATTCAGTGCTGTGTGCATCTTCCCTTATGCATGATTCATTACAAAAATTACCATTAACGGCATTATATACTCTTGCAAATCCTAGCCTTGTTCATTTTTTGCGTTGGAAAATTAATTGCTTGCTATCATCTTTTTTCTTTACCCTACAAACGATCCGCTACCTACGCCAAGAAAAAATAGATTTTATCTATCAACGGTATTCATTGTTAAATTGTACGGGCGTTTTAGTAAGTCGTATCAAAAAAGTAAATTGTATTCTTGAATATAATGGTTCGGAAATCTGGGTTGACAAGTTTTGGACAAAAAAGCATTGGCTTTCATTAAGAGCCCTCATTAAATTTTTTGAGCATATAAATTTAAACTATGCCCATCTCATTGTGGTTGTTTCAAAGCCACTTAAAGATGAGCTTATTGCTCGCGGCTATAATGCATCAAAAATATTAGTAAATCCCAATGGCGTTAACACACAACTCTTTAATCCTGCGCTCTTAACAAAAGAGAGAACCTCTCTTCGTGAAACATTACACATGCAAGATACCTTTGTTTTTGGTTTCATTGGCACATTTTCAGCGTGGCATGGCATTGAAATGCTTGCAGCAATCATTCCTGAAATTCTAGCACAAAAGAAAAATGTTCACTTTCTCCTAATAGGCGATGGACCGTTATTTACTTATTTTCATACAGCCATGCGAGAATTCATACAATCTGGCCATGTTACGTGCACAGGTTTGATTCCTCAACACAAGTCTCGTGAATATTTGGCTGCCTGTGATGCATTTTTATGTCCAACCCAACCAAATCCCGATGGTTCACCATTTTTTGGATCACCAACAAAAATTTTTGAATACCTGAGCATGGGGAAACCTATTATCGCTTCCAATCTTGATCAAGTTAGTGAGTTAATTTATCCGGCATTTAATTTACAAAACTTAGATGAGAATACTGCCCACATTACTAATCAAGTAGGTTTTGCAATCCCCGCCACCGATAAAAACGCTTTCATCAAAGCAGCATGCTTGTTGATTGATTTCCAAGAACAGGATCAATTAAAAATGGGTGAATGTGCTCGTAAAAAAGCTACAGAACAACATGATTGGCAACACCACGTTGATAAGATTATTTTAGCAACAAAAAATAAAGGAACAGCATGCTCTTAAGTTATGTAAAACGTGGTGCATATAACAGCTTTATTTATAGCATAAGCGGAATATTCATACGCATAGTAAGTTTTTTATTTTTCCCGTATTTCTTATCACGGCTTACGCTCACTGAAATTGGCATTTGGGAATTTTATCAATTATTTTTTTCTCAAGGGACTTTATTACTTGTCTCTTGTGCTGCAATTTCAATGACTCGATTTTTTTTACTCTATAAAGATGATCCGTTAAAGCAACAGCAGGCAATGGGAAATGCTTTCTTATTTGTTCTTGTAAATGCACTACTGGCACCATGTTTAATATTTGGATCGCTCTATTTTAATATTTTTTCACTTTCCTCGGATTATATTATTATCACCATTTTTAGTGTTTCATTTTTTGGCCTATTTTCAATGGTGCTTTCATTTTTGAGGGTTACCGAGAAATTATGGCTTTATTTGGCATTATTTTGTGGTCAAAATTTCTTAGCAATTATTGGTACTTTGATAGGTGTTATATATAATTTTGGCATTAAATCATTTTTTTATGCCAATTTAGTGTCATTTTTTATTTTTATGCCAATCTTTTTTCATCTTTTTTTAAAAAATTGTAAATTCTCTAAAACTATTTTTAAAGAACAACTTATCTATAGCATTCCACTCTTGGCATATAGTGTTATTTATACAGGATTTTCTTCAGTAGATCGATTATGCATACAAAATTTTTTAGGATATGAAGCTTTAGGCATTTATGCATTGTTATGGAAATTTGGTGGAATCTTTCAAATTGTTTCAATAGCCATGATTGATGCTTCGCCGGTTATTTTTTATAATGCACAAAAAGAAGAAAATGGTAACTTTTTAATCTCAAAACTAATTACTTATTTCTGCATTATGCTAACAAGTTGCTGTCTTCTAGCAATTTTTGTTGCTCGTTGCGCTATTGCCATCGCATTTCCTTATAAATATTTTTTCTTAATAAATTATCTCCCTCTTTTTTTTCTTCCTCTTATAATTCTTGAAATTGCACGCATAGTACAAACTGGATTTGGATTAGCATTAAAAACTTTTTATGTACCAATTCTCTCATTAATCGCGCTTTGCGTACAAACGAGCACACTATTTTTTTTATGTAGTTACAACCTTCCTGGCATTTTAGCAGGAAATGCTTTAGCATTTCTTTTTTATGCAATAATTAGTTATTATACGTGCTCAAAAATATACACTCATACAATTATCGATTCAAAAAAAATCGCTACTTTATGCATTCTCTTTATTATGTATATAATAACTTTTAATCTATTATTCATCCATACAGCTCCTTGGTATTATTCATTTATACTGTTGACAAGTTGGCCTTTTGCTTTATTAATGAGCACTATTATTACCTCTGATGAAAAAAAATGGCTTACCAATTTAATTACCCAAAAAACAAAAAATTTTATTCAAATTTTTTGCTCAAGAACATTAGATACAAAAACTTCATTTGGTACAATTCTTTATTTAAGAACCGATATTTGCTCACAAGAAATCAAAACTGGAGGCTCAATTACTCATACTCTTGGTGTAATTAATGGATTCTTGCATACAGGAAGCAAGATCATGTGTGCATCTTCCGCAATGAAATCAATCTTAAAAACGACCCCGAATATTACTTTTATACCATTACGAGTATGGCCTATTTTTTGTTTTATGCGTTGGAAATTGGGCTATTTACGATGGCATCTTGATTGTTTTTTTTCAACCTTCTTTTTTGCTCTACAAATAAAAAAATTATTTAAATGCGAAAAAATTAATGCCATTTATCAACGATACAGTCTACTTAATTTTACCGGTGTTTTACTCAGCAGATTAAAAAAAATTCCTTTAATTTTAGAATACAACGGCTCTGAAGTCTGGGTCTTTCGCATTTGGGCAGAAAAACAATGGCTGCATTTAATGGGTTTGGCAAAGATTATTGAATATATAAACTTACATTCTGCCGATTACATTGTTGTTGTTTCTCAAGCACTTAAAGATGAACTTATACTAAGAAATATTAATGCGCATAAAATTCTCGTTAATCCAAATGGTGTTGATACTGAACAATTTAACCCAGAAAATCTTGTTCGACAAAGAACGGCACTCCACAAACAATATGGTCTTGAAGATAAATTCGTTTTTGGCTTTATTGGCACTTTTTCTTACTGGCATGGCATCGAACTCTTAGCGCAAGTGATCCCTGAAGTAATAAAACAGGAACCCCACGCACACTTTATGCTTATTGGTGATGGCGTATTAAAAAAATACTTAGAAATAGAATTGCAAAAACAACATATAACTCTTGATAATGTAACGTTTACTGGAGCAATTCCCCATCATAAGGCAAAAGAATTTTTAGCTGCTTGTGATGCTTTTTTATCACCAACACAACCAAATGCCGATGGAACACGATTCTTTGGCTCTCCTACCAAAATTTTTGAATATTTAAGTATGGGAAAACCAATTATTGCTTCAGATTTAGAACAACTTTCTGAAATAATTAATCCTGCATTTAAAATAGAAAATTTTAACAATGCTATTACCGTTAACCATGAAATAGGGTTTATGATGCATCCTGAAAATGTCGAACACTTTATACAAGCAGCATGCTTATTGAGCAATCTATCGGAGAGTGATTTACAAAAAATGAGAACAAATGCCCGCAAAAAGGCACTCGAAAATTATACGTGGAATCAACATACGCAAAACATTCAACAATTCATACTTAAAAAGAATATAGCCTTTAAGGAAATAAAAAGAGAGCGTTATGCATAAAGAAAATCTCAAACAAGAAGTTCATAATTATTGGAATCAAGCAAGTTGTGGGACTGAATTTATTAAAAAAGAAAAATTTACTCGAGAATACTTTGAAGAAATAGAAAAAATTAGATACTCACTTGAGCCAGAAATTTTTTCTTTTGCTCAATTTACTCGCTTTCATGGAAAAAAAATATTAGAAGTTGGTGTTGGTGCTGGCACTGATTTTTTGCAATGGGTCAAAGCAGGTGCACAAGCACATGGTATAGATTTAACGCAAGAGGCAATTACCAATGTTACTCATCGTTTAAACTTGTATAATCTACAATCACAAGAATTACATGTTGCTGATGCTGAACATTTACCCTATCAAGACAATACATTTGAGCTTGTTTATTCATGGGGCGTCATTCATCATTCACCTGATACCATCAAATGTCTTGAAGAAATAATTCGCGTTGCCAAGCCCGGCGGCTCGATTAAAATTATGATCTATAATCGAAGATCATTATTTGCTTTTTATCGCTATCTCTTATGCGGGTTATTAAGCGGAAAACCATTCCGCAGTTTCAGCGATGTGCTTTTTTATGATCAAGAGAGCTTGGGAACAAAAGCTTATACGCAAAAAGAAATACGGGATATTTTAAAAAAATACCCCGTACATATTAACGAAATAAAAGCCACGGTGACTAAGCACGATTTATTATATTACAAACCAAAGCCAATTCAGTGGTTTGCATATAGTGCAGCATGTATCTTCGGTTGGCATAAGTCAGGCTTTTTCATGACACTTGATCTTACAAAAAAATATTAATCTAATTAATTTTTTTGAATTACTGCAATATAAATACCATTCCACCAATTTTCCAAGTCTCCGACATATCGAGCTGGCAATTCCTCTTCAAAGAGTATGGTATAACCTAATTCTTCAAATGCTTGTTTTGTAGGCGTTTTAACTTGCTCCCAATTCCAATCATCAACAATAGCAATAAAAACATCTGCAAAAACATTATTATAATAGGTAAAAGCTTGTCGTTGAGCTTCTCGAGAATGATTTCCATCATAAAAATATATATCAATAGGTTGTTCAAAAATAGTATCTAAATAGATACTAAATGAGTCTTGTTCATATAATCTATATGAATTCTGAGGTAAAAACTGCAAAGCATTTTCGGTAAAAGCTGTTTTTTGATAACCAAATTCAGACCAATTATCAATTGCTATTGCATCAAACAATGTATTTGTATTTTGATAAAGAGCTGAGATGAAAGTTGATCCTTGAAATACGCCAATTTCAAGATATCTTGCTGATGGCAAACTACATACATTATTTAACAAATGCTTTACTCTTGATGATGTTTTACCACCGATATTAAGAATATCTTCTGTTAATTTTGATTTTTCTATTTTCGCATTTTCAATACTTTGCTTAACATGCTCAACCAACAATTGCGCTTCTGTTGCATAAACACATAAGGGCAAAGTAATGAACACAAATAATTTTTTTAACAACTTCATTATTTTTTCCTATTTTTTATATCTATCAAATTCTTTATAATCATTTTATCCTACTTAACTGCAAAAATCCAAGCAATGACAGGACAATCCATATCATTTAACCCCGGATTGGTAAACTGAAGATAATCTGGCCAAGAATTGGTATCAAACATTTTTTTAAGATATTCTAAATTTCCCCATTGACCAATACTTAAAATTTCAAATCCTGCAGCCTTAACAATAGCGCCAAGCCCAACAGGCGTATACCCTGTGTAATAATGCCAAGGAGTGGCATGTGGAATACCATTTGCAGGAACATTTAAATACAAAAATCCACCTGGAGCCATATGATTGTATATATTTTCTAAACATCTAATAGGATCATAAACATGTTCCAATGTTTGATTCACTATAACAAAATCAAAATCTTTTTGAGACAAATTTAATGTATGTAGATCATATTTTTCAGGATTATCCGCGTATTCAATTTGAACAATTTTTTTATACGGTAAATAGTTCCACTCAGGATCTAAACCATTTATAGCCAATCCTTTATTGCAATGAATTTTATTCTTAACAATAAATCGCTCAAATTCTAAAAGCGCAAAAATTCGCGGTAAATCCTTTCCTTCCCAACGCCAAGGTAAATTATTTTTATGTAAAGGCAAAGGACTATAGCGCATTTTATATTCATTACTATAATTAGGTTTAACAAAAGTGTTATATATTGCATTAATATCAGCATCTGAAAGATGCGTTTTTGCATTACTATATAAAACTATGAGAATAAAAGTTAAAAAACAATAAGGTGAGTTAATCTTCATAATTCCTTTCTTTTTTATAATTTTTATATCAATTAAAATTCTTATATTCTTTGATCATATCTCTCCAATAATTCATAAATAATTTTTCTTTATTATACTTCTTAGCTTTTATCTCTTGATATTTCATTTCTAAAAATTCTTCCGTAATTTCATCCCAGCTTGTAACAATAATTACAGGCAAATCTTCATACAAAGGATTCAATGTAGATGAATATACAATAGGAATCGATCCAACTAATAATGCTTCCCATGTTCTTAAACAATCCAATCCTCCTCCAAAAGGACTTAAAACAAACAAATATTGCGAAAGCTCAATAAGAAATTCTTTTATAGGTTTTTGAAAGTGTTCCATTAAATTTTGTGCAGGAATAAAAACAAATGATTTTTCTCTAAGTTGTTCATATAATTTTTTTCTAAACGGTACAGCATCATAACATGAAGGTACTGTATTGTGTTTAGATCTATATATATCTGTTGTTAACCCGAAATTAACATAAAGCTTATGAATTTTATTACTTAAATTCATCTCTAAACTATCCAAAACAGTATCAAAAATTCTTGTATCTCCGTGTGGCCAGTGAGAATTTGCAATGCCAATTGGAATAGGAAAAAATTTAGGGTGAATTACATCACAATTTTGACCAAACCACATAATGATACGAGGATCATTTAAAAATTTTACAAATTCACCAGGAGCAGAACCATCGCCATTATGCGTTATTAAAAAAAAGGAATTTTCTATTAATGGAAAAATTTGCTTAAAAAAATAAGGCAAAGAATACGCATCAACAAAAATAATACTTTTTTCTTGAACATTTTTAGGATTAAAATGCGCCACGTGATTTTCAACAATATAATCTGCACATTTTTTAAATTCATTTCCTGTTATATAATATCTTTGAATAGAATAAGTTTGACAAACTAATAAATACAACAACACAGACAAAAAAAATTTAAAACCTGTCTTCATTTTTTCCCACAATCATTTTAAAACTAAACAATAACTGGTATATTTTTTTCATTATTTTGTTTATTTCTCTTTTCATATTTTAATTGATAATACATAAAAAATTCATTGATATAAAAAAGACCAAAAAGAAATGAAATTGTAATAAATCCTAAGGCATAACAATAATATGGTAAAGTTAATATTGGAGTAATGCTACTCAAAACAAAAGCACAAAAAAAAGACAAATCTAAATCCCATCTTCTATTAAGAAATAAAAATGCCAAAAACCCTATATTAGAAAATAAAATAATATACCACAGCAAAATGCCCAATTTAGCAAATATCGTCCAAATAACAAATCCTCTTTGATGCTTCAGAAGCTCAAATACCTCATTTTTTAATATATTTTCATATTCAGATGTTTGAATCAAAGAAATATCTGGCATTTTTTCTCTCACCTTTTTTTCTCCAAACGAATCATCCCAGATAATATTATCCTTATTTTCTATTTTCAATAGACCAAATCCTAAATAAACTTGATGCCAAAAAACATGTTTTGTCTGTAGCTGATCAAACACAGCAAAATTGTTTTTTGCAAAATTTTGATATCTGTATAAGTTAACCTTAAAATATAATGTAGCTATACAAATTCCTAGAATCATACAACTCAGAAGTATAATTTTTTTTAGAGGTAAAATTTTTTGATTCAAAAGTATCATACAAAAAATAAATCCTATCACCGGCAGCGAAGAATACGATCTAATATAGCTAGAAGAATTAATAACAACCCCTGCAAAGATCATAAAATAATTAAATATGTTCGATTCATTATTTTTTAAAATAAAATATAAAAAAAGAGGTATAACAGAAAAAATAGAAACTAGATAAAATATATAAACATCAGAAATACCTCGTACTAATAAAAAAGTATACATACAAGCAAATGCTAAACAGATGATAAATCTATTTATAAAAGATTTATATAAAAGAAAAAATCCACATAAACCCAACAGAAATGATATTCCAAGTGAACTATAAAAAAAAAGATCGATAGCTCGATCTAGTGATATATTTAACAACCGTACTAATTTTGGAATCAAAAGATAAATACCAATGTCATCATACGTTAAAAAAGGTATTAAATTCTTTCCATCAAAACCAATCAAAGGAACTTGTACCTTATCAAACGCCGCAACAATTTTTTGTAAAAAATTATACCGACACTCCATCAAAACCATAACTACTCATCCCTTTGTTACCACAATTAAACAACAAATTATTGCACCGATATAGAAATTGTTTGAATATTATTTTCTATCTTATTATAACTATTTCCAAAAAATAATTTTTTAAGATTTTGTTGCACTAAAAATTCATTAATATATATAATCCCAAATAAAAATGCGAAAGTAATAAATCCTAAAGCATAAGAATAAATTGGCAAAACAAGAATAGAATGAATACTACTAAGCATAAAAGCACAAAAAAAAGATAGCGTTAATCGCCAACGATTTACTACGAAAAAAAATGCTAATAAACCAATATTAGCAAATAAAAGAAGATACCAAAACAATATCCCTAACTTTGCAAACAAAGTCCAAATAACAAATTCTCGCTGAGTTTTAATCATATGAAATATTTCATTTTTTAAAACATTTTCATATTCATATGTTTGCTTTATAGTAACTGCAGGTGCTAATTCCTGTACTTTTTTATGAGCAAAAAAATCATCCCAAACTATTTTATCGCTATTATTGTAGCCTAAAAAACTAAATCCTAAATAAATTGGATGCCATATTAGATGCCTCATTTGCTCACTATCATACTCTGATAAATGTTGTTTCATATGATTTGTATAATGGTGTATAGCAGACATAAAATAGCACATTGGAAGACTTAACCCCAACAACAAAAATAATATTAAAACACTCTTTCGCTTAATACTTATGTATTCATTCAAAAAAAGCATACAAAGAACAAATCCCAATACTCCCAAAGATGAATATGCACGCACATAATGAGAAAAACCAACTAAAATGCCACAAAAAAACATAAATGCCGGAAATAAACGCGAATTATATTTTTTTGTGCAAAAATATAAAAACAAAGGGATTATTGCTAATGTTGGAATTAAATATTCAAGATAAACATCTGCTACATAATTTCTTGCAAATCTTAAAAATAAAGTAAAAATCAATATAGTAATAACATTATTTGCCAGAGAACGGTATAAAAGCAAAAAGCCCATTAACCCGAGTGCGAATGCCGAATATACTTGTGAATAAAAAAATAAATTAATTCCCTGATCTAAGGTTAAACCAAAAAAATAAACTAACTTCGGAATTAAAATATAAATTCCAATATCATCATAAATGAAATTGGTAGTTTCAAATAAAGGGATTTTTGTTTTACCATAAGCAGCTAAAATCTGTTGCAATAAATTATATCTGCATTCCATCAAAATCATAATAGTCCTTCATCTCAATCCTTCAATTTTTTTCCTTAATGTTTGTCTTTATAGCACATATCTTTAATCTTCACAAACTCCTTCCCCCTAAATCATCCAATTGTTATTTTTATGGCTCTATGCTAAATATTAAATAAAAATTTTAAATTAGAGAGAATGTAATGAAGAATCCTTTTGCTCTATCACAATCAAGAATTGATAAAATATTTTTTGTTGCTTTGGCATTGCTTTTAAACATCTTTTTTTTCTTATTTAATCAAAAAACTTTTTTCTTTACTGGACTCCTTGCTCCCCATGCTGAAATTGCCTTCAACCTTTACAACAATAATAGTATTAAAGTGAACCCTGAACGCATACAAAACTTTGCTACATTGTGCAATGAAAAAGAACAGCTCGTTACCTATGAAGAATTCAACACTTCGACAGTATCAGATGACACAGAATATCGATCAGTAAATGATACCATAGGATATGGCATATTATTAGGTTTATTATGGAAATTAACTAACAAACTTACGTATCAAAATATGCAAATGTTACAAATGTTACTTTTTTCCTTACTAATGATTTTAATATATGAAAGCGCAATGCTCCTTTTCCATCAAAGACAGATCGCACTTTTTGTTTGCGGCGCATTTCTTTGTTATTTCCCTCTTATCTTTCTTAACGTACAAGTTATGCGTGATATTTGGGGCTATTATGGATTAGCAGTTATTTTTTACAGCATTATTGCTGCATACCATAACTCATTATCATTAAATAAAGGTATATTCTACAGCCTCTTTTTTGCATTGTGCCAATGGATGCGACCAACTATTTTTTTCACTTTAATCCCAATAACTTTAGCATTATTATTTTTTCGGAAAAAATCATCGAAACCTATATATATTATTTCTCTTTTTTGGTTATTAAATGCACTAGCTTTTTGGATACCATTTATAGCTTATAATAAAACTGCCTATAATCGTTATCTTGTTTCTCCTGCTGGTCAAGATCTTATTGAAGGGCTTGGAGAATACAAAAATCCCTGGGGATTCATTATGGATGATGAATGGTTTGCATCTTATATGCAAAAAAACTACCAATTAAAACAAGGTACTATTGAAATAAATGATAAAGCTCATGAGCTTTTTATAAAAGCAATACAAAAACACCCGTTCAGTTATATTTCAATGATTTTAAAACGCATTCCTCTTCTGTTTTTTTTCAATCCCTTATGGACAAATAATGTTGATCACCTACTTGATCATTGTCATTCTTTACGAGAAAGAATATTTTATTGCCTATCCCATCCTTTATCGTTATTAATGAAATGCATTGATTATGCCATTGCAAAACTACATTATATAGAATTTTTCCTCTTACTTGGTTGGCTAGGTATTTTTTTAGCATGGCAAAATCGGCATCATTCAGCAGTAGTTTTTGCCTTATGTATCGCCTTTTCTTGTATTAGTAAATTGCCATCTCATATGGAAGCTCGTTATTTAATTATTTTTTATTGGGTATTTGCTTTTTTTGTTGGCTATGCTCTTAATTTTTTATATGTAAAAATAAAAAATCTTTATCGCAACTATCAAGCAATAAAATCTATTTCACGAATATTATTACCTTAAGTAACTATGAAAAAAATAATATTTATTCTTGGCTGCCTCACTCTTTTTATTGGTTTTTCAAGCATATTATACAATAAGCTCACCCTTAAAGGCCACCGTGATGTTGATTCATCAGAATATGAATTAATTGGTCAATATTATGCAGCTACTGGGAATCTGTACCATCCAGAATATCCCAATACAATGCCAAGTCATACTATTGGTTATCATTGGTTTTTAGGTATTATTTTCTCGCTATTTTATCAAAGTAACATACTATTTATTTTTCAAATACTGCTCGGCATTTTATGCAGTTTTATGCTCTATAACCTTGCCTTACAACTCTTTAATCAAAATAGTGCTTATCTTGTATTATTCTTATTTTCATTCAATATAGGTTTTTTGGTTTATGCACAGCTCATCCTTGCTGAAATACTTCTTGCCACATTTTTAGTGGGATTTCTCTATTTTTTTTGTTTATTTATTAAACAACAGAACAAATCTAATCTCTCTCTAGCCGCTTTTTTGTTAGGTTGTTCTGTCATAGTAAAACCTGTTGCTTTGTATTTTATTACTCCCCTCAGTTGCATACTCTTCTTTATGCCTTCGAAAACTAAAAAGCACAAGATGATACTTTTCACTCTAATGTTTTCATGTTTTTATTTCCCTATTATCAATTATATGGCATATAATAAAAAAGTTTTTGGAATCTTTTGTGTTACAAATTTAGTGAGCGAAAATATCTTTATCTATTTTTTGCCGCGAAGAATTTTGCCACGCTTAGACACAATTACACGAGAAAACATTATCCAAAAGATAGATTCTTGTAAAAACAATGAAGCAAAACTCGAACTCAGCAAAAATATATTTTTTATGATTCTGAGAGAACGCCCATTTATTATTTTTTCTGCTTGGGCAAATGCTATGATGAGAACTTTTTTTGGGCTTTATTCAACACAATTAAAGTCTATGTTTAATCCTGAAATACAAGGGGGTTCCTGCTCGTTTTTCAACATGCAAGGAAATTTTTTAGAACGAGCGCAAAAATACATTACTTTTGGATCAACCTCGTCTTATCTTAGCTTGATCGCTTTATGTGAAGCTATTTGGTTATTATTACAATATTTATTTGTTATCATTGCTCTAATATATTTATTCTTGCAAAAAAAATATGCTTTATTAAGCTTTTTTTGCAGTTATATAGGATATTTTTCTTTTATCACCGGGCACGATGGCTGTGGACGATATCGCCTCATGTTTGAACCGATTTTATTATTGTTAACCGCACTTGGCATCGTAATTTTCTACCAAGCTTTTATACAACAAAAGAAAGTCTCAACCAAAGAAAACTTTCAATTTTCTGTGCATTAAATTACTTTTCCTTTACTAACAATTTCTCCAAACACCATACGTCTTTTTCTCTATAGTAATTATCTTATCAGGATTAGGAAGATTAAATGGCGCCTGACCCATATTAAGTGATCTTTGTTGCCCAAGCTCGGTATCACTATTATTCTGAGCACTATTATGAGCAATAATAACAATCTCAGGATCACAATAAGCAACTTTTTGTAAAAGAGTCATACAATCTGCATAAGAAAGATATTCCATGCAATCACCAAGAATTAATAATCCACATTGAGGAATCCCTTCCACCAAACAATTTTTCCACCAATAGACCCGATTGGCATGATCATTATAAAATAGTCGTTGTTGCAGGGCCAAAAATTTGACGGGAGAAATGCCTATATACTTCAGGTCACCCAGATCCATTCTAGAATCAACGATAAAATTCGTTACACCTAATTCAACAATAGTACGATTCTTAAGTTGTTCAAATATTCCAGTCCAAATATCATAATATAATTTTGGGAAAATCCTAGGATACTTGCCACCAGATTTCTTTTTAAAAAATAATGGCGTTAACGTTTTTTCTAATCTTGAATCATGAAGTATCCTTTGATTTAATCCTGATGGATTTAACCAACTAGCATCAAACCAATGAGTAGCATATGAAATACCACCATGAGCCGCAAGATAGTCAGCAGGATACATAACAACATCTTTTGAACATTCTTCAACATTTTCAAAAAATATTTTGGTAAAATACATAGGCCCACTTCTTTGACTCAGCATAGGCATGTGTGCCGCTGCTTTCATAGAATGCACCAATTTACCAATGAGCGGATGCCGTGGTGAAGCACCTATTAAAGCATTAACAATACCAACGCCACACTCACCAATCCCCGCAGAGCTTACATAAAAACTATTACAATAATGAAACGCATCTAATGGCTTCAAGCATTCATAATCAGTATCAACGTATAACCCCCCAAACATATTAATAAGCTCCAACCGAAGAATATCTGACTTTTCTCCATAATTTTTTGCCGTCAGAAACAAATCTTTATTTACTAAGTTAAGATTTTGTATATCTTCATCCATCCACATTATAATTGTCCAATCAGGATGATGCTCATGCCATGTTGCTATCCAATCAACATATTTCACTGGCACAAAACCTCCTAACCAAATTTGATGGATAATTTTGGGAATTTTCAATTTTATTTGTGATAATCCATTTTCTATAGAATATTTCTCAAAGAGTGAACGAGAAAAATAATAAGCAAAGTTACTATCAGGAAACCATGGTTCTTTAATTTTATTTGTTATACATGCTTGAAAATATGGATTCGTATTAGCTCCCATCAATGTATCAAAAATAGTACCTAAATTTGCTTGTATAGTTGATGTAATGCCTATAAAAAGAAAAAAAATAGTTATACATTTTTTCATTCATACTCCCAAAGTCTTTAAACATATTTTTTCATAATACTAAAATATTATTTTGTATTTAATCAATCATTACTAGTATCTTTTATTGCTTATATACATATAAAAAATTATTAATACTTACTACTGCAAACAATGCTGCAAATGCTATAAATCCTAAACTATAGGAATAAACCGGAACAGTCAGTAATGGAAACAACGCACTCATTGCTAACGCACAAAAAAAAGCAGCATACATATACCACGGAAGATGATATATACATGCTGCAAGAATGCCAAGATGAGCAAAAATAAAAAAATAAAAAAGCAAAATGCCCAATTTTGCCCAAAATGTAAATAAAACAAATAAGGGCTGTTCTTTAATAATTTTAAATACTTCTTTTTTCAAAATTGATTCATAAAGATCGGTTTTATCAATTGTTGCTTGCGGATTTATTGATAAAGCTCTTGCCTCGCCACAACTATCGCTCCATTCTATATCATCTTTATTGGCAAATCTCAAAAATCCAAGCCCACAGTATGCTGCATGCCAGAAAACATGACCTTTTTTTGCAATAGTACATTCGGGGAGATTTTTTTGAGAATACTGCACATACTCATTATAAACAGAAGAAAAATAAAACATCGCAGCGGATAAACCAAACAATAAACTTAAGGTGATTAATACTTTTTTTCCCATTTCAATCCGCACAATCGCAAGCAAAAATAGCATAAAAACTAATGTTGGGACCGATGAATATGCCCTAATATAATGCGCTGTGCCTATATAATAACCAGCAAACATATTAAAAATACAAAAGAGAAAATATGATTTATTGTTAGCAAAATATAAAGTCCAAGGCACTAAGGCAAAAGCACATGATGAATATAACAAATACACATCACCAACTTTCAATAACGAAAAAATAACCACCATCAATAAACAAACAAAACTCACCAAACGAGCTAGCCAGGATTTATACAAAAAACAAAAACCAACAAAACCGATTAAAAACGAACCAATCGCAATACCATTAAAAAAAACACTCATTGCCGTTTCAATGGTACTATTTAACACTGATGCAAGCTTTGGTATGAGAATATAGATTCCCAGATCATCAGCTGCAAAAGTTGGCACTAATTTGTTACCAGTATATTCAATAAGCGAAACACCAGTTTTTTTATAACCTGCCAGACAGTTAACGAGGTGAGCATAACGACCGTTTGCATAATCCATCAAAAAACCTTTATTTAATGTTGAATGTTTGGGCAATAATATATAATGGACGATCTTTGAGTTGATCATAAATCCTACTTATATATTCTCCCAGAAGACAGCTTAAAAATAATTGTATTCCCATACCAAGATACACCACGACTATGAGCCATTTAAAAAGAGGATAACTCGCATAGCCACAAAGCATAGTATACATGAGATATCCCACCATTATTAAACCAGAAAAAAGTATCAAACTGGCTGCAAAAACTATTATTTGTAAGGGAAAGTGTGAAAAGCTTGTAATGCCATCAAATGCCAATTTAATCATTTTTTTCCAAGTATAACCGCTCACCCCGGATAAACGATCAGAAAATTGACATGTCACAATAGTATGTTTAAAGCCGGTCCAAGCAACCATACCGCGCAAATATCGCGTTTTCTCTTTTGATTTTCGCAGAGCATCTGCTACCTTTCTGTCAATTAATCGAAAATCGGCAACATTACGAGGAATGATAACTTCTGCAATAGACTGTAATATTCTATAGTAGACAAGTGCTGTTATTTTTTTTAAAAAACGGTCATTGCGCATAACGCTTTTAACATAGACAATTGCATATCCTTCAAGCCATTTTTCTATTATTGTCGGAATTATGTGGGGTGGATGTTGCATATCAGCATCCATAGTGATAATTGCATCACCGGTGGCAAAATCATAGCCAGCACTTAAAGCAATTTGATGACCAAAATTTCTACTTAAATTTATTCCTTTAATATGAGAATTTTGAAGAGCAAGCTCATTAATACTGTGCCATGAATTATCACTGCTGCCATCGTTAATCAATACTATTTCAAAATCGAAAGCGCACATCTTTTTTGTGATATTTATTAATTCATCGCACAGAACTACAATATTTTTTTCTTCATTATAAATTGGAATAACTATAGAAATTTTTTTTCTCATTACTAGTTACTTTTTTTCTCTCAACTTTTTTATGTATCATAATTTTGCCTTAATACAATAAATATATCTATTAAATTTCAAAATCATTTTACAGAATTTTTCCTTCAGGATATTGTAGAGAAAATATCAGAATATATAAAGCTACCATAATGAATACAAATTATTTTAAGAAAAAAAAATATCAATTATTTTACCCGTCTACAATGAAAGTGAAAACATTCCTATTGTTTACACTGAAATAAAACGTAGTATGCAATTAATGATAGATATATATGATTATGAAATAATATTTGTAAACGATGGTAGCAGTGATAATTCCTGGATCATTATTCAACATCTTGCCAAACAAGCATTAACAATAAAAGCGATTAATTTTAGTCGTAATTTTGGCTATCAACGCGCACTCACAGCCGGCTATGATGTAGCAACTGGTGATGCAATCATCACCATGGATGCCGATATGCAACATCCACCGCATATTATTCCCTCTTTAATTAAAAAATGGGAAAAAGGTGCACGTATTGTCTATGCAAAAAGAATTAATAGAGATGATACCTTCTTAAAAAAATTCACCGCCAATATTTACTATAGAATCTTAGATGCAATAGCTGATGTACACATTCCACGAAATATTAATGACTTTCGGCTCATAGACAAACAAGTTTTAATAAAAATAAAAACAATGAGAGAATATTCACGCTATTTGCGCGGCATGATTGCCTGGTCTGGCTTTGAATATGCTATTGTTGACTTTATGCAGCCTATGCGCCTATCGGGAACAACAAAATATACGTGGACAAAATTATTTAAAATTGCTTTCGATGGTATTGCTAATTTTTCATTATTCCCACTAAAAATTTCTTGCTTCGCTTTTATTTTTGTCTTTCTTTCAGGAATAAGCTTTGTATTATATTTAGGTATAAAAATTATATCTTTTCATACCTATTATTCTTTATTCAATATAATATATCTTTTACTCTATCTTTCACTTGGCTTTCAATTTTTTCTAATCTGGCTCATAGGCAGAAATATCGGTATTACTTATGATCAACTAAAAGATCGACCTCTTTATATAATCACCAAAAAAATTAATTTTTTAAGATAAAGCCGCAGTTCTCAAAGTCTTATAAAAAATCCTTCGCAGAAAAATACCTACAGAAAAATTTTCAAGTAAATTGCCCAAATTAACTATGCCAAACAAAGTACAACACGCAATAAAGGACAAAGTATAATTGCCTTGAGGTAATGTCATTAATGGAAAAAGAGCACTTAATCCAAGACAAAAAAACCATGCTAATTCTTGCCACCAGGCGATGCGAACAAAAAATAATGCTAATAAACCCAAATTTGCATATTTTAATAAATAAAAAAAGAGAACACCTAATTTAGCAAATAAGGTAACAATCACAAAAAAACGTTGATGTATAAACAAATCAATCACTTCTTGTTTTACTGCCTTTTCAAATTCTGGCATTTGTAAAAAAGAAAGGTTAGGTTCCTTTTGTTGAATCTTATCAACAACAAATGAATCTTCAAAAGAAATATTATCAATATTAAGATATTTCAAAAAACCGAACCCGGCATAAAGAGTTGTCCAAAATGCATGGCAACTGGTAACATCGCATGCGTCAAAATGTTCAGATGAATACGTTGTATATTCGTGAACTAAATAAGAAAAATAACCATAAGGAATCAAAAGACTTATAAACAACGTAGTTAAAAGTAATGCTGTTCGACGTATATTGAATACATCATTACAAAGCAAGATAATAACCATGAAGCCAACTACGCATAACCCCGCATAGGAACGAACATAATGCAAAAAACCTAATACTATACCACTCAATACAATAAAACATAATAAAGCTTTATAAAATTTATTTTTTAAAAAATAAAGAAATAGCGGTATTACACTAAGAGGGGCAGCAGAATAAGCAAGATATACATCAGTGATAGGTACATTAGTAATAGAATATAACAAAAATGCCAATGACCCTGCACAAGCAAAACGTGCCATCCATGATGTATATAATAAAAAAAATCCAATAAAAGCTAATAAAAAAGGTACATATTGTAAACTATAAAAAAATATATCTATACCTTGTTGCAATGAAACATCAAGTAATCTAACTAATTTTGGAATTAAAACATAGATGCCAATATCATCAAAACAACCTGTCCATGATTGTGCTGTTCCTGACATTGGTAGAAATCTCGTACCATCATAACCAATCAAAGGAACACTAATTTTATCATAGGCATTGAGCAAATATTGAAGCACCATAAAACGAGCATCAAGAATTTTCATATCAAAAAACTTTCCTTATTTTTTTGCTTTTCCCTGTGCAATAACAGCATAAAGCGCACCAAATGGAATCATTGTCATGAAGCGCTCAGTCCAGCGCAAATATTTTAAAATACGAGGATAAAAACAATAAAATTTAACAATAATATTACCATGTGGCGCACAACTTTTGACTAGTTTTTGTGTAAATTTTGGTTTAAGCATTGTTGCATTTTGATCAATAACATTATTTTTGAACGTACGAACCGTTAAAGGATTGAACGGATTCAATTCAAATATAACAAAACAACCATCAGGCTTTAAAACACGAAAGATTTCTTTGAGATATCCGTGATGCCGCTCAAAAGGAATATGATGAAATGCACCTGCTGCAAATACAATATCAAACTGATTATCTTGAAAATCGAGATCTGGCTTTTCATCATAATTTAGTGCAAATTTAATCTTTGGAAATTGTTCTTGCGCTTCTTTAATACTATCAGATGAAGGATCAACTCCAAAGACTGTTGCCAAAGGAAATTCCTCCGCAACAAATGCTGTCATCATCCCATCACCACACCCAAAATCTAAGATAGTTTGAGATCGATTTGCTCGAGACAACAACCATTCTTTTAATTTTTTTGCTTTATACTGAGCAAAATAAGTGCTTGATTCACCAGACAAAGCCAAAGAATTATCTAAATTTTTTCTATAATTCTTTATATAACAATCAAATTCGGCATTCATTTTATCATTCCCTCTTTTTTTATACATTTGATTGTGAATACTCTAGCATAATTAGTTTGACTGTCTACTTTAGCTCTTTTGAAAATTTGATAGTATGAGCATGTATTCATAATATTTTCTATTAATTTAAAAGGTGGTTTACGTAATGAAAAAAAAATTATCAATTATTGTACCAATTTTTAATGAAGAAGGTACCTTAGCACTATTGCATAAAACAGTAACAGAAATTCTGAATCAATTTGATAATTACGATTATGAACTCATTTTTATCAATGATGGAAGCAAGGATAATTCATGGTCAATTATCGCTGATTTAGCAACACATGATCACCACATTAAAGCATTAGAATTTAGCAGAAATTTTGGTCATCAAATGGCGCTAACGGCAGGTTATGATCATGCATCAGGTGACGCAATAATAACTATGGACGCAGATTTACAAGATCCCCCACATCTTCTTATTGATATGATAAAAGCTTGGGAAGATGGATTCTCAATTGTATATGCACGAAGAGCTAATAGAATCGATAGTTTCCTTAAAAAATTTACCGCATTGCTCTATTATCGTTTTTTAGATTCAATCTCCGATGTCAAAATTCCACGCAATGTGGGTGATTATCGACTCATTGATAAAAAAGTATTACACACTTTAAAAGAATGTCGCGAGAAAGCTCGTTATTTACGCGGCATGGTTGCCTGGACAGGATTTAAACATACTTTTGTTGATTTTGATCGCCCAAATCGCCATGCAGGACAATCAGGATATACTTGGAAAAAGATGTTCAAACTTGCTTTCGATGGTTTAACTGGTTTTTCACTTTTTCCCTTGAAACTTGCCGCTTATGCTGGTCTCTTTGTAATCACCACCGGATGCATGATGTTTGCTTACATCAGCCTTGATGTTCTGTTGCTTAATACCTATTATCCACTTTTTAAATGGCTCACAACGATCATTTATATTTTCATGGGAGTCCAGTTTCTCCTGCTTTGGCTTATTGGTGAATATATTGGACGTATTCATGAACAACAAAAAAACAGACCTCTCTATATTGTTGATGAAATGGTTAATATCATAACCACTGAAGCGGCACATAATAAAACAGTTGATGAAGAAAATATTTTTCCTACGCCATCAATTAAACAAGGGAATAATCAAAAAGAAATGAATATATAAATATCTTCTTGTGAAAAAAATAAAAGAATTTTAAGGTAAATCAGTAGGTAACTCAAAAAAAAAGGTAGTAACAATGAAAGCAGAATTTGATTGCTATATAAAAGATTTTCGCAAGAATCATGACAAAGAAATGGGTCTAGTTGGCGAATCAAGCGCCTTCATGGCTGAATTTAAAGCGATAAAATTACAAGAATGGATTCCCCAGCGCGCTAAAACAGCCAAAAAAATTTTTGATTTTGGTTGTGGCGATGGCCTTATGACATCATACGTTAATCAATATTTCCCCCAAGCAGAAATATATGGCGTTGACCCTTCGCCAGAAAGTATAAAAATCGCACAAGAACTCTATCCCAATATGCATTTTGGTATTAATTATGATGATAAACCTGATCTTGAATTTGCAGATAATTCTTTTGATTTAAGTTTAGCAGTTGGTGCTTTCCATCACATACCATTTAAAAATCATGATGGTTATATGAAAGAAATTTTTCGTACACTAAAGCCGAATGGCACCTTTGTTCTTTTTGAATTAAACCCTTATAATCCGGTAACCCAATTTATATTCCGACGCAGCCCTGTTGAAGTGAATGCAAAAATGCTCATACCTTCTTATGGTTACCATTTATTAAAAAAATATTGCAAACCAGGCGATAAGATTACTCGTAAATATTATTTTTTCTTTCCACACTTTTTGCGTTTTCTACGGCCTTTTGAAAAATATTTAACACATTTTTTTCTTGGAGGTCTTTACGCAATTATTGTTGAAAGAAAATAGAGCAACATCAACAACTATTACTTCTTATGCACCAGCACAGAATATACCGATCCAAAAGGAAGATGCCACATATATTCCTTTAACCGCAAAGGCAACAACTGAGATAGAAAGTAATATTTAACTATACTTGAGCAAGTATAAGAAGAAAATAATTGAGAGGCATAGGTTGGCATAAGCAACATGCTGTTTTTTTCTAATGGATTTTTTTTAAATTGAATATAAGCAAACAGATTATACGGATTAACTTCAAAAAGTATAAATCTACCGCCATGCTTTAACACACGCATTAATTCTGAAACATAAAAAACATGATCTGATGTATGTAGGTGATGAAAAACATCAACAGCATAAATCAGATCAAAACTGTTATCAGCAAAGGGTAATTTTTTATCTTGTACATGTTGAAAGGTAATCGTAGGAAATTCAATTGCTGCTTTTTCTACTAAACTTTTATTACTATCGATGCCAACAACATGTGCCTTAAAAAAAGTGTTTTGCATAAAGTTAGTTAAAAAACCATCGCCACAGCCAAAATCAAGGATTGAACACTCTTGGGCTACAAGCTCAGGAACTAATTTTATTATTTGATCATGAATGTATGCTGCATAGTCTATTTTAGATTGATACATCATTAAGTCACCCATTCAACACCACAACAGTCATTTGACGTTCATTATTTTTTAATCGCCGATACGAACAAAATGAAAGATGGCACATTGTGCATACATTATAACTCAAATGTATTGCATCTTTTTTTATACCCAGTTCTTCTAATTGCAATCGATTCAATAAGGGAACATCTAAGGTATAACGATCATCATGTTTTTGTAAAATTTCAGACACATATGAAAATTTTTCAAGATACGGCATCATATCTTCTTTAACTTCATAACAACATGCTTTTGCCGATGGTCCAAAAAAAAATTGCAAATTTCTCAATTCAGAACCATAGAATGAAATCATCTGCTCAACAGCAACAACAACAACGCGCTCAACGGTGCCACGCCAACCAGCATGAACATTAGCAATTATTTGATTGAAATTATCATAAATAACAATAGGTAAACAATCTGCCGTCACAACACCCAAACCAATTTTTGGTAATGCCGTTATTAAATAATCACCATCATTACTAAATGATTTTGAATCCTTAAGCTGCTCAGAAGACATAATCATAACACCATGAACCCCATGCACTTGATGCAAGAAAACTAAATTTTCTATTTTCATCATTTTTTTTAATCGATCAAAGGGAGCTTTTGTTAAAATTTCTTGAGAGGAATTACTATTGGCAAAATGGGCAGGTACAAATTTTTCTCTGCCATCACCAAAATAAATTGAAAATAATGGATTTTTATGAAGCAACATATATGCCTATAATCATTCGTTAAGAAGAAGTATATCCTTGCTTTTAAGTAAGCTAAAAGCGTACCATTAATTGTAGCATAGATAAAAAAAAGAGAGTACTATGCATGCTATTTGTTCATAAAGGGGATAATTTTTATGAAAAATTCATTTGAACAAAAAATTTTAAGTCAATTACAAAAATTAAAAGAACAACTTTCTCAACAAGAGAAGCACATCAATGTACTTGAACAAAAATTAAATAACCCCACGTATGAATTTCACAGTTCATTAGTTGGTAATGAGCAATCAAAAATTCAACCAAAAAATAGTCAATATACTTCTTGGTTAAAACATGCACCCATCATAGCATTAACTATTTTTTCAATGGGCATTGGCTATTGGTTATTGAGAATCTCATGGCATGCACCGCTCTATCAAAGTATACCACTTGCTTATGCTACAGGATTGATAGCCTTTGGCATCATTGCCCAAAGTAAAGCAATGCGAATTTTGGGATATCTCTCTTACATCAGCACACTATGCTTTATTATCATTTCATATAAGTGTAATCATCTTCTCCATCCTCAAACCGCTATCACTTTACATAGTCTCATTATAAGCATTCTTGTTTCATTACTATTTCTATTTTTTGTCGTGCATTATCGCAAGAAACATCTCTCAGATAAAGAACAAAGATTTCTTCCCAAGAGCCTTGGCATAGCTATGGTAATAACCTTTTTTATAGAGGGCGCAACAACAATAATTCTTTACTTTGATCGTGTTTCGGGACAGCCATCATTTTTCATGAAACCATTTATTGAATATTCTCGCGCCTATGACACGTTAATCAGGACTGATATCACACAATTTTTATTAACTATTTATTATATGCTCTTTGCTTTTATCATACTTATGCTTGGCATGCGCTACAAAAACACTATTTTTAGCCTCATTGGCTACATTGTTGTTGTTCTTGCAGGTTATAGCAGTTGGGTTGTTGCTCGAAATGCACAAAATCCAGCCTATTTGGCTGTCATTAGCATTCTGGGAATTCTATTATTGGGATTGGGATTTTATCTTTACAAAAGGAAATAAAAAGAGGAATTGGTGGCGGGGGCTGGATTTGAACCAGCGACCTTTGGGTTATGAGCCCAACGAGCTACCAGGCTGCTCTACCCCGCGTCAAATTTTTGATAAATTTTTATTTCTAAGAAAAGTTTAGTTATTATTGATTGTAACGTCTTTTTTTCGATTGTCAATTAAATAAACTATTGCAATGGCCTTGCTTATACATTTTCCAAAATTACATATGCAATAGCAATTTCTTCAGTATGGGTTAACGAAACATGTACCTTTATAGTTTGGGCACATAATAATGCTTTTTTATCAGTAAAAAGCCTCTGCCAATCGACTACAAGAACTGGCTTTTGATCAATTTCACGTTCAACACCAACATGGCGAGCATTATAATACAAAGATTTATGCTCAAGCATACCTGAACCAGCTTTATAAAAAGCTTCTTTAGCTGCAAATCTTACTGCAAGACGCTCTGCCGTTTTAAGCGAATTCTCAAAAGAATACTTAAGCTCTTGGGGCGTAAAAATTTTTAATAACTGCTTCTGAGAAAATGTATGCCAACGAGCAAATCGCTTAATTTCAACAGCATCCACGCCAATACCAGAAATCATGCTTTCATATGCTCCAATGCTTGATCAAGAGAACGATACATAATTGCTTCTTGGATATGCACAACATCAATGACTTCAGACCCTGATAAATCCGCAATAGTACGAGCAACTTTAAGAATTTTATGATACCCACGCATACTCAAGCGCAATCTATCAAAAGCCTTTTTAATAATTTCTTGCGCTGCATCAGTTAAAATACAATGAGCATCAAGCGCAGCATTATTCATTGAACTATTCCAAACATCTTGTTCACCAAATCGTTCACGCTGTTTTAAAACAGCGCGTTTCACGGCAACTAATAAATCGGCTGAATTATGGCCTTGTGACGTATCTTTCAGAGAATCATAACTGACTGATTGTACATTAATTTGTAAATCAATGCGATCAAGCAAGGGACCTGAAAGTTTTTCCAAATAACGCTCAACTTGTGCGCGAGAACAAGTACACTCTTTTTTCTTATCGCCCAAGAAACCACAAGGACACGGATTAAGTGCCGCCACCAACAAAAATGAAGCGGGGAAAGAAACAGCATGATTAGCACGAGAAATACACACCGTTTTATTTTCCAATGGTTGACGTAAAACTTCCAAAGTAGTTCGTTTAAATTCCGTTAACTCATCTAAAAATAAAATGCCGTTATGCGTCAAACTAATTTCACCAGGTTGTGGAAAAGAACCACCGCCAACTAATCCCGCTTGTGAAATAGTGTGATGAGGACTTCGAAATGGCCGTTGGGTAATTAACACTTTGTTTGATAATTTTCCACTCACTGAATAAATTTTTGTTGTTTCAAGAATTTCTTTAAACGTCATTGCAGGCATGAGTGTTGGCAGCCTTTTTGCAAGCATTGTTTTTCCTGATCCAGGAGGTCCAATAAAAAGAATGTTATGCCTTCCAGCGGCAGCAATTTGCAATGCTCTTTTTGCTTGTGTTTGCCCTTTAACTTCACCAAAATCAATGGTCGTATCAAACATAGCTTCATGTAAAGCACCAAGTTCAATGCGTGTAGGCTCAAGAGCTAATTCCCCTCGCACAAAAGCAACTAATTGCACCAAACTTTCTACGCCAATAACTTCAATATCACTAATTAATGCAGCTTCAGCAGCATTATCTTTTGATAAAATAATACGACGCTTGCCAAGTTTTTTAGCATCAAAAGCAATGGCTAAAGCCCCTTTAATACCTCGAATTGAACCATCAAGTGATAACTCGCCCAAAAACAATGTTTCTTCCAGAAAAGCTTTTGATAATTCAATATAGTTACTTGCCTGCATAATGCCTAATGCAATCGGCAAATCAAACAACGTTCCTTCTTTTTTCAGATCGGCTGGTGCAAGATTCACCGTAATCTTACGTTCAGGCAAGCGAATACCACTGTTTTTCAACGCGGTTTGAATTCGTTGACGACTTTCTGTAATGGCTCTATCAGGCAATCCAACAATAAAGAACTGTAACATACCAAAGGATAGATCAACTTCAACAACTACCTCATGCGCTTCTATGCCAATCGGCGTAGCAGCATAAACTTTAGCATGCATTAAAAAACCTACTATGAATATTTTATAAAATTAAAAAAACTTATTTACTCTTATTTGTATAGCATATGTTTTATCATTTGGAAATAAAATATTTTTTTTGTAAGCTATAATAATTTTGAAAAAGTGATTCTTTTTTAAAATTATCTTACACTAAATGCTCAACATGCGTAGGAATTAATGAGCAACTATTTTAAAAATAAAAAATAAGGATTAGGAAATGATTCTCAACGTAGTTTTTTTACTATTATTACTGTTACCGCGAAATGCGCAAGCAGAGTCTGAGCCGATTATAGACGATCTCAATAGTACAACACAACCACAAGAACCTGAACAAAAAGGCCTTTATACTGTCGGCGCTGCGTACTTCACCTCATTTGCAGCGTATACCGGTGCAGCAGTTCCTGGTAGTAAAGACCATTCAATTGTTCAACATTTCCTCACGCAACAAGGCGACATAATTACTGGATTAACACCGCCACGCGTACAAATCAATTATATCCCTGATCAACCAAATCCTTTATATGATAAAAAAATTCTTCATCTTAATAATGGTGCTAATAAGCCAATTGCTGTGCCAGCAGATATACCTAATGTAATTTGTCTTTTGGAAAATCTTATAACAACTTCTCAGCAATCAATTATCACCATACCCCCTCTTAATGATGCACAAGGCAATGAAGCACAAGCAATTGTATGTCTAGAAACTGCCGTAACCGGCACCAGTGACACTTCTCTGCATGTGTATACAATTGCTGCCATCTCACCACATGAAGGCTTTTTTGGCGATGACAAGAGCGGTTTTTCTTTAATAAAACATCATATTATTATAAAAGAAGAACTCACCAAAGAAAAAATAACCATTGGCAGAAGTTCCACAAAAACAGAATTACAACTTGATGTTCTCGATGCAACCAACGGCATAGAATTTGGTAATAAAGCTATTCCCTTAGGCATACATGAAATTTCATCAGCGCTCAACATTAATGGTGGCTTAGCATCAATTACGCCAAATGTCATTGATATGTGCTGGCATCCCAATGTTGAACGACTTTATATTGCCTTACATATTAAAACAAAAGCTGATGCCACAAATGAACAAGGAGCACGCGCACTTCTAGTTGCTAGAATTCACGAAGACAAATTAATACTCGACCCTATAACACCTGATGCATTATGCAATGGCAATGATAAAATCATCGGCGCCGTTGGCCCCAACCAAGAAATATCATTGCATAAAGTTCGCCCTTTTATCACCAGCACCGGCATACGCTATCTGATAGTTTTAGGAGGTCACGGTGCACCAGAAACTACCAAGCGCTGCTTATATGCTCTTCCCCTTGCCCACTGTGGACATGATAAAAGTCGCCATGAAGTTATGCAAGATCATTTGCATGGTACTCTTGCTGCCAAATCTGATATGCCTCATGCAATTTATGGCTATGACAAAACCTTGACAGCACGTCTTTTAACAACGCCAGCAAAAACTGCTCATGATCTTTATTCTTGTTATGATCCTGCCATAGGTATTGGCAATCAAAGCATACTACCAAATGACATAACTGATATATATAGTTCAGGTGATGCCGTGTTTGTGAGTGTTGCACAGCCAGGCAATGGACAACAACCAGGGATTTTCCATTCACAAGCAATTCTTGATAACGAAGGAAGAATTGCTGCGTGGACTTGTTGGCAGCGTTTTGGCGTCGAAGTTGGCGTTGCTAAATTCTCCATTAACCCCACTCACTATACCACTAGTTTTTTATATAGTGATTTGCCGCTTTTTGTTTTAACACAATGGAAACATCCATTAAAACGCAAAAAAAATGAACAAATACCACCACCAGATGATATTCTTGAAGGATTAATCGAAACAATTTTTCCTCAAGAACACGGCGGATTACAGGGGCTTGTTGATTTTTCTTGCACAACACCAGGATTAAGCACACAAGAAAATCCTCTCTCATTAATGATTGCAATGGGACAAAAAAAAGTTGCTCTCATTCAAACGGGTGGTAACAATAAAAATGGTATTTTTACTGCTCATAAAAACATGTTTTTAAATACTATTGCCCATGCCCAGGAAACTATTAACCCAAACCAACCATCAGAAATGCCAAAAACATTGATTTTTTCAGATGACATTTTGGCAGCACTTGGCTCTATAACCTGTGCAGCGATTGGCACCAACGGCACACAATCATGGCTTTTTGTTGGTGGTGCTCGTGGTGTTGCCGTGCTTACTGATGCACATGGCAATGGCTGGTCAACAGAACATGGCATAGCGCCATTATTTGAAACTCATGCCGCTGCAATGAACTTTAAAAAATGTGGCAATTCTCGCTTCATTCAAAAATTAATCTGCGATAATAATAATCTTTATATCATCACCAATAAAACGGTCGAGCGAATTCCTTTATCTCCCGAATCGTTATTAAAGCCAGAACTAACTGCTCATACCTTAGTAAAAAGCAACACAGAAATTATCTTTGACGGTAGCGTTTCTGGACCTCTTGTGTTACTCGCAACATCGAACGGTCTGTTGCATAATCCACAAGGAACTGACGCACGTTATGAAAATAATACATTAAGCACATCTCGGTTAACATCGGTGAAACTACCGTGCAATTCAACGTGTGTTTATAAACTATTTTTTGTCACACGCACTCGTCATGAACATGATTTTGCCCATGGCGCTCAACTCTTTGCATCAACAGGATCCTTAGCAGAAAATAAAACTGATGTTTTCCGTTTATATATTGATAATGTCTATGAAAAAGGCATCAAAGAAACAACCGTGCAAGCAACAAATGATCATATTTATAAAGATATTCCAACGCCTTTTTTATCATTTAATAATTTCAGATCAAATTTTGTCACTGATGGGAGTCATTATTTTAGCTCACGATCACGCCAAACATCAGAAAAACCATTTTTAAATTTAATTCCTCAAGAAATGATTAAAAAAGTCTTTGTCTCGGATCACTTTTGTTCTCAAATGCCACTCCAAGGGCACAAAGCAAATAATATAGTAAAAATTGTTCAAAACTCTGCTACAGGAAATTGGATTGCAGCCGGAGATTTTGGTATTCGCTCTAATGAATAAATAAGGATATTGCAACTATGGTCATTAATAAAAATAAATTTTTTTATCTTGTTATACTCTGTTTAGTTTTTGTAGAAAAAACACACGGTATTTTTCCGATTAACGTATTTACCCCTTGGGATATTAATCTGCGCCCTCCTCTTTGGTGCAATACTTCTTTTCAACTCACTGGTTATGATGAAACAGGATTAAAAGCACGTGGTTATAATCCTGATAATGATAAAGTAAACGTTATGCAACTATGGCAACCAACACAAGATGCTCTTGCAATGCTGCAGGGATTTCCTGCTAATAGTCCTGAAACTCGTTTTTTTCAAAATATTCTCATGAACCCACAAGATGATGGCGTACGGGGACATTTCACCGTTACCGGAAAATTTGACCTCACTGCAAGCGCCGGCATTTCTGCACGTTACCATCTGCCTTATGATATTACTTTGAGTGCTCATTTACCTTTTTATGCTATGAAATTAAAAAACATCGTATTTAAAGATTTGACCCAAGATCTCACCAATGAAGATATTATCGTTCGTGAAAACCTCACTGATAATTTTTTCCAAACAATGCTAGCATTAGACCCATCACTTGATCTCAGAGGATGGAATCGAACTGGCGTTGGCGATTTCGCACTTTTTGCCGATTGGCAAGGTTCATTTTGCCAAGCAAAACCTATTTTAAAAAATGTTGATTTAACAACACGTCTTGGTATCACCTTGCCAACGGGATTACGCACCAACGAAGATCAAATTTTATCAATTCCTTTTGGCTATAACGGATCAGCAGGCTTATGGTTTGGCGCTGGCATAACGCTCAACTGGTTTGATTATATTCGCGGTGGCCTTGATTTTGAATTTTTACATTTATTTGGCAATTCGCGCTTCCAACGCATCAAAACACAAAAAGATCAAACCGATCTTTTATTTTTGGCAAAAGTATATGCGCACACCGATTATGGTTTTACCCAACAATACAATCTTTATTTTGAAGGATATCGATTCTTCCATGGCCTTTCTGCTGGCATGATTTATCAATTTTGGCGACATGGCGAAGACAAGTTAGCACTATTTACTAATCAATATTCTAATGACATTGCAAACACCGCAGAAAAATTACAAGAATGGACCATGCATCAAGTCATTTTTAAAATAAATTATGATTTTCAGTGCGATCTTGATAACTCGGCGAGCTTAAAGCCTAATATTTTTGTGTTTTACAAATTACCATTTAATGGAACACGTGCAATACTTGTTAACACGGTTGGTGCTGCAATTACCTTAAATTTTTAGACATAAAAAATTATTTAGAACATTGCTTTGTAGTAAAAGCTTTTTTCAAACAATGATTCAGTTTGACTATTCAAAAAAATACTTTAGATTCTATATAATGTAAAAAACTTATTTTATTATTTTTTATAGGATTTATTTTTCATGAAACAATCTCTTCGCATTTTTTTTCTCTTTTTTGTTATATACTTTCCACTTAATGCGATGGAAATAACAGAAAAACCTAACACGCCAAAATATGATCGCGCACGAGATTGCTTTACCACGCAGCCACTTTCTCTCATACATCAATCAAGCAAACAAGTTGCACAAAATATATCAGAATATTTTGGTCAAATAAATGGTGAAACAGTCGATGCATTCGCATCAGAATTTAACGCAGAATTTACAACGTTGCCAATTGAATTGCGGCCTCTTGTTGAACAGCAAACATTAATTGAAGCAGCAAAGAGAGGTTATATAGGTGATTATAGTAAGAATAAGCTCCAAGATCCCGACTGGAAATTTATGTATGGAGTGCGCAGTTATGGCTTCCGCGTAACAATAAGAAAAAAAATATTTAATGAAAATGGAAATCAAGCAGTGGCCCTTCAGCACTTAGATTTTGATTCAGTGGTATTTGATTGTCACCTTTCATCAAATGAACAATTATTAGCAATTGCACTTCATAATGGAAATATTCAATTTTTTAAAAATGATAACAACATATTCAATAGCCTTTCAGCAACTCAACAAAAAGCAGACAATTGTGAAAACCATGTTGCTCGCTTTGTAGATCATCAGACTTGTCTTTCTTGGATAAATAATTCCCCTGAAAAAATTGATATTTGGCATATTGCAGATAATGGCAATTTAACTCGAACAGAGGAACCACTAGAATTTACTGTTGGAGATATAGAGTCATCTTGTAAAGAATTTTTACTTTTTCTAGATACAAAGAAAACCTTATGGGGATGTCATAAAAACAATAACGGAAAATATTTACAAAAAATTACCTCTCTTGAATCACTGCATGATTTGCATGATGTTTTTGAAGCAAAAAACAAGCAACTTATTGCTTTATCAAATCCTAATAGCCTTACTATTCGGGTTATTGCCAATATCGATGGTTCATTAACATTAATCAAAAAAATTTCGCTAAAATCAGCACCAACTAAATTCCCAAGATATTATATAAGAAGCTTTGAAAATGGCATTTTAACTTTTGAACATGCAGATAAATCGCCTATTTACGAGCACACCTCAATCGATATCGATACAGAAAAAATTGTTAATAATATAGAACTAGAATACGGTTTTGAACCAATGCTTAATCCGCCCTTAAATGCAATTTTTGCATCAATTGCAGGTGCAAATTCACACATAGATCAAAAATTACACTGAGCAATTCAGGGGCAAACAGCCCCATGAGCAGCTAGAGCTTGCCGCCCAAATTTTACAGTTAGATTCAAATAAGATATTTTTACACTTAAATCTTTAAAATTATTATATATTTTTTTCTTGTATAAGGGTAAGTTGCGCAAGAGCTAACGCGCCAACAGCCATGACAACATCGCGAACAGCAATATCATAATACATGCCCATTGAAAGTAAATTTGCTACAATTATGACAAGCCATGCAGCAATAAGATACGCACCAAGACGCGTGAATTTGGTAAGAATTAAAATTCCTACTGCAATTTCAACAATACCAACAATATACATAAAATGAGTAGGAATAAGAGGGATAAGTGCACTAATCTTAGGGCTCAAATATTGTTCCCAGTTAGTAATAATATTAAAAAATTTGTCAGCACCTGCTGCTATGCCAACTAAACCATAGGTGACCTTAAGCATTAACCAAGTACCATGCGTAAGCTTTGAAGCTGATTGTCCATTCATATAATTCCTTTTATTAAAATTAACATAACGATTACAAAATCAAGATTACTTCTTTTGCCTTTTATCATGTCAATACTTCAATCAAAAAAAATGTTTTAAAAAATCTCATAACATCTATTCAATTTGACAATTCATCAAAAAAACTTAATATTCTATGTATATTTTTAATAAATTTTATATGGTAGGACATTCGATGAAACAGACACTTCGAACTCTTTTGCTCTTTGCTGTTGTATACTTCCCGCTTAATGCAATGGAAATAACAGAAACAGTAGAAAGACCAAATACACCAAAATATGATCGCGCTCGAGATTGTTTTACAAATCAACCGCTTTCTCTCATTCACTGTGCAAGTAAACAAGTTGGAAAAAATATCGTATCTCACTTTCATAAAATAACTGGAAGTACCGTTGATACATTTTTCACAAAAACAAATAACACACTTGCAAGGTTACCTATTGAATTGCAACCACTTGTTGAACAACAAACATTAATTGAAGCTACAACTCATGGATATACCTTTGATTTTAGCATAAATTGTTATGCAAGCCGTAATAATATGGCATATAATATTACTCATAGAATGTTGTTGAGTGATTCTAATTATCAAGGTCAACTGGTTAAGTCTGAACTTTCACCTAATAAAAAATATTTAACGTTTACTTTTCAAGCAACTGATGACCAGGAACATATTACCGTTGCGACAAATGATAATGGAATATGGAAAAACAAAGCATCTATCGATGAACAATTAGATACACCATGCCCTTTTAAATATCCATCATTTGTTTCTTTTCTAGACAATAAAACTTTTGCCACTTGCCGATTGCCTAGCTATCCTTCAAATCTACATAAAGTCACTATTTGGAATATGCAAGATGAACACGTTATAAAAATTCAAGAAGAAAAACCCTCTCTAACAAAAGTCATTCATGTACAAGATACCGATCATAATAGTTTATTGCTCTTACTTGATACAAAAAACTTTCTATGGGCAGTACGTAAAAATAATGATGGAACATTTTTACAAAAAATATCTTCACTTGAATTTCCCCAAAATATATGTGCAACTTTAATCAATAACAAAAAAAATATTATTTTAACAACAAATGACGCAAATAGTGATTTTTATTTTATTGAAAATATTGATAACACATTAACTTTTCTTAAAAAATTTTCTCCACAACCTCAAAATACAGAAAATAATACAAAATCAATATTCGGGGGATATGCTACCAAACGCATTGCAGACTTTGATAATGGTATTTTAACGTATTGTTTACAATTTGGCGCAGAAGCTTATGTTCATAAAGTTTTTAAATTTCTTTCGTGTGACATTGAAACAGGAAAAGTAATCAATTTTTTTGAACAACCATGGAATGGCCATTTTGACGGTATAAAAAAATTCAATATACCCTCACTTAAAGAAATCTTTGCATTCATTGCATTTTCAAATTCTTCTCATGATAAAACATTGTTATCAGCGCTTAAGCAATCAACACTAATAAACGATTTACCTGAAGATTATAAAAATCAACTATTAAAAAAAATAGATGCAACATTATCATTGCCCGCTAAAACTGAAACTAAAGAAATCAATGAAAATAATGATCATATCGCCCCAACTGAACAAGATACATATTCATATTACCCATCATGCGGCTTGCAATAATTCCTCTTTTTCTGAATGCATAGATGAGGATTATCCAAAGAAGATAAAGATCAAATATACGGCACTACAATCATGCAATGTAATTTAAAATAGCCTTAACAAAAACAAGAATTTTTTATTATTTATTATAAACCAGCATATCAGTAATCATGCCATATTTTTTAGCTTCAATTTTTGCTTCAGTTTGCAAAACAGCTTGCATCATACGTTCTGCACGAGATTCAATTAAATCTTCTTGCTCTTCAAGCGTAAATAATAAAAGCTCATCGGCAATGATGTCTTCTTTGATTTGTTTTATAACATCGATTGAAAGGTCTGAACCAGTCAAATCAAGGAAATAACAGAACCTTTCAATAAGCGATCGATAAAGATCATCCAAATCATCACGATTCAGAATATCTTCCTGCACAAGATCAGCAAATTGATTTGCAATTTTTTTGACCGAATCCCACACGCGCATTTCATCACGAGAATTCCACATAAGTTTAAGCGTACTGCTATCAAGAAAGCGAATGAACATTTGTATTAATCGTTCCTGAGCAATTCTTTCATCAATTGAATAGATTATTTCAACTTTTTTTACCAAATCATGTGATAAATCATTAAGAAATTTTTCAGGTTCTTGTTTAAACACCGTAAATCGCGTTAAAAACATATCATACATACTATTTTTTATTGCGTTTTGAATCTGATCAAAATTAATTTCTTCATACGTATTTAATGCATATTTTTTAATCAAAATTGGTGCTTTGCTAAGCATATCTGAAAAAGCAGGAGCGGAAATATAGGGTGCTGCTTTTATTTTATTACAAAAAAGGCGCAGAGCATATTCTATAAAGGCACTACTTTGCTGCATCTCTTTACCATGCTCTAAGAATTGAATAAAGTGAGTGAGTGAATAGGGTAAAAAATCCTGAGCATATGATGGATCATTAAAAATTGTTTGTAAATAATAATGCATACCATTACGGGTAAACTGAATTGGTGCGCAAAAAAGATATGAAGGATCATTTTGTTTGCCAAAATAATGATGTTGATAATCAACCGATTTTAAAGTAAGACTAAATGCGGTAATAATGGCAAAGACAAAAGGTGTTGTAATTTTCATAGCAACTCCCTATGAGAATAAGTATACTAAAATATACAATAAATAAATTGTAGAATAACATGAAAAAAAATTTTTATACAACGTGATTCTGAAATAGGTAAAGTATCCGAATGGTAAAGGAATATAAAAATGGCGTTATATAGTTACCAAGCTTACACAAAAGATGGTAAAAGGACGACCGGAATCCTTGATGCACCCTCACAAGAAGCTGTGCGACAACAGCTGGTAAGAACGGGAATGTACCCCAGTAAAATTGAGCTTGCAAAAAGCCAAAGCGAAACACTTCCTTGGTATAAAAGCATCTTTACACCATCAATTTCCCTCAAAGATAAAATCTTATTTACCAAACAACTTGCAGTGCTCTTAAAATCTGGCGTTCCTTTATTACAAGCTATTGAATTATTGGTTGAACAATTTGAGGGAACACTCCGCTCAATATTAATTAGCATTAAAGATGGTATTAAAGAAGGTAAATCATTTGCTGATGGCTTGAGTCGATACCCAAAAGTATTTGATACTATTTATATTCAACTAGTGCGTGCTGGTGAAGCAAGTGGTAAATTAGAAACAATTTTACTGCGCTTAGTTGACTATATGGAAAAGCGTGCTGCGCTCGTGAAAAAAGTCAAAGCAGCACTTTCATATCCTCTTATGCAACTTGGCGTTATTGTTCTTGTGGTGGTTGCGTTGGTTACGTTTGTTATTCCAAAATTAGCAGAAACATTCACCTCACAAGGTAACGCATTACCCCTACCAACCCGAATGCTCATGGGGCTATCAGATATTTTCCGCTCATATTATCTCTTGATTATTGGCACCATTATTTGCATTGTGTTTTCCTATCGCTTTTGGAGCAAAACACCAAGTGGTGCGCGCACCATTGATAAAATAAAATTAAAAATTCCCGTCATACGATTTTTCACGCGTATGGGCGCCGTGGTTCAATTTAGTCGCACCTTAGGCTTGCTTATTGAAAGTGGCGTTAATCTTTCTGAATCACTCGATATTGTCGTAAAAATTATTGATAATCGCATTCTCAAAGACGCGCTCAATGAAGCACGAGACAAAATTATCAAACAAGGTAAAATAACTGAGTACTTGAAACAAACAAATATCTTTCCCCCCATTGCAATTTATTTGCTTAAAACGGGTGAGGAAAGTGGACAACTCGATTTTATGTTACTCACTGTTGCAAAAAACTATGAAGATGATTTAGCCGATTTTTCTGATAATTTGTCAGCTGCTTTAGAACCGGTTATGTTAATCATCATGGCCGTTGTTGTCGGTTTTATAGTTTTATCAATTGTAATGCCTATGACAAATATGGTAGGTACAGAGGAAATAATAAAACAATAATCATGAAAGGATTTTTATTTATGACATATCAAGACTCTCATTCACACAGATCACATGCCCAAGATGGATTCAGTCTTATTGAAATTCTTGTTGCTGTACTCATTATGGGCATTTTAGCTGCTGTTGTTGGCACCGGCGCCCTTAATTATTTAAAACGTGCAAGCAGAACCAGTACAATTTCAAGCATGAATGCTCTTAGTCAATCACTTGATTTATATAAGGCCGACGTTGGCGCCTATCCAAAACAACTTGAAGATTTAATCGAAGCACCAAAAGCGGTAGCCAAAAAATGGCAAGGGCCTTATTTATCAAAGACAAAAACACCGCAAGATGGTTGGAGCCATGATTTCTACTATAAAATAACACCGGGCGGCAAACATCCTTATGATCTATTTTCTTATGGTCCAAATGGTGAAGAAAGCCCTGAAGAGGAACACATAAGTGTTTGGGAAGTCTAAAAAACTAGTTGGTTTTTCGCTTATAGAAATATTGGTTGTCATCATGATTATTGGCGTGATGGCAACCATTGTTGTTCCGAATCTTTTGCAACAAGCTCCTGGTTACAAACGAAAACAGTTTGTAACCGAATTAAACGCGCTCATGGCAATCACCTGGGAACATGCACTCAGCACCAATCAATTGCATCGCGTTTTGTTTGATTTTGATACAAGAACGATTAAGATTGAAGTTGAAACAAAACAAGATGAAAAAGGAAAAACTACCTTCCAAAATGTAAGTGGTGCCTACCGAAAAACAACCTACACATGGGATAAAAATCTTGAAATACGAGAATTTATTATTGAAGGTTTAAAAGAAAGTAAAAAAATCGATAAAATTTGGATTTTTGTAACGCCAGAAGGATTAGGACAGGATGTTATTATCAATGTTGTTGACGTTGGCGAACAAAAAGAAGTTCCTTTAGGTTTAGTGCTCAATCCTTTTATTGTACAGTTCAAAGTATATGATACATTTCAAAAACCATAACAATGGTGATGGATTCACCTTCATCGAAATAGTGCTTGCTGTCTTAATGCTCGGCATCATGCTAACTGCTGCCTTAGGATTACAAAATAGCAGCTTCACCAGCATTGTGAAATATTCTGAACGCTTAAGGGCTGTTTTGCTCTTGAAAAATGTTTTATTTGATGCTGCCTATGCACGAGCACAAAATAAAGGTTATGCACAAGAAGAAAAAAAAGTTTCTGAAATTATTGAAACAACCCTGCGTTATTCAACACAAAAAGTTCCTCAAAATTCTGCTCTTGCACCATTTGCTGATATCATCATTGAAAAAGCTGAGGCAACATGGTCAGGCGTACTACGAGAAAATAAAGAAACGCTCATCACTTTTTTATATCAACAGCCAACAAAAGAGAAAGAAAAAGCATGAGGTCTGGGTTTACCCTTATTGAACTTATTATTGGTTTGTTAATTTCAAGCATTATCTTACTTGCTCTTTATTCCAGTTTTTATGTTACCGGGAAAGTGATTAAAGCGAGTGATGATATTATCAATATTGATGTGCATATTGCTCTTGTAGCACATCAACTTGAAAATGATTTTTCTGGCATTTTTGTTCCCTTGCAACTTTCAAGCACCACTACAACAACCATTGCAGCAGCACCAAACGCAAAACAACCGGCAAAGGCACCTGAACAAGAAAAAGAATCTCCACAAAAAGAAATTAAAGATATTTTTATTAGCTCCAACAAAGATACCTCATTACAACTTCTCTCATTCATAACTAATAATCCTTTGCAAATGTATCACAAAGAAGGTCCCACTTCTCGCATGGTACGCGTTGTCTATAAACTGGTGCCCAACGAAGATAAAACATCTTTTGCCCTTACTCGTCAAGAAGCAACCAATCTTGATTTAAAAGACTTTGAAATTAAAGGGAAACAAGGAATTCGCGCTTATGAACTTACTCAAAATATTAAATCTCTTCAAGTAGAATACCGCTATCCTGAGCCTTCAAAACCAGAGGGGAAAAAAGAAACAAAAGAATCTAATCCTCAAGACGCAAAACCAGAACAACAACCAATCACGTTTAAAATGGTTAAAGAATGGGGAAAAGAAAATCTACCCGCCAAAGAAAAAGAAACGATCCCTAAAATTCCACAATGTATAAACATCATTCTTGAACTATGGGATCTTCATCATCGTCAATCGCAAAAATTTATATTAAACTATGCAATTGCCTCTTTTAATGATACATCGCAACAAGAAAAAAAATCTGATAAAGAAAAACCGCAAAAAAATTTAAATCAAACTGGTAAAATACCTAACACACCCCCAAAACCATAAACAGTAAGGATCGTTCATGAATAAATCTCCTCATTCTGCACATCAGCAATCAGGCTTTATTCTCGTCCTTACCCTTATGATCTTAAGCATGATCGTCATGCTCGTTACACAACTTTTTCAAAATAGTACAATACATTTTTATTTTAATCGCACCATGATTGAACGCGAAAAAGCCAAAACATTAGCAAAGGGCGGTATTGAATTAGCAATAAGTATGCTCACCATACCAAAACCCGAAGAAAAAAAATCAAACGAAAAAACACAGACCGCTCAGCAAAAAGATGCCGAAGAAAAAAAAGATCCAAACATAGAACTCTTGAAAAAGAGTATGCCGGCACTCAATAGATGGCAATCATTCACTCTCAAAGAAGAAATTGATGGATTAGATGGTGAGATCAGGCTTTGCATTACTTGCGAAGATGGTAAAATAGATATTAATCAATGGTATGACTTCGGCAAAAAAAAATTTATTGGCGAAGGTGCAACATCACTTGATGGAAAAAAGATATTTAAAGCGCTCTTTAATAGCATGAAAAAAACTGCAGGGGGCAAAGACTTATTCGAACTATTTGAAAAGTTTTTAAAACAGAGGCAGTATAAGTTGAATGATGTCACCGAACTTCTTTCAATAAAAGAATTTCGCGAGGCATTTAAAGAAGCACTATTTTACGAGCCGCCTGCACTAAAAGGCACAAAAAAGGAGCAAAGGCCCGTGTACTTAATGGATATACTTACGCTATGGTCAGGTACCAAAACATTAAATCCTTGGTTGCTTTCGGATTCAATTTGCGCCATAGTTGGATTAAAGCGCGCTGAAACAGGTGATGTGCCAGCACGAGAAAAAGAAATTGAACAACTCCTGAAGGGAATGAAATCTATCGAAGGAGATATAAAAATAACATGGGAAAAAGTATTACAAAAACTCTATGGAAAAGAATTAAAAGCCGTGCCTACTGATTTTACTAGTTTGTTAGCACAAAACTTTGAAGCAAAAACATTTGGTATACTGTCCTATGGTATTGTAGGAAATATAACACAAAAAGTTTTTGCAATTATTGAACGGAATAAAAATGCTCAGGTTCCTTATACCATAAAGAAACTCTATTGGTTGTAATCCAAAAAGGATAGTACTTTGCAGATCAAAACAGAAACACGCGTTGGAATATTCGTCATACTTGCTTTGGGAATTTTCTTTTATATGACCTTGCAATTAGGCGTTTTCAGATTGCATAAAGGTAATTATAAACTTCAAGTCGTTAAATTTCATGATATTGGCGGACTTGATAGAAAAGCTGAAGTCAAAATTGCTGGCGTCATCGTCGGGTGGGTAGATCGAATAGAATTACTTGAAGGTGAAAACTATTTGGCAAAAGCATATATTATGATTCTCAAACAATATATATTACACACCGATGCATCAGCCAAAGTACGTCAAGAAGGCCTTCTTGGCACCAAATACCTTGAAATTATACCGGGAGATTCTTCACTTCCTGCTTTACCCGAAGGTCATGAATTAGTAAGACCTGCTCATGCAGCAGTTTCTATCGATGATATTTTGCACAAAGTACATACTATTGCAGGACATGTTGTTGATGTAACCGCATCATTACAGGAAACATTTGGTGGCGCTGAAGGAAAAAGCGAATTGCAATATACTATGCGTTATCTCAATCAAGCGGCTGAAAAAATTTCCACGTTTGCTAGCGCACTTGATCGCACGTTATCAAACAATGAAAATAATATAAATAATATTCTCACTGACGTCCGTGATATTACTCATGAAATGGTAAAATCAATACCAGCACTCAGCGATGATTTTGGTCGCCTTTCAAAACGCATGGAATCAGAATTCCTTCCCTCGTTTCAGGCAAGCATAGAACGAATGTCTGAAGTCTTTGACCGCGATGTAAATCGCATTGCTCAAAAAGTTGAAAAAACAACCGAAGCATTAGAAGATGCAGCGCTTCAAGCATCTGACAGCTTCAAAAATATCAGTTCAATTTCTGGAAAACTTGATGATGGCAAAGGCCTGCTTGGTAAACTCATTAATGAAGATGAAACATACAGCGACATAAAATATGCAATTGGCGGTTTAAAAAATTATTTCTCCATGATTGATAAATTGAGCATCGTTCTTGATGCGCATGGTGAATTTATGTATCGCCCAGCAGAACATATGGTTTTTGAAGAAGCAAAAGGATACATTGATATTAGAATACATCCCACCGATGATCATTTTTATATGATACAACGAGTGACCTCTCAACGTGGTAACTTAGAAAGAGAATCATTAGTTAAAAATTGGTATGATGAAAATGATAAACAGTTTTTACCAAGTGATTTCTTTCAACGAGCCCATTTTCTTGGTGAATTAGTTGGTAGAGTTGAAACGATTAAACGTACTCTTGATGCACCTCGCTATGGCATTCAAATTGGTAAAATATTCAAAGATGTTGCATTGCGTTTTGGCTTAATTGAAGGATGGTCTGGTGTTGGTATTGATATTGAAATTCCATTCAATAATGACAATTTCAGATGGGTTACTACCTTCGAATTATTTGATTTCAGAGGTCGACAACGTATTAATGACAGCAGACCGCATGTTAAATGGATGAATAGAGTATTCATACTGAGAAACATTTACTGCGCATTTGGTGCTGATGATTTTATCAGTCAAGAAAACTCTAATGGATTCTTTGGCATGGGAATACGTTTTGATGATGCTGCACTCAAGGCTGTTGCTGCTAAGTTTGGATTCTTAAGTTCCGGTGGCGGCGATTAAATAGAGTGCCCACTTATAATTCATGAACACTCTATTTTCAGTATTTTTGGCTATTATATTTTTCTATTTTTTATCATTTAAATATATTACATTTTTTACGTTATCAGTACTTGCCTCATATATCTCAGCTACACAATCAAACCATTTGTTTCGAATGATAGTTTCAAATTCTTGATAATCAAATCCCGAAGGAGCACTATTAAGTTTCCTTGCATACTCTTTAACTTGATTACTATATTTTCCATTAGCTTCATACCGATTAAAATCATCAAAATGTGCTAATACGGCGTATACGCCAGCTTTTGCATTCTCAGGTCCATTACTTTTTATTAACTTTTTTTCATCCATTCCCTTCATACATAAAGGTAGTAAGCTTATACTAAGCATAAGAGAAAATTTTATTAATTTCATATAAACCTTTCTTAAATTGATTTTTTGATACATTTTATTCCAATATTAATATAGCAACTCTTTAAAGAATAAAAAATACAAATTAATAAAGAGTTCTAATTTTATCTTATTTTAATTCTATCTTTCGGCCCTATGCGGGCAGGAATAATATAGATGTTGCATGGTGAAATTTTTATAAATAAGTTAGTCCGGTAGTGCGACGTGCACCTGGAATTTTGATGCTGAAGGCATCAACAATGGAATGGTGCATATTCGCGCGGCCCTACTGCGCTAAAGCTTCGAAGGGTTGGCCTGTCCGCTGTAGCTTGCCAAGCCGGAAGGCGTGGATAAGCGTAGGAGGATGCTGCCCGCATAGGGCCGATAGATTTTATTTAAAAAAATTATGAAAAAATTAAAAAGAATTTTATAGGCTGGGTTCCCACGGCACAATGTGCCTCGGAATGACATTTCTGTCATTAATGTTTTTTTAGCTTTGAGAAATGCGATTTTTACTATCACTTTAAATGCTTCAAAAGCGCCAATTCTTTACGATGCATCACCTTATAATCTGCATCAACTTCATGATCATACCCAAGCAAATGACAAATACCATGCACAAGCAAAACTTGCATTCTTTTATGCAAACTAACATCCATTTCTTCTGCCACATTCTGCACATATTCAACAGAAATAATTAAGTCACCAAGATTTCTATCTTCCACTTCTTTTGGCTTAATACGCTCACCAGCTTTAAGCGTTGCATGATACGCAAATGAAAGAATATCAGTTGCTTTGTCTTTGTGCCGATATTCTCGATTATATTTTCTAATCATCTTATCAGTTGTTAACCAAATGCCCAGATCATAATCTTCATAGCGCAAGATGCGCAGAATTGTCTGCGCATCTTTTTCTAATTGCTTAACATTAACAGTTATTTTACGTTGTGTGTTTTTAATTGTTATCATTGTTAGCTTTAAATACTTTTTACTAATTCTTCAACTTGATCATTTTTAGTTTTTTCAAATTCTTCATTTTTGTTAATTATTTCAGATTCTTTTTTTTCTAATATTTGAGTATCAGCTTCTAACATTTGAAATCTTGCCAATGTTGCCTCAGCTTCTCTTTTTTTCTCTTCATTTTGCTTTCTAACTAATTCTAAATCTTCTTGATTCTTGCGAGAGGTTTCTGCATTTTGTTCCTCATTAACTTGATAAAGATATTTTTTATATTTATCTTTACAGCGTTCTTTAAACTTCTCTTTGCGATTGCCAATAATTGAACATTCTTCTTTTCGTTTTGTAAATTCTTTTGATGTTAATATTGTCCCTATTTTTGGTGGGTTACAATAACATTCTTCTTGTTCATTATTGATATCAAACACTTTCTTACCTTTGGTATCAACAATCTCATCATCAAAATCCATAGATTTTAACAATTCTTCAAAAAGAGCCTCATACGCTGACGGTGGTTGTAAGCGAGCCACAATATGAAGAGGAGTATCTTCTTGATTGTTTTTATGACCAGTTTTCGCGCCTTTAGCTATTAAAAAAGCCGCACCATCTTTATTCTTATTCTTTGTTGCAACAAATAACGGCGTTTCACCTTCAGCATTCGCTACATTAGGGTCAAAATCTTTAGTTTTTGCTAATTCCTCTAAATATTTCAAGCCAGTAGAATTTGCATATGCCGCGGCATCGTGCACTGATGTATTGCCTTTAGCATCTTGCAGACAACTATAGGCACCTTGTGCAACAAGTTCATCGATAGCTTGTTGATCGCATTTTTCAATAGCAATAAGAAACGCTGTTTTGCCTTGTTTATTTCTTTCGTTAACATTGATCTTTTCTTTTAATGCCTGAATAATCTTCACAGATTTTTTTTCTGCAGCATTATGAAATAAGGTATTTCCTTGAGCATCTTTTAATTTAGGATCAAAACCTAATCTAATCATCAGACTCACTAAAGCAACACCTTGATTACCGTGCTTTTGCACAATGGCATGCAACGGATGTTTCAAAAATTCAGTTTTTTGTTCAGCTTTATCAACACAATGTTCTTGAAAAGTACTTTTTATATTTAAGCCTTTTTCTTTCATAAACTCTATTAAATCTGATCGATTGCTTTCAAGTGCTTGTTGAACCAAACGAGGATGACGCCCACAATCTTCAGGGTAAAACTTCTCTTTAAATGTTTTTAAATCTTCAGCTTTATCTGCATTATCAGGTTTGAGAACATTATCAAATGCTTCAAGCATCTTTTTTTCACGAGACCAATCAACAGTAATTAAACAATACAAATTTTTCTGAATCCCTCGATACCCAAATATGCCTTCTTTTGGCACACCATTTTCATCAAGATAACCATTTACTTTATGTAAACTTACTATCAATAATAAAAATGGCACAATTCGTTTCATTACAATCATCAGCAAATCCTTCCAGATAGAAATCGAATAGAGTATTAATTTTTTAATCCAATGCATGATACCACAAAAGTTAATAGAAGAAAAAAAAATAATAAAAAACATTACATCAAATGTCTTGCTAATAAAAAAGAATTTTTTTTACCATTATTTCATAATCTTTTTTTACCTACCCAAAGGAGCATAAATATGATGAATCACCACAATAATAAATTAGATTTTGAAATAAATCCTCAATGCATTGCACAACTTAAAGAAAATTCAACATGGTATTTATTACTTGGCATCGGCTTGGTGGTATTAGGAACGTTAGCAATGATTTTTGCTTACACCTCAACAGTGTTCTCAGTAATCTATCTTGGCCTATTACTCATGACTGTCGGCGGTTTTGAAGCATTTCAGGCGTTCAAAATGAGTCGTTGGAGCCTCTTTTTTTTACATCTCATATTGGGCATCTTATTTATTGTGGGTGGATTCTTTATGGTTATGGATCCCACCGTCAATGCCATAAACCTTACCTTATTTCTAGCGATATTCTTTGTTGTTTCTGGCATTTTAAAAATAATTTTTGCTTTTGCCAAACATATTCCCCACAAATTTTGGTTAGTACTAAATGGTGTTCTCACCTTAGTGCTTGGCGTTCTCATTTGGAAACAATGGCCTTATTCAGGACTTTGGGTCATTGGTATGTTTGTTGGCATTGATACGATTTTTACTGGGTGGACATGGATTATGTTGTCGCTTGCAGCAAAAAAGATGATATCTTTACCTACGCATAAAGCATAATATATTTAAAATTATAAAGCCCTCATATGCTTTCCAAAAACATAAGAGGGCTTTTTTTATTATTCGAATATATGTTATTTTCTTTTAGATTCTAACACCAATCTGTGACATTTTTCGCATGATTGATTAAGAGCAGAACGGTATTGATCAGGATTATAACCTAATGCTTCAAACAAACATTGAGGATAATTTACATGATCTTTTGGATCTTGAATATATTGTCTTATAACAGGATTCCTCATTTGCTCTTCAAGAGACATCGCATTATTTTTTGCAACAAAAAACATCAATGCAAAAAAAGAAAGATAAAAATATGTTTTCATAGTTGATTTTTTCCCTAAATATATAGTATTAATACATTGTTTTTTTAGTTTAAATTTATTTTCAAAAAAATCAATTATGTTTAGTCTTTATAAATCAAATCTTCTTAACAACAAGAATGTTCGATACATGCATCACAAGCTTGGATACATTCTCGACAAACATCTTTTGTCCTTTGACATGAATCAACACATTTTTCATCAAGCACATCACAAAGATCTGCTGATTTATCACAAGCATCAAGGCATTGTTCACACACACGAATACACGCCTGGGTTACTTCAATACACTCAGGATCTTTACATTCTTTTAAATGTTTTCTGCAATCATTAATGCAATCTTGACAAGCCGTTACGCTCTCTTGAAATATTTGCGTATATGTTTGTTCTAATTGTTGATTCTGTGTTTGCTCAGAAATTTTTTTACACGCCGCAAGTGATGCTTCACAAGCAAGAATGCACGTATTACATGCTTTGATATGATCTTTTTCCATTTTTATCCTTTTTTATTTTTATAAAACATAGATATCATTTTGTTTGCTTGCTAGTCTGTTTACCTTTATTTTCACGCTGACTTAAGCTCATAAGTATTTCAGCTATGTCTTCTTGATTGTCTATAACTTGAGCTGGTTGTTTCTTTTTTAATAATTTTCGATTATATGCATCAACATCAGATCCCTTGTTCATGCAATAAGAAACATTATACACCATGCCGAACAACAAAATCATTGAAAGCATCCTAGCTTGATTCATAATTCTTACCTTTCAAAGTAATAATGATAACCTTACTATAGTTTTATACACTTTTCTGAGGAACTCCAGAATAAGGTAATATTGCTGCTTGGCACGCTTTAAGCAGTGCATTATGTATCTTCTTTAAATGTTCTTTATACTTCGAATCATCTTTTTATTTTATAGTGAACAACAATACTTTAATACAAAAACACCGATGATAACAAGAAAATAATTTGATTTAGAAAGAAAAAATAGATAGACTAAACTTAAATTTAATTTTCAAAAATATTAATTATTATTACAAATGAAAAAAACAAATTACACAATCACACTCTTATTAACAATACTATTTTTTTATGACTTAAATGCGTATTATGCTGAAGATGAGATGGGCCCATTTAGTTTTGATGAATTACAAACTATTGCACCAATCGAACCACAAGAACCACGTTTTTTAGGGGCTTCCGATGGTACATTTTTAGCGTATTATCCTTTTATCCCACAAAATCCTACTGCCATTGTTATTTTTTATCATGGTGCTGGATTATATACAAATAAATCACATCAATGGGTTGCTACAGAATTACAACAAAAATACAATATTGCTTGTTACATGATCGATATTCGTGGCCATGGAAATTCAAATGGCCCTCGAGGTGATACGCCGACAATTGAACAAGTATGGCAGGATGTTGATACCATTGTTGAAAAAATAAAAAATAAATATCCAAATCTTCCCTTATATCTTGCGGGCCATTCATCGGGCAGTGGATTGTTAATAAATTATAATGCGTATGGAAAAAACGCAAAAGATATTAGCGGCTACATTTTTTTAGCTCCTTATCTAGGTCCTCAATCTGGCACCTTAAAAGAACACAAAAATCCAAAACAAAATTTTGTAAAAAAAGCTCGCATTTGGGTTTATATTATTAATAATCTAATTTCATGGAATTTTTTACGGCATATCCATGCAGTATTCTTTAATTATCCACCATTGTTACTTGATGAAGATCCTCTTATCGTCTCTTCATATTCCTATGCAATGTCATGTGCAACAACTCCCTACGACATACACTATTTATTTGCTCAACTGAACAAACCTTTTGCAATCTATATCGGACAAGATGATGAACAATTTTTATCTGAAAAAATAGTGGAATATAAAAAAGAGAATTCCATAGCAGAAATTATCCCTCATGCAAAACATCTTTCCATTCTTTTGCAAGCACCTGAATTAATTGCTAAAACTATTTGGCGATGGAAAAAATAACCTTACTCGTTTTATACACTTTTTTGAGGAACGCTAGAATAAGGTAATATTGCCGCTTGGCATGCTTTAAGCAATGCATTATGTATCTTCTTTAAATGTTCTTTATGCTGCAGATCATCATTGCCATATTCTCGTGCAAGAACAATCGGATCAGTGAAACTTAACCATACTTTATTAGAAGCATCTTGCGTTGCCATAATGCGCAACGGCAAATCCAATGCCATTTGCGGCGTTGCTTGCATCATAGCAGTTCCTTGAGCAGGGTTTCCCACTATCAACACTTGAGTTGGTTGTAATTTTTGATCAGCTTTTGCCGCTTCTTGTGCATGATCAATACGCGCAAACACCGCGCCACCATGTGCTTTGACAAACTCAACCACACGGTCTAATGTTTTTTCAACCGAATAAGGACTCTGCATAGTAACTGACCATGCTGAACTTCGAGGTGTTGCAAGAGATGACTCAAAAGCAGCTGCAATTTTACGCGCCAAAATATCTAAGTCAGCCAAATTTTCTTTATTAGCCAATAACGTAACACATAATAGTTCTTTAGGATCAGTAAAACGACTCAAAAATGATGAATATCCGGGAATATTTCCCTTTATTTCCATGAGACCTTTATGACCGGGGAAAAACCATCCGGCATTGCCCGGTATTATTTGACCATTTTTTAATTTCACGGGACTATATAAAAACTCTCTATCTTTGGCATCTTTGACTAAAATATCCCCCGCTAACGAAATATCCCACATACTAATATCTTGGCTGGAAGCAATCATACCACTATCGGCAAAGGTTGCAGACCAACTACATTTTTTGCTTGGATTAAGTTTCCCATCAGATTCACCATACCCTGTTGCCAATTCTGTTGGATTAATAAAAATGGAATTATGCAAAAATTCACTATGCTTAAATGGTTTTGAACCATTATTAACTTCATTTTGGATGGTATCTTGATTTGAAATAAAAAAAGTATCTTTCAAGCCAACACGCTCAATTTGATTTTTTGTTACATACTCTTCATAAGGCATGCCACTAACTTTTTCAATGATAAGACCTAACAGATAGTGATCAGTTGCACTTGCATATGCTTGAGTTCCTGGTTCAAATAACAAATCTTGATCTTTAACCAATGCAATAATCTGCAATGGCGTATATTCCTTACTATAATCAAAACCAGGCATTTCAGTATAACTTGGCAATCCTGAAGTGTGCGTTATCAAATCACGAATTGAAATTTCTGCCCATTTTTTTGGAACTTCCGGTAAGTACTTCATAATCGAATCTTCTAAACTAAGTTTGCCTTCTCCCTTTAATTGCATGATGGCAACACCAGTGAAAGCATTAGTCATTTGCCCAATATTAAAAACAGTATTTGTTGCTGCTAATCGTTTAGCTTCTTTATCAGAAATGCCATAAGCAACAACACGGGGAATATAGGGCGCTTGCACAATTGCTAATGACATACCAGGAATATTGTTTTTCTCCATATATTCAATCATTAAATCATCAACCGTCTTTCCATAATAAGAGACATGAATATCACCACGCACCGTACTTGCACCCATAATTCTTTCCATAACAACTCCGCTTAATAATAACGTTATAAAAACTATGTTTTTAGAATGTGACATTGCAATTCCCAGAAAATAAAGAATTATAAAAGGTATATTCAACTCTGTGTTACCATAATAATTAATTATATTTTTTCTCAAGAATAACGATTTTTTATTTAACAATGTTAAATAAAGATGGTACAATCGCAATCAAAATATAATCGATACCAATTGCAATTTTAGGAACATGTTATGAAAAAATGCATTATACTTTTGCTAGTATTACAAACAATATTTCAATCACAATCAATGCATAACTTTTCAATAAATGATATAATCAAAGGCGAAAAAAGCGCGGCTCATGCTCAAGAAACAATAGAAATACATGAAGAGTTACTCAGTATTTATGCACCTATTCCAGATGAAGACTTAAAACCTGCCTTAGAAATTATTCCTAATTCAATTTATCTAATGCGCGCATGCCCACAATCAACCTATGGAATTTTACAAGAAGGAAGCGCAACCTGGCAACAGCTTAAAGCAAGACCGCATCATGATGGAATGATCAATTTTAACAAAATCAGAGCATGCCATGAAAAACTTCATACTATATATGTTGAAGTATCACAAAAAGCCTATCAAGAAATAGGCAAAGCATACAGTGCAGAAACAAAAAAACTATTTGGAGAATTATGGAATGTCTCATCAACTATTTTAGAACAAGATAATACTTTCTCCAAAGATCTAGCCGCAGAACAATTATTGTGGATTGCTACATCTTTCTTAAAAATACAACAATCACCTGAAAATACTTATTCAACGCTGCAAGATATAGAAACTATGAAACGGTTCACTTATAGCGCTGAACAAATGAACAATGCAGAATATCTTCATGAACAAAGAAATGCCATACTAATAAAACTAAAAGAGTGTCTTGATAAAATTAAAGAACCTGGAATGCTCAACTAACATACTCATTTTTTGGTCAACAACCTGAATGCAAACAATAATCTTGTATTTTAATGAATGCATAAATACTCAATAATGATAGAAGAGCTTTTGCCGTGAAATTCTGAGAAAGATAATTAACACTCTTTTTAAGATTATTATCAATCTCATTTTCTGCAAAGAGATTTGATGCGGCCTTAATACCACCAAAAATAAGGATTGGAATTGCTGCTGATGCAATAAGGACATTACGATCACGCTTGTATTCTATATTAATCAGACCCTGCTTGATCTCTCGTATGAATGTTTCATCATAGTGATTTATTTGATCTAAGCCAGAACTAATAAAAAGTACATCATGATTAGAAAATACTGCACCTGCTATCCCACGCCAACCAGAATAAGCTTGTTTTATTATTGGCGTCGATTGCATATCAATGGCATTGGCAATTTTTCCAACACCATTTTCAGTTGCAACATCAACTGCTCCATTGCCAAAGACAAAAGATTGAAGCGATCTTGATAACAATAATGCAACATCAAAAGCAAGGACAGAGTAGAAGCTTCCTACTAACACTCTATTACAAACGACTTCATGAGAGTTATCATTAATTTCATGTTTATTGTTAACCGCTTGCACCGAACAATGCAATGTTAATAATAATAAAAAAAAATGTTTTTTTAGCATTGTTGTTACTATTAAGTACCTTATCGTTCAAAACGCGTGCCAAGATGTTTGGCTAAGAATTGTTCAACATGTGCATAAAATTTTAATCGATTTTCTGGTCGAGCAAGACCGTGACCTTCATCAGGAAAAAGTAAGTATTCATAATCAATACCTTTTTCTTTCATGGCTGCAACAATCTGCTCTGATTCTGCCTGTTTAACTCGCACATCATTAGCGCCATGCGCAATAAGCATTGGAATTTTTATTTGATCGGTTTTAAATAAAGGCGAACGCGATTTAAGAAACTCTTCATCACTCAATTTTCCTATACGTTGTTCCCATTGCGCTAACGACCAATAAGGCGGCAATGTTTGTAAAACCGTTGTTAAATTACTTGGTCCACACATATCTATAGCACAACAAAAAAGATCTGGCGTACATGTTGCACCAACAAGCACCGCATACCCGCCATATGAACCGCCAAAAATCGCCATTTTCTTTGGATCAGCAATGCCTTGATCAATTGCCCATTGAACACCATCAACAAGATCATCTTGCATTTTACCGCCCCATTCTCCATTGCCTGCAGCTAAAAATGCTTTGCCATACCCACTTGAACCACGAAAATTAATTTGTAAGCACGCGCATCCTCGATTGGCCAACAATTGAACTACTGAATTATATTCCCAACTATCTCGATAAAATGGCCCACCATGAACATATAACACTAATGGTAAATTTTCTTTTTTAACTTTCAATGGACACGTAAGATAACCATGAATCTTTAATCCATCGCGCGCAACAAAAGAGATTGGTTCCATGGGCGCAAGTTGATATTTATTGAGTTCTGGACGTTGATAGAATAAAAATGTAGATTCTTTTGTGCAAAAATCATATACATAATATTCAACTGATTTGTTATCAAATACAAAACCGAGTAATACCTTTTTGCCATCTTTAGTTTTTCTTATAGCTGCCAAATCACCTGAACAAATAGATCGTATTCGATCAAAATCTTTCTCAAGAGTAGGATTAAGAACTTTGTATTCATAGCGTTCTTTTTCAAAACAGACAATTTCAGGCTCAAAGGTAAACACATTAAATGTTACATAATCAACATCAAATTCAGAATCTTGTGCCATAATTATACGTTCACCTGTTTTTACATTTACGGCTTGGAGGCTTCTTGTATTAGTTCCTAAGGAGCTATTCAAATATAAAATTGTATTATCTTTATTAAATCCTAAAAGTCCTGAATGCATCTCATCAACTAACGTATCTTCAAAACTAACTGATACTAGTTTCCTCCATTCATCATCATTACTATCGCGTACAAATAAGTCTTGTGAGCCATCAGCGTTTGTTTGCAAAGCACCTAAAACTTGCAGATTACTGCCAGCAATCCATTCGGTAAACGTTCCAGGATTTTTTACAACTAACGTCAAAGCTCCAGTTCTTAAATCAAGATGATATACATCAAAAACTTTTGGATTCTCCTTGTTTATCTCCACTAAAATTTCATAAGGATACTCTTTATCAATTTGAAGTATATGAGCTTTCACGCCAGGAAAAAGTGTATAATTTTTTATGTCCTCTGTTACCCTATCAACTGCCAATATCTGATAATTTTCATCACCATCATTATCACGAACATACAATAATTGTTGACCATTTGGCGTCCAACTAAAGCTATAAATGCCCTGTTTAGTTTCATGAGTAATAGCTTTATCATCATTTTTGCCCACCGTTCTGATCCAAATATTCATCACCCCTTTATTTGGCGCACAATATGCCAGATAAATTCCATCAGGAGAAAGTGAAGGATAGGATTTTTCAGGATTGCCAAAAAGAACTGTTCGAGGTATCAACGGCACCTTATTATGCATTTTGAATGATGCATAACTCACTATGATTGTTGCAAAAGTAATTATAAAAAGACCAGCAATTTTTGAATTTATTTTCATGAAAAACACACTCCAAGGAAAAAGTAAAAAGGTTAAATTAATAAATATTTATGGATGAGGCAATATGGCTATGATGGTAACCATTTGCTTTTCAGGTCCATAATGCCAAAATATTCGATAAGCACCTGCTGTTTTTTGTTGTACATATGCTTCAAATATTTTTTCTCCATTTGGCCCCTTAAGATTATGATATTCATGAGTATTCAAAGAAGGATGGCGTAAATTTGCTTCCATATAACGTAAAGCCTTGATAACATCTTTTAAGATTCTTTGTTTTGAAAGATCATTTTTAAGATTCCATAAATGAGTTTCGGCGGCCTCTGTGTATATTAATTTATGAATCATACATTATTCTTCTTCAAAAATCCCTAAATCAATAACCCTGTCAGCTTTTTGCTTAAGAGCTTCTTTTAGTTCATCAACAATGGCTTTATTTTTGGGATCAAAAAGCCACTTTTCTTCTTGAGGAATTTCCTGAATTGGTTCAAGAATAATTTTTCCGCTCTTTTCATATATTTTATAAAGATGGGATAGATCTTTAGCTATTTCTTTGGGGATGGTGACTCGATTACGTGAGTCAACTTTAACATATATAGTTTCTTTTTTCATAATAACACCTCTTATTTTAAATTGTAGCATAAATGGGAAAGTGGGTAAAGTTTATTGCCATTAATTATTTTATGTCTTTTCAACACGATAATCAAATTGCCCAAAAATATGATATCTTAAGCATAAGGAGTAAAAAATCATGAAAAAATTAAATAATACTGATTCAACAGGAACTAATGCATCAATTAATGAGGAAAAATCCCATATTTTAAAAGAAGCTGATGCACAAGCAGAAAAAGATCCCAACCGCATAAAAACCATTAACGAGTGGGATTCTCTCGATGATTTGTAAAATCTCCCACCAAATGGTAGAAAATCCACCACGAGATAATGTTATATATTATGTATCAAATCTTATCTCTTAAAAAAAGTTCATTCATTATTGCATGGATTAGCCTCTTGCTAACACATACAATTTTCTCCCATAAAAGTATCTTCATCACGAAAGAAGAAAAATCTATATTTACTTTTAGAAAAGTTACCAGAGATGATTTATCATTACTCTATACCTGGTTTCAAGAACCTCACGTAAAAGAATGGTGGCCCGTTCCTGAAAAAAATGAGCTTTTTGAAAAGTTTTTAGAACGAATTCGATCAAAAGATACCATACCTTACTTAGTTCTTCTTAATAATAATCCCCTTGGCTATATTCAATATTATTATATTGATCGCACTCTTGAAAAAGCCGGTTCTTGGTTCCCCAAAGAATTACCTGAAACTACCATTGGTATGGATCAGTTTATTGGTGACCCTAAATTCATCGGAAAAGGATATGGCACTCGTTTTCTTAAAGAGTTCATTACTTTTCTTACAACAACCTTAGAACCTCAAACAACTATGATCATTGTTGATCCTGAACCTGAAAATCATGCCGCAATTCGCTGTTATGAAAAAGTAGGATTTATCACCTATGGCATTTTTTCAACACCTTATGGAGAATCCCAGCTTATGACATTACAAATGAATTAATTTCACCACATGTATCAATTCATTTGATTTTTATGCTTGAACTTCAATAAAGTTGTTAACTTTATTCAAAAAATTAATTAGATATAAACTAGTCTTTTGGTAATTTAGAAACTTCTGATTTAAAGTCCTCATAATGTTTTTTTTCCTGCTTCTTTCTTTTTTCAAAAGCTTCTGGCAGATATTTTGGAATGTTATATAACCCGATTCCAGCGCCAATTCCACCAATGGTAGTTGACACTGCTCCAAGTGCTGCTAAAATACCAAAACCTGTATAGTACAACGGTTTAAAGCCTTCTACAGAGGGGCCTGTTTGCAGGGTATAAGTTGCTAACAAGCACATAGCATTTTTTGCTACATGATAAATACCATACGCACTAAGACCAGTTCCTACAAGTGCAAGACCAGAATAAGCCCATAATTTTGGCAAATAAGTTGATTGTTCTATTTCTTCAATTTTATCTTCTGCAAATCGCTTGGCAACTTTTTCCCTTCCTTTAAGGTGTTCAGCTAGTTGCCCTTCCTGATAACTCTTAAAATTCTTTGCTAAAACATCTAGAGGAAGCTTTTTATTGCCATCCATGCCAAAAAGACCTGAGACCACGAGTAAAGCTAAAAAAAATACTCCATGTTTCATATGAAGTTCCTTATAATAAAGCATATAGGACTAAAAATAATATCATATTATATATTATATACAAAAAAAAACTTTTCTCAAAAGCCAACAAATAAGTCTAAATGTTAAAATTGAGCTTGGATTTAATTACCCCCCAAAAAAAGAAAAATTTATAAAATCCACCACGAAATGGTAGAAAATCCACCACGAAATGGTATAATATTTACCATGAGATGGTAGATTTTACATTTTCAGGGGGGATTTTATGTATTTTAAACGAAATATTACCTCAAAATTAGAAAAAGCAGTTTTAAGAAGCCCAGTAATTTTGCTCACCGGCGCTCGGCAAACAGGCAAAACAACCCTAATAAAGCATATTGGCAAAAATAAAAATTATTCTTATGTCACCTTTGATGATTTGCGTTTTCTCTCAGCGGCCAAAAATGATCCCATTGGCTTTATACAAGGTCTTGAAAAACCCGTCATTCTTGATGAGGTGCAAAGAGTTCCTGAAATCTTTTTGGCAATCAAACATGATGTCGACGAAAATCGCGAGCTAGGTCGTTTCATTTTAACCGGTTCGGCCAATCCTTTACTCATTCCTCGCCTGGGTGATTCATTAGCAGGTCGCATGGAAATTCTTGAATTATTACCACTCTCACAAGGTGAACTATTAGGCCTACAAGAAAGTTTTATTGATACCGCATTTGATAAAAATCATATTTACCCTCTTACAAAAAACGCACTAACCAAAACAGATCTCTACCACAAAATAATTCAAGGCGGTTATCCATTAGTACAAAACATGAATGATGAAGGGCGTGAGGCATGGTTCAATTCCTATATCACGACAATCTTACAACGAGATGTTCAAGATTTAGCCAATATTTCAGGATTATCTGAATTACCTCATCTCTTAAAACTTCTTGCAACACGGGTCGGTAATTTAATTAATGTAGCAGAACTGGGCAGATCAACAGGAATATCATCAACAACATTGCATCGTTATATCACCCTTCTTGAAACAGTTTTTCTTGTTGTATTTCAACCACCTTGGCACACCAACGTTGGGAAACGATTAACCAAATCACCAAAAACATATTTAGTTGATACCGGCCTTCTGTCTTTTTTATTAGACTTGCGTATTGATAAAGCCATAAGCGATTATCGTTTTATTGGTAGCATTCTTGAAAACTTTATTTTTAATGAACTGCAAAAACAGTTAACGTGGAACAGCATGCGCATTAAACTGTATCATTTCAGAACGGTAACGGGCATAGAAGTCGATATTATTCTTGAAAATCAAGCGGGTGCACTTGTTGGTATAGAAATAAAAAATAGCGAAACGGTCACGGCACATGATTTCAAAGGATTACAATACCTTCAAGCAGAAACAGGCGAATCATTTATGAAAGGCATTGTGCTTTATAATGGTTCTCAAGTAGTTCCTTTTGGCAAAGATCTCTATGCACTACCAATAAGTTTTTTATGGAAAAAATAATTATTTTTTATGATTTAAACTCTTTAACCCAAAGCGATAACTGATTTTCACGCTCTTCAACTCTTCCTTCACTATCAATGATAGTAGGATATCGTTCAATAACAGCCAGCTTAGTCCTTTTGAATCCTAATTTTTTCCAAATTTTTTTGGGATTTTTATCTTTATAATCTGATGGCTTGAGCGGATGATCTTTTTCTCGAACAACAGTCGCAAGATACACGCCCTTATAGCCGCATAATTGCGCATGCTCTTCTAATTTTTTTATCAGTTTTTTTACAATACCTTGCTTTCTATAATGTGGCGAAACAATAGCATCACTCAAATAATAATATTCCGATTCCTGAAATAAACTCATGTCAGCAAATTGATATTTTGCAAATGGAATTCCTACAACAAATCCTGCTAAATTTTTGGCACCAGCCTCTGCAAGAATAACTGCTCCGTGTTCTTCTTTGGCAAAAGTAGCAAGATAACCTCTTCCTCCTTCAATAGATCCTTGAGCTAATACTGGATATTCTTTAAGAGCATCAAGCCACGTCGGCAATAACTTTTCAGCTAAATCTGGAGTAAGTTGAAGACCTAATAAAACAGTAATCGCAACAGAAGTAAGCATTTTTTCCTTTCAATCAAAACAGTGCTTCACGCAATTTCAGGGTAAAAATTTTATAGTTCTAATCATTAGATGTAATCACCGATAAGTCAAAAATACCATTATTTACTCATTTGTCCTTGTAAAATCTAAATCCAATTCAAGATTTACAAGGACAATGCGCTATAAAACAGCAAAAAAATACTGAATTATAGAGAAAAAATCCTATAATATCCATTGATTTTTATATCTACATTTTATTACAATTATTACATATTTAAAAATTATACATACTGTTTAATCAAGAAATAAAAAGGGGATATTATGAAAAAATTATTTTTTATTACATTACTGTCATTAGCCACTTTCGATATAATACCTGCAACAACCACTTTTACTCTGCCTACTTGGTTCAAAAAAAATAAAATTATTAATACAACTGACTATCCAATAATGGTACGAGCAAGCTTTGCGGGTTATGATTCTCCCTCAGTATTTAATAAGACTCTTACCGGCGCTGATCAAATTGGAATACTCATTGAAGCAAAATCAAACTCAAATGATCCTAAAACACGGCTTTTTGAAGTAGGTGATTATGGAATTGATGCAGAAAACAACTCATTGATGGTGTTCGGAGTTTTTAAAGCACATCAAGAATTCATTTCCCCCAGCCCAATTATAAATAACCCCAAAGAAAAAGATTATCAAGTAAATATAAAACCAACCGTTCCATCTAATGTTGCTCAATTTATAATTGAAGAAAAAAAGTAAATGATTGCAAGTTTTTTATGAATCCTAACTCTGAAAAAAGAAAAAGTTCCTTGTAAAATCTAAATTAGATTTAGATTTTACAAGGAACTTTTTAATTACAAAACAATTACTTCTGGTAAATTTATGCAACAATTAAAAAAACAATCTTAATCGCCGCCCAAATTCATACCACCTTATTAACGCTTATTTCGATAATATCTCAAAAACTTCCAACTTTTTTTTCTCATTTTCTATTGCATGAACACCAGCTATTTCAGTAGGCATTACTGAAGCACCTTTTTGCAACAAAAAATCAACCATTTCCACATTCTCATTATCTATTGCACATGTTAATGCACTATAATTATTCTCATCTCTAAAATTTACTGTAGCTCCATGTTTAATTAAGATTTCAGCAACTTCAGGTTTATTAAATCCAGTTGCCAACATTAATGATGTATTATGGCCTTCGTTACACCAACCAGACCTCTTATTAGGATCTGCTTTTGCCAATAATAATGGCTCTACCGCCCCAGGAAGCATTTCAACGGCGATCATCAAAGGAGACCAAGAGGTTTGTCTATGTGCATAATTGACATCTGCGCCTCTCTCTATACATTTGCCGATAAATTCCAATGCCTTCGACCCTGTATAAAATGAAGCAACTAATGGCGTATTATGATCCAACTTTTCATATAATCTATTAACAGGTCGATTCTTGGAAATAATTTTTTCTACACATTTCTCATACTGTGCATTTCTTTTTTTATCTCGCATAACTAAGAATTTCATTGCAACATCATAATCTTGATATTCCATTACCAAACTAGCATCAATCGTTTTTAACTTTGCATAGGGAAGTTGTTCGAGAATGTGCAAATAAGTGCTCGCAAGTTTATGTACATTAAGCTGATTCATTACTTCTAGCACTTCATCTTCTCCTTGTTCATGGCTCACATCATCCTCTTCCATAGCATGACTTATTGTGGGCATCGCACAAGAAAATAATAACACCAGTAAAAATGGTGCAAAATAAAACATAATCAATCTTTCGTGTTTTGCTGAGCATAATAAAATATTTTAATAAAGTTTATATTGGTAACTTAACACAAAAAAAGAAACGCCTCAAGGCATTCCTCCTTCTCCATTTTTTAAAAAAATAGATCATAAAAAATTTTTTTCTTTTTATCTAACGCAAAGATAATGGGGGAGATTATTTATTATGGAAAATGCTCTCTTCAATACGCATTGGAGCTCAATTATAGTATTGTTTTTTTCTGTCTCAATCTTTCATGTGATGCAATGGAAGAACCTCCTCAATGGACACAAATATTTGAAGCTTCAAAAGAAGAAAAACAAAATAAATCTGCTTATGGCCTTGAAACAATTGCTTCTGGTGAATTTATAAAAACCATAAAAAAACAATCTTAATTGCATTTATTGTATGTTTTTTAGTATCCTTAAACGAATTAATCACAAACAATATAAAAACAAGGGACTTTTTTATAATGATTTTCTTTTTAAAAAATAGTTTAAAAGTAACCAAAATCATATTTTTTTTAAGTATACAATTTAGTTATTGCATGCATCTTAGCCAAGAAGAACTTGAAGATCTTTTTTTTCCATGGATTGGAAAAACCACCGAAGTACATTTTGCTATGAACCAAGCTCTTCTTGCTGAAAATGGTAAGGCAATTTATAGGCTCAACGAATGTACCAAAGCAGAATTTTATGCAAGTTCGAATATAGTATTTCTATCAAATAATACTATTACCAACCAGGAGATAGGATTAAAATTCTTTTTAGATGCAATTCAAGCTCAAGAACCTGAACCTGTGCCTGCACCAACTAAAAAAAAATGTATTTTTCAGTAATTTTCTTACTTTAAAGCACAATTTTTGCTTGCCACAAATCATTTTCTTGCAACAAACTCGATTCTTGCGCACCGCTTGGTGAATACACAATAACTTTTGCTTGTGTAACCCCTTTCACCATCTGCTCAATACTCATAAGATCATCAAGCACTGCTTGATCTGAACAAATGATTTCCAAGAGTTGCAATTCAACTTTAAGTGATAATTGTTGCTTTGTTTTGATTGCACGAACTTGCGTTATTAAGGCAATGCAATGCTGCATAATGCGCGCACTGTTTTCAAACGAATAATGAATATGATCAAAGCGAGTTTGATGCAATGATAAGAACTTTTCATCTCGCTGATACACCATTTGATATAAAGTTTCTGTCACATGGGGTAAATAAGGCGCATATAATTGCAAAAGACGCAATCCCACTTTGTATAATGTCCAACGGGTTCCCTCAAGTGTTTCAGGAGTATATTCTTGCGGATTGAAAATTTGATTTTTAACCAGTTCAATATAATTATCGCAAAAATCATGCCAAAAAAAATGTTCAACGGCATCAAGCGCTATACTTAATTCATATTCATTCAAATAGTTACTAAATTTTTCAAAACATACATTATTTTGATGCAAAATCCACTCATTCACCACACCAAGATTTTTTGGTCGTTCAGGTTCAAATGCAGGAATATGTTCATACATAAACCGGAATGCATTCCATAATTTTGTCACTAAGCGTTGCCCAATTTTCAGCTGATTTTCTGAGAATGCTACATCATGACCTAATTGACCCGATGCGGTCCAATACCGAATAACATCAGCAGGATATTGTTGCAATAAATTTTCCGGCGCAACTTTATTATTATCTTTTGATTTTGAAATTTTTTCTTTAGTATCAGTCAAAACATGACCAGAAATGACAATATCGCGCCATGGAATTGTTCCAAAGTGCATCCATGATTTGATAATCGTATAAAAAGCCCACGTACGAATAATATCATGCGCTTGGGGCCGCATACTCATCGGTATAAATTCTTTTGTTGCTTGTGCATCAAAAGGCGATGAAGCTTTATCAAAAAGTGAATAACAAATTTGTGGCGTTAATGATGATGTGTTCCAGGTATCCATAACGTCAGTATCAGGAGTAATCACCTTACTTTCACATTCTGGACAACTACCAACAAAATTTGTTTCTTGTGGATCAATGGGCAACTGTTGAATATCAGCAAGAAGAATATGACCATTTTGGCAATGCCACACGGGAAACGGAATGCCATAAAAACGTTGTCGCGAAAGGCACCAATCCCACCCCAACGATTCAACCCAATTGGTATACCGTGTTTTCATAAAAGCAGGGAACCAATTAATAGAATCAGCTAAGGCTACTAATTCTTTTTTATACGAAAGAATATTCAAAAACCATTGTGATAAAGCAACATATTCAATTTCTCTTTTACACCGTTCATGCACATTAACGGTATGCATAATTGGTTTTTGTGCAACTAATAATTCTTGCTCTTTAAGTGCTTGCAAAATTGTTTCACGTGCTTTATGCGCTGAAAGTCCTGCTAAAATGCCGGTACTTGCAACCCATTTACCGTCAATGCCAATTGATTGACGATACGGTAAATTATGTTTTTTGAACCAATAAATATCAGTTTTATCACCAAAGGTACAGCACATCACAAGGCCCGTGCCTTTTTCAATCACCACTTGATCATCTGGCAAAATTGGCACCGCATTATTATAAAGAGGAACGAATGCTTCTTTACCAGCCAAATGTTTATAACGATCATCGGCAGGATTATAAAAAAGTGCAACACATGAAGAAAGTAATTCCGGCCGCGTTGTGCCAATGGTTAACAATGTTCCATCAGCAAGTTTAAATAGAATATCATTAAAAAAAGATGGTTTTTCCACATCATCAAGGTCTGCTTGTGCAACTGAAGTTCTACACATCGTACAATACAAAGCAGGTTCATATTTTCTATACACAAACCTTTTTTTATACAATAAAATAAACGATTCTTGAGAAATTTTACGGGCTTCTTTTGATATCGTTGAATAATCTAAGTTCCAATCAACTGATAACCCCATACGCTGCCATAGTTCTTTAAATGTTTGTTCTACCGCAACGGTTTCTTGTAAACAAGTAGCAATAAAATCGGAACGTTTCATACTATGCGCTTGAATATCAAGCTTCTTTTCAACAAAACGTTCTGTTGGCAATCCATTATCATCAAAACCAAAAGGATAAAATACTGAATAACCACTCATACGTTTATAACGCGCCATGATATCAGTATGCGTATAGGAAAAAATGTGACCAATATGCAAAGAGCCTGAGACAGTTGGCGGCGGCGTATCAATACTATACAATTGCCCAGGATTATTCTTGGCTGCATAGGTGTGATGCTCAAGCCACAACTGTTGAGCTTTTTTCTCATGAAGATGATGATCGTACTGTTTTTCCATAATTTTTCTTTTGCTACCTAAAAATATTTTTAATTTTTAGTCTACTGATAAAGAAGAAAGCGGTCAAAATTAAAAAACGTGAAAATATTTTCTTAAATTTAAATTCTCGTCATTAATTTTATTAAATCAATAGTTTTTTTAATGGCCCTATATCTTGAAGCTCTTCACAAGCATCAGATAATAAAAGATAACTTTGCCAAACCTTATCTCGCCCAGGTTTCTGCTCATAATATATTTTTCTTTCCCATGCCACGCGCCCCAGAGATGCACTTGCACAAAAACCAGTTACAATATTCATTGCGCCAGTACCCACGATATATCCTATTGGTGCATGCACTCCACAAAAAAAAGCCGTCAACCCTGTACTAAGAAGGCAACATAGAGAACAACCACACGCCCAACGAGGCGCTACCCCTTCACAGCAACCATGAAGCATCTCTTCATCATAATCATACCAATCCTGATTGCTCCTTAAGCGCTCTTTGAATTCTGCTAAAATCCTTTGACGCGCAAAATGATAAATATCTCGAGGCTCAAAATCATGACTACGCATTTTTTTTCCGCTATTAAAATAGATCGATGTATAATACCGCTCCTCTGTTTCAGCTACAAATCTATGCAATACATCCTTTAATTGCTCTTCATTTGCACCAAGCTCTTGTGCAGAAACATGATCAGATATTAATGCATTCAACTCGTGAACATCTGACCAGAAAAAAGTATTTTTTTTATTTTCTTTATATTTAGTAGTTCTCATGAAAGAACACATCAAAGAAAATACTCCATAATCCCTATCATACGCAAACCTATTGATTGACTGCTCACACCGTTTAAAAATATAATTTGAATGTGCATTTCTAATGCGTTCTACAACTGCATAAAAAGGCGAAGCTTCTACAGGATTTGTTTTTGGCTGAAAGCCATCCCATCGCATTACTGTATTGAGATCTTTACCATCAGCTGGCAAAAACGAAAAAATATATGCCGTTATTTCAGGATCTAATTTCTTTAAAAGGCAATCACCTTTACGAAAAATAACTGAATCATCCTGCGTTTCTTCTTTCTTCTTTTTTTCTTGTTTGGGCAACAATAATTCCTGCTCATGCGCTTCATCGCTCCAATAGCCAGAAATATGTTTTTCCATCGCATGTAGGGGGAAAAAATATAAAAAAGTCAGAAAAAAAATAACATTAAACAGAAACGACTTTTCCAAGCTGCGTGAGTTCATGTCGCGCTAATCCTTTAATTTGCTCATTAAAAATTGAACCATCAATAATAGATTGAAGTTGATTTCTTGCTTCTTCTTTCTTTTGCATTTGCACATAACAATACGCAATCTTAAAAGGTGTTTGTGGCTGAGAAGGATTCAACTGATTTGCTTTTTTAAAATACGTAACCGCTTCTTCATGCTTACTCAGTTGAATAGACAATTCTCCTAAATTATACCAAAGCCCAAAATCATTAGGTTTCATCTTAGCTGCTTGCAAACAAATCCGTTTAGCATCTTCAAGTTTATTACTCATTTGATAAGCGGTCGCCAACATAAAACAGTTTTCAGCAGAAGGTTCAAGTTCCAACAACTTTTTACCCGCAAGAATGGCATCTTCAAATTTCTTCATAGAAAGCGCTACTTTAGTGCATATTTTAAAACCATCTGCCGTATCAAGATCTGCCTTAAAACAAGCATTCTTAAAACATTCTAATGCTTTTTCTGCATTATTACGCGACAGCCAGATTTTGCCCATATTAAAGAATGCTTTTCCATAATATGGCCGCAATTGCAAGGCAACATTCAATGCTTTTTCCGCACCATCAAGATCATTTTTTACAATTAAAAAGGAAGCAAGATTATTATATGCTTCAGGATAATGGGGTTGAATAGTAATACTCCGTTGCAAGGCAGCAATGGCATGATCCATATTACCCATAAATGAATGCGCAACTGCCAAATTATTCAAAGGATCTGGATAATGGGCATCCATTGCAATGGCTTTTTCATAATACGGTATAGACTCTTTATACAAACCTTTTTCAGAAAGCGCGACTGCATAATTGTTATACGCTCGCGCTTTGCCCGGTGCATTTTGAATAATATTAAACCAAAATTCTTCACCAGAACGCCACACTTTGTTACGTTGATACACCAAAAAACCAATACAAAACAAACAAATCATCAATACGCCTAAGCGAAACTGATGACGATAGGTGATAATAAACGGTGGCAATTTTTCATAGGAAAAAAGCAGAGTAAGCAATTTTACCAAAGCAAGCGCAAGCAAAAGCATAATGCCTGGAGAACTTAAATATGTTTTATAATCAGTTAATAATTCCGAAGAAGGAATAAAAGATGAACGTGGCGCTATGGCAACAATGAACCACAAAAAAGCAAAAGCAATAATTGATGTTACATTTTTTTTCAGTAAAAAATACACGCCGCCGGCAATGCTACATAATGCCAAGAGAGGAAGAATACAATCTTTCGCAAAAAAGCTTTTAACTAATTTCCAATCATATTCAACACTAATGTTAAATGGCCATAAAAACATGCATAAATAATGAAGAATCACTTTAAATTGAGAAATAAAAAAATGAAGCGGCAAAATTTTATCACTTGCTTTATCGGTTAACACATTACCAATATTATTGCGCGCTTCCATTTTCAACGTTACAAGATTTGAAAAAAAGGCAAATTTAAGAAAGTAAATATAAATACTAAAGACAAGCACCGTCAAAACACCATAAATCCACAATCTTTTTTTCAATGATTGCATATCGCCTTGCGCAATAAAAAACCAATCAACTAACAACAATAATACCGGAGAAACGATAGTGATTTCTTTAGTGCCGCATGATAAAATGCCAACGATGAAAAGAAGAGCAATAAACACTATTTTACTGCCCATGGTTTTTGCTCGATCAAAAAGCAATAAGCTCAATGACATTATCATAATGCACAATGTTGCAATACCTTCCAATTGACCTTGAATCACATATGATACTGTTTGACTTTGCACCGGATGCAATAAAAAGAGTGCTGCTGTGGTGAATGCAATTAAAAAAGCGTTTGAAGAAACAAAAAGATGATTTTTTACTCGCGAAAGCGACAACAACAAAAAATAATAAAGCACAATGCCCGTTATAGTATGTGAAGTAACATTGCCAAAACGATAAGTAAACGGATCAAACTTTCCTAACGAATAATGAATCGTGTTAATCCAATAACTAATCCAACGTGTTCCTGAAAAAAACAGGCCGCTGAAAGTAGCATGTCGAATATTGAAAAACTTGGTAATATTGGCCAAATCATCAAACTGAAAGTTATAATGCAAAGAAGGGTAATAAAAAAGAAAGGTTAAAAGTGGTAATAGAGCAAGGGGAATAAGCGAAATTTGCCACCAATCAAACGGAACTATAGCAAGTTGATATGATGCATTATTTCTTTTATCTAATCTATTTTTTTTCATACTACTTTCCTTTAGCAACATAGGTACTATTCTTTTTTGATTGACATTCTACTGCATCATCTAATTTTGTCGAGTGAAAGAATTGTCCGTTCATGCAAAGGTTTGACCCCTTTTATTGAATGGTCTAGACTACAAGAGTATTAATAAAATGGTAAATTTAAGAAAAATATATATGAATTTTAGGACACTCAGATGAACATAAATTTAAGAAGCATAGAATTTTTCATGAGTCTTGTCACCATGTTTATTGCCTATATTATTACTGAAACAAGCTGCGGTTTTTTTCGTGCTTGGGTAGCAAAAAAAATGGGTGATGATGGTCCTGAACGCAATGGCTACCTAAGCCTCAACCCCTTAGTGCATATCGATTTTGTCGGCGTAATCTTTCTCATTCTTTATAATTTTGGTTGGGGGCGTTATATACCGATTAATCACCTTAATATTCACGAACCATTTCAAAAATTAAAAATTACCATTGCTTATTTTTCCGACACCTTTGCTCGATTGGTTTTAGCATTACTTGCTTTGGTTATCTTATTAAAATCATTCGGCTTGACTATGCTTGAGCTGGTAAAACCCATGATTTTTTATCAACATATTGCCCTGCCTATTTTGGCACAATATTATCCTGATAAATCTTCATTTGCCCTAACTCTTGCCATTATTTTGGCTGCAATCATCTATCTTTGTGTATTACTTGCCGTACTAAATCTCATTGTTAACACAGTACGTTTGATAATTCTCTTTTTCTTTCAAGAAAGTTTGGGTGCAGGGTATTTAGAATTTTTCATACCTATTCTGCTCATTGTGTTTTTGGCTGATCCTTTACGCCACAAAGCCGTTGATATCATTATTGTCCTTGCTTACCATCTCACTCGTTTACTTGGCGGAACATTTGTATGAAAACCTTAAACTCAACGAGTGCGGCTGCTCTTGAACGCATTCAAGAAGGCGCAGAACTCGTTATTAATCAAGAAGAATTAGCAAAACGCCTTGCGCGTGGAAAACCTTTAAAAATAAAATTAGGCGCTGATCCAACAGCACCCGATTTGCATTTGGGTCATGCTGTTGTATTATCAAAATTAAAAGACTTTCAAGATTTAGGTCATGAAGTTATTTTCTTAATTGGCGATTTCACCGCCAAAATAGGCGACCCCACGGGAAAATCAAAAACAAGACCGCCACTCACGCAAGCACAAATTGCCGAAAATACGGCGACCTATTTTGAGCAAGTAAGCAAAATTCTTGATCCTGCTTTGGTCAAAATTCGTTTCAACTCTGAGCTTCTGGGTCATTTAACTGCGCAACAAATCATAGAGTTATGTGCAAAAACAACCGTCGCGCGTCTTATTGAACGAGAAGATTTTAAAAATCGCCTTGAAAAACAACAGCCAATTAGTTTTCACGAACTCTTATACCCTCTCTTTCAAGGATATGATTCAGTTGCCCTTAACGCTGATGTTGAAATTGGTGGCACTGATCAAACTTTCAATTTATTAATGGGTAGAGAACTGCAACAGCATTATGGCCAAGAACCACAAATTGTCATCACTATGCCACTTTTAGAAGGTCTTGATGGCGTTGCAAAAATGTCCAAATCACTCGGCAATTATATTGGGCTCGCTGAACCTGCGCCGCAAGCATATGGCAAACTGATGTCGATTTCCGATACACTTATGTGGCGTTATTTTGCGCTCTTATTGCGTAAAAACAAACAAGAAATTAGTAGCTTACAGGAACGAGTTGCTTCAGGAACCGCTCATCCTATGGAACTCAAAAAAGAAATGGCACATGCTATTATTGCCAAATTCTGGTCCCCTGTTGATGCTGATATCGCGCAAGAGCAATTTGAAGCAGTATTTCAGAAAAAAGATTATTCACAAGCAACACCGGTAACGTTACCAAAAGAAACAGCCAATCCAATCTGGATAGTTGATTTTTTAAAACTGCTCGGCGCCCTACAAACTTCTTCGGAAGCTAAACGATTACTTGAAGCTGGCGCTGTTGCCATTGATGATCAAAAAATAACTGATTTCAAAGCAATGATTTCTTGGAAATCTGGCATGCATGTGAAAGTTGGGAAGCATAGAATTTATCATATTGAATGACGCAAAAAAAAGGCGGATAAAGAACATTTTTCCTTATCCGCCTTAATAAATTTTCTAAAAATTAACTTATTTACTTCGCCCTAAAATATCTCGCTGCATAATAGCACCCTGCTACTGCCATTGGAGTTGCTCCAATACCTATACCAATCAAAGTATCTTTATTAAAAAAACCTCTACGCTTGCGCTCAGCAGCAAGAACTTCTTTAGCATGAGCTGTTTTTGCAAGCTCATCAAAGCCTTTTTCATATGCTTCAGTAAGAACAAACTCTTCAAGAATTGCATCATTAAACAACACACGGCTTAAAAGCCGTGGATTTAGAAGCACGAGATGAAAGCTTTTTATTGATTTCTAACATAATTGAGAATTGTCTCTTCTGAACATTGTCCAAATGTTTCAGAGAAATATCCATCTGCCCAAAAATCGTTACCCCACAAAAATTTCTTTATTTCAGGTAATTCAGCTCTGAGCATTTTACTTGAAATTCCCTTGAGTAATTGAACGGCCTTGCTCACACTCACACTTGGTGGTAATTGTATTACAAGATGCACATGGTCTATCTGAATATTTAGTTCTTGAATTTCCCATGCATTAATTTCCGCACATTCTCGCAAAAGTTCTTCTAACCTGCTCTTAACTTTGCCTTCTAATACTTTTTTTCTATATTTAGGTAACCAAACTATATGATACATATGCCTATGAGTTGTATGCGCTCCGTGCCAATATTTCTTTGTCATGTCAATTAGTATGACAAAACTAACCTCACTTCGCAAAAATTTACATTTTTGCTTCGCTCGCGCATTTGATGACATTCATCCCCAGGTTTAAAACCCTGGGGTTTTCTGTCATACGAAATAAATTCAGTTGCATCCCATTCTATTCTACGCTCTTTTATTTTAGCACTACCAGCTGCAATCACTTTTTTTTCTTCTGGAACATCTCGAACTTGTATGTTAAAAAATGCATCAAATACTTTTTGTTTTCTGCATAATTTTCCCCTAAGCGCTCTGTACTTTGGAATAGAATTTGGATAAAGCTCATATTCAGATTTCGCGTTATTGTCATATTTTTTTATAGCATTTAAAGCTCTAACAGAACCTCGCGCAGCACCAAAATCCTTATTTTTTTGATTTTCAAAAAACCATTTACTGTCAAGGCTTTCCAAACCAACCTCAACAGTTATTTCAGGAGCTTCTTTTTGATTGAGAGTCTCCGTTGATTTTTCTTCCATTGCACAAACATTGAGCACATTTCCAACACAAAAACCAAAAATTAAGGCATATAAAATAGATTTTTTCACGAGCATTTCCTTCTTACACTGAAAAACTAACAATATCAGACAATAATAAGTATAAAATATATAAAAATATAATCAATATGCATAATGAAATATTATATATTTTTAACTAATTGAATTTTTTACCTTCATTTGCTTCCTTGTTATTAACCTTAAGATTTTTTTCTCAAAAAAACATAGGAAAATAACCTTTCTAAATTATTATCACAAAACTCAACTTGATTTATTTTCAATTAGGAAATTAACTACTTGCTATTTTTTATATATATGCTATCATTTAATTATATTAAAATTGATATTTTTACTATTTTTCAGGTTCAAAAACAAGGAGAACCCCCCATGAAAAAACATATTATTTTCTTAACCATTTTTCTCACTATCGCTAATCTTTCGCCCATTTTGGCCATGGAAGCTGATAATAGTGAGACAACACCATTAATTTCTGCTGTTCGGCAGAATGATTTTGATCTTGTTCAAGCGATTGTTAAATCCGGTGCCGATATTAATGAGCAAGACTTGGATTGGTCAACTGCTCTTTTGAAAGCAATTCAAATGTGCCAAAAGAGTGGCGACTTCAAAATTGTTAATTATTTGATAGATAATGGTGCTCGAAGTGGTATTAAAGATGGTAAAGAAAAAATTCAAGGAGAACTAACTCAGGAAGAAATGCCTGATTTAGAATATTCAGATGAAGAGTTTGATGGTGCTCTTGCAGAGGGTACACAGTTTACTTCAGAAGGACAATCTGTTGCGCCTGCTGGGAATCAACAATCAAATAAAAACAATATTAGTCTTAAAAAAATTGTTATTGCATTAAGGGATAGAAATTTTAAAACAGCCTATGATATTTTGTGCAAAGAGAATATCGACTTAGAAAAAGCTATTCAATTTTTATTAACTAATACTATTACCGGTATTGATATACGTTGTAAAGATGGTTTAACATTGTTAATGCATGCGATTGCAATTAAGAATTTTGAACTTGTTAAATTGTTACTTGCTTATGGCGCTAATCCAAATGCATGCAATAATGATCAAATAACACCCTTAATGTATGCGATAAGTTTTAATTGTTTTGAAATAATTGATTATTTAATTAACAAAGGGGCATTGATTAATGCTTGCGATCGCTACAAGAAAACTCCCTTGGTTTATGCTGCCGAAAAAGATAACTTTGATTTGATTAAAAAATTAGTCAATCTTGGTGCAATTATTGAAGATGAATCAATAGAAACTAGCCCTCTAAATCCAGTTCATAAAATTAATCAAGCAATAGTAAAGTTTTTAAGATCTGTAGCCCAAAATAAAAATATTACTATCAAAGAAACATCAAACTACTACTTTGACGAAAATTCTGATCTTTCAAGCAAACTTATAAAAGCATTTGAAAGTAATGATCTTGATACAATCCAAGATGCAATTTTACATGGGATTGATATTAATCTTGCAGTTCATGATCATGAGACAAGCATTCTTATTTTGACTGACACGGTATTTACTCAACACACCTCTTGCAGAACTTTAAATATTAATCCTAAAATTGTTCAATGGTTATTGAAAACAGGCTATGCTAATATTAATAAAACCGATCAATTATTTAGCTATACACCATTGATAACCACAATCAACCTTAGCCACTTTTCGCATATTGCACATATTCCACAATTATTAATTGCCAAAGGCGCTGATATTCATAAAGCTGATAATAATGGAAGAACACCTTTAATACACGCCATAGACCAAGGAAATCTCTCAATTATTCAATTGCTAATTGCCAAAGGCGCTGATATTCATAAAGCTGATAATAATGGAAGAACACCTTTAATACACGCCATAGGCAAAAGAGATCTTTCAATTATTCAATTGCTAATTGCCAAAGGCGCTAATATCCATACCCCTGATAAAAATGGAAGAACTCCTCTAATGTACGCTATGAATAGTACAGATCTCTCAATTGCTCAATTGTTAATCGCCAAAGGTGCTGATATCCATATGCCTGACAACAAGGGCAGAACTCCTCTAATACACGCCATAGACGATGAAAATCCCATAATTGCTCAATTGCTAATCTCCAAAGGCGCTGATATTCATATGCATGATAATGAAGGAAGAACTCCTCTAATGTGTGCCTCTACAAATAAAGATCTCTCAATTGCTCAATTGCTAATTGCCAAAGGCGCTGATATTCATATGCATGATAACGAAGAAAGAACTCCTCTAATATACGCTATAAACAAAGGAAATCTCTCAATTGCTCAATTGCTAATTGCCAAAGGTGCTAATATTCATAAAGCTAATAATAATGGAAGAACTCCTCTAATACACGCCATCGACCAAGGAGATCTTTCAATTACTCAATTGCTAGTTGCCAAAGGCGCAGATATCCGTATGCCTGATAACAAGGGAAGAGCTCCTCTAATGTATGCTATAGACAGAGAAAGAAATACAATTGCTCAATTGTTAATTACTAAAGGCGCTGATATCCATACGGCTGATAATAACGGAATAACTCCTTTAATGTTCGCCATATTATACTGGGGAGAAAACACTACAATTGCTCAATTGTTAATTACAAACGGCGTTGACATTCATACGCCTGATAACCACGGAATAACACCTTTAATATATGCTATAGACAGAGAAAAAAACACAATTGCACAATTGCTAATTGCCAAAGGCGCTGATATCAATACACCTGATAATAGGGGAATAAGCCCTCTAATGCACGCCATATATTGGAGAAAAAAACTCCCAGTTGCTCAATTATTGATTGAAGCTGGCGCCAATGTAAACGTTCCATACAAAGCGAATACCTCTATAACAATACTTCAATGGGTAACCGAAGATATTAAATGTATTGAAATTCTCAAATGCATTCTCTCCCATCATCCAAATCTTGATGAAGAAAGCAAACATAAAATTCATGGATGGGCAATAAAGGCCGGGAATAAAAAAGCACTTGATTTATTAGAAAATAACAATAAAGAAGCACTCGATTTATTAGAAAAAAAAGAACGCTGTATAATCAGTTAATCATTTGATTTTAATTAAGTAGGAGTTTAAAATGCTCCTACTTAATTTTTAAAAAATATAAGATCAATCTTCTCTTGAATGATTACCTGAATTAAGACAACATCTACTCACCAATTCCATAATCTTTTTTCTTTTTAACACCATTTAACTTATATACTTTTTTAGCAGAAATATAGGTGACACATTCTCGATCAGAATAGCTTTGCGTCCGCCCAGAATATTTTTCAACATACAAAGAATGCCTTGTTGTGCACTCTGTTTTTCTATCAGGATTATCATTATTGCGATATGCATGCATTAAAGCCCGTAAACCAACAAGTGAATAACCTAATGCATCATTATCGGCTTTAGCATTACCAAATTCAGGTTCACTTGCAGTATCAGTTGCCTTGTGGATTTTAGTTGTCAATTTTATGGTAGCCCCCTGTTTCCGTGCAGAAATGGTGACCCCCTTACTTGAAACATAACGACATAACCCATCTTTTTTTAAATCTTTTTTACCACATTCTTGCAAATATGTTTTAACCGGAGCATTTCCAAACTTTTTTCCTTCTTCATTTTCCATTGCCTGAGCATTCATAAAAAGTCCCGCTAGACACAAAAGAATGAACCACATACGCAACTCCTTTTAGATGAAAATTTTAAAAAAATATTTTTCATCATCATACTACGATCAAAAAAAAAATTGCAAAAACTGCTTGGAAAAACCCCGTTTTACATTTTTTTTAAACCTGGCATACTTATTATCAACAATTAATTACAAATTAAATTAATTATTTAAACCAATAAGGCTAGATTATGAATAAATTTCACCTATCATTTTTTCTTTTAGTCGCAATAATGCCTACTGCACTATTTGGGATGGATTCAGGACCTATATATGATTTGGCCGAAAAAATATTAATTTCCTTAGAGAAAAGATTTGCAAATCTTATGACTGAAACCACAACAGAATACGGTAAAAAGATAGAATTTATTAAAACACCAGTATTTGTCGTAGAAGAAAAACATAAAACCACTGAAACACAAACGCATGAAGTGGTAAAATCAGCTTTGCAAGAACTCAAAAATAATGGCATGACTTGTGGTGATATCACCCGTTGCCGAATACTGGTTAATAATCCAAAAAAACAAAGAATAGTACAAAACATTCTCACCGAAACATACCCAGAACTTATGCAAAAAAAGCCACTTTTTGCCTATACAAAAAAAATGCCTGTTGACGGAATAACTATTGCCATCACCATTAATGCCCAAAAAAGAAATAAAAAAGCTAAAATAAATGGGAATGCTAAACTATAAGATTACTTTTTATAACAAAATCTTTGACAAGATCAAGATGTGATTGTAAAACACGTTCATCATTCTCAAAATCTTCGTTACAATCGAGTATCAAAACAGGGACAGAAGTAAGTTCAGACAAAATACCAACTTTTTCTCGTAAAAACTTTTCATGGCATGCATGAATTTGTTTAAGATACGCCAAGGTAATTTTTTTTTCCGCTAAACGATTCCGTTTCTTAATTCGTTTATAGGCAATAGCAGGATCAACGCGCAAATAGATGAACCCTTGAGGTTTTTTGCAATGTGTTGAGACGAGTGCATTAAACCATTGATTATACATATGCCATTCAATATCACTCATAAAACCTTGTTCATACCCATTAACCGCAAAAACATAATGGCCCGAATAAATTGAACGTTCAATAATAATATCATGTTCATATTCTTGATCTTTGAGATGTTCATAAACACGGCAAATCATAGCAAAGGTCTCAAGGCTATAAGCCCATCGCTGTGGCTTTTCATAGAAATTGCTCAATAAAGATTGCCCATGCACCTTACTTTGCCAATTATGCAACGGTTCAAATCCAACGGAAATAGCTGAAATATTTTGTGCAAGCAATTTTAAAAAGGTTGATTTACCTGCACCAATATTGCCTTCAAGAATATACATTAATGCAGTCCCTACACATTATTTTTTTGATTATTTCTTAATTACTTGAATAACTTTTGGCGAAACAACCGGCTCAACACGAGAAAGCTTAACGGTTAAAACACCATTTTCATATTCAACAGCAACATCACTAAGGCCAACTTCAACAGGTAACGATTGCCTATTTTGTTGTGAACTAAAAGAAACACGTGAAGATTTCTTATCGCCATTCTTATCCACTTCTTCTGATGCCACTTCAACTTTTTGCTGCATATTCAATTTTGCCGAATGAGCATCAACAACAAGTTCCATTTCAGTTTGCTTATTGCGCGCATTAATGGTTAAGACATTATTATGAACTACTGCCTTAATTGAATCTTTATCAAGATCGTTCATAGCAACCGTAATAACAACATGAGCATCTTGCGTTGCAATAGTAAGCGTGCCAACTTGCGCTGAAAAAGCTCCTTGCATAAAATTATTCATGCTTGTATGCATTGAGTTGTTTATTTTGGTGAACTTCTTTTGAATTTTTTCAACAGAACGCGTCATCTCTTGCAACGCACCATCAAGACCAAAATCTGAACGCACCATTTGTGTGCCCATCAAAGAAGCGATAAGCATTAAAACTTTTGTTGAAAAGTGAATTTGTTTTTGCATAAAATCCTCCTTTGCAAAAGGAATAATTATTATATTTTTTCTTACTAGATAATGGTAACAAAATAGCACATCATTTTCAATGGGACATACCTTGCATTTTTATAAAAATTCGACAAATACCCATAAAAAACCTCTATAAAGAAAATTTACTATGTTTTGCTTATTTGATCAGTATTTTATATACTTATACCTATGAAAAAACAAATACAATACAAAGATAATGAACTTATTTTTGGCATTCACCCCATTTTAGAGCTCCTCAAGGCAAAAAGACGTCGTTTGGTCATCTTATACACTACAAGACCAACACCAAAAGGCTTTCAGGAGATAGAAAAACTCCTCCCAAAAGGCATACAGATTCAATATGTTGATCGTGAAGTTTTGCATAAATTGGCAAACACCACCGATCATCAAGGCATCGTTGCCTATGCCTCACCTTTTGTCATCCGCAAAAAGTTCTTTGATCCAACACGAGAAAAATTCCTTCTTATGCTTGATGGCATCCAAGATGTCAGGAATTTAGGGGCAATTTTGCGTTCAGGGTATTGCACCGGTGTTGATGGCGTTATTATGATCACCAAACATGGTGCACCGCTCAATGCAAGTGCCATCAAATCCTCTGCAGGGCTTGCTGAACATGTGGAAATTTATATGGCCCCTTCAGCTTCCATGGCTGCTCAAGAATTAAAAAAAGCTGGGTATTCAATATATTTATCAGTTGTTGATAACGGCAAAAATGCTACACAGGTTCAGTATCAAAAACCGTTGTGTTTGGTTATTGGCAGTGAGGCTTTAGGAATTTCTCGTGAAATTCATAACACAGGCACACTCATTACCTTACCTCAACGCTCACCTGATATTTCCTATAATGCTTCTGTTGCTGCTGGGATTTTGTTGTTTATTATCAGCCAATCACAAGCATAGAAAGCTACTGCTGCAGGATTAACATCAAGTTGATTTGCAAATAAATATTTATAAAAAATAGGCCCTATGCGGGCCAAGCACAAATGTATTGCGTGCCCAATACATTTGATACAAGGGCACCAACGTTCCGTTGGATCATTTTCCCGCGCGTATATGCACCACACATCATGATGCTGCGCATCATTCTTTCGGGTGCACAACGCACTACCGGACTAACTTATTTATTAATAGATTCAATCTTAGATTCAGACTAATATCTTGCAAATTAGCCGTATATGATTATAATCTGAACGCGCTTTATATTAAAAAATATTTACAAACAATATTATGTCAAATTAATTCTTCAGGAGTTTAAATGAAAAGAAGGTTGTTTTTTTTACTTACTGTAATTTTTTTGATTTCTGAGCAGTTAGATGCTATGCATAAATCAAAAGATGTCACTAAATCCTCCCTTAAAAGCAACTTTCGACCAGCATTGCTTCGCCATACTTTACCACTATCTTCAATACACTCAAACGAGTACTTAACAAAAAAAGAAATTTTTGCGACGAATCAAAGAAATAAATCATTGAGCCAAAATCCGATTACTTCAACTATCGTAACTACGGCATCAAATCAAGTTAATTTAATTAATAAGCGTAATTTTGGGGTGGTATTTACTGCACTTACTGCATGGCTAATTTGGAGATCAGTAGAACCTCTTTTTGACAATGATGATGCTGATTATTTTACACTCGACCCAAATGATCCATGGTGTCAAGTTAACCAAGGAATACTGTATTCTCAAAAAGGGGATACAGAAAAAGCGAAGCATTATTATTCCCTTGCTGCTAATCAAGGTTATCCTATTGGACAATATAATTTAGGGGTGCTTAATTTCAAAGAGGGAAATATAGAAGAAGCAATACGTAATTATTCACTTGCTGCTAATCAAGGTGAAACTTCAGCTTTATTTGCTCTTTGGGAGTATTATCAAAATATAGGCGATATAGAAAAAGCAAAACATTATTATTCACTTGCGGCTGCAAAAAATTATCTTTTGGCACAAAAGAAATTAGATACTATTTATCAAGATGAAAGAAATAGTACAACAATTTGCAACTCGATTACTAATAATCAGAACTTTAAAGAAACTGATTCGAAGATTTAAATAAAAAGAATTTTATAAGCTGGGTTGCCACGCATGCGCTCGCAATGACAGCGGTGATTATTTTGCTCATTTTGAACATCAAGTTCACGTTATTTAGAGAAGTCACACAATAAAAAATTTATAAATAAGTTAGTCCGGTAGTGCGTTGTGCACCCGAAAGAATGATGCGCAGCATCATGATGTGTGGTGCATATACGCGCTACCCTTTACCCACATTTAGTTCTTTAAATAAAAGATAAGCTTGTGTGATGGCTTCTAGCCGAAATAGTCCCTGCCACAAAACTTTTGCACCAGGATCCTTATCATTTTTTCTGCCAAGAAAACCTCCTAATTTTGCTATCATTTGAGTTGCTTCTTTAACAGAAAAAGATTTGGGGGGCAATGTAAGAGTTTTATGATGTGTGCAATATAACGCATCAGCTTCATCGATTGTAAGAATTAAATTACATGGGGCATCAGGTTTAATTCTTGCAAGATAAGTGATATAAATTAAACGCCAAGCAGCAATTGAGTAAACAGCTAAGGTTCTTTTTAGATTATCAACCGATTCCATTTGAAATTTTTCTATTCGACAACCTTCTTTTAAAATATAGTGATAACGTTCAATGAGCCAACGTTTTGAGTAAAGAGCAATAAGCTTTTCAGCTTCTTCCAATGATTGAATTTTAATCGTAGTAATAAGTCGCCATACTATTGGATCATTTATTGTTTTGTCATTTTCTATTTCTTGTACATAAATTGCTGTTAAATTTATGGTTGATAATTTTTTGTCTTTTCGATTAAGAGGAGGACAAATTTCAACTTCTTTGACTCTAATTGCTAATTTTGCAGTTCTCTTAGAATGAGTTTTTGTACGTTCTAATTCTTTCGTTATAACGCCTAGTACTGATTGTTTTTCCAGTAATTCAAAAAGACGCTCCTTCTCATTCTGTATATTTCTGTTCTGCACAAGATGAATGAGTAAATCGCTATTTACACGCCTTTCTGCTATCAGTAAATCATAAATATCTGCACCACCATCACCTATAAATAGATAGCTTTTATTTAAGGAAAGCTTTTTTTCTATTTGATAAATTGATTCAACCCAATTATAAGATTCTTTTTCTATTGTAGGCAGCCTTAGCCTATGTTTTTTTTTGCCATAATCTTCTTTATTACGTACCCAATATTTTTGATTTATTAAACCTAATGGAATAAAATTTTCACTAAATACATAGGTATTTTGAACCTTTATTCCAAGTGAAGTTTTTGAATTAGAGAGAGTTCCTAGTCCCTCAGTTTTTTTAAGATTCTTAAAAGATGCATCCATGCCATCGCTAACGATAATGACTTTTCCATCAGCATTTTCAGCTCTTTCGACGGTTGCTTGATAATGTCCTTCGAGAATATCTTGTTCATCAATTTCTGTTGTGGCAAGAAAACGGTAAGCACCTTTTGCTTGTGCATTTTCTCCGTTGCAAGCTTGTAAAATGCTTGCTGATGGGCTATCGGCAACTGCCTCTAGAAGTATTCTAACTCTTTCATTTCTGCGTTTATCTTTTAATGACATACGATTAGTTTCATTTGCTGCCCACAATTCTTTAATCATTTTTTACTTTTCTTTTTTTGATATATTAATTCTGTATCTCGTTAATTATAGTAAAAATGTGGGTAAAGAGTAGCATATACGCGCGGGAGATTTGATCCAACGGAACGTTGGGGCCCTTGTATCAAAGGTATTGGGCAAACAATACCTTTGTGCTGCCCGCATAGGGCCGAATGATATTAAAAATAAAAAAATTCGATCTTAAATTGGAAAAATAAAAAGAATTTCATAAGCTGGGTTGCCACGGCACAATGTGCCTCGCAATGACATACCTTTCTATCCCAGCTCTCGTAAAAATATATGTTATTAAATTTAACAACTATAATCATATTAAAAAAAACTTCATAATTGTTGACTTTTCTAATGACAAAAAGTTAATAATTATAGAAAAGAGTATTGTTTAGGAATATTCTTTTACTCATTATCAATTCAGGGACAGATTCTAGGGGGAGAATATGAAGATGTCTGCTGCAGCAAACTGCTTACAAAAAATAGTTGTTAGCAAGAAGCATCTTCTTGTTTATTTTTTTCTTGCCATCATGATTGCCAGTGGGCTTTGGCATTGTTGGCACTATCTTTTTGTGACTCAGCGCTACACGATTACTCTTGATTCTCTTTGTTCCGAAAAAACCAATACAGAAATTAACACCTATGCCCATGAAAATGTGTTACATACAATTTTTGATGAACATTCGCTCACCACACTAAAATCTCATTTTGATTTTTTGGGTGCGGTGAATGCTCGTTACATCAGCCCCGGCTATGTGCATATTTCGCTAAGAACCCTAAATCCTATTATTCGCATTAATGATCAACACGTTATGCTTGAAAATGGCGCCATAGCTTCAACAACCATCTTTCAACAAACAGTAATCCAAGAATTACCAACTATACTTGTTGAAGAAAAAGAAAAAATTAGTTCAAAAAAGTTTGCTTTTCACCTAAAACGGTGGCTTGAAAATTGTTCTTCAGAATTATTTGCTCTTTATACCATTCGTTGGATTGATCATACGCGCATTCAATTATGCGATAAATCAGTACCCAATTTTTGCATTATTACACACGCGGCAAAAAATCCCTCACATCCCTGCTTTAGCCAATGCAATAGTATAAAAAATCAACTTTTCACGCAGCACACACAAAAAAATCAAAAAGAACAAAAAAAATGGGGCGTTGATATACGCTTTAAAAATCAATTTATAGTGCATACAATGCACGAGGGGGTAGCATGAAACAATCTATTCATCCTGACCAATTATTGGTTGCACTTGATATTGGCACTACAAAAATTTGTGTTTTAGTTGCTCAAATAATGAGCAATGATTCGTTTGAATTAATTGGCATTGGCAAAGCACCTTCAGAAGGTCTAGAAAAAGGTGTTGTTGTCGATGTAGCAAAAACAGTGCATTCAATAAAAAATGCCTTACGCGAAGCAGAATTAATGTCAGGCTGCGCCATTCAACAAGCCACCATTGGCATTTCGGGTGCACATATTCAATCACGTAATTCTAGTGGCATGGTACCAATTAATCGCGGTGAAATAAGAAACTATGATATTATACAAGCAACAATGGCAGCTCGCGCCGTTGCCTTACCCGAAGGACAACAGATCCTTCATGTGTTGCCACAATTTTTTATTATAGATTCCCATGAAAAAGTCGTTGACCCTCTTGGCATGTTTGGGGTCAGACTGGAAGCACATGTTCATATCATCACCGGATCAGTTGCCTCAGTGCACAATTTAGTTAAATGTTGTGAATCTGCAGGCATCACCGTCAATGATATTGTATTAGAGCAACTTGCTTCTGCCGATGCCGTATTAACCGATGACGAAAAACTACTCGGTGTTGGGATGCTTGATATCGGCGGTGGCACTTCTGATCTGGCAATCTATCACAAAGGCACTATTAGGCATACCATGGTTTTACCAATTGCTGGCAATCATTTCACCAAAGATATTGCAATAGGATTGAGAACAACAATTAAAGCTGCTGAAGAAATAAAAAAAGAATATGGTATTGTTGATCCAAACTTATTAGGTGAAGATACCTGCATAGAACTGGCAAGCATTAGTGAACAATCAACACAATTAATTTTACAAAGCGAACTTTTAGCTATTTTACAACCACGCGCACAAGAACTCTTCAGATTCATTGATAAAGAATGCAAAAAACATTCTCTTTACTCTTTCATGCCAAGTGGCTTTGTGCTGACCGGCGGTGGAGCACTTCTTAAAGGCATGCAATCACTCGCAACAAACATTTTTAATATGCCCGTGCGCATTGGAATTCCCCATACACAATCAACATTTTCACCCTTTTTACAAAATCCAATGTATGCAACTGGTTACGGACTCTTGCTTCATGCATTAAAAAAACAGGATACTACTTCCATTAACAGATTCACCGGTCCCCTTGCTTCACGCATTATAGGGCGGATGAAATCATGGGTATCGGAGTTTTTTTAAAAAAGAGGAGAGGACATGTTTGAATTTGAAGTTACTCATCATGATGAGATTCCTTCTGCACGCATTAAAGTTTTAGGAGTTGGTGGTGCTGGCGGAAACACGGTTAATAGCATGATTGACGCACAACAATATCACGGCATTGAATTTATTGTAGCAAATACCGATGCACAAGCACTGAATCTTTCAAAGGCATCTCACAAAATTCAACTTGGTCTCAAATCAACAAAGGGACTCGGTGCTGGAGCAAATCCTGAATTAGGAAAAAGAGCAGCTGAAGAAGATTTGAGTAAAATCATGGATCTTCTTGAAGATGCTGATATCGTTTTTTTAACCGCCGGCATGGGTGGAGGAACTGGTTCAGGCGCAATTCCTGTTATTGCTCGCGCACTTAAAGAAAAAAATATTCTTTCGATTGCAATTGTCACCAAACCATTTACTTTTGAAGGAAAAAAAAGAGCAGCAATTGCACAAGAATCAATTGAAGCATTAAAAAAAGAAGTTGATACCCTACTCATTATCCCCAATCAAAAATTACTTGAAACGGTCGATCAAAATGTATCAATGATCGATGCATTTGGCATGATTAATACGATTTTACATCAATCAGTAAAAGGTATTGCTGATATTATCACCAAGCCAGGTCACATCAACGTTGATTTTGCTGATGTAAGAACAATCATGAAAGATATGGGCTTGGCAATTATGGGAACCGGAAAAGCTACAGGCAAAGATCGTGCTTTAGATGCAGCTTATCAAGCAATATCTTCCCCATTACTTGAAAATATGAACATCAAAGGCGCTCGCGGTATATTAATTAATATTTCTGGCGGCCTTAATCTAAGCCTGCATGAAATCGGCGTTGCCGCTTCCGTTATTGCTGAACAAGCAGATGAAAACGCGAGCATTATTGTTGGATCGGTCATTGATGAAGCTCTTGCTGATGACATTATTATCACCGTGATTGCAACTGGTTTTAATCATGAAATGAACATAGTTCAAGAGTCACAAAAATTTAAACCTGCTATTGAACAAATAGTTAAGCAATCACCACAACCTGAAGTTCAATTGATAAAAATTCCTGTTGCTGAACACCTTGAACAGGTTGTAGAAACCGCGCAAGAAAAACATGTTGAAAAAAATTATGAGGTCATTGATTTAAATGATCTTGATGTGCCAACGTTTATGCGCCAACAAAAAGAAGTTGAAAAACATGAATAATAGATAACATTATTCAGTAAACATCTTTTGTTTTTTTTCAAATGGCTTTGGCCGTGGAAGTTTTCTTTTCCTGAAGGATGTTTTTGCTGGTCTTGCTGAAAATTCTTTATGCTTTTTACCAGAAAGGGTACTGTGCCAATTAATCAATATTTTTTGCGAAATGGGCTCATTTTGACCCCATTCCAATGCTTTATCTGAAGCTTCTTTGCCATATTTCAATGCTATATCATGAGAATTTTGCAACCAAGCACAATAAGAAAAGTCATAACACATTTTAATATAGTTTTTTTGAGCATCTATTTTTGCATCTTCAAAATGACAATTTTTTATACAACGTTTATATTCTTGCGATAGTATTTCTACCGCTTCAAGATTTGTTTTTTGAGTAGCACGCCATACACATTCATTAATTTTGTTTTGATAGCCTCTTAATATTTCAACTACCCTTGTTTCTAATAATACTCTCTTTATACCTTCTCTCATAACCCTTGTATTTTCCATAGTATAAAGAGCATCAGCAAAAAGTGCTTGCGCTTTAACATCATCATGTTTTTTTTGCTTTGCAAATTTAAAAAGCTTGTTGTAATTATTTTTAATATCACCTTCAAATTCATCATATGTCTTATCACCATAAATATAAGGTAAATAATTGACATGTTCCGTCATAACACAATTTGTCATATCAACAAGAACATCATAATTACTCGCAACATCAAAAAGTTGCCCCAACAACGTTAATCCTTCATCTTTTCTTTCTTTAAATTTTGTATCATGAATCAAAAAATCTTGAGCAGCAATAATTCCCACATCGCCAAAAATGCTAGCTGCTTTTGCAATGTCAGGTTCTTGCATAAGCAACTTACGAGTTTCTAATGATGCAACTTCCATAGCATGCACGCTAACCATCTGCATGAAAGCAAAAAATAACAAAATAAAATGCATACAATTCATATTATTTCTCCTCAAAGTGAATAACTTATTAATAATGAGCAACTTTCTTATACAAAAATACTTTATATAAAAAAATTCAGCAAGAAAGTTCCTGAATACATAGCCAAGTTCAATAGAATAAACAGTCAAAATTCGTTAAACTACAATCAGTATTTATTATTGTTGATATTTTAAACGGAAACAAAAATATGGATTTATCATTTATTTTTCTCAATCTCATTAGTCCACCAATTCTCTTTTTTCTTCTTGGCGCATGTGCTTGTTTATTGCATGTTGATTTAGTGATACCAAACCCGATAGCACGCTTTTTTTCATTGTATCTTTTGTTTGCACTCGGCTTTCAAGGAGGAGTAGAGTTGCATCATGCTGGCATCACTATTGCAGCCATTATTCCTTTATGTGCTGCTACACTTTTATCATGCATAATTCCTCTTTATACCTTCTTTTTGCTCCGCACACGATTGAATGTGTATGATTCTGCTGCCATTGCAGCAACCTATGGATCTGTTGGAGCAGTCACCTTTATATCAGCCACAAATTTTTTACAGTTGCTCGGCTATCAATTTGATGGCTTCATGGTTGCAGCATTGGCATTAGTTGAATCACCACCGATTATTCTTGGGCTTTATTTGGCGAAAAAATTTGCCCCTCAAAAAAATCCTACGGTGAAAAATTTTTCAATTCTTCATGAGGCATTTTTAAATAGTTCTGTTTTTTTGATCCTTGGCAGTTTATTAATTGGCTTTATTTCTGGCCATCAAGGTTATCTTGCACTCAAGCCATTTACCCATGATATTTTTAAAGGAATACTCACTTTCTTTATGCTTGATATTGGCATTTTAGCAGCTAAACGATTACAGGATTTAAAAAAATCCGCTACTTTTTTGATTCCTTTTGCAATCGGCATTCCTTTAATCAATGGATTATTGGGCATAGTAGTTGCATACTTTTTAAATCTTTCAATCGGCAACAGTCTCCTCTTGAGCGCAATCACCGCAAGCGCTTCACATATTGCCGTACCTGCTGCTATGAGAATTTCAATTCCCCAAGCAAATCCCGGTCTGTATATTCCTATGGCATTGGCAATAACCTTTCCTTTTAATATCATAATTGGGTTACCCTTATATATGTTTATTATTCGTTATTTTTGGATATAAAGAATGAAAAATGCAAAAAAAATAGAGATCATTATCGAATCGATTTATCTTCCCTATGTTTTAGATGCTTTTGAAGCACTCTCACTTCCTGGTTATACCATTATTAACGGCATAGCTGGCAGAGGATTGCATGGCATTCATGATGCTCAAGATTTCACCGACGTTTCGGCCAATAGTTATATTATGATTATTTGCGAACCTGACAAAACAGAAAATTTGGTCAGCGTTATTCGAAGTGAATTAGAAAAATATGGCGGCATTTGCTTGCTATCAGATATTCAACAAATTATTGTTGCAAGCAATAAAGCCGGATAAAACAACAACCTACATAAAAAAACTCCCCGCTCTATAATAATTTTATAAAGCAGGGAGTTAGCTTTTTACACAAAAAATTAGCTATTCTTTTTTAATTCCTGTGCATATTCTGCAAACAAATTTTTATATGGTGCCCAGAACTTTTCATCATTATGCGCTTCATCTTGTATTGAAGAGTCATAAAATTCCAAAGCTTTTACTGCGGCATCTCTATCTTTTGTTTTTTGCACTACTAATTCAAGTATGTTGATGTCAAAACGTTTACCTAAATAACGCAACATTGCCGCTTCTAATCTGTCGGTGATTAATAATTCAGAAGCCATCATAAGAGCAATAACTAATAGCACACGTACCCAGATCCTCTGATTTTTTAATGGTGTTTTTCCTAATGCAAAGAATAGAAAAATCGACAATAAAATAGAAAAAAGAATATATAAGTAGGGAACAACCTTCATCAAAAGAGGTTTTCCTTCCTTAAATGTTAAAAAATTACGCGCAAAGAAAAAAAGTTGTTGTTCTTCAGGCATTTTGGCAAGCCATTCAGGGTTAGCTATTATAAAAGGATTTTTCGTAAGTGGATTGATTCCATATACCACAAAATTGCTTAAAGGATTTATTGCAATACCCGCCTTTGTAGGCATTCCAATTTCATAATAAGTATCAAAATCAACGATAGTTGCCGCTTTTTGCGCAAGGGCTACTAAATCTTGTGAAGCTTGTACCGAATAGGCATTTTCTGGATGTTCCACCATTTTCGCTTGAACGCTGCTCAACACAGTAAGGCAAAATGTTCCGCACATTACGATAAGTTTCATTGTTTTCATAAAATTTCTTCCGACTTGTTTTTGAGATTTAAACAATATATTTTTCGTTCTTTAAGATCAGGATGAGTTGCAAGCAATCCATAATAAGGATAATAATCAGGCATTTTAAAATCTTTTTGCCATTTTTCAAAAAGCTTAAGAGCTCCATCATGAGAATTAAGCACATTCAGAGATGTTTCATCGGCGACCCATTCACTGTGTCTTCTATAGGCCATGCTACACAAATTAGGAATTAATAAACTCATATAAACCAATAAAGAAGCACATCCTACTATTGCATAGGGTTGATAGTTAAGAGGGACGAGACTGCAAACAATATGGGTCATCCAATTTCTTTTTAACCACCACACCATTAAAAGCAACGAAATGACAACAAAAAGCCACATAAGATTTAGATATTGAAAGTGATGCTCTTTGATATGCGTTAATTCGTGGCCAATTAAAAACCGCTGCTCCTCAGGCGATAAATCTTGGAAAAAACCCTCGCTGAAAAACAAAAATGGCTGATTGCTGAGAGGAATACAGTTTAAAAACTGTGGAAAGTAGGCAAATGCATTATAATAGCCCATTGTGCAAAGCGCTTGATGGTTCATTTTGCGAATAATAATCGGTTCAAATATATTCATTTCCTGGGCAATGTGCCTTATTTTTTCTTCTTGTTCAGGCGCAAGTGATTGTGAACCAAAACGATCTTGGGCCAGTTTTACCGCATACCCATCAAGAAACATGCGTATATTTTCACGTGCAAAAAAAAGACCGCTAAATATGATCAGAATAAATAGTATAAGCGAGTTGCGACTTATTTTCATGATATATCAATCGAAATAAGATTTTTTATGATTAATAGAAATTTTATATAGTTAAATTGAGGAAATTATATTTAAATAAATTTTTCAATTATTATAATTATAGGGTAATTAATTGTTTTTTCAAGAATTATCAGAGGCCAGTCAATTAAAAACCCGTAAAACTTAATAATCAAATATAACTGACAATATCATCGAATTGTCATTGCGAACCTACGAAGTTTTTAACTGAGTAGGTGTGGCAACCCAGATAATAATGTTCTAATAAAAAAATCAAAAGAATTTTATAATCTGGATCCCCACGGCACAATGTGCCTCGGGAAGACACCTCTGTTTTTCTTATTTTTATGCAAAATACTAATTTTTACTTTTCATGTTACTTAACCAAGCATCGACTGCCGTAAGCAACTCCTGTGCATTTTTATAGGTAAGCTGCTCAAGAGCCTTATCAAACGGCAGCCAGGCAAAATCAGTATGCTCAAATGACAAAGTAACTTTTTTGTGGGGACTTGAAGCAATAAAAAAATACACTTCTTTGAGTATTAATTCATGCGTTTTAGGATTTTTAAAAAAATAAGAAAATGAATGCTCAAAACCTTCTTGCAACGTTAATTCAAGACCTGCTTCTTCTTTCAATTCTCGCAATGCTGCTTCTTGCTTATTCTCACCTTTTTCAATATGTCCTTTAGGGAAATCCCAATGACCCGCCCCATATTGTAACAGCAAATAATAACGATGCTGCGGTGTTTGATGATAGACAACAACCCCAGCAGAAAATTCTCTTTTCATAAAAAAACTCAATTAATCTAAGAAATACAAATTAAGAGCAAACATTTTTCGGGTGCGATAAAAAAGATACGCAATAAAAACACATAAAGGGCCTGCCCACAACCAAAAACCAACTTTGTAGAGCAAAAAATGACTTATATATGATGGGCAAGAAAATCCAATCAAAACAATGCCAACTTGATAGACAAGCACAAATAACGGTATTAATACACTCATTTGTTTACCTGCAGCAATCATAAATAACAGGAACGGCTTCATATATATTTTAATATCGAAATGTTTATGCAAAAACCAAAGCAACAAAACAATTTGAATAACACATGAGAGAACCATAGCTAACGCCAAACCAACGGCACCACAAAAAGGCATTAAGAGTTTACCAAAAGTATAGTTAGCAACGATCGCCGACAATGAAACAATAATAATTGAAGACGTTGAACCCTTTAATGAATAAAAAAGATTCAAAATAATTTTATACAAAGAAAAGAAAAATAAACCAGCCAAAAATGCAACCAAAACATCACTTGCTTTTGCTACATGGGCAACCGTAAACTTCTCTGATAAAAATAAGGTATGAAAAATTTTCTCCGATAACAACATCATCATAATCATAGCAGGCATGGTAATCCAAAAAACAACCTTTGCCGCTTCTAATAAATATACACTTAATCGTTTTGGTGCATACGTGCTTACTCGAGAGAAATAAGGCAACAAAATGGTGGAAAATGCTGTTGCAAAAACACCCAAAGGAATACCCATAAATCTATTTGCATAATTTAAAAATGAAATTGAACCATGCGGCAAATACGTTGCAACGGTGGTGATAATTGCCAAATTAACTTCCATAATGCTCATACTAAATAAAAATGGCACAAACTTTATTAATAATTCTCTAAAATGATTTCGTGTTTCTTGATCAATTCTTGCAAAACTAAAGTTAAGTTTAAAATACATATAAATATGCAATAAAAATTGAAATAAACTTGCTATCAACAAACAATAGCAAAGAGCATTAACTGACAGACCAAAACGCAAACAGCTTAAAAGCCCTGTAATATACACAATATTAAATAAAACGGGAGCAATTGCTGGAATAAAAAAATGGTGCACTGATTGTAATGCACCTGCCAAAATAGCGCCACTTGAAAAAAATAAAATCACCGGGAAAAGCAACTTCAAATAATTAATTGCATACTGCGCAATTTCTGGATTAGGCCCAGGAACATAGCACGCAGGAAATAAATATTCAAAAATCCATCCAATAAGTGGCACTGCTGAATGAAGTCGCTCTGTTACAATTTCTAAATACCAACCAGGAGCCAAACAACGAACCACAAGTTCTGCGTTCCAAAAAATAAATAAACATAAAGCAACCAAAATACTTTCAAATACTAAAAATGTAAGGGACATTAACGAACTGACAAGATCTCTTCGCTCTTTTTTAATAAGACCAACAAGCGTTGGCACTAATGCTGAACTTAGTGCCCCTTCAGCAAATATTTTTCGCAGCGAGTTTGGAATTTTATAGGCAGTAAAAAAGGCATCGGAAAGCGCCCCTGCACCCAAAAATTTTACCAATAAAATTTCTCGAACCAGCCCTGTTAATCTGCTCAAAAGAGTTGAACTGCCAACTTGAATTGTTTTTCTTACGACACCTTTTTTATCAAAGGCAACTGTTGCTTGTTTGGTATGCATGAATATCCTTGTTCTTGATTCAAACAAAAAGACCATCTTTTACGGTAATTATACTATTCATACGAGCCTTAATTGCAGCATCATGCGAACTAATAATCAGACCCATAGCATACTCTTCTTGATACGCAAGCACAAGATCAATAATCATTGCCGCTGTTTTTGCATCTAAGTTGCCAGTGGGTTCATCTGCTAATAAAAAAGTTGGTTTATTCATTAACGCACGTGCTAAAGCAACTCGTTGTTGTTGACCACCAGACAAGGTACCAGGCAATACACGCGCTTTATCGGCAATGCCTACACGCTCAAGTAAAGCAACTGCTTCTTCTTGAACAAGCGCTTGAGATTTTTTTGCAATTATGCCTTTAATCATAACATTTTCAAGCACAGAAAGTTCATGAATTAAAAATGGTGATTGAAAGACAAGGCCGATATGTTGATTAAAAAAGAGCTCTTTTTGTATCGAGGAAAAATGATCAAGTCGTTCATTATTATATGCAACATGACCATCAGTTGGTTTTTCAAGACCGGCTAAAATATGTAACAACGTTGATTTACCAGCACCTGATGCACCAGTTATGCCGTAGCTTTTCCCTTGTTCAAAAAAAATATCAACCCCATTCAAAACATGAACGGGGCTACCGGCTTGTATAAATGTTTTTTTTAAATTGTGTACAGAAATCTGTGCTTTATTCACAACAATATAACTATCGTTTTAATAAAATATATTTAAAAACATGTTTTATAGATTAGCTTTTTTTGGACTTTTGTCATTAAGACTTATAACAGCAACAATAGCCTCTTTATTATATTTTTCACTTCTTACGGTAAAAAACGCCCTATCTTTGTTCCTATATACTTTTAAATGTGAAGCCGAAGCACCTTGCAAATTCATGTGTTGTGCTATTTTTGCAAAAGGGATACTTATTATTTGAGTTGCTTGAAAATGTTCTGACAACCCAGTATTTTTAGTATAATTTTTAGCTGGCTTCCATGCGTCAAGTGCAATTACACTAAATTTATTTGATTCATCATGAGGATTTACTTGAACTATTATACTCTCAAAGCCTGATTCTTTGTGTCTAAAATAAAAATTCCCAGCTATAACGCCTACAAGAGCATTAATAAACGGTGAAGAATATTCTTCGACATATTCTGGAGTTTCTTGTTCACTTTTTTTCTTTTCTTTTTCAGCAATTTCTTCACTATGCATCGAAAATGCTAAATGAGCTTGCAATAAAATACTCATCATAAAAAATATACTTACGTTATGTATTTTCATAATTCTCCTCAATAATAATTTTTTTAATTATATTTTAACTTTGTTCAAAACGTTCAATAGCTTCTTCCACCGTTTCCTCGGGAAATTTTGCACTAAAAAGTCCACTAAACAAAGATTCAATTTCTCCCGATTGCCATTTTTCTTTTGTATAAAGCCCTTTTTCAATCGTATCAACTACTTCATCTAAATATTGTTTCGTAATTTTTCTATGATATTCTTCAAATTTATGCATCATCATATCAAATTTTGCATCTAATAATTCTTGTTCAAGTTCACCACTTTCTTTAAATGCAAGAGCTTGTCGAACAAAATTATCCATACAAACTATATTTTGAATAACCACCAACAAAAAAAGCAATGCTAATTTTCCTACTTTCATAATTCATCCTAATTTATAAAAAATATCATCTTATTTTCTCTTCAGGCTTAAAGGTATAATGGAGATCCCTTTAAAAGGCAATAGAAATGTGAATTCTTGTTTTTGTTGATAATGCTCTATTAAAATAGTCATAAGGGACAGCAAAGAATATGGAAACACCATGGGCCTACATATTTGTTTGCAAGTATATTTATTAGAGGGGGAGCTTAATGAAAACATTATCAATCAAAAACATCCAAGAAAAAATTCCGGAAATACTCCCAGTCATTCCAACGATGGATGTTGTAGTATTTCCACAAATGATTGTACCTTTACTGGTACTCGATGAAAGAATCATCAAAGGAATCCAAGAAGCAGTTGAAGGATCAAAAATTATTATGCTCCTTGCAGCCAAAAAACAACTTGATGATTATCAAGGCGCAATTGGCACCAAAGATCTCTATTCTGTTGGCACTGTTGCTTCGATCATGCGCCTTATTAAAATCCCTGAGGGAGGAATCAAAATACTTGTGCAAGGGTTATGCAAAGCAAATGTTAAAGAAATTCTCACCAGTGATGATTCATTAAATGTTCTCATTGAAGCATTTGACCAAGAATCAAATAATAATGATCCTGAAACAACGGCTCAAATTAAAAATATAAAAGAATTAGCCGAGAAGATGAGCAACTCAGGACAATCATTTAGCCCTGATTTTCATATTATTCTTTCCAAAATGCATGATGCTCAAAAAATTGCTGATTTTATTTTGTCACATCTTAATCTCAATGTTGAAGATGCGCAGGTTTTATTAGAAAAAAAAACCAATTTAGAATTTCTTGAAGGCATTTATTTCTTTTTACAACGAGAGCTAGAAGTTGCTGAAGTACAAGAACGCATAAAAAATAGAGCTCGTGAATCAATGAATAAGTCTCAAAAAGAGTTTTATTTACGAGAACAACTAAAAGCAATCAAAAAAGAACTTGGCGAAGATGATTTAGAAGAAATTGAAGCAATGCGCACTAAAGCAACACAATTAGTTTTAAGCGAAGAAGCATCAGTTGAATTACATCGCCAAATAAATCGCCTTGAACGCACAGCACAAGATTCTATGGAAGCAGCTGTCACCAGAAATTATATTGAATGGATGCTCGCCTTACCATGGGGCAAAGAAACGGTTGATAACTTAGAAATAAAACATGCAAAATCAATTCTTGATGAAGATCATCATGGTCTTTCTGATATCAAAGAAAGAATTCTTGATTTTATTTCTATCAAAAACCTAAAAGAAGATGGCTATGCACCAATCTTATGTTTTGCTGGCCCTCCAGGAACAGGCAAAACTTCTCTTGGCAAATCAATTGCAAAAAGTTTAGGTCGCGAATATTTCCGCGTTTCACTTGGTGGCGTTAAAGATGAAGCAGAAATTCGTGGGCATAGAAGAACCTATGTTGGTGCTTTACCAGGAAGATTTATACAAGGTTTCCGCAAAGTCGGTTCAAGCAATCCTGTCATCATTGTTGATGAACTTGATAAAATTGGTGCAGATTTTCGTGGTGATCCTTCAGCGGCAATGCTTGAAGTTTTTGATCCAAACCAAAACAAAACCTTTTATGATAATTATTTAGGAGTTCCTTTTGATCTTTCAAAAGTAATTTTTATTGCAACGGCAAATAATCTTGATACCATTTCTGAACCACTCCGTGATCGTATGGAAATTATCCAACTTTCAGGCTACACCCAAGAAGAAAAATTGCACATAAGCAAACTGCATTTAATCAGAAAAGCAGTCAATGATTGTGGCCTTGAATCTTCAAGTATCAATTTCTCAGATGATGTACTCCAAGATTTAATTATGAATTACACACGAGAAGCTGGTGTTCGCCAACTTGAACGCACCATTCGCAAATTGTGTTGCAAAGCTGCACGATCAATTGTTGAATCTAATAATATGATCACCTTTACCAAAGATAATTTAGATCTTTATTTAGGACCGCGCAAATTTATGGATGATTATGTATTGGAAGAATCACAAATTGGTATCACCAACGGTCTTGCTTGGACTGCTTATGGCGGTGAAATTATTAAAATTGAAGCCGTGATTATGCCTGGCAAAGGTAAACTTACCTTAACCGGCCAATTAGGTTCTGTGATGCAAGAATCAGCTCAAGCAGCATTAAGCTATGTTCGCTCTCACGCAAAAGAGTTTGGCATACCAAACAAAATGTTCACTCACTATGATTTGCACATTCATGTACCCGCTGGCGGTGTACCAAAAGATGGGCCTTCAGCAGGAGTAACTATGCTGACTTCAATCCTATCAGCCTTGACACACCAACCAATAAATGCAAACTATGCTATGACAGGAGAGCTTAATTTACGTGGAGATGTTATGCCAATTGGTGGCGTTAAAGAGAAACTATTAGCAGCAAAACGTAACAAACTTCTCAATGTCATTTTTCCTTTAAAGAACAAAAAGGATCTTGTTGGGTTGGAGAATATTACTCAGGATATTAATGTTATTTGGGTAAATACCGCTGAAGAAGTTCTTGAACATGTTTTGATAAAAAACTAACAAAAGAAAGCTTGATTATTGCATATGAAAATAATTACTTTTGGCGGTGCAACGCGAGATATTTTTATTCATTATGAAAATGCACAAACAATTGAATGGTCAAGTAAACAAGAAATTAAATCTTTTTTGCTTCTTCAAGAGGGAACAAAAATAGAAATAAGTTCAATCGAATATTCAACAGGTGGCGGAGCAGTTAACTCCGCCACCTCATTTAAGCGTTTAGGATTTGACGTAACCTCAATCATAAAAGTTGGCAAAGATGAACAAGGCAATGCCATTCTTGCAGAATTACAACACGAAGGCATTGAAACTCATGCCTGCACAACGGCACCAATTTCCACCGGCATGTCATATATTATTCCTGCAGCAGATGGCGACAATACCGTGCTTGCTTTTCGTGGCGCAAATGCCCATATTTCGCAAGAAGAATTTCCTTTTAGTGCGCTAGAAGAAAGTGATTGTCTTTATATTACTTCATTAAGTGGGACCTCATCTCAACTTTTATTGCCCGTGACAAAGTATGCCAAAGAACATGGTGTTTTTGTTGCTAATAACCCTGGCATTAGTCAGCTATCATCAGGAATTGAAGCCCTCAAAACATCCTTACCTTCGATTGATGTTTTCATCTTAAATAACAGCGAAGCGCAACAATTCATGATGTCGCTTTCCAAAGTTATTGCGCCAGATACCAATGAATATATCGTACCAACTCAAAATAAACACACACCACTTCCTGTTCTTCTTGCAACACCATGGCAATGCAAAAATATTTGTTTTAATCTAATACAATACTTCAAAACAATTGAGCAACTTGGTCCTAAAATTGTTGTGGTAACTGATGGGGCTCATGGAGTCTATGTTTATACTCATAATACTATTTATTATCATCCAAGCTTACCGGTAAAATTAGTCAATGCACTTGGAGCTGGCGATGCTTTTGGCTCATGTTTTGTTGCCAGTTTATTGCAAAAAAATTCAATTGAACAAGCAATCATGCACGGATTACTGAATAGCACTTCAGTGATAAGTCACCTTGGTGCAAAAACCGGATTGTTGACACGAGAAGAACTTGAAAAAAAAGCAGAAAAACTTAATTTTTCGTTATTGCAAAAATTTAAAATCTAGCGAATTTATAATTACTTCTCGCCATTTTGAAAATATCTATCAATACGCTTTTTGCTCTCTAAAAATGTGTCTGACAATATAGAAGAACTACTTCCTCTCGCCACCGCAAAAGGTTCGTTAAAACGAGCTTGATTAGAAAATTTTTGCTTCAAAGTTAAAGGAAGTTGTTCATATATTGGCTCTGCAACTTTCATACCCCGTAATGTTTTATAAGAATATAAAGGAACTGGTTCAGAAGATAAAAAAAATTTTTTCAAAAAAAATAGCTGAACAAGCGAAAGTTTTTTAATATCTTTTTTTAATTTTAGTAAATCAATACAAGGCCCATAACATTCAATTAGATTATAATGTCTTTGCTCAAGAAAAAAAATGCCATTTTGAGAGATTATACTGGGCTTATTCCAATATCCATTGCGTTCAATAGTAATCTTTTTTTTGTTTGTACCTTCTAAATTACTAAAACAGATTAGAGACTCATAAGAACAAACCAATAATGATAATAAGCCATCTTTTTTTGAATTATGAGCTAGCGATATAAAATCTGATTCTTTAATTGATTTATCTAAACCTCTGGATGTTACACTCAATGAATCAAGAGTAATTTTGTGCAAATTACCCTTAATAAATGTTAATGCAAATTGTGAATCAGGAGAAAAAATAAGCCTATGCGACGAAGCCTCTTCATGGAATGCCAATGTTTTGGTTGCAATATCATAAAGATATATTCCATTCTTACCTTTCTTACAATACCCCTGGGTACCGGGCAGTGAGAAACCTGGATATCTTCCAAAAAAAACTAATTTTTTCCCATCAGGGCTTATTTCAAAAAGAGTGAGATGTCCATTACTTTCATGAGAAATAGAAACTATACTTTCTGACTGATCAACATCATTAAGATTTAATAGGCCAAGCGTACGGAAACTTTTATAATAAACAAATAAACCATTCTTATGAAACAAATAATTTCTATGTAGGTCATTATGACCTATTGATTTAAATATATATTCTTCTCGATTTTTTTTTAAATTCAACAAAACTATTTCACAATCAAAATTAGCAATTTTTTTTACAGCAGCAAGAAATTTACCGTCATGGCTAAAATGAGATTTGAAATAAGGTCCCCTAAATGTATTGCATATTTTCCCCGTTGCAGTCTCTCTTACCACTAAACAATCTTCTTTAGCTTGATAACAACACAATAGTTCATCATCGCTAAACACTAAGTCACTGCGGTAGCAATTAAAGAGAATACTCGTATTAGCATGAACATTATAAAGACGAATTTGAAAAGTTTTATCTAAGCATGCCGCAACAAATGATCCTTGAGCAGAAATATTAAAAGCGCGTTGTGCAATTTTGTTTTCAGAATCTTGTGAATCACCTAAATAGTGTATGGGAACCAACTTTAAAAGATGCTCTTTAAACGTTATACCACCACCTCTTAATTGACTATTTTTTGTCTTAAAAATAACCTTTTTCATTGCATCAGAATTTATTTTGACTATATCACCTATACCCCTATTTGTTATATCCCTAAGCCTGCGCTCCATTCGATAAAGATCATCATCTAAAGTTATTTTCATTAATACCATTTTTTGCGCCACTTCATCATCAAGATAAAAAGCCCCCTGTATAAAATCTATTAAATTTTCTTCTGAAAGTTCATCTAAATAAAAATTCTTATCTTCAGCATCATAAAAATTGAGAATACTTTGAAAAATTTTAGCGCTCACAAGCTCATTAAGCGGTATTGATTCGCTTGATTGATTTTTTAATGACTGAAAAATATCCTTATCATCCTCAAATAAAGATCGAATTGCACGAAAATTCTTGGCAACTTCTTTTTTTACCAAAAAAGTTTTTCCATCCATTGTTTGAAATGGAATTGTTTCTTCTTGTTGTTCCATCGCATTAAGAAAAGAGCCTGAAAAAAGTAATAATGCAATCCAAAGATTTAGTTTCATTGATAAAACCTAAAAAACATCGTAAAAATAAAAAAATGTACTTTGTTTAGTATAGTTTTAGAGAAGTTTTATTCAACTTGTTGCAAAAAATATTAGATTACGCAAATTCGATAAAAAATTTAAAGAACTAATTAAGCAAATACAACTAACAATATACCCAAAATGTCTTCCCGAGGCACATTGTGCCGTGGGGATCCAGATTATAATGTTCTCATTAATGAAATCCTTAAAATTAAAACTTATTGAATCAGTAAATCAAAATTAATTAGGAAAAATAAAAAGAATTTTATATGCTGGGTTGCCACGCCAACAATGTTGGCTCGCAATGACAACGCTGATTTTTATGTTTTTTTCTTTAGGCTAAATTCATATTTTTAACGTATCAAATTCGCGTTATTAAATTATTTTTCAAGCCGCTAACAGCATATGTTTCAGAGGATGTTCCTCTTACTAAAATTGCCTTAACATCTTTTTCTATAACTTTTCCATATAAACGTTCTTTAACACTTTTGGGTAAACTCTTGTATAGTGAAATAACAGGAGAAGTCATTGGAATTTTTTTACCTGAAGGAAGGTGTATTTTTTCAATTAACAAAGGATCTTTTCGTTTTAATAACGCTTGAACCAAAGTCAAATGCTCAGAAGATAATGACTGCACATCTTCTTCTAATTGAAATGGGTCTATCGTAGGCCCCCATATGTTAATTTTTTGATGATATTCATCTTCTTTGTCTAATTCAACGTTTACGAAAAAAAATTTTCCTTTAGCATCAAAAACCTTTACTTCTCTATACAATTCTTTTGGTAAATTATTTATATACGCTAATTCATTAATCCCAAAATTCGGCTCGCTACCATATTTTCTAGCGTAACCTCGAAAAATTTTTCTTCCCATGCATTCTAAAAGCCCTAATCTATCTTTAGCATCTGTATGTACCAGAAAAGGCCTCTTACAACTATCAAGTCTATGGCCTACATATGGCGTATCTTCAAAACTATCCACGCTAAAAACCTTTAAGAATCGATCATAATTGCACATCTGTAAACTAGTATAGTACGGTCTAGATTCACTCGTAAAAAAATATTTACCTTCTTGCGAAAAACCAAGATCAAATGGTTTTTCGTTTTCGAATTCATAATAACAAAGCTTATCGTTTTTTATATCGTACATATTCAAAATGCTTTTTGGCAATGTAACATACTGTTGTTGCGGACCAACATCCAAAACACGATCACTCGATAAAAAAATAAGCTTCGTACCATCTTGACTGAAACTGAATTCATAAATGTGATAATTGTTTTTATCATTATAACAATTGCCATAACTAGGGACTTCTATTTCTCGATTAGATGATGGATGCCATACAGCCAATGTTGTTTTATTTTTAAGATACGCTAATGCATTTTGTGAACTAAATGCATAATTTTGTATTACTTTCTTATTAAATATAGTTGGTAACTTTTTTAATAAGAGACTTGTTGATAAATCCCATACACATACATGTGCATTTTCAGCAGCTTTTATTTCATATTCTTTATTTAATGCAACAGCAGCTAAAAAAGTATTGTTTGAGCTAAAGCCTGGTAATACAAAATCTCCCTCTTGCTTCATGCAGATTTCATTATTTATTGTTCTTGAAACAACAAGGCACTTTTCCCGCTTATTTTTTCCAGAACTATAAATGCCACAATACAAAGATTCATCAGAATCAAATGTTACATTTCGATTTTCATAAAACCTAGCAAATTTACAGAATTTTAATCTTACATTTTGAACCATTAAAGGATCTTTCAATACATTAGCTCTTAAATCCAAAAGCCGCATCTCCCCACACGTAAAGTAAAGTACTAAATAGGAACCTTTTGGAGACATAATAAGAGGATTCCCTGTTTCTGCACAATTATAGAGACCTTTCCAATAGAGACTCTTATCTTGCACGTCGATCGTTTTATGCAGTATAAAGGTAAGTATATTTTCTTTTAGCGACACTTTTTGAGTTTTATGTTTTACTTTATAAGACTCATAAATCGCAAATGAATTCTCAGTTTTTTTGTTTAAAATTGCATTTGTAATATCATGATCAACATCTATCAAAAGCTTTTTGTGCCTTTTTATTCCTTTTGCATCACTTATATATTTGAACAATTTTTTTGTATATATTTTACATGCTGCTCGCAAAACTTCTTCACAATCAAGATAATGAGCGGCATTAATCACCTTAATTAATTTTTTTTGAGGAAAATCTTTAAAAAAATTAATATCTTTTTCACCTTCATAAAAATCAACAATAGTTTTGAAAGCTTTATTTTTTACAATTTCATTAAAAGGTATCGATTGAGTTTCTTGGTTATGCAATGGCACAAAATCACCTGAAATCAGCGCTCGAATGCCACTAAAATTAGCAGCAATTTCTTTTTTAACATAAAAAATTTTTCCATCACCCGTTTCAAATGGAATTGTCTCTTCTTGTTGTTCCATCGCATTAAGAAAAGAGCCCAAACAAAGAAATAATACAATCCAAAGATTTAATTTCATTGATAAAACCTAAAAAACATCGTAAAAATAAAAAAATGTACTTTGTTTAGTATAGTTTTAGAGAAGCTTTATTCAACTTGTTGCAAAAAATATTAGATTACAAATTCGATAAAAAATTTAAAGAACTAATTAAGCAAATACAACTGACAATATATCGAAATGTCATTCCTGTTTTTAAAGTTTCTTGTACTCACTGAAAATACATAACCCTTGGTATATTTTCTTCAACAAATTTCACTATTATTCTATTAAATGATTTTTCAAGCCGCTAACAGCATATGTTTCAGAAGATGTTCCTCTTACTAAAATTGCCTTAACATCTTTTTCTATAACTTTTCCATATAAACGTTGCCGTACAGCATAAGGGAGACTTTTATATATTCGCCATAATGGTGAATCAAAAGGAATTGTTTTTCCAGAAGGAAGCTTGTTTCTTTTAATACTCAAAGGTTTTTTACGCTTCCATAACGTTTTCATAAAAGCAACCTGTAATGATGATAACTTCTCTAAATCTTCTTTTAATTGAAATGAATCAAAAAAAGGCCCCCAAATAGTAATTGTACCTTTACAAGCTTTTTTTAGAACTAAAAAATTTCTGTCAATGAGTTGAATAGAGGAGCGACTTGAATGATAAGAAGGAACACCTTCCAAAAACATAAATTCTCTAACATCAAAATGAGGTCCTCTGGTATCAGAAATCTTTTCTTTGCCTCTTACAATTTTTCTTTCACCCCATTCTAAATAATGCAAAAGCCCATTATAATTTTTTAAAGCATATTTGCCCTTAGGCCATAATACTGAATGAACTAAGTAAGGATGATCACCAAAAAAATCAAGAAAAAAATCAAGATCAAAGATATATTTCATCACAGGAGAATCATAATTATGTATTGAAACAACAAAGTATTTACCATCATCTGAAAAATCAAGATCAAAAGGGCGTTCATTCTTAAAAGGATAATAATTATGCGTCTGTTTTTTGAGATCATAAACCTGTATCACAGCATTGGGATCAATACTATACTGCTTTTGTGGTCCATAATTTAATTCACGATCAGCGGCTAAAAAAACCAACTTTGAGCCATCCGGGCTAAAATGAAATGAATAAATATGATAATTTTTTCTTTTACAATTTTTTCCATAACAAGGAACTTCAGTTTCTTGATTGGTTTTTGGATCCCATAAAGCTAATGTTGTTTTATCTTTAAGATAGGCCAATTCACCCTGTGTGCTAAATGCATAATTTTGTTTCACTCTATAATTACTAATAGTTGGCAACTTTTTTATGGGCTGTTTTTGTAATTTTTTTAAATTCCATATAAAAATTTCTGCATTTTCATCTTCTGCATCATTACTTTGCTCAATTGCTGCCAAAATTTTATTATCAGGACTAAAGCCTGGCAACATAAAATCACCTTCTTGCTCCATTAATACTTCATCATCAGTTGTTCTCCAAACAATCAAACATCTTTGAGGACTTTTTTGCCTCAACGTCTCATAAGGGTAAACTTGGCAATACAACGATTCATCAGGACTAAAAGCAGCAAGATTAAAGTCACTTCTTACCTGTCGAAATGATGGCGAAAAATTACCATACATTCTTTCAGCATTGTTTAATGAATTTTTTTTTAAAGGTTTTTGTAATACATTGTTTTTTAAATCAAATAATTGTGAATGCTTTCCTTCAACAGCAACTGAAAGATAAGAACCTTTAGATGAAATTGCAAGAGGAGTAATGCTTTCTGCATTGACACTCTTAACAACAAATTTTCTTCGTGGAAAAGCCAGAAGACTTTCCTTTAATGAAAGATTTCGTGTTGATTTAAAAAAATCGTCAAAAGCAGTATATTTATTCAAAATAATGTTAGCAACCATGCGATCGACATCTACTAAGAGATTTTTATGCCTTTCCCCCCATTCACCATTACCAACATTTTTAACATATTTTTTTGCATATGCACTACAAGCAACTTGTAAAACAGATTTACAATTCAAATAATATGCCGCATTAATAATTTCAATTAATGTTTCTTGATGAAGACTATTGAAACAATTCATACCAGGAACATGGTCATTTTCATAAAAATCAATAATCTCCCCAAAAGCTCGCGGTGTTACTTCGCTCAGAGGTATTGGTTCGCTTGATTGATTTTTTAATGACTGAAAAATATCCTTATCATCTTCAAATAAAGATCGAATTGCACAAAAATTTTTGGCAACTCCTTTTTTTACCAAAAAAGTTTTTCCATTCATTGTTTGAAATGGAATTGTTTCTTCTTGTTGCTCCATCGCATTGAGAAAAGAACCTGAACAAAGAAATAATACAATCCAAAGATTTAATTTCATTGATAAAACCTAATAACACAACAAAAAAATAAAAAAAGATACTTTTTTTAGTATAGTTTTAGAAGAATTTTATTCAACTTGTTGCAAAAAAAACCCCTCATATGCTTAGCAGTTTTATTTGCAACTTCAAGAATTATATAACAACTTCAATGCATGCTGAATAATGGCATTATCAAAGCCTTCTTGCTTTAAAATATCTAGCGCAATATGTTGTTGCGAAATGCCAGTTTCAAGCTTAAAAGGATAATAAATGCCTTTAAGCGGATGTACAACCACAGAAACTTTGTAATTAGCAAAACAATCACTCTCTTTTTCTAATAATGTCATCTGAGGATGATGAGTCGCCAACACACACATACTATTAGCAAATGTGCCCAAATAATGCGCAACACTATAAGCCGCAGCTTCGCTTTCTTCAGGAGAAGTGCCATTAAACATTTCATCAAGAGCAATAAAATTAAACAAATGCGGTGACGTATTTTCTGCCAAAAACACCATTTCTTGTGCTCGCAATACTTGTGCTTTAAAAAGAGAATTTCCTGAAGCAATATCATCAACAATATTCAAATAGGTAGCAATAGTATGAAATGGCGTTATAACCATTTTATCCGCCGCAACAAGGCCAATGCTTTGCGCTAAGATAAGATTAATTACAAGGCCTTTGATAAGCGAAGATTTTCCTCCCGCATTAGGGCCGGTAATGATCATATTTCTTCGTTGTTGCTCACCCAACTGCAATGAATTTGGCACAACAACATCAACATTAATTAACGGATTCCAAAAATTTATTGCATTAATCGTTGGGGTTGATGACTCTTGATATTCCACAAATGAATAATGCACCCTTTTATGTGAAAATTCTTTATACAATGTTGCACATGAAAGCGCCGCATCAATGTTGCCCAGGTGTAACAGCAAGGGTTCGAATGCTGTTTTTATTGCATGCATGAGGCGATACGCAACTAATACTCTTCCTTGAAATGATGTAAGAGAAGATTCACCTACAAAAGTTCTGGTAAATAGCAAGTCGATTAACTTCTTTACTTCGTTATTTTTCATTATTTTTTGCATATGTTGCTGCATATGTTGTGCATCAGGACATAGTTCAACAAATTCTGGATATTTTCTAAAAATAGCTAATGAACGATGTATGCATTTAAAAAACTTTGCAATTTCCATCATTTTTTTTTGCAGAAGACTTTCTAATTTCACACAATCAACAGCCCAATCAAGGCTTTCTTTGCTATTAAATCCCACATGCGCCGTTGTTGCACCAATACCCGCAGCAGCAATATAGGCATTTGTTGAGCACGCAAGCACTGCCAAAATAGGTCCACCTTCACCTTGAAAGCGATACGCCAACTGATTTATGAAATCAGGAAGTTGTTTTTTTGTTGCAAGCGAGGCAAGGTATAACGGCAAAATAAATGTTGCACAACAACTAATTGATGCCGATAAAAATCTTCCTTGGTGTCCCAAGAGTGATTTCAATTCCAAGGCCCAAGGCGAACTATTCATAAAAGCATCAAATGAAGTAAAATAGGGCACATTATAATAACAACGCTTACTCGATTGCAAAAAACCATCATGAAGCCAAAAAGAAAGAATCATGTTTTCTGTTTTAGCTAAAGGTACAAAAACTTCTTTTTTCAGCTGTTCGTATAATGCTTCATCATCTACTAATTTTTTAATTAATGCTTGTCGCTCAAGAAGCACGGCAACATCGTTTGTAGGATTATTAAGCAAAGTAAATAAAGCCATTCTACCAAAAATAGTATCAGTACGATCAACAAGTTGTGCAACATATGAATCCCCTATTTTGCTTCCGCACAATAAGTTAATATCTCGAGCAGTAATTGCATCATAAAGAACATTATGTGCATCATTGTTTACCTCAACAGCATCAAGAATTTGTGCCGTTCCTTTTCTTTTTTTGAATTCTTGCAAATCACGTTGATAGGTATAACAGCGTTGCAAATACTCTGAGAATGACTCATTTGGCCATTCTTCATCTTCCCAAACAAGAGTGGCTGAATTTTCTTGAAACGTTTTTCTATAACTATTTGCTGATTCTAATGATGTAACAATAAAAAACATGATAAGAAATACTCTTTTTTTCATCATAAACCTCAAGCTTAAATTTGAGCACAAAACATATTTTGGCCTCAGTATAAAGAAAAATATATTTTTTTGCATTCTGATAATAATTTCTTTAGAAATAAAAAAACAGAACAACAATTATTTGCTTCAATAATCGATAATAATTTTAGTACACTAACAAGAGGATTTACTTACTAATTCTCAAAAAAAGGGATTTTTACCATGAAAACAACATCTCATATTTCACTCACCTTCCTTTTATTTTTTAGTTTTTGTGCTCACAGCATGCAAAAAACTTCTGAACAATTATCTCCAAGCGCTACTCAAGTTATTTTAAGCTTCTTTACCAGCGTAGGATCTTCTCTTTTAGAAATACTCGCTTTCGATCCTAATAGTACGCAAATGACAAAAAAACGACGTCGATCTTTAAAAACTAGAATTACCAATGCATTAGTTATAATTGCACCAGAAGAAATCAACATTGAACAAGAAGGCCGTTACTTTTTTGTCAACCATGTATGTTATGATGCAGTTAATCTCACCGGAAAACTGTCATATGAAAACAAACAATTAGTCAATAAAAAAGGTACTATCATTGATCCTTTAATATAGACGGATTATTTTATTGATTATTATAAAAAAACTCGATCAATGCACAAAAATTCTTTACAATTGCCAACTCTTCATTTAGCATTAAAAAATAAAGATTAAGTTTTCCCTTTGCAAGGACACTATTATATGATTGCAACAATGCAAACTGATCAATCACAACCTACAAAAAATACCGGTCATGTATTACGCGTAACAGGTACCATCGTTGATGTGCAATTCCCTCAAGAGTCTGCCCCTCAAATTCTCCATGAACTACATATCATTGTACCTAAAGAAAATCATCATATCGCTCAAGACGTCATTAGCATTGAAGTTGAACAACAACTTGGTGATGGTGTTGTTCGTTGCATAGCACTCGAGTCATTGCAAGGTGTTTGTCGAGGCTTATCAGTTGTTGATACTGGCGGACCAATTACCGTTCCTGTTGGACCGGCTGTTCTTGGTAGAATTTTTAACGTGCTAGGAAAACCAATCGATAATAAAGGCGAAGTAAAAACAGATCTAAGATGGCCTATTTTTCATGCACCTCCTCCATTAATTGAACAAAAAATTGAAACTGAAATTCAAGAAACTGGCATCAAAGTAATCGATTTAATTTGTCCTTATATGAAAGGATCAAAAATTGGTCTTTTTGGCGGTGCCGGTGTTGGCAAAACTATTCTGGTGATGGAACTCATTCGCAATATTGCCATAGAACATGGCGGCGTTTCAGTGTTCACCGGTGTTGGCGAACGTACGCGCGAAGGAAATGAGCTCTGGTTGGAAATGAAGCAATCGGGCGTCCTAGATAAAACAAGCTTAATATTTGGTCAGATGGGTGAAATGCCCGGGGCCCGATTTCGTGTAGCACTTACCGGACTCACCATGGCGGAATATTTCCGCGATAAAGAACACAAAGATGTTCTTCTCTTTGTTGATAATATTTTTAGATTAGTGCAAGCAGGATCTGAAGTTTCTGCCTTGCTCGGTCGCTTACCATCAGCGGTTGGTTATCAACCTACCTTAGCATCAGAAATGGGTGCTTTCCAAGAGCGTATTGCTAACACCATTAACGGCGCAATCACTTCAATTCAGGCCGTGTATGTTCCTGCTGATGATATAACTGACCCTGCCCCAGCGACAACATTCATGCATCTCGATGCAAACACCGTTTTATCCAGAAAACTTGTTGAGCTCGGTCTTTATCCGGCAATTGATCCTCTTGAATCAAATTCAAAAGCACTGAACCCACAAATCGTTGGCCAAAAACATTATAAAGTTGCTCGCAAAGTACAATCAATTTTACAACGATACAAAGAATTACAAGATATTATTGCAATCTTGGGCATGGATGAACTATCTGATGAAGATAAAACATTAGTACATCGCGCAAAGAAAATTCAGAAATTTTTAACACAACCAATTTTTGTTGCAGAATCATTCACGAGCATTCCCGGTCAATATGTACCACTCGAAACTACTATTAATGATTTTGAGGAAATTATTAACGGTAATTATGATCATCTTCCTGAAGATGCCTTTTATATGGTAGGCACTTTGGAACAGGCAAAAGAAAAAGCTAATAAACTCAAAACTGAAATGTAATGTACTATGAAGCTCACGTTAGTAAGTACCACAGACAAGCAAACATTTGAAGTTGCTTGGCTAGAAGTTAATAGTTCTGTTGGCAATTTTGTTATGCAACGCGGTCATGCACCAATGATTCTTCTTCTTGCATCGCAACAACCTATCATATATTGCCTGCAAAATGGTAAAGAGGAATCCATGCTTATTGAAGGAGGCGGCATTTTGCATATCACCCGCCAAGAAGCTACCATTATTTTAACAAGTTAAATCAATTATATTTTTCACCCTCATCGCCCTCATCACCTTTTTTATTCGGTGACAATGGTAACGGTCTTTCTTTTACCGATTGTGCAGTTTTTAGTAGTGGCGCAAGTTTTAACTTAATTTCCATAGTACTGTGTTGCATAGCATCTAACCTTACCTTATGTTCTACTAATTGTTGCTCAAAACTATCAAACCTACTTGGACGCAATGGAGCTTCAATACTAAATGAATGCTCATTAGTTTCATCTCCTAAAACAATAATCTCTAAATTGCGCAATCTATTTCCCCAATTAACCCACGTTGCTTTTGGAAATGTTATATGTTCCATTGGTTCGAATTGGTCTTTATTTTTTAAAGCTTCAGGTTTCGTAATGAGTTCATCTTTATTTTTTTCATTAAATAATTCTATACCATTTTCTTCAAAATATTTTTTAAGATCTCTTTTGTGTTCTTGATTTTCAGCATCATTTTTTTCTAAAAGAACTAAACGATCTTTTAGCCCAGTATTTTCTTCTAAAGCTAATTGAAATTTACGCTTCCAAGCTACAGTTTCAATAGCAGAAGTATCTATAAAACTATCCAATTGTAGTTTTAATTCTTCATTATTTACTTTTAATTTCGATAGTTGACTACGCATTTTTTTAATTTTTTTTCTAGGCACAGCAGGAACAGCATGCTTTTTGTTATAAAAATAGGCATAACAACTTATAAATCCTAACCCAATGCCAGTACATTTTATTATAGTTGGCGTTTCATCAAAACGTTGCTTAAGCCATTCATATGCATATGCAGAAGATTCTTTATTATAGAGACAATAACCACCTAATGATGCGAGACCAGTACACAATAAAGTAGTGGGATGAGAAAGATATGAAAAAAAAGAAGTTTGCTCATTCTGCTCTTTCACCGCAAAACAGTCAAACACAATCAAAACGAAAAGAAAACATATATTTTTTTTATTTTGCTTCATAACACATCCCTTTAAAACCTTCCCCACTCATTATACAATAGCGAAATTTAATGGTTGGGAGCAAGAATATGTTCCACAAGAGTAACGCAACGATCAACTACCTCTTGCACTGATATTTCAGATTCTTTAAATTTTTGAAGAACATAATCAGGAACCTCTTCTTTATGAATTGGTCGCCCTATACCAACACGTAATCGATGAAAATCAGCACCCAAAAATTGTATGATTGATTTCAAACCATTATGCCCTTTTGCACTGCCGCCTGTTTTAAATTTAACCTCACCAAAGGGCAATTCTAGTTCATCATGCACGACCAAAATTTGATCAGCGGTGATACCTTTTTTTTGTAAGAAGGATATCACTTTGCCAGATTCATTCATGAATGTTTGCGGCTTTATCAAAAAGATTTGGGCACCATTACAATCAATGGTGCTCAATAACATATGATCATTTTTTTTAAATTCAACGTGATGAAATTCTGCTAATGCATCAATTACGCGAAACCCGATATTGTGCCGTGTATACACATATTTTTCTCCAGGATTTCCTAAGCCAATAATGGCACGTAGCGATATTTTTTGCTCAGCAGTATTCATACTTTATTTTGTAATGGTTTTTGCAGATGCTGTTTTTTGATCTTGTTTTTTCTTCTGTGCATATTTGGCATTCATTTTTGTTACCACTTCAGTTGAAATATCAAGTTTTTCAGAAACAAATAACACGCCGCCTGCCAACACAATATCAAGTCCTTTTTCAAAAGCAATTTCTTGTGCTGTTGCTTCAATTTCTTTGAATATGGCCATTTGCGCTTCTTGTGAAACACGTTCAGCACGTTCTTGCAATGCCTGCGTCAAAGCATTTATTTCTATTTCTAACTGCTTTAATTCTACGCTTTTTGCTGTAACAACTTCCGGCTTTGCAGTATTTCCCATACTTTGCAATGCATTCATCTTAGTAGTATAAGCAGTTTTTTTTGCTTCAATTTGTTCACCTTTACCTTGTAATTCCTTCTGTATTTTCATGCCTTCATCTTTTCCTTGATCAAGACCTTGCATAACTTTATAAGGATCAACAAAACCTACTTTGGCACCTTGCTCAGGAAGTTTTAAGTTTGGGGTTATTGCAGCACTTTTATTTACGTCTGCTGCAAAAGCGTTATTCATACTAAAGGCACAAACTAATGCCAAAGCTAATTTTTTCATACTCACCTTTCTAAATAATCTTATCTATTTTATACATAAACGTAGTTTACCTCTTTATCAAAAAGCGTCAAACAAACAAAAAAACCATCTTCAATAACGAAAATGGTTTTTTATTATTAATAAAAAAGGAATCATGAAAATTTTTTATGAAAAAAAATCAATTATTTTTCTTTTTTCCGTCAATTCTCTGAACAAGAGCAACGCCAAGACACGCACCTGCACACCCACAAGTAGTAGTTAAGGCAATAATATTTGGTGCGCTTTCATGGGCTGCAAAACAACAACCTGCTGCACCCCCCAAAAAACCACCCATAATAGCAAAAGCTCCTTCACAACAAGAGCAATTAGATTTTTGATGTACAGGAGAATTTTTATCCATCTTCTGTCTGGATGGCGGCTTACAATTTTTTGTTGTATGCTCTCTCCACTGAATTGCTGGAGCTTTTCTAGTTTTTCCCGCAAAAAGGTTCATGCACCCAAACACCGATAAAAACAATATTATTGAAATAATTTTTTTTCTCATCCAAAGCCTTTTGAACTAAAAATAGTAAAATATAAATATAATATGAACAGATATGATAATTATACACTTTTTTTTAGATTAAAATGAAGTATGAGATAAGAATAGTTTGACGAGATTTCTCTCCCCATCAAAATGCTTAAGGCTCTACATGCTTAGTCTTTAATTGCCATATACCTCCTAAAGACGAGATCGGGTATATTCCACATAATTTGTTTTTTACATTCACGGTACAAAACTATGTTAACCTTCCGTGAATATTCTACTTTTCTTCAAACCAGCTTAAATTAGTAGAATAATCGTTTAGCTGATTTGCTTGTTTTTTTTACGAAGAATTGAACAAACTTCGGCATGCTTTCTTAAACATTCTTGGGAAAGCTTTTTGACCTCCATTGGTCAAGAGTAGTAGATTTCTCTACCATCTTACTCTCAGGTTAACACTTTTAGTTTCAGATTGTCAATAATTTTCTTAAAATATATTTTCTAACCTCTTTCCAGGAAATAATAGGTGCTGTTATAGCAACAGTAAAAAGCCACTGTTCCCCTGATGCCATACTATGAAATAGTTTCTCTGTTTTTTTTCCATGCTTCAATACGCTCAACCGTTTCCTTCATTGAGCGATCCAACGCCTCTGTTGAATTAAAAGCATTATGAGGAGAAATAATTACTCGCGGATGTTGCATAAGATACATATTTTCCATAACTACTTTGCATTCTTCTCCGGTTGACTCAGCAGATCGCAATAATGCTAAAATATGATGAGTAAAAAATTCTTCTTCAAGAACATCCAGCGCAACACCTGCTAAGGTGTTATTTTCTAACAATTCAATTAACGCCGCTGTTTCAATAACACCACCACGCGCTGTGTTAATGAGATATGATCCTTGCTTACATTGTTTCATTGATTCACGATTTAGCATATGTTTTGTCGTAGCATTAAGAGGAACATGCAAACTGACAACATCGGCTTGCTGCAGCAGATCACCTAATGAGACAAAAGAAACGGGCACTTCAGATGAACTACAACATGGATCATAAGCAATCACTTTCATTGAAAAACCATTTGCAATACGCGCAACTGCTGTTCCAATCATGCCTAGCCCAATAATGCCTATAGTCTTGCCTGCCAATTCTGTGCCTTGCAAAAGATCATAATCATGTTCTTCATTTTTTTTACAAGCAACTACTATTTTTTTTAATAATGCTAAGAGTAATGCAAAAGTATATTCTGCAACCGCTTGTGTTGCATAGGTTGGCAACGCATACACACAAATATTTCTCTCTTTTGCAGCTACGCAATCGATATGATCAAATCCCGTTGTTCTTGTAAGCAACAAGGCAAGTTTGGGAAATTGATCTAAGATTGTTTTTGTTGTGTGCGAATGCACAAAAATAGAAATCACCTGCGCATCAGCTTGATGAGCAGGAATTGTTTTGGCTGTTAAAGGATTTGTATAAAAATAAAGCTCATCATGCGGAAATGCTTTTTTAAAATATAATTCTTGTTTTTCATCAACTTCAAAAAAAAGCATCTTCATAATCTCTCTCACCAGATAAATAGCATACAGCAATAATTATTAATCTGTTCAAGAAGATAGCAAAAAATAATAATAAGAGTACAGAAACTTAAAGAATACTATGTTCCAATGACCAATTTTGATACTGATCTGCTGTTGTTAAAATTCCCAATGAGGTATGTGCAAAATCGACATTTGGCAACGAAGCTGTTAGAAAAGTATGCACCATACCATTCCACAATTTTACAATACCTTTTTCTTGCTGTAATAATTTGAGCATGCCACCATGATGTTGATGAGCTCTAAAGACAGCGCGAATTCGAGCATTTTTTGAACTATTTTTTGCAAGTAAAAGTGCTGTTAATTGTTTACCATAAATCCATCCACGCCCGTTACTATAATCAATAAGCGCAGAACTATAATTTTCTGATTGTTCTATAAAGTCGTTCCACATAAAACCAAGAGTAACTGGCTGCGTCGGTTGTGTTGGCATGAAATTAGCAATCTCTTTTTGTGGAATTTTTTTAAGCACTTCTTGTTTCAACCCACCAGGAAGCTCTCGCACTGATTCAATACGTGAAATAGTGCCCAACGCTTGATAGGCAATCGAATAAGGCATATTTAATAATTCTTTAGCACAATAGCCAATTTCCATACCGCCATGACAACATTGAATAAAGTCATTGCTAGCACCAGAACCCAAGAAAATAACGGTAGGCATAAAATCATAACAGCGAAAAACACTTTCAATTTCATCATGCTGCATAAGCGGATATTTTGAACGAAGTTCATTTCTGAAACCGTAAACAGTATTTAATAAGCGATCTTCATGGTTACCACGTACTAAAAAAACATTGTTTGGATTTGCAATTTTTAATGATAATAACAAGTACATAACCTCAACGCCATGAGACCCACGATCAACATAGTCACCAAGAAACATCATATAAAAATCTTTTTTGATAATTTTTAGATTGTCATCAAGATAGGCATTTTTTTTAAGAAACGTTAAAATTTTCACTACTGAATCAATATTACCATGTAAATCCCCGAAAAAAGCTACTTTACTGCCGCTAGGAACGACTACTTTTTGCGCAAATGGCGTAAAAGAAGCGGGCATCGTTAGCGTAAAAAAAGATTCATTGCATGGATTTTTATCACATAACCATGGGTTAAATAATAGTTCTTTTTTTGAACAATGAGCATATTCAACAATAGCCTGCTTAAATTGTTCTAGCGTAACTTCGGAACTATTTTTTTGACTCTTTTTCGGCAAAGAAGTCAATAACGTTGGTATTAACTTTTTTACTCTATGGGAAGCATGAACTTCAGGAGAAGAACTTTGAAAAAGAGTAATAAATAAGGTAAAAACAAGAGCGCGAATAGTATACATAAGGACCTCCAAACATGAGTAACTTTATATGAGTATATCATACCAAAATTACCATGACAAAAGGCCCCCTTTATCCCTCAATCTAATCAACACCAAATAAAAATTTCTTGACAATGCACTAAGGGGTTGTTAGGATTTGCCTGACTTTAATAAATTTTGATATAAAATGTCCCTAAATGAACAATACTCATTCTTTTTGTATTGTTCACCCCCTAACCCTTCAGCTTATCTAAGTTGGAGGGATTTTTTTATAGTTTTCATTCTAAACAATGCTTGTTATGTTGATTAAGTGCTGGTCGACTCAAAAACACTTGACTGCAATTATAACATTCTTTTTCTTCATGCTTATCTTCAAATAAGTGTTTTGCCAAAATCATTAATTGTTTCACTTTCCAACCACAGATAGGGCACGATCTTTCTTTTGCATGAGAATCTTTAAAATGCTTTTTTAAATGATCTAAAGATTGAATGGAAGCTGAACAAAATTGACATTTTTTTTCTTCATGAAGGCTCTCTTGATTGGCCTGCACAGCATTTACATCGCTGATCTCAAAATAACTCTCATTCTCACGAGAAATAGATCCAACCTCTGATCCTCTATAGGAAATTACGTCGTAATGAACATCTGACTTATAATGAGAATTAAAACCATTCCTAGATCCAAATACATATTTACATGCATCACATCTAAGTCCATCACTTTCTGAAACATTAGTTCGCCTCCTATGCCACAGTTCATGCGGTTTTTGATAGCTCCGCATAGGTATAATTTTACTACACAAAGAACATTCTTTTTTATCGAGACCCTTCCATTCTACCATTTGATTTTTATGATTATCAAAATTTTGACCCTTCTCATGTTCATTATCAATCATCGTTTCGAAGCTTCTTTTTAATCCCCTGCTTGAAGCTTCAGTATCCGGCTCCGGAATATTTGGATATAATACGTCAACTAAATCAGCTTCAGTTAAAAATAACTCATCATCATCAATATTATTTGAAACTCCGTTTTGGCCTTGTAATAACAACATCGCTTGATCAAACAAAGCCATTTCTTCATTTAATTTTCTTTTATCATAGTCCTCAGGGGGTTCTTCCATACCACGCAACACACTACAAAAAATAAACGCTAATACAATAAATATTTTTTTCATACGATTTACCCTAATTTAAAATTAATAAATGCCGGATCCTTACAATCCCTTTTATGCTGGTTGAGTGCTGATCGACTCAAAAACACGTGACTGCAATTATGACATTTTTTGTCTTCATGAAAACTCTCTTAATTGGCTGCATTGCATTTGCGCCGCTGATCTCAAAATGTCTCTAATTCCCACAAGAAATAGATTCAACCTTAAATGCTCTATAGGAAATTACGCGATTATGAATAGTTGATTTATTATGAGAATAATAACCACTCCTAGACTCAAATGCATATTTACATGCATCACATCGTTTATTTTTTTCTACAGTTTTCCTATGCCACAATTCATGCGACTTTTTATACCTAAGATTAGCTATAATTTTACCACACAAAGAACACTCTTTTTCATCCTTACCTTGCCATTTTATATCTTGATCTTTATGATCATCAAAATCTTGATCTCTTACATGATCACTATTAATCATCATTTCGAAGCTTCTTTTTAATCCCCTGCTTGAAGATTTAGTATTTGGTTTTGGAGTATTTGGGTATAATACATCAACTAGATCAGCTTCAGTTAAAAATAACTCCTCATCATCAATACTCTTTGAAGCTCCGTTTGAATCTCGTGATAACAACATCGTTTTATCAAGCAAAGAAAATGCTTCGCTTAATTTTCTTTCAACATAGTCTTCAGTTGATTCTTCCATACCATACAACACACTACAAAAAATAAACGCTAATACAATAAATATTTTTTTCATACGATTTGTCCTTCCCCAGAATTAATAAATGCCAGATTCTTGCGATGTTTAATACTTTGAAAATGTTGTAATAAACAAGACCGTTTCCTTGTCTCATAACCACAAATAGTACAACATAGTTCTGGATGGGCATTATCAATATGTTGCGAAAAATCAGCTTTGGATTGATAGTGAAAAGCACAACCAGGATAAGGGCATTGCTTTTGCTCATGCCGTGTTTCTTGATGACGCCTAATGGTATCACGCAATACTGCACTAAAGCTACAACCATTCATACCGCATATCTTCATTTTTTCTGACGATGTTGAACTTTTATTTGCAGCCCTTTTGCTTGCATTTGATACAGCAGATTCCTTAGAGAGACCGCTCTTTTTTTCATCAGATGAAGCTGCTTCTTCACATGTTCTTTTTTTAGAATTACTTTTCTCTTTTGGTTGCAACAAAAAGCTGAACTGCATACCCTCCAATCCTTTTTTTGGGCGATCAACAGTCGCTCGACCTTGTTGTTCATCAGCATTTTCTACTGAACAAAAACCAAGAATTAATGGCGCAGAAACTTCTTTTTTTTCATCATTTTGATATTCAATCAAATAAGAATCACTCTCAAATGGTTTTATATGAGGAACATCATGGTTCTGCACTGACTTGAGAAAAGAAAATATTTGTTCAATGCCTGGTCCACTCGTACGTTCTTCCGCTTGAATTTTTTCTTGAGTACACGATTGAACATTTTCTTGTTGAATATTTTGTATGCCTTTTAGATAAGCAATTTCTTTAGGATCAGTATGTACATATTGACGAACTTTATTACCATCTAATAATGGCAATTGCATAGCATTAGCCATGCCAACAAAAATAAATGCCAATACAATAAATATTTTTTTCATCGATTTATCCTAAATTTTAAAACTTATTTATGATATTTTGCGTAATGCTGCCTTAAATCAGTAATATTTAAAAGCTTTTCTTTGCAATATTTGTATTTACAAAAAAGGTCTTTTGAATGATCAGTAAATTGCAAATGCCTTAATAAATCACACCGTCTCTTTGGCGTATAACCACAAATAGTACAATATTTTTCTGGATGGTACATATCAACATGTTGTGATAACTCACCTCTTGATTGACGATGAAAAGTACAACCGGGATAAGGACATTGCTTTTGCTCATGTAGTGTTCCTTTATGAATATTCATAGTTTCATCCTTAGCTGCACGATACTGACAACCATTAATACCGCATATATCCATATTTTTTGATGTTGAGCTTTTTCTTGCAGCTTTTTTGCTTACATTTGAGACAACAGATTCCTCAGGAACATCTTTATTTCTTTCATCAGATAAAGCAGCTTCTTCAAATGTTCTTTTTTTGGATATACTTTTTTCATTGCATTCTTCTCGATGTTCTTCAACATTTTCTACGAAAGCTTTTTGCAAAAAACCAAGAATTAGTGGTTTTATATGAGAATCATTATGATTCTGCACTGGCACGAGAAAAGAAAATATTTGTTCAATACCTGGTCCAGCAGTGCGTCCTTTTGATTTAATTTCTTGTTCAATACGCGATTGAACATCTTCTTGTTGAATATCTTGTATACTTTTTAGATAAGCAATTTCTTCAGGATCAGTATGTACATATTGACGAACTTCATTACCATCTAATAACCGTAATTGCATAGCATTAGCCATGCCAACAAAAATAAATGCCAATACAATAAATATTTTTTTCATACGATTTATCCTAATTTAAAATTAATAAATGGGGGATCCTTCAAAATGTAGCCATGTTTAGCGCGTCGAAAATGCCTTAATAAATCACCCCGCTTCTCTGACGCATAACCACAAACAATACAATGTTTTTCTAGATGGCATCTATTAATATGTTGTAATAACTCACCTCTGGATTGACAGAGAAGAGCACAACCAGGCCAATAACATTGTTTTTGCGTATGCCGTCTTTTTTTATGAATACTCATAATTCCACGCTTATCTGCATGGAATTTACAGCTATTAATACCGCATATCTCCCTATTTTCTGACAATATTGGGCCTTGGCTTGCAACGTTATCAACATCTGATACAACAGATTCATTAAAGAGATCTCTCTTTTTTTCATCAGATGAAGCAGCTTCTTCAAATGTTCTTTTTTTGGGGTTACTTTTTTCTTCTGGTTGTAACAAAAAACTTAACTGCATTTTCTCTGGTTTTTCTTGCTGATGAATAGCAATCGCTCGATCTTGTTGTTCATCAGCATTTCCTACTGAACAAAAACCAAGAATTAATGGCTTTGCGTGAGAAACATTATGATTCTGCACTGGCTTAAGAAAAGAAAATATTTGTTCAAGATTGGGCCCACCAGTAGGGCCTTCTGATTGAACTGCTTGTTGAGTATGCGATTTTCGTTGCTGAATACGTTTATATAAATCTTCTATACCTTTTAGATAAGCAATTTCTTCAGGATCAGTATGTACATATTTACGCATATCATTACCATCTAATAATGACCGTTGTTGCATAGCACTGGCCATGCCAACAAAAATAAATGCCAATACAATAAATATTTTTTTCATGCGATTTTTCCCTTCCCCAAATTAATAGATGCCGGATTCTTCGAAGCAGGGCGATGTTTAGCATGTTGCAAATGTTTTAATAAATTACCCCGTTCCTTTGGCGTATAACCACAAACAGGACAAAATTTTTCTGGATGAGACCTCTTAATATGCTCACGCAACTCACCTTTGGATTGATGGTGAAAAGCACAACCAGGATAAGGACATGGCTTTTGCTCATGCAGTGTTTCTTTATGACGCTTCATGGCATTACTCAATGCTGTACTAACGCTACAACCATTAATACCGCATATCTCCATATTTTTTGATACCGTTAAGCTTTTTCTTGCAACCTTTTTGCTTACCTTTGAGACAATAGATTCCTCAGGAAAATCTTTATTTCTTTCATCAGATGAAGCGGCTTCTTCTAATGTTCTTTTTTTGGGATTACTTTCCTCATTGAACTCTTCTCGATGTTCTTCAACATTCCCTACGGAAACTTCTTGTAAAAAACCAAAAATTAATGGCTTTGCGTGAGAAACATTATGATTCTGCACTGGCTTAAGAAAAGAAAATATTTGTTCAAGATCGGGCCCACCAGTAGGGCCTTCTGATTGAACTGCTTGTTGAGTATGCGATTTTCGTTGCTGAATACGTTTATATAAATCTTCTATACCTTTTAGATAAGCAATTTCTTCAGGATCAGTATGTACATATTTACGCATATCATTACCATCTAATAATGACCGTTGTTGCATAGCACTGGCCATGCCAACAAAAATAAATGCTAATATAATAACTATTTTTTTCATATGATTTCCCCTAATTTAAAATTAATAGATGCCGGATTTTTCGGAACACGGCGATGTTTAACCTGTTGCAAATGCCTTAATAAATTACTCCGTAGATTTGGCGCATAACCGCAATCAGGACAAGATTTTTCTGGATGAGACTTCTTAATATGCTGAAACAACTCACCTTGGGACTGATGGTAAAAAGCACAACCAGGATAAGGACATTGCTTTTGCTCATGCGGTGTTTCTTTATGATCCTTCATATGCCTACTCACCGTTGCATGATACTGGCAACCATTAATACCGCATATCTTCATATTTTTTGATGACGTTGAACTTTTTCTTGCAACCTTTTTGCTTGTATTTAATACAACAGGTTCTTTAGAAGAGCCTCTATTTTTTTCATCAGATGAAGCGGCTTCTTCTAATGTTCTTTTTCTGGGGTTACTTTCCTCTTCTGGTTGCCACAAAAAACTGAATTGCATACTCTCCAATTCTTTTTCTTGGCGATCAGCAATCGCTCGATCTTGTTGTTCTTGGCGATCAACAATCGCTCTATTTTGTCGCTTTTCTTCTTTTTTTACTGAAGATTTTTGCAAAAAATCAAAAATTAATGACGCTGCAGAAACTTCCTTCTTTTCATCATTTTCATGTTCAGTCAAATAAAGATTTCTCTCAAATGGTTCTATAGTATGATTCTGCGCTGGCTTGATTTGTTCAATACTTGGTCCGCTCGTACGTTCCTCTTGAGTACGTGATTGAACATCTTCTTGTTGAATATAGTCAGGAAAAACAGGATTAAGAAAAGAAAATAGTTGTTCAATGTCTAATTCACCAGTGCGGCTTTCTAATTGAACATCTTCTTGTTGAATACCTTTATATAAATCTTCTATATCTTTTAGATAAGCAATTTCTTCAGGATCAGTATGTACATCATTATCATCGAATAATGGCAACTCCATAGCATTAGCCATGCCAACAAAAATACATGCTAATATAATAAACATCTTTTTCATGCGATTTATCCTAATTTAAAATTAATAAATGCCGGATTCTTCGAAACAGAGCCATGTTTAGCGCGTTGCAAATGTTTTAATAAATCACCCCGTTCCCTTGGCGAATAACCACAAACATTACAACATTTTTCTGAATGGTTCTCCTTAATATGTTGCAACAACTCTCCTCTGGATTGAAGGTGAAAAGTACAACCAGGATAAGGACATTGTTTTTGCTCATGCTCTGTTTGTTTATGATCCTTCATATGCCTACTCACCGTTGCATGATACTGGCAACCATTAATACCGCATATCTCCATATTTTTTGATGACGTTGAACTTTTTCTTGCAACCTTTTTGCTTGTATTTGATACAACAGGTTCCTTGTCTCTATTTTTTTCATCAGATGAAGCGGCTTCTTCTAATGTTCTTTTTCTTGATTTACTTTTCTCTTCTGGTTGCCACAAAAAACTGAATTGCATACTCTCCAATTCTTTTTCTTGGCGATCAGCAATCGCTCGACCTTGTTGTTCTTCATCATTTTCTACTGAAGCTTCTTGCAAAAAACCAAGAATTAATGGCACAGAAACTTCATTTTTTTCATGTCCAGTCAAATAAGGATTTCCTGCAGATGACTTCTGGCTATGATCAATTTTATTAACAGCATTTAATCCAAAGATATTAACTAAATCTTGTTCATGGTTTTGCACTGGCGCGAGAAAAGAAAATATTTCTTCAATCCTTGGTCCTTCAGTGCAGCCTTTTGATTGAACTGCTTCTTGAGTACACGATTGAACATCTTCTTGTTGAATACGTTTATATAAATCTTCTATATCGTTTAGATAAGCAATTTCTTCAGGATCATTATATACATAGTGACGAACTCCACTACCATCTAATAATGATGATTGCATAGCATTAGCCATGCCAACAAAAATAAATGCTAATACAATAAATATCTTTTTCATGCGATTTTTCCTTTCCCCAAATTAGTAGATGCCGGATTTTTCGGAACATGGCGATGTTTAGCATTTTGCAAATGCCTTAATAAATTACTCCGTAAATTAATCTGTCCCTTTGGCGCATAACCGCAAACAGGACAAGATTTTTCTAGATGAGACCTCTTAATATGCTGAAGCAACTCACCTTGGGATTGATGATGAAAAGCACAACCAGGATAAGGACATTGTTTTTGCTCATGCAGTGTTTTTTGATGACGCTTCATGCAATCTACTGAACTATAGCTACAACCATTAATACCGCATATCTTTTTTGATAACATTGATCTTTTTCTTGCAACCTTTTTGCTTGTATTTGATACAACAGGTTCATTAGAGAGATCCCTATGTTTTTCATCAGATGCAACGGCTTCTTCAAATGTTCTTTTTCTGGGGTTACTTTCCTCGTTTTTATCATTTTCATGTTCAGTCAAATAAGAATTTCTCTCAAATGGTTCTGCATTATGATTCTGTACTGGCTTGAGAAAATAAAATATTTGTTCAATACCTGGTCCACGAGTAGGACCTTCTGATTGAACTGCTCCTTGAGTACGTGATTCTCGCTGTTGAATACACTTATATAAATCTTGTATACCTTTTAGATAAGCAATTTCTTTAGGATCAGTATGTACATATTGACGAACTTTATTACCATCTAATAATGACCATTGCATAGCATTAGCCATGCCAACAAAAATAAATGCTAATACAATAAATATTTTTTTCATGCGATTTATCCTAATTTAAAATTAATAGATGCAGGATCCTTCAAAGTGTAACGATGTTTAACGCGTCGAAAATGCGTTAATAAATTACTCCGTTTCTTTGGCGTATAACCGCAAACAATACAAGATTTTTCTGGATGGCACCCCTTAATATGTTGTAATAACTCAGCTCTGGATTGATGGTGAAAAGCACAACCAGGATAAGGGCATTGTTTTTGTTCATGCGGTGTTTTTTTATGACACCTCATACACTCACTCAATACTGTACTAAAGCTACAACCATTAATACCGCATATCTCCATATTTTCTGATACCTTTGATCTTTTTCTTGCAACCTTTTTGCTTGTATTTGATACAACAGGTTCTTTAGAGAGGCCTCTATTTTTTTCATCAGATGAAGCGGCTTCTTCTAATGTTCTTTTTCTTGATTTACCTTTCTCTTCTGGTTGCCACAAAAAATTGAATTGCATACTCTCCAATTCTTTTTCTTGGCGATCAGCAATCGCTCGACCTTGCTGTTCTTCAACATTTCCTACGGAAGCTTCTTGCAACAAACCAAAAATTAATGACGCAGGAACTTTCTTTTTTTTAGCATTTTCATGTCCAGTCAAATAAGGATCTCCTGCAGGTGACTTCTGGCTATGATCAATTTTATTAACAGCATTTAATCCAAAAATATTAACTAAATCTTGTTCATGGTTTTGCGCTGGCGCAAGAAAAGAAAATAGTTGTTCAATACCTGGTCCACCAATGCGGCTTTCTGATTGAACATCTTCTTGTTGAATACATTTATATAAATCTTCTATATCTTTTAGATAAGCAATTTTTTCAGGATCATTATGTACATATTGACGCATATCTTTACTATCTAATAATGATGATTGCATAGCATTAGCCATGCCAACAAAAATACATGCTAATATAATAACTATTTTTTCCATACGATTTGTCCTTCCTTAGAATTAATAAATGCCAGATTCTTGCGATGTTTAATACTTTGAAAATGCCTTAATAAATCATTCCTTTGCTGACTCTTTTTCGCATTCTGTCCCTTTGGCGCATAATGACAAACATCACAACGTATTTCTGGATGAGCATCCTTAACATGTTGCAAAAAATCGCTATAAAACAGATAAGGAGGAGCACTACAACCGGGATAAGGGCATACTGTCAACTCATGTGGGCCTTTTTTATGAACATCCATTTCACAACTAAAAGCTGTTTGATATTGACAACCATTAATACCGCATATTTCCTTATCTTCTGACGATGTTGAACTTTTATTTGCAGCTCGTTTACTTGCAACAGGTTCCTCAGGGAGGCCTCTATTTTTTTCATCAGATGAAGCGGCTTCTTCACATGTTCTTTTTCTAAGATCTTTTATTTGCCAGAAAAAAATGGACTGCAGCTTTTCTAATTCTTTTTCTCGGCGATCAGCAGTCGCTCGATCCTGTTGCCCTTCAGTATTTTCTACTGAACAAAAATCACGAATTAATGGCTTTGCGTGAGAAACATTATGATTCTGCACTGGCGCAAGAAAAGAAAATATTTGTTCAATACCTGGTCCGCGAGTAGGACCTTCTGATTGAATTTCTTTTTGAGTACGTGATTCTCGTTGTTGAATACAATGATATAAATCCTGTATCTCTTTTTGATAAGCAATTTCTTCATCACTATGTGCATATTTATGAACTTCATTACCATCTAATAATGACCGTTGTTCCATAGCATTAACCATGCCAACAAAAATAAATGCTAATATAATAACTATTTTTTTCATATAATTTCCCCTAATTTAAAATTAATAGATGCCGGATTTTTCGGAACACGGCGATGTTTAGCATGTTTCAAATGCCTTAACAAACTACTCCGTTCCTTTGGCGCATAACCGCAAACAATACAAGATTTTTCTAGATGAGATCTCTTAATATGCCGAAACAACTCACCTTTAGATTGATGGTAAAAAGCACAACCAGGATAAGGACATTGCTCTTGCTCATGCGGTGTTTCTTTATGACGCCTCATGGTATCACTCAGCACTGTACTAAAGCCACAACCATTAATACCGCATATCTTCATATTTTCTGATGACGTTGAACTTTTACTTGCAGCTTTTTTGCTTGTATTTGGTACAACAGGTTCTTTAGAAGAGCCTCTATTTTTTTCATCAGATGAAGCGGCTTCTTCAAATGTTCTTTTTCTTGATTTACTTTTCTCTTCTCCCAATTGTTTTTCTTGGCGATCAACAGCCGCTCTATTTTGTCGTTCTTCTTCTTTTTCTACTGAAGATTTTTGCAAAAAATCAAAAATTAATGACGATGCAGAAACTTCCTTCTTTTCATCATTTTCATATTCAGTCAAATAAAAATTTCTCTCAAATGGTTCTACATTATGATTCTGCGCTAGCTTGATTTGTTCAATACTTGGTCCGCTCGTACGTTCTTCTTGAGTACGTAATTGAACATCCTCTGTTTGACTACAGTCAGGAAAAACAGGATTAAGAAAAGAAAATATTTGTTCAATACCTGGTCCGCGAGTAGGACCTTCTGATTGAACTGCTCCTTGAGTACGTGATTTTTGCTGTTGAATACGTTTATATAAATCTTGCATACCTTTTAGATAAGCAATTTCTGCAGGATCAGTATGTACATATTGATGGACTTTCTTACCATCTAATAATGACAATTGCATAGCATTAGCCATGCCGACAAAAATAAATGCTAATATAATAACTATTTTTTTCATACGATTCGTCCTTTCCCCAAATTAATAGATGCCAACTTCCTAAGATGTTCAACACCTCGAAAATGCCTTAATAACTCACACCGTCTCTTTGGCTTATAGCCACAAATTTTACAACATATTTCTGGATGGGCATCATCAATATGTTGCGAAAAATCACTTTTGGATTGACAGAGAGTACTACAACCAGGATAAGGACACTGCTCTTGCTCATGCAGTGTTTCTTTATGATGCTTCATATGCCCACTCACAGCTGTATGATACCGGCAATCATTAATACCGCATATCTTCATTTTTTCTGATACCGTTGAACTTTTTCTTGCAACCTTTTTGCTTGTATTTGAAACAACAGGTTCTTTAGAGAGGCCTCTATTTTTTCCATCAGATGAAGCGGCTTCTTCTAATGTTCTTTTTCTTGATTTACTTTTCTCTTCTCTCAATTGTTTTTCTTGGCGATCAACAGCCGCTCTATTTTGTCGTTCTTCTGCTTTTTTTACTGAAGATTTTTGCAAAAAATCAAAAATTAATGACGCTGCAGAAACTTCCTTCTTTTCATCATTTTCATGTTCAGTCAAATAAGAATCACTCTCAAATGATTCTATATGAGAAACATTATGATTCTGTACTGGCTTGAGAAAATAAAATATTTGTTCAATACTTGGTCCGCTCGTACGTTCTTCTTGAGTACGTGATTGAACATCTCCTGTTCGACTACAGTCAGAAAAAACAGGCTCGAGGAAATAAAATAGTTGTTCAATACCCGGTCCTTTAGTGCGGCCTTCTGATTGAATTTCTTCCTGAATACACGATTGAACATCTTCTTGTTGAATACGATGATATAAACCTTGTATATCTTTTAGATAAGCAATTTTTGCAGGATCAGTATATACATATTGAGGCATATCATTACCATCTAATAATGACCGTTGTATATGCATAGCATTAGCCATGCCAACAAAAATAAACGCTAATATAATAACTATTTTCTTCATACGATTTGTCCTTCCCTAGAATTAATAGATGCCAACTTCCTGAGATGTTCAACACCTCGAAAATGCCTTAATAAATTACCCAGTTTCTTTGGTGCATAATCACACACCTTACAATATTTTTCCGGATGAGCATCACCAATATGTTGCGACAAACCATCTTGAGACTGATAAGGAGCACTACAATCAGGATAAGGGCATTCTATCAATTTATGTGGTTTTCTTTTATGGACTTTCATATCACTATTAAAAGCTGAACGATACTGACAACCATTAATACCGCATATCTCCATATTTTTTGATGACATTGATCTTTTACTTGCATTTAATACAACAGATTCCTTAGAGAGGTTTCTATTTTTTTCATCAGATGCAATGGCTTCTTTAAGTGTTCTTTTTTTTCTGGGATTACTTTTCTCTTTTATTTGCCCCAAGAAAATTGACTGCATACTCTCCAATTCTTTTTCTTGGCGATCAACAGTCGCTCGATCCTGTTGTTTTTCAGCATTTTTTACTGAAGCTTCTTGCGAACAATCAAGAATTAATGGCGCAAAAACTTCTTCTTCATCATTTTCATGTTCAGTCAAATAAAAATCACCCTCAAATGGTTTTATATGAGGAACATCATGATTTTGCACTGGCACGAGAAAAGAAAATAGTTGTTCAATACCCGGTCCTTTAGTGCGGCCTTCTGATTGAATTTCTTCTTGGGTACACGATTGAACATCTTCTCGTTGAATACGATGATATAAACCTTGTATATCTTTTAGATAAGCAATTTTTGCAGGATCAGTATGTACATATTGAGGAACTTCATTACCATCTAATAATGACCATTGTTGCATAGCATTAGCCATGCCAACAAAAATAAATGCTAATATAATAACTATTTTTTTCATACGATTTGTCCTTCCCTAAATTCTTTTTAATTACTATAAACATCAAAATTTAACCATATTTCCAGCAAATTGCATTAAAATGATTGTTTTGATTATATATTATATTCTAACAGAAATTATTAATTAGTCAATAAGCAGGCTTTTTTAACTATTTTAACCTGTTTTTTAGTGTTTTTTATTCGTAGGATAGGCAATTTTTTATGCCTCAACATTATTTATTACTGTAAAGAATTAATACCATTATTATCAGATGTCGCTGATAATCTGCTGCCCAAAAATCCAGTCCTATGCACTTTGGATTTACAATGAGTTATTAAACAATATTTAGTTTCGAATGCCAATTGACATGAATCGCATCTATGCGGTTCTGTATTAAGATGCCATGCCTCATGTACATACCGATATCTTTTTAATAGAGCCTTTTGGCACGTAGGCACTAGACAAAAATAAGCAATTGTTGTTTTCTTTTCTGCGCTACCATACTTATTTTTTTCATTTTCTAAATCATGTATTGGTTCATCTTGCACTATTAATTGATATGTTGTTAATAAAGCGGGATCAATAACTGGTTTATTAGATGATGTCGCATTAATAACATTCTGCTCTTGGAATTTTGCACGTGATACTACATAAACAGGGATATAATTACCATCTAACAATGGTAAATTCATTGCATTTGTTATGCTAAAAAACAATGCCATACCCACAACAATCATTTTTCTCATACAATTATTTCTCTATCTTAATTATTTTCATCTATACTATAATTAAAAGCAAAAATATTTTCTTTTGCAACTATTATTTTTTATCATTTTTTTTATTTATTGTATTATATATTTTTATCGCACACATCAACAGATTAAAATAACAGCAATTCTTGCAATACTCTTTGCGCAGCAATAATTATACAAAACAAATAACCTTTATACAATTATTGATTTTATATAAAAAATTGCTTATTGTATATTTTATTTAAACAGTAAGGAATCTATGAAAAAAGCATTGTCAGTAATAACAATACTCACCTCGATCGTTATCATACCTTGTTCGTTAAGCTATAGCATGGAGGAAGAAATCGAACGCCCTTATACGCCAACACTTTCTCCATCACCAAACCCAAGGCAAAAATCTCATCCTTCATCTCCCTTATCAAAAGACCCCCTACCTTATACTGAAAAAGATCTTATGCTCTTAGCCAAAAAAGGGGATGTAGCAACGTTACATGCTCAACTTTCAACACAGGAATATAACGCTGAAACACTAGGCAAAATAATGCATACTGCCATACGCCATAATAAATTCAATGTTTTTCGCTATAGTATGTCGACACAAAAAAAATGTAGTATCGATATCCTCGATAACAAAGGTCAAACACCACTCATTAACGCAGCAAAAAGGGCATCGCTTGCTATCGTTGATAATCTCATACACCGTAACGCTGACATTGAATTATCATCATTCTCAGGTGATACAGCACTGCATAAGGCAGCATGCTATGGGCATATTGACACTATACAATCACTCCTAAAACGCGCAAAGAAGATAGGCAAAAAACAAGAATACATCGAAATGAAAAATAACGAAGGAAAAACGGCTTTATTTGTTGCCGTGGAAAGAACACAAATGCATGCCTTTGAATCTCTAAGAGAGCACAAAGCTGAAATAGGCGTTAAAGACAATAACGAAAACAACCTATTACATGCAGCTGTTTTAAGTGGTTATCTTCCCATTCTTCTGAATCTTTTAACCACAACACCGCTAAACTTACAAGACGAAAACAATAACGGTGAAACCCCTTTTATGCTTGCCCAAAAAGCAAAAGATAAACAAATAATCAGAACGTTAATAACATACAAACCAACAAACAGCTAAGACGAAATGTGTGTGGCCGTAAGAGCAAGCTCTCTAATTTGTCCATCTTCTTTATGTTGTACAATGACTGAACTTGGCAAGATCGTTTTGACTTGCCATTTTGTTTCTGTATTAATGAGTTGGACATGTTTTTCTTCTTTTACTGCCTCAATATTTTCTATTTTTTTGATTTCAACAATGTGCGCATCACGAGCAAAGCAAAATGGGTTTCTATCATGATGCACCTCTTCTTGTTCTTGAGTAAAATTACTCGTGCTATACATAATAAGCAGCAAAAACACTCTATGATCATTTCTCATCGCACTCCTTTTTAAGCTGCAAAAAAGTAAGCTTACACGTACATGAAAGTTCATCACTCATATTCTTATGTAAGCGAATCATATCGTTAATTAAAAGATAGGCACTTTTTTCAATGGCCATAAAAAATTGCTGCAAAGCAGTGAATGATCCTTTTATTTCAAAAAGAAGAACATGTTTTATAAACAATCCTTCATCAAAAACACCCTCTGGCGCATACGAGCAAAAGGTAAGATTATATCGTGCAAGAGCATTAAATATTTCATTCACCACATCAAGTATACGCGGTGATTGAACGGTGTTGATTTCTTTTGCATAAGCAGATTCTGCCGCATCAACTATTTTTTTTAAGGCAACATATTCAACATTTTTTTCATGAGTAAGAGCATCACGATTCATAGGCACACTATGAAGATGCCGATATTTTTTCAACGATGCACAAAGGGGCCTGTATAAACAAAAAAACCATAACGCACCAAGAAAAAAAGCAATAAGAATGGTTATGAAATATCGGTAACGAGAGGGAACTGAAAGCAAATATACCATACGCGAATTCATACGATAAAAAAAATCATGCATGCAATCCCCTCCAACAAGTATCATTAAAAAGTTGGTTTAATCCATTGCATAGGATCAACAGGAATATTATTAATGCGCATTTCCCAGTGCAAATGGTACCCACTGGCATACCCAGTTTTTCCCAAAGTACCAAGCGGATTACCTCGCTTTATGAGGTCTCCAACAGTAATATCAGCAAATGAATCTAAATGGAAGAAAAGTGATAAAATTCCATAACCATGATCGATTACAACAGTGTTTCCACTATACGCATAACGATTTTTTAACACAACAATGCCATCTTGCGTTGCCCATACCACTGATTTTGGCATATTCAACACATCGACAGCTTTATGTGCATAACGACCACGCTCTTGCGTTGTGCGAACCGTACCATATTCAGTTGAAACTGCTGTAATATCAATCGGCGGATAAAAAACACCTTGCCATAATTTTTTTTGAGGTGATTGTTGTGCTAATTTTTCTAATTCAATTTCCAATTCTTGCGCAGCAATGCCCGCTTCTTTTTCTTCTTTAACTTTTGCAGGATCAACACGCAGTACCTGTTTTTTAAATTGAAAAGGTAAAATTTGAAATTTATTTTCCAAGACCACAATGTTGCCAACATTATCTATAATTTCAATACTCACGGGATATTCATTAGGAACCTCTTCGCAAGCTATAGGAATAAAACACTCATAAATGGGTGAATTTTTAGCCTCTTGAAAACATGAATAACTATGTGATAATGCGCGTGCTGTTGCCGATTTAATATCTTTATTTACTTGAAATTGTATATGAAGCGTACGCCCCTGCAATACCTTATGATCGGCATCAGAACGCAAAAAAGCTGCTTGTAAAGAACTATTATCAACAAAAAAACTTCGCTCAATTGATGATTTTGCAGCATTATAGGTACCACTTACTGCTTCAGCTTTAATAACATGTAACCCATTCAATAATTTTTTTGTGGCGACCGTAAAAGGATATTCAAAATTCGCTGCATTAATTTTAAATTTATGAACTAACAACTTGCCATCAAGCCACACCGAAATATCAGCAACTTTATAAGCATCAGTACCTTCAAGACGACAATGAACCTCATCTGCATAATATTCATCAGGATTAACTCCCCGAATATGAAGAACTGGTGCATGTTTATCAAAAAAATAATGATAACTTCGCCACCCAAAAAAACCTAATAAAGCACAACTGACAAGAATAAAAAATGAACTAAGTTTAAAAGACATTGCTGTTCCTCTGCATTCAAAAATTCAATGATGTTACAGCAACTTACTATAAATCTTTTTAGCTAATACGTAAATTTTTAAAAAATAAAAAAGTATTGCTTTCTTTCTTATTGAAACACTAGAATCTCTTCAATCATCAAACACATGAGGAATAATAATGAATATTAAAAACTATGCCCTCTTTATTGCCTTCATTTTTTTAGCAATTCACTTCAATGTTTTACATGGCATTGGCAACCTTCCTGGCGACAAACAGGGTAGAAAATATACTCTTTCACAACTGGTGGTTGCTCACCCACCTGATCCAAAAACAAACATCCGAACCGTGAATGCAAAAAGCAAATCAAACGTACCCATTGCCGTTGGCAACGGATTTCAAACAAGTTTTTGTAGTTTTACCAAAACAGCAACGCCCATTGTTGTTCATCCTGCTGCAGGAACGTTATTTCCTGATGATGGAAACTTAAGTCAATCACTCGATACTTTTTTGAAAAGTATTGAAGAAGACACCTATTTCACCGTTTATTTTAGCAAAATCCATGTACTCTATTTACATGAATTGTATACCTATCTTACCAAAATTTATACCGTTTTTAATCTCACGCCACTCAATTCGCTTGAGCAATACCTCGATGAAGAAACCAAAAATTGCATAATAAAAAAGAAATTGATTATCAATCATCTTATTAGCATTATTGAAGCACAATCAAATCAAGCAATATTAGCGCGATTTCCTGCAGGATTGCCTAAACATCTTGCAACCTACACAGGTACCATGCTCATGAAAAATGATTATGGTGCAAATCTCGATATGATGCTCAAAGATTCAGAAAAGACACTGCTTACTGACCCTTCAGTGCAAGTTTTGTTAAAACCAACATATGACACAAAACGAACACAATACCTCACCTTCCTTGGCAACTATTTAAAATTTTTTAATGCGTATGCCGCATCGTTATCAAAACAAGATTCAAGCACCGGCTTTAACACCTTTGTTGCCCATGCACAACGCATAAAAAAAATTATTGATACCGCGACACCACAAGTTAATACAAACTTTAATAGTGATAAATCAGTCGAGAAACAAAATATTACTAATACGTTAAAAGCTTTGCAAAACGTTCAACAAATTAATCCGCCACTCTTTTTTTACGACACACCAAGTCTACGCGCTTTAAAACTAATACCTCAAATTGCACAAAGTTTACCAAAAAATGTTGCAAACATTCCCTGGCCAGATGCTTTGGTGAAATCTGCAACAACGGGATCAACGCTCAAGGATAAATTTGGCTATGAATCTACCATCCAACTTGCTTATTTCACCACTAAAAAAGGAAAAAAAACCAAAGACATAGGCCAAGCAAAACATCTCTATGTTAACATTCCGACCATGCAATATATTTATGTGCAAGAAGTGTTACAGCAGCCTGCTTGGATGAACTCATACGATGGTATTATCAAAATGCTTCGTGCCTGTGTAGGTGATTTTTCAATTCTTTTTGATCCCGTTTTCAAACATGAAGCGATTCTTGATCCTTGTCTTGGCTGCATTATTCAAAATGCTGCCCAACAAGCTGGCATGGCACAACCAAATGATAGAAGTTGTAAAGCATGCAGCGCTTATTTAGAAGGCATTAAAAATGCTCTTAATGCAGTACAAGTTTCCTCTCAATCGGGAATTACCGACGATACAGGATCAATTGAATAAGTAAAAAGGGTTTAAGGAGTTGTTTATGAAAAAATATAGTGTTTTGGTTTTTCTGTTTTTACCATGGTATCTTCTTGCGCAAGAACCAATAACAACACGAGAACATAAAACAAATTGGCTTATGCAACAACTCTATGGCCCAACAGGAATGCAAATTTCATCGGCTCGTTTTCATGCAACAGAATCATTACTAAAAAATCTTCTTTCCGCTTCTCCCTATGAACTTTCACTCATTGCTGCTCAAGCAGTACAAAAACTAACCGAACGAAAACAACTGATTGAAGCAACTATACACAGTTTAGAGCAAGCAGAAAAACCAATTCCCCCAAAAATTTTTTTTGATCGCTTTGTTTTGGAAACGTATCTTGAGCATCTTCGCAAGTATGAACAACTCATTAACAAACAATTGAGCATCACCGAAAAAATACAAGGCATTGTTCACACAACGTACAACCACACAAAAACATGGATCAAAAAACAATTTACCAAAAAAACTTCAGATGATTTTGTCAAAAAGACAGCACAAAAATTAGTCGAATATAGTGATTTTGAGCGTACTAACCTACTGACTGATTATCAAAAAGTTTCACGATTCTTGCACAATGCAACGCATGCATTACTCCCACCAATTATGTCTTTTTGGCAAAACAATGAAACGAGAAATAGTTTGCGCTTGCGCTCACAACTCTTGCTGCCAGAAGTGCAAACACAATTTTGGGCAGAAATTGGCATGATTGCATTACAATCAATTTTAATGGGTGGCAGCAGCATGTATAATGGTTTTATTAGCGAACTCGATGCAAAAAAATTTAAAGAATATTCAGATCAACAACAAAAAATTCAAGATGGTTTCTCAGAATTTATAAAACAAACAAAAACTGATCAAAACGCACTCAGAAAAACAATAAGCACCGCCTTTATTGCTTCTGCAACAACGGCCGCAGCACAATACCAAGCACAAAATCAACAATTGAGCGATGAAACGCAGTATCTTTTTCAGGCAATTAACTTAAATCAACCCATCTCGCATGATTTAGAATATCCTCCTATTTGGAGCGATCAATTTTTTGAAGTATCTCATATGAATACCCCCAAAAACATTCATTGGCACAGCGTCTTTCCCGTCTCAGGGAGCGATTGGGAATATGACCCCGATCATAATAGTTTTTGGCAAAATGGCTTATCAACTTTTGATAAAACTGATGCAAAATCTGCGCAAAGAGATCATATTTTCACCGAATATAGCAGCAAAAAAGCACAGTATGAGATTGAAGTTGAATGTCGTCTTATCAATTGCCAATACCCATTTTTTGTTGGCGTGATGTTTAATAAAGCTCGTTGGATCTCCGGCGTTCCCGAACGTTTTTTTCAATGTCGCCTGCTCGGTCTTTATGGAACAACCGACACAACAAACACCACCTCAACTATTTCAGTATGTTTTGCACAACAATACACCACCAAAAAAGAAAAAGATGGTAAAGAAATCTCAGAATTCGTAACTCCCTTAGAACAAATCACCACTGATGCAAAAACAAATCTTTTCAAACTAAACGATAAAGATCGTGCACTGCTGATAAAAGAGCCAATAACCTTTTTGTTCAACATCACCACACAACCAAATCAAGTTGCTCTTACGGTGACAAAAAAAGGAAAAACCAATGAGATTATCATGCAAAAAACAATTGATGGACTTAACGATCCCTATTTAGCAATTTTTGGCGGTATTGGTTTTATGGCCGCTGGTTGTCAAGCAGAATTCACGCTCATAAAACCCGAATCATTGGTATATACATCAGAAAACATTAAAAATTTTAAGGCCGCTAGCAAATGACAAGAATAAGAATTGACGGAGTAATCATGAAAAAAAGAAATACTATTTTTCTGATAAGCATAGCCTTTTTTGCCGCATCATATGCAGATTCATATCGCGTAAACACACAAAGCTCTGCATTCAACTCCCTAAAAGATGATGTTTGCGAATATGACGAAGAAACTGATATTGTTCATTGCACAAAAACGGGTACTTTTCAAAAAGTCACCAAAGCATGCGGTGCAGCATCTTCAAAAGATCAATTGATAGGCTCAATTGTTGTTGATAAAAAAACATGCAATCTCTATGCAATAACACCACAACAAGCAGCAGAACAAAATCGCAGCGTTGTTGCTATTGCCGAAAAAATTGCCTTACAACTTTTTAATCCCCTTGACCCTTCAACAAAACCTGCAACAAAAAATCCATTCCCTCTTGTTTCATTAAATGCAGCTGCACTTGATGCAGACTACGGCTCAAATGGTCTTAACATGAGCCCTATTTTATTGGATTATTTCAAAAAATTTTATTTTTATTTTGAATATGTCGTAAAAGTTGAATATGCAGCTCGCTTAGCAGCACTCGCTCCGCAATTGGCCGTTGATTTTGTAACCATCATTCAACAATCTTCTTGGCAAGGATTAGTCAAAACAATGATTGCAAAAGCAGGCAGCTGGGATGCTTTAGAAAAAAAATTATTTGATCCTGCTCTGACACCTCAGTGGCAAGCCGTGAATGGCACTATTGATGCAAAAACATGGCAAGAAGTACCGCAAAGTTCTTTCTGGAATAGTCTCAATACCATCACGACAAAAAGTCTTATCAACGCAACGTTCTGGCAAAATTATCTGAAATATACGATTGCAAGAACATTCATACAAGATGCGGTCATTTTAAATTCAATAAAGCAACTAGAACAAAGTATTTTCTTATATATACCCAACATTGAAGTTGCCTATTATCATCCAGATTTTGTAGCGCTGCGCAATGGATCGGAAATGTATCATCTCAGTCTTCTTTTAACCGATGCTTTCCGGCTCAGATTATTAGAGAACTGTAATGACTGGAAAATTTTCAAAGATGCAAAAACAGGCACCTATGATCAACTCAAAATATATGCTGCAATAAAAGATTTTCAAACAACACCATTTTATAAAGTAGCCGTACTAGGTGAAACTGATGCGATAAATGCCTTCAATGCAATCGCTCAAAAAAAAGTACCCGATGATTTAAAACTCTTACAAGGCCAACCAACACTCCATGATCAAATTAACCTATTTAGTATGGTAAAAATTTTACATGCACTCACCCATTATCTCTACAACAAAGATCATTTGGATAGCACCATGACCTTTATGAATCGCACAAAAAAAAATCAATCCGGTCCACAACCATCAATTTTATTATATAGCGCTGAAGATTATGTATATTTGGATGATCTTAATCATCTTAATGATTCGATGGAACAGGAGGTTGCTGAACAAGCTTTACACAACCAAACAACTGATCCTGTTGCCAAATCATTTAACAAACTCATCAAGCCACAAAAAGGCACCGTCAAAGTACAAGGTTGGAGCGATTTTTTTGAGGATATTGGCAGCGCCGTCAGCGATGTCTGGGATGATATAGAAAAAACAGGAAGTGATGCCTTTAGTGCATTGGAGGATGCTGGCGAATCATTGGCAGAATCATTTTTATCAGGCGTTTATGAAATAGAAGGAGGCATTGCAAAAATTCCTGGTCTGGGTGAAGCCTTGACAGGACTTTCGCCACAAGATGCTGATAGATTATTAAAAAGTGCAGAAACATTACGCAAACACGCTGTTGATGATATGAAAAAAGCAGGCGTGGATCTAAATAAAGTGGTGAATGATGTCATCGAAACAGCAACAACTGCCATACATGGCGTTAAAGGTGTCGCTACAGAACTTGTTGAAAATATCGGCGCCGGCATAAATGATGTCTGCAACACTGTTTTAGCTGGTCAAGATTCAGAACTTTGCACCGATGTTTCAGGAGCCTTTATCGCCGACTATGAAATGCTTATTGATGGCTTGGCAGATTTAGCCAATGTTGCCGTATATGATGTAGGCGGCGTAATGAAATTAAGTGCCGATGCTGTTATGCTTATTGCGCAAACAGCAACCGATTTGGTTGCCGGTGATTATAAATCCATGGGCAATGCAATTGTCGATGGATTAAAACAAATGGGCATCGATGCCGCCGTTTCCATTCTTAATCAACTCACCTATACCTTCAAATTCTTTTATGATGACCTCATGAATGCGCTCAAATATGCACAATATTTCATTTCAATTCTCACGCGAATTTTCATTGATGCATCAACGGCAGCGGCATTTGTTGGAGCAGGCATTGGCTGGATATTCGATCATGATGTTAATCCCTTCCAAGCTGCACAAGATGCACGCGAAACACTCAGCGCCAATGAGCGCACCATTAATGCGGTAATCACCACTGCCTTATTATTAGCAACCATACCGCTTACTGGCGGCTCAAGTGCATGGGTTATTCTGCCTATGATTGCCATGACGGTTGGCCCACAAATTATTCAAATTGTTACTTCAGTCCAAGAAGATGAATTAAAACAATATGAAAAAGATGAACAACATGCCTTTGTTGAAACATTTAGTACGTTTATTGGTAATAGTGAACTCATTTTCCAACAACAACAAACAGAAATCACCAATGAACTTCAACTCAAATATCAAGCGGAATTAAGCAACGAAGAACGCAGTGTTGGTTTTTATGAAAACTTTATGAACAAAAATTTTGAAGCATTAAAAGAACAAATGTCATTCTTGCTTGAAAATTGGTGGTCACAACTCTTAACGCCCGATTCTTATGGGCTTGCGTATGCTGATGTTGGTTCTGTGTATGGTATTCAAACGGGAGTCTATGAACTTAATCCATCACAAGGATTCTCATTATATAACGCAGGCCGCACTAGCTTTAGTCAAGAAATTGCCGTCATGCCTGAAGCGGTTTCTCAAAGCAATAATGATTCACTTTTGAGCAAAAAAACAATGAGTAAAAATTGGTTTAATCAAAAAGAAACAATTCCTATGGCACAGTCAGTCAATGAAATTGAAATTAGATTTAAAGCAATTTACTTATTAAATAGTTTTTATATTGGTATTTATATTGGTGGTAAAGAACTCAATATTGCAGCACTCACTGATAAAAATAAAAGTCCTGATCTCGATCTTGATCTGGATCATCTAGCAAAAATGGCAGTATTCAAACGTGAAATGATAAACGAACCTATTAGCGTAAATGCCTATGAACATGAAGGCAAAGGTTGGTTCAAAGAATCAATGCCAGCGAATAATTTTGCGGTTAATACTTGGTATTATCTCAATGCACGGCTCAATGGCACAACACTCCAAGTCAAGTTCTGGTCAGAAGATGCGCCAACACAAGTTACAACACAATCGTATGCCGTAACTGCATTGCCATCACAAAAAACAATTGGGGTAATTTCTTCCGGCGCAGCAATTGAATATCAAATTAATAAACCAACAATTCCCGTTAAACCAATACCAGCATTACGCCCTGCACACGGTTATTGCAAAAGTTTACCCACAGCATGCTCAACAAGTCCTGATGATGCCAATATAATAACAATCACCCCTACAATACAACGCGAAGCAGCTGCACGCAAATTGCTTTCCTACCAACTTAATCCATCTGTTGGCTCATTTAATCCAAAAGCTGTCACCAAAGATCAAATACTCAAAGGTCATTTCATCTACAACACACAAGCAACAAATTTGAAAAATAATGCAGAAAATACTATCGATGATTATATCGTTATGTGCACCATCAATGCCGATTTAAATGGAGTAAACGATCTTGGCAAATATCCACTTGAAAGTGATGATGTTATAAGTCTTGTTACACAAAAAGCATTCAACAATAATGGCACCGATTCTGGACTCAGAATTTCTGATGCGTTTGCCAACTACACAAAAACATTCCCTCTTCCTGATTCATTGGTAACCACCATTCAGAATCTACAAAAAGCATACTCCGCTCAAAATATGAAAGTATCTTTTGCACCATTCACCCTAAAACCTGCAAGCCAAAAAGCAATCGAAAACTATCAATATATTTACACTATGCCATTAACCGATACCATGGGCCAACCACTCAAAGACACAAAACAAAATATTCTTCTCGATTACCTCGTCTTTATTGTTTTAGATGACAGCGGCACGAGCTATAACCCAAATTATCAACCGGGCATTAGTTATACTGATATACAAGCTCATCCAGACAAAAAATATGGCTTGCTCAGTTTAGTAACTTTGAATCTTTATAAACAAGGCAATAAAGCTGCCATCAATCAAGGAATTGATATGTTCAATCTTTTACAAAGCAACTACACCAACCCGCCATTAGAAACAGAATTATTGTCAGCAATCACCACTGCTCGTGGCATCTACCAACAAAAAGGTACGGTGACCCCTTCAATTCCCCTCATTAAACCCGGCGGCGGCACAAAATCAGGAGGCACGAGCACGCCTACAGGAGGCAATAAAGGGCCTGACACAGGTAAAGGAATCAATGATAAAACAATCACACCACCTTCTGAAAGTACTGGTGATCGCACAGCATCGGCTGCTGGTGATCCTTCTAATATTGATTTTGGAAGTTAAGAGATGCTACCATTTTTTGCAGTGATTATTGAAAAAATAAAGTATGGAAGGAAATGAAAATGATCTTAAAAAAATTACTCTTTTTGGGAGTAGTATTTTCTCTAATCAATGCGCCATTATGGGCAATGCAACAGCTAACGCCTGAAGAAAAAAAAATAATGCTTGATTTTACAAAAGAGATTAACACGTGGCCCGAAGAAAAGATTTATGATGAGTATGATAAATTAATGGCGCTTAGTAATCCATCGGAAATGGATAAAAATAAACAGTTTTCTTTACGTATGAAACGAGTAGAACAACCAAATGCACGGTTTTTATCAGACATTCAAGACTGGACTCCTGAACAAATTGAAAATGGACTCAATGCAATACAAGGACGTTTTTTCAGAGGAAAAGAAGAGGAGAATGATCGCGTAAAAAAAATATTATTAGAAAAAGAACAAAATGCCCGCAAAAAACCAAGTGGCTTATTACAAGCCCTTCAAGAACAACTGGAGCAAGAAATCCTAAAACAAAAACAATTAGCTGAAGAACAAAAGCAACAAGAACAGCAAGAAAGAGAACGCATTGAACAAGAGCAAGCTAAACAGGAAGAAATTAAAAAGGCTCACAAATTTGAACAAGAATTAGAACAAAAAGCAAGAGAACGACAACAACAAGAAAAAATTAAGCAACTTGCACAACAGCAACAAGAAGAACGCGAAGCTAAAGAGAAAGAAAGATCTGCTGAACTAGCTGAACTGCTCAAAAGAATTGAACAGGAACGAAAAGAACGTGAAGAAAAAAAGTTACGAGAAGAAAAAGAATTTGAAGAAGCATTAAAAGCAGAGCAAAAACTAACACCAGAACAACAATGGCAATTATTGATACAGGAAGAAACCAAGAAACAACAACGATTAGCTGAAGAACAGCAAAGACAAAAAGAGCGTGAAGAACAAATAAAAGAACAAGAAGAACGCTTGGAAAGTCAACAACGAATACAAGAGCAACTTGAATTAGCACGACAAGAAATAAAACAAGCTCAACAAGAAATAGAACGTGCACGACAAGAACAACAAATACAAGAAACTAGAAAGCTACGGGAAAAGGGCAATCGAGAGCGCATTGCAAGAGAACGAGCGCAACAAGAAGCCGCAAAAGAGCAGCAAGAAAAAGAAAGAATATGCAAACTCAAACCACAACAAAATAATAACTTAAAAGAAGCTCTAAAAGAATTGCACCAAAAGCTTAATCAATTACAATTCGCATTACGAAGACAAATAATATGACATTATTAGATTCATTAATATCAAATATTTGTTAAATGCAATGTAAAACAGTTTCACTATTTTGCAAAATAAAGGAAAAATAATGATGGCACATCCTATAAAAATTAAGAACTTTATTTTTTTTATACTTTTAATTTTAATCAACAATGCTCAATCTATGGAAGAAGAACTACCAAGTGAGGCACAGAAAGATTTTGTAGTGAAAGCATATACACCCTCTTTTGAAAGTCTTAAAAAGCTTTACGAAGAAGAGAAAGACAATATCAATATAAATGGACTAGCCCAACTACGTGCACATTCGCTTGGCATGCAACCCGCATTAACTGCTGCGGCTGCAAGCACTAGTGAACGGATTGTTAAATACTTATTAGAAAATGGGGCAAACGTTAATAGATTAGGTCAATATGGGATATCAGCTCTTATTGCCGCAATTGGATTGCCTAAAGATCAGAACGAAGATGAAAACAAGATACTAAAAATAGTTACTATGCTTATTGATAAAAATGCAGATGTTAATCTAATTGTCAATCCACATGGGATTACTGTATTTAAAAATGGTGCCACAGCTTTAACCCTTGCCATTAATAAAGATTATAAAGAAATTGTAAAAGCATTATTGAATGCAGGTGCGGATCCCGCATTGCCTAACAATCAATACAATGCTTTTTCCCTTGCTCAAAGCAATGATGAAATGCTAAAGTTACTACAATCTAAAAAGAATGCTCCTAAAAAAATTGAACAAGAGCAAGCTAAACAGGAAGAAATTAAAAAGGCTCACAAATTTGAACAAGAATTAGAACAAAAAGCAAGAGAACGACAACAACAAGAAAAAATTAAGCAACTTGCACAAGAACAACAGGAAAGAAAACAATCTGCTCAACAACAACGAGAGTATCTCCGCCAACAAGAAGAGAAGGAACGCGAAGAAGAAGAATTATTTGCGCGAGATCTTCGTGAAAGACAACGACAAGAACAGGAAAGAGAACAAAGAGCATACGAAAAACAGCAGTTGCAAATAATTGGACAAAATGCAAAAGAACAATTGGAAAAACAACAACGCGAATTAGAAAAACAACCTATGCTTCAGGAAACTCTAAAATCATTGCATGACAAATTAAATCAATTACAATATGCACTGCAAAGACAAAGAGCCTGACATCATCAAACTTTTTTTTAAGAGCAGGAAGTAGTATAAATCTTCCTGCTTTCAATATTTATCCGATATAAAAAGACAAAAAGCTCATCTTTAAACAAGTTTCTATTTGAAAATTTTAGTTTTGCGCATATCCAAAAAATCTGCTATACTATTTTATACTTATCTTAATGGAGTACGGATATGAAACAAATAATAGAACAATTACCTTCATTGCCAGGTGTGTATCTGTTCAAACAGAAAGATATCATTTTATATGTTGGCAAAGCAAAAAACCTCAAAAAAAGAGTTAGTTCCTACTTTCAAAAACAAAAAACTGACTGGAAAATCCAGGCATTAGTAGAAGAACATACCCATATTGAGCATATTGTCACCCATAGTGAAACTGATGCTTTGCTTCTTGAAGCACAACTCATTCGTGAACATAAACCAAAATTTAATGTGCTCCTGAAAAGTGGACAACCTTTTGTCTACCTTCTTTTCACGCAAGATCAACTTCCTCTCTTTGAGTTAGCGCGCAACAAAATAAAAAAAGGAACCTATTTTGGTCCTTTTTTGCATAAAAGCAAAGTCCGCAGTGCCCATGCTTATCTTGTGCACACCTTTCAATTAAGTTTGTGCAACACCAAAATAGAAAATGGCTGCCTCAATTATCATGTTGGCAATTGTGCCGGCAATTGCTTGGCAACATTCGATCGTGAAGCATATATATTCCGCTTACAATTAGTACAAACACTTTTGGAAGGAAACTTTAACGCATCACTCAAAGCAGTAAAAGAAAAAGTTACTGAACATATAAAAAATTTTGAATTTGAAAAAGCGCACAATATGCATCGCTACTTACAAAACTTAGAAGTTATTTTTACGACCCTGAAAACAAAATTTTCTCTGACCAAATATGAAAAAGATATTTTATTAGTTACCGCGCCAACGCGAAGGCAAAAAGAAGAAAATTTTGAAATCGGCAAAAAAATACAGGAACTTTTTGCACTCAAAAAAGCTCCTTCAACTATTGATTGTTTTGATATCTCACATTTTCAAAGTAGTTATATTGTCGGCTCATGCATTCGTTTTAAGAATGGCATTCCTGATAAAGATAATTTTCGCCGCTTCAAAATAAAATCACTCAAAGAACAAAATGATTATGCTGCATTGCAAGAAATTGTCTTGCGTCGCTATAGAAACCCTGAAGATATTCCTGATCTCATTGTCATTGATGGCGGCCTTGGACAACTTCATGCCGTTGAAAAAATTTTGCCTCATGCTGAAATTATTAGTTTGGCAAAACGTGAAGAGCTTATTTTTAGCAAATCATTGACTGAACCAGTTCCGTTAAGCTTACACTCTGATGTGGGAAGATTAATAATCGCTTTACGTGATTATGCGCATCATTTTGCTATTAGTTATCACAAGTTATTGCGATCAAAAAATATGCGAAGTTAAAGTATAAAGGGAAAGTTATGATCAAAAAATTATTTTTTTTAGCAATTTCTACACAGATAACAGTTGCTCTCTATGCAAGACCTACAGGATTAGCTAATTGTGGCAATACCTGTTATCTCAATGCAGTTACACAATCATTATATAATATTAAACCTCTTACAGGGTTCCTTTCTAAAGATGCAAATAATATAGAAGAAATACATACTTTTCCTGGGGCCTATCAGCAATTAATAAGGGAGCTGCCGATAAAAACAAAAATTGAAGAAGAAGACCCAACATTGCAAGGTTATACTGAAGCAAGTATGGCAATCATTGCCGAATTAGCTGATACAAACCCATATGCCCAAGAAGATGCTCAAGAATTTCTAACTGGAGCATTCAACAGTTTAAAACGGGTGAGCAGATCTTTTGACATATATATTAGTAATTTGCTTGGCATTTTTCAAACAACAAAGACCCGGTGCCCACTTCCTGAGGGCGACGAATTGATCGCCTTCTACGATGAAGATCCGATATTTTATTTATCCGTACCAATAAAAACTCCACCAAACCCTAGAAAAAAAATTAGCGCAAAGTCCTTAACAACCTTAGAAGATTCGTTAAATGAATACTTTAAAAAAGAAATTCAAGATGATCCAAAAAATTATTATAAATATCAAGGTACAAATCCTGCATATAATGCATATCGAGGCGCAGAAATTCCTAATTGCGAACGACAAATACAATTAGTAACCACACCTGAATTGTTAGTTATATCACTCAATCGCTATGAGTATACCAATTTTGGTGCAACGCGTTCAAAATTAACTCACGCTGTGACTATCCCATCCTTTATTAACATTCGACCATTTATGAAAATTCCTGAAGAAAAAAATGATTATATCTATTCATTGATCAGTGTTATTGTCCATCGAGGTGGAACCGGTGGGGGCCATTATGTTGCCTATATCAAGGATGCTAATAAATGGTATTTATGCGATGACTCGAGGATTACTGAACAATCACCTACTAACGTACAAAATGAAATTAATAAAAATGGTTATGTATTTTTTTATCAAAAAAACGAGCTATCTGAATCTTCATCTTTAAAACTATTACAACCGTCAAAATCTGAAGAAAAATTAAAACAAGAGTTAACAAATTTAAGCAACAGATTAGACTTACTAGAAAAAGAACTTCAAAAACCAAAATAGAAAAAATATGAATACTGATATTTTCACCAATGCAAGCACTGAACTGTTAAGCAATGCAGCAAAAATCGCACAAGCATTAGAAAATCCTGCTTTGACACCATTGCACACCTTAGCAGCTGGCATCAATAATGAATTTTGTCGCTCATTATTTGATAGCTTAAAAATACCACTTTCACCCTTACAAAAACTTATTGAAACTGAATTACAAAAATTACCCAAAGCACATGGGGCACAACTTGCCCTTGATCAAACCATGCAATCCTTTTTTGCCGATTTAGAACAAGAAATGAAAGCATTAGGTGATAGCTTTATAAGTCTTGAGCATTTCATGCTTGTCTGGGCAACAACACGCTATCTTCCAACAACCGTGCAAGAATTTTTTAAACAACATACATTCACCAAAACAGCTATCCTTGCTTATATGCAACAGTTAAGAAAAGGGCAAACCGTGAAAGAAAAAAACGCAGAATCACAGTACCAAATTTTGGAAAAATATTGCCAAAATATCACCCAGCAAGCAAAAGCAGGAAAACTTGATCCCGTTATTGGTCGTCATGAGGAAATAAGACGCGTGATCCAAATTCTTTCACGACGCACAAAAAATAATCCTGTGCTTGTTGGTGAACCTGGTGTTGGTAAAACAGCAATTGTTGAAGGCATTGCGCAGCGCATCATCAATAATGATGTACCAGAAAGTTTACGCAATAAACAAATCTATGCACTCGATCTAGGATTACTCGTTGCCGGTACCAAATATCAAGGTGAATTTGAAGAACGCTTAAAAGGTATTTTAAAAGAAATTGAACAACATCCTGATGATATTATTTTATTTATTGACGAATTACATACCTTAATTGGTGCTGGTGCAGCTGGCGGTGGCAGTCTTGATGCATCAAATTTACTTAAACCAGCATTAGCGCGTGGTCAATTACATTGTATCGGCGCAACAACCCTTCAAGAATATAAAAAATATATCGAAAAAGATGCTGCACTTGAACGCAGATTCCAAAAAGTTCTTGTCGAAGAGCCTTCTATTGAAGATGCAATCTCAATTTTGCGCGGCCTGAAAGAACGCTATGAACTTCATCACGGCATTCACATCAAAGATCAAGCGTTAGTCGATGCAGTGCTCTTATCGGCTAAATATATTCCCGATCGTTTTTTGCCTGATAAAGCAATTGATCTCGTTGATGAAGCTGCTGCAATGGTCAAAATGTCAATCGATTCACAGCCCGCTGAGCTTGATCAACTTGAGCGAAAAATCAGACAATTAGAAATCGAAAAAGTTGCTTTACAAAAAGAAAAAGGTGATGGCCCTTCAAAAGCACGTCTTGAACATCTTGATAAAGAACTTGCAGAATTCAAAGAACGACATGTAACATTATTAAATCAATGGAAAGCGGAAAAAGCACCCCTTGAAAAAATTAATGCCATAAAAGAAAAAATAGAAGCCGCACAACATGCATACACACAAGCTGAACGTGAAGGCAATTTTGCAAAAGCTTCAGAAATAAAATATGGCAAACTTGTTAAATTGGAACAAGAATTAACCAAAGAACAAGAAACGCTCAAAAATCTTTCCACCAACATGATTAAACAATATGTTGATGAACATGACATTGCAAAAGTGTTATCACGTTGGACTGGCATTCCTGCAGAAAAACTGGAAGCACAAGAATCAGAAAAACTCCTTTCAATGCAAACAATCTTGCAAAAACAAGTTATCGGCCAAGATGAAGCATTAGAGGCAATCACGAATGCCATTCAAATGCATAGAACTGGGCTTACTGATCCAAATAGGCCAATCGGTTCATTTTTATTCTTAGGGCCAACGGGGGTCGGTAAAACTGAAGTTGCAAAAACATTAGCAGAATTTTTATTTAATGATCCTAAAAAACTCATTCGCATTGATATGTCAGAATACATGGAAAAACATGCAGTCGCTCGATTAATCGGTGCGCCACCAGGCTATGTTGGTTATGAAGAAGGTGGACAACTTACTGAACAAGTGCGACGACATCCTTATAGTGTCATTTTATTTGATGAAATCGAAAAAGCACATCCTGATGTTTTTAATATTTTTCTGCAAATTCTTGATGAAGGTCATTTAACTGATAGCCAAGGGCGTACGGTTTCATTCAAAAATTGCGTCATTATCATGACATCCAACATTGGATCGGAAATTATTTTGCAAGCTGATGAAATCACTGAAAAAGTAAAACAATCCGTTGAACAAATATTGCAACAAAAGTTTAAACCAGAATTTTTAAATCGCATTGATGCAATTGTTTTCTTTAAAAGACTTTCTGAAAGCGATGTTGAAAAAATTACACAACTTCAATTGCATGAGCTGGAAAAAAGACTTACTGAAAAAAATATCACCGTGACTATTGCAAACGAAGTGATTAAAGAAATTGCACAGCAAGGATACATCAAAGAATACGGTGCACGACCATTAAAGCGTACTATTCAGCAACGCATTATCGTGCCAATCTCACAATATTTATTAAAACATCCTGAAAGCAAGACTCTATCAGTTAGTCTGAAAAATGGCTCGATTGTAATTAGTTCATAAAATAAAACTGGAGAATACCATAAAAAACGCTACTCTTAAGAAAATAGTTTTTTTTATGTAAGGAGTTTTTATGATTAAACAGTATACAAAAAAATGTGCTTTTCTACTTTTATTTTGCTGCGCAATTACGCATTCTATAAAAGCCGGCCATTTTCTACACGATCTTTTAATTTTTTTTGTTGAAGCTTCATTAGAAGTTGAAAAAGAAACAAAAAAGATAGAACGAATACAACATGATACTGCAAAAACTACGCCACCACGACAAACACACCATTCAACTCAACGACAAAGCACTTATGCTCAAAAACCTGACAAACAACAACTTTTTGATAGTCTAGAAAAAAAATTAAGAGAACTTGCTGATATTGACAATCAACCAGCTATAATACAAGAAGGCTTATGGAAGAAAAAACAAGAAGTGGTAGCAGACACATTTAAACAAAATTTTGCTACACACGCACAAGCAGAGAAATATGCCTTTGAGCATTTACCCGGTGGCATTCGAGAATTTTTTGTTACAAAAGTAGTTGAAAATGCTCAAAGCAAAATTACCACATCACAAAAAGAAAACGATTTAAAAAAAGTCGCAGAACATTTTGGTCATCAAATAGATCAAAAACTTTCAAACAAAAGATCAGTTAAAGAATTGTTCAAAAATCTTAATACTGATGTTGATTCATACATCAAAAATTATATTAATAATCAAAGAAATACTACAACACCGCAAAGACCTGCTGTTATTCATGATTATACCCCAACTGCACCTCGAATCGAAGAATTTAATAGGCCAGAACCATCATCGCTTTATCCAAATATTGATGATATTCAAGTTGAATTCGTTGAAGAAATTTTACCACAAGGTGAAACTGATATAGAAGTGTTTAAAAGTAAAACAATAGAAAAAAAGATATATTCTGCAACAGATTGCGGTGTATGTCTTGAACCATTCTTTACAGAACTAAAAAAACGATCAACTTTGCGTTGCGGTCATCAAATTTGCACAGGTTGTCAAATTGGTTGCATGGAAGCACAAATAAAACAAAACATACAACCAACATGTCCTATATGCAGACATCCAATTGATAGTAAAGATTTTAGCATAGCTTACCTACGTTCAAAATTATAATTCAACACACACTTTTTAGGAGATCTTTTATGAACACACAAAAATTTTTATCTGCATTCTTACTTTGCAGTCTAACAACTACATCAATATTCAGCTCAACATGGTATGTTTTCGACGAAAAAAGTATTACAGGTGAAGCAGAACAATTACTTTTTAATGTTTTCAAACCAGCTGAACAAGCAAATCCTACTGTTGCTGCAAAAATTAAAACATTAATTCATAATGAAGGTAAACAAGCATTAGCACAAGAAGTTTTTACCGAGCACAAAAATGCACCGTTCAAAAACCAAGTTGAAGCAAAACAATATGCTGCAAATGTAAAAGGAAGTGTAGCATTAAGTCTTCAAGATCGTTATGTTGAAAATTTCCTTAATGAACACATTAATTATACGGTTCCCGTTAACCCTTATTTCAATATTGAACAATTAAAACGAGATATACGCGAAAAATATGCCAATCAAGCCCTACAACACCTTAAAACAAAAGGTAATTTAGCAACATTTTTACAAAATTTAGATAAAAATCTAGAAAGCGAACTCGCTACGAAATTATTTAGTTTTGCTTGTTACACTTGTGATAAATATCGTCAACAGCATTATAAATAATATAAAAAAAATGGGCCTGTTGTTTTAACAGGCTCTAAAATAACATCAACACAAAGAATACACACACAATCATGAACATCTTCAAACATAAAACAATTTTTTATTCACTATTCTTAATTGCGCTTATGGTCAACAGCCATTTCAGTTCTTGCATGGAAACTCCTGTAACCTCACTATTCACAGAACTTCTATGTAATGAAACACTTGAAGGCTCACCGTTAGAATTAGATGCAACATTCAATGAATTTCTAGAATCACTTGAGACACAGGACCAACAAAGAGATTTTACCCTCGTTGACGAATCACCACAAAATAATAGTCCTTTTATAACCAATCTCCAACCAATGGTAACAGTTGACGAAAGATGGCGATGTCCTTGCGAAGAAATAAATACATGGTCATTTATTACCTTATACGGACATATAAAAAATATGCATATAAAATCAGACATAGAAACGAAATATCAATGTCCCATGGAACAATGTACGGCAACAGCTAAATTGCCTGCTCGAATTATATATCATCTAAGAGACCATCATAATGCATTTAAAATATGTTGCCAAAAATTATTTCTCAATCAAGAGAAATTTAAAGACCATAAAAAAAATTGCAAAAAAAGAGAACCTAAACCAAGAAATCTTGGACAAAAAGACAATAGTATCGTTTATGAATAATCAAAAACTTATTTACCTGCCATTATGGGTAATGCTACTAACATTGAATACTTATATTTTTGGCATGGAAGAAAACAATCATCCACAAATAATCAAGCCCAAACCTTTCAAGCTCGTGATACCGATCACCAATGAACAAATCTTGTCCAGACTCGCAACACCGATAACAAATGAACAATTCTTGTTCTATGAAAGAATATTATTCACCATACAAATTCTTTCCCAGAGACCACTTATTGAATCATATTTGAAAGAAACACCGCCACAAAATCTTATAATTTTAGATAATCAATCTCGCGATTTAAGTTCTAATGCCATAACACAAGAAACTCGCTGTAGCTGTTTATGCGAAGATTTTTCTTCTTATCCAACACTATTCACCCATATTAAGAAATACCATAATGTAGCCCCTAACAAATTTTATTGTCCCAAGCCTAACTGCAGAAAAAGTTTTTCAAGACCTAGTCGCGTTATGCATCATTTAAAAGATCGTCATCAGGCATTTAAAATATGTTGCCAAAAACTATTAACAGAAGAAGATTATGTAGAACATATGAAAATACCAGGAAGACATACTCCGACAAAACAAAGAAGGCTGAGAAAAAAATAAGGCTTTCGACAGGATATAATCGATATGCTATGCTCATAGTGTTACATTGAAATAAATAATTTTAAAGTCGGAGGTTACACAATGTTACATAAATGTAAAATAGCATTATTTTTATCATGCTTAACTCTTTTTTCAGTATATGAATCATCGGCAGTTTGGTGGTGGCTCTCAACACCTAAACAATCACAAGAAGCATTACCCGATATTTCAACAGCACTGCTTAATGAATTCGATCGCTTGTGCGGCCCTGATTTGCAAACCCAGCCACTTGCTCATGCAATAACAACATTAAAGCATAGCCGTATTCCAGCAATTCTTCAGGATATTGAATATCGCCACGCAGAAAAACCATTTCGCAACAATGCCGAACTCTTGAACTATGCTTTTGATTTTGTGCGCGCAGCATGCCTGGATTTTTATGGTGAACAGGTTGATCAATATTGTGCACACAGTTTTCAAAACAACCCACCTTGCAACCCAGAATACATGAATTTGAATACCTTGCGTAAAAATTGCATACGATATCTTTATGGTAAAGCATGTCAAGAAATGAGCACCACTAAAAACAGCACTTTAAGCAGTAGACTTAAAAACATATCTGCTGATGTTAACTACGCAGTACACTTATCTCTCAAATATTCATCACCTGTTTTCTAGCATATAAAAAAAATCCGAGGACCAATAATCCTCGGATTTTTTGACAAATATTCAATAAATGTATAAACTTAACTCCATAAATAAGTATTAATTCCATCAGAAAAAGAAGAGATTATGTATTTATTGGTTATTTTATATGCACTTCTTGCTGCAACCTTTTCTTTAGGAAAGGTCTTACTTTCTTATACACAGCCCATTTTTTTAGTCGGTATGCGCATGTCAATTGCCGGTAGTATTTTACTGCTTTATCATGCCTATACAAATCGTACCAATTTTAAAGTGAAAAGAGATGATTTTTGGCTTTTTGTGCAAGCTATGCTTTTTACCATTTATATTCCCTACATTTTACGCTATTGGGGCTTGCTCTATTTATCGTCAAGTAAAGCTTGTCTTCTCTATAATTTTGGCCCTTTTATTTCCTATACACTTTCCTATATATTTTGTAATGAAAAAATCACTCCCAAAAAATGCATTGGACTTTTAATAGGTTTTTGTGGCTTATTACCCATTATTGGCAAATCATCAACAACATATACAGGGTTAAATACCGCATTTTTTATGCCAGAGCTTGCCCTTTTAATTTCAGTAAGTTCAATGAGTTATGGTTGGCTAGTTATTCATCGTTTAATTAATAATCATCAGTATGAACCAAGCTTTGTTAATGGTGTTAGCATGTTTTTTGGTGGATTATTTGCTCTTGGCACCTCATACTTCACCGAGAATCCCACACTGTTGATCACTGATCTTTTACCATTCTTAACCTTATTAATCATTATTGTTATTGTCAGCAACCTTATTTGCCACAACTTATATGGCACTCTTTTAAAGAAATTCACCCCCACTATGATGTCATTTGCCAGCTTTATGTCGCCCTTATTTGCTGCACTCTATGGGTGGCTTTTTATGGCCGAACAACTTACCTTTGATTTTTTAATGGCCACAATCACCGTTTTTATAGGACTCTCGTTATTTTATCATGATGAAATTAGCCAAAATGCATCAGTTAAAAAAACTACGATTAAGGCTTAATCCCATGTTCCATTCTCATCATCTTCACTACTCGTGCCTTCAGGAGTCTCTCCTTCAAGAACAATCGCTTCTCTTCTTTTTTTTATGGCTTGTTGCAAAGAACTCACAAAATCTTCGACAGGCGGTTGCTTCCCCGGTTGCGTTTCTACTTTTTTCAAAGTGACATTACCTATATCAGTTGCCAAAGAGTTACCTTTTCCAAAATTTGCTGGTTTTTTACTGGCAACGTTTGCATCATTAAGTATTTGAACAACGGATGGTGGTGGCGGTGGTGTTGGCATGCTATGCAATTCAGCAACATTTGCTCTCTCAACTTGCGGTAATTCAATCAATCTATTTTCAATTACTGTTGTTAATGAACCTTGGTCTCGCGCTAATTCAGACGAAGCCTGATCATTTCTGATAATTGCTTTTAACTCTATTTTTACTAAAGCAGTTTCTGCTTCGGGTGAAAGATTAGCTGTATTCAAAACAGTGGTAACTTCACCAATTAGATCACTTGAAGCAGTTACTATTCTTCTTAATGTTTCAACAGATTGCGCTGAAGGATCAGCTTTTGCGACCTCAGATAACGTTTCCTCTATTTTTTGATCTAGTTTATTTGATTCACTATCAATTTTTGCTGGTGCATCTTGTTGTGTTGTAATCACTTCTAATAAATTTTCAATATTTTTTTTATAGCCGCCTAGTGCAATTTCAGCGGCATTTAATCGTGCTACACTAACCACTCTTGCCTTGCTGTTTTTTGTGCCAAGAGCATTATATTTTTTTTGATATTCTAAAAAATTCTTCTCATTTGCAAATAGTTTTTCTCCCTGAATGGCTTCTTCCAAAACATTGTTCCATAATTCTTTTTTTCCATTAACAGCAACGAGTGTGTTGATTAATGCATCTCGTTGTTCTGGCGTAAATCTTTTGTTAAAATCAGCGATATCACCCAAAAATGCCCCATACTGCTCCGATAATTTTTCATACACATTTTTTACAACAGCCGCAAGTTCAAGCTGTTGTTCTGGTTTTAACAACGTTCTATCAATGCCTTCCAACTTGCCTACATACTTCATAAGATCTTTATATTCTTTGCTTGCTTGTGCTTTAAATGGATCCGTTTTAATCGTTGTTGCTTTATTGTCACCCGCTAGTCTTGAAAGCGGTTCACCAAGACTTTGCTTAATTTGTGCTGGGGCCATTACTTCTTTTACGACTACATCCTGTTTTTTTGCATCAGCAACTCGTTCAGCATTTGTTCTTGGGTTAAATTTCGCATTAGATGCATCTAACATCATTAAAATAGTTGCAAGAACTTTTTCTATAGGTTCTAATTTTGCTTTTTCAACATCTCTCATCAATACATCATTGGCTAAAGCATCATGTAACGCCAATGTCGTTTCAAAAATTTGACTTATTTCTTCTGGCTTCAACAATCGATCACGAGCACGTTGGGCTTCCGCCTCAATTGCTTTTCTATTTTCTGGTTTAAGCTTAATTCTCTTATTTTTTGATATCTCAATTTGATTTAACCGTTCAAGATAATGCATAAGAGTCTCAGCATTCTCCGAAAGTCTTTTTGGAATTTCGCCCAATTTAAGAGTAAGTCGATCTACTGCCAACAGATTTTGTTCAGCTTTCAAAGGTTTATTAAGTTCTGCATATAAAGTCACTAAGTTATCACGCAATTGTTTTGCCTTCTCATAGTTACCCAATGACTCATGAACTTTAGCAAGCGTTGTATCGCGCCATACTTGCAAATTTTTACTCAACCGTTCACCTAAAGACAAATTAATTATCTCTTCTTTTGCAGGAGTAATTGTTGTTCCTTCTGAAACTAACGCTGCTGAAAGCTCTTTTATTTGTGATTCAAGATATTTTTTAGTAATTTCAGCATCTTTTTTACTTTTTTTTGCGGTTTCATCTTTATAATCAAAATCAAGCACCCTATCAGCAGCTTTGATTTTTGCATCAAGCAAATCTCTCATTTCCTTATCAAGCGAAATAAGTTCTTTTTCAGCTATTTTTTGTTCTTCTTCTTTGCCCATTTCTTTATTTTTTTCAATTTCTTGTTCTTTTTTTCTAATTTCTTCTTGCTTAGCTGAAGTTTCTTTCATTGTTTTTTTTAATTCTTCACGAGCTACTTCTTCAGTTTTTTGCAATTCACGAACGCCAGCAAATGATGGCAAGATAATGACACAACCTAACAATAAGAAAAAAAAATATTTTATGGCTTTCATACTATTTCCTTTTTATTACCAAACTTTAATAATCATAATTTTCATCACCACCAATTTCTCCCCCAGCAGCTTGATCAATTCCCCTAGATTGTACTTTTGGCCCAATAACTGCTTCACCAAGAAATACTAACCATTTATTTTCTTCTGAAGGCTGTACATCAACTGCTTTAATCTTGGCTATATATTTATTTTGTTCATTATTTCTTGTTATAGCATCAATATTTTGTCCAGCGATCCACAGTTTTCCCACTTCTTGTATAAGAGTATCAGGAGCATCACTTGGTATTTCACGTAGCGTTTTTATCTGCGCTCTTTTAACTTGAGGCACCTGAACTTGAACAGCCCCACCTTCAATGGCAGGAATTATCGTTGTTAATGCACTAAGATCTCGAGCAATCTGCATTGAAAATTGTTCTGAGCGATTATCTACTATTAAATACAATTTTAATACGGCCATTTTTGCTTCAGGAGAAAGATTATTTATTGTTCGATATGCAAAAACAACTTGATTACTCAAATCGTTTAAAGCGGTAAAAATTCTACTTAATGATTCTAATGAACGAGTTGATGGATCTGCACTTGAAATATCGATAAGTACATTTTCAAGTTTTTCATCCAATATTTTTACCAAATCATCGATATTTTTTGCAATGCCGACTGAGGTTAAATCTTCAAACATTTTTTCAAGACGTACCTTATCATAGCCAATTGAAGTTTCTATCGCTTCTAATTTTGCTGAATCTATAATCCTTGCATTCTGATTTTTTTCAAAGATTTCTTGATATTTTTTTTGTCCTTCTGCATTAAATGATCTGATACTTCTCGTTTCTTGCAATTCTGCTTGTTGTCGCAAAGCTTTTTCAACTTTTTTGTTCAATGTTATTCGCTTACCCCTTAATTTCGTTTTAGCCGAATCCTGAAGTTGCGCATAGGCAGAACTTGCAATAAAATTAGAATAGGCTTTTTGCAAAGAACTATAGGTAGAAAATAGTAAAGAAGTTACTTCTTGCGCGCTAACATCAGATAAAAGGGTATAATCAAGCTTTTCCAATGCCTCCAAAGAAGTAATCAATTCTTTAAATTCAGCACTATTTTCAGCTTTCGGTAAATTCTTATTCAATGCTCCATCAACACCTAAAAGCTTATTAAAAAGCTCATCAAATATTTTGCGTTTTACCGGTGATAAAAATGCATCAATTATTTTTTGTTCTGCCATCGCATCTAGATTTCTTTCTTGCTCACTCCGCGGCTTAAAACCTTCTTTATTAAGCTCAATTTTCTTAGAAATATTTTCAAGCTCTGTTCTTATATCAATTAAATATTTAGAAATATCTTCTTTTTTTACACCAGCTTTTTTTGCCACTTTTTCCAAATTTAAATTATTAAGTTGCTCATTCAATTCTAATGTTATTACCGCTATGCTCTCAATATCTACCATCTTTAATGCGGTATCACGTAATTGTTGCGACAGTTTTTTTGCCCTTTCGCGATCATCAGGCCTTTTAAGGTCATTTAAAGTCTCTTTTTCTGTATTATTAATTTCTTCTAATGTTTTCAGATAACGTTGCAACCCAACAATACTATTTTGAATTCTTTGAGGAAGTTGTTTTCCTATTTTCGAAATGCGATAATCCAATGCTAACAAATTTTCTTGTTGTTCTTGTTGTTTCAAAGGTTGGGTTAATTCTTCATATAATTTCGATAAATCACTTCGCAATTTACTCGCTTTTTCATAATTACCCAATGATTCATACACTTTTGCCAATATCGTATCACGCCATATTTGCAAATTTTTACTCACTCGTTCACCCAAAGATGCATTCTTATCTTGAGTTGGCGTAACCGTTGATGTACCTTCTGATTTTAATTGTTGCGCAAGTTTTTTTATTTGAGTTTCTATTATTTTTTTTGTTTCTGCGGCTGTTTCTTTTACTCCAATTGCCGTTCCATCTTCAGGCTTAAAATGTAACACATCATTTGCGGCCTTAATTTTTGCATCAAGCGCATTTTGCATTTCTCTATCAAGTACAATCAATTGCTCTTCAGCCTTTTTTTGCCCTACTTCATCACGATTTTTCTTCTTTTCTTCAATTTCTTGTTCTTTTTTTATAATTTCTTGTTGCTTAGCTAAAGTTTCTTTCACGGTTTTTTTTAATTCTTCACGAGCTATTTCTTCAGTTTTTGGCAATTCACGAACGCCAGCAAATGATGGCAAGATAATGAAGCAACTTACCAATAAGAAAAAAAAATATTTTATGGCTTTCATACTATTTCCCTTATCACTAACCCTTAACCATCATAACCACCAGTGCCATCATCGGATGCTTGAGAACCACCAGATGTTGATTCAACTTTACCCAATAATATATCCTGCCAACGTGTTCTTGTGTTTTGATCATAGAGTAAAGGTGCTGGCTTTTTCTTATTACTGTTACGTAGATTTATATATTGTTCTGCTTGAATTGCATCTGTTGGAATTTTTTCATTTTCACGTAAAGCTCTCACATTCTCTTTCTTTACTTGACCTAAAGAAACTAATGTATCATTAATAATTACCGTCAAAAGATCTTGATACGTATTTTTAAACCATGTCAACTCTTGACGTTTATTCTGTGCTTTTATCATTGCATCCGCTAAAAAATCTCTTTTTTTTGCTGATAAGGTTGGTCCTTGAGTTTTGGCTAGTTCATTTAAATTTTTTAAAAGCTCATTATACGAATCCAAAAGGCCATCAATGAGCAAAAGAGCATCTTGTGATGGGTCAGACGTATCAAGAGTTTCAAGTATTTCTTTTGTTTGTTTATTAAGTTTATCACTTGATTGTGCAAATTTTTCATCTTGATCGATCCTATCAACAACTTCTTTCACTAAACTATAAGCATTATCAACCTGTTTTGGTAATAGAGCATTCTTATCTTGTGCATTAGTTTTTGCATCTCTATTATTTCCCTGAATTTTTTCAATAGTGTTTCTTATAAGATCGCGTTGCTTTGGTGTAAATAGTTCACCTCTTGCTTGCGCACCACGATTTTCCCATCTTTCTAAATTCTCTCTTAACACTCTTAACTGTTCATCAATAACAATAAGCTCAGAAGGATCACTCTTACTTTTATTAATTTGCGCAACACGTTGATCAATACTATCAATTAATTTTCTATACGTTTTAATCATTAAATCAGAAACATTTAATAACTCTTTATTTGAAAGCATTTGTATATCGAGACCCTCAAAAGAATCAAGATATTTTTTTATCGCAGAATATTCTTTATCCAAAGGAATACCACGAAAATTTTGTTTTATAATTTTATTTTTGAGGCTTTCAACCATTTGATCAAATGGTCTTACCTCATTAGTAAAAAATGCATCAACATTCAATTTTTGTTGTTGTTCTATAAGGTCTTTTTCTGCTTTAGTTCTTAAAAAACGTTCAGGATTTGGTTGCTCAGTTACATTATAAATTAACGTTCCAATATCACCTTCCATTTTTTCAATTTGTTTTTTTAAATTTTCACTTTTTAATGCATCAACAAAATCAGGATATCTCAAAAATTCAACTGTGCTATTAAATCTCAATGCACTATTCAAAACAATCTCTTGTAAAGCTTGTTGTTGTGCGCGTAATTTTTTATCAACAGCAATTTTCTTTGCTGCAGGATCATTACCCGCTGCAATAATTTCTCCATTGATGCGTTCCAAAACAACGGCATAAATATCAAAAGCTTTAAATGCCCTTCTTAACTCAGCTTTCGAACCTACTAATTCGTTAATAGTACGATCAAGCTTGCCAGCTTCAATTAAATTCTTAGCTTCATTAACAACATCACCTAATTCACTATAAATAGTAGCCAATTTATCACGAGCGGCTAATGCTTTTTTTGGATCACCAATAACAGGAAGCTCATTCACCTTTGCCTTAAATTCATTAAATACTGCTTCCAATTGTTTTTTCCAGCGAGGAGATGTTGTTTTACTATTTTCTATTGCAGATGTAAGATTATCGCTAATATTAAGGACAATTGGTTCGGGAATAGTACTCGTTCCTTGTTTTGCAAGCTCACTATTCAAAGCTTTAATTTTTTCGACAATATTATTTTTTTCTACTTCCAGTTCTTTTTGTTTTTTTTCTGCATTAATTTTTTCATCAATAAATTGGTTGCCAAAATCTATCTCTGCCTTAATTTGTTCACGCAAAAGTTGATTTAATTCAATATTTTTTTCATATTCTTTTTGAATATCTTCAGTTGTTTTTTCTTTTTTTGCTTCTAATGCTTCAATTTCTGCTTTTTTATTTTTAATTTCAGTTTCTTTAGAATCAATTTTTGCTTTTTCTATTTCTCTTTCTGTCGGACCTTCTGTTCTTACTGGTTCATGCATACCAAATAAAGAATTCAAAGAAAAACAAAAAAGAGAAAGCACAAATACCATTTTAAAAAGTTTCATTACCACAACTCCTACTATTTTTTAATTTTCCAACCCTTTAATAAGCCACACAAAATAGGGATACGATTGATCATCTACGCCGTAAGCTTTTTTCGTTTTTTTCATAAGTTGAACACTATTACGACGAATAAGCGCAAGTCGTTTTGCTTGCACCGCATCAGAAGGCACTTTTTCATTTTCAATTAACCCATTGGCATATTCTTTTTTAATCTGAGGCAATACTATCACCTGCCCATCAACAACCACGGTTAAATAATCGCGTATTATTGATCGCAGCACCCCTAATTGCGTTGATCGTTGCAATGCATTCAATAATGCTTGCACCAATTCTTTGCCTTGCTCAGGAGTTATTTTTGCCCCATATTTTGTTTCTTTGCCACGTCGGGAAATAGTCGTAATAAGCTGATTATAAGCATGCTGCATTTTACTCATCAAAATCAATGCTAACTGAGAAGGATCTGACGCATTAATTTCTTCAATAAATCTTCTGGCAAGTTCATCCAACTTTTCTTGGGATTTTTTAAATCTATCTCTGTTATCTATTGAACGCACTAGTTCATTCTGCTCAGTATCAAATTCTCGCACCAATTGAAGCAATTTTTGTTCATTAGTATTAGCACCTTCATTTGCATTAAGCATGTCTAAATAGGGCGATATAATCATTTTTTTTGAATCAGATCGTGCTTTTTCTACCCATTCTTTGAGATCTTGCTGTAAAATTCCTTCCAAAGTATCTGCATTAATTACGGCATTTTTTATTGTTTTTCTCAGAATAATCTTAAAATCACGCAATGCATCCCCTTGCCCATATTCCGAAAGGTTTTGTAACGTTTTTTTAATATTTTGTGGATCATAAAGAACTGTGTTAAATCCTTGCGCAAGAAGAGTATAAGCAATTGCTTGCAAAGTAAGCACGTTGAGTAAGGCGTCATGTGACAATTCAGATAGGTTTACTTTTTTTAACAGCATCAGATTATTTTCAATAGTTTTATGACTTGAACTTTTCAAAGCTTGTATAAAATTCTTGGTAATAAGCCCTTCGCTAAGATCATCACCAGAAAAATCTTTTAATGCCTTTAAGAATGCATCAAAATTTTTATTAAATAAGCGATCTAATAAAGCAATTTGTTGCGCACGGGCAACTTCTTGATCATTAAGTAATGCATAGGGCTGCCAATATTTACCCTGCAACTGAACACCAATGTCATTTATCGTATCAATGATTGATTTGGAAAATTGTTGAATTACAGGATTTTTTCTAACACTATCATCAAGATCAACATAATAATCACTAAATTTCGTTGCTAAGGTTGGTATAGTTATTGTCAGGATCTGATTTTTTAATAATTCAACCTGTTGCTGCACCTGAGATTTTCTCAATTCAGTTGTTGCCGCATTCATCTCTTCTTGTAAAAGTTGCAATTTTTGATTATCAAGCTGTAAGGCTAAAAGATCTTTTTCTAATTGTTGTTTTATATCCACAAAACTACTGCTTAAAACTCTGACATTTTCAGCGCGCTTTGCCGGATCGCCTAACTGATCATATAAATAATCTAATTCTTTGCGCACCGTAAAAGCTTTTTCTTTATTATCAAGCAATGTTTCATTGATTTTTAATTCAGTTTCTTTGACATATGCTTTTAGACGATTCATAAACCATCCGCCAACAGAAGGTTTTGCCACGCTCGTGGTTCCCGTGGTTGATGTCTCAACACCTTCAAAACCTAATGCACCTGCATTAAATCTTTGGGTAATAAAAATCGCGATTACCATAAAAACTAATGTACCATACCGCTTCATTGCCAACTTTCTTATACTTTTTTTATTTTTAAAACAAACAAATAAAATCAATTATTTCAATTATTATTATTTAGTATAAAAAAAATAGCATAACAAAATCAATATAACGTTAATAACCATATCAAAAAGCAAATAAATAGGGACGATGTTTAAAAATGCCTTTTTATAATTATTCGCTTATGATAATCTTTGTACGGAAGTCAAAATTTGAGCCAAAAAATTATGAAACATGCCAATGAAACGATTACCAATTTTTATAAGTAATTTACCTGAAATGGTCCAAGAGAACTATGTTTATATTGATAAAACTGAACAAATTTATAACCTAGTCAAAAATAAGGGATTTTATTTTCTTTCTCGACCTCGACGCTTTGGCAAATCTCTTCTTATTTCAACATTAAAAGAAATTTTTCTAGGAAACAAAAAGTTATTTAACCATCTTTGGATCGGCAACAGTGATTATACATGGGAAAAATATCCGATAATTGAAATTGATTTTTCTCAAATACCACATTTAACCACAGATGAATTTAGATCAGCGCTTAATCGCCATTTAAAAACAATAGCCATTGAACATAACATAATTCTTCCCAGCGATATTACTACCCCTGAAGAAACGTTAACAGCATTAGTTAAAGGACTCAGCAAAGACGCAAACAAAATTGTAATACTTATTGATGAATATGATAAACCAATTATTGACCATATTCAAAGCTTTGAAGAAGCTTCCAAATTTCAAGCTATTTTAAGAAGTTTTTATACAACCATTAAAAGCCTTGAGCGCCATTTACATTTTGTTTTTCTTACCGGTGTTAGTAAATTTGCAAAAACATCAGTTTTTTCAGGTATCAATAACTTAAACGATATTTCTCTGAAACCTGAAGCAGCACAACTGTTAGGTTACACTCATGATGAAATACAACATTATTTACACGATTATTATGAAGAATTTGCACAAAAAAATAATAAATCTCCTGAAGAAATAATGCAATTACTCACCCGATGGTATAATGGCTATAGATTTTCAAAACTAATTACTAAGGTATATAATCCTTTTTCAATACTTTATTGCCTTCACGATAAAGAGTTTCAAAACTATTGGTATGCCTCTGGCACACCAACTTTTCTCATAACATTGCTCAAGAAAGACTATGAATATATTGAAAACGTAGAAGAAACCGAACTTTCTCCCGAAAGCTTTGGTACCTTTGAATTGAATGATATCCCCCTTGTCCCTCTACTTTTTCAAACAGGATATCTCACTATTAAAGATTTTAATGAAGAAACCGGTATGTTTAAACTTGGTTTTCCAAATTTCGAAGTTAAAGAATCATTCACAAAATTTATCGTGACAACATTATCCCAAACTTCTATTTCAAATGTTGATACTGCAATCGGTAAATTTCGTATTGCTTTGAAAAATAACGATCTCAATTTGTTCTTTAACACCCTACAAAATCTTTTTGCTCATATCCCCTATTCTATCCTCAAAGAAAGCTATTACCATGCATTATTCCAATTTTTATTACGGCTTCTATCCCTTGAGTCGCAATCAGAAATTTTAACCAACACAGGAAGAATCGACACCGTTTTAATCACCAAAACTACCATCTACATCTTTGAACTTAAGATTAACAAAAAACCACAAGTCGCCTTACAACAAATTAAAGATAAAAAATATTATGAACGATATCTTTCCAGCGGCAAACAGATTATCTTAATTGGTTTATCTTTTATACATACTGATGATGAGATGCATTTGGAGCATAGTGAAGAAATTTTCCAAGGATAAAAATAAAAAAATTATCTAAACAGTTAGTGATTGTTCAGATAATGAACTCAAGAAAGCATTAATGTGAGCGGTATATTCAAGAGGATAATGTTTAAAAATGGTGGCATGAGGCGCTTCGTCAACGATCCAAAGTTTTTTTTGACCAGATTTCGCGGCAAAAAGCTCATCAGCAATAGTTGCATCAGCTAACGTATCATTTTTTGCATGAATAATAAGCATGGGCATTTGCAATTGTTGTATCCATTCATAAGGATTTACATCACTCATCTGCCAATCAAATAAATAGGCATACATTGATTGACATAGTTGCGCAAAAGGCATTGCAGGCAAACCAGTTTTATGAGTAAACATTTTTGTAATTTGCTCATCTAAACGCTTAAACACAGAATCAATAACTAACCCTTTGAACTGTGCTCCTTGCACAGCAGCACCAAGTAGTGTTGCACCACCCATAGAAAAACCAATGCCAACAATGGGTAAACTTTTTGTTTTTTCATGTGTTTGCAAAACAGAATGAGCAGCTAAAACATCTAATATTTCATGTGCGCCAATAGTGGTGCTTGCTCCTTCACTTGCACCATGGGCACGATAATCAAAAAACATAATATTTTCATCAGGAAAAAGCTCTACAAGGCGGCGAACATCTTCTTTATGCCGAGAATAACCATGGCAAACCAATAAATTGTACTGTGCTTTTTGCCTAATAAATAAAAGACCTGCAAGAGAAAGACCATCTTTTGAACTAAATTTTAATTCTTCTCCAGAATATTTTTGACATAACGCTTGTTTATATAAATTAGTTTTTATATACCATGCAACATCACGCGAACGCCGCGAAGTAAAACGTTTAACAATGCCATAAGAAATCAATGCCAAAAAAACTACTGATAAGAGAACACCAATAACAGTAATTTTTATAATTTTTTTAGTAAATTTCATACCAATTCCTTGAAATATAGTTTATCCGCAAGAAAATGAATATGTGCATGCATAATAATTTGCCCAGCTTCTTTACCATTATTGCTCACCAATTTAAATGATCCGGGTAATGCAAGTTGTTTTGCAAGAGTTTGTGCAGCAAAAAGTAAATCTCCTGCTAATGCATGATCTTCCACCGTTAAATCACGAAGATCTTGAATATGTTTTTTGGGAAGAATTTGATAATGAATGGGAGCTTTTGGCGCAATATCTTTTATGACAAGAACAGAATCTGTTTCAAGTATTTTTGTGCTTGGTATGTCACCTGCAATGATACGACAAAAAATGCAATCTAAATTGTTCATTGGGCTCACCTAAAAGGACTGGCTTCTACTTTTCAAAGGGCTGGCCTGCCAGGCATTTCTGAAGGAAATGACTGGTGCCGGGGGTCGGACTCGAACCGACATGGTCTTGCAACCGCGGGATTTTGAGTCCCGTGCGTCTACCAGTTTCGCCACCCCGGCGCTATTTTTCTTTCAAAATATTTATAATCAATTAGCCTAACGAAACGGGCCTTTTTGTCAATACAAAGACTCATAAATTATTGTTAAAGCAAAGTGATAATTTCCTATTGTTGCGCAAAGTAAAAAGTTCCGGTTTTTAGTGTAATCTTAGATATGAAAAACAAATAAGAGAACACCAAAAATACACGGAACTTCTATGGAATATCTTAAGAACGGGAACAAGCAAAAGTATTTGAACAGGCCAAACGAAGAATAATTACCCAAGCTGAAGCCGCTGCCAGGTTAAGAATAACTGATCGGTGGGTAAGATTATTATAAAGACTGACCTAAATGGCCATCTGAGCCTATGGTTTAAAGAAACCAAACTTTCTTTTAACGAGATCTTTTTCCACGAAAACCTAGCAGGAATAGTTATTTGTGGAACAACGGAAAACCCGAGAGTAGGCTGAAGCCAGCCAAGCCGGCTGTGAAGGCGCTTTAATGATAGGAACTTTTTACTTTGCTAAATACCGGAACTTTTCACGTTGCTTTGACAAAATATTTGAAAACTCATTAAGAACTTAATTTTCTAATAATTTTGCAATAATTGGTTTATCCGGATTAGGAAAATCATAAAGAAGCAATTCTCTTTTTTCAACCCACTTAATTTGTTTATGCTCATATAGAATGAATTCATTAGAAAATGAAGTAACATAGTATGCAAGCATTTCCATCGGCGTATCTTTATATTCAAAATAGCTTGAACAAAAATATTCACCAATTTCGGCTTCAATGCCAAATTCTTCAAAGAGCTCTCTTTTTAAGCATTCTTGTTCTGTTTCCCCAGATTCCATTTTTCCTCCAGGGAATTCCCATTTTCCACAAAGATCATCTTTTTTTGCACGTTGGGCTATAAGAATTTTATTCTCTTTTACAATAATTCCAGCAATAACTTTCTTATTTGATTTGAGCATGTTTATAAATCCATTTCATAACTGGTGTTGACTGTGTCTCATTATATATATCTCGTAAAGTTTCTTGAGCATCGTGTATTTCGGGCATATCGCATTGATAATCAAGCGCTTTATTATTAAATTTTTCTAATAGTCTTAGTGCAGGAGTTCTTGTTTTGTCATATATTTGTGTAAAATTAGTTTTCATTGTTACATACCCTAACTTAAGATCTTCAGATTTTTCTGAAGGCAATCTTTGCATTAAGTCTTTATAAATTAACTCTGTTACAAAGGCAAAAAATCCCATATCATATGGTAGCCCAGTATAAATATCTGTGCTTCTAGAAGAAACAGAACAACAAAGACGATGTGAACGTACAAAGAACTGAAGACCTATTGTACAAGGGTAATCCTTTGTATCTAATTTTTTATGATTAGGCTGATTAATATTAATAAAAGCTTTTCTTGAATCTAAATTTTTGACTAAGTTGGAAATGACCCATTCGTATTGAGTATTATTATTATTTTCAGATATTTTTTGATGAAAAACATAATAACCATAATTTGAATTTATCATACAATCACTATCAGCAAGTAATCTCCATGCACTTGATGCTTGGACTAGCCCTTCATTCACATTTAAGCTTCCTTTGAAATATGCTAGAAGCTCTCTGCAAAAATATTTTTTAGAAGCAGGCTCCCTTAGTGTATGAACTCTCTTTAATGGATTAAGTAAAATATAATTTACATCATAGGCTTGTTGACCTGAACCCGCCCTTGCTTCGAAAAGCTCACCGTTTTCCCTAATGTTTCCTATACCTTTTAAAATCACTTCATCAATATTTTCTCCAGTTAAGGTGGTAACCTCAGGAATAAGAAGCGTTTTATCTTCCATGCAATGCATAAAAGAAAAACCCATCATAATAAGAATTAAATTTGCTCTAATTATTACTCTCCGAAAAGTATTAATTTTCACGTAGCAACCTTTAACTTAATAAATATAAATAACAAAACATATTTATTATAAAGATATAGTAATAATATTCAATATTTTATTTCGTATGTTTTGTTACCGCAATGTGATAAGTTCCTATTGTTGCGCAAAATAAAAAGTTCCGGTTTTTAGTGTAATCTTAGATATGAAAAACAAATAAAAAAACACTAAAAAATACACGGAACTTCTATGGAATATCTTAAGAACGGGAACAAGCAAAAGTATTTGAACAGGTCAAACGAAGAATAATTACCCAAGCTGAAGCCGCTGCCAAGTTAAGAATAACTGATCGGCGGGTAAGATTAAACCTAAGGATAAAATTATTATAAAGACTGACCTAAATGGCCATCTGAGCCTATGGTTTAAAGAGACCAAACTTTCTTTTAACGAGATCTTTTTCCACAAAAACCTAGCGGGAATAGTTATTTGTGGAACGACGGAAAACCCGAGAGTAGGCTGAAGCCAGCCAAGCCGGCTGTGGAGGCGCTTTAATGATAGGAACTTTTCACATTGCTTTGACATACAAAGGCTCATAAACCATTAATTAATCACCGACGATAAATTGAAAATCGGTAAATAGACTGCAAATATCAAAAAAGTAATCATTAAACCAATAATAATCATCAGTAACGGTTGCAATACCGTTGAAATAATCATTAATTTCCGACTCACCTGTTCTTTATATAATGTTGATGCTTGCATAAACATAAAGGGCAAGCACGCTGATTCCTGCCCAACAGCAATTAATGCCTGAACAGGCACGGGGAAAAATCTTTTGTGCTTGAGCATAGCATTACTCATGGTAATCCCTTCTTGCACATCATTCTTTATAGATTGCACCACTGATTTCATCAATGAATTATTCATCGATTCTTGAGCAACCGATAATCCGGTAATAAGATGAACACCCGTTTGGGTAAGCAGATACAATGAATGAAAAAAATAGGCACACATCGCTTGACTCGATAAAGTACCCAAAAAAGGAACATAATAAAGGAAATACATAATTTTATTATAGAGATATGACCGCTCAAAACAGCAATAACTTATCAATACAACAATCAAACTGAGAATTGCACTTATCAATGTCCAAGGATGACGAAGAAAATCGCTAATCTGGAGCATAGTTTGCGTTGTGGCAGGAAGTGCTTGACCTGTCGAAAGAAACAATGAAGCAAAAGCAGGCACAATAGCGATAAAAATAACCAATGCTATAACAAGAAAAAAAACAAAGGTGATCAGGGGCAATAATGCCGCACTGCGCAACTGTTTCTTGAATACCACTATATTTTCCTGATAAGCACATAGGTGCTCTAACGCCTCAGGAAGTTTACCCGATTCTTGACCCACTTCAATCATATGAATCGTAAGCACATCAAAAAAAAGTTTATGATCCATAATTGCCTGACTTAAACGTATACCATGCTGCACTGAAACTAAAATATCCTGCACAACAGCCTTGAAAGCACGATTGCCAATTTGATGAATTAAAAGTTCTAATGCTTGGTCAAGAAAAATACCCGAACTCAGTAAGATAGAAAGTTGTCTAAAAAATTGCACCTTGGTGACTAAGGGAACGCGCCACATAAGCACAAATGGTTTTGTCTGCCGTGATTCCAAACACGCAATATTTGCTTGCAACAACAGAGCGTCCAATTGCAAAGCAGATCGGGCAATCATAGAACCTGAACGTTTTTTGCCTTCTAAATCAATGCCATACCATTTAAAAAAAGGCATATCCCACTCCTTATTTTTATAATCTACCGTATTATTTTGATTCAAATAATAACGATTGCTTATCTGGTAAAGCAAGACCTAACGTTGTTAGTAAATGTTCATAGGTTATTAATGCTTGAATTTTAATTTTTTTCGTACGCGCCTTATCACCACTCAAGATTTGAACGTCATCTTGTGGAATCCTTAATGCCTTTGCAAGCATCTTGATCAGTTCTTTGTTGGCTAATCCTTTTTCAGGTTGATTTTTTAGGTATGCTTTTAACTCACCATTTTTGCCGATAGCCCATTTTTGTTGGCCGGATGCAGGAACTACTTTAAGATAAATAATAAGGCTCATTGATCAATTTCATATATTTATGTATTTATTTTAGAAAAATTACCCTGTATAGCATATAACTGCTTGCATAAATTAGTAAATATTTTATTCTAATGAAGAACTTTGCATTGCATAGGGAGAGATGGCTGAGTGGCTTAAAGCGCTTGCCTGCTAAGCAAGAGCTCCAGAAATGGGGCGCGAGGGTTCGAATCCCTCTCTCTCCACCAGCTTTCGCTAAAGCTTCAGCTGGCATGCCAGTTTTTTTAATGATTGAAATAAATATACATTAGAAAAATGATAGCGAAAGCTGCCCGCCATCTTGTCCGCCGAAGTTTTAACGAAGGTGGAAGCTTGCCAAGCCGGAAGGCGTGGATAAGCGGCGGCTGGGCTGGCAAGGCCAATAAAAAAACTAAAATTAAAACTAATTTTGAAATATATGCGCCTATAGCTCAATTGGATAGAGCGTCAGACTACGAATCTGAAGGTTTTAGGTTCGACTCCTAATAGGCGCACCAGTCTACGTTTATCCGGCCGTGTGCGCCATAGCTCTTTAGAGCGACGGCGTAGGCTTCCGCCTCGGCAAACTACGACTGGCGCAGCCAGTTTTTTAAGGCTGTGACAATCTACGCTCCACAAATAGTTATGACAGGTCAAATTAAAAAAATGAAAGTAAACTATATAATGAAGCCAACATCACTAAAATTCTTACTTGTGTTTCTTGTTGCAGGAAGTTATAGTTCCCAACTCATGTCAATGGAAAATCAACCTCAACTACTTCTTTCTATGCTAATGGGATTGCAAAAAGCAAAAAAAGAATCAAATATAGTAGTAGCGCATCTGAATGAAATTGTAGCATTAAATGATTCTCTTTTATCAGAAAGCGATATTTCTCCCAAAAGAAAAGAAACCACAGAATCAATACAAAAAAATATAAAAGAAATAATTGAAAAAATACAACAAGATCAAACAAATTTGATCATTTACAGCGGTGGCTTACGGCCTGCTGTTAGAGGCATTACCTTTTTTATTGCTGACTTAGAACAAAACTCACAGCAAGAACCAATAATAAAAAATCATTTGGAAAACTATTATAATATGCTTGGTAAATTAACAATCACTGATAATAGAGTCAAAATGATGTCTAAGGGCATGCCCAAATTACACTAAAAAAAACTCAAAGATTTTGAGTTTAATGTGCATTGTGATAAAAAACTTTACATGATAAGTTTCTCATGACACGCCAAACCAAATTAAAAAAGTGAGAGTAACCACTATGAAGCAAACATTTTTTAATTTTTTATTTATCTTACTTTGTATAGCCAATAACAGCTCTCAACTCATTGCAATGGAACAACAGGAACCCGAAAACATCTTTAGTTTAGTCGTAGGGATGATACGAGATATTGGCAAAGAAGGATCTCAAGCTGTCGCTAAAAATTTACACAATTTTAGATCGCTTAATGAAATGCTTTTAAGTGAAATGCAATTAACGAAAAACGGTATGCCTCAAAACTTAGAAGAAGAAACTTTCACCCTGCAAATAATAAGTAATGTTATTATTAAAGAAATAGAAAAAAATCCATATAACTTAAACATTTATACCGCCGTAGATAATATCCTTGGTAGCGTTACTTCTTTTGTTGGCGACTTAGAAAGACAATCAATTCAAGAGCCAGTCATAATGAATTATTTAGAAAAATATCATGCTATGCTTGGCAGATTAACCAGTGAAACTCGTGATATAAGACAAATATCACACTACCTGCCAAGATCAAATTAACAATTTTTTGATTTTTTGGTTTTTTTTCTTTAGAATAAAATAGCATTCGTATTGGAGAGATGGCAGAGTGGTCGATTGCGACGGTCTTGAAAACCGTTATCCCGAGAAATCGGGATCGTGAGTTCGAATCTCACTCTCTCCTCCATACTTCGCATAAAGCTTCGTATGGCAAGCCAGCCTTTTTAAGGATTTGATTTAATATAATAATTGATAGTATTAGAAAGAATGCGAAGTATGCCCTTCGAAGCCTTGGCGTAGTAGGGCGCATGGCAGCCTGTTCTTCGTAGCTCAAAGAGCGAAGTAGAAGCCAGTTTTTTTTAAATGACTGAAATTATCCAAAAATAATTTTATACTCACGATCTTAAAGCATTTTGCAACTGATTTAGCTTCATATTCAATTCCATCAAACTTTTTTGCAATGATGCATCTTGTAAAGGTTTTGGCTGTATCGTTGTTCTTGCTCGCGCTGGCTGTTGCTCAGCTAAATGCTTATTTTTTGTCTCATTTATTCTTCTTTCCACATCATCAGCAGCTTCTTTAAGAACAGCTGCAAAAGGTTGATATATTTCAAAGGTATTATACATGACAGGATCATCAAAATTATTAATATCAAACGAAGTGCGTCTAATCCATCTTAAAAAATCTTCTGCGCCAAACCATCGACAAGGATTATTAGCTGAGTCTATAAAGGTATATTCAATTTCTGCAAGACACATAAGATGCTTTAATAGTCCATCATAATATGAAATTTTACCTGTTTTTTTAATAGCCATTCTAATATACCCTGCGCTATCGGACCCAAAAGCATCCCTCACTGTTCGCTGAAAGCCATAACCTGCTGTTATCAATGGATCAAAAACTCCTTCAATAAAGGCATTATCATCAACTAACGTACCAAAACCAGAATACATAAGATTATAATTTGCACCCCTAACTTCACTTCCCAATAAAAGAAAAATTTTCTCTTGATGAAATGCAAATGGTAATACGGAAACAGAATCAACTTCATAGCTTTGCCCCCTAGATGTTGCGGTTGCTTTTTTACCCTGAGAAGATATAACTTGATGTTTCTTTGCTGGCGTATGAACTCTCAAACCAATCTGCTTTCTAATTTCCTCATCAAATTCTCTTAAAATCCAAGCAAACCGGTGAAAAATTTGTATATTTTTACCACCATAATTCACAAACACATTTTGATCATTTTGAGACCTTTGCACAGTATCCAATAAAATTTCTGCAGGCACCCATATAAAATCTGATTTTTCAAAATCATTCTTTTGCGCTCGTTTAATAGTTGGTATATCCTTATAATCGACTGGCACTAAATACATACGATATTTATTTCTATACCCAAAGCCAGCTTCTTCTCTCAATTTTTTATACATTGTTTGAGTATGACCAAAAACATTATTAGTCTCTTCTGCAAATTCACGTGCCGCTGTAAAGCGCGTATCATCCTTATCAGCACGATCAGATTTACCACCAAAATCTGTCCAATTATTTTTCCGATGAGGATCTTCACCTAATAAAAACCAAATCTCACCCTTATGCACTGCATAGGGAAATGCTCCAGCGTTATAGGCATCCAATGATGGAAATAAAAACAACGTAATAAAAAAATAATAAATACTTACTTTTGTTTGCATATTTTAATCCCTTACCTTTACTTACCTTCAATAATTTTTAAAAAAATAACAAATGCAAAAATAGAAAAACAAGTAAAATATTCAAAAAAAAGTGTTATACTAACAATAAAAAACTATTATAACAATTGGACTTTGCCATGCAAGATAACACAACAACTCTCGAAACATTAAAAATACAGCTTAAAAAATTTGTAGATGAACGAGATTGGAATCAATTCCATTCACCCAAAAATATGAGTATGGGTATCGCTATTGAAGCAGCAGAACTTATGGAACATTTTTTATGGTCCGATGCAGCACAATCATTTGAAGTTCTAGAAAAAAAGCGTCAAGAAATTGAACATGAAGTAGCGGATATCGCCGTGTTTGTGTTGATGTTTTGCGCAGAAAACAATATTGATCTCTCAACAGCAATTGAACAGAAAATGGCATTAAATGCTGAAAAATATTCTGTTGAAAAATCAAAGGGAAAATCAACAAAATATACTGAGTTATAGTCTTCATTTTTAATTAAATTTTTGTTGCTAAGTTATTTTGCCTTGTTTCAGTCTTTTTATTTTTTAATATTCTTCGGCCCTATGCGGGCAAGCATGAATATATTGCGTGCCCAATATATTCAATACAAGGGCAACTAAGAGAGGAATCTCTTAGTAATCTCTCTTAACGCAAAAAAGTCGGACTTGATCATTACATGCTCAAAGTCCTCCACCAGTTTTGCTAATGGGGAAATTTTTGATTTTATCCGATGACTTGCGATTAATATAATCTACTTCGTAGTATCACAACTGTCATCCTGAGCCGATGGCGTAAGGATCCAGTCTATAAAATAATTTCGATAAAATTATAAATAAACTGGATTCCTACGCCCATGCTTCGCTAATCCAGCCTTCGCTTATCCATGCCTACCGGCTTGGCAAGCTTGTATGTTAAATCAAAATGATTTTAAAGCTAAATTTTGTTAATTTATGATCAGTTGTTTTGAAATTAATTGTTTGAGAAGCTGATAGATCTCGTGTCAAGCTTGGTCTCAAAGGACCGTGTCATAGTTTGAGACTATCAGCTTATACAAAAATGACCTCGAACAATCACTAGAGACGTATCAAGTACATACGATCTCGCATGTCTACAAGCCAGAGGTATTTATGAAAAATATATCAAAAGTATTTATAGGTGTCGATATTTCAAAAAACACTTTAGATGTTTATATCCATCCAATAGGAAAATCTTTAAAAGTATCAAACTCAGAAGTTGGAATAACGGAGATCATTAAAGAATTAGTTAAATATGATATCGAACAAATTGCATGCGAAGCAACTGGTGGGTATGAAAAATTACTTGCTCGAATATTAAAAAAAAATTGTTATTATCTTTGGATCATCGATCCAAGAAGAATAAAAGGCTATATTGTTGCTAGTGGCTGCAAAAGCAAAACGGATAAAATTGATGCTCGAAAAATTGCTGAATTTGCTTCTAAAAATTCTCCTGATTATGAGATAATGAACAAAAGCGAAAATCAAGAAAAATTACAAGCTTTGGTCAATCGTAAAAATGACTTGGTAAAATTTTTAGTTGCCGAAAAAACAAGATCTAAACATCCATCTCATGCATTATATGCATCAAGTATAAAGAAATTTATCAAAATCTTAGAGTGCGAAATCAAATCAATTGATTTAAAGATACAAGATTTAATTCAGCAAGATGAAAAATTAAATACAAAATCAAAAATTTTGGAGTCAATTCCAGGAATAGGCAAAACTTCAGCTGCAACATTATTATCATTCGTTCCTGAACTTGGTCAAATAAGTAATAAAAAAGTATCAGCACTCATTGGTGTTTGTCCTTATGAGAATGAAAGTGGAAGTTATAAGGGTAAAAAATTCATCAGAGGTGGAAGAACTATTCCAAGAAATATGCTTTATATGTATGCATTAACAACTATTAAATATCATCTCCCATTAAAGGAACTTTACGATCGTTTAATAACTTCTAAAAAACCTTTTAAAATAGCTATCGTAGCTATTATGCATAAACTTATTGTGATTGCTAATTCTTTACTAAAAAAAGGTGAATTATGTAAAGCTTAATATTGTTTAGCTTTATTAAAAAATATTTGACTTTTAACACAATCACTATGGCGGAGTAAACAGCTATGCAGGGCTCAGAATGACAATTTATAAATATATGTTAGTCCGGTAGTGCGTCGTGCACCCGAAAGAATGATGCGGAGCATCATGATGTGTGGTGCATATACGCTACTCTTTACCCACATTTTTACTATAATTAACGAGATACAGAGTTAATATATCAAAAAAAGAAAAGTAAAAAATGATTAAAGAATTGTGGGCAGCAAATGAGACTAATCGTATGTCATTAAAAGATAAACGCAGAAATGAAAGAGTTAGAATACTTCTAGAGGCCGTTGCCGATAGCCCATCAGCAAGCATTTTACAAGCTTGCAACGGAGAAAATGCACAAGCAAAAGGTGCTTATCGTTTTCTTGCCACAACAGAAATTGATGAACAGGATATTCTCGCAGGACATTATCAAGCGACCGCAGAAAGAGCTGAAAGTGTTGAAGGCAAAGTCATTATTGTTAGCGATGGCATGGATGCATCTTTTAAAAATCTTAAAAAAACTTCAGGGTTAGGAACTCTTTCTAATACAAAAAATTCACTTGGAATAAAAGTTCAAAATACGTATGTATTTAGTGAAAATTTTATTCCATTAGGGCTAATAAATCAAAAGTATTGGATACGTAATAAAGAAGATTTTGGCAAAAAAAAACATAAGCTAAGGTTGCCCACAAAGGAAAAAGAATCTTATAATTGGATTGAATCAATTTATCAAATAGAAAAAAAGCTTCCTATTAATAAAAGCTATTTATTTATAGGTGATGGTGGTGCCGATATTTATGATTTATTGATCGCAAAAAGACGGTTAAACAGTGATTTGCTCATTCATCTTGTACAAAATAGAAATATACAGAACGAAGAAGAGCGTCTCTTTGAATTGCTGGAAAAACAATCAGTATTAGGCGTTATAACGAAAGAATTAGAACGTACAAAAACTCATTCTAAGAGAACTGCAAAGTTAGCGATTAGAGTCAAAGAAGTCGAAATTTGTTCTCCTTTAAATCGAAAAAATGAAAAATTACCAACCATACATTTAACAGCGATTTATGTGCAAGAAATAGAATATGACAACTCAGTAAATGATCCAATAGTATGGCGACTTATTACTACGATTAAAGTTCAATCATTGGAAGAAGCTGAAAAGCTTATTGCCCTTTACTCAAAACGTTGGCTCATTGAACGCTATCATTATATTTTAAAAGAAGGTTGTCGCATAGAAAAATTTCAAATGGAATCGGTTGATAACCTAAAAAGAACCTTGGCTGTTTACTCAATTGCTGCCTGGCGTTTAATTTATATCACTTATCTTGCAAGAATTAAACCTGATGCCCCATGTAATTTAATTCTTACAACCGATGAAGCTGATGCGTTATATTGCACGCATCATAAAACTCTTACATTGCCCCCCAAATCTTTTTCTGTTAAAGAAGCAACTCAAATGATAGCAAAATTAGGAGGTTTTCTTGGCAGGAAAAACGATAAAGATCCTGGTGCAAAAGTTTTGTGGCAGGGATTATTTCGGCTAGAAGCCATTACACAAGCTTATCTTTTATTTAAAGAACTAAATGTGGGTAAAGAGTAGCATATACGCACGGAAGATTACAATCCAACAGAATGTTGGTGCTCTTGTATCCAATGTATTGAGCACGCAATACATTGGTGCTGCCCGCATAGGGTCGAATTATAATTAATAATTCATAAACTAAAAATTAGAAACAAAATTAGAATTTATAAAAAATTATTTTCTAAAACAAGCAATTTCTTCTTCATCTCAAGTCCACCGCGATAACCAGTCAAACTATTATTCGCTCCAATTACTCGGTGACAAGGAATCAATATTGAAAGTGGATTCGCACCTATTGCCATGCCAACAGCACGTGAAGCTTTTGGATTGCCAATTTTTTTTGCGATAACTCCATACGTTGTTGTTGTGCCATGAGGAATATCTTGCAATGCCTGCCAAACAGATTTCTGAAAATTCGTGCCATGCAACTCAAAATGATAATCAAACTCTTTTCTTGCACCTTGTACATATTCTTGCAATTGCTGCGCAACGGCACGCAAAACCTCATTTTCTTCATTAACTAAAGCATCTATTGCAACATGTTTCTTTGCCCAACAAACTGCTTCTTGCAAGGTTCTTCCCGGCGTTCCAACAAAGCAAACATCTTTTTCTGTGGCAACCACAATACAGTCGCCAAGCTCGGTTGGCACCAATTTCCAATAGAGATTATTTTTCATGATAATTTGACCTTATTATTTTGCAAAAACCATAGTTTTTATAGAGTAGCACAAGCAAAAATTTAAAGATAATAGTATATTTTAACAACATTGCATATTTGAAAATATTTCCAGAAAGCGCTAATTTTAATTTCTTTGATTCGATGATTTGATCAAGCGATTGACAAGGAAGCGGCTATATGATTAGATTAGATTAATGGATTGTTATTTAAAACGCTGAAAGTGTAAATCATGATTAAAAAATCACCTACAATACTTATTTCACTTGTTCTTATTATTTTATGCACACAAAATTCAATGTGCATATGGCCTTTTGACAGCGCTCAAAAAACAGAAAAAAAACATGTTCATAAAGAAGAAATAAGAGAATTCGTTTTTGCATCAGGTGGCACGTTACATGTTGAAAATGAAAATAATAACAACAACAATAGTTCTGGTAGTTTTTTTGGCGACATTATTAATGGTCGTGTTATTATTAATGATGTAGAGCAGGATGATTGTTCTGCCAAACCTAATAACATTACTATTGAAGGTCATGACAAAGAATTATTAGAACTTTTAATTGAAACTGAAAGTAATGATGGCAACCTTGAATGTGTTTCTTCAGAATTAAATATAGATGAAAAAAATGCTTTTATAAAAACTGTCTATAAAACGAAAGACTGCAAAGCAAGTAGAAGTTATACTCTTAAAGTTCCTAAAAAAACATTCATTAAATTACTTCTTGCGCAACATGGCTCAATCACTGCAGAAAATATTGATGATACTATTGAAAAAACAAAAACAAGCTCAGGAAACATTACCTTAAAAGGTATAAACGGTGATACGACTATAAATAATTCTTTTGGAACAAACACCTTAGAAAGAATAAAAGGTAATGTATCAGCAACTAATTCTTCTGGTAAAAATAGTATTTCACATATTAAAGGCAATGTTAATGCCAAAACATCATTTGGAAAAAATCATATTGAAAATATCGAAGGCAATGCAACTGTAGAAACTTCTTCAGGTGATAACAGAATTATCAATGTTGACGGTGATGTTTCATCAAAAACCTCATTTGGCGAAAACGATATATCTCATATCCAAGGTAGTGCAACAGTAGAAAATTCCTCTGGCAATAATAAACTAGCGTCAATAAAAGAAGAAGTTACAGCAGAAACAAGCTTTGGTAATAATATTTATACTTTAGGTGATTATCCCGATGCAACGATAGAAGCTTCAACAACTTTTGGTCAATGTAAATCAGATGTTCCTGTTACAGGAAAAGAAGAAAAGAAAAATATTAAAGGTACAATCGGTAAAGATGGCCCTTTAAAAACTTTTAAAACAAGTTCAGGCAATATATACATCAGAAAATAAGAGTCGATTTCTCACGAAAAAAGAGTATAATGAAAAATAATTTTTTATAAACTATGCAAAATGTAATTTAGGTATTTTAGGGGTTATAATGGTTTCATCACAACAACGCACAACAATCATATTCATATTCTTTGTTCTTTTATCATGCGTGAGTTGCTATTTCTCATTCGTACAAAATCCTTCTGATTCTCTTTCAGCACTACAAGAAACTGAAAATCATTCTACTCAAAAACAAGAGTTGCCAACATCATTTATTGGGAATAAAAGAGCTGGTTTCACTTCTTTAACACAAGAATGTCCAAAAATTGCTTTAGCATGCAAAGGAAAACTGCCTTCATGGCTACAAGGCGATCTTCTTGGCACTGGACCTGCTCAATTTGAACTTGGTACCAGTAATGTTAAGTATTGGTTCAATGGCTTTGCCATGCTTCACGCATTTCATATTCAAAATGGAGCTCTTGAATATCATAATAAATTTTTAGAAAGTGATTATTATAAACGAAGCATAAAAAATGGTAAATTCGATAGTAATATGAGCACAGAAAAACCAAAGAGCTTTTTTTCCCGTTTGGCCGGTGCTATGAATAGCAATAATGATCCTTATGATAACGGAACTATTTCATTAACAAAATTACATGACACTTTTATAGCGCTTACTGAAACACCTTTGCACGTTGCCTTTGATCCTAAGACTCTTGCAACAACTCAATTACTACAATTTGATGACAATCTAGAAGGTCACCTTACTACTGCACAATTTCAATATGATCCCATAACACATGAATGGTTCAATTATATGATTGAATTTGCTAGCAACAGTAACTATCATATTTATAAAATTAAAAATGGCGAAAAGAAAAGAACGCTTATTAGCTCAATTCCGGTAAAAAATCCTTCTTATATGCGCAGTTTTGGCATGACTCAAAACTATATCATATTAGTTGAAATTCCTTTTGTCGTTAATCCATTTGATTTAGTATTAGCAGCTGGTGCTTTTGTTGAAAGCGTCACTTGGAAACCAAAATTAGGCACAAAGCTCATCGTAATCAACAAACATTCTGGTGAACTTGTTGATACATTCAACACTGATTCACTCTTCATGTTTAATACCATAAATGCTTTTGAAGATACTAACACTATCAAACTTGATCTTATTGTTCATGAAGATGCATCGATTATTGCTTGCACAACCCTAGAAGCATTACGAAATTTCAATAAACAAAAAGAGTTTTCTTCATCGTATGTGCATCGACTTGAAATTGATCTCAACAAAAAAATCGTCACTCAAAAACAAGTAACCGAACACAGCATAGAATTTCCTACTATTAATACGACCTATGCCATGAAAGACTATACCTTTGTTTATGGATTAGGAGCTCATCTAAAAGATGCATTCCCGTACCATCTTATTAAAATCAACACAAAAACTGGTGAACATTGCATTTGGACCGAGCAAGGATGTTATGCAAGCGCTCCTGTCTTTGTAGCGCGCCCACAAGGCACACAAGAAGATGATGGGGTAATTCTTTCAGTCATTTTTGATAGCAATGCAAACAACTCCTTTTTAGTTGTTCTTGATGCACAAAAACTTTCTGAACAAGCGCGATTTGTTTTACCACATCATATTCCTCTTGGATTAATCTCACAATTTTATACTGCATAACATACATTTTCAAAAAAATACATTAGGGAAAATATTAGGGAAAAATATATGAATAATAACGAATCATTGCCAAAAAAAATTATCATTAGTGCGTTTTTGCTTTTGAACTTTTCTTTGTTTTGTATGAATGATCATCCCGATATATCTTGGCAAAACAAGCTTACTAAATCTAATCCGTTAACTTTTTATACTGATACAGATCATTCTTTTATTAAAAAATTACAACAAGAATCTTTGCCAGAACTATTCGAACCCAATAATAAACTGCCTTCATGTCCTGCAGTATTTAAAAGCGTCTATCAACCTTCTACCCCAAAACCTACTCCAACATTGCCAAAAATGTCAGATAAAGATGCCTTATTATTACACTGTGAAATAACATATCATGAATTGCCGATATGCCCTTCAATATTTAAAAAACCAAAAAATGCATTGTATCGACCTTCTATGCCACCAGCACCGACAGAAAAAGATTTCAAAATTTCTTTAGAAGCTCTTCTCGACAATAAATTGTCACTACCTTCACTATCAGAAAATGATTTATTAAAAGTGAATCGTTTGCTATCAAAAATGATTAAGAAGTCAAATGAAAATGAAACCTTTGAGATACCCGAATTACCCAATGAAATTATGGAAAAAATTATTTTAGCTGCTATTCCTGAAACAATTACCGATCAAACAACCTTCGTCAATTCAATCAAAACATTACGAAATATTGCAAGATCACAAAAAAAATATTATGAAATTCTTCAAAGTGAATATGTAAAAAAAGAAATAATAAAAAGATTATTCAACACCATACCTTTATCAGAAATTCTTAAAGTATTTCCTCGTGCAAGTCATTGTGTAACTCGTTCAAAAAAATATCCAACCGTATTGGAAGTCATTAATAATGTTATATACAAATTAAAATCCTATATAACTAATAAAGGAATAATAACATTAATTGATGCAGGCGTTAACCCTAACTTTTTTATAAACGAAAATAACTTATTACACATAGCAATTAAAAACAATCAATGTGATATCGTTAAATATTTAACTAACAATGGCGCTGATGTAAATTTAAAAAATGGTAATTATAGAGGACATGAAAAACTCCATGAATCTCACTTAAATAAAAATTATAATCAATTACCTTTTATACTGGCATTGAGTAACTCACCTGAATCTGCACGTATATTATTACAAAATCCAAATCTCAATATTGATCTTATCAGTGAAAATATTATACATGCCTTTCCAACCTTCGAAATAATATTTTGTCCCGCCATTAAGGATATAATTAAAACATTAGTAGAAAAAGGAATTAATCCAAATGCACAAATTACAACATATGTAAGAAAATATATGATTGCGTGTAAAACCTCTTTATTTGGTATTTTATTATTCAATAACGGAACTTATGATCTTGAAATTATTAAATTTTTACTTGATCAGGGGGCAAAAATTAATCAAGAATATCATGATGTTAATTTTAATAAAACTTACACTCCACTTGAATTTGCTAAAAAACAAAGAGAAGAATTTCCTGAACTTTATGACCTAATTGAAAGCTATAAAAATAATCCAAAGAACATATAATATGAATAAAATTTTCGCTCGAGACAAAGTTTTTTGGTATCTCAACCTTGAAACGGTAAAACCATTGCGCAAATCTTTATCAATTGATGTTCTTGTTGCCGGTGGCGGCATGGCAGGATTAAGTACAGCACAAAGTTTTTACCAAAAATGAAGAAATAAAACTATTGCAAGAAAACAATCATCTTTCTTATGATTATGGCATATCGCCTTAATCATTATGTGGGATGCCTAATGAATATTAAAAAACTACTCACGATACCAACTATTTTTTTTCTTTTAATTATTTTTGTTAGCCATACAACATTCGCCATGCAATCTGCTCCTCTATTACAAAAAACCTTAGCAGAACTCACCAATGCTCTTGATCAATTACATGATAAACTCGAAGAACTAAGCATAAAAAAAGCAGAAAAAGCATGTGCCTTAAAAGAAAAAGAGAAACTTCAAGAACCAATAAAAGGATTAGGTGAACTTGAAACAAAATTAGCAGCACGAGAAAAGTTACTCCAAGAAGCAACAATAAAAAGAAAACAAGAAAAGAAAAAAGCATTGCAAGCTTATCAAGAAAAAACACAAAAAATACAGCGACAAAATAAAGAAAAACTAGAAAAAGAAAAAGCAGAGGCAGACTTAAAACAAAAGAAGCAAAAAGAAAACTTAGAATTTATACAAAAAATAGAACAACAAAGACGTGAAGCAAAAGAGAAAAGAAAAAAAGAAAAAGAAACGGTCAAAGCTGAGCCTCGGCTCCCTTGGGAATTAACTGAAGCTATAATTTTAGACACAATTCCTGATTCAATTCAAGATTCAAAAACTTTTTATCAAACAATAAAAGATCTAACAGGTATTGCAAAAAGCAATAAGGTTAATTTTTATGAAACGCTTAAACAGGATTCTACAAAACAAAAAATCATCCAAAAGCTATTTAAGAATATACACTATTATCACCAAATTAATGATAAAGAGGCACCTCTGGAAATCTCCGATGACAAATCCGTTCTTGGCACTATCAATAATGTACTGTTTTACTTAAACCAAATTGCAAATCAACCCTTTCATCAAAAAGCGTCATTGCGTAATGCAATGAACTTCATACTTAATGCTGGTATTAATCCTAATTTTTTTATAAAAAATATGAATTTATTAGCTTTTGCTATTCACTATAACCTACCCGATATAGTAGATACTTTAATAATTAATGGCGCTGATATTAATTTGCCAAGCAGAATACCCTCCCAATCGCAATATCTCAATTATGAAGATGCAACTCCTTTTATGTACGCATTGAGTTTTTCACCGCAATCTGCTCTAGAATTATTAGAAAGTTCAGAACTTACTCTTGATACAAACAATATCAAATTATATAAAACAAAAATGGACCCTCTCTATTTTGAAATAATAAAAAAAATGATAGAAAGAGGAATTGATCCCAATACAGAAATTTCTACCATCATAAAAGGCGAAACGGTTAAAGCTTCATTATTCGGCATGCTATTAAGTCTCTATCAAAAAAATGAAAGTGAATTAGAAACGATTGATTTTTTACTCAAAAAGGGAGCAAAAATCAATAAGCCCTTCTATAATTTTTTTAGCAGAAAAAAACCTCAGACGCCCATTAAATTTGTTACAACATATAAAGAAATTCACCCTGAACTGTATAACTTACTTGAAGGTTATAAAAACAATCCAAATAATACGTGATATATGTATAAACAATATCCCCAAGATGAAGTTTTTTGGTATCTCAATCTTGCAACGGTAAAACCATTGCGAGAACCTTTATCGGTTGATGTTCTTGTTGTTGGTGGTGGCATGGCAGGATTAACTACCGCACAACGTTTTCACGCAAAAGGTTATTCTGTTGCCTTACTAGAAAAAAATTATTGCGGTGCCGGCGCCTCAGGAAAAAGCTCAGGTTTTATCACCCCAGACTCAGAACTTTCACTCAGCAATTTAATCGATATTTATGGCCTTGAAAGTGCAACAACATTGTGGCAATTTGTTGTTTCTGGTGTTGATCATATTAAAAAAAACATAGAAGATTATTCACTCAAATGCGATTATCAGATGCAAGATACCTTAGTTATTGCAAATAACTCATCAGCTTTTCCCTATCGCATTCAACGAGAACATGAAAGTCGCCTGAAAATTGGTTATAAAAGTTCTCTTTTTGCCCAAGATCAATTACCAAAAATTCTTGGCTCATCAGACTATTATGGCGGTGTTTGTTACCCTGATACTTTTGGCATTAATGCCTTTTTATATTGCCAAGAAATGAAAAAAGTATTGCAAGAACAAGGGGTGAAAATTTTTGAAGAAACTCCCGTAACTAAACTTCTCAAAAATGGTGTTGAAACGGTATATTCCGCCGTAAAAGCAGAAAAAGTCATTGTATGCATCGATCGATTTTTACCAGAACTTAATAAACTGACTCATCAAATATATCACGCACAAACATTTCTCATGATGTCAGCACCATTAACCGATAAAGAAGTTCAACAAATATTTCCCCAACGTAATTTAATGGTGTGGGATACTGATCTTATTTATTCTTATTATCGTATTACGGGTGATAATAGACTTTTGCTGGGTGGATCCAATCTTCTCTACACGTATGCAACACAAGAAAATCATCACAATTATGCGGTTGTAGAAAAATTAACGACTTATTTTAAAAAGAAGTTCCCTCAAATAAACATACATCTCGATTATTTTTGGCCTGGACTGATTGGTTTAACAAAGGATGTTATGCCCATCGCCGGTTATGATATCACCAATCCAAATCTCTATTTCATCAGTGGTGCAGCAGGCTTACCGTGGGCTTCAGCCCTTGGCAATTATGCAGCTGAAAGCATTATTGATAACCGACACGATCTTGATAGTTATTTTTCTCCACAACGAAAATTTATGCTTGATGGCATACTACAAAAAATTCTTGGCACCAAATTGACCTTCGCCCTTTGTAATTATGCCGTACATGAATAAAGACCATTAACACAATGGGTTTGGCGTAAAAAAAATACTGCTTTGATAGTTACTTTTATCAACGGCTTGAAACAAAAGTTGTAGCTCCTGCATCTGCGCACTTTTTAAATACAATTTTCGTGAATGCCAATTTTTAATTTTATGCACAGGTGGTTTTGCAGGACCCAACACAATAACTTCAAGCTCATTATCCTGAATCATCTTACGTATGACACGCACAAACAATGCTGCTTCCTGCTCAAGCACAACTTCATCACTGTGCTTAAGCTCAATTTCAACCAAACGAACAAGAGGCGGATAGTGCAATGCAGTGCGCAATTCAAGTTCTTGCGTATAATAAGAAAGATAATCAACCTCATGCATATAATCAAAAATCGAATGCTCAACCATCGTTTGCACAATGACAAGACTTTTTTCACTCTGCCTGCCTGCACGACCTGCAACTTGAATAAGTTGCTGTAATGCCATTTCTGACGCATTATACATGGGAAAATGAATAGCAAGATCTGCCCAAATTACCCCAACAAGCGTAACACGAGGGAAGTGATATCCTTTAGTGATTGTTTGCGTGCCAACTAAAATATCAATGTTGCCTTGTTGAAAATCGAGCATTGTTTGTTGCCAAACTTTTTTATTAACCGTTGCATCCATATCAGCACGAGCAATACGAGCACGAGGAAACATAGTTTGTAAAACAGAAACCAATTGTTGAGTGCCAATCCCTTTTTTTAGTAATTCTTTTTCACCAGCTTTACAACCAGAACATGATGTTGGCTGCATCATAAAAAAACCACAATAGTGGCAGGTCAATCGATGATCCTCATGCAAGGTCAAACTCACGGAACAATTTTTACAAGAAAAAATAAAACTACATGATTTACATTGCATAAAAAAACTAAAACCACGACGATTTAAAAAAAGAATCGTTTGTTCTTTTTTGTGCATACGATCAATAATCGCATCCTCTAATTCTTTACTGATCCAAAATGATCGCTTTCTCTTTTTTTTATCAATCAAGGATACAAGATTAACCGTTGGAAATGCCCCACTAAAACGTTTTTTTAATTGAAAAAAATGCCATCCTCTTTTTTTCACATTATAAAGCGATGACAAAGATGGTGTTGCAGAACCAAGTACAATAGGAATGCCTATCTGCTGCGCTCGCAATAAAGCAACTTCTTTACTATTTATTTTTGGATGTTTTTTTTCTTGATACCCTGTATCATGCTCTTCATCAATGATAATTAACCCAAGGTTGGCAATGGGTAATAAAATCGGTAAATGCACACCGATGATCAAGCATGGCTTTTGCGCAAGCAGTAATTGCCATACACGTTTTTTTTCTTTCTGACTTGTTGCCGAATGAAAAGTCAGGATAGGAATCTCATGATCAAGTTGTTGTTGTAGCAACAGCATAAATTGCACCGCTAAAGTCACTTCAGGCAACAGCAATAAAATAGTTTTTTGTTCTTTAAAAGCAATTTCAATCAATCGTTTATAAATTTCCGTTTTTCCCGATCCTGTTACTCCGTGTAGCACTATTGGCGTGAATATTGGTTTTTTAATATGCGGAAGCAAAAAATCACAAACGGCTGCTTGTTCTTCTGTTAATATCGTATTTTTTTTCTCTTGTTGTTCAAATGGCAAACATAATTCTAATGGTTCAATTGATTCTTTTGTAAGCAAAAATTGACGAATGCGTTTAAGCAAGTGCAGTTGATCAATTTGATAATAAGCGGCAACATGCGCAATAAATGAAAAATAAGAAGTATCATCAGGAATAGTTTCTATGGCATGTAATGGTTTTAATGCAAAAGATGTTATCGGTTTCTGATCAAAAATTTGTTCAATAAGTGCTGAACACATACGATTGCGCAACGGCACTTGCACAAAGGCACCAAGCTTTGTTTGTTCGTGCCATTGTTCGGGAACTGAATATAATAAAGGCTCTTGAAAACCCTTTAGAAGTCTGACTTGTATAAACATATTCTTAGTGTAATGAATATGTTTTTTTTGCCTAGTTACCTTCTCTGCAAAAAATCCATTTTATTTTTCTCTTTATTTTTTCAAATGATCCAGCAATAAACTTTACCACCGTACTTCTTTGGCAAAAGGTAATGAATACCAAGGCTGTATCAATTTATACATAAAAGATAATCCTAAAACTAAATTCACCCCAGAATTATCTACAAGTAAATCTCTACGCACATCAGTTGCATAGGAAAAATAACTCGTAATTTTAGGATTTTTCATCATCACTTTAAACAATAACGGTGCTTTTTTAAAAGAATATTTATCATAAGCAAGCCAGCTATTTTTAAACAAAGTAACTCCCAAATCAATGGCAAAAAAACCGCTCAATTCCTTTAAGCTACAATCAGTACCGGTTAACAAAATTAAAAATGGATACCAATAATAAAAATTATTTATAATTTTTTTTTTATCATTAAAGCGCATACCAACAAAAATTGGTAAAGAGGCACCGCCAAATGCACCTAGATGCACGGCAATACCACTCCTTTCTATATAATTTGACTTCATTACTAAGCCTAATAAAACAGTGGATATAAAGGGAAATAGCGAAACATAAGTAAAATTATTAGTAAAAGTTTTTTTTGTTACTGCAGTAGCGTCGTTCATAAAACTTACCAAAGTAGGATTATTTTTGACCATCTGGAGACCATGTTTTACCTTTGCCATAAAACTATCATGATCATATGACCATTCTTGCGTATCCCAAAAAAAATTGGTTAATTTTTTTTCATGTTCATCACAAGTTTTATATAATTCATACATTTGTTGATCTAAGTGAACATTTAGAACATTTTGTTTTTTTCTTTGTTCGAGCAGATGATGTAAAAAGCACGTTTTTCCCGTGCCTTGTTCCAAAAGTTCAATATACTTTTCATCGATATTTTCTCTATCAAAGAGTGTATAAATAGCCAATGATCCATTAGATGTAATGGTAATTTTATCGCAAAGATATGAGATTCCTACTTTTCCATTTTCCATTTTTGGTAATGAAAATGTGTTAATTTTTTCACCAGTCTGCATATCAAAAAGGGTAACATGCGATTGTCCGTTATTGTTTGATAGCGTAACAATTTTTGTGTCATCAGGACTTATACAAAGATCAAGCAATGTATGATTTCTTTGTTTTAAGGTGTTAAGTAATGTTCCCGTTTCTAAATCCCATACTTTAATATGTGAATGTTCTTTATTGAACGTTACAACAATCGATTCTGCTTTATTAATTAAAAAATCATCAATAGGTTTTGCATGATTACAATTAATAGTATCATCACCACGAACGGCAACAATCTTGAGAACAGCGCTTTGACTACTTTCAGCACCTTCCTGACTATAAACAATTTTATTCTTTTTAATATTACCTGATTTTTCTTCTACTAAAATTGCTTTTTTTACCTTACTTGAAGCACGATGACATGCATAAGTCTCATATTCAATTCTTCTATGTCGATATATATTAATGTAATTTCCGCCGATTTCAATCTTAAAAAAATTATAATTCTCTTCTTGCTCAGGGGAAAAATTAATAATGGGTGGTAATCTGAGCCGTGGCTCATCGTACATAATTTTTGCTTTTGTTTTTGAAGAATTAAAAAAAATTTCTTTGCCATCAGAAATAAATGATTTAAGCACATTATTTTTTAAATCATAAATTCCTATGCCATCTTCAAAAAGAAGAACAACTTGATTATCATCAAGCACTGTTATAACTTTTTTTATTTTATGGCTGAGTCGCTTAAGCTGCAATTGATTATTTAATTCATTATATATTCCAATATTATACTCAAAAACAGTAAATATGCTTGATGAAAGTTCACCAGCTGGATGCAAAACAGTCCAAGGAACAGTTTTTGAAAATTGTGCTTTACTAGTTAATGAAGATTTTTTTAAAATACCGGCCATAAATTGTGGAAAACTAGGAGGATACTTTCTTAATTCTTCTTGGCAGCATTCAATCGAATTCTCCAAATTATCACCTAATAACTTCAATTCACCCTTTTTTATATCTTTCTCACCATCTTTACTCATTAAATAACGGGTATATTGAGGAATAAATGGTGCTTTTTCAATGATAAAATAATCACTATCACCCCATATTTGAGCAGATTCTTCCAGCGATAAACGCTCTAATATTCTTTTTTGAACACACTTTTTTTGATTTGTAATATAACAAATGGAAATTAGGTTATGCAGGGTAGCATAATCTAATTTTTTTAATTGAATGTCGTCTTGCTCTCGAGGAAAATTAATAAGTGCTTCCAAAAATTTCGACCGCAAACAAATTTTTTTGGGAACAGTAATACTTTTTTTATCAACGGTGTTAAAGGTAATCCTATCAAATATTCTTCTTAAACGATTTCCTTCAAGACTCCAAGTAACATTCAATGAGTCATGCGGCCTAAAAAAATCAGTTAGTCCCGCATTTGCAACTATACCATCAAGCTCTTGAAAAGATTTAAATTTTTCTACAGCAAAAGATAATACTCCATTAGAATCATCCATTTCATCTATTTGAGAGGATAAAAAAGTTTGTTCTTCCATTGCACAAACAAAAGAACTCCATAGAAAAAGCACTAGTATACTTATTAACATGATGATTTTTTTCCGTTAGATGTTAATTTTTTTCCTGACCACATAAACCCAAATTTATCTGTTTTTTTATAAAAACCTATTGAAGGAATTTGGTAATGTTGTTTCATCCATTTTCGCATAAAAACTAATCCTAATGCTGAACTTATATAAGGATGATTGGTAATCAAATCTGGACGCGAAATGGCCGCATACGTAAAAAAAGTAGAAATTTTTGCATATTTCAAAGCTGTTTTTAATAAACCTGGTGCGCGTTTGAAAGAATATTTATCATAAGCAATCCAACTATTTTTTAACAATGTTGCCCCTAAATCAATAGCGGCCAAAGGATACATTCCTCTTTTAAAACCAACATCAGGCTTAGTTGTCAATTCAAAAAACACCCAAAAATAGGCCCCTGCCTTCCAAGCTGTTTTTTTATCTAGCCACAAGAAGTGGAGAAGTGAACTTCCAATCGCTCCTGATGCACCTACTGTATCTATTACATTATCTGAATACCCTTGCGATTTCAAAAAATTCATTGTAAATTTTGCTGCCATTATCCCAATAACAGGAGTAATCACAGCTCCACCCAAATCCTTCATGAAAGTTTTTTTTAGCACTGAACCTGCACCTTCCATTAAATTAGCTACTGAATTATTTTTGAATTCTTGAATATCGTATTCAATGCGGTCTAAAAGTTCATTAGGTTGACATAGCCATACTGGCGCCCATAAAGAATGAATTAACCCTATTTCATCACTATTACACTTTTGAAATATTTCATTAATATATTGATCCAATACTTTATTTTTATTTTTTTGTTTTGCCTTTTGTTCAAGAAGATGATGTAAAAAACAAACCTTACCTGAAGCTTTTTGCAAAAAATTACTATAATTTTCATTTATAGATTCTAAAAAATTGAAAGCATAATATTGATTACTTAGGTCATTTATTCTATGAATGACAATACCGCCAGGATGATATGAAATTCCTCTTACCGTTTCATTTTGTATTTTTTGTAACGCGACGGTATTAATTTTTTCACCCGTTTGTGCGTCAAAAAGCGTAATATGCGATTGTCCATTGTGATTAGATAACGTAATAATAAGTGCATCATCACAACCCATACATACACCAAGCAGTGTATGATTTCTTTGTTTAACCAAATATAACAATTTATTCGTTTTCAAATCCCACATTCTAAGATGTGAATGCTCTCTATTAAAAGTAAGTTTTGCTGATTGTGCATTATTGATTAAAATATTGCCAACAGGTTCTTCAAAATTAGAACAACTATATAAATATTTATTTACAAAAAACGATTTAGCTCTACCCTTCACGTAGCATAACAAACCCGGAGGATATCTTTTTAATTCTTCAGAACATAATTCAACTGAATCTTGTAAAGTAGTATCTCCCAACAACTTCAATTCACCATTTTTTATATCTTTTACACCATCTTCACTCATTAGATAACGTGTATATTGAGGAACAAATGGTTTTTTATCAATACCAAAATAATCACTGTAAGCCCATATTTGAGCAGATTCTTCCAGCGATAAACGCTCTAACATTCTTTTTTGAATATGCTCTTTTTGCATCGTAAGCGCACAAAGATAAAGAACATTATGCATAGTTGCATAATCTAATTCTTTTAATTGAATGTCGTCTTGCTTTCGAGATTGAGTGTCGCCTTGCTCTTGAGAGAAATTAATAAATGCTTCCAAAAATTTTGACTGATAACAAACTTTTTTTAAAGCAGTAATACTTTGTTCATCAACTGTCTTAAAAGTAACAAGATCTTCAATACGATTAGATTGCAAAATATCCATAATTTTTGCGGTTGAAACTATATCATCAAGTTTTTCAGAAAATACGTACTGTTGGGCTGAAAAAACTGGTGCTTTATCGAGATATTTTTTCATTTCACTTTTTTTTGGAAGAGGACAAATTCGTTCTTCCATTGCATAAACAAAAGAACTCCACAGAAAAAGCACTAGTATACTTATTAACATGATGATTTTTTTCCGTTAAAACACTAAGACAAACAGTTTTTTTATTTTTATATTAGAGATTTTTTGCTTTTATGATTTTGCTTTTTGAGCATAAAGCTTTATACTTATTCTATGAATCAAAAAAAATCAAGTTGTTTCCTAACCCTATCTGCACTATTCTTAAGTATACTCTTTTTAGGACATACAAAAAAGGACTTTCGCGTGGCAAAACCAGAAACAAATAAAGCAATTATTCTCATTGATGGATCAGGATTTTTATATCGTGCTTATTATGGATTGCGCCCCTTGCACACACCTCAAGGAATTCCTGTACAAGCGGTTTATAGTTTTTGCAGAATGATAAAAAAAATTATTACCACCTTCCAACCTGAACACATTGCTCTTGTATGGGACAGCAAAGGAAAAACGGTTCGCCATGAACTCTTTCCTGCGTATAAAGCAACGCGTCAAGCCCCACCAAGTGATCTTTTTGAACAAAAACAGTATATTCAACAATTCGCTGAGTTAATAGGTCTGAAACAAATAGAACAAACCGGCATAGAAGCTGATGACTTGCTCTATTCTCTTGCACAAGATTATGCCAAACAAGGTGATAAGGTAATTATCTTAACCTCTGATAAAGATATGGCACAAACTCTTGATGAACACATCACCATTTATGATTCTTTTAAAGATGTTTTTATCACCGCTGATTCTTTCCAAAAAAATAAAGGATTCCCTGTTTCAAAATTACCTTTTTATTTTTCTTTGGTTGGGGATACCTCTGATAACATACCGGGAGTAAAAGGTGTTGGTGAGAAATCAGCAACCGATTTAGTCCAACAATTCGACTCACTTGAAGATCTTTATGCCAATCTTGAAAAAGTAGCAAAAGAACGTACGCGAAAATTGTTAGAAGAAAATAAAGAGAATGCATTTTTGAGCGAAAAATTATTTAAACTGCACTATTATGACCTCAAATGCCCAAAAAATGCATTAGAGTTTTTTGAAAAACAATGGTCAAATGCAGCACCATTATTCAAAGAACTTAATTTTAAGTCATTACTTGAAGAAATCGCAAAAAATGCATCACAAAAAACGCAAGAAAAAGAATTTTTATCAAAATCAAAAGGGTATTTATTCAAAACAATAACAACATTAGAACAACTCAAAGAAGTGTGTGATGAAATAAAAACAAAAAAAGTTGTTGCGCTTGATACTGAATTAAATGGCTTAAAACCATTAGATAACACGCTTATTGGCATATGCCTTTGTGTTGAAAAAGGAACTGCTTATTATATTCCTTTTGGGCATATCACCATTGAACCACAACTCACTCGGCAAGAAGTGTTAACAGCGCTTTCTCCCCTCTTACTTGATCCAACCATAAAAAAAATTATGCACCATGCCAAATTTGATGAACTTGCTTTATGGCACTATAAACAAGGTGTTAATAATCTTGTTTTTGATACCTTAGTCGCTGCACAACTGGTAACTAAAGACTGGCAAAGAATTAACCTCAAAGCCTTATCAGAACTTTATTTGGATGAGCCAATGTTTAGTTTTCAAGAAGTTGTCACTGAAAAAAAATTAAAAGATTTTTCACAAGTACCTCTTAATCTTGCAACGGAATATGGTGCTGCTGATGCTCATCAAACAATGCAATTAGTGCCTATTTTGCAAAAAGAACTAAAAGAACAAGGTATGGAGCAACTCTATTATGATATTGAATTGCCCCTCATTAATGTTCTTTTTGCTATGGAAGCAGAAGGTATCTATCTTGATACAGAAATTCTAAAAAAACTTGATACAACAGTCATCAAAGATTTAGAAATCGTACGTAATACTATTGTTGATTTAAGTGGCGAACAATTCAAAGAAATAAATTTGAATTCACCCAAACAAGTTGAACAACTTTTGTTTTACGAACTTAAACTGCCAACACAAAAGAAAAGTTCAAAAAGAACTGGTTATTCGACTGATGTTGAAGTATTACAAGAACTTGCAAAAATACATCCTGTGCCAAAATTATTATTACAATATCGCGAATTATATAAATTAAAAAGCACCTATATTGATGCCTTACCAACCTATATAAATCCGCAAACAGGTAAAATTCATACTAATTTTAGTCAAACAGGTGTTGCAACGGGCAGACTTTCTAGTTCAGATCCAAATTTACAAAATATCCCCACAGAATCCCCTTATGAAATACACATTCGTTCAGCTTTCAAACCCGCACAAGGACATGTTTTTCTTTCTGCTGACTACTCACAAATTGAACTACGCGTTTTGGCACAACTTTCTCAAGACCAACAATTGATTGATGCTTTTTTACATGATCAAGATATTCATGCAAAAACAGCCGCAAAGATTTTTGATGTTGCCCTTGAAAATGTCACCCATGAACAACGCCAAATTGGCAAACGAATTAATTTTAGTATTTTATATGGCCTCACTCCTTATGGATTATCACAAGATTTGGGCATTTCATTCAAAGAAGCAAAAACATATATTGAAAAATATTTTGCACAATATCCCGCCGTATCAACCTGGATGGAAAAGATCATTGAAGAAACCAAAAAAGATGGGTATGTTACGACCCTTTATGGAAGAAAAAGATATGTGCCCGCTATTTATGAAAAAAATAAAATGCTCTATGATGCAGGGTGTCGCATTGCTATTAATACCAAAGCACAAGGTACCGCTGCAGAAATAATGAAACGTGGCATGATTTCACTGCACAACATTTTTACAGAAAAAAAGTTAGATGCAAAGCTTGTCCTACAAATTCACGATGAGTTGATTATCTCGGTGCCTATTGCACAAAAAGATGAAACTGAAAAAATCGTAAAGGATGTTCTTGAAAATATTGTTACTTGGAGCGTGCCTTTAAAAGTGACAACGCGATTTGGCAACAATTGGCAAGAAGTCACTAAGTAGGAAGATTATTTTCATCGTTAGGTCTTTCTTTAGTAATTGATGCTTCTTCAGGGAAAGGCAATGAATTCACCGGAGACATTGAATTAAATTTTTTCTTTTTTAATATCTGTTCCCGTTTTTTTTCTTTCTGTAAAGTAGCTTTTTGAAAATCAATATAATACCCTTGCAATGCAATAGCATTTTCAGATAAAATATTAACTTTAGTTAAAACTCCCAAAATTAATTGTCGAGTTTGTTTCTCATAATGAAACATGTCGCTTTGTTGCTTTTCAAGGTCATCGACTCTTTGTGATAAAAATGCAATCGATTGCCAAAGCTCATCTTCAAAATTTTCTTCAATTTCTTTTTCATTGGTCACTATATCTTTGAATTCTGGGCAACTCTTAGATCTGGTTAACCTAGTTAGAAGACAATTTTGTTCTTTTCCCATAGAAAAAAGCTCTGCTGAAAATAAAAAAATGGTTATTAAAATTATTGGTGTAATTATCATAAAAGTAATTTTCATATCTTACCCTCTCTTTTTTTACTCTATAATTATAAAATTTTTTGTTATTCCACGTAAAGACTATTGGCATAAGAGCTTATCGTAAAATTATGAAAATATTAAATTCGATTAAACAACACACGGCTTAAAAGCCGTGGATTTAGAAGCACGAGATGAAAGCTTTTTATTGATTTCTAACATAATTGAGAATTGTCTCTTCTGAACATTGTCCAAATGTTTCAGAGAAATATCCATCTGCCCAAAAATCGTTACCCCACAAAAATTTCTTTATTTCAGGTAATTCAGCTCTGAGCATTTTACTTGAAATTCCCTTGAGTAATTGAACGGCCTTGCTCACACTCACACTTGGTGGTAATTGTATTACAAGATGCACATGGTCTATCTGAATATTTAGTTCTTGAATTTCCCATGCATTAATTTCCGCACATTCTCGCAAAAGTTCTTCTAACCTGCTCTTAACTTTGCCTTCTAATACTTTTTTTCTATATTTAGGTAACCAAACTATATGATACATATGCCTATGAGTTGTATGCGCTCCGTGCCAATATTTCTTTGTCATGTCAATTAGTATGACAAAACTAACCTCACTTCGCAAAAATTTACATTTTTGCTTCGCTCGCGCATTTGATGACATTCATCCCCAGGTTTAAAACCCTGGGGTTTTCTGTCATACGAAATAAACTTTAAACAGCAAAAATAAAGTGCCCCTGTTTAAAACAAAAGGCACTTTTATCTATAAAAATAAATTTAATTATTGTTAGTGTTTACTTACCGAACAACAGCAAAGGCATCATATAAGAGTTTATCTAAACCATTTTTTATCATAACAAATGCATATGCCTGCGAAAGAGTATTTTGTACTTTTGCGGTAGCAATCTTAAATTCAAAAGTTGTCTTACTAACAGCAGCAGGATCTGTTTGATAAAGATTAACCCAATCATTTTGTAAAATCTGTACTGCATCAAGAGCTGTTTTAAATTTTGCACTATTATTAGTATCAGCAAATGCATCATTTATTGAACTAGTTGCTTTATCTATAACATCGGCAAAATTCTTTTGTATCTGAACACGATTTACGCCATTTAATGTGTTTAAAGCTTGTTTTATAGCACTCAATTGTTTCAATACAATTGGTTTAAAATCTTGAATACTCTGCTCTGCATTACTCGTAGACCCAACAATCGCTAACACAACAAATACCTTTAAATATACTAATTTCTTCATTTTTTCTCCTGTATAATGATTATTTATATTTAATAATACCATATTTATAAATTAAAATTCAATAGTTATTTCTAATAAGAATTTTATTTTTACTGTTGAAAAATTACTATTCTTATTATCAAAAAATTACGATACACTAAAAAAAGATCAAAACGCTGAAAGGACTATAACAAATGTTAGAACATGTTTCATCTGAACAAGAAAAAGCAATCTTATCTCTTGATCCACTTGCTGATGGCATCAGCTCAATTGCCTTAGTTCGTGTTTCTGGATCGGATTTAGATATTGTGAATGCAGCACGAGTTTCATTTGGTAAAGTTGCTACAACAGTCAGCGAACGTGACAAAAACTTAATTAAGTATTTGATCGAACATGATCACACCAGCCCTTTTGAACATAATCAGTTTTCTTTTCGCATAAAAGCGCCACTTTTTGTTGTACGGCAATGGATGCGTCATCGCATGAATTCATATAATGAAATTAGTTATCGTTATGTAAAAGCTCCCTTAGAATTTTATGTTCCCTCTCACTGGCGTTATCAAGATGCAACAAACAGACAATGTTCCACAGGCGCTTTTAATAACCAATTAGTTCTCGATGCTTATAAAAAAAGCATTGATGAAGCAGTCAAAGCATATGAACTCTTACTTGAACAAGGCGTTGCACGCGAACAAGCACGCGGTTTATTGCCACTATGCACTTACACTGAATTTATCTTTACCTGCAACCTTCATTCGCTTATGCATTTTATGCGTTTACGCATGCATCAGGGCGCTCAACAGGAAATCAGAGAATATGCTCATGGATTATTAAGTCTTGCTTTACCACATTTTCCTATTGCGCTTGCCTGTTGGAAGAAAAAATATTCTGTTGAATAAACTTATTGTCATACTTAGTCATATTCTTGCTTTTTGAATAACTAACTTAGTAGTTTTAAATAAAGTTATTCTAAAAAATCAAGGATATAACTATGAAAAAAAATATATTATTTGTTTATTTACTCTATTTACCAGGTTTTCTATTTTTTGAATTAAAGTCTATGCAAAGAAAAGAAGCCTTAGCTACTCAATTAGAAGAATTAAAAAAACAAATACAAGAAACATATATCACTGAATTAGATGCTCTCATAGAAAATCTTGAAAGCACTTGGCTCAAAGTCGCTCAAAAAATTACTGGTAAGAGAACCGAAGAAGAAATTAATACAATGTCAGCCGATGAATTTAAAAAATATCTACCACTAATAAAAAAGACAACTGCAAACATGCAAAAACACTTATTAGAAGATTTTTTTAAAAATACTCCCAAACGCACCTTTAATATCCAAAATGAAAAAGGACAAACAATTTTACATCTCATGATAAGCGAAGGACGCAATGATTTTATACAATATCTTTTAGACAATGAAGCTAATATTACTCTTGTTAACAGAAACGGCAATTCTTCTTTACATCTTGCAGTCAATAATATTGCTATAACCAATGCATTACTTGAAAAAGCCCGCCAGACTTTAAATCCCGATGAATTTATTACCTTCATTAATCAACAAAACAAATTTGGCAATACAGCCTTACTACTTGCCGTAGAAAATAATAATCCAGAAGTTATCCAAGCATTATTAAATGCAGGTGCAAATCCCAGCATATCAAATAACGATGGGTTTACTGCTTTACACCTAGCCGTTTTACAAGAAAAACCTTCAGAAGATATGAAAAAAATTATTAAAAAACTTTTAAAAGCTAAAGCAGATCCAACTATAATCACAACATCACGATTAGTTTCCGGAAAGACTAGACAAAACAAATCACCACTTGAGCTTGCAGAAAAAATCATTGAAGATGAAAAAATTATTGCAATAATGAAAAAATATTCAAAACAAACTTATACCCGCCCTACAACACTCACAGGAAAAAAGAAGTTGCGATGGTCAGCAAAACTAACCATGTCATCAGCAAAAGAACAAAAACAAGCTAAGCTAATACAAGACCTCCAAGAATTAACACAAAAACTGCATGCCTTAACCTTAAAATTATCAGCTTGAACAACTAGAAATAACCTTGACTTTTTAGGGAGTTTTGCAATACTAAATATGTATTTTTAAGTAAAAAAGATACATAAATCAGTTAATTCCCCTATTTTTTGTGCTTTTTACTGATAAAAACAGTAACAAAGCTATTTTTACAAAGGATTAGAATGGCAACTAGTAAATCGGGTGGTTCGACCCAGAATGGCAGAGATAGCCAAAGTAAACGTCTTGGAGTGAAACTCTTTGATGGTCAAGTAGTAACAGGTGGAGAAATTCTCGTTCGCCAACGCGGAACTCGTTTTCATGCAGGAAAATTAGTTGGTATGGGTTCAGATCATACTTTATTTGCTTTAAATCCAGGATTTGTTAAATTCCATTATGGTCGCAAAGGTAGACGGTACGTTTCGATTGTTAATGCTCGTTCATAACAGCTGAAAAATGCCTACTATTTTTTAACGACAAGTAATGAATTTAAAAATGTGCTAGATTGGCAGCGATGGTGAATGTACCTTCGTCGTATCCTGGAGAGTTTTATGATTGATTTTCTAAAATATCGTTTTGTTTGCGCTTTGTTATCTATAGTATTATGTGTTAGCTTTGCCGGCATATATTTTTATCGAGTAGCAACTCGTGGTTATGCATTTAGTTATAGTGTTGATTTTACCGGCGGGACACAACTTCTTTTCCGTTTTTCAAAACATACTTCTGATGCAAACATAAAAGACATTTTAGAAAAACATGGTTGGCATAATCCAGTGATGCGTGACTTCAGTAATAATGAAATATTAGTACGTGTTAAAGAAGTTTCAACTGATGTTGACGGCCTTGGTCAAACAATGTTAAAAGCATTGCAAAACGACTTACATGATAATGCAATTACTATTTTGAAAATTGATAGCGTTAGTGGCGGTGTTGGTGAAGTCCTTCGTTGGAAATCAGTGTATGCAATTACTCTCGCCCTTATTTTAATGCTTTTATATATATGGTTACGATTCTTATCAATCAGTTTTGGTGTTGGTGCTGTTCTTTCGCTTCTTCATGATGCCATAATGATTCTAGGTGTTTTTTTGTTACTCGATAAAGAAATTTCCGTTAATATCGTAAGTGCCATTTTGGTGGTACTCGGTTATTCAGTGAATGATACTATTGTAATATTTAATAAAATTCGCCAAAACATAAAAACGATGAAAAACACCTCAATCTATAACATCGTTAATCTGAGTATAAATCAGACGTTACGACGTACTATTTTGACCAGTTTTTCTACTGCATTGGTTGTTTTATCATTATTCATTTTGGGCGGTGAAGCACTCAGAGATTTATCTCTAGCGCTTTTAATGGGGATTATTTTTGGAACTTATTCATCCATTTACATTGCAAGTCCCATTATGTTATCTTTATATAAAGACGGTAAATAAGTTTCCCAAAGCACTCTTACTTACCATAAAAATAGTAAATACATAGATTAAATTGTTGCATAAAAAGATTCATTTTTACTATTAAATAATTAAGCTATTAATAATTAATTACTTTGCTTATATAATTAGTTATTCTATAAAATTTTTCTTTATTAAGTACACTCTCCTACAAATTACTTAATAAAAATATACACTTTTTATTTATAAATTCGTTATCGTTATTGTTAATTTTTTACGTTAAATTTTTCTATTTTTTTCATAGCAAAGAACATCAATCATATGTTTTTTTATCGCTATCTTATGATATTTTCATAGCTACAATCCAAGGAGATCCAAAAATATGGTTACGCAAGAATTAACTAAAATGAGTCTTGCAGATTTAAATCAATATGCTCGTAAGCTGGGAGTTGTTGGAGCAACTTTAATGTCTAAGGACATGCTCATACAAAAAATTAAAGAACTCCAAGAAAATCCTGACAAAGAACTCGCCGTGGAAGGTGTTTTAGAGAAACTTCCTGATGGTTTTGGGTTTTTACGCTCAGCAAAATTTGATTATGTTTCTGGACCCGACGATATTTATGTTTCACCATCACAAATCAGAAGATTTGGTTTAAAAACAGGCGACACCGTTGTTGGTGTGATACGCAAGCCTAAAGAAGGTGAAAAGTATTTTGCACTCCTCAAAATAGATTCAGTTAATTTTGTTGATCCTTCCACCTTGGGTGACAGACTCTTTTTTGATCGTTTGACACCACTTCATCCTGATAAAAAATTTAATTTAGAAGCAAATCCTACTTTCATTTCAACGCGCCTTATGGATATTTTTTCACCAATTGGTAAAGGCCAACGCGGATTGATTGTTGCACCACCAAAAGCTGGTAAAACAGTCTTATTAAAAGAAATTACCCAAAGCATTTTAGCTAATCATCCTGAAATTTATCTTATTGTACTTCTTATTGACGAACGTCCTGAAGAAGTTGCTGATATGCGCCGTTCCATAAAAGGACAAAACGCAGAAGTAATCAGCTCCACCTTTGATGAATCTGCAGAACGACATGTACAAGTTGCAGAACTCGTTCTTGAAAAAGCAAAAAGAATGGTTGAAGTCGGCAAAGATGTTGTTATTGTACTTGATTCTATAACTCGCCTTGCCCGCGCTTATAACACCACTGCACCAGCATCGGGTAAAATCCTTACTGGTGGTATTGATGCAAATGCATTACAACGTCCAAAACGTTTTTTTGGTGCTGCTCGTAATGCTGAAGAAGGTGGTTCATTAACCATTATTGCAACAGCACTTATTGAAACCGGTTCTCGCATGGATGAAGTTATCTTTGAAGAATTCAAAGGAACAGGCAACATGGAAATGCATATGAGTCGTAAGCTCTCTAACCGACGCTTATTCCCTGCATTTGAACTTTTAATTTCTGGTACTCGTCGAGAAGATCTACTTTTACCTCCTGATGAACTTAATAAAGCATGGATTTTACATAAATTCTTAGCAACCATGAATACTGTTGAAGGCATGGAATTCTTGATTGATAAAATGAAAAAGCACAAAACAAATGCTGAATTCTTTGAATCAATTCAAAAGAAAAATGGCACTTCAACACCTGGCTCAGGATCAAATGCACCTGCTGCATAACTTTTTCTAAAATACATAAAAAAAATACAATCTCTTTTTGAAATCATTTAATAAAATAATTTTAAAAAGAGATTGTATCATGCAAACTATAATCTAAAAAACGTGAGCTCAATTAAGCAATATAAATTTCTACAAGCAAAATTCACCATTTTAACAGAATGTCATCATGAGGAACGAAGTTCCGTAGTGATCCAGTCAATAAAATGGAAAAACCTTATACCTGGATTCCTACGCACTCAAGGAGCGCTCAGAATGACACATCAGAATTATCTTTTCCTGTCAGACTCACGTTAAAAAAACTAACCATATATTGATCTGCCACCGTATTGCATACTTAATGCTTGACGATAGCGACTATTATTTTTTGAACAAGCATTATCAAAAGAACATTTCCCATTTTCAACTAAATGTGACAATATTTGTTCTGCACCTTCTTCGGGAGAAATGTCAGTTGTATCTATCTCATAATCATGGTCTTTATCGCCATATATCACGTTATATCTTCCATTTTTTGAAACTTTATCATAATGTTGAGCAAAAGATCTTTCCGTTCTGTGCTGAGCTATATCTCTCGATCGATTTCTTTCCTCAAATCGCTTTTGTGCAGCTTCATATGAACAAAAAACTTTTACAAGTGCAATATTCTGAGGCTTATTTTCAAACATATTTAAAAAATCTAAAAACCCTTTAAATTGCATAAAACAATGGTCAGCAATTACTAGATTCCCTTTTTTCATACTTTCCAAAATCTGATGATGAAATACCGTGAATAAAAATTGTGTTTGTTTAGGCATTGATGCTTGATTCTTTTGTTCGTAATGTTGAATGAAACTTCGTCCAGAAGATTCAATCCACATAGATTCTGTTTTAACAGTATCATCAAAACTCATATGCACAACATTGTTTTTTCCCTCTTTTTTCAATGCACTAACCAATGCCTTTGCCAATGAAGTTTTTCCTGCACATGATGCTCCATTCAAGAGAACTAATGCCAGGTTATTTTCCCCTTGTTGTTCCATACCCAACATTGAAAAACAAATTGATACAATACCAATATTCAATAAAAGTAATCTTTTAATCATAATGTTTCCTTAAAAATAAGTAAGATTATTATCTTGCTGCGCTGAATGCATATAAAAATATACATTCAGCGCATTTTTTTTGTTTAAACGTAATCAAGTCGTTTTTTAAATTTTTTTAAAGCATGGCCATAAAAAATAATAATAAACAACCAAAGCATACCAATACAAAACCAGAAATGCAGTAATCCATCTTGCCCTAACACCGCAACACGCGATGCTTCAAACGCATAAATCATTGGATTAAGCAATGAAACATAACTCCAAAAGGGATACGCTTTATGCAAAATCATCCATGAGTATTGATAACACCCAAAAGTCCATAAAATAAGCACAAATCTCATCCAAATATGAGGAAAGTTCATGCTCTTTTTTACCCAACTTGCAATCCATAAGCCATAAAAACCAAAAAAGATGTTTATGGTAATAAAAACTACAAAAAGTTTAACAAAAGAAAGATGTTGCAAACTAAATAAACTTCCCAATAATACTTTACCAATCGGCAAGGTAAAAATATTCAAAAATAATGATGTTAGTGCAAAACCTATGCCAACCTTAATGAATAATAACCATGCAGGTAATGGTAACGCCAATTGATAGGAAATACTATTGGTCCCTTCCATATCGGCAACCATAATTTGTGCTTTGTTAATCGCATTAAATAAACACATACTTGTCATAGTTCCCACTAAAATAAAACTACCATAATTCGCCTCTATACCCATGTGGGGTAAAATATAACTGCTTACAACAACAATTGCTGCAGGAAAAAGAATTGCATCGAAAGCATTTGCAAAAAAATCCTGGAAAAATACACGCAACTCCTGCCACAACAGCCAGCAAAAAACGGCTAATGATCTTTTTTTCATTGGGGTTCCTCTGTTTTCATAAGTTCTAAAAATACTTCTTCTAAATTCGCTTTGTTATAATGAGTTTTCAAATGCTCAGGGGTATCAATTAAAACAACATTGCCTTTATCCAAAATACAAACTCTATCAGCTAAATATTCTGCTTCATCAAGATAATGGGTTGTTAAAATAACCGTTACTCCCGTTTCTTTAAGACTTTTGATAAGATCCCATAGTTGTCTTCTGATATGAGGATCTAAAGCAACCGTTGGCTCATCAAGCAACACCAAAGTAGGTTTGTGCATTAAGGCACGAGCAATCAACAATCGTTGTTTATACCCTCCGGATAAAACATCAACCTTGTGCTGTGCATAACGCGTTAACTCAAATTTTTCCATAAAAAATTGAGCATTAACTTTGATCTCTTCAGATGATAATCCATAATATCTGCCGGCAAAAATCAAATTTTCTTCAACCGTTAATGTTGATTCAAAATTAGGTTTTTGGGGGCAAAATCCAATATGCTGACGATAACGGTTTATGTTTTCATAAATTGAAGATTCTTTATACAACACTTCACCTTTTGTTGCCGGATGAACCGTAGCAATAATTGATGATAATGTTGTTTTTCCTGCACCGTTAACACCAAGAAGGCCAAAAATCTCTCCTTGATGAATATCAAATGAAACATTCTTAAGGGCTTCAATCGTGCCTTTATCTGTTTTATAGGTCTTAAAAAGATTCCTAATGCGTAAAAGTGGTAACATACGATTACCTTTCCATTAAATTCAAAAAATAAGTAAAAAAAAACTACTACAAGCATTAGGTAAAAATGCTTGCAAAAAAATTAGTGTGGAAGACTAAGAAAAGGTAGGAAATAGATTAGAAATACAGAGCATATTAGAATAATCTAATAATACATAAGAAGAACGTGAGTCGTTCTGTATATAAAATCAATTCAGCTTTTCCCAGGACACATGTTGTGCGCTGGGATTACTCAATTGTGGGGATAACAAGCGGAAATTGTAGGATAAACATATAAATACCTCTAAAAAATGGTATAGTTTTAAAATATCTTTAGTAATATACTAATACAAATAGTAAACAAAATCAAGCACTATAATAATTACCGATCGGCACCTCATGATGTATACCCATTTCTTCCAAGTTATAGCAAGTCTACTCTTGATTTTCACCAGCTCCGCCATGGAACTATACAATCCTACATCATCACCAAACTCAAAAATCCATACCCCTATTGCCCATCTAAGAAACTTGGAGGGTAAAGAACGCAAAGAGTTTATAGATGAAAATCGAGGAAAAATTTCTCTTTTCATAAAAAAAATTCACTACAACAATGAAAAATTATTACAACAGCAAGACAATATAAAAGGAATTCTTTTCCTATGCAGCGGCACTCTGCTCTGCCTTGGCACAAGCAACTCTTTATTATATTTTTTCAAGAAACCACTCAATAATGTATTAGACTATTTTAAAATAACCGGCACTATTACAGGCCTTCTAGCAGGCATTGGATTAATCGTATATGGTACAAAAAAAAGTTATGATAATTCTTTTGAAGTCACTGAGAAAAAGATTAAAAAAAACAAAGAAGTACTGTATTGGTTGCGTCATAATGACAAATACAATGAAAAAGAAAATTCATAGAAAATAAATTGTGCTCATAACAACTATTTGTTACAGTAATACAGATATTTAATATATTCCCCCATAATTAAAAGATACATACATGCAATTAAAAAATATTTTTTTTATCGTATTAAGCCTCATATGCACTATCAACCATCAATCATATTGTATGGAAGAATATATAACTTTCACGAAAGATGGGTACTATCCTGGTGACATCAGAGATGTTGACACTCTGTTCGAATTAGAAAAAATGGCAGATACAGCTTATGACAATCTTAAAGCACAAGGAGAAAATGTTTCATACGCACCATTCATTCCCCTTATATTAGCGAAAGAATTACCTCAAAAATCAGTCCCCGCCTCTCAAACATGCATCTCGATCCCGCAATCTACTCTAAAGCATTTTGTAAAATTAATCATAGAAGATGAAGGTGAAATCCGCGAATGGAGTTTTGGAAAGGTTTTTAGCGGCGGCATGGATATGAACGTTCAACTCTTAGATAAAAATGATAAATCAATATATATTGAAGGCCCAATCCTTGATGCCGCAAGACGTGCTGGATTGGTTAATCCCAACAAAAATCTTGAAGTGCAATCTCAAACGGAAATACATAGATTACTCGATCAAGAAAGAAATGGTGAATGCATCATTAATTAAAAAATATCTAAATCTAAATCGGAAAAAAGTCCACGCTGCGCACGATAATGACCAACAAAAGCAATCATCGCAGCGTTATCAGTACAATAGTGAGCAGACGGTGAATAGAATGCTATTCCCTTTGATAAGCAAAAATCATGTAATGCATTTTTAATATACTTGTTACAAGCAACACCACCAACAAAAGTGACTGCTCGAATATGCGGATATTGCAATAAACCTAAAGCAATTTTTTGTAAAAAAACATCTTTTACACACACCAAAAATGAACTAGCAACTTGATTCATAACCAATTCACTCATAGCATCAGTAAAACTCTTTGTTTTCATATCATAAAAACCACGTTTAACAATGTCATAGAGAACAGCAGTTTTTACACCAGAAAAACTAAAATCCATACTTTTTGCCATGCTGCGTGGATAGTGAAAAAAATCCTGAAAATCAACAAGCTGTGCCCGCTTTTCAATCACCGGCCCGCCAGGATAGGGCAAATGCATCAGTTTAGCAACTTTATCAAATGCTTCTCCTGCAGCATCATCAAGTGTTGTACCAAGCACGGTATATTCACCATAATTATGCACTAAATAAACTGAAGTGTGACCACCCGATGCCGTCAAACAGAGATGAGGAAAAGGCACATCATTTTCAATAGAAGCTGAAAATGCATGTCCTTCAAGATGATTCACACCAATTAATTTTTTATTTTTTGCAAATGCTACTGCTTTTGCAAAACAAAGACCAACTAATAATGATCCCGATAAACCCGGCTTACTCGTAACGGCAATACAATCAATATCATCAAGCGTTGTAGCTGCTTTTTCTAATGCTTCTTGCACAATATAATTAATTTTTTCTATATGTGATCGAGAGGCAACTTCAGGAACAACGCCACCATATTTTTTTTGCAATTCAATTTGTGCAAAAAGAACATTCGAAAGTACGCCCCTTTGTGTTTGATAAACAGAAGCTGCTGTTTCATCGCATGATGTTTCGATGCCTAAAATAGTTAGTTGTTTCATAATGCACTAAGAATTTATTATATAACGATTAAGCGGATTAGGAATCGCAATCATTCGATTTTGCGCGAATGCTGCCGTTGTTTTTGTTGGTTTCTTATGAATACATTTAAAATCAAGAATAGCACACACCATTTTTGCTCCAATAGTATGTAATGTTATTTCATCAATTGAATCGTTAAACTTTATCGTTGGTAAAGAAATAATTGCATCATCAGGACGCCATGAATCAGAAATCAGTTCAACATAGGAAGGATTCATTAAAAAAATAATTGTATGATCAGGAATAATCATTTCTGGATCAACTGAATCCATCTTTGTTATTTTCCAATATTCTATTTTTTCTCCGGGCGCCAATGGTGTTGAAGTGCCTGTTTGGTGTTCATCAACCAATGCTTTAATTGTTGTCATTCTTTTTACTTGATACAATGCGTAAGGATGTTGATATGAAGTTTCTAAATGAGCAAAATCATTAGCATGAGGAATTTTTAAATATTCGGTGATAAGAATATAAAATTCCTGACACAAACGATCTTCATATAATTCATAGGTCGCTTTGCGAGGAATACGAGTATCATGTTTATCAATATCAATGCTATGCTCACGGCCTTTATATAAAATCGAAGGCAATGCAGGAGGGCATTCTACTCCAAGAGGAAATTGAATTTTACCCACATAAATTGATTGTGCACTGTAAACATTGAAACATTGTAGGATAACTGCCAAGAAAAATACCTTTTTTATTGTAGTCATAGTAACCCTTTTTTGAACTAACTTTGTTAATAGTAGCGTGTAATGATAGAATACTGTAAATAAAGATCTTTTTCAAAGTTAATACTAGTACATTATTATTGAATAAGTAAGGATTTATATGAAAAATACGGCGTGGCATGACGACCTTTTACTTACCTTAATCAATCAAGAAAAAATGCGTCAAAAAAACACGATTGATTTGATTGCGTCAGAAAATTATGTCGATCAAGAAATACTTGATGCAATGGGTTCGGTATTAACAAATAAATATGCCGAAGGATATCCAGGAAAGCGCTATTATAGCGGATGCACCATTGTTGATGAAGTTGAACGTATTGCGCAAGATCGCTGCAAAACATTATTTAACGCGCAACATGCTAATGTGCAGCCTCACGCTGGTTCACAAGCCAATATGGCTGTCTATTTTGCTTGTCTGAAACCCGGCGATCTTATTATGGGGATGAGCCTTGCTGAAGGTGGTCATTTAACGCACGGCCATGCGGTAAATTTTTCTGGCTCACTCTATAAATCAGTGCAATATACGGTCAATCGTGATACTGAACAACTTGATTATGATGCTATTGAACAATTAGCGCAAGAGCACAAACCAAAATTGATTATTGCTGGCGCATCAGCTTATTCTCGCACGATTGATTTTGAACGTTTTGCACACATTGCAAAAAAAATTGATGCTTTTTTTCTTGCTGATATTGCCCATATCGCCGGACTAATCGCTGCAGATGTTCATCCGAGTCCTGTTCCCTATGCAGATTTTGTTTCAAGCACGACGCACAAAACATTACGTGGTCCACGCGGCGGTCTTGTTATGTGCAAGAGCGAACACGCAGAAATTCTTGATCGTGCAATTATGCCTGGCTCACAAGGTGGCCCTTTCATGAATATGATTGCTGCTAAAGCAATTGCTTTTCATCAAGCATTACAACCAGAATTCAAAACCTATCAACAACACATAATTGATAATGCACAAACTATGGCACAACTTTTTTCTGATCTTAACTATCGTATTGTTGCTGGCGGCACTGATAATCATTTATTTGTGTTAGATTTGCGCAACAAAAACATTTCTGGCAAAGCTGCCGAAGTTGCCTTAGAAAAAGCGGGCATCAATGTCAGCAGAAGTTGCATTCCCTTTGATCCTGCAAAACCTTTGATCACCAGCGGCATTCGCCTTGGCACACCGGCAATCACCACGCGCGGCATTACAAAAGCTGATTTGTCGTTATTAGTTGAATATATTGATTATGCATTAAAAAATCATGAGAATGATCAAGAACTCAGTTTTATTGCTGAAAAAATAAGAAAATTAACCGAAAATTTAGCATAAAAAAAAGGGGGAACCAATTGATTCCCCCCTTTTAATAATTCAATAATGCAGTATTAAACCGCCGCTTTTTTGTCTTTTTTAGCTTTCTTTTTAGTGCTCATTGGCTTGGTTCTTTTTTTATGTGTAGCCGATTTATTTTTTTTCTTATTTAGTTTTTGTTGTTTCTTTTTTGAATCTACCGCTTTTTTAGTTTTTGGTTTTTTTGTTTTTTTACCCTGTGATGCAGCAATGGTTCCTGCGGCCGCTCCAGCTGCGCCTGCAGCAACAACACCCGTTCTTCTTCTTGAGCTTCCCACGCTCTGCTGAGCTGGCTCAGCATTTTCATTACCGCCCATCATTGACTCAACTTCTTGCAACCATCCACCAGATTTTTTTGCTGTTGATTTTGCAACTGGCTCGGCTGCCGTTGGTGCTGTTTTCATGCTTGGCTTTACTTTACCAGCTGCATGTGGTCGCACATTAAGAGCAACAACACCCGTTGCACGTTGCGCATAATTTGTCGCCGCTTGTTTATGATTACCAACTGTTTTTGTAATATGTTCATATGAATCTACAATCGAATCTGCAAGACGACGGGTATTTGCATTCGTTAATCGCTTTAATTTTTTATTCCCGTTGTGCATTCTATTATTAAAATAACCTCTTAAATAACCGATTAACTTTCTACGTTCATTAGCATAAGGAGCTTCACTTTTTAATTGATTTTCAAGAGCAGCAATATGTTCTTGTACAACATGTTTATTTTTTTGTTCCGCACTCCGCAAACTCATGACAACTGCTAATGCCATACCTATACATAAAATTTGCTTTTTCATACTATCTCCTTTGTTTTATAAAAAATAGTTTTTCTAAAGCCTATGTAAGTCCCTTTAAAGAAAGCAAGATTTTTATTGCCGTTGAAAAATACTCATACTATAAAACTCTAGAATTTTAAAGGCCAAGCATGGTAGGGTACTATTAAGAAAATCTAAAAATAGGAAAAACATATGAAAAAATATAGTATCGTGATTTTATTATTATTATTCACTCATTCTATACACTCAATGAATCAAAAAAATACTATAAAACCAACTAACGTTAAAGATCAAGAAAAGATTAAAACAATAAAAACACATAGTAATGATGATCAAGGTTGTTTTTTTTGTTGTTCTACAACAAATTGTTTAAAAAAATTAAAGCCACAACAACAATAAAAGCTACTATATGAATATAAAAATTATTTTTATTACGTTATTGTTTTTTACCATTGCAACACATGGCATGAATATTCCCTCAAAAAAAGCCAGTCCAAAAGAGACATATTTTGATTCCTTTATGAGAAGCATCACTAATTCATGGAGTTCATCATTAAGTATTTCACCAATAGAACAATATTCTGATTTTCCCGAAGATTCGGCAACTGATATGAGCGGTTCACTCGCATTTCCAGATCAAACAACACCTCAAAATCCGCCTATACCATCAGAAACAATCATGCAAAATGATAATCAAACAAAAGAAGAAATTACACAACAAAAGAAAAAACATTATTGCTGGCTTTGTTGCTGTTGCATCTGTCATAATAAACAAAAATCTGGTTACCAAGAAATTAAATAGCCCTAAAAACCGCATTCTTTTTATTAAAATAGTATCATAAATACTTTTATTGTATTTTTTATGTGAAGATACTAAGCTTCAAAAAAAATTTGTAGTTATTACTCGAAAAAGGTAATTACATGAAGCCGCTTTGTATTTTTAATAAACATTTTATTAAAAATAAATTGTAATTTTTTAATCGTCTGCCTACGATAAGAGAAAAGTAATAAAGCACAAAAAGGAGAGGTATGAAATTTAGCAAAAAAAATTCTATTTGTTTTGTTTTCTTAATAATTATTTTTATATTATTGCCATTTTCAAATATATTTTCCAACCAACAACCAACAACCAACAACCAACAACCAACAACCAACAACCAACAACCAACAACCAACAACCAACAACCAACAACCAACAACCAACAACCAACAACCAACAACCAACAACCAACAACCAACAACCAACAACCAACAACCAACAACCAACAACCAACAACCAACGTAGAAAATAATATTATTTCAAAAGAAATTAATATCGATGACTCTTTCAAAATCTTTATTAATGCCATTATTCAAAAATCATTAGAACAAGAGTCAGAAGGAAACCTTTCACAAGGGCTTCTTAATTGTTATGAGCAATGCATCATTGATGAAAAATGCTATTCGCTACCTCTAATCGACCTCATGGAGGCGTTGCCAGAATTAATCAAAGAATTAAACATACAACTCAAAGCACCTCGCCCAACAGCAAATCTTCATGACAATTTAGCCGGAGCACCAACCTGCGATCTAGGTCAAATTGTTGCATTAATTCATCAACTACAGGCTCAAATTAATCAATGTTGCCAACAACAATTAAATTGTTGCACAGAACTAATTTCTGATTTTCAACAAACATGGACCATTCTTGCTAATATTGGAACAGTAACTGCATCAATTGATTTATCACCAGTTTTTACCGCCCTTAATGCCTGTTGCACTAATATCAATTCTGAATTCCAACAAACCTGGTCAATTCTAGGCGCTGGTTTTAATGGAACATTTTCAAGCATTGCCGCAATCACCTCTAATAATTTTTCTTACAGTGTTATCACTGATCTCAAAGCAACAATCTCAACTGACTTCAATCAGACCTGGACAATATTAGGTGCAGGATTTAATGGCACCTTTAGTGCAATTGCAGAATTAGATGCTGATTTATCGGGTACATTCTCCGCAGTTGCTGCAGGATTCAACGGCACCTTCAGTGCACTCAATGCATGTTGCAACAACATCAATTCTGAATTCCAACAAACGTGGTCAATCTTAGCTGCTGGTTTTAATGGAACGTTCTCAGTAATTGAAGAAATTAACACTGATGCCGCAGGAACATTCAGCGTTCTTGCCGATCTCAAAACAACAATCACTGATGACTTTGCTCAAACATGGACAATCTTGGGTGCAGGATTCAATGGCACTTTCAGTGCACTCAATGCATGTTGCACCAATATCAATTCTGAATTCCAACAAACGTGGTCAATCTTAGGTGCAGGCTTCAATGGCACATTCAGCTCATTAACTGCAAGCAATTTTTCTTATAGCGTCATTGCTGATCTGAAAAACATAATCACCAATGATTTCGCTCAAACATGGACAATCTTAGACGCAGGATTCAATGGCACATTCAGTGCACTTGATGCATGTTGCACCAACATCAATTCTGAATTCCAACAAACATGGTCAATTCTTGGTGCAGGATTCAATGGAACATTCAGCGCAATTAACAACATTAACACTGAAGCAAATGGAACTTTCTCAGCAATTGCTGATTTAAAAAATACTATGACTGATGACTTTGCTCAGACGTGGACAATATTGGGTGCAGGATTCAATGGCACCTTTAGTGCACTCAATGCATGTTGCACCAACATCAATTCTGAGTTTCAACAAACATGGTCGATCTTAGCTGCAGGATTCAATGGAACTTTCAGCTCAATCACTTCAAATAATTTCTCATATAGTGTGATCAGTGATCTTAAAAACACAATCACCAATGATTTTGCTCAGACCTGGACAATCTTAGGCGCAGGATTTAATGGAACATTTAGTTCACTTACAGCAAGTAACTTCTCTTATAGCGTGATCAGCGATCTTAAAAATACTATAACTAATGATTTTGCTCAGACCTGGACAATCTTAGGAGCAGGATTCAATGGCACATTCAGTGCACTTGATGCATGTTGCACCAACATCAATTCTGAATTCCAACAAACATGGTCAATTCTTGGTGCAGGATTCAATGGAACATTCAGCGCAATTAACAACATTAACACTGAAGCAAATGGAACTTTCTCAGCAATTGCTGATTTAAAAAATACTATGACTGATGACTTTGCTCAGACGTGGACAATATTGGGTGCAGGATTCAATGGCACCTTTAGTGCACTCAATGCATGTTGCACCAACATCAATTCTGAGTTTCAACAAACATGGTCGATCTTAGCTGCAGGATTCAATGGAACTTTCAGCTCAATCACTTCAAATAATTTCTCATATAGTGTGATCAGTGATCTTAAAAACACAATCACCAATGATTTTGCTCAGACCTGGACAATCTTAGGCGCAGGATTTAATGGAACATTTAGTTCACTTACAGCAAGTAACTTCTCTTATAGCGTGATCAGCGATCTTAAAAATACTATAACTAATGATTTTGCTCAGACCTGGACAATCTTAGGAGCAGGATTCAATGGCACATTCAGTGCACTTGATGCATGTTGCACCAACATCAATTCTGAATTCCAACAAACATGGTCAATTCTTGGTGCAGGATTCAATGGAACTTTCAGTGCAATTGCAAAATTAGATGCTGATTTATCGGGTACTTTCTCGGCAGTTGCTGCTGGGTTCAATGGAACTTTCAGTGCACTCAATGCATGCTGCACTAACATCAATTCTGAATTCCAACAAACATGGTCAATCTTGGGTGCTGGTTTCAACGGCACTTTCAGCGCAATTAACAACATTAATACTGAAGCAAATGGAACTTTCTCAGCAATTGCTGATTTAAAAAATACTATGACTAATGATTTTGCTCAGACATGGACAATCTTAGGTGCAGGATTCAATGGCACCTTTAGTGCACTTGATGAATGTTGCACCAACATCAATTCTGAATTCCAACAAACATGGTCAATTTTAGGTGCTGGCTTCAATGGAACGTTTAGCTCAATTACTGCGAACAACTTTTCTTACAGTGTTATTGCAGATCTTAAGAACACAATGACTAATGATTTTGCTCAGACGTGGACAATCTTGGGTGCAGGATTCAATGGCACATTCAGTGCAATTGCAGAATTAGATGCTGATTTATCAGGTACTTTCTCAGCAGTTGCTGCAGGATTTAATGGAACTTTCAGTGCACTTGATGTATGTTGCACTAACATCAATTCTGAATTCCAACAAACATGGTCAATCTTAGGTGCAGGATTTAATGGCACGTTTAGTTCAATAACTTCAAATAATTTCTCTTATAGCGTTATTGCTGATCTGAAAAATACGATAACGAATGATTTTGCTCAGACCTGGACAATCTTAGGAGCAGGATTCAACGGCACCTTCAGTGCACTTGATGCATGTTGCACCAACATCAATTCTGAATTCCAACAAACGTGGACAATTCTAGGCGCTGGTTTCAATGGAACATTTAGTTTACTTACAGCAAGTAACTTCTCTTATAGCGTGATCAGCGATCTAAAAAATACTATAACGAATGATTTTGCTCAGACGTGGACAATCTTAGGTGCAGGATTCAATGGCACCTTTAGTGCACTCAATGCATGTTGCACAAACATAAATTCTGAATTCCAACAAACATGGTCAATCTTAGGTGCAGGATTTAATGGCACGTTTAGTTCAATAACTTCAAATAATTTCTCTTACAGTGTGATCAGTGATCTAAAAAATACAATGACCAATGATTTCGCTCAGACATGGACAATCTTAGGAGCAGGATTTAATGGAACATTCTCAGCATTGAATGTCTGCTGCACCAATATTAATTCTGAGTTTCAGCAAACCTGGTCAATTCTTGGTGCTGGATTTAATGGTACTTTCTCTGCAATTAACAATATTAATACCGAAGCAAATGGAACTTTCTCAGCAATTGCTGATCTAAAAAATACAATTACTAATGATTTCGCTCAGACGTGGACTATCTTAGGAGCAGGATTTAATGGAACATTCTCAGCATTGAATGCCTGCTGCATAAACATTAATAGTGAGTTCCAACAAACATGGTCAATTCTAGCTGCTGGTTTCAACGGCACATTTAGTTTACTCACAGCAAGTAACTTTTCTTACAGTGTGATCAGTGATTTAAAAAATACTATGACGAATGATTTTGCTCAGACGTGGACTATCTTAGGAGCAGGATTTAATGGAACATTCAGTGCATTAAACGCCTGCTGCACAAATATTAATTCTGAGTTCCAACAAACATGGTCAATCTTAGCTGCCGGTTTCAATGGCACCTTCAGCTCATTAACTGCAAATGCATTTTCATATAGTGTGATCAGCGATCTAAAAAATACTATGACGAATGATTTCGCTCAGACCTGGACAATATTAGGTGCAGGTTTTAATGGAACTTTCAGTTCACTCACTACAAATGCATTCTCTTATAGTGTGATTACTGATCTAAAAGCAACACTCTCAACTGATTTCAATCAAACATGGACAATATTAGGTGCAGGCTTTAACGGCACTTTCTCCGCGCTAAACGCACTTAGCATAAACAATCAGGGTACCTTCTCAGCACTTAATGCATGCTGCAATAACATTAATAATGAATTTCAACAAACGTGGACTATTGAAGCAGCTGGGTTCAATGGAACCTTCAGCGTGTTAAATGTAATAACGCAAAATTTATGTAATCCAACTATGATTACACAAGCTAATTTTGGTGCAGCGGGAGGAACTACCTATGTTATTTCAACATCTGGCGTCTACAAACTTGGTAGCAATATTGTCTTTAGTCCACTTGCAACCAGCACAGCAATTCTTATTACCACAACCGGCGTTGTTTTAGACTTACAATGTTTCACCATCAGCCAAGGAAATACAACAGCAAATGTTAATGGAATAGGTGTTAACAATGGGCTAACCGATATAACCATAAAAAATGGTATGATTGAAAGCTTCACAAGAGCAGGCGTATCAATACAATTTGGCTGTAATAGAATTAGCATTCAAAATATTGATATTTTATTTTGTGCAACGCGAGCAATAGAATTACTCGGTACTGCAGGAGCTGGGCAAATACTAAATTCCGAAATCGCTAACTGTAATATATTATATTGCTCTCAAGGAGTTAATGCCGACTTCCCCGTATATCTGCTTCAATGCCACGATTGTAGTGTCTATAGTTGCAATATTAAAAATAATGGCGTCAACACCAACGCAATTTCAGTACTCAACTTAAATAGCTCCACAGAATGTACATTTAGAGATATAAACATATACGATAATATTGGTTTAACACTCAATGGCATACAACTTATTACAACGTCCAGCCTTAATATGTTCTCCAATTGCATTATAGAGGGAAATTCAGGCACCAATACATCAGGGACAGTTTTAAGTGGTATCAATATAAATGCTTGCACAAATAATATGTTCAATAGTTGTAAAGTTCTACAAAATAATGCTCCTAATGCCGCAACGTTAAACGGATTTTTAATTCAGGGAGCATCAACCAATAATATGTTTATGGGATGCATTGTTAGTTGGAATGCCGGCGGAGTAACAAGTGGAATATGTAATGGATTTAATGTTTCCGGAACAACCTCTACCAACTTCAATAATATGTTTATCGATTGTATTTCAAGTGCTAATTCCGGCCCAACTACCTGTTTAGGGTTTGCTCTTAATGGTACCAGTACCTGTTTAATATTGCGATGCGTATCGGCAAATAACAGCGCAACTGGAGCAGGTGGCCTTGCAGCCGGATTAAACCTTGTATCTCCTGGTGGTGGGTTCCGTTGTGAAATTAAAGAATGTAACTTTAGCAATAACATAGGAGTAAGCGCTGCTAACTCCTTTGGTGTTCTTGTTAACACGGGATCGAATAATTTATTTACTAAAAATATTGCTTGGAGTAATGGATCAACACCGGCAAATCAAATGTCCGGCGTACCAGGAGGCTCTGTTACAACGCCAACAGCGCCGGCAAGTTCAAATATAGCTGCTGTAACAGGAGCATGGACCAATATAGCAGCAGGAAGTTAAAAATAAAAATGATAGTGATCATCTTAATTTTAAGGAGAATAATGAAAAAAACTATATTACTTATACCATTATTACTAATAATGAACTATATAAACACTACATCAATTTGCACTATTATTAACTCTCCAGGAATGATCTCACCTGGTGGCGATGTTCTTTTTGATCCAACTGATCCAGATGATTCAGGATATTGTATACAATCAGGTGATGTAATTCTTGATTTTGGAGGCTTTAATATTTTACAAGACCCAAGTGATCCAATTCCCGGTTTTACCGGCATTACTGTAAGTCCTGGATTATCGAATATCACTATTAGAAATGGTACAATTCAAGGAATGACAGGCCTAGGAATTATCGTAGGAGCGGGATGCACCAATATTACTCTTGAAAATATAAATGTCATCGGTTGTAATGCAACAGGAATCCTTTTTAATGGCAACATAGCAAGCATTATTCAGGATGGTTCAATAAATAATTGCTTAATTTATTCATGCACAGGCGCAAATGGTGATCCCGCTTATGGATTACGACTAATTTATTGTGATAATTTTGATATTCAAAATAGTACTTTTGATAGAAATGATGCAGGAACAGCTAATAGTGGCTATGGTATAAGTACTGAATGGTGCACAACTTGTCGATTTACCAATTGTGAAATAAATGCCAATGGCGGTAACACTTTAGGCGTCGGTATAAATATTTATAATTCACAATGGTCTATTATTGAAAATTGTATTGCTCTTAATAATATCAGCAGATCAAGTAGCACTGCCCGTGCAATAGGATTTTTAATTGATACAAGCAGCCACACAACAATTAATAACTGTATCAGCAAACATAATAATAATGTTCTTGCACAAGGATATGGCTTTCAAGCAACCAACGGATTCGACAATATATTTAATATCTGTGAGTCAAATCAAAATATTGGTGGCACAATTGCAGCAGGATTCTTATTAAATAATAATGAATCTTCTTCATCATTAATAAAATGCCAAAGCAGTGTCAATAATGGTGGTGCATCGGGAACTGGGTATGGTATTTTACTTGATACAGCACAAAATTGCGATATTTTATACAATAATATATCGAATAATACTGGATTAGTAGGTGTAGGATTGACTGATACAGTAATTGATACCACCAATTTGATTGCCGGCACTATTTCATTTAGCAACACAACAACTGGTTATCAAGTTACCCGTGTTACCGGCACATTTCCTGTTGTTACTTCTTTTGTTTATGACTTTCCAACAACAGTAAATCAATATACAAACATAAATTTTACATCATAACAACTATATTTTCTTAGATGATCACTATCAAAAAAAAGAATCGCACCATTGTTGCGATTCTTTTTTTAAAGAAGGAAAAAATATGAACATTCAAAAAAAACATTTTTTATTTTTTATAGCAATGCTTAGTTTATTTTTTTTAAACAATGCCACTGTTACCCTTATTGATTCTTCTGGAGTATTCCCTTTAGGAGGGTCTATTATTGCTGATCCTCAAGCCCCAAATGATACCATTGTTACTATTACAGCAAGTAACGTTATTTTTGATATCAATGAGTTTATCCTTACCCAAAATTCAACAAATTTTATGCCGGGATTAAATGGGGTTTTTATTGCTCCTAATTTAACTAACGTTACGGTGAGAACTGGTACCATAACAAATCTTACTGGAATAGGTGTTTATGTCAGTGACGGATGTTCACAAATTTATTTAGAAAATTTATCAATAATGAATTGTAATCAAGCTGGAATATTGTTAGATGGCAATCCTATCGGATCAGGAATTAATGATGTATCCATTATAAATTGCCTTGTCAGTTCTTGTACGGGCATTAACATGAATAATGCATATGGACTGCGCATGATAGCAACCTATAATACCACTATAGCAAATTGCACTTTTAGTAATAATAAAACCTATTCAGCCGATGCTGGTTATGGCATATATATTGAATCATGCTCTAGTTGTGAATTCAATAACTGCAAATCATATGACAATGGGGGCAACATAGTAGGAGTAGGTATATCAGCCATGAATTCGAACGGTTGTTCATTCATAGCCTGTAATGCAAATGGTAATAACGCAAATTCAATGATTATAACAGCAACATCATGTGGTTTTTTAATAAATTCATGTTCAGCATCATTATTTTCATCATGCAAAGCACTTGATAATTCAAATGCTATTGGCAGTGGCATTGGATTTAATTCTCATAATAATTTCAATAATATTTTTGAATATTGCATGACTGCCAATAATATGGGTGGCATCTTAGCTGCAGGATTTTATTTTGCAGATACTAATTCAAATTTTGGCATTACCAATAATATTTGCGCAGCAAACATTGCAAACTTTACCAATGGAATTGCTTATGGAGTTCTTCTTGATGGAGCACAAGGATTTCTTATTAGCAATAACACCTTTACAAGTAATCTCGGCTCACAAGGATATGGATTAGTTGATACCACACTTAATACCAATAATCTTATGACTAATAACTTATCATATAATAATACCACAACAGGATATTCTGTATCATTCACTCAAGGAGAGTTTCCTGTTAACTTTGCTTCCAATAATAATTTTTCAACATTAACAAACACGAGCCAATATTTTAATGTTGCAATAGTTGCTAATTAATTTTTAACCCTTAAAGGCAACAAAAAAGTTATTTTATAATTTTTTTGTTGCCTTTAAACTTAATTACGCCGAAATACTATAACCAACCTTTGGAGAACCAGCATCTAATGCTTGCACAGAATCTGTCATCGCCGTATAGGCACCGGTAATATTTAACCCAGCAAAACAATTATAAGCGATCGAACTTGAATTACCATTAAATCCAAAACCAACATTTCTACTACTTTCACAATTACCACAAATTGCATTCGCAACATTAAAACCAACTCCGGTATTATTGTTGCTATAACAATATTCATAGAGAACATTTGTTGTAGATGCTGAATGAAATCCATCTGCCAAGCAATTATTAGCTATACAGTTTGATACCGTTATATTTGCACCTCCACTAGAAAAATAACCATTTGAACTGCACCCATTAGCAACACAATCAGTCATGATAACATTACTTGTTGCCTGCAGATGAAATCCGTCTGCTTGTGTGCTCGTTGTTATATTGTGCACAACACAATCTTGCATTGTTATTCGTTGTGAATTATTACTACTAAAACCATTTACAACACCGTTAACCCCATTTATACCTTCAACTGAACATTCCTTGAAAATCAGATTATTAACATTGGTCATTTTAAAAGCATCAAGAGTTGTGCTTCCAGTTGTTGTCATAGACAACACAACACAATTATCAAATTTATTATTTACACCATTATCAATACGGAATGCACTGCCAGCAGATGATGCGGGCGTTGAAATATTTTTTACCACACAATTCTGAAATAAACTTTGAGAAATATTATTAAATTGCATACCTTGGCCGGCATCAGCTATTTGAACATTATAAAAAAAGAAATTACTTGAAGTTCCCAAAAAATTCATAGGAAAAAGTGTAATAGGGGTACCTTCTACAAAAATATCAATGCATTTTATATTGTTTGCAGAAAATCCTGTTTCTGCACGAATACCATTACTAAATTTTATATGCCCATTTTGTAACGTTAAATCTTGAACATTAGCATTAATATAAATGGCATTTGAAGTAGTATTAATAATTTCAAAATCTTCAATGCGTAATGCCGTTGAAGTATTAATGATAGTAAGACCATTTTTCTGAGCACCACTAATAATACAATTTTTTATAACAATATTTGTTGATTGGCCACATTGAATACCATCATTGGGATTTATAACCATGAGAGCATCAAGAATAACATTTGAACAGTTCGTTATTGAAATTGCACAAGAACCCGTTGTGGCATTATCTAAAATACCATTGCAAACAATACTATTATTTTTACCACTTATAATAATCTGGCCGTTAAATATTGTATGATTATTAAGATCAAGAACGACATCATTTGCATTTATAATAATGGTACCGGTAATATTAGTTGCGAGACAATAAGAACCTGGCAATATAATAGTAGTGGGCGCTATGATTGCTGTTGGTTGACAAAGTTCTTCTAGAGTTACTGTTGAAAGCATGTTAAACACTTGATTAAATTCTGCATTTAAAAAAGTCCATGTTCCATTAAAATCATTTGAAATTGAATTACAACAGTTATTCACCACATTTAATGTATTACCAAGGATAGTCCATGTTTGTTGAAATTCACTATTAATAGTATCACAACACATTTCAACAGTATCTTGTAACACTGCAATACTCAATGGAATACCGGTAAATGATGTAATACTATTTGTTAATGTTGCAATTGTATCAACCAGAAGAGCAACGGTTGCATCAAAAGTAGAAAAACTTTGAGTCACTTCAAATAAGATGCTGAAAGTTTCTTGAAAATCAGATTGCAAGAGTTGACAACAATTAAATTGATCTTGACCAAGTTGATTTATTTGTGCTTTCAAAGCATTAAGCAAGAGAATGATTGGACCTATATCACAACTAACACTTTTATAACTTTCACCTACAATATATTCATCGCAATAGGCGATCAATAATGGCGAGGCTATCAATAAATCTCCAATGCATAATGATTGATTGCCTTTTTTTAATTGATCATAACATCTGGTTAATGAATCAAAAAATTCAGTATTTTTTTCTTCCTCATGATCAAATATATATTCAAAAAAAGTCATCAAAGACTCTTGGGCATAATTATCAATACGGGCTTCATGAGATTCAGCCATAATTTTAGCTACGAATACAAAATATAAAAAAATTAATTTCTTTATTTTCATAATTTCCTTTTTACCTCTATAAAATTGTTTTGATTTTACCAATACTAAACAACTCATAAAACAAAAGAGAAGTTATTTATAAAAAATAATAAAACAGCCTTCCAACCAAAATAAAATAAAGTAATAGTTTCCATCCAATTTATTTGCAAAGGCAGCGTTGACATAACACAAGAAGTCTCTCTTGTCCTATTTTTACTCTAAAAAATATTTTTTTAATTACATCTATATAACTATTGACATGACTACCATTGCTTGCTTAGATTGATAAAAAAGGAAGAAGAAAGGATCGTATGAAGTGTAAAAAATGTTCAGGCCTCATGGTGCTGCAATCTTTTTTCGATCATTTCTTAAATTTTGATGGCTGGAAATGCTTAAATTGTGGTAAAGTAATAGCTAAGAAAGAAAAAACAATTGAATACGACGCCTTTAGTATTTTTTATCAACAACAAAAATGTAAGAACAAAAATTAATATATGCAGACTTTTTTAGTAGTTCAAGCACGCTATCAAAATTATGAAGTTGGTCTCTTTAACGAATTACATTGTATTGATCATGAGATACATGATAAAAAGGATGCCAGCAAAACGCTAATTCCAACTATACAAACATTATTAAAAAGAAATTCAACTGCTATTCAAGAAATAAGTTTTATTGGCGTCAACCAAGGTCCAGGACCATTTACCAGCTTACGCATCATAATCACCACCGTGAATGGTATAGCATTTGCAACAAAAATACCGCTCTTTGGTTGTAATAGCTTGGAAGCTCTGTTACAAGAAAATCAAGATGAGCGTTGGCCAACAACAATTGCTTTATTAAATGCGTGTAATAATGATGTATATTATGCACTACAACAACCCAATATTGAAACTATGTATGGTTGTGCGAATATACATAATCTTCTTGAAAAACTACAACAAGACCATCAAAACATCCCCATTCGATTCATAGGCAATGGCGTCAACCTGGCATATGAATCTATACACTCTTTATTTGGATCAAAAGCATACATGCCAGAACCTCTCATTGAAGAAGCTTCATTGCATCAACTGGCAAAAATGACATTTGATGCGCATCTTCAAAAAAAAGAATTCTCAACACAGTTGTTACCAATCTATTTGAAAGATGTGAACTACACGACAACACAATTAAGATAAAAAATATTACTAATTATGCCAGAACTAATGATTTACAAAATAACAAAATAATCAAAATGTCTTCCCGAGGCACATTGTGCCGTGGGGATCCAGATTATAATGTTCTTATTAATAAAATCCTAAAAAAATTATTACATTAACAAATATTTTTTAATTCACTTTATAGGAAAAAATTAATAGCATTTTATATGCTGGGTTGCCACGCCAACAATGTTGGCTCGCAATTGTAAAAGTTCATAATTTCGGTGAATAAAAAAATACCCACAAAAGTAAATCAGAGTTAGAATTAGAATACGCAAATATTAACAATTTTAACACAGGAGTTCTTTTGTGAGTATAAATACATCGTATCCTACTTTGGTTAGTAATTCAATAAAGTACATGCTAAAATATGTAGAAGAATATGAGCTTGTTAAGGCAAAAAAGCATCCACAATTTAGGTTTGTTCGAGAATTTTTTGAAGCCAGGGAGCTCTGTTTCCAGAATTTTTATAAACTTTATGGGCGCTATAAAGCGGCCCAGGGAATTCCCGAACTTCTACTGCCTATAAGGCGTGGTCCTAAACCTAAATTTGAGGAACTTCCACTTGCAGATGATAGCCTTGTAAAAAAAATTTTGGAATACCGAAAATCAGGTTTAAATAGGTATGTTATCGCTGCGGCCCTCAAAAAAAATCCTTTGATTAAAAAGGGTTTTTCTGCAAGTTCAGTGTATCGAACTTTACGAAAATATGGTGTTTCTAAATTAACTAAATTAGTGCAAGAGGAAAAAAGAAAGATTGTGAGAACATTTGCAGGATCATTAGCTCATATAGATTGCCATTACCTACCTAAGGGAATTGTACAATCTGAACCTAAAAAGAAATATTTTGTATTGGGTGTAATTGATGATTTTTCGAGAATAGTTTGGGTCGAAGTAATTGAATCTTTAAAGGCAATTGATGTTGCCTTTGCTTGTATGTTAAATCAAAATGATTTTAAAGCTAAATTTTGTTAATTTATGATCAGTTGTTTTGAAATTAATTGTTTGAGAAGCTGATAGATCTCGTGTCAAGCTTGGTCTCAAAGGACCGTGTCATAGTTTGAGACTATCAGCTTATACAAAAATGACCTCGAACAATCACTAGAGACGTATCAAGTACATACGATCTCGCATGTCTACAAGCCAGAGGTATTTATGAAAAATATATCAAAAGTATTTATAGGTGTCGATATTTCAAAAAACACTTTAGATGTTTATATCCATCCAATAGGAAAATCTTTAAAAGTATCAAACTCAGAAGTTGGAATAACGGAGATCATTAAAGAATTAGTTAAATATGATATCGAACAAATTGCATGCGAAGCAACTGGTGGGTATGAAAAATTACTTGCTCGAATATTAAAAAAAAATTGTTATTATCTTTGGATCATCGATCCAAGAAGAATAAAAGGCTATATTGTTGCTAGTGGCTGCAAAAGCAAAACGGATAAAATTGATGCTCGAAAAATTGCTGAATTTGCTTCTAAAAATTCTCCTGATTATGAGATAATGAACAAAAGCGAAAATCAAGAAAAATTACAAGCTTTGGTCAATCGTAAAAATGACTTGGTAAAATTTTTAGTTGCCGAAAAAACAAGATCTAAACATCCATCTCATGCATTATATGCATCAAGTATAAAGAAATTTATCAAAATCTTAGAGTGCGAAATCAAATCAATTGATTTAAAGATACAAGATTTAATTCAGCAAGATGAAAAATTAAATACAAAATCAAAAATTTTGGAGTCAATTCCAGGAATAGGCAAAACTTCAGCTGCAACATTATTATCATTCGTTCCTGAACTTGGTCAAATAAGTAATAAAAAAGTATCAGCACTCATTGGTGTTTGTCCTTATGAGAATGAAAGTGGAAGTTATAAGGGTAAAAAATTCATCAGAGGTGGAAGAACTATTCCAAGAAATATGCTTTATATGTGTGCATTAACAACTATTAAATATCATCTCCCATTAAAGGAACTTTACGATCGTTTAATAACTTCTAAAAAACCTTTTAAAATAGCTATCGTAGCTATTATGCATAAACTTATTGTGATTGCTAATTCTTTACTAAAAAAAGGTGAATTATGTAAAGCTTAATATTGTTTAGCTTTATTAAAAAATATTTGACTTTTAACACAATCACTATGATGGATATTATTTTACATATGAACCAACGATATAATATCACCTTTGATGAAGCTCTGACAGATAATGGTGCTGAGTTTTGTTCAACGCCAGAAAAATTAAAAAATCATCCTTTTGAACGATTGCTACTTCATTTTGCGATTAAACATCGAAGAACTTTGCCTTATAGACCACAAACAAATGGAAAAATTGAAAGATTTTGGCGTTCTTTTGATGATGAAGTTATTGAAGGATCCATCTTTAACACAATCGATGAATTAAAAGATGCTGTTCTTGGATATAATTTCTATCACAATGAACATCGGCCGCATCAAGGTTTGAATGGCAAAGTACCATCCGAATTGTTGAAAGAAACCGGCATACCCGTTTAAGGAATTAAAAAACTTACAATTCAACTTTGATTGCCACTTTGTGTAAAAAATTATTCACCGAAACTCTGAACACATACAGCAATGACATTTCTGTTATTAATGCTTTTTTTCTCATGAAAATATTTTTTACTTCACGTGTTCCTACTCATCAAATTCACTTTAGAATTACTTTATCTTTAGAAATCATAGGAAGAACTTAAGTGAACTTCACTCGCTTTCTCACCTTTTCTACGATCAAGCTTAAAACCCCAATCAATACGAATAGGTGTTGGACGATAAATACGCACACCAAACCCAACTGAATGCCTATAACTAAAATGATTATTCTTGAGTCGTTTTTTTGCAATTTGATCTGCGTCGGGCGTATCCCATCCCGCACCACCATCATAGAAAAGAACACCTTTTATCGAAAAATCTGGCGCTACAGGAAAGATAAGTTCAGCATTTAACCAAAATGCTTTTTTACCACCAATTGAATCAACACCTTTGAATGTTGGCCCTATTTCACCAAACAGGAAGCCGCGCACACTTGACGGACCACCAATATGATACAACTCTCTGAATGGAATTAATTTATCCATAAAAGCAGTTACCCAACCAAAATGTGAGTGAAGATAAAACACTAAATCTCGTTCACCTATAATTGGTGTATAATAACTTGCATCACAATCAAATTTCCAAAAACCAAATGCATCATTGGGAATACCAATTCTGGTCGTAACTTGCCACTGATACCCACGACTTGGATGCAATGGATGATTTCTAAAATCTTGTGCTGCCTGACTACCAAGCCATGGAAAATTACCTTGTGGGAAACGCTTATCTAAAATTCGTTGAAATTCTGCCTGTTCTTTAGGGTCAGCATTGGCACCAAGATCAGCAACAGGTTGCTTTTTATAATGCAATCCTTCGTAGCCAGCTTGGCACACAAATCTTGTTTGATTTAAACTTGCTGCAACAAAACCTAAACTTAATGATCCGCTTGCAAGTTGCTCTTTAACTTCATCTTTGGTCAACTGAAAATCATCGTAGACAGATTTTTTGAATGCAACATCAAACGCTGCATAAATTGGTCGATCGAAAAGCCACGGTTCAGTTATATTAAAGAGTAATTGACGCTCTTGTTTGGAAATTTCACCACTTAAATTAAAGCCGATACCAAGACCAAAAAGATTAGTATCAGAAAGAGATCCTCCAACTCTTAATGATTCAGTTGGATTTTGTAAATCTTTTGGCGAACCACCAAACCCAACTTGTGCATCAAGTCTTCCTGTTTTGATTTCTTTAACATAGAGTTTTAAATCGGCAGAATCCTTTGTTGTACGGTCATATTTCCAGCTGACACCACCTTGTTGATCAAAGAAACCAAGATTTTCAACACGCGTCTTTGATTCTTCAAGTTTTTGCGTAGTTAATAAATCGCCTTCATCAAAGAGTAACTGACGACGAATTACTTTATCGCGCGTTTTTTCATTACCAATAATCTTAATTCTTTCCAAAAAGACTTTATCACCTAACTCAGTAAAGAAAGACAAACTTACTGTTTTATTTTCATCATCGGGCTCAATTGATGGCTCAACATCGGCATAAATATAACCAAACTCGCCCAAGATTAATCTGATTGTTTCAATTGCTTGCCGTATTTTATCTTTTGAATAGAGATCGCCAACAGCAATGGGCAAACGCACAAGAATTTGTTCTTCTGAAACAGCGTCATTGCCTTGCACCGTTATTGAACTCAGCGTATAAAGATCGCCTTCATCAATATGAAAAGTAACTTGTACATAATGAGGATCTTCATCAGGAACAATGTCAACTTTAGTCACTTTTGCATTAAGATAACCATTACTTTGATAAAAATTTTCTAACACATGTTTATCTGATTCAATTGCTTCAGGTTGATAACTTCCCGCTCGATCTAAGAAACCAAAAGCCCAATCTTCACGAGTGAAAATTATACTGCGTAATTTTTTGCTATCAAAAGCCTTATTGCCTTCAAAAAATACGCGCTTTACTGCTGTTTTCTTTTGTTCATTAATAGTAAAGATCGCGGTAACTTTTTCATCATGATCTTCAAGAGTAGCTTCAACAGTTGCCTGATGATAATCTTTATCTCGATACAGTTTTTTTATCGCGATACAATATTTTTTTAAATCTGATTCATCCAAGGCCGGAATATCAGCAAAGGGAATTTTGGCGGTAATTTCTTTTTCGGTTAAGTGTTTATTACCTTTAAAAATAACCTCTTTTAATAGTTTTTTTTCAACAACGACAACATACAAATCAATACCATCATCAACGTTCTTGCCAAAGATTTGTACATTTTTAAAATAACCTAATTGCATCACATTATTAATAAGTGATCTAGATTTCAACGGAGAAAATATCTCACCCTTATGATAAGGAATCTTATTAAAAATTGCTTCAGTGCTCACATGATGGTTACCTTCAACAATAATATCATGAATTCGTCGTTGCTTGATAATAGAAATATCATCATCAAAAACCTCATTCTGCTCAACATCTTGAGACAATTCTTCTGTTGGTTGCATTGCAAACAAAAAGGTAGATTGTACCAAGAAAAAAGCACAAGAAATAAATAATACCGTTGTAGAGTTAATTTTTTTGATAGACGATGCTGTCATCTAATGCTCCTGAGACATAACACTGCAGTTTTTTTTTGCATGCAGTTAACAGAGTGACAAAGTAATAAAATAGAATACCTTTTTTTTTAAAATTGACCAGAGACCAAGATCTCCTTTACACTAATAATCATAACGTAACAGGAATTAAATTTTTTGAAACCCTCGAGAATGCAAATGATAACTATCACCAACACACTCAGTAATAAAAAAGAACTTTTTACTCCTCAACCAAACCACCCATTAAAAATATATGTTTGTGGTATTACTCCGTATGATTATGCTCATATTGGTCATGCACGAGTATACATAACTTTTGACGTGATGTATCGACTTCTTATGTTTCTTGGCTATTCAGTCAATTATTGTCGTAACTTTACCGATATTGATGACAAATTGCTACTACGAGCTCAGAAAGAATATGGCGACAAAACGCTCTATCACCAAGTTGCTTCAACGTTTATTGAAACATTTCAAGAAGATATGAACGCTCTTAATTGCTTGGTGCCTACGTTTGAACCACGCGTTACTGATAACATGCAAGAAATAATTACCTTTATTAAAAATCTTGTTAAACAAGGCAATGCCTATGTTGTTGACGGCGATGTTTACTTTAGCATTGATAGCTTTCCTGATTACGGCAAACTTTCAAAACAAAAAATAAACGATCTTGAAGCAGGCACTCGCGTAGAAATCAATACTATTAAAAAAAACCCTCTTGATTTTGCTTTATGGAAAAATGAAGAAAAAGGAACTTTTTGGGAAAGTCCTTGGGGATGGGGAAGGCCCGGATGGCACATAGAATGTTCTGCCTTAGCAAAAAAATATTTGGGAGAACATATTGATATTCATGGCGGCGGCATGGACCTCATGTTTCCTCATCATGAAAATGAAATTGCACAGTCAGAATCTTTATACGGAAAACCATTTTCAACCTATTGGATGCATAATGCTTTTGTGCGTATTGATAAAGAAAAAATGTCTAAATCTTTGGGTAATTTTTTCACTATTCGTGACACCTGCAAACAATTTGATCCAATGGTTTTGCGTTTTTTTATCCTGAATCACTATTATCGTGCTCCTCTTGATTTTTCTCATGAAGATCTGGCAATGCTACAAAAAAGTTACCAAAAACTGTGCCTCTTCTTTGCACGCTTTGAATGCCAAAAAGAAGACCAACATGCAATCAAAGAATCGGTGATTGTAAAAAAAATGCTCACGTTTTTATGCGATGATCTTAATACGCCAGGAATGTTTGGTGTTGTTTTTGAAAATCTCACGTATCTTGCTGAAAATAAACATGAAGCATGTTTAGTAAAAGCTTTCTTGCAACAAATACTTGGATTAACCTTACTCTCTTTAAAAGAAAAAGAAGTTACTATCACCCCTGAAATACAAAAACTTATTGATGAAAGAAATCAAGCACGCATTGACAAAGATTGGAAAAAATCTGATGAGCTGCGTGACATTTTGCACAAAATGGGCGTTGATGTTCGTGACAAAAAAAGTTAATTTTTTATTGTGTAAATTGAGTATCTATTGGATTTGCAAGCGTAATTTCACATCGTGAACCATTTGGTGGATTTATCACTGTGTAAGTGCCTGAAGGAACAGCTTGATAAGTAACACCTTCAGCATTGCCAATAGTAATCATATTTGTTGAACCAACTGATCCTTTGCAATCTCCCCAAATAAAAATAATACGTCCTCGAGGAGGCTCATTGGATAATACCCACGAAAAGTTTCTTGTTTGTTGAGTTTTATAATCACGACCAACAGCAGCATTAATCCACGCAGAACGATAAAAACCTCCCGGATTAATAATTTCTTTTCGTACTTTGGTATGCTGTGGATAATAAATTTCATCAACAATAGCCAAAGGAATTTTTGATTTATTCTGCACACTCAGGCCCCATACTTGGGACATATTTTGAATATAGGTAATTGTCTGCACACAGGGCACATACAAAAAACTTAATATAAAAATTAACGCAACATATTTTTTATTCATAGCTTCATCTCACCGTAATCATATTATGGTTTTAACGTATTTTCTGTTTCAACTTGCAACTCATTATTAACCATGTTAACAACATATTTTTTCGATTGTACAACGCCATCAATAATGGTATAAACACCTACATCAAGGTGTATACTTAATTTTTGTTGTACTTCACCACTCTTTGATAAAAGCTCTACAGGTGCTGATATATTCACCCCTACTGGCATCCAATATGACTTATCGCTAAGAGGATTAGACTTCAAAAAAATTTCATACATTTTTATTGCTTTTTTTGGCGCTAGAACGTAATTAACAACTCTACTTACTTGTTTATAAGAAGCATATTTCTTAAGATCTGCTCGCGCTTGAGTAAGACTTATATTAAATACTTTATGAAATTGTATCTGAACAAGAATATTTTGATCACTCATATTTACTACTGAATCATTAATAAATCTTGCTTGCTCAACTTCCTTAGAACCACCTTCAAGCGAAAAATCTTCAGGATCAGCAATTTTAGCAAACAAAGAAACTGAACTCGTGATTAAAAATAGTATCATAAAATAACGCATATTCTTCATAGCAATCTCCTCAATACAATCAAAAAATTTTATCTTTAAGATTTTTATATCTTTAATATCATTTTATCAGATCTTTATTTCTAATAGCAACAATTAACAAAAAAAATCAAATTTTTCAAACTATTGCATTCTATTATTACTTTTTACTATACTTATACTATAAACAAAGGAGTTTTTATAATGAAAAAATTGAATAATTGGCTAAAAAACACATTTTCAAGTAAAAAAACAACAAATCACACCGATCCTTCAAAGCAATCGGGCATGAAGATGAATCTTCAGGAATCGTGGTCAAAACTTATGCATTCTACCCATAAAAAATTATCTGAAGGTGCTTCAGAATTTTCCCGAGCAATTCGTTCTCGTGGTGGCTCGAATAGTAAAATTTCCGGTAGAGATATTGATAAAGGAAATCACCATCACACCGATCACAAAAATCACAAAAATTCGCCTAAGAAATAATATTTTTTAGATGCACTAATCGTTTGGCATGTGGTGCTAATTTTTCTGCTATGTTTATTGCAGAAACAATAGCACTCTCATGTGAGTCAAGATTATCCATATAACAGCCAGCAAGCCATAGATTATTGGTGCCTTGAACATTTTTTAAATATTTTTGTGCTTCAAAATAGCGCGGCGTTACTTTTTGATGGTTAAATTGCTCTAGTGCATAAAGAGGGTTTGGCATTTGAATGTCATCTCTTACTAACCAACTACGAAAAATTTTTTTTGATTTCCATGGCTTATACACGGTTAATGCACTTTGTACACCGTCATAACGAACATTCGCAACTGACCAATCTACTCTATTTTTTGGCATAAATCGCTGATCACCATGAATCGCAACGGTGGCAGGAAATGATTCAAAGTATAATAATTTTTTATAAACCTCTTGGCTTGAGGTAACATCTTTCAAAAACTCTGCTGCTTGTTGAGGATTAGTCGAAATAATCAAATGATCAACTTCAGTTTTCCTGCCATTTTTTTCAATAATAACATACTTATTTTGTTCATAGAGAACCGCCTCAATAGCAGAATCCTGCCTAATAACTGTTTTTGTTAATTGTGCAACAAGCGCATCAATATAAACAGAAATTCCGCCAACAATTTCATACCATTCTTGAGGTTTAATAGTAACCGCTTTTTGCGTTATCCATGAAAGCACATCATACGCTGAAAACAACTTAAATTCATCAATACCACACCCCCATCCTGCCGTTAAAAATGGATATAAAAAAGCATCTTTAAATGTTTGTGTTATAAACAAAGTATCAGCAAATTGCTTAATACTCAGTTTATAATCAGGATTTTTGACAAATTTTCTACCTTGTTGCAAGACATAATTAAATTGCAATAACGTTGATACAAGTGAAGGATGAAAAAGTTGTCTGAGCATTTTACTTGGTTGCAATGAAGATAACGTTAACATGCTTTCATGAGTATAAAAACAATAGGTTAAAGGAAAAGAAACAACAGGGACTTCTAAAATTTTAAGCAAACAATTAAATTTTGGAAAGAGCCACGCATTAAAAAATTCAAAGCCAATCTCTATAGGAATATTTTCACCATCTTGCACAATAAAAACAGTATGAGCATGACCGCCCAAACGATTTTGTTGCTCAAAAAGAACAACTTCGCAATCTTGATCGAGCAACCATGCCGTTGTTAATCCTGCTGCACCTGCCCCTATTATACCAACCTTCATAATGTATTTTTCAACATAATTATAATCCCCGCTTATAAGATCCCATTTATAATGCGAAGAGTAACAAATAGATTACGGAATAAAAAATAGTTTATCTAATTTTACGATTATTATTTTTTTATATATGATCATTTTAAGTATTACCATGTATTAAAAAATGGATCCAACACGATGAAAAAAATTTATTTATTATGCTTTTTTTTAACATCATTGCATCCCATAAAAAGTATGGATACGGAACTTGTTGCACAACTCTTTAGAGCAATACAGCAAAATAATCCAAAACTATTACAAGAAAAAAAACGTGTTCTTGCGCACATTACTGATGAACACGGAAACACATTGCTGCACAAAGCAGTTGAAAATAATAATGTTGATATGATTCGAGAATTAGTGCATTTAGCACCCACCTTAAAAAACAAGCGCAATAAAGCACAAAAAATGCCTAGAGAGATAACAAGCTCTTCAGAAATTATTAAATTGTTAAACTAAAAAAATTGATCGTGCAGATTTATCTTAAGAGAGTTATTACTATTTTTATGTTACTAATTTTTTGCTAAATAATTTTCTGCATCTACACCAACGCAAGCTTCATTATATAAGGCTTTAAGAGTATGTATACCATTAAAATAACCTGGCATTTTACAAGTTGTTTGAGGATCTAAACCTTTTTCCATGAGTTTTTCAAATAATTCTTTATAAATGCCATAATCTTTTCTAAAAGTATCTAAATCAACTTCATACCTTCCCAATGTGGGATTTATGTTATCTCTCTTTAGCAATTCAAGAGCAAACTGTGGATTAGAATGCACCGCTGCATTAAGAAGAGTTTGCTCATATCTTGATAACATGAAAGAAGGCAGATTTGCTTTTACAAACATCTCCCAATAATCTTCTTGAGAAAGCCCCACAAAAACTAGCCTCTCAGTAACTTCATGTAAAAAATTAATGTCCGCACCTTTATCTAAAAGAAAATCAAGCATTTCTAAATCATTATCTTCAAGGGCTTTTTCTAAAAACGTTTTATCATCAATTAAAATATTGGGATTAACTATTCTCAACAAGACCTCTAAATTTTTTTTGATTTCTTTATTTTTTTCTTTTATATTTTTTTCATAATCAGCACTTGCATGATTGTCATATTCCTGATGCAATTTTTTTTGCTCAAGGGCAATTTTATATTTCCTTATCAAAGTATCTACGGATTTAAAATTTGTTTTAAATAAAATCAAAAGAGAATTCTTTAAGCCCTTATATTTTTTAATAAATTCTAAAGCTCCAACTATTGCAACATCAGAATCCACAGACAAAAATACCCTCTTTATTATATTCCTCATACAATGATGTTGTGCATTTAAGCCATATTCTGGCCATTTATAAAAATACTTTTTAAGCTCCGCACACATCAAATCTCTAGCTTGTTTATTTGTTGCGCCAAAATGCGCAAGATCTTTTAATAAGAATAATAGCCCATCTGGAGTAACCTTAGAAGGAATTAATCCTTCTATAACTTTTTCTTGTAATTCCATCGGTAATTCATTGAACCAACATCTATTTAATTCTGCAAATTTACAATTGATAAAATATTTTTGCTCTTTAGTAAAATATGCTTTTGATGAATTTTTAATGCCGGCTGAGGCAAGAAAGCTTACACCTTCAATCTTTTCTTTAATCTCATTATTATTTCTATCCTCTAAAGAGAGCCCGGCATAATTGCTGTCTCTTTGTGCCATCTTTTCTTTCAATTCTGCTTGAAATAATTTTAAATTTTCTTTGTCTTCTTTTTCAAGCATAACTCTAACAAAGTATTTTTGCTCTTTACTAAAACTTGATTTTGGAAGCTTATTAATTCCGACCAAAGCAAGAAAACTTATACCTTCAATTTTTTTCTCGAGCTCTATCACTCGCCTATCTTTAAAAGATAAACCTGCGCGGTTTTTGTTAGATTGATCCATACCATGTAAGGCGACAGAATGAAAAAACAAAAAACTAATAATCATAAAAAATAAAATGGGCATATTCTTTCCAATAGTATATCTATATCAAAAAATGGATTCCACAGCTTAAAAATTATGCTCCATCAACTATTCACACTTGGTTTGCACAAAAAACTACTACAAAATATCAAAAACCTATTGTCGATCATGCAATGGAAAGCCTAAAAGCTAAAAAAATGTATGCTGAAAGTCGATCTTAAAAAAATTACTCTGATTTTTGATATTTTCTAAATAATGCTAAAACTTTTTCACGTTTATTCAATTCAGCATTTTTCCACGGAGTTGTTTTTATGCTGCTCTCTATATAATATTCTAATTGAGGATCAGCACCTTTTTTTAAAAGTATTTCAAGTAATTCCATATCATAATCAAAATAAAAGCCGACAATTCCTAATAACGTGGGATAGAAATTCTCACACAATTTAAACTTGTGATTTGGATCTAAGCCTTTTTCTATAAGAAGTTTAAATAATTTTTTGTAAATAATATATCGTGAGCCGTTAAAAAGCTCCCACGTTGGTGGCGGCATAAAAAATTGTTTACGCAATAAATTTGCACCATTAGGATTAACACCCTTTTCTAATAATTCTATTGCCAGCTCAGGATTGTTTTTAAAATCAACATAACTTAATAAATTATTCTGAAATACTATGGGAAGATAAGGATCTTTATGATTGATAATAAAATTAGGATCAAAACCATCTTTAATGAATTGTCTTATATTCTCTGATTTTCCTTCTTTTATTTCTACAATATGGTTTGCAATTTTATTTTCAATCTCTTGTAGCGCTTCCACTATTTTAAGGCACTTTAAAACTTGAGTCTTTTTTAGCTTTTCTAAAGCATCATTAAATATTGTATCTGCAGCAATGGCATGCGATAATTTTGCTTTGAATAATTTTAAAAATTCTTCCGATTCAAATAATTCGCGATGCTTATGATTAGTTACAAAATTATTAATCGCTCCCAACACAGATAGAAGTTCATCCCCATTGTGAATTGATTGTGGTATTAATGAAAGCGCTATTGCATTGGGTTTTTTATAGGGAATTACGGAGAAATAATCAATTGCTTGAGGCCCTTTTTTATCCTTTTCTTTGATACTCTCCTTTATCTTTTCCTCAACGTTAATTACCTTTGGAAAAAATAAATTTTTATGCTTTGCAGAATATCTTTTATTGACGTCATGACCTAGTGCGATAATTCTCTGATAATCTTGTTGATTTTGAGTAGGTTGATTAATAAAATTCGCAGGAACATTTGCAGAATATTTTTTATTCACTGTATGTGCCAATCTAACACATTTTTCATAATCATCGTCTGAATAATCCTGATTTGACGCAATATTTTCAACTTTTTTTAATAGTTGATCCTGTTTTTCCATTGATGAACTATCAAAAAATTTTTTATGTTCAATATTTACTGCCTGCATTATGTCAGAAAAGAATGATATGCATATCAAAAATAAAATATGCAACCGAAGCATATAATGTATCTTAAAGTAATTCATGATTTATATTTTTACCCTTATTGTATATTATTTAAAAATAACCATATATGAAAAATATATTTTATTTTTCATAATAATACAAAAAGAAAATACTGTCAAATTACTATAAAAAGCCAATAACTATCTAAAATGAGCTTATAATCAAAGGCTTACTTCAAATCTTTAATCCAATAATCAAAGGCTTACTTCAAATCTTTAATCCAAAAAAATTTAAAACAATAAAATCTTGCATCATTCAAAAATTATGGGCAGAAACGTGATTCTTCAGCCTTGGCAACAACTCGGCCTTTCTGCACACAACAAATTTGGCACTGTTTCAATTCGTCAAGTCTATCATGCAGTTGAAAGTAAAAATGCTAAAAAATGTATGCCAAAAGTTAGGCATAAAAAAGCAAAATCCTCATCTTTTTTAAAAAAAAATTATTTTTTATAAATATTCATCAATGCAATAATATCAGGATAATCTTTAGCATAATTTAAGGGCGTATCTATATTTTCACTATGATCTACATACTCAAGTTCAGGATCTGCACCGCGTTTTAATAAAAATTCAATTAAATCCAAATTCCCCCTTAAGGACCCTGTTGATTCAGCTATATCAATTGCCCATATCAATAGGGGAGTGCGAAATTGCGCAGACTTTAAGTTGTCAGCATTAGGACTTAAACCTCTCTTAACTGATTTCTTAATTAATTTTTTGATTGCTTCCATATAAGTATCTTTATTGAAATACAATAGCCTAATAATAAAACTACTTTCATCAGTAAGCCTAACATTTTTATATTTTTTCATTAATTCTAATGCTAATTGAGGGTCATTTTTTAAAGCAATTAATAAAGGTGTTTCAAATTTTTTATTTTTAGCATGGATATTTGCACCTTTTTCTATTAAATAATCTATCAATCCTGAAAAATCCTTCTTAACAGCATTATGCAAAAACGCATTGTCATCAATAAAAAAATTAGGATTCAAATAGTTTTTTTCAATAAGTTCTTTTGTAAGATTTTCTACCTCTTTTCTATTCGAATCTACCGCTTTTTTATACATTTCAATTTTATTCATAACGTTTTTAAGGGCTTGTTGAAAAACCGGCAGTATTCTTATTCTAAAACTTGGATCATAAGGATTTCTAAAGTCTCTAATCTTTTTTATTGCATCTTCTATTATTTTATTATTTTCAATTTTAGAAAACATTACTTTGATTATATTTTTCATAAAATGTTCATCGGACAAGACATCCCTAATGGCCTTATTAGGCTGGCCAATATTCGTAAATTTTTGTAATTTGTCAATCAACTGGTCTGCATTCTGAATTACTGATGTCGGCACCAATTCTAATAAAACTTTTTCTTTTAGTTCTAGAGGCAATAATTCAAAATCTGATTCATTAAATGGTATAATTAATTCTTCAATACTTTTTTCTGTATCTGTTTTCTGTATTGTTTTTTGAACAGATTCTTTTTTATAACTTTGTATGTTCAATGATGTATGTAATTGATCTAGGGCATTTTCTAATTGCAACAGATTTTTTTTTAGCTCTTCATTAACCCCAAATAAAAAACCAATTGGATAAAAAATAAAAACAACAATCATACATAGTTGATAAAAATTCATAATTTCCCTTTATGTAGTATAATTTAAAACATCACTCTAATTTTTTAATCCAAAAAACAAAGGAATTTTCTTGCTCTTCAACAGCGCCCAAATCATCAATAACGGTTGGCTGCATATTTTTTATGATAATTGAAGTTTTGTTAAAACCATAATGTTGCCAAATACTTCCTGGATCAACATACTGTGCAGGTTTTAATGGATGATCTTCTTCTCGCACTGAGGTGATCAAGGATATTGTTTTATAACCCAAAGCTTTTACTTTTTGTTCAAAGGCAGAAAACATTTTACTACAGAGGCCTTGCCTTTGATAACCGGGCAAAACAATAACATCCCCACAATAATAACAATCTTTTAAATACAAATTATTTTGTTTAAACAATTCATCAATTTCAGGAATATATTCTTTCACTGCTTCCATAGGAATACCCGTGATCAAACCAGCCAACTCATCTTGATCATGCGCCACAATAAGTATGCCTTCTTTATTTTCTGCAAACCAAGTAAGATACGTTTTTTTTTCTTCAAGACTAGGACTATGCAAATAAGGATATTCTTTAAAGGTGTTTAAAATAATTTCTGGTGCCGTATGTATAAAATTCAAAATTTGCATACCAAGAATGCATGCAATAGGCATTGAAATCATAACAACTTTCCCCCTTTTTAAAGTAGACCTATGATATCAATACTGTGAAAATAGTGATCAATTTTTCAATAGTTCTTGCAATACGATAAAAATAAAAAAGGGAAACTGGCATCTTATTGCATTTTATTGCACACTTACCTTAATTACTAAAAAAGGAGCTTAGAATGCAACACAAAAAATACATGCTTATAGCAAATTGGAAAATGTACTTTTCATTCAATCAAGCGATAACCTGGCTAGAAACCAATAAAGAATCTTTAACCCAGTATTGTTTACAACAAAAAGATATTTCCCTTGTACTCTGCCCCTCTTTTGAGTCCCTTTCGGCATGCAAAACAATTCTCTCAGAGCTTCCTATTTTTTTGGGCGCACAGGATTGTTCTGAACATGAATCCGGACCATTCACGGGACAAGTTTGTGCGCAATCATTGCAACAAATTGGCTGTCATTATTGTATAATTGGCCACAGTGAAACATACGAAAATTGGAATCTCTATCAGGAAACAATGCTCAAAAAAATTACCATTTTATTAAAATATACTCTTGTACCAATTATATGTTTTGGTGAAAGCAAGCAAGAATATGAACAAAATTTAACAGAAATCAGCATCGCCAAACAGATTACGCTTTTTTGCTCAACATTAAAAAAAAATTATACTACACAAGCACTATTTGCCTATGAACCTCGATGGGCCATTGGATCAGGAAATATTCCCACCGAAAAAAACTTAGAAAACATCCTCAATTTGGTCAAGAAAATTGCCCTTGAACATGGTATTGATGCAACTATGATCTATGGCGGCAGCGTTTCATCTGAAACAATTATACCGTTAAAAAAAATACCCTTATTGGATGGATTTTTATTAGGGAAAGCAAGTACCGATTTCCAAGAACTAAAAAAAGTTGTATCATTATTGCATGAGTAAGTAATTGTTATTTCACTATAAAATTTCTGGAGAAAAAATGTTATTTGGATTGCTACTTTCTGTATATGTTTTTGTATGCATTTTGCTTGTTTTACTGATTCTTGTTCAAAAAGGTAAAGGCAGCATGGGTATCGGTAATTTGGGTGGTGGCACACAAATGCTTTTTGGTGGTTCCGGTGGCCAAGATCTTTTTCAAAAAATCACCTGGGGACTCGGCGTGATTTTTATTGGTGGATCATTGTTACTTTCAATTATGAAAACCAATAATTATCAATCATCACGTTATGTTTCACAAGCACGACCTAACCCAATACAACAACCAATGAATCCAATAAAAACCCAAACCCCGCAATAAAATAGGCTGTAGTAATGAAAACAATCTCAATAATTGAGGGTTTTTTTGCTTATTTAGGTGGTTTTATCCTGCATCTTTGTGTAACAATGGGGGCATTAGTTCTCTTTTTATTTCAGGTGATAAAAACATTATTTTCAACACGGCTCAAGATACGAAAAACATTTGTTCAAATAGAAGAAATTGGCGTTGATTCTTGGATCATTGCTATTTTAACGGGCACCTTTGCTGGTGCCGTATTAGCATTACAAAGTTATATAGGCTTTAAGCGCTATGGCGGACAAGAATTTGTGGGCCCTGTTGTTGCCTTAAGTATGGCACGGGAATTAGGCCCAGTTATTACAGGCCTCATGGTCACCGGACGCGCTGGATCGGCAATTGCTGCTGAAATCGGCACTATGCGCATCACCGAACAAATTGATGCACTGCAAACTCTAGCAATTAATCCCATCCAATACCTTGTCATTCCTCGCATGATTGCTGGCATCATTGTTATGCCATTCCTGACGGTTTTTTCTATGATGTTTGGTGTTATGGGTGGTTATTTTATCGCCGTTCACGCTTTAGGCTTAAACGGTGAACAATATATTCATGGTATTAAAAAATATCTTGAATTTTCCGACATCACGAGCGGATTAATTAAAGCAGCTTGGTTTGGCTTTATTCTCACTTGGGTTGGCTGCTTTAAAGGATATATTGCGAACGGCGGCGCTCGCGGTGTTGGTATTGCAACAACACAAAGCGTTGTTATGGGTTCAATTTTATTAATTTTGGCAAATTACTTTCTCACTGCAATTTTATTTTAAGAGTAGTATGATTAAATTAGTTGATTTAAAAAAACAGTTTGGTGAGCGTTGGGTGACTAATGGCGTTTCACTTGATATTCCTGAAGGAAAAATGACCGTCATTGTCGGAAGATCTGGTGAAGGAAAATCAGTTCTTCTCAAACAGATTATTGGCCTCATTGACCCAACATCAGGAGCTGTTTTTATTGATGATGTCAATATCACCGAATTAGGCAAAAAAGATCACCAAGCAGTTTTCAAACAATTTGGCTATGTTTTCCAATTCGCTGCACTTCTTGATTCATTAACAATATTTCAAAATGTAGGAATCACTCTTCTTGAAAATGATGTTTCTGAGAAAGAAGTTTTACCCTTAGTTACTCAAAAACTGAGTATAGTCAATCTTAACTCAGATGTTCTCAACAAATATCCCTCTGAAATTTCGGGTGGTATGAGAAAACGTGTTGGCCTTGCTCGCACGCTCATGACACAACCAAAAATTATTCTTTATGATGAACCAACAACTGGTCTTGATCCAATCACCTCACGCGTGATACATGAACTCATGTATGATATGCAAAAACAATTTCAAATCACTTCTATTATTATTTCTCATGATGTAGAAATCTTTAAATATGCCGACTATGTTGCCTTGCTGCATGAAGGAAAAATTCGCTTCTTTGGTGACGCTAAAACCATTTGGGAATCTGATAATCCTTATATTTATCAATTCATTCGTGGATTAGCTGAAGGCCCGATTCAATCAGAAATCCCCCAAGAATCTCATAATTTCTAAAAAAATATATCAATTTTCCAAAAATCCTTTGTACATTCAAACAAAAGTAGTTTTTTAGAAAAAGGGATACAACATATGTGCACAGGAATTAGATTAATCGCTGATAATGGTGCAGCAGTATATGCACGCACACTAGAATTTGGACAAGATATCGCCTCTAACATCATTATCATTCCCCGTAATTATACATTTACCGGCACAGCACCATCAGGGAAAGCAGAAGGTCTGCAATGGCAGTCGCACTATGCTGTTGTTGGTGCAAATGCATTAAATATTAATCATATTATTGATGGCGTTAACGAAAAAGGATTAGCAGGCGGTCTTTTTTATTTTGTTGATTTTGCTCATTATCAAGAAATTGCGCAAGAAAACTACAAAAAATCTCTTGCCCCTTGGGAACTGATAACATGGATTTTAACCAACTTTTCTACAGTTGATGAAGTCAAAAAAGCATTAACAAGCATTTTTGTTGGCAGCACAACGTTTGGCCCTTGGGGATTTGTTCCCCCCGTACATGCAATTGTGCATGACACGACAGGAAAAAGTTTAGTCATCGAATATGTTAACGAAAATTTATTTGTGTATGATAATCCACTTGGCGCATTCACTAACTCTCCTCCCTTCGATTGGCACATGATTAATTTAGGTAATTATTTAAATCTTAAACCAACCAATACACAAAATATTCAGCTTAAAAATGGTGTTACCGTACCTTCCCTTGGTCAAGGATCGGGTATGCTTGGTTTACCAGGAGATTTCACACCGCCATCTCGCTTTATACGCGCCGTTGCTTTTAGTCAAAGCATTGTTGTTGGCAACAATGAAAATGAAGCTTTAGATGCTGCTTTTCATCTTCTCAACCTCTTTAATATTCCCCTTGGCGTTGTACGACATCTGGAAAATAATAAAGAACTTTATGATTATACCCAATGGACCAGTGCAAGCGATTTACGTAATAAACGATATTATTTTCATACCTATGAAAATCCACAAATATATAGTGTTGATTTAATGAAACATAATTTACAGGCAAAAGAACCCGTGATAATTTCTATGAAAAATAAGCAAAAAATTATTGATATTGAAAGCAAAAAATAGCATCAAAACTTGCCTTATGCCGGCAAGGCATGAATATATTGCATGGTGAAATTTTTTTATAAATAAGTTAGTCCGGTAGTGCGACGTGCACCTGGAATTTTGATGCTGAAGGCATCAACAATGGAATGGTGCATATTCGCGCGGGAGAGACGATCCAACGGAACGTTGGTGCCCTTGTATCAAAGGTATTGGGCAAACAATACCTTTGTGCTGCCCGCATAGGGCCGAAGAATATAAAAAATAATAACAATTTTTATAAGAACATACTCTTCTAAATAATACATCATAAAACATATTATTTTTACAATTCTTGATTTTCATAATGATTTTTTTCTAACGTTCAAATATAACTATTTTATTTTGTTAGGAAATAATGAATATATCTTGTAAATGGATGCTATTATTACTTTGCCTAAGCAACAACGCTAGCCTCTATTCAGAAAACTTATATGGCGATGAACGCCTTGATGGTACCGGAGCATTTAAAGATGCGAAACAAAAGGCAGAATATTGGTTGCCTATAGCAGCTTATGCAGGAAACATCGAAAAAGTAAAAGAATTTCTTGCCGATAAACCCAATGTTGACGAACAGCATACTTGGTGGCGAGAAGGCCCAGCATTTTTTGCCTTGCAAGCTGCCGTTACACAAGGTAATACCGAAATTGTAAAATTACTTTTGAAACATGGTGCAAACCCTAATACGGCAAGCGCAGAGTTTTACCCAAAATTTGATGGAGCTGAACAATATAATTTACCAAAAGCACCTGCATGGATTAATGAACTTAATAAATCCGATCCAAGTGGCATGTCAGACACACGTGTTACCCCTTTAATGTATGCTGCAAAAGGTGGTTTTGTCGACATCGTAAAATTATTACTCTATTACGATGCTGATACAACGATAAAAAATTTTGGTAACCAGTCTGCAGCAGATTACGCCGGAACAAATTATGAAATTAAACAATTAATTAATGCTGCTGCCCAAAAAGCAACAATAGAAAAACCAACTATCGAACCATCTCAACCTTGTATTAAAAAACCGTTACCTATTGCTACGCAAAAGCCGAACATACCAATCTTGGCAAAAAAATCCACTGAAAAATTGTTGGTTCATGAGCTAGATTTACTTATTGGAAAATTACAAAATCTTGAATATATGCTGAATAATTAAATTATTTTATTTGACTTTTTATCACACAAATACTATTTTTGAAATTAGACATTTTGTCTATCGCATACTTTCAAAAAAACTCTCAAAGGAGAGAAAAACATGAAAACCACTGTACACATTGCCCCCACACATTAAACTAATTTTCGTTTAGTGAGGCAGATTTTGTTCCAAAAATAAAATACAATATTTTGTATTTGCTCTTTTTTATTGCCTTATTTTTTTTCATTATTACTTCATTAAACAAAACACATTCGTTTACTGTTTTTATACTCATAATCTTTATCGTATTTTTTAACAACACTCTTTTAACGGTGCGCTCACACAAAAAAGCACACTCATGAGGCTTTATGAACCAAATTTTACTTACCATAAAAAATATCAAAAAAAACTATGGCAACAGCCAAGTCCTGAAAGGCATCAATTTAGAAATTTTCAAAGGAGAAATCCTCAGCCTTCTGGGTGTAAATGGCGCCGGAAAAACAACCTTATCGTCAATTATTGCGACTTTGCATCCTGCAAGTGAAGGTGATATTGAATATAACGGCATCTCAATTTTTAAAAACATTCCTGCTTTTCGTCGACGATTAGGATATTGCCCACAAAAACCAAATCTTAATACGATGCTCACCTTGGAACAAAATCTCATTTTTGCCGGCAAATTTTATGGCCTTTCGGCAACTGAAATTAAAACACGCATTGATGAATTAGTTCATCAATTTGAGTTACAAAAATATCTTCATCAAAAAGCATCAGTGTTATCCGGCGGCTATCAACAACGCTTTATGATTGCACGTAGTTTAATTCACAAACCTGAATTTGTTATTTTAGATGAGCCTACTGTTGGTCTTGATCCACACATCAGAAGAAATCTGTGGGAAATGATCAAAAATCTCAAAAAGGATGGCATCACCGTTTTGCTCACTACCCATTATCTTGATGAAGCGGAGAAACTATCTGATCGCGTTTGTATTTTAGATGCCGGGCAAATAAAGCTCATCGATACACCTGATAAGCTATTAACCGATTTCAAGCAAAAAAATCTTGAAGATGTGTTTATTGAATTATTAAAAGCCGGTCAACAATAATAACCATTATTTTAATGAAAGAATTTTTATGAATACTTGGTCATATCTTAAAATCTGCAAAGAACTTATTCACGCGGATCTTCTTGTTTTTAAACAAACATTTTTTGATAAATTTATCGATATCACTATATGGGTTGCTTTAACTATGATCGTTACGAGTTATATTATGCCCTATTTTGGGTTATCGAGTGATTTTGGAGTCTTTCAACTCGGTGGCGTTATTGCAGCAATTGGATTATTTGAACTCTATGCAAGCGTGATAGAGCTTGTTTCAGACTTTGAAGGCGATCGTGTTATTAACTACAGCTTAACATTACCAATTCCTTCCTGGATGGCAATTGTCAGCAAAGGAGTATATTACTTTATAATCTATTTTATACTTTCATTGCTCATGCTTCCCATTGGAAAATTTACCTTATGGAATCAACTTGATCTTACTCACATTAATTATTTCAAATTTTTTCTTAGTATGATCTTTCAAAACATATTTTATGCCTGTTTTGTTTTATGGATCACAAGTATCATCGCCAATATGAGCAGACTTGGCAGCGTCTGGGCACGCTATATTTTCCCTATGTGGTTCATGGGTGGTTTTCAGTTCTCTTGGATTGCATTACATAAAGTGATGCCTATTATTAGTTATATCAATTTGTTTAATCCAATGATCTATATCACTGAAGCAGCACGAGCATCAATATTAGGACAATCAGACTATATTAACTTTTGGTTATGCTTACTTGCCATAACATTTTTTTCTGCACTATGTCTTGCAGTTGGCATGCGAAATCTGCAAAAACGACTTGATTTTGTTTAAAAACATTAATAGTGGAGGGCACAATGCCCTCCATAAAAATTAAATGCTATGCATTAGGTTTTAATTGACAAAAAACCTAGCGTGCTTTAGTTTTACTGCCTATGAAAAATTATTGTTCAAAAAAACTGTTAAAGGAATTCTTTATGGTTTTCTTTAAATCCTTATTATCTTTATTAACGATATCCCATTCTTTTTTATTAGTTGCAATGCAAGAAAATGCATCAATACTTGCACATAAAACTTACGTTGTTAAAGAAAGTAATAAAACATCCAGAATAACAACAGGCCAAAGAAGAGGCTTGCAAAGAAAACGCGCTGCGGAAAGAAAAAAAGAATTAGCGGTGAAACAATCCCATTCCAAGGCCATTTATGATTATTTCGAATCTCAACTTAATGATCAGAATATCTCAAAAGAATCATTTCAATTTTTTAGAAAATATGTTTTTTATGGGGCAGAAAAATATAATGAATTTGGTATTTTAGATAAAGTGTTGGATGCTTACTTTAAAGCTAACAAAATTACACCAAATACTCTTATAATTGACCCCCTTGATAAAAAAGAAACTTCATTATTCAAATTTATAACTGATTCTGCTTCTTATGGTTATAAACCAGCTCAAATTCTTTTTGAGAAATTATTAGAGCGTGGCGGCAATCCTCGGTTAATCATTGATGGTTCTAGCACCATTGAAATTGTTGAAAAAAGATATAATTATTTTTCTAGTCAAGATCCTTTAGCTATACACATGAACGAAAAAAATAAAAAATACACAGACCAAGTTACAAAAAGTTCTCAACTAGTCTTGCAACGCTTGAAATAAGAACATGCCGATGCGCAGGATTAGCAACAATTTGATATTTTCAAGCGATCAAAAAATTGTTTTCAATAAAATAATTCTTTATATCCTTCTCTGCCGTTTTTGAATAATAAGTATCCAAAATACGCAACATGAGATTAATGGCAAAAGGAGTAGATTGATCCCTTGTTGCATATTCAAAAGCTAAAAATGGATCTTCAAATTTCAAATCAAAATGAGTAACATCACTATGAATTCCTTCGGGAAACAATGAGCTATTTTTTGCTGGCACGAGTATTAATCCTTTCACATCAATCACCTGTATCAAGATTGATAATCGCACAATGAGTTCATCAAGTTCTCCATGATTATAATCAACTACTTTGACAAGATCTTCAATAAGCGACAGAAATTCTTCTTGCGTAATTTTAGCATATTTTAAATTACCAAATTCATAATGGATACCAATCAAAATTGCGACTATTTTCTGCTCTTCTTTCGTTAATCCAATCTCGCAAAATAGCTGTGCAAAATCAAACTCTTCTAACTGACCCGTTCGTTTATGTATTAAGTAATAATATTGCGGAACAAATCCTTTAACATCCGGTGCAAAAAAATGTTTTCCTGAATATTCAAATCCAATATGTGGATGCGTTTGATAATCAACAAAGTACACAACATAATCAACAGTATTATCTTCATGTTTTATAACATCATAACGCAATGTGGGATGTGTATGTTCAAAAAGTTCAAAGCGACCAGCTTTCCCTATATCATGCAATAATGCTGCTAAAGCAACAATCTCTTTTTGACGCTCAGTTAGAAAAAAACCTTGCATATACGGCGAACTATCATCAAGAATTTCCCACGCAGCGTTATATGCCCAAACAGAATGCTCATAGAGATCGCCTGCATGCAAATAAAGCTCACCTTCTGCATCAAGTTTATAAAGTTTCATATCATCAAGTAATATTTGCAAGCGCGGCGTAAAAACAATACGATCAGATTGAGCATAACAAAAGCTAAAAATGCCAATGAAAAAAAATAGTCTCAATTTCATATTTTTTACAGCAATCTTCTAAATGGTTAAAATTAAAATACCTAAAAAAGATATACTATTTTCAGTTTTTTCCAAATAATGATTAATAATGGAACTCTATGATTAAACCTCATCATAAAAAAATAGCAATCATTGGTTGTGCCGGATCAGGAAAAACAACACTTGCATTTCACTTACAAGAAAAACTTAAGTTACCCCTTTATCATTTGGATCAATATTATTGGAAACCAGGTTGGCAACGAGCTGAATTTGAAGAGTTCAGCAAAATTCATGCAGATCTTTGTGAACAAGATGAATGGATTATGGAGGGCTCTTATTATAGATTATTTTACTGGCGAGCTTGTCATGCAGACGTGATTATTTTTCTTGATGTTCCTCGCTATAAATGTATTTGGTACGTCATAAAACGATCGATATTAAATTTTGGTAAGATAATTCCAGGAAGCCCAAAAGAGTGTAAACAACAACTTTTTAGTTTCAAATATTTAGAGTTTTTGCACTGGGTTTGGACCTTCAATAAATGTTATCGAGAAGCAATAATCCGTGAACTTGATACATTTAAAGATGAAAAACAGGTTTATATTTTGAAATCATTTAGAGAGATACAATGAAAAAATTTCTTCTACTGTTCATTACCTTTACTTGTTTATTAAAAGCACATAAAGACACTTGCGTAATATTTAGATTCTAATAAAAAAACATACTTCACAAAAGTAAAAACTATCACTTTTTCTTAATTTTAACGTGCTCTAGACGAATTACTTCTGATATATTTATATTCTCTAAGTCCCATTTTCTGCAAAATTCATCAAGTTTTATTTGTGCCTCGTCTCTGTCTATAAATGCATCATGAAGATCGATTATATCTTCTCCAAGCTCTTTATTTCCTTGTGAATAATGATGCAATGTTTCAGAATTAATAAGTACATATACTTCATATACTTTTTCCTCACGAATGAGACTTTTTATCTGTTGAGCTAATTTTTGTTTATTAATTTCCCCTTGATTTTGCTCAACATAAATATCTAAACCATTCTGTAAGGCAGCACTTTGTCCTGCAGAAACAAGAAATAGTAAAAAAGCTTTGAGTTTCTTATTCATGAAATATCCCCACCCCTATAAAATTTCATAACTGAATTTTTATAGTTTTAATTTATTTAAATAATATTATTTATAACAATAAAAGTTTTTCATATTTTTGGCAAAAACGATTATCTCAATTTGCCTTAATATAAGTTGCATAATAGAGATTTTTTATAGTAAGAATTTTGAATTGATTATAGCTAAAAAGAGAATACACTATTATGTAAGATTAATTTTATAACATAAGGTAATAATCATGAACAAAAAAATTTTATTAAATCTAACTTTTTTCACGATGCTTACTTGTAGTAACATTGCCGCTTCAACCGTCACAGAAATAATTGATTTTATAAATAGTAAAGAATATAAAAACTTAACGCAAGAAGAAAAAGATACAAAATTAACTACTTTCATTGAAAAATGTGATAGTTCTGACATAAACACACAAGATAAATGTGGCGATACTTTATTACATAAAATAGCGGAAGCAGGAAATGCAAAAATAATGGAATTACTCCTCAATAAAGGAGCTGATGTGCATTTAAAAGGAGAAATTAATGATACCCCTTTACATCGTGCCGCAACACCGGAATGCGTCAAGCTTCTAATAAATCGAGGTGCTAATATTCATGCAAGAACACGCGGTGGCTATACACCATTGAATTGCCAAGAAATATTAAAACAACCTAAAAGTGTAAAGCTTTTAATACAACTCGGAGCTAATGTAAACACAAAAACTGAGTTTGGCGACACCCCTTTACATAATGCAACATCACCAAAAGTTGCAAAAATTTTGATCAAAAATGGTGCTGATGTTCATGCAAGAACATGGGGCAGGAGCAACCTTGCAGGACAAACACCTTTGCATAGAGCTGTATGGCACTATGATGAAACAACTGCACAACGAGCAAAAAGTAAAAAATTCATAAAAGTACTTCTTAATAATGGAGCACTTGATGACATTAATGTTCAAGATAAATATGGCAGAACGCCTTTACATTTTGCGTCACACAAAAATGCAAGAATTCTTATCAATCATGGTGCAGACATAAATATTTGTGAAAATGAATATGGAACCCCCTTGCATGAAGCGGTAAAATTTAAACGGTATAAAAAAGCAAGAATATTACTTGAATGTGGTGCTAACAAATATGCAATCTGCAGACATAAAGAAAGCAAAATTGGATCTATAACCCCTCTCAGATTAGCAAAAACACAAAGAAAAAATGAAGAAGGTTATATTCGCACCAATAAGAAAACAAGAGAGCTTTTTAGAACAAAACAAAAAGCTGCGCAACAAGAAAAAGCACCGTAAAAACAAATTTGATAATTTCAAGTAACACTTTGTACAGAATGATAATTTCTGACTGAAATTATAAATTGTTTTTAGTTTGCTTGAAAGTAGCCATAATTACTATATACTATTTATTAATGTTACTATTTTAAAAATGAATGGAAGAAATAATTTCATGAAAATACAAAAAATACTTTTTATTGCATTGCTCGCTGGGTACAACGCTCATGCACTTGCAGCATGGGAAGTTCCATCGCCCAAAATAGGTCCTGAAACCATCGATTCTTTTGGTTCTGTTACTCCTGATGAATGCACGCCGCCAAAAGTTGAAGCTGTTGAACCTGAATCTGTAACCGTATTAAATGCTTTCAAATCTAAACTCGATGCATTAATAAACCAAGAAAATTATGCGCTTAATCTATTGTTAAATAAAAAAGATGCCCGAGAATCATTGGGGGAAGTGTACAACAGAGAAATAAGTTCCCCTATTTACGATTTCTTTAATAGCGATATACTTTTCTGGGCAGAAAAATATGATAGACTTGGCATTCTTGATGAAGTATTGGATACCTATTTTGAAATCACAAAGACAACGCCAAACACAATGATAAAACTTATCGGTACTGTTGATAAAGAAAAAACTTCTTTCTTTCAATTCATAACTGATTCTGCTTCATATGGTTATGAACCAGCCGAAATTCTTTTTAAAAAATTGTTAGAGCGTGGCGGTGATCCCGAACTAGTAATCAATGGATCTAATACCATTGATTGTATTGAAAAAAGATATGATCAATTTTTATGTCACGGATATAACGGAAATAATACCCAAGGATGTAAAAAAATAAAAGGAATTTTGCAGCGCCTTAAAAACGTTAAAGAAGGTAAAAAAGCCCTCAGTGATTTCAAAAAAGATCTTAAAGAAAAAGTAAGAGGACATCAAACTCATAATAATATAGTTTATCAACTTAACCCTCTAATCAAAAATGCCGAAAAATTTGAAAAATTAGACATCTTAGATAAAGCTCTTGATTATTTTTTTAAAAAAACGAAAAAGAATCCAAATTCAGTTATTGAAAAATGGATGAAGCATAGAGGAAGAGAGACTACGTTTTTTGGCTTTACTAATTTCCCTGAATATTCAACAGATAGAAATACTCTATTCCAATATATCGCCGTTAAAGCAGCGAATTCCGGCAAAAAAAAGCATCGAATTCTTTTTGAAAAATTACTACTCCGTGGTGGTGATGCAGCAGTTGTTACAGAAGACGATTATATTCATAGCGACAGAAAAACCAACCTCGAAGAAGATGTTAACAATGAATGTGATTATTATTGTAATCATGCTTCTCATTTTATTAAACAGCAAATTCATACCCCACGCAAAGGCAATTATTCTACCGAGTATACGAGAATAGCAAAAACGGCTATAGCAGAAAAACGTTGTGAAGCATCGAAATATATTGCGCAACGCATTAAAGAAGAACAAGAAAAAAAAGAAAAAGCGCAACAAAAAGCTGACTAATTTTTTTCCAACATTTTGTAAATATAAAAGGCAGAGAATTTTCTCTGCCTTTTTTTGCATCAAATCTCAATCTCTATTAGAGTAAGCAAGAATCTTAAAAAAATTTTTCAAGAAAAAAAGGAGTTTTCTATGAAGTTTTTAAAATATTCAATGTTCTTGTTAACCATATCAAGTTCTTATTTATTAATTGCCATGGAAGAAGGTGCTTCTGCACTTTCAGCAACTTCTATCATTCAAGAAAGTAGTACAGCACCAAAAATAACCAAGGGTCAAAGAAGAGGCTTGCAAAGAAAACGCGCTAAAGCAAGAAAAAAAGAATATGTTTCCCCACAAGAAATATTAACTGTTAAAAAATCTGAATCCGAAAAATTTTATGACTATTTCACATCTTATTTAGAAAATCCAAACATCCAAAAAGAATCATTTCAATTCTTTAGATCACATATTCTTTTTTGGGCAGAAAAATATAATGAACTTGGTATTTTAGATCAAGTATTGAATACCTATTTTGAAGCAACCAAATTTACACCAAACAGCTTTATAATCAACTCTTTTGATCAAAAAAAAATCTCATTATTGAGATTCACAACAGAATCAGCTTCATATGGTTACCGACCAGCTCTCGTTCTTTTCAAAAAATTGTTAGAACATGATGGCGACCCTGAATTAATTGTTAATGAATCTAACACTCTTGATTTTATTAAAAAACGCTATAAACAGCTCTATAATCATGAAATTATCTTTTGGAATGATGATAAAGATAAAGATCAGGAGCATAGAGAAAGAGCCCTCAAAAACACTCAAGAAATTTTACAACTCCTAAAACAAGAGCATGCAGAAAAAGAAAAGGAAGCAAATTAATATTATTTCTGCCATCTTTAAATTTCAGCAATTTGTCTCTTTTCTTAAAAAAATATACTTATTGATTTCTTTCCAAAAAATTAACTTTCTTAAAAAAGATTACTATACTGCAATAGCTTTTATCATAAGAATACTGATCACAAAAAAAGAAGGGAAATATGTTAACAAAATATTTTGCATTAATTCTTTTAACAATCTCTATCAACACCTGTTATTCAATGGAAAATCCTAAAATACCCTATTTATTACAAAAAACTGAAAAAGGGCAACTAAAATATGCATGCTGGGTCGAAACAGCCGTTTTTTTAAAAAAATTACATGACTTTCCATTAGATAATTTTTTTGAAGTAGCAGATCTGGCTACTCAATGCGGAGAAAGCCTTGATGATAATGCTTGCACAAGATTGGTTGATACCACAGAAAAATTAACACACCTACGTCAGCAAGAATGTCCACAAGTTTTGAAAAAAGCAGAAGAACTTGCCAAAGAATTTGAACGTGGCGCCAAAGAATATCGACATCTCAAAAAAAGATCTTTTTTATTACATTTTAAGAAAAAAAAGGCGAAGTCTCGTCGAGATGATAATCATGATGCTCTTTATAGATTAAATCAATCATCGTTATGCCTAAAATTTGATTTCCTTGCAAAAAGAACAAGCTTTAGACGTTGTATAAATGATAAAAACTGTTCTTCATTTTTAGTTACTTTAAACGATCGATCAGACAGTTATAAAGAGGAAATATTAGTTCAAGCAGCACAAGAATTACAGACTACTGTTTTAAATTATCATGCTTGTCCAATTGATACAAAAGAGCAAGACTAATTCCCAAGGAATGTAATGATTTCAGTAGTACTTCTTCATGCTTTAAGTACTTTCTCTTTAACTAAAATGCTTTTACAGCATACACAACCATTTTTTTTAATTGGCATTCGTATGAGCATTGCAGGCATTATTTTGTTTGGTTATTGTTTCTTTTATCAAAAAAAATTCAAAATTCCTCAGCGTCATATTTTTTATTTCATTCAGATAATCCTCTTTGCTTTATATTTCCCCTACATTTTGCGTTATTACGGACTACTTTATTGCCCTGAATCACGCGCATTTATGCTCTATAATTCTGGACCGTTAATCACCTATTTTTGTGTTCTGTTTTTTGCTATTGAAAAATTCAATGCACGCAAAATGAGCTTATTGTGCATCAGTTACGGTGCAATTCTTCTTATTAGCCCAATGGTGTTACGACAGCAATCGCTTGCACTAACTTCCTTTGGGTTGCCAGATTTTGCACTACTTTGTTCAGTGATAAGTTTTAGTTATGGTTGGCTTCTTATTAGAAAATTAATAACTGAACTTCACTATCACCCATTCTTAATTAATAGCATTACCATGACATGCGGTGGATTGTTAGCATTGTTTACAAGTCTCTCTATCGAAAAAACTCCTTTTGTTACTGAGTTTTTTCCCTTTGTTACTTTGATAAGTGTTATTATTTTGGTAAGCAATATTGTGTGCCACAATTGGTATGCACTGTTACTCAAAAAATATAGCCAAACATTTATAGTACTTGGCAGCTTGTTATGCCCGTTCTTTACTACATTTTATGGAGCTCTTTTTTTCAATAAAGCTATTTCCTGGCATTATTATTGCGCATTTTTGATCATAAACATTAGCTTGTTTTTGTATTATCGCGAAGAGAAGAAAATAGTACATTCCAAACAGAATTTAAGTCGCCTGCATAGCCATTAACAGAGGATATATAGCAGAAATTTAGCATAATTCTATACTATTATTAAAAACCATTATCTAACACAATAGGATTAACCTATGACATCTTCTTTAATAATCACTATGTATATTGGACTACAAATATTAAATATTCCAGAAAGTATACTACCCGGATGGCTTAATATTTTTAAAGAATATCCTATCTTAAACCAAGGAACCTTTGAGGGCGTAAAAGATAATTTCAAAAAGTTTTCACAAGAACCACATTGTACATTTTTAATTGCACAGACTAATGATCATACCGTAATAGCTATTGCAACTGGCATTCCATTATTAGCATATTCATATGAAGCTGAACTTTTTGAAAAAAACAATCTAGACCCATCTGATTTTTTTCATATTAATGATGTCATTGTTTTATCTCAGTATCAAAATAAAGGAATCGGTTCAAAACTTTATAAAAAACTAGAAAAGAAAGCTCGATTTTGGGGATATAAAAAAATTTGTCTTTGTACTGTTGAACGCAAAGAAGATCATCCTTTAAAACCTACAAACTTCAAAGATCCTGCAATATTTTGGCAACGCTTAGGTTTTTCAAAAACTTCTTTAACAATTAAAGAATCATGGCCAACTATTATGGATGAACAAGGAACAGTAGAAATGCACGAAAATACTCTTACTTTTTGGACTAAAGAATTAAATAAGTAAGACATTTTGAACCAACTAAATACGTTGCTATTAAATTTCTTGAATAACAATTTTCACTTTTAGAGTAATGTAATAATTAATTCAATTTTTTTATCCAAAACACAAATTCATGCCCGCGTTGTTGCACAGAACCACCAGCACAAAAAGTAGAATATGCCGCGGAAATTGAAAGATCTGTTTTTGAAAAACCCAGCTCTTCAAACAATGGCTCAATACTTTGATAGTTTTCTGGCTTTAAAGGATGATTTTCTTCTTCTTTTACGGTAATTAAACAGAGATTTTTATAGTTCCATTTGATCACCTGCGCTTCAAATGCTTCAAGAATAAGTGGCATATTTGCCAATGGCAAAACAACTTCTTCAGCATAATAACATTCATCTGCATTATACTGCGCAGATTCAAAGATTGTTTTTGCTTCAGGGAAAATATCAATTAATGGCGCTCCAATAAGCATTACTGTTTCAGCTGATTCGCTTTCTTGGACCACTAACGCATGTTCATTATTTTTATACAATTCAAGATATTCAAGTTCACTTTCTAATGTGCCATTATAAAGATAAGGATATCCTTTGAATGATTTGATTCTAAGTTTTGCAATCGTTGGAATAATATCAGTAATTTGATTTCCCAATAAGACTGTTAATAAAATTGGTATTACCATGTTTTTCCTTTCACATTACATTTCGTGGTTAACTCAATAAAATATTCATGATCAAAAATAACATCTGGATTAGTTTGATTAACAACGATATAACTTTCAAATTTAAATAGCGGCGTGTTAACTATGGCCATGATAAATTCATTGTTTGGAATAGTAAAATGTGCCGTATTTGAAGGAATAATTATCACATCCCCTTTATGTGCATGCTGTTCATTATTGCCAACTACAACAAGGGCACTTCCCTCAAGAACAAAATAAATTTCGATATCATTATCAGGATGATAATGCGGTTCACTAAAAAGTAGTTCTCGCATATCACAAACAGCAAAACTTTCGTTTGGCCGATTCAAAAAATTAGGCAGTTCATAAATTGCGCCGTTGCCTGTATATTTTGGCACAACACTATTAACTAATTCATGCCAATTTGCTTTTGTATGTATGTACGTTTGCCATGCAATAATCATTTGATTTATATACGCATTTTTATTCAACTCAATTGCATTATACATACTATTTCCTTCTCATAATTGTGCTATTTCTATAAATATACAGATTTTTTTAACTATTTTTAATTATTGTGGTAATTATAGTAAAAAAATTTCTTTATACAAAAACAACGCTCAAAGAAATCAAAGTGCACAAAATCGAAAAAACAGTTCGTATTCAAAAAATACCTTTTGATCAATTACCAGAAGATGAAAAAAATCTATTTCAAGAAGCACTTAAAGTGCGCAATAATGCTCAAGCACCTTATTCAAACTATCATGTTGGTGTTGCCATCTTAAGTGATAAAGGGACAATTCATGTTGGATGCAATGTTGAACGTTGCACTTATACACAAACCACTCACGCAGAACAAAACGCTATTGATAGTATGATTGCAACGATCGGACCATCAAAAATTGAAAAAATTGCCGTGGTAGGAGCGCTTAAAGATGTTAAGATCTCCTTAACAGAACCAAGCAATATTGCTATTTCTAACGTTACTTGCGGACATTGCTTACAAATTATTTGGGAAAATTGTTGCAATGATACCAAAGTAAAAATTCTCAACCTTGAAGGTAATGGTATTGTTGCCTGTGCCACTATTGAAGATTTATTGCCGTTCCGTTTTGGGCCAGAAAATTTAAACATTTTTTATAAATAAAGATCTTTAATGAAATATGGCAAATGATTGTTTCAAAATTTGGGCAGACATAAGAACATGTTCCAAATTTTCTTCTGTTTTTAAATGTTCTTTTGCCCACCTCATAATAGAAATAATTGAAGAAACCTTCTTTTCAAACTTTTCCATCCAATCATAGTGTGGAAATAACCACACATGAAAATGTGAAGCATCTTCTTCTTGTATCATGTATATTGTTTCAATGTTCAATGTCTCTCGCATATTTTTTCTCACTTTATACAAAAATTCAATAAAATCAGCTCGTTCTTCTTGAGTAAAATCATCAATGCTTTGAACATGTCGTCTTGAGTTTATAGTAATAAATCCTGGAATAGGAATGAAGCAATCTTGTTGTGCTTCAAAGTATAGGGTTGAAGCAATAATTCCACCGACGCTTTCAATTTCACGATTTAATAATGCGCATCCAGTACATTTTTTTTGGTTAGTTGAAAATAGAGGCTTATCAACACCATAACTTATGGTTGATATGAACAAAAATAGGAGTAAAAAGTTTTTAGATTTAAACATCTTCTTTGATTTTTCTATTGTCTTTTTTGTTTGTTAAAGCGATTAATTTCAGTTATCGACAAATTGTCGACAACTCAACAACTGCTATATTTTTCACGTATTTTCATTAAAAATTAATCACATCAATAATGTCATAACAAGTAAAATTAATTTTATCAGGATGACACGTCAAATATTTTGCCAATATTTCATTTTCATAATAAAGCCAATCTTCAGGCCATTTGGGATTATCAAGAGTTCCAAAATTCTCTTTAATTACTTGCTTATTTTTCCAAACCCACACAACTGAATAGCTATTCGTTCGTTCACCTTTAAAACCTTTAAGTAAATATGCATGCAGTAAACCTGGCACTTTCAAATTTTTTAAGGTATCTGCTACTTCTTTTTCGTACTCTGCAATGTTAACATTATCCTTGAGTTCATGTTCATGTATTGAAATAGTAGAACCATCATTTATAGGAATGTAATACATACAATTTTCCTGATATAAACCAATTTATCTCGTTGATTTTTACAAAATAAACTCTGCTTTTAATGCTTCTTGCCCAGTTGCAGTAATTTGAAATGCTTTTTTATGTTGTATTTCAGTAACAATCTTGAATAATTTTCCATCAATAAAATGAGCTGCTACCCCATCTTCCAAGGCAATACCGGGACTCACTTGCCCAGATGCAACCAAATTTTTATACACATCTTGACGCTCAACTTCAGAATCAAAATGCGGACAACCACTTCCTTTCAAAAAGCCTAGTCCTTCAACAAACCCCAAAGGCCACATAGAATCAGTAATACCTTGTTCAAACCAACAAATCATGCCGGCACTTAATCCTGCCATTACAACACCTTTGTTATATGCTTCTTTCAACACATGATCAACGCCCCATGCTTTCCATAATGCAATCATGCTTTTTGTGTTGCCACCGCCAACATAGACAATATCGGCTTGTAATAACTTTTCTTTCCAAGAATCTTTTACACTGCCAAACAATGAAATCCAAGAAGGCTGTGCATCCAAACTGAGAAAGGATTCAAAAAATTTAAGAATGTAAGTAGGCGATTCATTGCTTGCTTGCGGCAAAAAGCATATCTTAGGATTCTCTTTTTTTGTTTGCGCAAGGATATATCTTTCCAATGCTAATGAACAACCTTTTTTGGTGAAACCACCGCCACCAATTGCAATTATTTGTTTCATTATTTTAATAACTTTCAATTTCTGGATATTTTTTATCTAATTTTATCACATCGTATTTCAAAATAAGGTGCGCCACCTATAATTCTCAATTGTATTATTAATCCAGTTTCATCTCTTGCAAACCTATAAACTACATTGTTTGCATTTCGATTTAAAGTCATAAACTGATCTTTTGCAACGGCCGAAAGTTCTATGTTATCTGGTAAATAGAGTGAATCTCCTTTTCTTTCAATTTTATAACCCAACTTAAAAGCTGGATGGTCATACAAACCTACATAATCATTATAGGCATCTGAACTTAGCTTGATAACTTGCAAACTTGGAATGTCATATGGTAATCCTAAGACGATTGCTGCAAGCGAATTACGCGCTTCATTAACCCATGAAGAAAAAAGGTTGCTTAAAAGCACGATATAAATTTCATCATCGATAAATATAGTTACATTTGATTTAAATCCACTTGATAACATACCACCATGTTCTATATATCTTTTTTTCATTAACTCTTGAATGTGACAGCCGTACCCATAATTCTCTTGATGGTGATAAGGCGTAACCATAGCTTTCAAAGATTTTTGATTAATCAATGCCAATGCATTCAATGATCGAGCAAATTTATAAAGATCAAGCGCTGTACAAAATAATCCGCCACCGCCTTTAAAATTTTCATAAATATAATGACCATTTACTATTTCATTTTTTTCATTCAAGCAATAGCCAACAGCACAATTTTTTAAAATTGCATACTCTTGCTCACGAAAAAAGCTCTCTTTCATGCCACTCGGTACTAAAATATTTTCTTTAACAAATGATTCATACGTTTTTCCAGAAACTTTTTCAATAATATGTGAAAGCACATAATAACCGCCATTACTATAACGATAATCTGAACCAGGATCATATTCTAGTGGTTTACTTTTAATAAAAGAGATTATTTGATCGAAATGTGCTGGTTGAACAACCATCTCAAGCGGAAAATTCTCAGAGGATACTCCAGAAGTATGCGAAAGCAATTGGTGAATCGTTATCTCATTACCTCTAGGAAAATCAGGAATATATTTATTTACAACATCATGAACATTTAACAAACCTCTTTCTTGCAATTGCATAAGAGCTGCGGCAGTAACCATTTTAGTAATTGAACATATTCTAAAGAGTGTATGTTCTGTATTAGGAACTTCAAATTCTAAACTTGCAAATCCATAGCCTTTGTTGAGTAATATTTCATTTCCTTTTGTAACAATAACCGTACCACTAAAACGATTTAGCTTTGTTAATGCATCCATGTATACATCTAATTGTTTGCTCATAGTCTTAATATTATCTGGCTTACCTGCTATTTCAGTAGAGCCATTCGTCATCGCAGATATAAAACTCACCATTAAAAATAAATTTTTTATACTAATTTTCTTTAACATGAAGTCCGATTCATTATTTTAATAACTTTCAATTTCTGGATATTTTTCAGGATCAGCTAAACAATATTTTTCTCCAAAACTACCAACTTCATGTTCTGCATGAGTAACAAACTTTCGACCACCAAATCCACCACGTTCTTGATGTTTTTTGGATTGCGCATTCATAATATCCTGTAAAGTAAAATCATGAGCTTCACATAGTGAGCCAATAACTTCTAAAATATCAGCAAGCTCTTCGACCAATGCTTCTTTAGTTTTTGCTGCACAAACCTCATGCGCTTCTTCCATAAATTTTATTTTTAATTGCTCAGAAAATTCAACATCATTTAACCTTTCCCAATGAACTCTAGAGCCATTTGCTTCAGTCATATCAACTGCTTTATCTCTCCATAATTTATTTTGTTTAAATGCACGAAAATTCACTATTTTACCCCTATAGTTTTTCACTTATTCACCATTAACTTTATAACAATAGAGTATACAATTCGCTTGTTTCAAGCTACTCTTTTCAAGAACATTTCATGCAATTTTAATGAAAGAAAAAAATATGAACTGGAAAGTTTTTGTATTCAGTCTTTTAGGCATACTAACTAACGCCAACTTAGTTAAATCTGAATATATCATGGGTGGAAATATTGGCCGCTATGAAACTGAGCTTGGTATTTTTCAAATTAATGAAAATAAAGCTGAGCATGTTATGACTTTATACTATCCTACAGCCTCGATCACTCATTTTAGTGATTTTATGCAACATATCCTTGAAGGTCTTAAAAATGAAAATGATATTACCATCACTCGTGCCTGTTTTGGCGTCCCCGGTAACACCTCAGAAGATCGTATGTTCATTCAATCACCCCATTTAACTTTTGCTGTTGATGGTCATGAACTTATTGAAAAAAATATAATAAAACATGTGTTAGTTATTAATGATTTTGAAGTGCAAGCATATGGGATTAATGCCCTTGACGAAAGCAATCTCATTCAAATCAACAAAGGCATTATGCGCAATAATGCACCAAAACTTATTATTGGTGCAGGCGCAGGGTTAGGGTCTGCTTTACTTACTCAAAATCCACAACAAAGCAGCTCTACCATTCTCCCTTTAGGTGCTTGTTATATGGATTTTGCCCCGCAAACACTTAAAGAACTCGAATATATTGCATTCTTGAAAAAAAGAATCGATGAAAACATCATTACTTGGGGAAAAATTCTTGGTTCAACAGGCGGTATTGTTGCAGCCTATGATTTTGTCGACACCAAAAAAGAGTATAATTCAACGCTTGAGACAAAAAATGCTGATGCGATTTTTACTCATGCATCGAGTGACGAGCAATGCAAAGATGCTGTTGATTTTTATTTGAAACTATATGCTCGATTAATCAGAAATATGGCATATGCAGTTCTGCCTCATGGCGGCATTTATATTACGAATGCAATTGCTATAAAGCATAGTTCATTGTTTGCAACACCTGAATTCTTTGAACAGCTTTTTGGTTGTCAACATCCTTTTATGAAAGCAATGCTGCTCGATATGCCAATATTTGTTATCACTGAACCAAAGATTAGTTTATATGGCGCAGCGTATTGTTTACTATCTCATTGATGATGCATTAGCGTTAATTGTTTTTATTGATTTTATTTTTATATTTTAGATATATTCATTACAAAATATTATTTTTTTTATCAAAGAGGTTATTTTGCAATGAAAAACATTCAAATCACCACACAAAAAAACATATTAAAAATATTTTTCCTTTGTTTTTTAATCAACGTTACAAGTGTTAAATCTGAACTTTCAATCACCGACATTCATGGGCTTGATGCAATTGTGCATGAAAATTATAAACATCTTTCTTTAGTACAAGGTGCTCTTTGGTGGGATAATCATGTTATTGAAAATTTATATAAAAATGGCAATAAGCAACATGCCACCATACAACTTTTAAGAAATCTTTTTTATTTACAAAGAGATCTTGTTACCTTTGATATAACGACCTTAAACAGAAACCCAGCGCGTTATTTTAAAGAGTCAACAATTGGTATTATTCTGGCGATTTTGGAGCCTTACACAAAAGATAGTTCATTAACTGAAGAAATAAAAAAAGAGCTTTTTATGAAACTTAAAACAAGCATAAAAAGCGATATTCATTTTAAAGATTTATATTATGCAGCTAAAATAACAAAAGAAGAAATAGTAAAAAGTGCAATAAATTCTTCAGAAGATTTTGCTCATCTAATACGTTTAAAAAAAATAAATAACAATATAATAACACTTAAAGAACAACAAAAAGATGCTCCAAAAAATATATTTATGAGTATTGCTGCAAAATTAACAAAAAAATATAAGAAACAAAAAAAATTAACCAAGCAATATGGTTCATTGATTCAGCTAGAAAAAAAACCAGACATAAAAAAAATACATGAACAACTTTATAAAGAAGATTTATCAAAGAAAAATCTACATGATCTCATACATCACATCATTAATGCTTTCGATGAAAATTTATCAAAGAAAAACCAATATCCACCATTTACCATCCAACAGATTTTTTTATCATTTTTATGGAAAATTATGGAATCTAAAGACCCTCTTATTCTTTTTATAAAAAATTTTAAAGATCATTATCAAATTGATACTGAAGTTTTTGATGAAAAAGCACTTCAAACCTATTTAACATTACTTCCATATACACGAAATGATTTTGAATACTTAAAAACATCATTTTCACCTGATATCACGATAAAGAATGTTTTGCAAGATTACGAGAAAACGGTCTTTTTTCTCTTTGCATCAACTATTTGGGATAACCTACTACCACCTTTAATTGATAGTGTTGCAGAATCAAAGTATAAAAATATAAAATTTCCTGATTGTGTCGAAACAGCAATACGAAACCTTATTAATAGTATTATGTTTAATCCAAATTTATTTAATTTTAAACTTACGCTTAATGAAGATCTTATTAAAAAAGGGGTCGTTTTTGATAAAAAATTCAATAATTTTTATCTTCAACATTCTGATCCTTTAAAAGCACAATTTCTAAAAGTGCATAATGCTTGGAATAAAGTTGTATCTGAACGCTCAGGAGTCATATATAATAAACCTGAGGAAAAACCTATTTGTGAAATGACAACAAGTGCTGACAATGTTATGAACGTTATTAGTTACTGCATGTTTGGCAATGCTTCGACTTTTGAAAATCTTTCACTCGAAGAGAAATTTGATACTCTATGCTCTTGCGCACAACAATTAAATCTCACTTGGGAACCAAGTGCTTCGTTGGATACTAAAAATTTAAATAATGTGATTATTACCTTCAAACACAACCATAACCCAATATTTTCATTAGCTTTTGAACCTGCACACTGTTATCTTACCTCATTGTTAAAAATTATTAAACAATATCAAATAAACTTTTCATCTCTGATAAGCAATTTCGAACCTAATCCATCTCATTATCAAGATTTTATCAATAATAATAAAATAACAAATATACTTTTATTCAACATTGAAGAAGCACAGATTTGGCTTATTACTTTATCGCAAGACCCACTATTCACCTCAAAAATACACCCCTTATTAAAAGCTATAACACCATTTCTTGGCATTGAAGATACTTTGTTATTTGCAAAAAAAATTATCCTTAATAAAAGAAAAAAACTTTATGCTATTATTGAAGAATTTATACAAAAAAATATCGCATCAAATTCTCCAGCGTTATTTAAATTAATATTAGAAAACCATGTTCAAGAGCTTTATGATGTTGCACAAAATTCATTCTCTAAACTTTCAAAAGAAAATCAGCAATTAGTTTTACAAGATAGTATCAATTTTAAAGTTTCTGAATTTTACCCCTTAGTACAAAAAGAATTTCCAAATTTTAGCCAAATTTTATCAAAATATATTTTAAAGAATGCTAATAATGATCTTTTTTTCGTACTAGAAAAATCCTATAACCCCAAAAATAAGAAAAAAGTATTTAGTTTTTTTAAACTAATAATTAAATTTGATTCGAAAATTTTTTATCCACTCATTCAAAAAGATATTTTGTTATTAAATCAGGAAGAGCAATTACAACTTATAAAAAAAATTATGCAAAAAAGACGCGCTGAATTATACCCCCTTGTGGAACAATTAGAGCCAGAATTACCTCATGCAATGCAAAAAAAATTAAAAAAAGTTTTTTCAGCTCAAAAACAAGTAACCCAACTCTCTGAAGTTCAAAAAAAATTAAAAAAAACTTTCAGAACATTATTGAAAAAACCTACTGAAAGCACGAACAAAGAATTTGTTGACGAGATTATGTTGTTTAAAAATATGTCAGAAGATTTCAGAAAAAAATTACCTCGTTCCAATAAAGATTTTGCAACAGCAGAAATTACCTTATTAAAAAACATTAAAAAATTATGGGATACATTAATTAAAAAAGTTACTCATATATATGAAACAGTTTTAGAAGACGATGAAAAAAATACACAATTAACTGCTAAAGTTAAAGCAACAATCAAAACTCTTTTAAAACAGCTTAAAGATAACAAAAAGCAAGAAGTAGGATTCATTAAATCAAAGATTGCATCTTTAAAAGAACAGCTAACAAAAATTCAATAAAAAAGTTAGAAATTTAGCAATAACAAATAACTGATAGTGCATCGAAATATCATTTTCTATGCATGAAAAACCCGTCTTGTAAGAATTAGTTAACCTTGATACACTTATTTAATCTATTTTATGCATAACTTTTTTTAATAAGGGTATCAACAATGGAAACTTATATTACACCCGTTACCATTGCCGAACAAATAAAACAAGAACCACGATTTAATCATTTGATTAATGAAGTTGCAAAAGTTGTTGTAGGTCATACTGATATAATTACGTTTATCATTATTAGTATGTTATGCGAAGGACATGTCCTCTTAGAAGGCGTTCCTGGTGTTGCAAAAACAACGATGATCAAAGCAATTACCAAAGCACTTGGGTTATCATTCCAACGCATTCAATTCACCCCAGACTTATTACCAGCAGATCTTATTGGAACTTTAATTTATAATCCTAAATTACAAGATTTTGAAATTAAAAAGGGGCCAATTTTTGCAAACTTAATTTTGGCCGATGAAATTAATCGTGCGCCTGCAAAGGTGCAAGCTGCGCTACTTGAAGCAATGCAAGAACAGCAAGTAACTATTGGTTCAACAACCTTTCATCTTGATAAACCATTTTTGGTGTTTGCAACACAAAATCCTCTTGAACAAGAAGGCACGTATCGTTTGCCAGAAGCACAAATTGATAGATTCATGTTCAAACTCTTAGTCACGTATCCAACGATGGCGCAAGAAAAAGAAATTATAAAAAAATCATCACTACTTACTGCTATTGTGCAACAACTATCAAAAGAAGAAATTCTTGCCCAACAAGCATTAGTGAAACAAATCTATGTTGATGAAAAAATTGTTGATTATATTGTTGCCATAATTTTTGCAACACGATCACCAGAAAAATTTGATTTAATGCATATAAAACCACTTATTTCTTATGGTGTTTCTCCCCGAGCAAGTCTCACTTTATATGCTGCCGCTCAAGCACATGCTTATTTAAAAAATCGACATTTTGTAACTCCTGACGATGTAAAAGCCGTTGCGATACCTGCGTTACGACATAGAATCATTTTAACGTATGAAGCAGATATGCAATCAATAAGTTCTGATGATATTATTAAAAGCATTCTCAATACTATTCCGGTACCATAGATATTGGGATACATTTTATGAAATCATTCGCAAGAATTAATCGCCAAAAATCAAACACCAAATTTCCGCTTGACAAGATTAAGACAACAGGGTTATTGTTTGAGAATAAAATCAAAAAAAGGAAAGTTTGATGAAACATCCCTTTTGGCTGCTTAATGACGCATTATTATTGTTATTTTTTATCGTTATAGGCTTTATAATGTTGTCTGCGCCAACAATGCCAAAGCGTGCAGGCTTAAAACCAGAATCCGAGGTTAAACCTCCTAAAAAAGATGTTTCAGGACTTGATTTAAGTAAGATTTATATGAATGATCTTTTTGGCACGTATCAACAACCTTCTCCTATACTTGCTCCCGTTGAAACAAGAATCGCCATTCCTGAACCACCAATGCCACAACCGGTAAGAGTGCCTATTGCATCGCCACCAAAATTTCTAGAACCCCTTCAAATCACGCTTAAGGGAATCATTACCTTGAATAATGAAACAGAAAATATCGCCATTATTCAAGACACAAAATCAACTACGGCAAAAAATTATATGATTGGCGATAAAATTGAAGATGCTCAATTAATTAGAATTTTAAGAAATAAAATAATCCTCATCCGTTCAAATGGTCAACAAGAAACACTATATGTTAATCAATATGATGCAGAACTTGATCAACAATTACTTGCTCCAAATGATTGGACCTCAGTTGTACAAAAAACGGGAGAAAATTCCTATGCAGTTGATCCAATGAGTTTTATAAAACACATTTCGAATTTAAGTCAGTGTATTGACTCATTTAATTTAATTACTGTGTATAAGCAAGGTAAAAGTATTGGTTGCCGCGTTGGCGCTTTGCAGCCCAAATCAATAGGTCTTGCCTTAGGATTACAACAAGGTGATATTATTACCTCAATTAACAATATTCCTTCTACTACAACCGATTCGCGATTCGAAATCTATCAAAAAATAATTGCTATGAATAATGGCGATACTATCAACATTACTCTCATGAGAAATAATCAAGAAATTATGCTACACTACACGTTACAATCAATTGAAAAAACGGCAACGACGCCAGGAAAAGAAACTTCTGGCCTTCCAATAAAATCAGCCGAGCAGATTGAAGCAGAAAGAATCGAAATTTTACGTCAACGGCAACAATTTGCACCAACTTTAGACGAGTTACGCATGAGACAAAAGCGCGATATTGTACAGTACGGATCAACCGGTGATAGACAAAGAAATATGCTTATGAATTCTGTACCACTTAGAACTTAAACGGATTATAAAAATGAAAAAAAGATCCTTACTCATTTGTTTAATCACTCTTTATTTTCATAGTATCATGTGGCATTCATTCTTTACCATGCATGGTGCAATTGAAACTAATAAACAAAAAGTTGATCATGATTCTCTTGAGAGTCAAAAAAAAAGAAAACAAAAAAAACGAATAGCAAAAAAAGAAGAAAAAGAAGTACAAAAATTAAAAGATGGCACGATTGATGATCATGATGAAGCTCATCTTCAAAAAGATTTAAATTCACTTATGCCACGAGAAGCAATACATAACATCAATGATACGATTGAAGTTAATCTTGATAAAACCGATATTCTCAATCTTTTAGATTGGATAAAAAAAATATTCAAAATTAATTTTTTAACGGGCGATGCTTTTACCCCCCCTGCCATAGGTAAAGTTGCCGGCAATCTTATTACCTATAAAACACAAAAATCAATGACTAAACGTCAAGTTTGGGATTTGTTTTTAAGTTTTCTCGATCTTTTTGGTGTAACCCTCGTGCCAAATCAATATCTTGATGGTCATCCTATTTCTTATACTGTTTTACCTGCTGATGTTGCCAATCAAGCACCACTTCCCGTTTTTATTGGGGTTAAGTGGCGCGATTTACCCGACAACGATACTAAAATTCGTTTTGTGTATTTTGTTGAAAACAGTCAATTGGCAACACTTAACACCATAGCGCAAGATTTCAAAAGCAAAAGTGGTATCGTACAACCTTTTGAAGACTTAAATGCTTTAATTTTTTCAGATAAATCATCAAACATTCGTTCAATAATGGCAATACTCAGCGAACTTGATAATGTTAGTATGCCCGAAGCACTTTCAGTGTTAAAATTAAAACATGCTAATGCCGAAGATGTTGTATCACTTTATGAAAATCTTGTTGCGCGAGAAGAGCAAAAAACTGGCATAGCAGCACGATTATTCGGCGCAAAAAAACAATCAACAACAGCTTATTTTCCTGAAGATACAAAACTTATTGCCGAACCGCGCACCAATGCACTTATTATTCTTGGTACCCGCGCAAGCATAGAAAAAGTTGAAGATTTTATTCTTAATTATGTTGATACAGAACTACAACAACCATATTCACCTCTCTATGTTTATGATTTGCAATATGCCAATTCGGATAATATTGCACAAATTCTCAATCAAGTCACCGCATTTGCTCCTAACTCAAAAGCTGCAATATATGGCGGCGTTCGCGATGGCAATAAATTTTTTAGACAAATGCAATTCATTTCTGAGCCCTCCGGCAACAGATTGCTTATTCGTGCTGAAAAAGAAGATTATTTAAAGGTTCGCACTATCATTGAACAACTCGATGTAAAACAGCCACAAATTGCTATTGAAGTATTGGTCGTTAACGTTAATACCACCAAACTTAAATCATTAGGATCACAAATACGAACAAAAACTCCCGGTTTTGGTGGCAGCTTAGGAACAAGAAATGTTGAATTTCAAAATTCTGGCATCACTGGCGGCGGCACATCAGGAATAATAACAAATGCAAGTGGTGGACTTATGGGAGATTTAATTTCATTAGCACAAGGTCAAAACCCCGGCACAACATTACTTTCTATTGGCGGCAACATTGCTGGTGGTGTTTGGGCCCTCTTTAAAATGCTTGAAACCTATACCTATTCAAGTCTTGTCTCATACCCATTTTTAACAACAACCAACAAGTTTACCGCACGTGTTTCGCTTGGTGAAACGAGACGTGTATCAACGGGTACGGTTCAAAGTAATGCTACGGTCGCAACACAAGCTGATTTATCAGCAAATTTAACGGTGGAAATTACCCCACAAATTAATAATGATGGCATAATTAATCTTGAAATTAGAATTGACGTTGATACCTTTACTGATGCTCTAGCAACAAGTGCAACAAGAAATACTAAAACAATTAAAACAAGTGCAAATGTTGCTAATAAAGAAATTCTTGCCATCGGCGGCTTATTACAAAATCAAAATAGTGATGCAACTTTTGAAGTTCCTTTGCTTGGCAAAGTTCCCATTCTTGGTTGGTTTTTTAAAAATAAAAATAAAGCAAAAAATAAGAGTAATTTATTAGTCTTTATTTCACCACAAATCGTACAACCAATGGCTCAAGGCGGTATTGGCAATTACACCGTGAAAAAAGCCGATTATTCTAAAAATGCTTTACGTGATATGAGACAACCTTATGAACAACGTGACCCAATTCATCGTTGGTTCTTCAAAGATAGACCCGATGAAGATACAGAAAAAGTTGAATTCTTCCTGCATCCACAAAGCCCTTGCTTGGAACCAGGAAAGGTTATTGATTGTCGCATAAATGATGTTTTTGATAGTGATCTTTATCGTTGTCGTTGCACTGGTCAAACGTGCAAAGATAAATATACCTGCGCTCGAGAGCCACGTTGTCTGGCTAAATCAAATTGTGTGTCTTCGATAGACAAATTAAACGCACTCTTAGAAGATGAAGAACAAGCCCCATTAGAAGAACCTCTTGAACAAGAAGATTTAGAAGATGAAGAAGATGTAAATGCATTAGCCGTTGAACAAGAAGCAAAAAAAGAAAAATTAGAAGCACAACAAGCACAAAAAAAACCTGAACAAGAAGATATTGAATTTGTGCAACAAGAAAAACCACGTGCCGTAAAAGCACTTGAAGCTGATGAAGAAGCTGCAGCAGTGTCATCCCATGCGGTCGCGATAACGCAAAATGAACAAAGAGAACGGCCTTCTGTTCAACAAAAAAAACGAAAATCGATTATGGAGTTCTTACCCATCGATAACGCTAAAGATAACGAGGTGAGAACATGATAGCTAATCTTGTAAAAAATATTTTTATTCCTGAAAAATTCGGTACCAATTATCTTATTTCACAAAGAATAATAGGATTTTCTATTAACAAATCATCGGTACATGCTACACAAGTACTGATGCACGGAAATAAAGTTACTTTAGAACGTTTTTTTACTGAATCATTAACAACAGATATGTCTATTCCCTTTGCTGATCGTGTAGCACAGGCCATAAAAAAAATTCTTGCAACTGCTGATCGTTATGATTTAATACGCACTTCACTTGCAAGCTCAAATGCTATTTTTAAAGGGTTAACACTACCTTTTTTAGAGAGTGATAAAATTAGCATGGTTCTTAATTATGAAATTGAACCATATTTGCCATTTCCTACCTCAGATGCAATCATTGATTTTATTATTACAAAAAGTAATCCTGAACAACATACTTCTGAAGTTCTTGTGTGTGCTCTGCAAAAACAACATATTATTGAGCATGTAAGTTATTTTCAAGCTGCAGGAGTTACGCCAAACACTATTACCATTGATCTTTTTGATTTATATGGCCTCTACACAATAATTCCTCGTTATGCATCATCAAAAGGCGCAACAGCAATTATTGACCTCGGCTATAACTTTACCAGCATTGCCTACGTCATTGATGGACAACTCACCTTACTTCGCACCTTGCCAAAAGGAATCACCAACTGGGCAAAAACAATTGCTCAATCTTTGTCGGCAACACCACAAGATACGTTAGAAAAAATTATTCGATTTGGTTTGGAAAAAAACACTGAAGATCCTTATAGTAAGGCTATTCATACTGTTGTAACCTCATATCTTAATGAAATTCGATTTACTTTAGATTCATTTATTGCACAAAATCCAAACCATAAAAAACTTGATAACATTTTATTATTAGGTGATGGTGCAGAATTACCCAACATGGTTTCATTTTTTAATGAACAATTGGGTATTTCAACTGAATTATTCGCTATAAATGCTCTTTTGGACGTTCCGGGATTTTCTGTTAAAAATGGCAAAAAAATACCGCAATCTACCATAGTAAGCTTAAGTACGGCACTCATAACACCTCGCATGCAAGAGTTCAATCTACTCAGGCAAGAATTCGCACCATCAGAAAATTCTCTTTTTAATAAACAAATTATTACGAGCTTTTTCCTTATTGGTTGTATTTTTATCGGTCTGCTTGTTAATAATTTTCTCCGTACCAAAACGGTAAAAAAAGAAGTAGCAGCATCCGAGCAAGAAGTACTTTCAACTTTAAAAAAACTTGGGCTTACTAATGCAAAATCAGTAGCTGTTGGCATACGCGAAGCAGAAGAAAAAGTTACCGAAGAAGAAGCTATTTGGTTTGCATTCTCACAGCAAACAAGAGTATCGTTCTTAAAGTATTTAGAAAAACTCAGTGCTGCGATTGATAGAAATGCTCTTGGGCTTAAAATAACAAAATTAATCATTAGTCAACAAGAACCAAGTAGTCTTACTCTTGAAGGTGAAGTAAAAGATTTTGACGCACTCAAAATACTTGAAAGAGAGTTAAAAAATACTAACTTATTCCTCACTATACCAAGTTTACAAACTACAAAATTCACCTTGCAAATGCCTTTAAAGAAAAATGGTGTTACTCAATGAATATCTTAACTTCGTTAAAGAACTATATCGATAACTGGGATCAAAAAGAATTTAGAAATTACATTCTTATTGCTTTTGGTGTTTTGATTGCTCTTATGGGACTCATTGTATTTCTTTATTATAGAAATATTTCCTCATTACGTTCTCGCATAGCTATAGTGAATAAACATCGCGTTGCCGTACGCGAATTGGTCAGTCGTTATGATTTGGTCAAAAAACTACAAGTAGGTGTTGATGCGATATTAGCAAAAGAGAAAGACTTCAAAATTTCTCAATATTTCGATCAACTACTCCAAAAATTAGGACTCATGAGTAATAAAACACAAGACGTTGAAACTATGTCACAAGAAGTTCTGGATGGATATTATACTGAGTGGACATTGTATGCTAATCTTACCAATATGAATACAAAAAAAATGAGCGAATTGCTCCATGCTATTGAACTTGAAGAAAGAATTTATACAAAGGATGTTGAAGTTGAACGCTCAACAACAAATCCAAATGCTATCAATGTAAAACTAACTATTGCGACCCTTGAACCAAAAGTAGAAACACCAAAAGAAATTGAGAGCTAAGGAATTAAATAATGAAAACTAAAATAATCTATCAAGCATTATTTATTCTGCTAGCACATAGTGCGATATATGCTAAAGCAACTGAAGAGCTAACGGCAGTAAAAAAAGTTCTTGAACAAAAATTAAATCAACCAAATACGAGCGAATCAAAAGCTGATGCTCCACAAGAAGCACCCAAAAAACTATATTCTTTTAACTATAAAGATATTCCCCTTTCTGATGTCATTAATGAATATGCAGCTGAAAAAAAAGTTAATATTATTTTACCCCAACCACAAAGTCCCAATGCATTAACCACCAAGTTAACGTATCAACTACCCAAAAAAGTCACTCTTAATCAAGCATGGCGAGAAGTTAATAAAATTCTCGAATTTCTTGGTTATTCTTGGATTCCCCACGATGATCTTCTGATACTCACTAAAATAAGCAATGATATTAAACGTGAACCCCTTACTGTTTATAAAAATCCACAAATTGAAGATTTGCCAAATGATGGCACTGTCATACAAACAATTTTTTATCTTGCTAATCTAAAATTAAGCAATGATTCAACACGTACCAATATTGAAGCGATCTTAAAATCAATGCTTTCTCCTATGGCTGATATAAAACGTGATGATAAAACAAATGCACTTATTATAACTGATAAAGCCGACAATATTCGTGCAGCAATGATTATTATCAAAGAACTTGATTTAGAGGGTATTCCCGATGCTATTGAAGTTGTTCCACTTTTTTATACAGAAGCCGCATTTGTTGAAGATCTTTTTAAAAATAAATTATTTGTAGCAACACCAAGTGCAACCCCTACCCGAGAAACAACCAAACAAGTTTCTTACTTTCCCCCTAACACCAAAGTCTTAGCACTCGGACGCACAAATGCCATCGTCGTGATGGGATCAATAAAGGCAATCAGAACAGTAAAAGATTTTATTATAAAATATATTGATCATCCCTTAGAAACAGGTGAATCAATCTTACATATTTATGATTTGCAATATCTTAATGCGGAAGATTTCCAAGGAATATTACAAGATTTAATCAGCAAATCAGTAACAGGACAAGCACAAACACAAGGTCAAACAGTAGGACCAAAGCGAGATTTCCAAGATGTCATCATTGTTGCAGAAAAATCAACGCTTAGCATAAAAGCACCGAAAAAAAGCGAAGCCACACAAATCACGCCAAGCGAGACGCCTTCTGCAGTTCATGGTAGTGAATCGGTGAGTGGTGAAACGCAAGGTATTGAACAAGCGGGTAATCGTCTTATTGTTGCTGCGCGCAAACAAGATTGGATTCGTATTAAGGCACTCATTGAAGACCTTGATAAACCGCAACCACAAGTTGCCATTGAAGTTCTTGTTGTCGACTTAACGCTCAATAATGATAAAATCCTTGGCAGCCAAATGAGAAATAAAGGTAGTTTATTTAACGTAGGGTCAGATAATGTTGATTTTCAAACAGCAATGATCGATTCTCCGGTGCTTCGTCCTGGTAATGGCAGTATAGACACTGCAAATGGTAGTATTCCGTTCTATCCAAATCATGCACTTATGGCAAACTTATTGCGCATTCAAGAAGGCGAAACCGGCAACTTCAATCTTGCCACCGAAGGCGGTGTTGGATCAATGGTAATCTCATTCAATGATCCTGATAACAGCGGCATTTGGAGTGTTTGGCAGGTTCTCGATGCTTATACCAACAGCACCTTACTTGCACAACCATTCATAACGACTGCAGATAATCGACAAGCTTCAATCACCATCGCCGAACAACGATTGGTTGATGGTGATGCAGTAAGTCAAACTGGTGGTATTAAAGTCCAAAAAGATGATGTTGTTGCGGCTACCTCAATTGATATTTTGCCACGTATCAGTGTTGATAATAATAATATTAATTTAAATATTATTGTAAAAGTTGAACAATTTCTTGCCGAAAATAATAATAGAAGAACACGTTTAGTACAAACAAACGCCAATGTGGGTAACGGAGAAGTTTTAGCGTTAGGTGGTTTAATTAGCCTCAATGATTCAATCAGTGAAAATGAAACACCATTATTGAGTAGAATTCCTATCTTTGGTTGGTTCTTCAAACGAAAAGGAGATAATAAAACAAAAAATAATCTGATGATTTTTATTTCACCACGCATCATGTATCCAAAGGTGAAAGGCGGCATTGGCAGCTATACAAAAGACAAATTATGTTATGCAAAAAATGAACTTACTGAAGAACTTGCTTTTGAAACATTACGCGATCCTGTCACTCGTTGGTTCTTTAAACCAAATCTCACCTATGCAGATACCGTTATTGGCAATTTTGTTAATCATGAAATGAAAAATGAATGGAACGTTCACTCTGAGAGTAAAGCGCGTGGCTCACGTTGCAGTGATAAACGTGATATGTGTAATGATCCTGGCTATTGCAGCATCATAAAACCAACATGTAATGCAACAAATAAGACTATTCCTGTCACCTATGATTGTGAAGAAGCTGCAACATGCAAAGATGAAATTGCCGTTCCAGAGCAAGAATTCAATCAAGCTAACATTAAACATGATTTCACAGAATATGAAAATGCTATTCCTGAGAATGAAAATGCGCAAGAAAAAGTTATTAAATCGGGAATACAACATGATTATAAAGAATATGAAAACGCGATACCCGAAAAAAATGGGATGCAGCAAGTAAATAATGCTATGCAATATCGTGCTGAACGATTAAAACAACTTATGCAGGATTCAAATAATCCGTTGTTAGCCCTCAAGTAATCCATAAATGAGTTGATCTTCAATGCGCAAAAGACGATTATATTTTGCCATTCGTTCACCACGTGAGCAACTTCCTGCTTTGATTTGACCTGCACTCGTGCCAACAGCAAGATCAGCAATAAACGAATCTTCAGTTTCTCCTGAACGATGCGAAATAATCGTGCCCATACCATATTCTTGGCACGTTTGAATTGCTTGCAATGTTTCAGTAACCGTGCCAACTTGATTGGGTTTGATTATTGCTGCATTTGCTGCATGTGTTTTTACACCGTGAATTATGCGCGAACTTGAAGTAACAAAAAGGTCATCACCAACAATTTGTGTTGTTTCACCAAGTGTACGATTCAATGTCATCCAACCATCCCAATCATCTTGTGCAAGACCATCTTCAATTGAATAAATTGGATAATACGCAAGCAATTCTTGATAAAAAGCGATCATATCAGTTGATGAATATTCTTTGTTATGCCACAAATAAGTGCGAGATTGTGCATTATAAAATTCTGATGCTGCAACATCAAGGGCAATTCTAAACATATCTTGATCACCAACCTCATCAATTGCTTTCAAGAGAAAATCGATCGCTTCTACTTCATGTTCAAAATGAGGTGCAAATCCGCCCTCATCACCAACAGAAACAGTTTTGCCAGCTTCTTTAAGTAATCGTTTTAAATGATGGAATACGAGCGAAGCTTGTTCTAATGCATGCCTAAAATTTTTAGCACCCAGAGGAGCAACCATAAATTCTTGTATACGCAAATTATTATCTGCATGTGCACCACCATTGATCATATTAAAAAGAGGAATAGGCAGCATAACCGCTTCAGCATTATAAAGGTGTGCGATACATTCATAGAGCTCAACCTGTTCAAGATGCGCCTGCGCTTTTAGAACCGCAATACTTGCTGATAGAATGGTGTTTGCACCCAATCGTGCTTTGTTTGGCGTTCCATCAAGATCAATCATAAATCGATCTATGCTACAAACTTGTGGGGCATTACCAATCAAGGCAGGAGCTATAACATTTTCAAGAATATCAATCGACTTTAATACTCCCTTACCAAATAATCGCTGCGCATCATTATCACGCAATTCAATTGCTTCATGAATTCCCGTTGAAGCTCCTGAAGGAACTGATGCTATAAATGAACAACCGTCATCTAACGTGAGTTCACATTCGAGTGTTGGAAATCCTCGAGAATCAAAAATTTCTCTTCCCTGTATTTTTATTATTTTCATTAAGAACCCCTTTATATCATCACATTTACTTTATTTAATCATACTTGTTTTTTCTCTAAAAAAGCTAAGATAATGTAAAAATTATAAAAGAATATATGCTAAGCAACTAGAAAAAACTAACGTACACTACTTAAGGGATAAAACAATGAAAAGAAATATGTTTATTGTGTTTTTTTGCTTTATGCTATGCACCGCAATGGAACAGATACATATTCAAAATCAAAATACATCTATTCAACGAGCTCTTATTGCTACCCTTCAAGAAATTAACAATAATAATGAACAATTTTTATCATGCTATACGTTATCGAAAAGCAACATTAAAAAATTCAACGAATATACACAACTCAATCAGAAAAGAAGGAATGACTTAGAACATGAAGAATATAATTCTCTTACTCTTCCAGCCATGATCATTTTAAATTCATGCCTTGCTCAAGAGTATCATCAATTAACAAATCAAAATAATGAATATTACAACAAACATTTGCATTATTTGAAAAAACTAAAAACCTTATCTAAATCTTCTCAATAATTCTAAAAAGAATATATTATTGCAATTTGAATAATAAATTTGTTAAAATTATACCTATAGATTATTTATAAAGAAAAAATTAAATCAATCATTAATTTAATAGGTATCGTATCATGAAAAAACTATTTTTTATTCTTTTATCCCTCTTTTTTATATCTTTTGAACTTTGTGCAATGGAAGGCCAGCAAGAAGAATACCAAAAAGAATCTCGAAAGCGAAAAGAGCCTGAAAAAGAAAAAGAGCAAGAACAAGAGAATGTCTGCCAACAACTTCGAATTAAACGAAGAAGAACAACTGTTCCTTCATTACGTCAAATTGCTGCTGAAAAGATTGCAGAGATAGCTCCTGAAATAGAAGAATTATCAGAATTTATTGAATCAATTCCAGAAGAAGAACTAAAACATGAAATAAGAGAAGCAGCACAACAAGAACTTCCTTTTGCTCCAACAAGATTACATAATGCTCAAACTGAGAAAGAAATTGAAACTGCACTTACTTTAGGCTTTGATCCAAATATTAAAGATCGATCTGGTAAAACAGCTATAAATTCACTTATATATAATGAACATGATAATGAAGCTCTTCATTTAATTAACTTAATAAATGAAAAAGGTGGTCTATTAAATTTAGACGTTAGTACACCAGATAATGATGTTTTTACTCCTTTGCAAAGAGCAATTTTACATAAAAATTTAGAACTTGCAAAAAGAATTATATCTATTTTACAAAAGCAAAATAAACTTGATTCAATAAATAATATTAATAATCAAAAAGAATCTGCTCTTACTTTAGCAATACAACATTTACCAGAATTAGTTGAACTTTTAATTAAGTTAGGTGCTAATCCCAATACAACTTCATACTGGACATGTCCTTATTCAAAAAAAATTAATAGTATTACAACTTCTCAGGCTGCAGCAATAGCAATAAATAATAACAATGCTAACGCTCTAAAACTCTTAATAAATGCAGGAGCTATAATACCACTTGGATCAAGAAATAGAGTAATGCGCGAAAAAGATAAATATCCCGAACTATGGGAAATAGTTAATGAATACATACAAAGAAAGAAGTAATTTTTACTTCTTTATCTTCTGCAAACCATATTCTTTAAGTTGTTTAATCAGACTTGTTTTTTCTCTAAAAAAGCTATGATAACGCAAAGATTATAACAGAGTATATGTTAAGAAAATAGAAAAAATTAAAGTACGGCGCATATAATTTAATTATAAAAAAGTTAATTATTGCAATTTGAATAGCGTATTTGTTAAAATTATACCTATAGATTATTTATAAAGAAAAAATTTAATAAATCATTAATTTAATAGGTATCGCATCATGAAAAAACTATTTTTTATTCTTTTATTTCTCTTTTTTATATCTTTTGAACTTTGTTCAATGGAAGAGTCTCGAAAACGGAAACAACCTGAAGAAGAAGAAAAGGGATGCCTACTACAAAAACAACCTCAACAACCTCCCATTAAACGAAGAAGGGTATCAACAAAACCACCTCAGATTAAAACATTAAAAGAAATTGCTAAACAAAAATTTATTGAAGTAATACCCGAGCTTGAAAATGTACCAGAACTTTTAGAATCAATTCCGGCAGAAGAAGTAAGGCAAGCGATAAAAGCTGAAGCTCAAAAAAAATTGTGCTTTGAAGAAACCAGACTTCATAATGCAACGTCTGAACAAGAAGTTGAAAATCTTTTGACGCTTGGCGTTGACCCAAATTTAAAAGATCGAAGCGGCAAAACTGCTTTAAATGCACTTATTGATAAAGGCCATCTTAATGCAGCATTTCATTTAGTATCAATTGCTCTTACAGCAATACCTTATCAGACAATTCCTTTAGAGAAGCTAACAGAAGAAAATATTCATCATTTAATAAAATCATATTTACTAGCAACACAAGGAAATGGACTTGATGTAAGTTCTCCTGATGAATATGCCGTCACACCTTTACAACGTGCAATACAAAAACAAGATCTAGATCTTGTTAATCTTATCATTGAAATTCTACAAGAACAAAAAAAATTAAAAGCAAAGAAAGATGAGGCAAAAGGCTATTATCTTTTTCTTCCTCAAGAAGCAAAAAATATCAAATTACCTGCTGCATTAAATACCACTAATAAAATTGAATGGTCAGCATTTACCCTAGCAATTCGTTATATGCCTGAACTTATTGATAACTTTATTAGCTTAGGAGCTTCAGTAAATGAAAAAAATCAATATGGTGAAGCGCCCTTGATGTTTGCAGCAACATATAATCCATCCCTCATTCCAACCCTTATTAAAGCTAGAGCTAACATCCATGCTAAAAACAAAAAGGGGGAAACTGCATTGATGTTAGCAGCACAAAATAATACTGAAGCAGTACAATTACTCATTGATGCTGGTGCCAATATTAACATTAAAGATCTTGATAATGAAACAGCGTTATATCATGCTGCTCGATTTAATCCTAATACAATAGAACCACTCATTAAAGCTGGTGTCAACCCTAATGAAAAAGGTACAAATGGCGAAACTCCTTTATTAGCTGCTGTATCTCAAGGTTCATCAGAAGCAGTAAAAAAACTTCTTGAATTTGGTGCTGATCCTAATGGCAAAAATAATGAAGGTCTTGATGCATTAACTATGGCAATAGCCCAGGATCAATCTAATATAGTAAAAGTTTTATTAGAACATGGAGCAGAAATAACTGAAAAAACACTTGCACTTGCTGCCCGTAACCGTGAAATCAAAGAATTGATAATCCCTTTCTTGGGAAGTTATTTGATAAAAGCTGTTAGAGAAAATAATGTAGAGATAATTAAAAACATGTTAAAAGTTGGCGCAAATCCTAACTTCAGAGATAAAATAAGCAGCGAAACTCCCTTAGAGATTGCTATAGAAAAAAATGAACCAGAAATAATAAAGGCATTATTAGAAGGTGGAGCAGAAATTACTGATCAATCAATTGAAAAAGCTCAAGGCAATGTCGAAATATTCAATTTAATTGCTCAGAACTTTGCATCAGCATTTGATTGATTAATTAAAAAACTTAAAAAGGATTAACAATGAAAAAAAATATTTTCTATATCACGTTACCCTTATTTTTTATATCTTTTGAACTTTTTTCTATGGAAGAAAAAAAAGAATCTCCCGCTAAAAAGCAAAAGTTAGAAGAAAAAAAAATAATACCAATCAAAACATTAAAAGAAATTGCTAAACAAAAATTTATTGAAGTAATACCCGAGCTTGAAAATGTACCTGAACTTTTAGAATCAATTCCGGCAGAAGAAGTAAGGCAAGAGATAAAAGCTGAAGCCCAAAAAAAACTACCATTCGATCAAACAAGACTTCATAATGCAAAATCTGCACAAGAAGTTGAAAATCTTTTAACATTAGGAGTTAATCCAAATCTAAAAGATCGAAGAGGAAGAACCGTTCTTAATGCCCTTATTGAAAAAGGTTTCCTCAATGCAGCCCTTTATTTAATAGAAAAAGAAGGCAAAAATCTTGATGTTACTTCACCAGATATTTTCGGCATTACTCCTTTACAAAATGCAATTGAACACGAAGATGAAAAACTTGCCAAAAGTATCTTTAAAATTTTGAAACAAAATTCATCCGAGATAAGAAACGAAATAAGTAATTTTAATACTACAGCTCGGTCTGCCTTTACTTTAGCCATTGCCTATATGCCAAAACTGGCTAAAAAGTTTTTAAAGCAAGGTGCTTATATGCATCAAACTAATAAATATCGCCAAAATCCACTCATGTTTGCCGCTAAATTTAATCCATCTCTCATACAACCCTTTATTGATTCTGATTCAAAAAAATTATTATTTGATTCTGAAAAATTAGTTAATAGTAAAGATAAAGAAGGTAAAACTCCATTAATGTTTGCAGCAGAAAGCAATCCCGATTCTGTGGAAATTCTTCTACAAAATGATGCAATATTAAAAAATATCGATGCACAAGACAATAAAGGCAGAACTGCATTAATGTATGCAGTAATCAAAAATAATCAAAAAGCAATAAAATCTCTGATTGGTGCTGGTGCTAATATTAATATCGAAAATAAAGTTGGTGGTACTGCATTATTATATGCAGCATTATATAGTCCAAAAGCAATAAAATATTTAATCAAGGCTGGTGCTAATCCTAATGATCCAGACAAAAACGGAAGTTTTATATTACCGTATATCATTGAACAAAATTCTTTAGAAGAAGTGAAAAAATTTCTCAAATTTGGTGGTGATCCAAATGTTCAAGATCATAAGGGTATCGATGCATTAAGTCTTGCAATACTAAAAAATAATTCTGAAATGGTAAAACTGTTATTAGCCAAAGGCGCTAAAATAACAAAAGACGCTCTTCAGAGGGCAAGCTTTTATCCTGAAATACAAGAATTACTTAATGAACATTTAAAAAAATAGTTTGCATATTTCTCAAAATTATTTCTTGATCTTCTGCAAACCATATTCTTTAAGCTGCTTATCATCAACACCGGTTGGCGATTGCATCATAGGATCATAACCACGTGCCGTTTTAGGGAACGCAATAACTTCACGAATTGAGGTAGCATTTGTTAATAACATAAGCAAACGATCAAGTCCTAAAGCAATGCCGCCATGCGGTGGGAAACCATATTCTTGTGCTTCTAATAAAAAGCCAAATTTATCATGCATTGCTTTTTCATCAAGACCAAGCAATTGGAAAACTTTATTTTGAACTTCACTATTAAAAATACGAATTGATCCACCGCCAAGTTCAACGCCATTTAATATGATATCGTAAGCACGTGCTTTCATTTGACCAGGCTCAAGTTTTTCCCAACCTTCTTGCGGAGAAGTAAAGGGATGATGCATGGAATTCCATTGTTTCGATTCTTTATCATATTCAAAAAGAGGGAAATCAGTAACCCATGATAAATGTAGCTTTCCAACAGGAATAATTCCCAAATCACGCGCTAATTCAAGGCGCAATCTGCCAATATGAACCCATGCTTCATCATATTGACCTGCAAGCAGGAATAAGGTGTCACCTTGTTCAAGTGAAGGACATATTGTTTTCAACTGATTAAAAAAATCAGGTGGGAAAAATTTAGCAACAGGTGCTTCGAGTGTGTTATTTTCACCAACACGAACCCACAATAAACCAGAGGAACCCGCTTTACGAGCCCATTCAACATAGGCATCTAATTCAGAACGCGTAAAGTTTTTACTCTTAACCTGCAACCCGCCAATTTTACCGCCTTTATCAAGCACAGCACGCAAAAATTTTAGTTCTGTGTTTTGAAAAACAGAGGTAAAATCTACAATTTTTAAATCAAAACGCAAATCAGGTTTATCAGAACCATATAAAGCAAAAGCCTCATCATAGTTCATGCGAGGCAATGGTAACGTCAACTCAACATCAAAAATCTTTTTGAATAAAAATTGAAATAAATTTTCAATAAGACCAATAATATCATTTTCTTTTACAAACGACATTTCTATGTCAAGCTGCGTAAACTCAGGCTGACGATCTGCTCGTAAATCTTCATCTCTGAAACAACGCGCAACTTGGAAATAACGCTCAAAACCACTTGCCATCAAAAGTTGTTTATAAAGTTGTGGTGATTGCGGTAATGCATAAAAACTGCCTTGGTGCAGCCGTGAAGGAACGATAAATTCTCGCGCACCTTCAGGAGTATTTTTCGTTAAAATTGGTGTTTCAATTTCATAAAAACCGTTATGTTGCAAAAAATAACGCATAGCAAAAATAATATCATTGCGCAAAGCAAGACGTCGCTGCATAGCAGGACGACGCAAATCAAGATAACGATACTTTAAACGCAATTCTTCATCAATATCATCAGCATCAAGAGAAAAAGGTAAAGCTTTTGAGGTATTTAACACCATTAATTCAGTTACTTGCAATTCCCATCTGCCCGTAGGCAACTCTTCATTCACCGTTTCAGCACTTCGTGCAACAACGGTACCCGTTACAGAAATAACAAATTCTGAACGCAATTCATGCGCTTTTTTATGTGCTTGGGCTGAAAATACAGGGTTAAAAACAAGTTGCATTAAACCGCTACGATCACGCAAATCAATAAAAATAAGACCGCCATGATCACGACGTCCATCAACCCAACCTGAAAGATGAATTGTCGTATTGAGCATTTTTTCATCAACTGAACCGCATCCAATAGTGCGAAGATAATTTTTTTGCATACCATTTCTCATAAAGAACAGAAATTTACAATTTTTAGTATTAATAAGTATACCAAAATATAATAATTATTATATTTTTTTTCTTTCTTTATTTTGTAGTCTTGCGCTTATCAAATGTTGAAAATAACCAGCAAATCCTGCAGAAACAATCGTTTTTTTTTCATTCTCCCAATGTTCAATCATCTCAAAATAGTGATACATAGTATTTTGGGATAATGTCACAGGAGCAGAATGACGTCTTTCTTTATTTTTTTTACCGGCAAAAGACACAAAAATAAGCGTACAGGCGCAAAAAAGCATACATAATTTTCTGATATCCATGGAAATTCCTTCAATTTTATTTTACTAACTTTTCCTGAACACACTGTAAACAACCACCAAATATCATGGCAAGTAATCGATAATTACGTTTAACTTTGTTTCTGTTTTGTTCATGAATATTTTGAGCTAATTCTTCACGCACTAAAATCACAAAATACTGAAACGCTTCTTTTAAAGCATTATCATGCATAAATTCTTGCACCGATTTATCCATATGATTTTGTAACTCTTTGCCTTGTGACGAATCAACAAAATGGGGATCTTTGCTGCACTGTTCGGCTAATTCCTTGCCATCTTGAAGATATGATTGAAATAAGGTTAATTCTGCTTTTGAAAGTTTGATAAAGTTGCACCAGGCATTAATTTTTTCATAATCAATTATTGGTGCATGTGCATATATTTGAGTAGAAAATAACACCAAAAGTAAAAAACTAGATAACAAACGCTTCATAACTCAAATCTCCTTACCTAATAACAAAATTTCTTCTTTCTAAAGAAGATACAACAAATTTAAATTTTTTTATTAGATTTTTTTAGCTGTTCTTCAAATTTTAATTTTCCTATACGTCTGGTAAACCGTTCAAAACGGTCTCCATCTGAAGGATGATTTTGAAAGAAAATATAATTATAAAATGGTTCACCAGACGGAAAGTACATTTTTTTTTCCAAATCTTTCTTCACCGCAGTTAGCAATGCAATATCATCATTTATACTATCATCAGCTTCTTGTTCTGTATAACGATGAAATGCCATACAACCTGCAAGATTAAGGGAAAATTTTACCATTCCGGTTGGTATTTTCATACTTTGCTTAATCCAGAAATTATTAATTGGTCTCATTCTTTTTTTCAAAAAAAATGAAAAAATTTCAAGAGCACCTACGGTTGCCAACTGGGCTATAACATATCTTTGAGAATCTTTATTAATAAGGTGACTACCTTCATGTTGAATTATACCCGCAACAGTATTTTTATATTCTTGTTTCGATTGCATATCCTTAATAAAATATGGGCCAATACGATCTAAGAAACGATTATACCATGATCCTTTTAAGACAGTTTCCAATCGTGGCTCATACATGCTATTGAAAAATAAATAATCATGTGAAGGAGTCGCTTTTGTGCAAAAAGCAAAACTTTTAATTATTTTCAATCTATCGAAAGCGGTATAACCACACTTTGTAAGTTCTTCTTTTACAAAGTTTTCTACCGCAGGAGTAACTTTTTTTGATTCATCGACAGGCTGACATATTTCAACAATCATAAATCCCAAAGGATTATATGCCAAAACATAATGAAGGCACGTTAACCCTACAGACAAAGATGTCATTGCTACTTTTTTTCCATCAACCTGTGAAATGCACTGTCTCAATAGTTGCATTGCCGAAACACATGTCACTAAATTAAGCAACAAAAATAACAATAACTTTTTCATTTAGAATCTATATTCAAGTCCAACGTTCAATGTATACGCGGTATTATCACCAAGCAACGGAATAGTATCAACGCCAGTTACATCAGCACGGTCTAAAATACGCTGTTGATCTTTACTCAATGGCGTACCCTTAATATCAGTAAAGTGCCCGCCGGGGAAGAATATTGAGCCAACCAAGAAGAATTTGAAATCACGCACTAACTCAAGATCAAAGAAAGTATTAATTTCTGTACCCAAAAAATTACGAGCAAATTCAGTTGCTGAACTTTGCTTGGTTACAATATCAAACTTCTTTGTTGCATGTTGTTGCCAATAAGCAAGAATATTTGGTCGGAAATTAAAATTATGTTTAAATTGTTTTGGTGACCATAGAAATGAGCCTCCAACAAAAGACAAGTTAGTAAAACCGGAAACATTTGTTGGAATACGATCGATCACTTGCAAGCCGGTTGGCGTTGAAAGAGGTCGAGGAATTCTGCCAGCACCACCAAGAAGGAATGCACTTTGTATACGATCACCAGTATAAATTTCTTGTAACCCAACGAATCCTTTAAAATTACCATCAACATTACTATCATTAGGATTTTCAAAATCAACATTAGGATCTTCATCACCAGAAGCAACACCTGCACCGAGAGCAACACGCATAGATCTTTGACAAAACCAATATGCTGCGTCACCAACAATCATCCATCCTTCAAATTTATTGTTATAAGGATCTCTAAAACGATTTAAACTATTAAATAAAGTAACATTTTTAGTTGGATCGCTAGGATTGGTTGGATTTGGCGCTAACCCTATAAATTTACCATTTTGAGAAGCACTTTCAGACGCAGAATCAATAATATTTTGTACTTCACGTCCATTTGCATTGGTAGGCGCATAAATAACATTCGGCGCTTTAGCATTTACGTTTGGATCTGCGGTCACCACTTGACTATCAACAACCGTGAAAACACCAACATTGTTAATACGATCAACTTGATTTCTATCCCATCCTAATACATGTTGATGCCCAATGTTCACTGCTGTATCAAAACCAAAATCAAGTGCACCAAAAGTAAATTCACCAGCACAACCAAAAGTGCCTAATTTTGTACGTGCATCAGCAGGAAATTCAACGACTTGTTCTGGATCACTGTTATATAAAAAATACGGCTCAATAGTAATGAGATTACAATCAGTTTTTATCGGCATCCATTTTGCACGACCTGCAAAAACATAATTAATATGCCATGGCCCACGTGCTTGATCTAAAATGCGACCATATTCCTGACCATAAATATTTTCTCCTGTTGCAAAAAAAGTATCGGCTTTATTTTGCAACATTGCCAAATAAAGATCATAGGTAAGCCATGAAGGGACAAGTTCACCATTCAACTTATAACCAAATGCATACTGATCAATTGAGTTATCAGAGAAAAAACCTAATACACCCGGGTTCACCGCATATGCTGAGCCCAAGGCAATACCACGTCCTAACTCAAATGGGAAAGCTCCCAAGGTGAAATAATGATGATTCGTAAATGGAATACCAAATGTTTCATTAATTGAAAATTTAAGCCACATTTCACGCATCCAAAAAATTTGACGCGATATAAAATGTAAGTGGCCGCCATCAAGACTATCAAGTGTTTTTATACGTGTTGATGTTGTACGTGCAACAGTATCAGGATTACCCCAATTTGATTTGTTACGCAGCGTTACAAAGAAATCCATAATATCAAAACCATAAAACTCTTTACCGTAATAAAGACCCATGTTGATATCAATAGTGCAACGGCTAAAGAATATTTCATCAGACTTATTTGCATTATTAAGCAAATTTGCGTTTTTAGCATAAAAGGTTTCAGGCTTATATTTTATTTGGAACTTGCCCGTCAAATTACCAGCACTCCAATATAACGGACCCTTTGAAAGGGTTTTTTCAAAATCTTGATTAATAGCCTCTTCACCAGCTCCGGCAATATTTTCTTTTTTTACTAAAGCTTCTTGTTCTTCGGTAATAGAATAAATATCATTATTTAGTTCAGTTTTAAAGGGTGCTTCTTTAGCACTATCTTCTTGATCTTCTTGCACATCATCTTGAGCGGCATACAGAAGTACTTTTTCTTGCATTTCTTTGTGCAACGGCATAGGAACAAGTTGTTCTGCTAATACGTGCATCTCAGCTATTAAAAAAAAACCAAATAATAAAAAAACATTTTTTGTACTTTGCATAAAAAAATCCATTTCAGGGTAACATTAATGAATAAGAAAGAAATAATACGCAAAAAAACTCTTAGATTGCCTCTACAATAAAGTATTTTTTTTTGCTTCTTTATGGCCAATTGTGTCATAAAATATATGTACAAAAGTTACTATTTTCTCTGTATTTGTCAAATAAAACCACTATTTACCTTAAAAAGAGCTACTATTTGCTCGCTCTGACAAGTACAATAAAGAATCAATGACATTATGAAAGGTATTTTTATGAATTCTAAAAAAACACTCTTACTGGGTGCACACATGTCTGTTGCTGGAGGCTATGACCAAGCTCTTATTCGTGGAGAATCAATAGGATGCACCACAATCCAAATTTTCACCAAAAGCAACAGACAATGGTATGCAAAACCAATACACATTGATGATGCTATTCTCTTTAAAAAGACGTTAGAACAATCTAACATTAAATCAGTTATTGCTCATGCAAGTTACCTTATCAATGTAGGATCTGCACAAAAAGCAACAGAAGAAAAAGCAATAAAAGCCCTTATTGATGAATTAGAACGTTGCGAATTGCTCGGCATTAAAAGTCTTGTGTTGCATCCAGGCTCTTGTGGAACACTCACCAAAGAAGAAGGTATCAAACAAATTAGTGCCAATTTAAATAAAGCACTTGAGCAAACAACAAGTTCAACGATGATTCTTCTAGAAAATATGGCTGGCCAAGGGTCAGCGATTGGATCAACATTTGAAGAATTAGCGCTCATAAGAGCAAATATACACCATAAAAAAAGAATTGGGTTTTGTTTTGACACTTGTCACGCATTTGCAGCAGGATACGATCTCAGCACACAAGAATCTTACCAAAATGTTTGGAAAGCCTTTGATGCCACTATTGGTCTAGAGCATCTAAAAGCAATTCATCTTAATGATTCAAAACAAAAATTAGGTTCACATCTTGATAGGCATGAAGATATTGGTAAAGGACATATAGGGTTATTAGGATTTGAATGCCTTATAAACGATCCTGCACTCATTGATATACCAAAAATACTAGAAACACCCAAAGAAACTTTAGAAGATGACTATAAAAACTTACAGATTCTAAAAAAGCTTTTGATCCAATAACAAGAAAACAATTCGGCATTGAAGAGAATTAAAAAAAAGAGTAATAGCTCAAGAAATTTGAAAGGCTAAGAAGGAATTGTAGTAAATAAAATTTGAGCTATTACTCTTTAATAAGCAGTGCTTCAACTCATACTACCCAAACCAAACTATCACAGATGGTAGGATGGAGTTTAATTAACCAACTAAACATGAAGCTTTATATAATCTGACTAAAAAAAAACAAAAAACAACAAACTTGATATGCACAATAAATGCAACAACAAAAAAATGCTCTATAAAAGCCAAAAATTCTTTTTTATGTTGTGTTTTCATTTTATACACCAAAAAAGCAACAAAAAATGGGCATAAGGCTTAAAAGAGGTGGTACTAAAAGGCTTTTTTCCTTTTATAGGCTAAACTGCTATACCAAATAATCAAAAAAAATAGCCCAAGACCAATAAGCTCTAATAAAGTTACTTTATTAAAGACAAATGCAAAGGCTGCTAAAAAGAGAACGATAGATAAGCTAAAAACATATAGTAAAATCTCATAGACATTCCAACCATTATATTTTAGATACAAAGAAAAATGATCCGGACTCCCTTGATAAAAAGGAATTCCTTTTCGAGAGCGAACTATGATAAGAGTACATACTTCAAGCAAGGGAATGGCGAGAATAATTACCGGAGTAAGAAATCCATGCCAGTTATACAAACCCCAATTAAAGAGGAAAGGTATTGTAGCTAAAAATCCACCAATAAAAAGAGATCCTGCATCTCCTAAATAAATTTGGGCATGAGGTCTATTATACCAAAAAAAGCCTAATAATGCCCCCAATAATGATCCTAACAAAAGAGCTATATTTCCCTGATTAAATGCTATAGCAATAATCATAAATGAACATGTTGCATAAATCGCTAAACTTGTTGCCAATCCATCCATAACATCAACTAAATTAAAAGCATTTATTATAGAAAGCATCCAAAGAAGTGAAATGGGAATATTCCAATAACTTTTAAGGAAAAATGTTTCTTTTAAAAAAAAACCTGCCTTCAAAAAACAAAGCGTTGCTAAACATTGACCAAAAAATTTTTGATATGGTTTGGATACTAATAAATCATCAATTAATCCAACAAAAAGTAATAATGTTGAACCAAGAACAAAAAGAAGGATTTGATTCTCAAAGGGAAAGACAAGAGCCAAAGAAGTAATAAACCCTAAATAGACGGCAATACCACCTAAATAGGGTGTTGGTTTTTCGTGTTTCTTTATTTTGCCATCGGGAATATCGAGGACTCCCAACCGCTTTGCTAAACTAGACATAATAGGGACAGCATATAAAGTAATAAGAAGAGAAATAAAAATTGCAAAAAACAGTTTGATCATTATTATTGTCGCCACGATGCACTCCTTTTTTTAGGCAATATTGGAACAAAATATGTCGTTTTACAAAGAAATAGTAAAAAAAGTATTATAAAAATTATTGAGCAGGCATATCGAGATAACACTCAACTCTATCATCAACTTCCCATGCATTGAAACCATCAATAATAAAGGCACATTCAAAGCCAGAATGCACTTCTTTTACTGCTTTTCTGTCTCGTTGCAAACTCTTAATAGGGCCATCACCAATTTTACTTTTACCACGCCAGATAATAACAAAACCATTACGCGCAAATCGACCTTCTCTAACATAAGAACCTGCAATAGTTCCTTCATTTTTTGTTTCGAATACACGACGAACAATAGCTTCACCTATCTTGGTGCGTATCATTTTTATTTTTACATCTTTTTTAACTAATAAGGCAATATCATCTAAAAGCCTATAAATAATCTGAAATAACTTTATCGCAACATTATTTTTCTGCGCTAAAACCGTAGCATTTGATTCTGGCTTCACATGAAAACCATAAATAATTGCATCAGTTGCCGTCGCTAAAGTAACATCGCTTTCGCTAATATCGCCCACCGCAGCATATACAACATGTATACGTTTTTCATCATTTACAGGCAATTGATCAATAGCTCCCAATAAGGCTTCCCTACTGGATTTACTGTCTACTTTAATCAAGAGATTAATTGATTCACCTTGAGAAAATTTACCAATATCAGATTCCATTGCGAGAGATTTTTCAAAGCGAATATTTTTATAACGATCTTGTGAGACAACTTCAAAACTATCACCAGCTTCAGGTAATATTGAAAAACCTGCAATTTGAACAGGTATTGAAGGTCCAACTTTTTTTAGCATGCGACCATGAGAATCCATAAGAGAACTTATCTTCCCATGAGACTGACCCGCTATAAAGTAATCACCTATCTTAACCGTACCTTCATGACAAAGGACTGTCGCAACAGCTCCACGGCCTTTTTCCATACGAGCTTCTAAAACAAATCCTTGCGCCGGCGCACTTTCATCTGTTGATAATTCCATAAGCTGAGATTGTAACACAATCAATTCTAATAATTGATCAACTCCTGCCCCAGTTTTAGCTGAAATAGGTGCAAAAATAACTTGACCACCCCATTCTTCTGGGACTACATCATGTTGAGCTAATTGACGCTTTACCGTTTCAATTTGCATTGGCGTTGCTTTATCAATTTTATTAATAGCAACAATGATAGGAACTTGCACAGCTTTGGCATGTTTTATCGCTTCAATAGTTTGCGGCATAACGCCATCATCAGCAGCAACTACTAAAACGGCTATATCAGCGACCTTAACGCCACGCGCTCTCATTTTTGTAAATGCTGCGTGTCCTGGAGTATCGAGGAAAACTATTTTGCCTTGTGGCGTTTCAACCTGATAAGCACCAAGATGTTGCGTAATACCGCCTTGCTCTTTTGCTGCAACTTTTGTTTTACGAATAAAATCAAGCAAAGTTGTTTTACCATGATCTACGTGCCCAATAACAACAACAACAGGGGATCGACTGTGAGCTTGCGATGAAACTCTTATAAGCGGCCTTGTGGTATCTAATTGTTCTGAGGATGGTGCAATTGTTTTAAATTGATAATGCTTTGCAAGCTGTTCTATAACTTTTGTCGACAATAATTGATTTTTTGGAGAAACTACACCCTGTTTTAAAAGTGTTAAAATGATATCGTTAACAGGTCTATGTATTTTTTGAGATAGTTGTGCAACGGTCATTGGTTCAAGCACAATGGTATCTTCGTCTAATTTTTTTTGATTTGATGGCTGTATAACTTTTTGAGGTTCAGCTATTTTAGCATCAACTTCTTCTTGAACTTTTTTTGGGGTTATTTCCACTTTTGTTTCAACGCTTTCGATAGGAGCTGATTCTGTTTTTATAGACTGACTAGCAATATCGATTGCTTCTTGTGAAAGCGCAGACATATGGGTAAGTTCATCAAACCCTGCCTGTTGCAACTTATCGATTAACTCTTTATTTGATAAACCAAGTTTTTTTGAGAGTTCATATACGCGCATAAGCTTTAATTTTACCCTATGAAATTATAAATACATTATATTTTTACCAAACTAATGGCTAATTAAGATCATCCACACCTGAATAATCTTGCTGCTCCTCTTCATGACGATCAAGTCTTTGAGAGTTGCTTTGAACTAAATGAATATTAATTCCCGTTAATTGAGAGGCTAAAGAAATATTTTGCCCCATCTTGCCTATGGCCAACGAACGTTGATCTTCTTCAAGAAAAACATTTGCATTTTTATTATCAATAAGCTCAATTCTATTTATAATTGCAGGCTTTAAAGCGTCCTTTATAAAATTTTCTAAAGAATCACTCCAAGAAATAATATCAATTTTTTCCGTGCCTAACTCTTTTAGAATTGGCTTAATGCGAACACCACCAACACCAACACAGGTGCCAACAGGATCTATATTTGCGTCATGCGAGACAACGGCAACTTTTGATTTATAACCAGGAATTCTAACAACCTTTTTAATTTCAACGAGCTTTTCAAATACTTCTGGAATTTCAAGTTCAAATAATTTTTCAATAAACAAAGGAGAAACACGATCTAAAATAAGCTGATTATCATTTCTTGGTTCAGTTAAAACATCCTTTAAGAGAACGCGAATTGAAAAGCCGACGTTACATTTTTCCCCAGGAATAGTAAGCGATTTCGGCAAAAACGCTAAAGCATCATCAATTTTAATAATAGCACCATTGCGTTCACATTTATGAACAACGCCGTGAACTATTGTGTCTTTTTTATCTTTGAATTCGTTGTAAATAGCTTCAGCTTCAATATAGCGAATTTGATTTGCAATAACCTGTTTTGCACGCAAGATCTCAATTCTTCCAATTTTTCCCTCGAAAGGAACCCAAATAGTATCACCAATAGTAAGTGCAGGGTTGATATTTTTGGCTTTTCGATAACTAATCTCAGTATCTTCGTCGACAACTGATGCCACAACCTTCTTTTGAACGTTGATAGATATTTCATCAGTTTTTTTGTCATGATCTACCTGGAAATGCAAATCTGGATACCTTTTTGCATATGCAGCAAGCATGCCCTCGCAAATAATTGAGCTCAAAACAGACCGCTCTAGGCCTTTTTCTTCAACGAGCTCTTCTATAACCTGAAAAAGTTTCACGATTTCCTTTGTCTAAAATAAAGAATTTAGGTGTGTAGTTAGAAGTCTAGCAAAATTTAAAAAAAAAGAAGGATGTCTTGAAACAAAATCCCCTTCCACATTTTTTGGAAGCGTATTATTAGTTATATATATAATTTATTATATAATTATAATAATAGGCTTTTCGATTTTTGTGGATAACTATGCCCATTTCGGAAAAAAACACCGATAAATAAAGGGTTTTTTGTCATTTTTTAATGTGGATAACTATGTGGATAACCTGTGGATAACTTTTTGTGAAGGTTCAATCTTGCCTTCTATTGCCTTGTTTGCGAAGGTTGCATCTGAATTGCATCTTTCAATCGCTTATATCATTTTATGCATTAAAGTTATCCACATAGTTATCCACATAGTTATCCACATTTTCTATGTGAAATTATGTGGCAAGAATTGCTTTTATAGCAAGGAAATTGAAAGTTGTATATCGTGGCTAAAATTAATTAATTTTGCTGGATTTCTTAAGATATATGCAGGATGATATGTTGGAACGATAGTTAGGCCGTTTTTATGCTGTATTGTTCCCCGTATTTTGCCAATTTTTGCGCCATTTTCAAGAATCGCCTCTAATGCTACTGCGCCAAGAGTAATAATAACTTTTGGTTTAATGATATTGATTTCTTGCATTAAGATCAGTGTTTTATAAAGAGCTACTTCTTGCGTTGTTGGAGTTCTGTTGTTGGGTGGGCGACATTTAGCCACATTGGTAATAAACACTTCCTCTCTCTTTAAACCTAAATTTTCAAGAACTTTTGTGAGTAGTTTACCTGAGCGTCCAACAAAAGGCCTTCCTTGTTCATCTTCTTGCTTCCCTGGAGCTTCACCTATAATCATTAATTGCGCATTGGGATTCCCCTCGCCAAAGACAACACGCGTGGCGCCGGTAGTTTCAAGGGGAAAATTGCTGCATTCAGTAAATGGTGCATAAAGCTCTTTTAGGAGCTGCTGTTTTTGATTTTTTGTATTCATAAAAAAAATAGTCTCTGTGTTCAATTATAATTGTATGTATTTTGAAATAAATGTTCCCCAATTATTTGTCTGTGCAAACTTGGTATAGGCATATGAACCATGTATTCGTTGTTCGGGGAAATAAATTGAAATTCCTTTTGCTTTTGCAAGTCCGCTGCCGACAACATTGGCAATAATTATGCGTTGCATTATGGTGATTCCTTGTTGCAAAGTTTTGACGATTTCATTTTTTATTGTTGCTCCTGTTGTGTTGTTTTTAAATTGAAATTTAGGGCAGTTACTCAGTACGTTGCTATAAAAATGCCATAAATCAATGAAGCTTTGTTCAACAAAATGAGTGCAAAATAATTTATGCCTACTTGCCTTGAGCGCATCACGAACCGTGTTGCTTTTTTCATTATTGAGGGCTTCAATAAGCAATAGCGCAACATTGTTTACATTGTCTTCTAGTTGGTATAATTCTTTTAAAGCAACGGCAGACTGTGTGTAATCCTTTGTTATTTTATGATACATTTCATGATAGGTGTCAACAATATGTTGCGCAAATATATTCATATTCATGCGATGTTGCGTAACGGGTGCCAAGATTAAATCGTAGCGCCATCCTAAAGCTAATTCAACTTCCTGTGATCCAACCATATAGTCTGCATAATCTTTAATGATATTGCCAATTTCAAGCATTGACATGAGGCAAGCATCAAAGCCAATAATATCCAATTTTTTTCCATTTAAACATTCATTGCAAATAGTTTTTAGGGCATATTCTAATCCTTGATTAGTAAGATAATGTCCTGTTGTGTCATCAAAGCAAAGTCCGCGGGGATCGGGGAGTGATTGAGTGATAAATTCAAGAAATGGCATTGAGCGATCAAGTTCAAGCATGTTAATATCAGCGTTGTAACGGAATAATTTACTTGAGTTAAAGGCGCTATATTGTCCAATATCGATAATGCCGGTACCATGATTCCACAACACAAGAACATAGTGGTCAGCGGGAAAATTTTTGATGGCAAATCGACAAAATTTAATGAGCGTTTCAGGATTGCCGCTATCCATTTTTTGTGTTGAAGGATCGTCATTGTTTAATATTATCAATTGATCTTTCTGTACATAATAAATTTTTGTTACTTTTTGATTTCCCGATAACCGAGTGTCAAGCTCGGTTACAATATTTATTAAGTTATTTGATCCAATTTGAGCTTGTTGATCAAGATTTTTGCGTGCAAAGAATGCTAGGTTGTTATCGGCAGCCATATAGGTCATAAAAGTGATATGTTTTTTAGGTTGAGGTTGTATAGCGCGAACTGATACATTGTAACTTTCTTCAAGGCTAACAATTTCAGTAACAGTGCTTATATATTCAGGTGTTGGCAATAATAATTCATTTAAGGTTTCTACTATTTGGCTTTCATAATCATTGCTTTTTGATTCTGCATATATATTCATTTGGTTAAGGCAGAAACAGAGGCCAAATAGTATACTAATAATTTTTTTTGTAGCTATAATTTTTTTTAGAAAAACCATTTTTCTCCCTTTTTTCATAAAATATTTGTCTTCAACATAATAAATCGATGTTCATTTGGGCAAGAGTTGTGCGATTTTTGCTTTATTTGTTTTTGCATGGTTAATAAAAGCAAGTGCAAAAGTAAGACCGAAGCTCAATTGAAAATCAAGAAAAAAAAGTTGTAAGGGATTTGTCATTAAGATGATAAAAGTTATAAGACTTAAAATATGAAGGGTGTTTATTTGAAAATTAAAAAAAATATATAAGCAATAAAAAAAATAGGTTAAAAGTGCCCTTATAAATGAAATACTGGACCAACTAAAGAGCGCATAAAGAAAGCAGATGGTGGTGAGAATGAGAGATTTTAACGTGCGAGAAAATGGTATTAACCGTAATAAAAAAGTAAATAATAAAAGAAAAATAATTAAATGAAGTCCTGACCGTGCCAAATAATGAGATAGTCCCCAATATTTAAATTGTTCTTTGATGGTTGTAAGATATTTTTTATTATGGGTTCTATTGCCAAGAAATAAAGAGGCGAATAGTGTGTAACAGCGAAATGACATTTTGTTTTTTATGGTTGTTAATAAATATATTTTTTCATTAAAAAGAGTTCGTTGTAATGAATATTTAGGTCTATGCACTAGTGTAGGAATATTTTTAGCAAAAAAACTTATAGAGTTACCTTCTTTCAAAAGATGGCGTACAAAAGCATTGTTTTTAGATTTTTTTAAAAATATATTCGAAAACCTGACCGTATCACCAATGGTGATGGTATCCATCTTGGTCGAACAATAAGCAATACAAGATGTGTTGATATGGTTTTGCTCTTGTGTTTTAACATTATAGAGCTCTTGAATTGAAAGTTTTAAAAATTCTTTTTGATAGGAATTTTCTATGGATTGTTTGTCGGTCACGGTTGCTATAACATCATAGGTTTGATTACAAAAAGTTTTGCAAAAATGTTCGTGATCATCGATCTGTTTTTTGTAACAGAGTGCTCCGCATAAAAAGCCACTTAATAAAAAGAGTGCAACGGGAATTGATTTTTTTGAAAATAGTATACAAATGCCAACTAAAACACTCAGAACGATTGTCATCTCTATATATGAAGCATTAAGAATAGCTTGTGTTGCAATACCACCTATGAATGCCAACACAAAGAATAATAACGGATGAAAAGTAATTGAAAAAAAATGAGTGAAAATTTGTAACACACCAAGTAGCAAAACGTTGAGAAAATAGATTAAAGCAAATTAAGAATACTATTTTTCTTTAAATAATGCTACTTGGTGTTTTTAGCCTTTATAAATAACGTTCCAATTCCCAGTCGGTAACTGCTTGTTCAAAATTCGCTAATTCTGTTTTCTTTGCTTTTAAATAACTTAAAAATAAATGTTCGCCAAGCAGTTCACGCATAAGAGAACTTTCTTCAAACGCTTCTATTGCTTCTTGTAGTGAATGTGGCAAGGTAGCAATATGCTGAGCGGTTCTGGTTTCTTCGTTCATTACATAAATGTTTTCATCAATTAAAGTTGGCAGTGTATATTTATTTTTTATGCCTTCCATGCCTGCTCGTAGTAATGCAGCAAAAGCTAAATAGGGATTACATAATGCATCGGGAGACCGTATTTCTAGTCTAAATGCTTGGGGTTGCATTGCATTTGTGTGTGGCAAACGAATTAAGGCGCTTCTATTTTTTTCACCACAACAGATATAAATAGGAGCTTCGTAGCCCTTTACAAGCCTTTTATAGGAATTGACGCTTGGATTAAGAAGTAAAGTATATTCGCGTGCATGTTTTAAAATACCAGCAATAAAATATTTTGCTGTATCGCTTATTGTTTCAGGATTTTCAGGATTAAAGAACGCATTGCAGTTATGGTGAAGGTCAAAGAGGCTTAAATTGAGATGCATACCACTGCCAGGTTTGCCAAACATTGGTTTTGGCATAAAACTAACTTTTTTATGATAAATTTGAGCTGCAATACTGAGCGCTTGCTCAATAGTGCCAATTTGATCGGCAATATTTAAAGCATTGTCATAATGTTTACTTATTTCAAATTGACCAGGTCCGACTTCATGATGAATTTTTTCAATATACAAGCCCATTGCATTAAGAACATTGAGGGTATTAGCAAGCGCTTGTGAAAGAGCAAAATCATTTGAACACGCTGCATAGTTATTATTATCAAGGGGAATTAACGTTTTGTCATCGGTAGTATTGAATACATAAAATTCAATTTCTGGACCAACATAAAAATCATAACCAAGAGCATAAGCCGCTTCTAATTCTTTTTTTAAAATATGGCGTGGATCAGAGGTATAAGGAGTAGTATCATCAAGATACATATCGCAAATAATGCGGATCATGCCAATTTGATTGTCATGCCATGGTAATTTTGTAATTGGTGCATCTAAGTCTGGTTTGAGCTGAATATCACTTTTGGTGATTTCTGTGCATCCTGGAATTGATGAACCATCGAGAAATATGCCATATTGAAGATCATTTTTTAAATAGTTAATTGGTCGTATGACTGATTTATAGTTTCCATCACGATCTGTGCAACAAAATTCAATAAATTGTACATTGCTTGATTCGCAATCCTCACATAATTGAGCAACTTTATATTCTGAGGTAAAAGTTGTACTTATTGGGGTAAGAATACCTATCACAAATAATAGACGCTTGATCATACAATCTCCTTTTATAATTCAATAACATTGACATTGAGTACCCTACTTTTTTAATTTTTTTTTGTAAAGAACTCTTGAAAAAATACTGATGAGGTTTTTTTGTGAAAAAAATAGTTTCTTGGGGAATAATTTTTGTTTTTAGTATGTCATTTTATGAAGTGCAAGCATCTTTGCAACAAAATTTGCAAGAGTTATTTGATAATCTTGTTGCTCTAGAACAAGTTTTATTACATCAAAAACCAAAAACAGAAAAAGAAATAGAACAAGAATTTGAGCAGTTATTAAAAAAGACCAATAAGGTTGTTCAAAAACAACGTAATAATTTTGATCATCTTATTAATTTTTTAAAAGAAATGGATGATACAAAAAAATTATTTAAAATAAAAAGATTTATTGAGGAATATCAAGCTAAATCAATTTCCCTGCATAATAAGTTAATAGGTCTTACGGAAATAATTAATAAATATACTTACGACCTTGATATTAAAGAAAAATTTGGTGCAAAAGTAATTCAACTTTATCAAAAGATAAAAGATGACTGGAATCAATTTAATAATTTTTTTAATGAATTTTTGTTAGCACATGAAAAATCAGCATTTTTCATTAAAGAATATTGGACGCAAGATGCAAAATTAATAAATTTTTTTGGTGATAAAACTATAATTTTAAAAAATTTTTTTTTTAGCATGCAAAATGATATTGAAAAAATAACTGATAGGGCTCAAAGAGCGATGAATGAATATAGTGAACTTTGGCAAAAATAAAGGGACGTAGATGAAAAAATTATTGGTTATATTGTTTTTATCGCCATTGTTGTTACAGGGTTCTTTACAAACTGAATTGCAAGAATTGCAGAGAAAGCTTAGTGCGCTAGAGCGCACATTAAATTTAGGGGTGAGTAGCAAGCAATTAAAAAGTAATAATGTTGAAGAAAAAATACGAGCGAATTTAGTAAAATTTAAAATGGAAATAAAGGCATTGGTTAACGAAGAATATGAAGTAGAAAATGAAATTTATGCATTAAGAAATGCAGCAAAAATTGATCAAAATATGGTTGAAAATATTGTTATTAAAAATGATTTAGTGGGTGAAAAATTTATAAAACTTAATAAGCAATTGGAGAATGAATGTAATTTGATTGAAGAAAACATTGCGCTCTTATCAATGTCAGTTCAAAGAGAATTGTTTGCTTTTGTTCAAGAAATTTATTTCACTTTTCAAGATTTTAAAGATCGTTTGAATAAGATTGTTAGTGAAACTAATATTAGGAAAAAACCTGGTTATGATCAAAAATATAGCATTGCTTGTTTTGTATGTAAGACTATACATAATGCTAGTTTGGCAGATTTTATTACAATGAAGCTCGGTCTTTCAATGAGCAAGTGTTTGGAAAGATTTAGACAAAATTTGGGTAGAAAATTAGGGGTTCTAGAAGAAGAATCCGTGGATGAAAAATACATTCTAGAACAATGGAATTTTGCAGACGAAATGTTTAAACAATTTAATGATCAAAGTAAAGTTTTTTTGCAAGAACTTGAAAAATTTAAGTTGGGAATGCCTACTCAAGAAGATTTTGAAGACTTAGAGAAAGCTGATCCAACTATTGCTTTAGATCAATTTAAGCTTCAATCATTTGTTAATAATAAGCGTTTGGCTAATTATTTTCCCGATTTATATAAAGATATTCGTGCATTTTTATATCACATCAATAGTAACATTAAAAAATTAATTGAGAAATTAACTAATTTTTACAGAAATAATTACAAACAAATAACTGTGCTTAAATATGAAACTTATAAGGGAAAAGAATTACATCTTCCTACTTTTATTGATGAAATCAAAGAGAGGCTTGATGCTTGGCGCAATGCGATACTTTATGGCTCTATTGTTAAGCCAATTGAAGATGAATTGGGTGTTAAAAAGGGCGATTGGTAAAATAGGAGAAGTTTAAATGAAGAGATTATTTTTAATATTTTTTTTAGTAAGACCATTTTTAATGCAAGGTTCTTTGCAAACTGAATTGCAAGAATTGCATAGAAGGCTTAATGCATTAGAAAGCGCTTTAATAAAATCTGGAAAGCCAATTCAAAGCACTTCTATTAGTGATGCAGACCAAAAAGTAATTTATGCATTAAATGAGATTGAAGAAGGAATCAAAAGATTTGGAATGGATGCGGCAGGATTTGGGCATCATCTTCATAAGCAAAAAGATGTGTCATCTTTTGATAAAAAAATAATAGAGTCTTTGTATGAAGAATATAGCGATTTATTAGGTACCCTTAATGCATTTAAGGGAAAGCTTAATGCTATTGTCCAAGATTTGCAAAAGAAAAAAGTTCAAGTCTCAGAAGATACACAAAAAAAGGCTTTTGCCATTTTTGAAAAAGCAAAAACATCGCTTCAGGATGCTAAAGATCGTCTTAACAAGGTTGTTCAAATGAGTGGGTTACAACATCACCAAGATTATAATAAAAATAGTATGGTTCACTCTTTGCAAGGTCAGGGCATGCGAACAATAAATATAAAGCAAATGGTAGAAACGTTGTCAGAATTTTTTATGAAAGATTATCCAGAACAGTTCAGGTTAGAGTTGGGGAGAAGATTGGGACTTGAAAAAGAAGAATCATCAGATGAGATTGTTCTTAAAAATAAACTTGAAAAAGCAAAAGAAGCATTAGAAACATTCAAGGAAGCAAGTGACAATTTTTTAAATGATCTTAATATATTGAAAAATAAAGATATTAAGCCAAAAGATTTTGATTCTATACTATTGCCAAATATTGGTATAACTAAATTTACGGTTTTTGTTAACACATCATTAATGGAACGCTTTCCTGATCTCTATAAAAAAGAAATATTGCCATTTTTATATGCGATATCTAATAATTTTGATGTCTTGCATAGAAAAATAAGTGATTTTAAGAGTAATAATAGAAGTGACGCCTGGAGAGATGAAAAATATCGATTATCACCATATAATGCAAAGATGGGTACTATTTACGAATTCATTGATGGTTTACTATCGCAATTACAAGAAAATAAAGAGAGTTTTTATAATTTAATTATTGAGCCAATAAAACTTGGATTGGGAGGAGAAGAAAAAACGCAATTTAAGTGGTAATTTTAACTTTTTCCCTGCATAAATGCGCTTAGTTGAGGGTAGTTTTCAGGACGCTCACGTAATTTCTTTGAAGTTGTAGTTTCAACAATTGATCCTTGTTGCATTAAATAAATTGTGCAATCAAGTGCATTGACCAAGGCAACATCATGTGAAGCAATTAAAACGATTAATCCTTGTTGTGCAAGTTCTTGCAGCGTTTGCGCAACATAGTTGGTGAGTAACGGATCAAGAGCTGATGTTGGTTCATCAGCACAAAGAATTCGTGGATTAAGTGCTAACGTTCGTGCAATTGCAAGACGTTGCTTTTGCCCACCTGATAATTGGCTGATATAAGCATTTTCTAAGTTTTCTAAACCATATTGTTTTAAAAGTGTGCGCGCAATTTTTTTTGCTTCAATTTTTGATTTGTGTGCAACTTTTGTTAAGGCCAATGTAATGTTTTGTTCAACCGTTAAATGTTCAAATAAGTTAAAATGTTGAAAGATCATACCAACAGTGTGATCTTGATTAACGGTAGTAAGATCTAAAAGTTTTCCATCAATACTTATTTCACCTGAATCAGGTTTTTCCAAATTGTTTAAAACGCGTAATAACGTTGATTTGCCAACGCCTGATTGACCGAGTAAAACAGCGATTTCACCTTTTGCAATGTGTAAATCTATAGCATTAAGTACTACTTTGTTTTGAAATTTTTTTGAAAGATTTTTAATGACTAACATGACGATTGATCCTCGATTGAATATAGTGCGCAAAAATAGAAACGATGCCAGTGAGTGTTAAATAAATAAGAGCAATCAAGCAATACACCGGAATAGCATTATAGGTTCTGCTTATAATAATGGTGCCTTCTTTAAATAACTCAACAACGCCAATAGTTGACGCTAAGCTTGAATCTTTGATGAGCGTGATCATTTCATTAAGAAGAGCAGGAATGACAATGCGAATTGCTTGTGGAAAAACAATAAAACGTATCGTTTGCCACGGTGAAAATCCTAAAACTTTTGCAGCTTCCAGTTGTCCTTTGCCAACAGAGGCAATACCTGATCGAATTGTTTGACTAATATAAGCACCACTATTTAAGCCGATTGCGATAATTGCTGTAGTAATTAATGAAAGCTCGATACCAATGCTTGGCAATAAATAATAAAAAAAGGGAATTTGAATAAGCATAGGCGTGCCTCGAAATAGAGTGACATACATAGTCACTAAAAATCGTGCAATTTTGTTTGAACTACTGTGCAAAAAACCCAATAAGGTGCCTAAAAAAAATCCTATTAAACTTGCACATAATGCAATCTGCAGAGTGATTAAGGTGCCGCGCAATAATAAGGGTAATGTTTGTTGAATAAAGCTAAGAGTCATCATGGTAAGTGCCACTTTCTTTTGAATGCTTCTAGAGAACCGTCTTCTTGCATTTCTTCTAAAACTTTATTGATCTGCTCAACAAGCTCAGGATGCTGTTTTGAAATGGCAAATGCTGCCGGTTCATTGGTTCCCTCGATTGGTGATATCATAAATTTTTCAGAACCATATTGATCAAAAAAAGGTTTAACGGTGTTGTGGGCCGTTACAAATGCATCTCCGCGTCCACTTGTTAATGCTAAAAAAGCATCAGCAACAGAAGGAAGTCTTTTTAGGGTGATTTCTGGCAATGTTGAAAGATATAAATCTGCCGTAAAGCCATCATTAACAATAATTTCTTTTGTTTTTAAATCGTCAATATTTTTAAGAGGTGTTTTTGTTGCGAGGCTAACAATAATAAGTGGTTCACCGGCAAGGTAATTATGCGAAAAAAGTACATGTTCAGCGCGCTCTTTTGTTGGTGTGAGTCCAGCGGCAATAAGATGTATTCCACCCATTTGCAATTGTGAAATGAGTGTTGAAAAGGGCATATCTTTAATTTCAAGTCTTTTGCCCATACGTTTTGCTATTTCTTGTAACAAATCAATGTCAAAACCTACAAGTTTATCATTTTCAATATATTCAAAGGGAGGAAATTCTGCATTAGTACCCACAATAAGAATGGTGTTATCGGACTTTATGGAACGTTGTTTAAAATAGGTATGTAAACTTATGCCTGCAATGATTGCCGATACAAAAATTGTTATTAACACAAGATTTTTATTTAACATTATGATCCTCTACTGTTTTAATTTTGTAGTGCAAGGCTTTGCAGATGACAACATACGTTTCTTTTATGACATGAATGCTTTTAGGAACAACAAAAACTACATTTTCTCCTGCTAAAGTAGCAAGTAATTCTGGTAAGTTTTGTTGATCAATAAAATCGCCAACAAAACTTGCAAGCCCTGGTATTGTTTTGACGACAATCATTGATTCATTGTGTTGGATATTAATAATGGATCTTACTAAAAGTTCATAAGTAGTATTGGATGAATCAATTTCATATACTGAAGCTTCATCAACAATTTTTTTGGTGACGCCTAATTCGCGTAAATCCCGGGAAACAATTGATTGATTAGTTTCAATATTATATTTCTCCTTGAGAAGTGCCGCTAATGTTGTTTGATCTTCAATTGGATAGAGGCTTATTAGTTCTGTTAGTGCCTGATGTCGGATTTCTTTTTTGTTTTTCTTCATAAACAACTCTTTTTTGAATAGTTATTCGCTTATATTTGCATTATAATTCAATTTTCTTGCAAAAGTCAATATAAATTTTATCGAGTTATTCTTGGCAAATACTATAAGTTGTTTTAAGCTCTCATAAAAAAATGACTAAAAAAGGAATTGTATGAGTTTTCTACCATTTTCATTAAAAAATCGTTGGCATCATTTAAGCTTAATTTTTATTGTAGCGGTTATTGTCCGTGCTCTTGTCTTTGGTTGCTATATTGCGCCACATGGTTATTATTTACAACCAGATTCACGTGATTACCATTATTGTGCACATTCTCTTGCCATGGGTCGTGGTATGCAGCGCCCTGATAATGCTTATCCAATTTTCTGGCGAACGCCGGGGTATCCTGTATATTTAAGTATTTTTTATTCTCTTTTTGGCCCACAAGGTTTTGATTTTATGCAAAACAAGAAAGCTTTGGAGGCATCAATTTGGGTGCAGATTATTATTTGTTCAACGATACCAATCTTACTCTTTTTTTTGGCGTTATATTTGGCACAATCATTAATGCTTGCATGGGTAGCTGCCTGGATTGCTGTTTTTCATGGTGGTTTTGTTTTGGCTAGTTGTTACATTCTCTCTGATGCTCTTGCAACGGTATTGTTGTTACTTTTTTATATTTTCTTTTATCGTAGCTTCAGGTTACTTGGCGAACCTATCATACATATACTCACTTCCCAATCAATGATTGCTGATATTTTATTAGCAGCATTCTTTTTGGGGTTATATACATGGTTGCGACCGAATGGTCAGTTTACGGTTCTTGTAGCAACGTTTATTCTTTTGTTAGGAGCATGTGCTTGGCGCATAAAAGCAAAGAAAATTATTTTATTTTTAATGTTATTTTTTGCCATTATTGGGGGTTGGTATGTTCGAAACTATCAATTAACAGGACATCTTTTTTTCTGCCCAATGACGGGTGCTTATTTGCAAACATTTTGTGCGCCCAAAATTTTACGTTCTTTAACAGGAAAGCCTTTGCTTGATTGTATGAGATATTTGATGAACCATGTTGTGCAAGAAACAACTCTTGAAACAGCTCGTTTAAAAACGCAAGCACCACATCTATATCTTGCGCGTGAATTGATATGTTCAAAAATTGCATGGCCAATTATCAAGGCTCACCCTTTTTATTTTATGTATGATTGGATAAAAGAAGTTTTAAAAACTATTTTTGATCCTTATGCCAGCCAATTAGTTGCTTTTGCCAATAATAGTTTTTCTTATGATCCACCCGAAGAATTTTTATTGGAAAAAATTAATTTGTGGTTATTTACACAAAATATGCCGCCATTTCTTGGTTTTTTTTGTTGGCTTGAATTTTTCTTTTTAGTGTGGTTTTGGCTAGGTTTATTTGGGGGTATATGGCTCTTTTTGATTAAACCGTTATTTTCAACTAATGAAGCTTCACTTAACACACAATTTTATCGATCGCTATGGTTAAAAACTGGCTTTTTTATTGGTGGGTTAGTATTCATGACAGGCGGTTTCGGGTATGCTCGATTACGTATGCCTGTTGAACCGCTCATGATTATTCTCACCTTAACATGGTGGTTTTGGGTATTTGATAAAAAACCACACCTAAAAATTCTGACAGGAAAATAACAACATGGATCGTTTATATGCACCATGGAGAAATAACTATACAACAACATTAGATCAAGAAAGACATGAAAATATGACGGCAGATACGTGTGTTTTTTGTTTGCAAATTGCTGACACGCAAGATGAAAAATATTTCATTTTGCGTCGATTTAAACATGTTATCGTGATGCTTAATTTGTATCCTTATAATGGTGGACATTTATTAATTTTGCCAATTGAGCATTGTAATTCATTAAGTGGATTATCTGCTGATGTTCGTTTTGAAATGATGGAAGTAGTAACGCAGAGTACACAAATTATGCATGATGTTTTGCATGCGCAAGGCATCAATGTTGGTCTTAATTTGGGCAGAGCATCTGGTGCTGGCATTCCTGCTCATGTTCATATGCATGTTTTACCGCGTTGGATTGGAGATACTAATTTTATGGTTACTCTTGCTGATACTAAACAAATTTCAATAGATTTATATGCATTATATACAAAATTGAGACCGTATTTTCAAGAATTGAAAAGCGTATAGATAAGGGACATTTATGATAAAAAAACTAGCGGCATGTTTTATGATGACATTATTTTCATTTTCATTGCATGCTATGCAACAGTCAAAAACTTCTGTGCAATTGGCGGCGGAAAGTAATTATCCACTTGCCCAAGCATTGCAAAGAGATTATCAAGAAAGTCTAAGATTGCGAAAAACACTTAAAAAATCTAAAAAATATTTAGCCAAAATTCAATCATATGAAAAACAAAACATTTGTCCCTGTTGTGATTCTTGTGTGTTATGGTAAATATTATTGTAAATACTTTTTCAACAATTCTTGAAGAATCTTAGGATTCGCTTTTCCTTGTGACTTACTCATTGCTTGCCCAACAAAGAAGCCAAATAATTTTTCTTTACCCGCCTTATATTCAGCAACGTTACCAGGATTTTGCGCAATAATTTCTTTGACAATTTTTTCTAATTCTTCTGTTGAACCAATTTGTTGTAAGCCTTTTTCTTTGACAACTTCTTCAGGATTTTGGCCTGTTTTAGCAATAATGGCAAAGATTTCTTGTGCTGTACGGTTATTAATAATGCCCTGATCAATTAAAGCAACTAATTGTGCTAATTTTTCAGGAGTTATTTTGCATTCAGCTAACGAAATTTTTTCATTTTTGATAAGACCCATGATATCGCGTAACACCCAGTTAATGAGTTGTTTGCTGGAGGTATGTTTTAATGCTTCTTCGAAATACATGCACAATTCCAAATCTTCAATTAACACGTCTGCTTCATAAGCCGAAATGCCAAGCATATTAACATAGCGCTCGAAGCGTTGTTGGGGTAGTTCTGGCATTATTTCTTTGACGCGCGAAATCATTTCCTCAGTAATTTCAACAAGAGGCAAATCAGGATCTTCAAAATAACGATAATCTGCCGCTTCTTCTTTGGAGCGCATCGGCTTTGAGCATTGCTCCTTAACATCCCATAAACGTGTCTCTTGACGGACTTTTTGGCCTGATTCGAGCAATTCTATTTGCCGTTGAATTTCATATTCAATAGCATCACCAATAAATTTGAATGAGTTGATATTTTTTAATTCAGCTCGAGTACCCAATTTTGGATCACCCTTTTTGCGCACAGAAATATTGGTGTCCGCTCTGAATGAACCTTCTTGCATGTTGCCTGTTGAGATGCGCAAATACATAACAATAAGACGTAATGCTTTTAAATATGCTTTTGCTTCGGCTGCATTGGCAATATCGGGGTGACTGACAATTTCAAGAAGTGGGGTGCCGGTACGATTGAGATCTACGAAACTTTCATTTGTTGTCGGAGCATGAATATTTTTTCCGGCATCTTCTTCCATGTGAATACGAATAAGGCGAACATTTTTTATGGTGCCATCTTCTAGGGTGATAGGAATATACCCATCAAGACAAATTGGCCGATCGCTTTGAGTCACTTGATAATTTTTTGGAAGATCAGGATAAAAATAATGCTTTCGAGCAAATTCCGAAACGGGAGAAATCGTTGAATGTGTTGCCAGCCCAGCCATAATTCCATTATGAACAACCTGTTTATTTAATACGGGCAAGACGCCTGGATATCCTGCGCATATCTGGCAGATATTTTTATTTTGTTCAGTTGATTGTTCATTGGAACATGAGCAAAAAATTTTACTTTTTGTGTTTAATTGAACATGAACTTCAATGCCAATAACGCATTCATAATCAGGGTAGGTATTTAAAACTGAAGATTGTTCTGCCATTATTATTCCTTGTATTCACAACTACGTTATGTCATCGTGGGGACCTGTCCGCCGTAGCTTGCCAAGCCTGATTTATCCTTCGTAGCTCCGTAGGAGCGAAGTAGGAAGGCCTGGAGAAGCGAAGGAGGATCCAGTTAATAAATTTTATTTTTTAATTATAGCAGAAATCATAAAAAATCTAATCTGCGGTTATTATTTTTTGCAATTCATCTTCTAAGGTTGTTATTATCGGATTTTCGAGGCGGCCAAGTTCATTGCGGTTATGAATAACCATAACGGTTGGCAATATATCAACTTCACTTTTTTGAGTAACTCTAAATAATTTCTTTGTATCAATTTTTATAAATTTTAGAGAATTTTCATATTTTTTTGCAAGCTCTGCTAATAGTTCGATTATCTCAGTGTTATTTTCATTAGGATCATAAAATAATAAAACTACAGGATTTTTATGATTTAAGATTTCTGCTTCAAAAGCCATTTCTGATGGGCTAAAATTTTTAATTAATGTATCTATACCCTCTCGATCCTGACCTGATTCGGCTAAAATTGTTTTTAACTCATCTTTTTTTAATAATGAAATTATTATATCAGTTGATTTGTTAAGATCATATACTTCAACAGAAATTTTATTTTCAGAAGTTTCTTGTTGTTTATTTATTGAGCAGCCTGGCAAAATAATGAGAAAAAGAAATAATAACGATGATTTCATTTTTTATTCCGTGTTCTTTATAATGATTGAGATAAAATATTTGTTGTAATGTTTCCGTCATATTATGAGTTAGTTATGAAAAAAATACTATTTTTGCTCAGTTTTTTAATTGTTCCAGCAATGAATGCAATGGAAGAGAAACAGGTAAGGTCTAAACTTCAGTTGGCTGGTTCATCAATAACTAATGCTTTAATTTTTCATAATTTATATTGGAGTGATAGATATCAATGGAGTAACTATTTAGGTGCTTTTATAAGAAAATCGGAATATTTTACTGAACGAAAACCGAAATGTTTTACAGAAGATGGAGTGCTGAGGTTTAGGACGAGGCCTTCAGATAATCCTGATGATAATGTAAAATGGCAAATAATGAATTCGACTAAAAAACCGATCCCAAGTCAATCCTGCTCAGTTTTTATTGATAAATTTCATTCTAAGTTGGCAGATTTTAGTGAGTTTTTTAGTAAAATTTATTTTGATGAACAAGGTGATCTTGATCATATAGAAACCGAAATTATCCTTGAAGGTTCAGATCAAGTCAAAAAATTTGAAAATATGTATGGTTTTGATTCTGATATTGTTTTTGATGAGCAAACAGAAGGTAAAAAAGTTAAAAATGAAGAAGATCATGTTACCTGGTCTTTTATTACAAAAAAAATGTCCCATGAAACTTTTCTCGATAAATTCCGTCAGGTTTATGAAGCTCGGAAGAAAGAAAAATAGTTAAAATTAAGCGCCTATCTTTTTAATCAAAAAATTAGTAGCTTGCTAAAGCATACTTGACAAAACACCCTATAAACATTACAATTAGAAATGAAAAATTAAGATTTCTTTGAAATTTTTGGGGGCGTCCAGGTTTCGACGTGTTATAGATGACGCAAGGAGCATGTCGAGTTTTGACTGAGATCTCGTAAAAAAAGTGGTCAAAAACAATAAATGCAGATCAAAATATTGGTCTATCAACCAGAGTTAAAACATTAGCTAATGAAGTGGTATTTACAGCTCAAAACGTTTTTAGAAACGCTTTCAGTGAAGTATCTTCTGTAGTTGGCTATTGCTAATACCTCTGTTTGATCTTGTCAGCGAGGCGTGCTTATCAGTTGAGCTGACACGTATAATATCAGATAAGATTCTTTTGTTAGACTTCTTAGCTGGGTAATCAAAAGAATATCACGCAACTAACCTACGATTTCATCTTTTGTTTTTGAGGGTTATCGTTTGTATATTCGAAAACTAAGCATGTAGCGCCTTGGGTCCGACATGATGCGGACATGGGTTCGATTCCCATCGCCTCCACCAGCTTTCGCCAAGGCTTCAGCTGGCGTGGCCATTTTTTTAAATGATTTATGATAAGAAAATGTCTGCGAAAGCTGTCCGCCATAGTGATTGTGTTAAAAGTCAAATATTTTTTAATAAAGCTAAACAATATTAAGCTTTACATAATTCACCTTTTTTTAGTAAAGAATTAGCAATCACAATAAGTTTATGCATAATAGCTACGATAGCTATTTTAAAAGGTTTTTTAGAAGTTATTAAACGATCGTAAAGTTCCTTTAATGGGAGATGATATTTAATAGTTGTTAATGCACACATATAAAGCATATTTCTTGGAATAGTTCTTCCACCTCTGATGAATTTTTTACCCTTATAACTTCCACTTTCATTCTCATAAGGACAAACACCAATGAGTGCTGATACTTTTTTATTACTTATTTGACCAAGTTCAGGAACGAATGATAATAATGTTGCAGCTGAAGTTTTGCCTATTCCTGGAATTGACTCCAAAATTTTTGATTTTGTATTTAATTTTTCATCTTGCTGAATTAAATCTTGTATCTTTAAATCAATTGATTTGATTTCGCACTCTAAGATTTTGATAAATTTCTTTATACTTGATGCATATAATGCATGAGATGGATGTTTAGATCTTGTTTTTTCGGCAACTAAAAATTTTACCAAGTCATTTTTACGATTGACCAAAGCTTGTAATTTTTCTTGATTTTCGCTTTTGTTCATTATCTCATAATCAGGAGAATTTTTAGAAGCAAATTCAGCAATTTTTCGAGCATCAATTTTATCCGTTTTGCTTTTGCAGCCACTAGCAACAATATAGCCTTTTATTCTTCTTGGATCGATGATCCAAAGATAATAACAATTTTTTTTTAATATTCGAGCAAGTAATTTTTCATACCCACCAGTTGCTTCGCATGCAATTTGTTCGATATCATATTTAACTAATTCTTTAATGATCTCCGTTATTCCAACTTCTGAGTTTGATACTTTTAAAGATTTTCCTACTGGATGGATATAAACATCTAAAGTGTTTTTTGAAATATCGACACCTATAAATACTTTTGATATATTTTTCATAAATACCTCTGGCTTGTAGACATGCGAGATCGTATGTACTTGATACGTCTCTAGTGATTGTTCGAGGTCATTTTTGTATAAGCTGATAGTCTCAAACTATGACACGGTCCTTTGAGACCAAGCTTGACACGAGATCTATCAGCTTCTCAAACAATTAATTTCAAAACAACTGATCATAAATTAACAAAATTTAGCTTTAAAATCATTTTGATTTAACATACAAGCTTGCCAAGCCTGAAGGCGTGGATAAGCGACGGCTGGACTATCTTCACCTCTACGGGGCTGATCTTAATTTTTTTCTTCCCGCACAATCTTAAATTCATCAAGTGGCATTTCGTCATTTGTTTCCAAAATAAGCTTACACCCAAAATTTTTCTCAAAATAAAAAATCGAATTATATTCTTGGTTTGTTATATAATCAAATGTTCTTGGATGCAGTTCAATGGTAAGAATATTGTGTCCTTTATTTGCATATAATGCTTGTTTAATATTTGGTAATAAATTAAAACAGATTGTTTGAATTGTTTTAATATAACCAAGGCCTTTGCACGTTTGGCATGATTCAGTTAATTCTTGAATGAGCGTTTTGCCTGAACGTTTTCTGGTCATTTGTACAAGGCCAAATTCAGAAATTTTTAAGACAACTGATTGAAATTTATCACGTTCTTTGAGCATTCTTTCAAAGGTTTTAAATAACTTTTGTCGATTTGCCGGTGAGGACATATCAATGAAATCAATAACAATAAGCCCACCGATATTGCGTAGCCTCAATTGTCGGGTGATCTCTTCAGCTGCCTCAAGATTTGTTTTTAAAATAGTTTCTTCTAGGTCACTTTTACCAATATAGCGTCCGGTATTCACGTCAATAACCGTCATTGCTTGAGTTGTTTCAATAATAATTGAACCACCTGAGCGTAAATGTACCTTTTCGGATAATGACTGCTGCAGTTGTTGATTGATGGTGTATTTATCAAAAAGATCTTGATTGCCACTAAAAAAATGAATTTTATAACTAAATTCTGGTGCTATTTTTTTTACAAATTTATAAATTTCTTGTTGATTTTGTTGATTGTCTGAAATAACTTCTTCCACATCAGCATCAAGATGATCGCGCACAATTTGCAACGTGAGCGGCAAATCTTCATAAATTTTTTCTTTACGCTCTGCCTCGTTGTATTTTTTTTCAATCTGTTGCCAGGTTGATACTAAAAAGTGTAAATCTTGAGCAATTTCTTTTTCTTGTCTTCCGTCAGAGGTTGTTCGAATAATTGCTCCCATGCCCTCAGGAAGATTTTTAGCCAAAATTTCTTTTAAGCGTTGTCGTTCTTCTCGTTCTTCAATTTTTTTAGAAATGGCAATGCGAGGAATATTTGGCATAAGCACGATAAATCTGCCCGGTAGAGTGAAGCATGTTGTGAGTTTTGCACCCTTTTCATACACCGGTTCTTTGCTGACCTGCACTAAGATAGGTTCGCCTTCTTTGAGGATTTTGCCAATATCCATAGCTTGATAGGATTGTCGTTCAGGTTCAGGAGTCGCTGTTTCTTCATCATCCAATTCAACAGTACTTGTCATTTTATGAAGAGCCATTTCACGATCGATTTCTGAAATGTGTAAAAAGCCAGCTTTTTCTTGGCCAATATCAACAAAAGCAGTTTGGATACCCGGAAGCACCTTGATGATAGTACCTTTAAAAAATGAGCGTTCTAAGTTTTCTGTTGCATGCGATGAAAAATAGATATTTTGTAGTTCATCATCACGGGTAACGGCAATTTTTGTTTGCCAAGGGTTTGCACTAATTAAAATTTTTTTCATACTTTTTTCCAATTACTATTTTCCAACGAGTTGTTCAATTTTTAAGATAGACGACGTTACTGTTAGAATTATAGTTTGTTATATTCTTTTCTTAGTATACCCAAACTTATCTGTAAATAGTAGAAATTCATCAAATCAATGCAGGCATTGAAGTAGAAAATCATAAAAAAATGTGATACAGTGCATTTTATTAGTAACGTGTCGTCTATAAAAGCTTATCAATAAGGATGTAAAATACTATGAAAACTATGCACCAAAAAACTTTGGTTTTTGCCATGATACTGTTAACTATTGCGTTATCAGGATGTAAAAAGAGTCAAAAAAGAAGTTCTACATCAAGAAATAACAAGAATCAAACAGAACAAATTGGCGATGTTGCTATGCCTCTTGCTCAAAATGATAGTACCATGATCAGTCTTTTTGATGAAGATATTGAGGCGTTCGTTCTTGAAGAAGAAACAGAAAACCCTTTTATGCAAGATTCAATGACCGCTGCTCAAAATGATCTTGATATTTCATGGGAAGAGCCAACTCATTTGAAAGATGAAATTAAAGTAGTTCATTTTTCCTATGATAGTTCAAAGCCACTTGAAAATGAAAAATTAGCTCTTGAAGATTTAACCAAAAAAGCACAAGAGATTTATAAAAATGATCGCATGGTATGTGTAAAAGGTCATTCATGTAAATATCATGGTACCGATGCGTATAACGTTGCTTTGTCAATGAAGCGTGCAAGTACCATCAAAGAAAACTTAGTGCAAGCAGGTATTCCAGAATCACACCTTAAAGTATTTGGTGTTGGCAACGAAGAACTAGTTTCTTTTGATGATAGTTTGGAAGGTCAAGCGCCAAATCGTCGTGTTGAGATGTATGCATTAGCGGCATAAAAATAAAGAGGGGATTTCGCATGAAATCCCCTCTGATAAAATTTAATTATTGATATTGATAACCTACGCCACCTCTTCTAACTTTTGATCTTCGATTGGCTTCATCACTTTTAATTGATTCTATTACTTCTAACGTCTCGGAATATTTTTTGTTACTTGGTTCTTGCACAAGAAGATCATTAAATAATGTTTCTATGTCAGCAAAATTATTATTCGTGTTTTCTTCATTAGCTTTTTGTGCATCTTCATTAAGACAGACTTGGCAAATTTTAGGATCTTGAGCATATATTGCAAAAGCATTTAATTTATTAATAATATTTTGGATAGCAAATGTTCTTGTACTACGATTATATTTTGATTTATTTTCCTTGAAATCATTGGCAGCTTGTGCCATTTTGTTTAATTCTTGGTAAAAAGAAATATAAGGTTGACACTCTTTTGTTCTAAGCTTTGGATCATAACGACAGTAAGCTCGTAATTTATTCTCTTCTATATTAGTGATATATTGATCTATATCGATTCCCTCTTTACGTAATGCTTCTTTTTGTTGTCCTGATAATCCTCTAAGCAATAATAGCAATCTTTCCCATTGGATATTTATATTATTGAAGAAGTTTCCTGCAAGCCGATCATTGTTTTTTTCTGCTTTAATTTGTGCATCTTGCACTTCACCCGATATTTCAATTGGATACGTTAATCCTTCATCTATAGCGTCTCTTGTTCCTTTTGGGAGAGCTTGATTTGGATTTTTTGTTAAATTTTGTTGCATAAGTTCAAATTCATATGATAAATAATCAACTCTTCCTGTGTAAAGTTCTGCCATCAATTGATATATATCTTCATTTGGTACATTAATAATACGCAATGTTTCTATACTTGTTTGTATTAATAATGGATCGATGGTAAGAATGGTTGCTAAAGCCTTAAAAATTTGCAATTGATTATTTGTAGAATCTTTATCTTTAACTCGTGTATTAATAAATGTATTGATCTCAGCTGCAGTTATTTTTTTATCTTCTGCTGTACTTAAGGTATTTACTTGTTGTGAAATAAATAGATCGATGCCAGTAGTTAATGGTTTAGGTAATTTTATTTCTTTTTTGACTATAAAATCTTTTTGAAGGCCTTCGCCTCGGTCTACCAGTTGAAAAATATCTAAAACTGATTCTTTCTTAGGGCTAACTTGTTTGCGTCTTAGGGTAGGTATTTGAAATTCTCCAGGAGTTGATAATGGTTTTAATGGCGCTCCAAGACTCTTTCTTCTTTCTTGTCTTTCTTTAGCTAAACGTTGAATTTTTTCGATGGGTGATTCTTCTGGTTCTATTTTTTTTGCAACAGGAATACCGCCGGGAGGAGTTGTTTGTGCAAGAGTTGCTCTTGGTTGTGGGGCAGGCTTAGGTTTCGCAGTGGGTGTTTCAGCGGATTGAGACAAGGGTTGTTTAGGTAAGTAAGCAGATTGTACGCGTCTTAAAGTTTTTCCGGGAGGCGTTACAGGGCATGCAGTTGTTGTTGATGGTGCTGGCGTAACTTGTCTTCTAGGCTCAGGCTGGGGCTGAGGTCGTATGTTTAATGCCATTTCAAGATCAGTGAGGGTATCAGTAAGGTGTATCAATTCACCTTGTAAATTTGCTTTGAGTGAGATTGTTTGTAATAAAGTTGCAAGCATTAAACTTGCAATCAAACTTGTTTTTTGCATTATTTTCTCCCTTATTTGTTTCTAAGCTACAAAAATAAGAGTACTAAAATTAGATTTTAGTAAACAAGAGTTAGAGTATTTACTGAAAAAAAATTTTATTTTATTTTCCTATGCAAAATTCTCTGAAAATTGCATCCATGCCTTGCTCAGAAACGGTTTTTCCTGATAATTCGGTGATATTTTCTAATGCTTCCTTAAGATGATAGGAAACAATTTCATATTCAATTGAGCTTGATTCAAGAAGTGGTGCAATTGCTAATAATTTTTGTTCTAAGGAGAGAAGTAGATTGAATTGGCGTTGATTTAAAAGAAAAGGTGATTCAAGATGGGTGAAAAGCGTGGTAATTTTTTGTTCAACAACTGTTTCAAGATGTTCAATAGTTTCATTGTTGTGAGCAGCTGTTTTAAGTGCCGTCACTGGTAAGCTAAATGTTTGTTGTGATAGTGCAATATCGGCTTTGTTTTCAATCACCATAATTTTTGGGGCATATAACGTATATAATTCTTGATAAATAGCTGCTTCTTGATCGGTAATTGCTCGCGAACTATCAATAATGAGTAAAATAATATCAGCTTGTTGTGCTTCTTGGAATGATCGTTTGATACCCTCTTGTTCAATACTATCATTGGTTTCTCGCAAGCCCGCGGTGTCAACATAGGTCATATAAAAACCATCTTTATATAAACCAGCTTCAAGAGTATCGCGTGTTGTTCCGGCAACATGAGAAACAATAGCACGATTTTTTTTGACTAATGCATTAAAGAGTGAAGATTTTCCAGCGTTCACGGCACCAAGCAAAGCAATACGAATTCCTTGACGAATTTGTTGTTGCTGATTGAATGCTTGTTTGAGCGTGATCATCGAAGCAAGAATATTTTCAATGCTTTCTTGAATGCGTTTACCAAATTCCATTTCTTCATCAATAAATTCAAAACTTGCATCTGAAAGTGCAAGATTTTTTATGAGCTCTTTTTCAAGAGTATTGATCCAGTGGGAGAATGTTCCTTCAAGTTGTGATAATGCTTGTTTGAGGGCGCTTTGCGTTGAAGCATGAATCAGTTCATTAATTGCTTCTGCTTGCACCAAATCAATTTTGCCGTGCAAAAATGCACGTTTGCTGAATTCACCTTCTTGTGCCAAGCGAGCACCATGCTTAATTGCTTGATTGATAATCCTTTCAATTAAGAATGGATTGTTGTGACAGGTGATTTCAACAACATTTTGTCCCGTGAAAGTTTTTGGCGCATGCATGACAATAAAAAGTACTTGATCAATATGAATATCATTTTCATCTTTTACCCAACCGTAGTGTACCGTATGCGTTGGTACGCGATTAAGTGTGCTCCCTGAAGCTAAAACGCTCATTTTTGTAGCAATAGCAAAGGCATTATCACCCGATATACGCAAAAGAGCAATTGCTCCAGAACCTTGGGGAGTGCATTGTGCAATAATTGTTTCTTGATCAGTGCTTATCATACATTTTTTGTAGTGAGCATAATTTTAAAACCACGCAGCGGTCTTTTGAAAGAGTGTCGCAATGTTTGCATAAGTATTAAGGCAAAGCTGCGCATAAGCTGTTGATCTTTATCAGGGCTTTTGTTGATTAATGCATTGAATTGAATATTAAGTTGGTATGATGAAGGTTGTAATGAAAAAGTTACATCAGAACGATTTAATTGTTTTAACATGTCGCGTAACCAGGTATCAACAACGTGCACCATATCATCAGACCACACTTCTTTATGCTGTTTTGGCTCTTGTATTACTGAGTGAGTTTCAACGGGGCGAGTTTCAACAATTTTTTCTTTTTTGAAAGGTTCCTTGAAAGCAGGTGCTGTAGGCTTTTGAACTGGCCTAGCTTTTTCTTGGGCAAGAGGCTGTTCGTGAGATTGTTTTATTTGTGCTGAGCTAATATTTTTCGCCGTTACTTGCTCACGTTTTTTGAATTCTTCTTTTTCAGCTTTTTTCAATGGTGTTTTTTCGTCAAAGAAAATACCAATTTTTGCTGATTGAACGGTCATGCCGATAAAATTTTTTTTTGGTTCTTCAAAGATTTTTATTGAAAATTCTTTTGGTTTTCCAGCGCTTTCCCAACCTTTTTCAATTGCTTTTATCACTGAAGAAGCTTCTTGCATGAGTGATTTCATGGTTATAAGACCTTTATATTAATTTTTTAACTCAACCTATCTCTAAGAGTACGCTTTTAAGCATTTTTTGTACAAGAATACATAAAAAAGGAAAAGTTGTCTTTTGCTCAGAGTGTTTTTTAGAACTTCACTATACCAGGGATTTTAATGAGATGTTGTAAATTTAATAGCCATTTTTAATAAAATGGAGCGGGAAACGGGGGTCGAACCCGCGACCTTTGCCTTGGCAAGGCAACGCTCTACCACTGAGCTATTCCCGCGTAAAAACATTTAAATCCTAACAAAAATATAGGTATTGTCAATTGTCGATTGGTAAAATTCGATAAGAGTTGGTTTTTATTGCTCAGTTGTGATAAAAAAAGAGAACAAACTATTTTTTTGATTTTACAATTAGAAATATAAAAAAATCAATCTTTGTTTGCTAAAGCTTTTTTTTAGCGGTACGCTCAAAGAAAAAAAATTTAAACAAAGTGTGTATTGCTATGATTACCTGTTTGACGGGAACAATTAAAGAAATAAAAGATCAAAATTTAACAGTTGATGTGCATGGTGTTGGTTTTGCTGTGTCATTAGCAAGAACAGAAAATTTTAAAAAAGATGATACAATTTCATTGCATATTTATATGCATTGGAATCAAGAATCTGGTCCATCGTTATTTGGTTTTGTAACTGAATTAGAGCGTTCGCTCTTTCTTGTGGTGACTGCTTGCTCTGGTATAGGCCCAAAAATTGCCTTAGCGGTGCTAAAGCATATGCAACCAAATGTTTTTATAAAAGCGGTACAGATAGGCGATGAAAAAGCATTAAGTGCTGTGCCGGGTATTGGTGCAAAAAAAGCCGAGCAGATGATTGTGCAATTGCGCCACAAAGTTGAAAAACTTCTTGAATCAGGCATTGTTATTGATCAAGATGTAACGCTTGGTCATTGGAGTACTATTAGCGACGTGCTTAATTCTTTACATTATTCTCGTAATGAAATTAGTGCTGCTTTAGCATATATCAAAGAATCTGAGTTGAATCAGAGCGCGACGTTTGATCAACTTTTGCGGCAAGCACTTTCATTTTTATCAAAGCGAATTGTTTAACAGCATTGAGCATAGCAAGGGAGAATTATTTTGGATTTATTATCATTTTTTAATACGATAAACATAATTATTGGTATTCCTTTTACCTTTCTTTTTTTGGTTGTAGGTATTCTTTTGACCGTGAAAACAGGTTTTCCTCAGATTTTTGCATTTCGTTATTTTATCACGATTATTCAGGATGGTTTAAAAAGAACACATGCCGGCAATTTAAAAACGATTGATGCATTTCATGCATTATTTACGGCAATGGCAACATCGATTGGTATTGGTACCATTGTTGGTCCTTCATTGGCAATTGTTGTTGGTGGTCCAGGAGCGCTTTTTTGGTTAATTGTGTATGCATTTTTCGGCTCGGTGACTAAATTAACGGAAGTTGTTTTTGCCTTGCAGTATAGAAAAAAAACAGCTGATGGTCGTATTTTGGGAGGGCCGGCAGAATATTTGAAAATGGTTCATCCATTTTTTGCTCATTGGTATGGTTTTGCAACATTATTTTTGTTTGCTGGTTGGTCAGGTATTCAATCAAAGGCATTATCAGAGATTTTATTCAAAAAGGGAATTCCTGAATGGACAACAGGTCTCTTGCTCGCTTGTTTCGCTTTTTATATTTTAATTGGCGGAGCTCAAAGAGTTGGCAATGTTGCAAGCAAATTAGTTCCTTTTATGTTTGGTTTATATGTAAGTTTTAGCTTATGGATTTTATTGCATGACATCCCAGCACTTGTTGCAGCTTTCAAATTAATTTTTAGTTCAATTTTAACACCTGCCGCTCCTATTGGAGGATTCTTGGGATCCACTATTTTTGCAGCATTAAAAGAAGGTGTGTATAAAGGTGTATTTATTACGGAATCTGGCATGGGAACATCTTCAATTGCTCATGCAATGTCTGACGTAAAGAAACCAATCGATCAGGGAATATTGGCGATGTATTCAATGAGTGCCGATACTTTTTTATGTTTATTGTCAGGGTTACTTGTGTTAACCACAGGAATTTGGAAACAAGGTGTTTTTAGTAACACGTTAGTATTTAATGTTTTTGAAGCACAATTGCCGACAATTGGCCCTTTGTTTTTTATTATTAGTGTAACGCTTTTTATTACCACAACAGTGCTCGGTAATGCCTTTAATGGCGGACAAAGTTTTGCAACATTCACTAATTATCGTTGGATTCGTTCTTATTATGCATTTGTTGGCGGCATTATTTTTATCAGTTCTGTTAGTGAAGTACCTTTAGTCTGGGCAATTATGGATACCGTTTTGCCCCTTGTTGCGTTACCGAATCTTATCGGCATAGTAGTTCTTGCCTTTCGGCATCCTGCATTATTGCGTTATAAATAACGCGAATTTGATAAAAATATCGATTTGCTTATTGTCACTAGAATTGGCTAGGTTTATTTTTTTCTTTATCAAATTCGTGATATTATATTAATGTATTATTTAATTATTTTATTATTGATTTATAGAGGTTTTCTATGAAATTTTTTCAATTATGTGTTTTTAGTCTGATGTTTTTTATGATGAATTCAGCAATTGCAGATTATTTTTCTGATGAAATAAGTAAAAATCCTTATAACGGCTTGTCGAAATTACTTTCTGAAAGTGAAAAGTGTAAAAAATTACGAGAAAATTTAGAATCTATAAAGCAAGAAATATCTGAACGAAACATAAAAATTCGTGAAATTCAAGAAGATCGTGACAGATTTGAATATGACCAGCCATATGGTAGATATCTTTTTCTGGGAGCTGTTACTTACTTATTTAGTCCATTTATTGGTACGGTTTTTTTTGGAACCTCAGCATTGAGTATAGCAAATGCTGCGCTTTTGAGACCGATGCGCTTAAATTGGCATAATTCTCGTCTTGATTCAACACAAGAAAAATATGATTCTCTCATGCGAGAATGTAAAAAAAAAGGATGTTCAGGTCTTTAGTTTTTTATAATTTGTATCGATATGATCTAATGTGAATTTGATAAAAAAAGTTATCTAAGGCATGCAGCATTTAACTTAGCCAAAAGATGTTAAAAATCGAAATGTCATTCCGAGGCATATTATGCCGTGGGAATCCAGATTATAATGTTTTAATAAATAAAATCCTTATTGAAAAAACAATAACAGATAAATAGAACACCTGCTTGTAATAATAAAAATTTTATAACTTCAACTTTATTGTTAAAAAATAATAGTGAAAAATAAATAGAATTTTATAATCTGGGTTCCCACGGCACAATGTGCCTCGGAATGACATTTCAAGGTTAATGTTTTTTTGTTTTTGGTGTAATTTTACTAGTTTTAAACATTTCATAAAATTATTATTGTAAAGGAATAAAGATGTTTAAGGTTTATTTCGCTGGAGATTTATTTGATCAAAAACATTTAACAGGAAATTTTTTGCTTGCTCAAGAAATAGAAACATTATCCAATCAATTATATCAATGTATATTGCCTCAAGAATGGGAGGGTGCATCAGGAAGTTGCATAGAAATGCGTAATAATGATATTAAAGCAATTATTCATGCCGATTTAGTTCTTTTTAACTTTGATGGGCCTGATTTGGATTCAGGAACTGTTGTAGAATTTATGATTGCAAAAATGCTTGATATTCCCGTTGTGCTTCTCAGAACTGATTGTAGGAATGGCGGTTATTTAGGTGGTGAAGATTGGAATTTAATGGTTTCAGGGTATCCCAGATCGATCATTATAAAACATTTAGCTCTTGTTATGTATAATAATGGTGGTTTAAAAGAAATGCATCGTGTTATAGCAGAGTCAATTATTAGTGCATTTGAAAAAGTCAGGCAAGAAAAATCTTTATTAATTTCAACGCAAGAAATTTTAGCAGCATATCAGTATATTATAAAAATGTGCGGATCTGATTTAGAGCAAATATTCACTAAGCAGCAGTTGAAAGAGATTGTTATTGAAAAAATTAAAAAAAATATTTATTCAATCGACACACTTCATTTAGATAAGGGAACTAACTTGAAAGATGAAGTAATAAGAAACTAACTTTACAAATTTTGTTTGAAAAAGTACCCTGAAATCTGTTTTGTAGTCATTAATTCAATTGTTTTACACTATTTCTATAAAGAGAAATGAGGATTACCTATGAATCAACTCGAATGTTTTTTATTTCTTATAGCAGTCGCTCTTTGTGGCTTGGCCGTAGTCGCCTTTTTATTTTACAAAATTGTAAAAATAAAAGTCGATAATGAAGTGGCGTCGAAGATTGCATTGGCAATTTCAAAAGGTGCAATGACCTTTTTGGAAGAAGAATATAAAATTATTTCTATTGTTGCGTTAATTGTCGCTGGTTTATTATGGTATGGACTTGGCATGCTTTCTTCATTAGCATTTTTATGCGGCGCTTTTTTATCTTCTGCAACAGGATTTATCGGTATGCGTGCGGCAACATTTGCCAATGTACGCACAACAATGGCTGCAAAAAATAAAGGTGAACATGCTGCATTCTCAGTTGCATTTTTTGGCGGCGGCGTTATGGGTTTTGCCGTAGCGACATTTGGCCTTTTTGGTATTGCAACCGTTTTTTATCTCTTTGCTGGTCATCTTAATTTTGTTCCCATTTTAACAAGTTTTGCTTTGGGCGGCAGTTTAGTTGCCTTTTTTGCTCGTGTTGGCGGCGGTATTTTTACTAAATCTGCTGATGTCGGTGCTGATTTGGTAGGAAAACTTGAAGCAGGAATTCCTGAAGATGATCCTCGCAACCCTGCCGTTATTGCTGATAACGTTGGTGATTGCGTTGGCGATACAGCGGGCATGGGTGCTGATATTTTTGAATCATATGTTGGCGCAATGGTTTCTTGCATAATCTTGGCTATTGCAAGTCCTGAATATAATAATTTTATGTATCAATCGTTACCCTTGATGCTTTCTGCATTTGGGTTAGTAAGTTCAATCATTGGTCTTTGTTCTAATTTCTTTTTAAGATTACATCCTGCGGCGATGTTGCGCTATGCAACGTTCATTGCAATTATATTTTTTGCAGGTTTTAGCACTGCTTATTTATATGCAATGCACTTAGATTTGCAACTTATTGTTGCAATAGTATTAGGGTGTTTTGCGGGTATTGTTATTGGTTTAATTACGGAATATTATACGGGCGGACAACCAGTAATTAATATTGCTAATAGTTCTCGTTCAGGTGCTGCAACAAATTTAATTTATGGCTTATCTGTTGGTATGGAGTCAACCGTTTTGCCGGTGATTTTACTTTCTTTAGCAGTTTTATTTGCCTTTAATTATGGCGGCGGTCTTTTTGGTGTTGCCTTATCAGCTGTTGCAATGCTTGCAACGGTTGGTATTACTATGACTGTTGATGCTTATGGCCCTATTGCTGATAATGCTGGCGGTATTGCTGAAATGGCACATTTTGGCCCTAATATACGTGCCATTACTGATAAGCTTGACGCTCTTGGGAATACAACTGCTGCAATGGGTAAAGGTTTTGCAATCGGTTCAGCATTATTAACGGCGCTTGCTTTATTTGCTGCTTATTCAGAATTGGCAAAATTGGTGGCAATAAATGTACTTAATCCGTTAGTTTTAGTGGGAATGTTTATTGGTGGTGCTATGCCATTTTTGGTTTCAGCATTAACCATGCGTTCAGTTAGTCAAGCGGCGTTGAAAATGGTGATGGAAGTTCGTCGTCAATTTAAAGAAATTCCTGGGTTGATGGAAGGCACTGCCGAGCCTGATTATAAACGATGTGTTGCAATTAGTACGCAAGCTGCTTTACATGAAATGATTTTACCTGGTGTTCTTACCGTTTCATTGCCTGTTGTTATTAAGTTCACTCTTGGTGTGCAAGCACTTGGGGGATTGCTTGTTGGGGCAACTCTTGTTGGTGTCCTATTAGCATTAATGATGGCAAATGGTGGTGGTGCATGGGATAATGCAAAGAAGTATATTGAAGCGGGTCATCTTGGCGGCAAAGGCTCAGATGCGCACAAAGCAGCTGTTGTTGGTGATACGGTTGGAGACCCTTTCAAGGATACTTCCGGACCAGCATTAAACATTTTGATTAAGCTTATGTCGATTGTTGCGTTGTTATTAGTTTCGTAAGTAAAATTTAAATACAAAAGAGCGGAAATAATTTTCTCAATTATTTCCGCTCTTTTTTTTGTTTTAATAATAATTTAAAAATTATTCTTCATCCATAACGGCAACATAACGAATGCGTTTTCCGCCGGGCCCTTTACGAACTATTTCTTTTGGTTGCGATGTTTTTTGTGCAACAGCTTTTTTTACTGGCATTGTTTTCTTTGGTTGTGATTTTTTTTGTGCGATAGCTTTTTTGGCTGGTGCAGGAGCAGCTTCTACTTTTGGTTTTTCTTCTTCCATTTTTGATTTAACTTCTTGTTTTTGCATGGTGCCCTTGCTTAATTTTTCTACTAAATCAGAAAGAGCACCCTTAGTTGCGCCACCAACGCGTACAAATAATTGGTCACCATTTTTGTCAATAAATACTAATGTTGGATAGCCTTCAACATTAAATTCTTGCGTCAAAGATGGTGCATGATCGCCATTAACAGCAATAAAGGTAACATTGGTATATTCTTTTGCTAAGTTTGCAAAAGGTTCTTTCATATCCTTGCATGGGTTACACCAGTCTGTATAAAATTTAACAACCATTGGTTTGCCGGACTTTTTGTGTTTGTTGAGTGCTTCACTTGTTGTTATGTCAATAACTTGACTGGTTGGCGCAGTTTTTACAATATCTATAGCACCCATTAGGCAATTTTCTTCACAGTTTGTAAACTGAAATACAATTGGTAATAAAGCAACTAAAGCATAGTGTTTGATTGTATACATAAAAAACTCCTTATCTAGTAATTGTTATTGTAATTTTTCAACTTCTTTGCGTAATTCTTCTGCCGTTAAAACATTTGTTCTTTGGTTTTTTTTATTGCCGGTTGAATCAAAAAAAATAGTTGTTGGATAACCATGAAATCCAAAGCGTGATTCAATTGATGGATTTTTTGCACAATCGACTGCTAAAAAAGTAACATGTGGAAATTGATTTGAAATAGACTTAAAACTATCTTCATAATGTTTGCATGCAGAGCACCAGGTTTGGTAACATTTAACCACAACAGGCTTACCTTCTTTGAGGATGGCATCAAATTGAGCATCGGTGCCTTTAAATTCTCTAACGGTACATTCTAGTGTATTTGCTAGAGTTATTAACGTTATACATAAGAACAAAAATTTATTTTTTGCGATATTCATTTGAAAAAATCTCCTTTTTTAAGATGTCTCTAGAATTCAAGATAAGGGTTTTCAATATGAGCTGTCAATAGTCATTGATTCTTGTTTGGCTTTCACTCTTTTTATAAAAAAAAATTATAATTGTTTACACGGCGATGGGAACTAATTTATACAATAAATCTTATGGGAAGATTACTATTTGTATTGTCTGGCAATCTAATTTCACAAAAAAATTAAGAATATGTTTTGTATTATTTAGCTATAAAATTTTGTTTGCTTAGAAGGGTTTAAGGTGATACAGTAGATGGTAATGCCGATAATTAATTTTACAAATAGAAAAACAATTTAAATTGTGTTATAGCGCTTTTTGATCATCTGTTGTAGATGATGTTTTGCGTCATTATTGATTGTTTTATGGGGAAACAATCGTCTTTTTTAAAAAAGGAGTAGGTGAAAAAGCATGTTTGTTGGGGTTTTTTATTGTATTGAATAATGAGTTTATATCACTAGCTTTAAAAGGAAAACTATGAATTCTCAGAGCAGTCTCGTAAATGGGGGTTTTGAGACACCAAATGTGCATGAAAGTGCCTTAACTCATTTTACGGTTACCAAGCGTAATGGTATTAAAATGGCGTTTGATGATGACAAAGTCTATGGAACAATTAATCGTATTATGGGTGATTTATCATCGTTAGTTTCTGTTGATTTAATTGTTAAAGAAGTCATCAAGAATATTTATGATGGTGTCACAACTCAAGATCTTGAAAAAGCTTTTGTCTTATCAGCAATTGCTTTTTTGGAACAAGACCCTGCTTATGGTGTTGTGGCAGCGCGTCTTTTGTTACAAGCTATTTATAAAGAAGTTTTTAAAGTTTCTGCGACTGATTCTTCATTGAATGCTTTGTATCAAAGTGCTTTTATCACAAGCATTGAACGAGGTATTGAAAATAAAATATTGGATCCTGCATTATTGCAATTTGATTTAGAATTTCTTGCACAACATTTACGTATTGAACGTGATAACTTGCTTGAATATCTAGGATTGCAAACATTGTATGATCGTTATTTTCTTAAAATTAATAAAAAAAAGATTGAACTTCCGCAAACGTTTTGGATGCGCATTGCAATGGGACTTGCGCTTAAGGAAGAAGATAAAAATAAAAAAGCAGTTGAGTTTTATGAGTTGTTTTCTACGTTACGGTATATTTCTTCAACGCCAACATTATTTCATGCAGGATATGTTGTTCCCCAACTAAGTTCATGTTATTTAACAACGGTTCATGATGATTTAGCGCATATTTTTAAATGTATGGGCGACAATGCGCAACTTTCAAAATGGGCAGGTGGTATTGGTAATGATTGGACGAGCATTCGTGGTACGGGTTCAATTATTAAAGGTATTCATGCAACAAGTCAGGGCGTTGTGCCATTTTTGAAAATTGCTAATGATGTTGTTGCTGGTATTACGCGTAGTGGTATTCGGCGCGGTGGTACGTGTGCTTATTTAGAAACGTGGCATTTAGATATCGAAGATTTTCTTGATTTGCGTCGCAATACTGGTGATGAACGTCGTAGAACGCATGATATGAATACGGCAAATTGGATTCCTGATCTTTTTATGAAGCGTGTTCTTGCCGATAAAGATTGGACTTTGTTTTCACCTGATGAAACACCAGATTTGCATGATTTATATGGTAAGGCATTTGAGCTACGATATGAAGAGTATGAACAAAAAGCTAACAACGGCCAAATGATACAATTTAAAATTGTATCAGCACAAAAATTATGGCGTAAGATGTTAAGCCGACTTTTTGAAACGGGTCATCCTTGGATTACCTTTAAGGATCCTTGTAATATTCGTTCACCTCAGGATCATGCAGGTGTTGTGCATAGTTCAAATTTATGTACTGAAATTACCCTTAATACTTCTGCTGATGAAACAGCTGTTTGTAATTTAGGATCAGTGAACTTATCGCGGCATATTGTTGATGGTAAACTTGATGAGGAAATGTTAGCGGCAACAATTAAAACAGCAATCAGAATGCTTGATAATGTTGTTGATTTAAATTTTTATCCAACGATTGAAGCGCAAAATTCAAATATGCGCCATCGGCCAATTGGTCTTGGTTGTATGGGATTCCAGGATGCATTATTTAAATTAAATATTCCTTTTGATTCGCAAGAAGCAGTTACTTTTGCTGATAATACTGGTGAAAAGATTTTATATTTTGCGGTTCTTGGTTCATCAGAACTTGCACATGAACGTGGTACGTATCAAAGTTATCAGGGTTCAAAATGGCATCGTGGTATTTTTCCTCTTGATACTATTGATTTATTAGAACAAGAGCGTGGCATGCCAATTGAAGTTTCTCGTAGTTCCTCCCTTGATTGGACACCAGTTAGAAAGCAGGTTAAAGAATGGGGTATGAGAAATTCAAATATATTAGCAATTGCACCAACAGCAACCATTGCTAATATTGCTGGATGTTACCCATGTATTGAACCTATGTATCGCAACATTTATGTTAAAGCAAATATTGCGGGTGAATTTACTATCATTAACACGTATTTAGTGGACGATTTAAAGGCATTAGGATTATGGAATCAATCTATGCTTGACCAGCTTAAATATTATGATGGTAATTTACAAATGATTGATGAGATTCCAGATCATCTAAAACGTAAGTATAAAGGTTCTTTTGAGCTTGATCCAATTCATATGATAAATATCACCGCTGCACGAGGAAAATGGATTGATCAAAGTCAATCGCATAATGTTTTTATGCAGGGCGTTTCTGGTCAGAAGTTACATGATATTTATACAACGGCATGGCGTACCGGTATGAAAACAATGTATTATTTACGAACGCTTGGCGCGAGTCAGATTGAAAAATCAACGTTAGATGCAAAAAAGTTTGGGTATACTCAAAAGCGTGAATACAAAGAAATTGCCCCCGCTGAATCAGTTGAGAAAGTGGCATTTAATCCTGCAACCACGTATGCATGTGGTATTGATAATCCTAGTGATTGTGAATCGTGTCAGTGATACTCATAATTTAATCCATGAAAGGAATATATATGATACAAAAAACTATTTTGAATAATAGCGCAACTGATCCTAATAAAATTTTACCGATGACCTATATGTGGGCTCGCCAACATTATAAAGATGGTATTGCCAACAATTGGACTCCAGAAGAAATTTCGATGCAACAAGATGTTGAGCAATGGAAATCTGCAACATTTTTGTCTGAAAAAGAGCGACGATTAATTCTTTGGAATTTAGGATTTTTTTCAACAGCGGAATCGTTAACGGCAAATAATTTAGTGTTGGCTGTTTATCGTCATGTTACTAATCCTGAATGTCGTCAGTATTTATTGCGACAGGCTTTTGAAGAAGCAGTGCATACTGATACTTTCATTTATTGTTGTGACACATTAGGATTGGATCCTGATGTGATTTATAATATGTATAATACGATACCTTCAATTGCACAAAAAGATGCTTTTGTTATTAATTTGACGCAATCAATTTTTGATCCAAACTTTAAAACAGAAACACAAGAAGATATTAAGCGTTTTGTGCATGACCTTATTGGGTATTATGTAATCATGGAAGGCATTTTCTTTTATGCTGGTTTTGCCATGATGCTTGCCCTCAAACGTCAAAACAAAATGGTTGGTATTGGTGAGCAATTTGAATATATCATGCGTGATGAAAGTATTCATTTGGCTTTTGGGTGTGATTTGATTAATGCCGTTAAAGCTGAGAATCCAACTATTTGGACAGCAGAATTCCAACAAGAAATTGTTGAATTAATTAAAAAAGCTGTTGTATTAGAAAAGCAATATGCATTGGATGCTTGTCCTGAAGGATTACTCGGCATTAATGCGCAACAATTTAGTGATTATGTTGAACATATTGCTGATCGTCGTTTAGAGCGTATTGATTTGCCAAAAGTATATTTTACTGAAAATCCATTTCCTTGGATGTCGCAATCAACCGATTTGTCCAAAGAAAAGAATTTTTTTGAAACTCGTGTAACGGAATATCAAACAGCCGGATCACTTGAGTGGTAGAGAGATACTATTTATTGAAAATAAAAAAGGGTATACAATTTTTGTATACCCTTTTTTTGTGTGATTTTGTGAGATTACTGTTTAAATTCTTTTTTATACAATTCAAGCGCTTCAATAATTAAATTTTGTGCTTCTTGTTTATTGAAAAATTTTTCAATAATAACTTTTTTTTCTTCTAGTTTTTTATAATTTTCGAAAAATTGTCGTATGGTTTCAAGAAGATCGATGGGAAGTTCATCTAAATTAGTTATTGTATTCACCGCATGATCATGGGTGGCAACAGCAATAATTTTATCATCTCGTTGTCCGCCATCAATCATATGCATAGCACCAATAATCGTTGCTTCGACAATACTTAAAGGAAGTAGATGCTCTGAACAAATAACAATGACATCAAGAGGATCGTTGTCAGCGCAATAGGTCTGAGGAATAAAACCATAATGAACTGGGTAGGTTAGGTGAGTCAAAAGAACTCTATCGAGACGCAAAAGACCACTTTCTTTATCAAGTTCATATTTTGCTTTTGAACCTTTTGTGATTTCTATTATGGTATTTACGCTTACGGGGGTGTGTTCACCTGAAGATACCTCATGCCAGGGATGTCTTATCATAAAAAACTTTCATCTAAAATTTTCTTCTTAAAAAGCTGTATATTTGTTATTTTAACGCAAATATTAATTAGTAACAATTATTTTATGAAAAAGTATATTTTTAAATGAAATGTTTGATTTTATTCAGATTGAAATTATTAAAATAAGCCCTTCATATTATTTTTCTAGAATGTTATAGTTCAACTGGTTTATACTGAAAAATAAAAAATCAAAAAATTAAGGAAGGGATAGTCTATGATAAAAAGTATAGCAATTATCATTGCTCATATTGGGTATCAACCAATAGAATATGGTGTACCAAAGAAAATATTTCAAGAAGCCGGTTATAAAGTTGTTACGGTAAGTGATAAAGGTGGAAAAGCACAAGCAACTGATGGTTCAAAAACTGATGTTGATGTTGAGTTAAGCAAGCTTAATTCTGATGATTATGAAGCAATAGTGTTTGTTGGTGGTGGCGGAGCTTTGGATCACTTAGATAATGATATAAGTTATCGCATTATTCAAAAAGCAGTTATGGCTGATAAGGTTGTTGCTGCTATTTGTATTGCGCCTCGTATTTTGGCAAAAGCTGGCGCTTTGGTTACTCATCGAGCAACAGGGTGGGATGAGGATGGCTTATTAAAAGATATTTTTGATAAACATGCTGCCATTTATGAAAAAGCTGGCGTTGTTAAAGATAAGCGCATTGTTACTGCTAGAGGGCCTTTAGAGGCTGAAAAATTTGCGCACGCAGTGTTATCAGAAATTTAAACCTTTATTGTACATAGCCAATAATTTTACCGTAAACCAAGTAATCAAAAATGTCATCACGAGGCACATTGTGCCGTGGTGACCCAGATTATAATGTTCTCATAAATAAATTCATATGAAAAACAGATGTTTATATATGATCTATTTTTGATTTGTTTCAAAAAATATTACAATGTAAAGGAGTTGGGAAATAAATAGAATTTTATATTCTGGGTTGCCACGGCAACAATGTTGCCTCGCAATGACAATTCGATGCATTGATGGTTATATTTGGTTATGCAGTTTTTTATTTTCTCATCCAATTTTAGAAAGAATCTCATGAAAAAAATAATACTTTTTTTAGGTAGCATTTTATTTGTTGCTTTTGCATGTGGCATGGAAAAGTTTGTTCTTGTTACGGTACCTGGTACAACCATTCCACAGATAACTGTAGGTATGCAAAGTTGTACAGCTAAAAGGAATGATAATCGTCTTGTAAGATATTTTCCTAAAGAGAAGAAGTTGGCTGATATTGAAGTTAAGTTAGGGTATAATTTTATTAATAATTCCCAAATTCATGCAATGGAAAAGAGTGATATAGCATCTCATCGACAATTAAGTGCGCGCTTATTGGCGATACTTGATGCACAAAATAAAATTGTGGATTAATAATTATTTATGGTTTGCTTAATATCTTAAAACAAAAGTAATATTTATTTTTAATATCATTTGGCCCTATGCGGGCAGCACAAAGGTATTGTTTGCCCAATACCTTTGATACAAGGGCCCCAACGTTCCGTTGGATCATTTTTTCCGCGCGTATATGCACCACACATCATGATGCTGCGCATCATTCTTTCGGGTGCACAACGCACTACCGGACTAACATATATTTATAAATTTTCTTTCGAAATGAGAAATGTCATTCTGAACCTACGAAGCTTTTAGCAAAGTAGATTCAGAATCCAGTATTATTTATAACTTTGTTGATTTGCTTTTTAAGATGACAATTGTGATTCTACGAAGTAGATAATTATCAATCGCAAGTCATCGGATAAAATCAAAAATTTCCTCATTAGCAAAACTGGTGGAGGACTTTGAGCATGCAATGATCAAGTCCGACTTTTTTGCGTTAAGAGAGATTACTAAGAGATTCTTCTCTTAGTTGCCCTTGTATTGAATATATTGGGCACGCAATATATTCATGCCTGCCCGCATAGGGCCGAATAATATTGATAATTTATAAACTAAAACGTGAAAACAAAAATTTATTTTAGATAAGGTATTTGAAGAATCAGAAATACCTTATGCTATTTTTTGGAAGCTGTTAAAGTTTCAATTTTCTCATTTTTTTCTTCAGGAACTTCACATTTCTTAATAAGCGGATTAACCCATTTATTGATGCGTTCTTCAACAACATCCCAATTAATATTGCTCCAGAACAGTTGAACATACGATGGGCGTTTGGTGCCAAAATCAAGGAAATAAGCATGCTCATAAACATCAAGCACTAATAAAGGCATGACAAGAACGGGAACCGTTTGATTATGTGCATCAAGCAAGAAATTGTGAATCATATTATCATCAAGGGAATAACCAGTAAGTACCCAGCCTCGTGATGAGCTTGCACAAGCAAACAAATCATTTTTGAATGATTCAAGGGAGCCGAATGCTTCAATAATTAAATTCATCATTTGCTCACCAGGTTTTTGTGATTTTTTTTCACTGATATTTTGAAAATAAAGCCTGTGTAAAATGTCGCCATTCATGGCAAATGTTTCCGCTGTTTTGAGTGAGCGGTATTTTGAATAGGTAACGCCAGATGCTTTGGAAGGATCAACTTTTTTTAACGTTTTTGCTATTTCATTTCGCTTATTAACATATCCTTTATAAAGTTCCATATGCTGCGATAATTGCTCAGAAGTTAACCAGGGAATTTTATCAAATCTAAATGGTACAATTTCATAAGTTGGTAGGGGTAATCTTTTTGATAGCGTCAAGAATGCAGGATCAATTTGAGGTTTATTTTCTTCGGGCATTGTTTTTTTGTCGAGTGCAGCTTTATTAGGTGAGAAATTGCTTAAGCATATGAGTATGAACAGCACGTTTAATCTGAACTTCATTATTTCTCCTTACTACTTTTTATAATTTTTTAGCAGTATAAACAAAGTCCTTATGACTAAGCAAGAGTAAAAGTAGTTTGAATACTTTTTATAAACCCTTCTTTTAAAAGATTGTCTAACGCACATTCTATTCGTTGTTGTTCACGGGGAATAAGGTCGCAAAATTGTTCAAAATTAAGAGCAGTTTCTTGTGAGAGCAATTTTAGTATCATGCCACGAATTTGGCGATCTGATCCTTCAAAGGCGCTTTGCTTGGTGTGATGTTTACTTAAACGACTTGGATTTATGTAATTTTTTTTGAGCATGACACCATAATCCATTAACGCGTAATACCATTCGCGAGGATTGATTGGGTCGACGGTTGCAGCAACCAGAGGAATGAGTTGTTCATCAGTAATATTGCTTTGATTAACAAAAAAACAATAAATAAAAACTGCACGAATGTTGGTTTCGATGAATGTTGTCGGCTTGTTATAGGCAAATGCTGCAATTGACGATGCTGTCGCTTTTCCAATACCAGGAAACGTTTGTAATAGTGTCGGACAATTTGGAATAATGCTTTTGTGTTCTTGTATAATTTTTTGTGCAGTTTTGTGCAAAGATAATGCACGTCTGTTATATCCTAATCCCTGCCAAGCTTTGATTACATCGGCTTGTTGCGCTTGTGCTAGAATATGAATGGTTGGAAATTGTTCAATGAATTGTTCATATTTTGTAATGACACGATGTGTTTGTGTTTGTTGCAACATAATTTCTGAAACAATGATGTAATAGGGATTTTCGATATTTCGCCAAGGAAATTCTCTTTTATGTATTGCATAATAATCCCAAATTACTTTTTTGAATTGTGCTAATTGTTTTTCTGAATGCATTTTATTTTTGTCTTGATAATAAAGAATTATTTTTTTTGTTCATGTTACAGTTTATAATTTTTTTATTGAAAGGCGAAATGGTTTATTTTAAATTACATTTTTGTTTCTAATTTTTAGTTTATAAATTATTAATTATAATTCGGCCCTATGCGGGCACGCAATACCTTTGTGCTGCCCGCATAGGGCCGAATTATAATAAGATTTTGATTTTTAATTTACGGAACTAATTTTATTATCTGGGTTGCCATCCGCCTTCGTTGAAACTTCGGCGGACAGGCCGCATTATTGGCGAATTTTTCGAAACTTTTAGCCAAGTAAAACGGCTTGCAATGACAATTCTGCTTTATTGTCTCTTTTTTTTGCAAAATATTTTATTATCATTCAACATTCTCAGACCATTGTATTGCCAACCAAAGGCCAAATAGCGTTGCAACAAGAGGATGTTGGCGAATAAGTTCTCTATTGAAAGCAAGTGCATAAGCAGCAAGGCCAGTTGAAAAAGGACATTTTACTGCAGTCCTAATAAAGCTATTTGAACTGAATTCAAGACTTCTAGCAAAAGTATTTCTGATAACCGATCCTAGCAAACAAGCACCACAAAAGGCGGTAATATAGGGATATTGATTAAGCCATTCAGGTCTAAAGGCAAGGGTATAACCAGCTAAAGCGACCAAAATCGTTTCATTTTTGACCGTTGTTGCTATGCCGTCACTCAGGGAAAAGGTGTTTTTCTTTGATTCGGCAGAATAAATAGAAGTAATAGAAGTTAAAAATATGAGGGGAAATAATAGATTTTTTGTCATAGTAAACCTGTTTTGTTAGTAATACAGCATTAGTATAAGCATCATAACTGTAGTATACTAAGACTTATAGAGACAATAAAAATTATATGGTGATAGTATGAAAATTTTAAATAGTTGTTTGGCATATTTCAAGAAACTGGCTTATGAGGAAAAATCTCCGCATAAGCTGGCACTTTCTTTTTGCATGGGTGCTTATATAGCTTTTTCGCCATTTCCTGGATTACACACCATCATGATTTTTGCATTTTCAGTGCTTTTTGGCTTAAATTTATCGGTAACCTTTGCTGCTGCTTATGGTATTAACAACCCAATTACCCTTATTCCTGTGTATGCAGCAGATTATGGTTTGGGGTATTGGTTGCTTCATAAGGTGTTAGCCCTTGATGTTGCTATAATAAATCCTTGGTGGATGCAAAGCTGCAGTACCTTTTTTGAGCAAAAATTAGGGTTAGCCTTACCTTGTATATGGTCATTTTTGATTGGTGGCAATATTTTAGGTATAGCCTTAGCGATTATACTTTACCCAATTACAAAACAAGTTTTTAACTATTGCAAATCTACTGAAACGGGTACTTCTGTATGAAAATAATTACTCAGAATAAAAAAGCCTTTTTTGATTATGAAATTTTAGATCGCCTTGAGGCAGGTCTTGTTTTAACGGGCGATGAGGTTAAATCCATTAGAGCTGGGCATATTTCTTTGATTGGTTCATTTGCCCACATCAAAGATGGCGAGCTTTTTTTAGTGAATTGTAACGTTTCTCCTTATGATAAAGCCTATCAAAAAAAAGATGGCGCAGCAGCGCGAACGCGTAAATTATTGGTTCATGCAAGAGAATTGAACCGTCTTGTTGGTGATATCTCGCGTAAAGGAATCACCGTAATCCCCCTAAAAATCTATCTGAATGAACGAAGTTTGGTGAAAGTTGAACTTGGTATCGGTAAGCACAAGAAAGCTGTCAGTAAAAAAGAAACTATCAAGGAACGTGATATTAAGCGCGAAACCTTGAGAGAAATCAAGAAACTGAAATAATTAATGAAATAAAATATACCTCCATTGACAAACTCTTTATTTACTTTAGAATAGGTAAGTGAATGGCTAGTTGAATGTTTCAATCATATCTAACTAAATGGAGGAAGTTCATATGAACTCTAATTTTAATAAATCTATGCTGGGGCTGGTTATGCTCTCAGCAATCTCTCAAACTTACCCTATGGTTAACTTCGGTTCTAAGGTAGTACAGCATGTTGGACCTGATCTTGTTAAAAGAGCGGGTACTTTAATGGCTGGAGTAACTTCTGCCGGAGCTGCTGGTTACGGTTTAAATAAACTTGCCGCTAATCAAGCTCCTGTTGTTGAAGCAGTTTCTGACGCTTCAAATCAAGAATTCACTAATGAATTAGTTGAAGTTCTTACACCAAATGAAGCAAAAGGCATTGCAGCAAAAGCAGCAGCAAAATTAGCTAAAGGCAAAACAGCTGTTGTTGAAGGTTATACTTCATGCAAGGATTTTGTTGTTGAAAAAGCAACTGATAGAGAATTTCTTGCTCAAGGCTTCTGTGGCATGGTAACCGTAGGTTCAGTTTCTTATTTATTACACAAATCAGGCGCATTAGTTCTAATGAAGAAACATTGGAAGTTTAGTGTTCCTGCTGTTGTTGCAACAGCAACTACTTTAGGTACACTTGCTTATATGTATCCTGAAACTGCTTTAAATGTAGTTAAATCTGTTGCTAACCCTTATGTAGCTCTTGGCGCTGGCGCTGCTGTTGCAGCTTACAATGTTGGTTCAAGATTTAGCAATAAAATAGCTGCAGGATGTTCTGCTGCTGGTGTTGCTGTAACTGGTCTTGCTGTTGGTGCGGCAAACTATTTTGGTTATGCTGATACACCTAAGATGGTATCAAATATTGCTGGTAAATCAAAAGACTTTGTTGTTGGTACTGCAAAATTAGCTAACAAATATGTTGTTGCTCCTGTTGTTGCTAAAGCTTTAGAATACCCCAAAACTGCAATCGGTCTTGGTGTTGTTGCTGCTGCTCCTGTTGTTGGTTATGGTGCTTTTAAAGCATATAAAGCTTGGAAAAAGCCTGTTGTTGCTCCTAAAGCAAAAAAAGTTAAAGCTCCTGTAAATAATCACCAAGCTCCTCAACAACCAAACGGTGTTCCTGCTGGTCAAAATAATAACATGAATCATCAGCAAAGACCACAAGCTGGCGCTGGTTATGTTGCAGCTCCTATTGTTCTTGATAGACAAGTTAATCAAGGTATTGTTAATAGAGTTGTTAATGTTGTACATGCAAATCCTAAGGCTGAAATTGTAACCTTATTAATACAAATTGCTTCTACTTATGATCAAGCAGCTTTAGATAAAGCGAATACCTTAGCAGGTAATGATCAGGAATTAAAAGCATTAATTACAAACTTTGTTAATGGTCAACTTGTTAAATTAATTAGAGCTCAAAAACGTGGGGTTCCTTGTGCGCAATGTGTTTTAAATAAAGTATATGCACAAGAAAAAGCACTAATGGATAAAATTGCTGCTAAGTGTGGTGTTGGTTCTTTTGGATTAGCAAACTTATAATAATTTTTATCTTAATATTTGATTAGCCAAATTCAGAGGGGTGATTTTTTAAATCACCCCTCTTTTTTTATATGTGAAGATTTAGAATTTGTTATCATTTTGTTATAATGACATTCAAAATCATAAACACTTTTAATAATAAAATTGATTTCAGAATATTGTGATTGCCACTGCAATTTTTTTTGTGCCTTATTTGCATTTGCAACCAAGATTGCCGCATCGCCGGAGCGCCGATTAACATAGTTAACTTTAATTTTTTTATTTACTATTTTTTCAACTGTTTCTATCATCTGTGCAATAGAAACGCCCTTACCTGTTCCCAAATTAAAACAGTCTGGCATGCCACTATTTAATAAATATTCCAAAGCTTTGCTGTGCGCTTGTGCAATATCAAGAACATGCAAATAATCACGAATTGCCGTACCATCTTGTGTTTCATAATCATTGCCAAAAACCGTAAATACTTTGTTGTTTAATGCAGCGCGTAATAATAAAGGAATAATATGTGTTTCAGGTTTGTGCTGCTCACCTAAATTCAATTCAGGTAATGCGCCAGCGGCATTAAAGTAGCGCAAGGCAACATACTGCAAATTATAAGCGGTGCAAAAATCTTCCAAAATCATTTCTACCATTAATTTTGTTCTGCCATAAGGACTCAAAGGGTTTTTTGGGTGATCTTCAGTAAGAGGCAAAAACTGTGGGTTGCCATATACTGCACAAGAAGAAGAGAAAATAATTTTTTTTATGTTATGTGCAAGCATTGTTCGCAAAAGAGTGATTGTTTTTGCCACATTTGTTTCATAAAAAAGTGTTGGATTTTTGACCGATAAGCCAACTTCAATGCAAGCAGCACAATGAACAATTGCTTCAATATCATAGGTCTTAAAAATTTTTTCCAAAATGGTTTGATCAGAAAAATCTGCTTTAATAATTGTTGCTTTTGTTTGATTAAAGGTTTGCTGATGAACAAAGGTATCGAGAATAATAAGATGGTAGCCTTGTTGTTCTAATGTGTAAGCAATATGCGAGCCGATATAACCTGCGCCGCCGGTAATAAGAATTGATTTCATGTGTAACTCCTAATTTTTTTTAGTTACACTATAACAAAAAAAGAGGCCCGGTAAAATTACCGAGCCCTTTTCTTATCTAACTATATTTTTATTGTGCTAGTTTCATCCATATATTTGCTATCTCATTTTGACCGGCTGCGCGAGCTGCAGTAACAACCTTTTCAACAGCATCTAAAGCAGCATCATGTAAACGATCAATCTCTGCTTGATTTACTTGTCCTGGGCGTACCTGACCAGGTCCTGTGCTTACTGGCCTAGGTTTTACTGTTGGTCTTGGCCCGGTGCTTACTGGTCTTGCGGGTCTTCCTGGAGTTGGTTGTGGGCCTGGTTGCACTCTTCTTTGTGGTTGTTGTAATCGTGCTAACTTGGCCTTGATGCGATTAATGAGATCCAGAGCTTCTTTTTGTACTGTAGCCTTTAATTTTCCTGCTTGATCTCTAACTGCATTATCAAATACCTGTAAACCTTCTTTGAGTGCATTAGGATCATTAGAACTTTCAGTAGCTTTTAAATAGTCGATCCATTCAGCGCTAACAGGAGGTAATTGCTGAATTCCTCGTTGAGGTTGTGCTCCTCCGCGTTGTGCTTGTGGGTATAAACGTCTGATTTCTCCTAAAAGATATTGTACCTCTTCCTGAGCTGAAGTATTTCCTTTACGTGCTTCCTCTTGATAATATCTTAATTGGCTTTGTAATTCTGTTAACGATTGTTCCATACAATGCGAGTTCATTATGAATGCTAAACTCAAAAGCTTTAATAATAATAGTTTTTTTATCATAATCTATATCCTTGATTATATCTTTAATTATTATATTGAGACACCAAATTTGCCCCAAACAGTCCAACGATTAACGGCAGTATTAATTCTGCTGAATTCATAAGAGCCACCCACGCCTACAAATATTGGCCAACACCAGTTCCAATTATAACCAACGGTGCCATAAATAGTTTGAGTTAAGGCCGCTGGACAAGCCGCTGAACCTAAATTCAAATCTGTTTCTTGAATTAAAAGTGAATTAGTTGTCGTGCCTGCTGGAGGAGTTAAAATATCAACTGCTGCACCACCAAAACTAGCACCAATTAGTGAAGCTCTATTTATTGTATCTGCTACAGCAAAAGGACTTGTATTGGCAATTGCAGGACCAACTACCCATGGAGATGCTAATCTAACTCTTTCACCTTGGCGACCCCAAGCACCATAACCAACTTCAGCTTCTAAGCCACATTCGCTGTTGTAAACTAAAGCTGAATTAACGCTGAATTGGAATCCTGGATGAACTCTTAGTTTTTGAGTAAATTGATTGATGCCGGCACTAAGTTCAATTAGAGCTGCAGCTGCGGGATTAGCAAATACTGGCATATAGCGGCTCCAAGGTCTGTTATAAAGATCAAATGAGCGCAATTGTGTATTTCTAATTAAATAACGGAAAGCCATATCAACATCAAGCATCAAAGTTTTTTCACAGCCAGACCAAATTTGGAATCCACCAGAACCACCAGTTAAAACACCAACATGTCTATTTTCACCAATTATTGGTTCAAATACATATTCAGCTTTTGGTTTTGTTCCTGTAGGTGCTAAAACTCCAACATAAGTATAAAGATATGAGCAATCATTACGAACATAATCATAACCTATTTTAATTTCAACATCGGCAACGCCTGTTTTACTTCTGCGTCCATCAATTTTGCCATATTGCCATACAGGACTGGCAACAGAAGCTCCATTAATCGTGTTCACAAAAGGAAATTGACCAGTGAATGCTTGGGTCATGTTTGCAGCAGCTCCGGTAACTAAAGTTCCTGCAGGTGTTATTACTGTTTCTGTTAAGCGCATATCATTGCGCACACGCACAACAGGGAAAGAAATTTCTCCCCACCATTTGCGCTCACAACAATCATTCCAACCAAAATATTGAATATAATCAAAACCAGCACCAACAGTTGATTGACGTGGACTGAATGATAGAGTGCTTTTGAATGGTTGACTGAAAACTGTAGGATTGAGAGTTTCAATATTAAAATTAAAAGCACCAACATCGACACCAACACCTTGATCAGTGTTTACGTCGGTAGCAGTAGCACCAGCAACAATTAATTCTGTTTTATTACCAAACATAAAATAACGAGCTAAGCCGTTTGCCGATTTTTTTGTAGTGCGACCACCGAAAGGTACTACTTGGAATGCTCCATTCCAACCACAATCACGAGCCATTGCGCGATCATTACGCCATAAAGAAATTTTTTCTGGCATAGGATCTTGAAATTGAGGACGAACCCAGAAGAATGTATGGCCGGTTGCATCGCCACCTTTTCTTGTTGAGTTGTTTGAACTATCATCGCTGTCAGCAGCAATGATATTTGCCGCAAGCGACATTCCTACCACAAGTAGGGATAGATTAAGTAGTTTTTTCATAAAATAACTCCTTTTTTAGAAGTGTTAGAACAGTACATCTACTACACATTTTTTATACTTCACTTGTGTTTTACCAAGATGCTTACGCGAATGTCAATTGTTTACTAAAATTTATTATTTTTTTGTTCATCTAGTCTGTTGTTTTTGTCAAAGAGCTTAGTGATCTATTTCATAGGCAGCTCCTTTTTACTAGCCAGTATTTTCTCTTACAGCTTGTGTTGTAACAGTTTGAGAAATATGAAGTCAATCTTTTTTAAAAAAAATAGATAAAATTTTTTTTTGTATGATACACTAAAAGAAAATTAGTAGGCCATCAGTGTGCTTTTGTTAAAAGGTTTTATGTATGATTTCTCGTATAAAAGGGACTCATGATTTTCTTGATCTGACACTCTTTAATTTTCTTGTACGGCTTGTTCAAAAACACTGTGCATTATATAATTTCACTGAAATTTCAACGCCAATTCTTGAACAAACTGAACTTTTTAAACGGTCACTGGGATTACAAACCGATGTGGTCACCAAAGAAATGTTTGTTGTTCAAAGTAGTAAGGGCGATGAATCGATTTGTTTGCGGCCTGAAGCGACTGCATCAACAATGCGAGCTTTTTTGGAGCATGGTTCATTGGCATTACCTTGGAAGGTGTATTCATATGGGCCAATGTTTCGGCATGAACGTCCTCAGAAGGGAAGATTTCGGCAGTTTCATCAAATAAATATTGAAGTTATTGGATCAAATTCGATTGATCAAGATGTTCAATTGATTACCATGCTTGACCGTTTGTTTCAAGAAAAATTAACCCTTGATACGTTTGCCTTACAACTTAATTTTTTGGGTTGTTTTGACGATCGTCAACGATTTAAAGAAGTTTTAGAAACATTTCTTAATGGCGTTCAAGATCAAATTTGTGATAATTGCAAAGTGCGTAAAGAGCATAATATTATGCGTGTTTTTGATTGTAAAGTTGAAACGTGCAAAGAACTCTATAAAAATGCACCACATATTGTGGATAATTTGTGTCCAGATTGCCAGCATGAATGGCAAACGTTACAAACTCATTTGCAACTTCTTTCAATTTCCTATTCCTATAATCCAACTCTCGTTCGTGGCCTTGATTATTATGATAAGACCGTGTTTGAATTTGTGAGCAATAATTTGGGATCACAAAATGCCTTTTGTAGTGGCGGACGCTATAATCGTTTGGCAACAGAACTTGGCGCAAAACAAGATGTTCCCTCAATTGGTGTTGCAATTGGCATAGAGCGGTTATTATTATTAGTTGAACCGATTAAAGATAGATTAATTATGCCACAACCGCTTCCGTTGCATCTTATTTTACCCTTCAGTAAAGAACAACATAGTTTGGCGCTTTTGCTTGCTGATACGTTGCATGCGCATGATGTATGTGTTGATATTTTAGTTGATGAAGAATCGGTTAAGAGTATGATGCGTAAAGCAAATAAAATGGGTGCTCAGTATTGCTTGCTTATTGGTTCTGATGAGCAACAAGCTCGTGAAGTTACGGTGAAGAATATGGTGACAGGGCATGAAGAGCGGATTAAACAGATTGATTTGATTAAATACTTTAATACATCTGCAGAGCATAAATTTTAATATTTTTTTTAAAGCCTTGTTTTTTTTTATTGCTTCTTATAGTGTGCCTAATGATTAAATCATTTGAATGATTTTTTATAGTTATGGGCATGATAGGGAGTAGTAAGAAGCAATGAGAATTATAGCCATTTTTAAATTTTTTTTGATAATTTTTATTTTACAGAGCAAAGTATCTTTTTTATATGCCGCACAAACATCTGATTTTTTATCATTAACTCAGACGCAATCGGTGCCGTTTGTTGAAAAATCTGATGCGCCTTTATATGTTATTCTCGATAATGAACTTCTTATCAAATTTATGATTGATGCAGTTGAGGATGCACAGAAAGAAGGATTGTCACTTGTTATATCGCAAGGCTTGTTAAATTGTTATGCGCAATGTATAGCAGGAAAAAATGAAGTTTGTGTTAAGGATCTTAAAGAAGCAATGCCAGATTTGTTTGCCTATTTAGCGGGAAGATTACAGAAACATCAAAATCAATTGCTTGAACATAAAAGTTGTTCAACTCCTTGCAATCTTGTCCTTGTTGGGCAACTGTTGAGCAGGATAGAGGCTGAAGTAATTGAATGTTGTGTTATTATGCAAATGGATTTTAATAGTACTTTTTCATTGTTATATAAAATTATGGCGCAGATTGCTGCCGCAGAAAGTGCCATTCTTAGTGCTATTTCTGATCTTTCAACACAATTGACCATTTGTTGTTCATCTTTGGGACAGCAAATTGCTACCTGTTGTACTTCGATAGAAAGTTCTTTATCATCAATATTGGCAGAGGTTACTGCTTGTTGTGCAGTGCCGAGAGCAATTATAGAGTCTCCTGAATCATCGCCTTATAGAGTTATAACACAAAGTTTGGTTGATAATTATGCTGATAGTTTAGTTTTTAATCATTCAGGTAATTTTTTATTAGCTGAAAATATTGTAATAAAAGAAAACACTTCTTTTATTATCGAGGCAAATGATATTTGTTTTGATCTTAATGGGCGAAAAATATCCGGCGAAAATGGGTCATCTAGAGGGATTCAAATAAATCCAGGGCATATGAATATTACCATAAAGAATGGTCATATTGATAATTTTAGTGATTGTGGCATAAAAATTTTACCCAATAGTTCTCATATAACTATCAAAGATATTTCTGTTAATAATTGTCAAAAATCAGGAATTATATTGAATGGTTTTGATGGTGATGATGGTTGTGTTCGAGAATGTTTATTGAAAAATTGTCATATTAGTTCATGTGCTACTGATATAAACGGTGCAATGGGTGGGTTAACGCTTACGCATTGTGATTCGATTGTTATAAAAAATTGTTTTTTTAATCGCAATGGTTTTATCAAAGCATCCTTTTCTGGAGGTGTATTACTCAATCGATGTACTAATTGTTCTATTAATAATTCTTTTATGAATTTTAATACAGCAGCTATTACGGTATTTGGATTACAAATGTTTGAGAGTAGCAATATTATTGTACAAGCATGTCAGGCAAATAATAATAATTCTGAAGGACTTGCTTTAGGTTTTTCAACAGAATGTGGAAAACAAAATTTATTTATCAACTGTTCTGCATCTAATAATAATGGACAAAATGCCTATGGTTTTAATTTTGCAAAAACAGAAATAATATCATCGATAATAGATTCTCGTGCAGAATCAAATAATGCTACCTGTGCCGGTGTTGGTATTTTTATCGATGGTATTTCAGGTGCTTATGCCAATATTATTAAAAACAATAGTATTATTTATAATTCTCATGCAGGAATTTATGACACGAGTTTGATTAAATTTTCATCTGAAGAGATTTTGGATAAAAGCAAAACAATAGTAATGGGAAATATAATTTTTGATAAGAGTTATTAAAAAATAAAATTTTTTTGAGAGGTAAAAGGATAATGAAGCTATTTCGTTTTTTGTTCATACTAATAAGTTTGCAATCGGTTTATTTTTTGCTTGATGCTAAATCCAGAGAAAAAGGGCTTAAAAAAAATTCAATAGCAAAAAATATGAAAGAAAAATCTAAACTTCAAAGTGCTCAATTATATTACAACATGATAGAGTCTGCCTTAGAAGAAAATAATACTGATCTTGGTTATATAACGATAGATAATCCTCATTTTAAGCCGTTTCTTATTTCTTTGGTTAACAATGCATTAGAAAAAGGCATTGAAAATCGTCTTTCTAATGGATTATTAAGATGTTATGAACAGGTATGTAAAAATAGTAATGATTTTTCTGTTGAAGATCTTAAAAAAGCTTTTCCTGATTTGATTGCCGAATTTCAACAAATGCAAACAAGAGCGCCCCGTCAAGGTGTATCATCAAATATTGTTGGACCTGGTTCATCATGTAATCTTTCAATAATTGAGGCGTTATTGCGTCAAATACAAGTAAGAATTGGTTCTATTATAAATGAATTTACGGTAATTATAGATATTAAAAATACAATAACGGAATGTTGCGCTAATATCACCAATGAATTTAATGGCACGTTTACGGCAATTTTTGATGTTAAAAATACGTTAACAGAGTGTTGTGCTAATATCACCAATGAATTTAATGGAACCTTTTCTGTGCTCAACAGTCTTGCAACAGGTTGTCATAATATTTCTATAACACAAGGATTGATTGATGCATTGGGTGGATCATTTACGATAAGTTCACCGGGAAATTATGTATTAACTGAAAATATAACTTCCAATGCAGCTTCCATTTTCATAATTAATTCAAGTGATGTCACCTTTAATTTATGTGGAAGATCAATTTTAGGTTCGGGAGTTGCTAATGTAGGAATTCAAATTAATTCCGGCCTTGAAAATATTACTATTAAAAATGGTGAAATTAATAATGTAGCTTTTGATGGTATTAGAGTTTTTGGTGGTGCTTCCAATCTAAAAATTATGAATTTAACGATAACTCAGGCAGCAGAATCGGGTATTAATTTCTTTGCTTTTGGTGGTTCCCCCATTGCTGAAAGTATAATTAAACAATGTAACATTTCATTATGTGCAACAGCGGGTCTTGCTCTCGGCGGTATTTCTTTGGTAAATTGTGAAAATGTGATAATTGAAAGCTGTTTGGTTGATAGAAACGGATCGGGAGCAGTAAATTCGGCAGGAATATCGCTTATAGGTTGTAATTATTGTCGAGTAGCTCGCTCTTCTATGAATCTTAATGTTGGTATTTGTGTTTATGGATTACATAGCGTTAGTGGTATAGGCAATCTTATAGAATCATGTGTCGCAAATGCTAATAATGGTATCTCGATTTGTTCATATGGGTTTCTAGCGGATAATGGACAAGGAAATGTATTTTCCAATTGTACTGGATCATTTAATGTTGGACCGACAGCTTATGGGTTTGGGCTTGGACCAAGCGAATCTTCATCAGTAATTGTTGATTGTGTTGCTGAAGGTAACAATCCAAGAACACCAGCAACAAATGTTGTTTTTGGTGCTGGAATTTTTATTGATGGTGCAAATGGTGCTAATTTTAATGAAATTAGCAATAATTCTATCTTGAAAAATAATCAATCAGGTATTTTTGATAGTAATATCGTCTTTACGAGTGGAGGATCGGTATTATCAGGCAGTAGTAATACATTAGTTGCGGGTAATACTGCAATTAGCAACGGATCATCAGGACCGCCATTTTCTGGAGGTAATCTTATTTATAAAAATTATACCGTTGCTTATTCAGGTCCTTTTTCTGTAACTGCTGTTTCATTTAGTTATTCTGGTGGTGTTCCACCAAATGCTACAACGGTACAGTCTTCTATGATTTCAAACCTTGATATTCAAGCATAGTAATTACTCATTAAAGTTCTTAAAAGCCCATGGATTTTTGATTAAATCCATGGGCTTTTACATGAATTTGATACGTTCAAAATTTTATGAACTTGACGAAGTAATATAGATTTCTACAAGCAAAATTCACCATTTTAACAGAATGTCATCATGAGGAACGAAGTTCCGTAGTGATCCAGTCAATAAAATGAAAAAACCTTATACCTGGATTCTTACGCACTCAAGGAGTGCTCAGAATGACATCAGAATTATCTTTTCTTATCAAATTCGCGTTAAGCAAGTATTCAATTTCTAAATAAGAAATATTTTTTTTGATATTTCATTTTGCAATAATAAAAATTGTTGAATATTGTGTTATTTTCAAACTATAATAATTAAGAGGTTGTAAAAGAAAGGAAAATTACAAGCATTTTATGTTATTGGGGATAGGATGATAAAAAAAATTATTTTTTTTGTATGCATTATGTTTATTTCTGATAATGCTTTTGGCAGAGATTGGTTTGATTTTGCCTATCAGAACGCTGAATATGTTCTTGCTTTTGCTAAACCTCATAATGATGCATTATTTCATTCTTATAAAAAACAATTATATGCATTGCAAGATCAAATTAATACTTCTTTAAAACAATCAAAAACTGCTGGCATGGTAAATGATTCAACAAAAAACGCCATTGATTCTTTGCAACAACAACAAAATGCTTTGCTTGTTAAAGCAAGTAATGATTTGGATTCATTTGATATGACCGTTTTACAAGAAATTGCCACTAAAAATCAAACGGTTACCGGTCAACTTATAGATGGGTGGGACTATTTATATGATTTTTGGGAAAAAAATGAAATACCACAATTAAAATTAGATGCTAATCGTGATAATCCCTTTAAAAATAAAGCTGCTAATCTTATACAAAATGATCAATTATTGAGTGATGAAAAGAATATTTTTTTGAAAAATCGTCAAAAAACTATACAAAAAGGATGGGGAAAGTTTTTTAATAAGCAGCCAAATAAGCCAATTACTTTAGGCTATGTTGCTCCTGGTGGTGGTTATCGTGCAATGATATTAACATCAGGGTATCTTGCCGCACTTGAAGATCTTGGGCTGTTAGATGCAACAAGTTATATAAGTGCTCTTTCCGGTTCAACATGGTTTTTGATGCCTTGGTTATTTTCAAATAATTCTATACATTCTTTTCAACAATCACTTGAAAAAAAAATAAAAGATAAAAAATTTAATATTCAAACAATTGCTTTTGATAATTCTGGTTATCTAAAACCTGAATACTTAGAAGCATTAGTTGCTGACCTTTGGCCGAAATTTCTTTTTAATCAATCAATAAGTTCTGTTGATATATATGGTTCATTATTATCGAAAGCTTTATTAGATCCTACTATTAGAAAGTACCATTTAACTGATGTATGGGATCATGTTAAAGATGGTAATAAGCCGTTCCCTCTTTTTACTTCAGTCAATGTTTATACTAATAGTGCTGGCCAACAAGATTATAATTGGAATGAATTTACTCCCTTAGAAGTAAGAAATCTTGAATATAAAACAGCTATGCCGACATATTCTTTTGGGAGCTTATTTGACCAAGGAAAAGCAAAAGAAATTTCTCCGCAACAGTCATTAGGTTATTTAATGGGGACTTTTGGTTCAGCTTATTTGGTAAATTTGATTGATATTCAAAAAATAATAGATGGATTAAAAGCTCAAGCAGCGCAAAAAATGAGTACTGAAGCAACTCAGTATTTAATTGCGGCAACATTGGTTAATCTTATCAGTGTTTTACCAACGTCAGTTAACACTATGCGTGTATTTCCTTCATTAACATTTAATCCTTATAAAAATGCTTCTTTTTCTAATGTGCCAAAATCATTAAAAACAAGTGATCAATTGATGTATGTTGATGCTGGTATTTCTTATAATATTCCTGTTTTGCCCTTATTACGTCCATCACGCAACGTAAATGCAATTATTATTGGTGATACTTCGGGTGATAATTTTCAAAAAAATGAAGAATCTGGAGAGCTGAGTAAGTTCTTTAAAGATGCACAGCGGCTTTATGGGTATACGTATAAACGGGTTGATGACAAATCAACACCAACATTACGATTATATAAAGATATGCAGCATGCTCAGGCGCCGCGCATTATTTATTTTAATTTTGTAAGAGATGATGCGCTTATTAAAAAAGCACAAGCTAATCCAATCTTAAAAAAGTTTATTGATGAAAACAATTTATCCACTTTTGACGCTAATTGCATAAGTAATACCAATGGTTTTTGTGGCTTTCTTAATTTTGATTATACACTTCCTCAATTTAAGCAATTGGCAGGTATTGCTGAATTTAACATAAAAGCTAACGCAGATACGGTTAAAGCTTTTTTAAATAAGGAATTTGGTAACGCCAAATAATATAGCAATTGTTTTTTTTGGAAATGTACCTATTTGAGTTTGGTTATATTTATTTTTAAAAATTATTGCAAATTGATAATAATGCATGATAAAATATAATAAAGATGATGATAAAAAGGAGAAGTAATGAAGAGTAGAAAAATTAATATCATTTTAAATGTGGCGTTTATTATGGTTGCTAATGTTATGGTAATTGATGCAAAAACATTAACTTCATCAGAACAGACGTCCTTATCAGCAGAAAAAGCTAAGTTGAATAAGGAAATTAATCAAATCATAGCCAAAAAAAATTTAAGTATTAATGAACAAGTGGAACTTGCAAAAAAAATAACAGAATTACGTCTTAATGAGAAAAAATTAGCAGGAAGGGCATAGGGTTTGTTATGAAGTTAATGAAAAATTTTATTTTTATTTTTTTAAGTATTTTGTCGGTAATGGGTATAGTAAAAGCCGATCGGTTTAATACTGACTATCTTCCTCAAACGTATGTTTTTGAGGGACTATTCGGTTTTAAACCAGCGCCATACAGTGATCCTATATCATACAAAATAAATACGCTTCCTGAAATGGATATTCCTATGAATAAACTTATTCGTTTACAGCCACTTATTTCAGACCGATGGAAATCAGTTCTTGTGATAAACGGTACAAAATTAATTTTGTCACCACAAATAAGTTCTATTGGAACTATTAAATCAAAATTATTGTATAGTCTGCCTTATGTGGTTATCGAAGGCGCAGATGATTTTATAACAATTTATTTATATTGCTTAGGAGTGGGCAATAAGCTTGTTTTTAACATATTAGCTTTCGAGCAATTTATGCGAAACACTAACTTATATCAGGGATTGAATAAAAATAAAAATATGGCCCTTGGATGGGAATTTGGGTTTGAATTTGATACGATTGAAAATGATTTTGTAGCATCTTATGGGAAAAGTATATTTAATATTGATTTGCATTGGAAGAATAATACCTTTACCCCGGCTCAAGAATTGCCATTATTTTCATGGCCTTCAAATGCTTTTGAAATTTTGGCATTATTAGGCGAATTTAAACAAGGTAAACAATTAATCAATGTGGATAAAAGCAAAGTAAATCAAAATCTTTTATTTGATAATAATATTATATCAAAAAGTGGTTTGACGGATTACGATGTTACTCATGTTGAGAAAATATTAACTGATGCAGGATTTAAAATTACGACTCCCACGTCGACTGAAGGGCTAAAGAGTTCAGAATGATTGCAAAGCTACTCATGTTGAGAAAATATTAACTGATACAGGATTTAAAATTAATTAAGATGGTAAGAAAAAGCTTCGAATGGGAGATACAATGAAACTTATAAAAAAAATATTTGTATCTATGTTTTTGGGTAGTATGTGTGCAATTACTACTTTAGAAGCTAATCGTTTTAATCCAGATTATGCTCCGCAACTTTATACATTTCAGGGACAATTTGGCTTTCACACACCATTTAAAGATTTATATTATAAAATTAATACTATTGCCGATTTTGATCTTGAACCAAACAAACTGATTCGTTTGCAACCTTTAATAGGTGATACTCGTTGGCAATCAGTTCGTATAGAGAATGGAACAAAATTAATTTTGTCTCCTGAGATTAATACTCGTGGTTATAGTGATAATGCAAAAAAACAAATAGTAGATGTGAATCCTTATGTGGTTATTGAACGGGAAAATGATTTTATATCAATTTACCTTTATAGCCAAGGATATGGCAATAAGCTTGTTTTTAATGTTATAGCATTTGAGCAATTTATGAGAAATACCTGGTGGTATAATCAAGTTTCAAAAAATTCTTCATCGAGTTGGGATATTGGCTTTGAATTTTATACTGCTGAAGTTGATTTTGAATCAAAATCATCACCAAGTTTCTTGATGGCTCAAGGTATTAATATGTTTGATATTGAATTGCAGTGGAAAAATTATACCTTTTCATCAGCACAATGGCTTTATACTCTTATAGATAGAAATAATAAAACTGACCCAAAGAAATGGGATTCAAATCTTTTGTTTAAAAATAATATTATATATAAAAAATCTTTGAGTGATAGTGATGCTACTCATGTTGAAAAAATATTAACTGATGCTGGTTTTAAAATTAACTAAAAAAATAAAAAAGAGCGCTTTCTAAAAAATGAAAGCGCTCTTTTTTTATTAGAGCGATATGTTTGTGGTTATATTTTTTTCTGGTAACGTTTCATGAGCAACAGCAATTTTTTTATGCTCTTCAAATCCTAAGGTGATGATCATATCAAGAAAATCCATAGGCCGAATATTTTCCTCAGCAGCTTGATGAAAAATGCAGGTGGCAGGCGTTAATCCAGGCAACGTGTTGATTTCCAAAATGATGACTCTTTCTTGAGCTGTGGGACTTTGTTGGGCAGTTTGATAAAAACAATCAATACGTGCATAACCTTTACAATCAACCGTTTTATATACTTCTTCCATAACTTTTTTAACTAACGTTAACGTTGCTTCTGGTAATGGTGCAGGAGTTTGATTTTCTCCAGCGCCGGGTAAGAATTTTTCTTCAATTGATAAAATTCCTTGAGCAGCAATTGCTTGGCTAGGCGTTAATGCTTTTGGTTGTGCATTGCCAATAACACCGACAGTCAATTCCATGCCAACAATATATTCTTCCAATAATGCATGCGATTTTCCTGTTTGAAAAAATGCATTTAATGCTGTAGGAATTTCATCATAGTGGGTGATTTTCGAGACAAAAACGCTGCATCCATCATCAAATGGCTTTATGATGAATGGTAGTGCAAATGTTTGTTTTATTTTTGTAAGTATAGTTTCTTGATCATCTGTCCATTCATTGTTTGCAAGAAAGAGTGATTGTGGTACGTGAAATCCTTTAGCGGCTAATAATTGATTTGTTTTATGCTTGTTCATACACAAAGCACTACTTAACACTGATGAGCCATTATAAGGAATATTGAGCATTTCCAAAGCCCCTTGCACACAGCCATTTTCACCCTCACCGCCGTGTAACCCGATAAAAACAAAATCAGCAAAGTCTGACAAATTATTCCACGTTACTTGTTGTTCGGGGCAAAGAGATTTTTCTATTTCTTTTGTTGAATTTAAAACTAGTTGTTGTTGTGTGATATGAAAAAGATGCATATCTTTATTAACAAAGAGGGGCAGCGTTTCATATTTTTGTGGAGAAAGTTTATAGACAACATTTCTCCCTGATTCTAAGGAAATTTCTTTTTCATTTGAACGACCGCCTAACAATACGGCAACACGAATTTTTTTTATTGATTGCATTCTATTGCTCCTTAAAAAATATGATAATTCTTAATTTCTGTCTCAATTAAATGATTAATTATTGTTGCATGATTCATGTTTAATTGTGCTGCTTGGCAAAAAATAAATGAAGATGGGGCCATACCAGAAAGTGTATTTGGATCAATAATAATCACTTCATTATTGGTGGTTAAAAATCCATCGATTCTTCCTATAGTTTGCATACCAAGCACCTTCATTACTTTAATACAGGTATTCTGAATGAGTTCTTGTTGTTCTGTGGTACAACGGGCAGGAGTAAATTTTATTGATCGTCCTGGCATATATTTTTGTGCATAGTCAAAAAGATCACTTGTCTCTTCTTTAACGATTTCAGTTGGTGGCAATGCTAGAGGTAATCCTGTTTGATCTATAATGATAATGCAGGTGAATTCCATGCCATCTATTCTTTCTTCGATTAAAACATCTTGTTTTTGATGAATATCGATTTCAGATGCTTTTTTTATAGCTTGAAATAAATCTGTTTGATGATGAACGACTGAAATTCCCAAGCTTGAACCCTCTTTTCTAGGTTTTACTATGCAGGGAAATGTGATATGAGCTTTTTCTAATTGCGTTAATAAAGCAGAAAGATCTCGCTCAATTGTTATAATATCTTCTTTATATACGCGAACATCTTTGGGCGTTATAATGCCTTGAAGTTGTAAAAAATCTTTTTGTAGGAATTTATCCATGCCCAAAGCACTGGTGAATACCTTTGAGCCAAGATAAGGGATGCCAAGGATTTCAAGAAGGCCTTGTAATGATCCATCTTCGCCATAGCGACCATTCATAGCATTAAAGATAAAATCTATTTTATTTTTTAATGAATCCCATGATAGGGATTCAGCTTCTGTTGATAAGCGATGTTCAAAATCACTAATTTTACCGCGATGAAGAAAACGCCATGGCAATATAAAAAGTTTTCCAACAATAGTTTGGAAGAGAGGAATAATTTCATAACGCTCTGTATCAAGATGATCGCATACTGTGCGGCCAGAATTGAATGATACTTCACGTTCAATTGATTTTCCCCCCATCAAAACACCAATTTTAAGTTTTTGCATAATTATTTCCCTGCGGTAATTTAATTTTTTTCTTAGTATATCGTACTGTTGTATTAATGCATCGTATAAAAAATAAAAATAAATTTATAGAAATGTAGATGATAATAATTATATAATAAAATTATACTACTATTAAAAATTTCAGGAATTGTGTATGAATAAAAGGTTTTTTTTGCCTGTTACGATATGCGCATTTTTATGTTTTTGTTCTAGTTTGTCGATGGAATTAGTGACAGAAATAGAATATGATACATTCTTGCATAACATTATTGATAACATCCATACATTTTTATCAGTAAAACGAATGTTTAAAGACAAAAAACAAATTGATACAACAGTAAAGTCTTATAAAAAAGATGATCATGTGTATATTTCATCAAGTGAAGATCTTATGTTTGAACGATCATGTCAGTCTGAAGAGTAATAGTTAAAATAACCTGAGTTTTATTTCTGAAAAACTCAGGTTATTTTTTTAAATTGTTTTGAATGTGTTTCTTAGTGTTTATGATCCAAAGAAAAATTTACTAATTCGCCTTGTTAGCGCGAAACCAAAAGCACTATGAACTGTTCCAATCAAAATTCCTTTGTTTATGGGGTCATTTAATATATTTGGAAAATAAGAAAATTTTGGATCAATTTTATTATGAATGCAAACCGTAGTTAAGCTTATGCCAAGCCAAGTACCAAGCATCATTATACCGTATGTGTCCGGATTTCTATAAGACCATGATCTACACTTAGTTCTAAATTGTTGTATTTTTCCCTTTAATGATTGTTCAGATTTTAGTTTTTGTGCTTTATCAATAACAGATTTTTTTTCATCTGGTTGAAGTTGTGTAACAAGTGATGATTGTAGTAAATCATCGAGATTTACGTTTTCTTGTTCTTTTGCTTTTTGTAATAGTTGATTACACAAAGCAAAATTTGTTGAACAGTTTAATGATACTATTTTGGTGCAATTGCTCCATTGTATTGCAAGATTGTCATTATTGATAAAAATCGGTGAATAAAAATAGTTTTTTCCAATGGTTTTAAGAATATCTTCTGTAGCAACATCGACTATTTTAAATGATGTTTTGAATGGTATTATAGTTGCATCTTCTTTTTTATAAATAGAAAGTGTTCCATCGGGTGAAAATTGTCTGTGGTCTGCGAATTCTTTGCTTGTATATGATGATGTTCGATCTGTATTTTCTTGCAAGAAAATTGTTTTATGGCTTGTCTGATTTTGTTCATTATAGTGTGTTGCATGAAGTGTAATAGATTTTGAGTTGGCAGATTTATGCATTGCAATATAATTTGCTTTTAGTAGTTCTTTTAATAAACACCACTTTGCATCTTTAGCTTGCCATATTGTCACTGCTGAAGGTTTAATATTTGTATTTTCATCAATAATTTCATCGAATGGTATATATGGCATATAATGAATTAAAAACAGTGGCGTTTCTTCATAGGATTGATGCAAAAAAGCAATATTTGTTATTATATGTTGTGTTGGTGCTGCATTAACAATTATCTCACCTGCTTGCCATTCTTCAGCTTGTTTATTATAACGCCAGAATACAACAGTATTATTATCTAAAGCGAAAGCAAGAGAATTATCTTGCGCTGAAAATGCACAATCAACAATAGAATGTTCCATTTCTATAATTTCTTTCAGTTCAAATGCATTTTTGCTTCTGATAAACAAGGCAACTTTTCTTTGCTCAAAAAGTTGATCATCATTTTCAGATTCAGTTGCAATACCACAAACCACCATATTCTCATTTACAAACATTGTTTTGAAATATTCTGGTAATTCTAGAGTATATGCTCTGACCCATTTACCATCATCAATAACAGATTTTGCAGCTAAAGCTTGTGTTGCCCCTGGCATAGAAGCAGCAACTCCTGAAAGTAATCCGTTTGAATTGTTGCTGTCATGTGAATAGAGTTTCCAAAAGCTAATGCTGTTGTTATCATCGCCTAGATTTTCTTCTGTTACTATTTGATTTGATTCGGGTAATATGGCAATAACTTTCCCTGATAATTCTTGTTCAATAAACATATCATTATTTTGACTGAGTCGTTGATTAAGAATTTGTTCAATTTCTTGGGTAATAAGAGGACATTTTGTTTCTAATTCTTCTTTTATAGCAAGAGCAGATTCCTTACTGTTTTTGCTGTCTTTTTGCACATTTTTGATATAGGCATTCGCAGCTAATTGAGTCAATGATAAGGGTTGTCTTATTGCAGGTTGTGAAGTTTTTTGCTCCATGGCATAGAGCCCTAAAGCAAAGAAATTCAGGGTAAAAAGTGAAATTACTGCCAAAAAGGCAGTTTTTTTGATTGATTTCTTCATTGGAATCCTCTTTTTTAAGGTGTTTTTAGTATTCATACTATTAATTATATATTAATATTTAAATTTGTAAATATTTCTAATATAAATAAAGTTAGGCGATAATTTGCTTAAAAAATGTGTTTTCGGGTGATTTTGAGTAAAAATTGTCGAATAAAGGGTATTTTAACCTTAAAATAGGAGTTTTATAGAATGGATTTGATAAAAAACTCGTGTGTGCTATAAAATTTTAGTATTCTAGTGATACTTATTATGAAAGTAGTAATACTATTCACAAGTTTGTTGTATAATACCGTAACAATTTTTGGGAAAGATTTTAATGATGGCACAAAAAAGATCTGTTTTAATGTTTTTGGTAGTAATAAATTCAATGACTTTGCTTAATTGTATGGAAGAAAAAGGCAAAGCAATTGATGTAATGAAAATTGCAAAACAATCATTTGAAAAAGGTGATTTAGAAGACTGCCCATTTTTTCCACATTTTGAAGTAATGAACGATCTTCGTGAGAGGCTAAAGAACATACCTGGAATTAATGAATATGGACATACTTTGATATCATCATTACCCGAGGATGAAATAATTCTTTTAATTAAAGGTACAACAGGTTTATTTACCGTAAAGAAAAATTCGCCTGAAAGTAGCAGCCCTGTTAGAAATAATCCTATAGTATCTTCTAAAAATACTGATAACAATCAAAAGAAATCAAGGATAAGAAGTAGAATGAGTCAGAGCAGTGATGCTATAATGCACATGATCCCTGATAGTGATGATGGAGATTCTGATGATATATTTGATATGGAATTATAAATAATGACAAAAAATAAAATAACACGGCATAGAGATTATCTTATTTGGATTGACTTAGAAATGAGCGGATTAGATCTGCCAAAAGATGTTATTTTAGAGGTTGCGGTAATTATTACTAATAATCAATTGCACATTCTTGCCGAAGGTCCTGCCTTGGTGATTCATCAACCTGATGAAGTTTTGGAAAAAATGAATGAATGGTGTATAAAACAACACGGTTTATCAGGATTGACTCAAAGGGTTAAGGATTCAACTATTACCCTCGAAGATGCTGAGCAGCGGCTCATAGATTTTTTAAAACCGTATATTTCTGAAGGGCAAGGGGTCATTTGTGGCAATTCAGTGTGGCAGGACAAGGCTTTTATTCAGAAATATATGCCAAAATTAGATCACCTTTTGCATTATAAAATCATTGATGTAAGCTCAATAAAAGAGGTTGTTTTGCGATGGTACCCCAAAAATCCTTTAATTGAGTTTAAAAAACAGGATACTCATCGAGCGCTTACCGATATTCGGGAGTCAATTGAAGAGTTAAAATACTATCGAAAACACTTTTTTATTTCTGAATCAGATTTGCAATAAATTTTTACTCTTTTCTTAGGGACCTTTTTTATGTCAATGCAGCTTAATAAATATCTTGCTCATGCAGGAGTTTGCTCTCGCCGAAATGCCGTGCTTTTTATTAAAGAGGGTAAAGTATCGGTAAATAACACTGTTATCAAAGAACCCGGGCATGTCTTACAAGAAGATGACATTGTACGTGTTCATAGCAAGATAATTACTTTGCAAAGAAATACCTATATTTTGTTAAATAAACCCAAAGGTTTTATCACCACCACCGAAGATGATCAGAACAGAAATACGGTGATGGATCTTTTAAAGCCAAAAATTAAGGAACGCTTGTATCCTGTTGGTCGTCTTGATCAAGATACAACGGGCCTTATTTTATTAACTAATGATGGCATGACAGCGCAACATTTATCCCATCCAAGCTATGAAGTAAGCAAAATCTATCAAGTTACTTTGGATGCCCCCCTGAATATTGATCGTGAACAGCAGTTAAGAGCAGGCATCACGTTGAAGGATGGCAAAGTTACTGTTGATTCATTAGTTGTTCTTAATAAGGGTAGAACACGCATAAAAATTGAATTGCATAGTGGGCAAAATCGCGTGGTGCGCCGTTTGTTCATGCATATTGGTTATCATGTTTTAAAACTTGATCGTATTGTTTATGCAGGATTATCAAAAAAAGGATTACCTGTTGGCTTGTGGCGACACTTGATATCACGAGAAGTTGCTCACTTAAAATCTCTAGTCGTTATTCCTTCTGCCAAAAACACGCAAAAGCATTAAAAATAAGTTAATAAAATCAAGATATAAAGTAAGTGCTCCAACGATGGCGATCTTATTTATTAATTCCCCTTGATTTGCCATTGCGCCTATCATTTGTTTGATTTTTTGCATGTCATAGGCTGTTAAGACAACAAATACAGCGATGCCAATTAAAGAAAGAATATAATCAAAGGTGCCACTTTTTAAGAAATAGTTCACAATAAAGCCTATAATGATCCCAAATAAACCCATTATAGCGATACTGCCAAATGCGCTGAGATCAGCTCTGGTAAAATAGCCATATAGAGCCATGGTGCCAAACATCCCTGCCGTCACTAAAAAAGTGGTAAAAATCGATTGTTGAGTGTATACCATGAGCACTGCTGATAAGGTTAATCCTGTTAATAATGCATAGGCAATAAAACAAATCAATGCAGTAGCAAAATTTATTTTCATAATAAAAGCTGATAAAACAACAACAAGCACTAACTGTGCCAAAAAAATAAAAAACAAAAGAAATGGACTTTTAAAGAGTGTTTCAAAGATTGCTGGTTGAGAAGCGATATAATATGCTGTTCCTGCACTCAAGAATAATGCTACCATCATCCAACCAAAAACTTTATAGAGCATTGAATTAACTGATTCAAAAGAGTAAGAGCGTGTTGTTTCTTGCATGTTTATTTCCCTCCTATAATGCAATTATATATTTTATCTATTTCAATAATAAGTTTTTTTTGTGATTAATAGCAATGATTTATATGAGTAAATTTTTTAACCACTTGCACTCACGAGAGCTCTTGTAGTAAATCTAAACAAACAGAATAAAATAGTTGGTATTTAAAAAAAGGAGCTCTGATGAAGCGTACTATGTTGGTAAATATTTTTTTTTGTAGCGTAGCCTTTGTGCTTTTTGCACAGTTTAGTGGGCAGAATTCATCGACATCGGCATCAGAAAAGCCAGCAATTAATGTTTCGGGGACATTAACTGATAGTAGCGATCAATCCTATTCTGTTGAAAACATTACTATTTCTGGCCGTTATGCAGATATTCCGGTGTATCAAAAACCAAAAAGTCCTGAAATAAACCCTGATATTAATACAACAAAAATTGATTTGCGTGAAGTGAGTGAAATTCGCTTAGTTTCGCCAACCGTGTTGAAATTTAATAATAGAGATTACATTGAAATCGAAGTTATTTCGAATGATTCAAAAAAAACAAAAAATAATTATATTGTTGATCGCACTAAAAGAGTTCAATGCGATGAAATAAATGAAGCTGGCCCCATTGAAAAAGAGTTGTCTTTTTTAGCGGTAAAAAGCTTAGAAATAAAAAAAGCACGTCCTCGAGAAGAAGTTATGTGTGAAGGTAAAAGATACCTTGAATCAGATAAGCATGTGGTGACCGATGTGGTTATAACAAAGACAAAAGCGCTTATTAATCAATTGGAAGATACCACCAAACAAATTTCAAAAGAAGATCCAAAAGAAGCAGCTATACAAACACAGTTAATGCATGTTATTGAGGAATTAAAAAATACCTTAAAAAGTTGGTTTGCATAGCAGAGTAAAGTGCGATAAAATTATGAAATACCATTACATTAGTTTTATATAAGGGAAACACTATGCCTATTCCATTGACTAAAGAAAATTATGAACAAGAAGTAGTTAAATCAACGTTGCCAATTGTTTTGGATGTTTATGCAACATGGTGTGGACCTTGTTTGCAAATGATGCCTATTGTTGAAGAATTAGCAAAAGAACAAGGTAATAAGTATAAATTCTTAAAGTTGAATGTTGATGAATCACGTGAATTGGCCATTCAATACGGCGTTACTTCAATTCCTACTTTTGTTTTTATAAAAAATGGGAATGTGCTTGGTAAAGAAACAGGGTATATGAGCAAAGAAGATTTGCTTGGCAAAATTAAAGAATTATTGGGATAAAATAACATGTTAAAAAAAATATCACTTTTTCTTTTTTCTTTAAATTTTGCGTTTGTTTGTGCCAATGAATCTTTTTTAACAAAAGAAGAATGGTTAAAAAAATTTGAAAAGCAAGAAGTAGAAGAGCAGATGAGTATTTTGTCTGGTGTAAATTTTTTCTATATTTTTTTTGATCTTGCACAGGCTAACAAAGAATTTTTTAAAAAAGTCTACCCTTATATGTTACGTAATGAGACTCTCCCATTAACAGCGGTAGAGAAAAAAATATTTCAAGCTTGGTCTTCTTCTATAGAAAACAACACTCCTACGTTTAAGAATGAAACCACTGAAAAATATTTAAAAAAATTTACACAATTAATTTTTAAAAAAGCAGATACAACCCCAGAAAATCTTCTACTAGAGTGTATAAAAAATATAGATAGAATAGAATCAATGAAAAAAGAAACAGCAGAAATATTTAATGATGCGCGAACAATATTTTTAAAAAAAATGGAGAAATGGTAAAAATTATTTATGATATGATGTAATTTTTGGCATTTTAGGCAAAACAAAAAGATTAAGTTTTTTGTTTTGCCTGTTTTTATTAAAATTGATTTTATTTCAATTGGAAAATTAGCCACTTGCTAATTGTTTTATATATGCTACTATTAAATTATATTCAAATTGATATTTTTTACTATTTTACAGGTTCAAAATAAAGGAGAACCCACGTGAAGAAACATATTATTTTCTTAACCATTTTTCTATCTATTGCTACTTCATTACCCATTTTCGGCATGGAAATGGATAATCAGGATCTACGAGAAAAAATTGAAAGATTGATGCATGAAGGTGGTAATCTCAATGAAAATATTGGTGATATTACGCCATTAATTTTTGCTGTTCAAACAAAAGATGCTGAACTTGTTCATAAACTTATTGCATTCGGGGCTGACATTAATGCACAAGCTTTTGATGGCTCAACGGCATTATTGGAAGCTATTAGATTAGGTAATTTTAAAATCACTGAAGATCTCATTGATCATGGAGCTCGTGGTGATATTTCAGATGAAAAAGGAGAAACGGCTCTTTCTTGTGCTCGCACATATCATTTTGATTATATTGTTGATCGATTATTAGCTTCTGAAAAAATGAGTAAAACTCAAAAGCCTATTAATAACCCCACAAAAAAAGCAACCGCTCATACAAAAAAACCTAAAAAAGCTAAGAAGACAAAGAAAGAGGGGAAATTTAAGAAAAAAGTTCAAGCAAGTATAAATACGGTAAAATATCTTCTTGATAAACGTAAAATTTCTGTAGAAATTCAAAGAAAAATTCAGGCAATTTACCGAAAAAAAGAAGCCGATCTTGGGTTTTCAACAAAAAAACCACAAATTATTTCAAGTTGTCCTCCATTAATACTCGCCGTTTGCGAGAATGATTTAGCAGAAGTAACACGATTGTTAGAGAATGAAACTATTGACGTTAATGCACAAGAGGTGGATGGTTGGACGGCGCTTGCAACAGCTTGTCAAAATCGTAATTTTGGAATCGTAGAAAAATTGGCAAATCATAAAGAAATTTTTATTGATCTACCTCTTACAAATGGCACAACACCCTTAATGATTGCTACTTCAAGTATTGAATATATTATTCCACAGAACAAAATGCAGTTAATGATTGCGGCTTATAATATTGAAAAGAATATCGACAATAATATTCCCTTAGACGATGAATCGCGCATTATCCTTCAAAGGAATCAAGCTTATGCGATTGAACAAAGTGCTGCTCACAATCAAATTTTAAAGACATGCTTTAAGATTGTGAGACTATTAATTGAACATGGTGCTAATATTGATGAGCAAGATGACCAAGGTTCAACGCCGCTGATTAAAGCCATTAACTTCAGAAACCCTAAAATAGCCGCACTTCTTATTGATCTTGGAGCTGATATTACCATAAAAGATAAGCAAGATTACGACGCTCTTTTTTATGCTGCAGGAAAAGGATATTTATCACTTGTTAAAAAATTGGTAAAAAGTGGCGCTCAAATTGATAGCAAATTGGGAAAAGATTCACCTTTATTGCAAGCAATTTCAAAAGGCCATCATGAAGTTATAAAATTTTTGAAAAGAAAAGCTATGGATCAAAAGAATAAAAAATCTGATTCTAATGAAGAAAATATGCCTAATGAAGTAGCCAATGAAGAACTTTTTGAAAATATAGTTCAAGAAACTTTTGATGCAATGCCTGATTTAAAATATTCGTCAGATGATGAAAGTGATGGTGAAAAAGAGGCAGAAAAAGATAGTACTCCAAAAGATACAACCAATCCTAAAGCAAAAATGCATCATAGTAATGCACCGATTGAAGGAAAAGAAACCGATTCCAGTTTTAAAAAGATCAAAACAAAAACTAAAGAAAAAATAAATTATTTAAAAAGAATGCTACAAAGAAAAAATAGAGTTCAAAAGCATGATGAACATAGTTTAGCTGCTGAATTTGATGCTTTGAGCGATTCTCAAGAAAGTCATGCGTCGATAGATGAAACAGATATTGATTTAGTTGTTGAGCAAAGTTTATCTGAAAAAAATATTGTAAAAAGAAAATCTTATTTCGAGGATGAAATTGTAAATAAGGGATATGATTTTGAAGGTACAGACGATTTGCAGGGAGAAAAAAAAGAGCAAAATGATATTGATGATGAAATGAATGATAGTGTTTGTATTTTTCGATCTTTGGATGAAGCGATAGATGAGCGTAGGGCAAAGATGACTGGTGTAAAGATAGATCATAGAGTTGGCTATGCACCTTTTACTGAGAGGATTAGAGAGTCGATACAGCGTGATTGGCTTGGTATAGAGGAAATAGGTTATAGAGTTGATAATGAAACGAATGAGATTATAAAAATTCAAGAGAGAAATGGAGTTAGGGAGGAGCATAGAATGGTTGAGGAATCGAATGAGCCGAGGAGCAGTATTATGGGATCTATTCATGTTAAGCTTAAAGAGATGATGAAGTTTGAAGTTGATGATGAAACTAATGATTCTGAGAAAAGTATTGCAGAGCCCAATATTAAAGAGAATTCGTAGTAAAGAAATGGAGAACGAGAAAATGATAACGAGCAGTCTTTACCCATATTTATTCCTTCTGGAAAACAACTTAGGAATTTTTTTCTAAGAAAAGAACAGAAGAAAAACAGACTTAAAAATAGAAGATGAAAATAATTAACGGGCCAAAGAGTAAAAAAAATTAAAAAATAACTATTAATAAGTATTGTTTGATATGTTGTTTTAAATATTTAAAGAAAATTTGTTATCAATAATTCCTTTGATATACTCTTTCAAAGTTAGTATAAGTGACAAGATTAATTGTGACGTAAATTTGATGTAAGATATAATAATCTTAGCAGGTAAGAATATTGGATAAGCAAAAATTAATTTATAAATAAAAATATAATTTGAATATATATTGCAATAATAAAACGTTAGAAAGATTATATGAATTCCACTCAAATTCGCAAAAAGTTTTTTGAATTCTTTGAAAAACATGGTCATTCTCGTGTGCCAAGTTCTTCACTTATTCCTGCACAAGACCCAACAATTTTATTCACCAATGCCGGCATGAACCAATTTAAGGATCTTTTTTTGGGCAAAGAAGCACGCAGTTATAATCGTGCGGTGAGTATTCAAAAATGTATGCGAGCGGGTGGGAAACATAATGATCTTGATAATGTTGGTTTCACCAAACGTCATTTAACCTTTTTTGAAATGATGGGAAATTTCTCTTTTGGTGATTATTTCAAGAAAGAAGCAATTCAATTTGCTTGGGATTTTCTCATTGGAGAAATGGGTTTTAACAAAGAAACGTTACATGCAACAGTCTATAAAAAAGATGATGAAGCTTATGACTTATGGCACAAACATATTGGATTGCCAGAATTACAAATCCATCGTTTAGGCGAAGCTGATAACTTTTGGCAAATGGGTGATACAGGCCCTTGTGGCCCTTGTTCAGAATTATTAGTTGATCGTGGTGCTGATAAAGGATGCCAAGAAGCATCTTGCGCACCAGGTTGTTCTTGCGACAGATTTCTTGAAGTATGGAATTTAGTTTTTATGCAGTTTGATCGTCAGAATGATGGCACTGATAAGCCACTAAAACGTGTTGGTGTTGACACCGGCATGGGGCTTGAGCGACTGTGTGTGATTAAACAAGATAAAGATTCCGTTTTTGAAATTGATCTTTTTGCGCCAATTTTGGCAGGAATTGAACGATTAACGGGTTTATCGTATAAAGATCAATCTAATGAGCTAAAAGCAGCATTTCATGTGCTTGCTGATCATATTCGCGCTTCATGTTTTTTGATTGCTGATGGTTGTTCACCTTCTAATGAAGGTCGTGGGTATGTGTTGCGCAAAATTATTCGTCGCGCTGCTTTATTTTCAAAAAAATTAACCTCAGAAACTATTTTTCCCGAGCTTGCCAATGTTGTGGTTGATGAAATGGCAGAAATATATCCTGAACTAAAAGTGAATCGAGCAGCAATCATCAGTCTGCTCAAAAGTGAAATGGAAAAATTTGCGATCAATCTCGTGCATGGTCAACAGATTCTTGAAGATTATTTTGCACAAGATACAAAAAAAATTGTTTCCGGTGAGCAAGCATTTAAATTATATGACACGTATGGTTTTCCTCTTGAATTAACGCAATTGATTGCACAAGAAAAAGGATTTGCTGTTGATACTATTTCATTTGAAAAACATATGACAAAACAACGTGAACAATCGGGTAAAAAAGTTGTTCATGAAGAACAAAAAATTTCGTTACCTTTATCAGTTAAAACAACGTTTACTGGGTACCAAGAATTAGAAAATGCTTCACATATTTTAGCAATAATTCATAATGATCAACTCGTGAAATCAGCACCAGCGGGGCAAAAATGTTTGATTATTGCTTCTGAATCACCTTTTTATGTTGAATGTGGCGGACAAATAAGCGATCAGGGAAAAGTTATTTTTGGCAAACAGCATTCAGTATCAATTGATGGATTAAAGAAAATTGATCATGCAATTGCCATAGAAATTGAAACTCCTATTTCAATTTCTGTTGGTGATGAAATAAAACAAGTGGTGAATAAAGAAGCGCGTTTGAATACCATGAAAAATCATACAGCAACACATCTTTTGCAAGCAGCTCTTATTAGCTTGCTTGGCAAGCAAGTTAAACAAGCTGGTTCATTGGTGGTTCCCGATTATTTGCGCTTTGATTTTACCTATCACGAAAATTTAACAGCAGAACAAATTAAGCATGTTGAAGATGTCGTGAATAAAAAAATTCAAGAAAATATTCCCCTTAACATTAAAACTACTACCTATAAAGATGCCGTAAACGAAGGCGTTATCGCTTTTTTTGGTGATAAATATAATCCAGACAATGTGCGTGTTGTCGCGATTCCAGGATTTTCTGCTGAATTATGTGGGGGAACGCATGTTGTTGCTACCGGTGACATTGGTTGTTTTAAAATTACTGAAGTTACTGCACTTTCGGCTGGTCAGCGACGTTTAGTTGCCGTGACAGGACCAAAGGCAGTTGAAGTATTTCAACAAAGTTTTTCTCTTGTTAAGAATTTGACGCAAGAATATAAGGTACGCTCAGATGAACTTGTTGAATCGTTGACAAAGCAACGAGAGCACCTCAAAAGTGCACAATCAGAAATTAAAAAATTGAAATCTGCGCTTATGAAAACTGAAATGCCATCTTTGTTAAACAAAGTCGAGCTCGTTGGCAAAATTCCCTTTCTTTTTGATAGTTTTCATGATCAAACCAATGAAGAACTCAAAGAGTTGGCAACATCATTATCACAAAAAAAACCCGGTTTTTATTTTTTAATAAACAGTGATGCACAAACAAGCTCTTTATATGCACATCTTTCGCCAGAATTTGTGTCAACTGTTTCAATGCAAAATTTATCGCAATGGCTGAAAAGTCATGCAGGATTGCGTTGTGGTGGTAAAGGACAAACGTTGCAAGGTGGCGGCCCTGTTGTTGGCTCTCATTTTGAAGCAGATTTAAAAAAATGGCTTTTGACGCAACAGCAGTAATGTGATGAAAAAAGTACTGGGGCACATTCTTTCAGGATCATTAACTGAAGGATTGTTAATGCGCATTCATTATGATACAAATTTGGAAGAAATAAAAACGGGTAAGTTTGTATCAATTGTGGGTGCTGATTACGCCTTTTTTTCACTTATTACTGATTTAACGTTAGCCGTGAGTCATCCGGATATTTTATTATTTCCACCAACACCGCAAGAAACATTTCTTAATGCCATGTTGCGCAAAAAAGATATTTATGCAACGGCGCAATTAAAGCCAATGTTGATGTTGAATAAGCAAAATCAAAAAATGCCGGTAAAAACAATTCCTGCCCATTTTTCAACTGTCTATGAAGCTGATAGTAAAGATGTTGCAGCAATTTTTGGCAATGAAGATGATGTTTCGCTCAGATATTTTAATATTGGTTGCCCACTTGATATGAACACACCTGTGTGCTTAGATCTTGATAAATTAACAGAACGCAGTAATGGCATATTTGGTAAAACGGGTACGGGAAAGACTTTTTTAACGAGATTGGTTCTTGCTGGATTAATTAAAAATGAAAAAGCGGTGAATATTATTTTTGATATGCACAGTGAATATGGTTTGCAATCACGCACTGAAGGAAAATCACAAGCATTTGTAAAAGGACTTAAAACACTTTTTCCTGGTAAAGTTGCAATTTTTTCATTAGATCCAGATTCAACCAGACGACGTGGCGGTATGCCCGATGTTGAAATCACTTTGCCCTATCAAGCAGTACAAGTTGATGATATTCTTTCATTGCAAGATGAGCTTAATCTTCATTCAACAGCGCTTGAATGTGCGTATCTTATTGCGGCTAAATATAAAAAAGATTGGTTGCAGGTGTTACTTTCTCAAGGCGATTCACTGAAAGAGTTTGCACAAGAATTGGGTGCGCACCCTGAATCAATTGCAGCATTATATCGCAAACTCAAACGCATTGAACGATTACCCTTTTTCAAGCCAATTGCTCAAGGTGCTTATAAAGATTATTCAGTTATCGATCAGATGATGGAATATATCAGCAAAGGCACTTCTGTTATTGTTGAATTTGGTAATTTTACTTCCACCTTTTGTTATTTGTTAGTTGCTAATATTATCACGCGACGCATTCATCAGGAATATGTTGATAAAACTGAAAAATTTTTGGGTTCGCAACGATCTGAAGATGAACCAATAAAGTTGATGATTTGTATTGAAGAGGCACATAAATTTTTGAATCCAACTGCCGCTCGGCAAACAATATTTGGTATTATTGCGCGTGAAATGCGTAAATATTATGTTTCATTACTCGTTGTTGATCAACGACCTTCAGGCATTGATCAAGAAATCATTTCTCAAATTGGCACCAAAATTGTTGCGCAATTAAATGATGAAAAAGATATTGCAGCGGTGTTGACTGGCGTTAATAACGCTGCTAATTTACGTACTATTCTTGCATCACTTGATACCAAAAAACAAGCATTATTGCTTGGTCATGCAGTTGCTATGCCTGTTGTTGTGCAGACGCGTGAATATGATGAAAACTTTTATCGCGCAATGTCAACGACGCTTACTGCGCAACAAGTTGATGTTGCAATCAAAGAATTATTTTAGCTCTTGCAGAATTTCTTCTCATTTGAGTAGTATCATACCTACTACGAAAGGGAAAAATGAAGAGAATACTTATCGTTACTTTTTTTGTATCTACTGCTTTTGGGATGCAAAAACAGCAAGAACTTTCATCAACTTTGATGCAACTTGATCAACAGTTACAAGATCTTGAAAATGCTTTAAAAAAAACTAAACAAATTCCTAGTTTTGATATTTTTCAACAGTTGGCATCTTTTTCAAGATTGCTTGATGATTTTTCCAAAATTCCTTCGGAAGATAGGTTAGATCAACTTATAGAAATGATTTTTCATGAATTGCTTTTTGAAAATTTAGAAGATTTAGATTTACAAAAATTACGAAAGCTCAGAAATATGCTTTCTGATATTGATGAAAAAATAGTTCGTATTAATCAAAATATGAAAAATCGTGGTGTTAATTCATCAATACAAGAAGAATTTCATGAAACAGTTTATATGACATTTAAAGACCAAAAAGAACTTATAGAGCCCTATATTAATCAAAAAAATCGTGAATTTCAACAGACGTTATTTGATCAATCAGTGACCAATGCTCGCAATCAATTTATAAAATTTCAAAATGAACCGACGGTGTTAACTCTATCGCGCCTTGCTAATGCTTTAAAATTTAATATACAATTTCTTGATGTTGTTGATCAACCGGGTGTTATATCTCAAATCTTTATCAATTTTAATCAATTAGTTAAAGATATTGAAAATGCTTTTTATTATCCCAATAAAGCGTTGCAAGATCTTGCAAAAAAAACGGGAAGAAAAGCTTGGATAAAAAAATATAGCAAAGAAATTCTGGATACTCTGCATGAAACACAAGTAAAGCTGCGAAAATACCTGAAAAATCGTCTTGAAGCTGCACGAAAAGAAAAAAAGTAGTTTTATTAGATTTAATCGAATCATTAAAGATGATAGTTGTAATTTATTACCATTTTCCCTCTTGTCAATTATGCTCACTGTGCTATCTTGTGCACCAGGATAGAAAATTTGTTCCTATGATACGGAGAGAGTGTTATGACAAGTCCTATTGTTCTCATTGTTGGTACACGACCAGAAGGGATCAAGATGATTCCTCTGTATCTTGCATTCAAAAAAATGCAGATTTCGATTGTACTTTGTTCAACTGATCAACACTCATATTTGTTACAAGAAGTGTATGATTTATTTGGTATTATTCCTGATTATCAACTTGATATTATGCAACCTAATCAGGATCTTTTTCATATTACTGAAAGTGCCTTGCAAAAATTAAAAGCATTTTATAATAAAGTTAATCCCTGTTTGGTATTAGTTCAAGGTGATACAACCTCAAGTATGGCGGCTGCAATGGCTGCTTTTTATTTGGATATTCCCATCGGTCACGTTGAAGCGGGCCTCCGAACAAATGATATCAAAAGTCCATTCCCGGAAGAGATGAATCGTCGATTTATTTCAATGGTAGCCAATTATCATTTTGCACCAACTCCTCTTAATGTTGGCAATTTGCTTGCTGAAGGTGTTGATAGAGAATCTATTTATTGTACGGGTAATACGGTCGTTGATACTTTACGCATCATTAAAGAAAAAATTGCCTTAAAAGAAGTAATAATTGATGAAGAAATTACTCAAAAAGTGCAAGAATGTAAGATGCAGGGTAAAAAAATAGTGCTCTTAACGGTGCATCGTCGTGAATCATTTAATGGCGGCATTGTGCGCATCTTAACGGCGATTAAAGAATTTGCACTTGCTAATCCTGACATTTTTTTCTTTTATCCTTATCATCCAAATCCTCACGTTCTTGAAGCTGTTGATAAAGTTGGTGTCGCTAAAATTCCTAATTTATTTCTATCAAGACCGTTACTTTATAAAGAACTTGTTTATCTTTTATTGAATGCTGATTGGATTGCAACTGATTCAGGGGGCATTCAAGAAGAAGCAATCAGTTTGGGTAAACCCGTTTTGGTATTACGTGATAAAACAGAGCGTGTTGAAGGTTTATGGACTGGTTTGGCCACCTTAGTTGGCACCAATCAAGAAGCAATTCAAAAAGAAATGTACAAATTAATGAATGATGTTCCGCTTATCCAAGCTAAAGCTTCTTCAATTTATGGCACTGGTTATGCTGCCGATATGATTGCCCACATTGTTCAAACAAAGCGCAATTATGCTCCTCACTATGATGCTGTTCAGAAATTTTATACAGCAAATAGATGAGCTTATTTTTTTAAAAAAGGAAATGTACGATGCAAAAAATATGCATAATGGGACTTGGCTATATAGGTCTTCCAACGGCAATTGTAGCTGCTGAAAATGGATTTGAGGTTGTTGGTTATGATATTGATACACAACGTGTTGAACGTATTAATAATTATGATCCGGTGATTCAGGAGCCTGAAAGTATTGAACGCCTTCAACCATTAATTGCTTCAGGTGCTTTTCGTGCAACAACGCTTCTTGAGCAAGCAGATTGTTTTTTGATTGCGGTTCCAACACCGTTTAAAGAAGAAAAAAAAGCAGATATTTCTTATGTGATGGCAGCAACAGAGGCGATTGCGCACGTATTAAAAAAAGATGATGTCGTAATTGTTGAATCTACCGTTCCTGTTGGGTTAACCAATGAGTGTGCAGTAATTCTTGAGGCAAGAACGGGCTTGAAAGCTGGAGAAGATTTTTTTGTTGCCCATTGTCCAGAGCGTGTTTTGCCAGGAAAAATTTTCTACGAATTGGTGCATAATCCGCGCATTATTGGTGGCATAAATCCTGAATCGGTAAGCCGTGCAAAGTTATTTTATAAGCAATTCGTAAAAGGACAATTGTATTTAACCAATGCAACTACTGCTGAAATGGTTAAACTTGTCGAAAATAGTTCACGAGATGTTGCTATTGCTTTTGCAAATCAAGTTGCTGCAATGGCATATGCGACTCGCTTAGATCCATTTGAAGTGATTGCATTAGCAAATAAACATCCTCGTGTGAATATTCTCAATCCCTCATGCGGTGTTGGTGGTCATTGTATTGCCGTTGACCCTTGGTTCCTTGTTGAAACATTTCCTGAGCAATCATCATTATTACAAACAGCACGTGCGGTAAACGATGCCAAGCCATTACAAGTTGTTTCGTTGACTCGTTCATGGATTCATGAGTGGCAAGAGCGTAATGAAGGTATTCCTACCGTGTTAGTGTTAGGGTTAACCTACAAGGCTGATGTTGATGATATGCGCGAATCACCTGCTTTAGCGATTGCACAAAAATTACAAAAATATTCTGATATTAATTTGTTGGTGACTGAACCGAATGTTGCACAAACAACGCTTGAATCGTTATTTAATGATGCGGTAGTTTCTTTGCAAGAGGGAATTGATTGTGCTGATATTATTATTTGTCTTGTTCCCCATAAGCAATTTAAAGATATTGATCATAGTGCAACACGAAGCAAAAAAATTCTTGATTTTTGTGGATTGACGTATAAACCACATGCAGAAACAACTGAACAAGAAGCATTATTCTGGCCTGCAAATAGTTTGCAAAGTATGACACCATTTGAGCCATATAAAGCAGGATCAGTTCATAAAACAATTTTTGATAAGGAGTTCTTTTAATGCGTCAACTTTTTTTAGAAAAAAATACCGTTGCAATTAAAGATGTTTGTGAACCTCTTTTGGATGATGATTTAGTATTAGTTTCTGTACATTATTCTTTTATAAGTTCTGGTACAGAATCTGCAACGTTATCAAATGCATCAAAAAATGTTTTTTTGACCAATATTCCTCAAAAAATAACAAAAGTTTTAGAATCAATTGCTATGAATGGCATTGAAGGAACCAAAGCACTGATAAAAGGTCGCTTGAGTGGTACTGTGCAAGCGCTGGGTTATTCTTGTTCCGGGCAAGTTATTGCCGTTGGTAAAAAGGTGAAAAATTTTCGAGCGGGAGATTTTGTTGCCTGTGCTGGCGCAGGTTATGCAAGCCATGCTGATTATGTGTGCGTGCCAGAAAATTTAATAGTGAAAGTTTCAGATGCAGCCTACTTAAAACAGGCAAGTATCACCACCATTGGTGCAATTGCCTTGCAAGGAATACGCCGTGCACAACTGCAACTTGGTGAAACAGTTTGCGTTCAGGGTCTGGGATTGCTTGGACAAATTACCGTGCAATTAGCAAAACGAGCAGGTTGCAAAGTTATTGGTATTGATGTTGTTGATGAGCGTCTTGCACAAGCACAAAAATTAGGTGCTGATGCTGTATTCAATGCAACATCACCAACTCTTATAAAAGATTGTGCCTTTTTTACCAAGCATTATGGCGTTGATTGCACGCTTATTACTGCTGCATCAAAGAGTGATTCACTCGTGCAACAAGCTATGGAAATCACGCGTAAAAAAGGTAAAGTTGTCCTTGTCGGTGATGTTGGATTAGGTCTTGAACGTGCCCCTTTTTATCAAAAAGAAATTGATTTTCTGATTTCATGTTCATATGGTCCTGGTCGTTATGATAGCTCTTATGAGCAACAAGGTCATGATTATCCATTTGCGTATGTGCGTTGGACAGAAAATAGAAATATGCAAGCATTTCTTGAGTTGATTGAAAAAAATCAAATTGATATTAATTCACTTGTTTCACAAGCTCTTCCTGTTGAACAAGCAGCAGATGCTTATGAGCAACTCAAAAATAGACAAGGATTGGGAATTATTTTGGCATATGTGCCAAAAGATGATCTGGTCGTTGTGGCAGCACAAGAAGATGCGCAAAAAAAATCAGAACAAAAGAATCTTGCTTTTAAACCAGCAACAGCAGCTCAATTGCGCGTTGGTTTTGTTGGTGCGGGTGGTTTTGCAAAAGTAAAATTAATGCCTATCGTTGCAAAAATAAAAAACGCTAAAATTCATGCAATCGTTGATTCAGATGTTTCAAATTCAATTAATGTTTCACGATTATATGGTTGTGCAACATCATTAGTGAATGACACTGAATTATTTGATAAGGATCTTGTGGATGTTGTGGTGATTGCTTCACCGCATAAATATCATTGTGATCAGATTTTAACCGCTCTTACTCATGGCAAAGCTGTTTTTGTTGAAAAGCCGATGGTTACTGATTTTGCGCAATTGGAAAAATTGAATAATTTTTTAACTTTAAATCCATCAATGCCTTTATGCGTTGATTACAACCGTTCATTTGCACCATTTATGCGAAAAATAAAAGACGCAATTATCCCAAGGAATTCTCCTTTGATGGTGCATTATCGCATGAATGCTGGTTATATTTCAAAAGAACATTGGGTTCAAACTGATGTTGGTGCAGGCCGAATTATTGGTGAAGCATGCCATATTTTTGATCTGTTTTGTTTTTTAACTGATGCAACACCGGTTTCAGTTTCTGTTGAATCATTAAATCCAAACAGTGAAAATATACTTTCAAGTGATAATATAAGTGCTCAAATTAGTTTCTCAGATGGTTCTGTGTGTACGTTATTATATACATCGCTTGGTCATGCCGGTCTTGGTAAAGAGCGAATGGAACTTTATTTTGATAGCAAAGCAATTGTGATGGATGATTATTTGACGTTGCAAGGGCATGGATTACCAGCATCATTTAATGAAAAAGTAACAACGGCTGATAAAGGTCATGAATATTTATTGAATCAATTTTTTGGCTCCTTAAAAGATTCTTCAATGTTAATGCCAATAACAAGAGAACGATTAGCAACAGTTGCTGAACTAACGTTAATCATTGATCAGTTAGCATGCAAAGGTGGTGGCGTTCAGGAACTTTAATATTCATGATGGGCTAGGAAAAAAAGCAAGAACTGTTAGTCTATTTTATTGTACAAATCACCGTAGATTCAATAATGCATTAAGCTGAAAGAAATGTACTATGAATAAGATTTTAGTTTTTGTTCCAACCTATAATGAACGTGCAAATGTAGATCGTTTGTATATTCAACTGAAAAACCTTGGGATTCCGTTTGATATATTGTTTTGTGATGATAATTCACCCGATGATACCGGGAAAATTCTTGATGAATTAGCTCGTCATGATCAAACAGTCAAGGTTATGCATCGTCCTGGCAAACTTGGGTTGGGTACTGCCCACTTAGAAGCATTTAAATATGCGCATAAAAATCATTATAATTATCTTATAACCATGGATGCTGATGGCACGCATGATCCGAAATATATACCTTTAATGCTTGAAAAGAAGGATAAATATGACATCATTATCGGTTCGCGCTGGGCAGGAAAAGGTGTTATGCATGGTTGGGGAAAATTTAGATTATTTTTTACTAATTTTTGGCATAATATGATTAAAAATGGCCTTGGTATGCCTTACGATTGTATGGGTGCTTTCCGGCTTTATAATGTTGCCATTCTTAGTGAATCATCTATAAAAAATCTCAAGTCACAAGGTTTTTGTTTTAATTTAGAATCTTTGTATCGTTTTTTACAACGTGGTGCAACAGTATACGAAGTACCCATTGAAGCGCGTAATCGTGATAGAGGTGAATCAAAATTATCGACAAAAATAATGCGTGAAACAGCAAAAATGTATTTTATTTTATTGTATGATCGTTTATTTTGCGAACAAAATAAAAAGTTAAAAAAATCATGACCTATGCAGTTATTTTGGCAGGAGGTAAGGGTGAACGTCTTTGGCCGCTGAGTCGCGAAAGCAAACCAAAGCAATTGTTACCTTTTGTGAATAATCGTTCTTTGTTGGAAAATTCGCTTGATCGTCTTGATGGTTTGATTGAGCGGCATAATCGTTTTATAGTTACTAACAAGCAGCAAGAGAAAGCAATTATAGCTCTTGTTGGCAATCATATACATTCTTTATTTATTGAGCCTGCTTCTCGCAACACAGCACCGGCAATTCTTTTGAGTTGCCTGTTGCTTGCACAAAAAAACCCCAATGCTGTTGTTGTATTTCTTCCTGCCGATCCTTATATACCTGAAACAAAAAAATTTGTTGCAGGTATTTCAGCTGCATTAGAATATAACGCAAAGCATGATGTAATTACGTTATTGGGCGTTAAGCCGCGTTATCCTGCAACAGGTTATGGTTATATTGAATATAAAAAAGATATTCAAGATGCTCATGTTGGAGCAGTTTTAAAATTTCATGAAAAACCATCTCTTGAAGTTGCACAAATCTATTGTTCGATGCAATCAATGCTTTGGAATATCGGCATTTTTTGTGGCCGTGTTTCTGTTTTTTTGCGTGAGTACCAAAAATATGCACCAGAGCTTTATGCCGGCATGCAAAACTATATTCTTTCGGGCGATAAAAATGATTACCTGTCATTGCCATCAATTTCGATTGATCATGCTCTTATGGAAAAAAGCGATAAAATTTATGTTGTTCCTGTTGATTTTGAATGGTCTGACGTTGGTAATTTAGAAATATTTTTGGCATTACAACAAGAAGCACAATCAAAAAATGCACGGGGAAATGTTATTGAGATTGATGCACACAACAATTTGATTTCATCTTCATCGGGAAAAATGGTTGCATTACTTGGTGTTGATGATGTATGTGTTGTTGAAACACCTGATGCACTCTTAATTGTGAAACGATCTGAAGCAGAAAAAGTTAAATTAATAGTACAAGAGCTAAAGAAAAAAAATCTTGATCAGTATCTTTAAAAATTGGAAAGAGAGTTATGAAGAAAGCATTAATAACCGGTGTTACCGGTCAAGATGGCGCTTATTTATCTGAATTTTTATTGCATAAGGGTTATCAAGTTCATGGTTTAAAGCGACGATCTTCTTCGTTTAATACTTCACGTATTGATCATATTTACCAAGATTCACATGAGTATGATAATCATAATTTTATTTTACATTATGGTGATGTAACCGATTCAACCAACTTGATCAGAATCATTCAAGAAATTCAACCTGATGAAATTTATAATCTAGCGGCACAAAGTCATGTTCGTGTTTCATTTGAAACGCCAGAATACACAGCAAATGCTGATGCTTTAGGAACTTTGCGTATTTTAGAAGCAATTCGATTACTCGGATTAACGGTAAAAACACGATTCTATCAAGCTTCCACGAGTGAACTTTATGGCAATAGTAATGAAATTCCTCAAACTGAAAAAACCCCCTTTTATCCTCGTTCGCCCTACGGCGTTGCAAAATTATATGCCTATTGGATCACCGTAAATTATCGTGAAGCATATGATATGTATGCTTGCAATGGGATTCTTTTTAATCATGAATCACCAATGCGCGGTGAAACATTTGTCACCAGAAAAGTTACTCGTGCTGTTGCTCGTATAAAATATGGGATTCAAGATACTGTATATTTGGGTAATTTAGATGCAAAACGTGATTGGGGTTATGCAAAAGATTATGTTGAAGCGATGTGGCTGATGTTGCAACAAGATAAGGCGGAAGATTTTGTTATTGCAACGGGTAAAACGTATACGGTTCGAGAGTTTGTTCAAAAAGCTTTTGCGCGTGTTGGTATTAAGGTGATCTGGCAAGGTACCGGTGTTCATGAACGTGGCATTGATAGTGCAACAAAAAAAGAAATTGTGGTGATTGATGAACATTATTTTAGACCGACAGAAGTTGATCTTTTAATTGGTGATGCAAGCAAAGCTTTTCAACAATTAGGTTGGCAACCTAAAATGGATTTTGATGGATTGGTTGCTTTAATGGTTGATCATGATTGTGAGCTTGTTGCAGCAGAATTACGAGCATCGGGAAAAGTATCAAATGCACCTTTACATCAATCTCACCAATATCAATGGGAATATTTATGAATAAAAATGCGAGAATATATATCGCTGGGCATACTGGGCTTGTTGGTTCAGCATTAATGAGAAAGTTGCAAACAGATGGGTATCATAATTTACTCTATAAAACTGTTGATGAACTTAATTTGTGCGATCAAAATGCAGTACAAACTTTTTTTTCTGAGCATCGTCCTGAATATGTTTTTTTGGCAGCGGCAAAAGTTGGTGGTATAAAAGCAAATAGTGATTTTCCTGCACAATTTATTTATGAAAATCTTATGATTAGCGCTAATATCATTCACGCGGCTTATCGTTTTGGTGTAAAAAAATTACTTTTTTTAGGTTCTTCGTGCATTTACCCTCGTAATTGTTTACAACCGATTTGTGAAGAGTATTTATTAACCGGTTCTTTGGAAAAAACAAATGAACCCTATGCAATTGCAAAGATTGCCGGTATTAATTTATGTCAGTCATATAACAAGCAATATGGCACCGATTTTATTTCTTGCATGCCAACAAATTTATATGGACCTGGTGATAATTTTGATTTGGAAACTTCACACGTTCTTCCTGCTTTACTGGCAAAAATGCATCATGCATGGAGTACGGATGCCGAGCAAGTAACTATTTGGGGAACGGGCAAAGCATTACGTGAATTTCTGTTTGTTGATGATTTGGCTGACGCTGCTGTATTTCTTATGCAACAGTATTCATCCTCTGAACCAATTAATATTGGTGTTGGTCAAGATATTTCAATCGCTGATCTTGCTTATCTGATTAAAGAAATTGTTGGTTTTAAGGGAAAGCTTGTTTTTGATACAACAAAACCTGATGGAACACCACAAAAATTACTTAATGTTGATAAACTTCATGCTTTAGGTTGGCAAGCAAAAATTTCTTTGCAAGATGGCATACGAAGAACTTTAGAATGGTATACAACAATAAAAAATTATGAAGTAATGCCTGCAGATAAAGGAATTAAATATGGATCAACATAGCCCAATTAAAATATTAGAATATAATTACATCTCTGATGGAATATATATTGGTACAAATAAATGTTGCAAAGAACATTTTGCTGCATTGTTACTATCTCAAAATATCGAAGTTGATATATCCGTCGAAGGTGAGAGCGTAGATGAACCCTTTGGTGTTAATTTTTATGTTTGGCTTCCTGTAAAAAATGATTTAGCGCCTACCCAAGAACAGTTGAATTTTGGGGTTTATTCTCTTGAAAAATTTGTAAAAATGAAGAAAAAAATTTATGTACATTGTCAAAATGGTCATAGTCGGGCGCCAACACTTGTTGCAGCATATTTTATCAAACAAGGAAAATCGATAGAGGAAGCCTTAGAATTTATTGCCTTAAAAAGGCCATCAATACACGTGCGTGACATACAAAAATTAGCGCTAGAAACCTATCAAAAATCTTTATAATTCTCCTTCTTTATGTTTTACAAGATTTTTAAAAAAATATATCATTTCATTGTTTAGTTAAACAATCACAAAAATTATATGAGAAATTTATGAAAAAGACGGCACTAAGTTTTTTTGCAGGATTATTTGTTGTTTCAAGTTTTTGTATGCAACAATCTAAAGATTTAGAATATATTAGAAGTAAAAATAGTGCAGAAAATACTATTTTGTTACGTGTTTTGGAAAAAGCTAAACATCATCAAAATAAAAATCTTTCAAAGAAGTTAAAAAGTGAAGATCAAAGAGCTTCTGAAAAAGCAAAAAATAATCAAATGTGGCTTAGAAACAAAATTAATTATAATAACCCTTCTTTAATAAAGCCTTTAAAACAATAATTATAGCATAATTTTTATATATAAATTTTATTTTTTTATGTAAAATATGATATATATTTTTATTATCAAATTATTGAAAGTAAATAAAAATGACAGAAAATAATATTAAAACAACACTTTGCCTGGTGTTATGTTTAGTTTTTCAGATTACCGAGACGGCAAATTATTACAATAATGATGAATGCAGAATGAAAACAGCAGAAGGATGGCGAAAAGAAGCTGAAAACAGTATTGAACAAAGTGACAATTTTATGAAAAATATACAACAAAGGTATTGTTCTGAAACGCCGGTATTGTTGTCAGAAATGGAACCGTTGTCAGAAAAGAAACGGCGTATTCATAATTTTGTACAACATTATTTTGCGCAATATGACGGTGAGTTGAATTGTGCCCTAGAAGATCAAACACTTGTTCGTGATATTCAATTATTAGATGAATTTGAATGGCAATTGCGCAACTATGTTCAATGTTATAATCAGGTTCTCAATAGAACAACGAATAATGAAGATTTTGTTTTTTATGAAAAACTGATAAGTCAGTTGGATAAAATTGATACTTGTAAACAACTATGGCTCGCTAGTTATAAAATAGCTATTGATGAACAATGCATTAAAGTTTAGTTAAGATTATCCCTTCATTTTTTCAGGATTTTTATCTGTTTTTTATGTAAATCAACTACTAAGCGCTATGTAAATCTGATACTTCATTTTATGAGATTTATAAAAAAATAAATGATAACTATCTTTTATAAATCTCATGCCATTTGTTATAAAGGCTTTGGCCAAGTAATTCATATTCATGGGTATTTTCAATAAAATCTATTTTTTCTAAGATTTCTCTATGCAAAGCCATTAATTTTTCTTGTGATGTAGCTTTGTCGATTCTTTTTAGAAAATGGCGTCGAATTGCTTTATTTGTTTTTTTTATCTTTTGTGGTGAACCGTTTTTAATGATACAAGGTAATTGTGCAATGATGCTGAAATCATGATTTTTGCGCGCTAAAGCTAGAGTATGATCAAGATCGTTGGTTGAATTATTTGAAGTGGCTTTTTTAGAGATCAAAGGGAGCGACTTTTTAAATCGCTCCATACTTTCTAAAGATGTATAAAAACAAAAAAACAGTAAAAAAAGAAAACTATTTTTTATCCGTGACATTTTTTATACTTTTTACCAGACCCACATGAGCATGGATCATTTCTGCCAACTTTATCTTCTTTACGTTCCACCGTTTTTGGGCTTTCATTATCACCCATATTTGAAGAGATCAAATTAAGTTCATCAAGTTCACGTCGGCGTTTGGTTTCGAGTTCAGTTTGATTAAAGCGTTCAAGATTCAAATGGAAAATGTGATGCACAATATCCCATCTTACTTGTTGCATTGTTTCTTGGAACATGGCAAATGCTTCGCGCTTATATTCAATTAAAGGATTCTTTTGACCCCAACTGCGCAGTTCAATACCTTCTTTGAGGTGGCCTAAATTGAGCATGTGTTGTTTCCAAGCATTATCCAATGTTTCAAGCATAAGCCAACGTTCAGCTTCTTGGATCATTTCGCCTTTTTGCTGATTGCGGTAAAGTTCATATTTCATGAGTAAGAAATTGGTGATATCAGTCTCAAGAGTTTCTGAATTTTTAGTATTAAAGCCTTCTTTTTGTAGATCTTCAATTGAGAATCCTGTCATCACGCTCAAAGGTTTAAGCATGTTGTTGAAGCATTCAACTGAAACATTTTTTGCAGAACAAAATTCAATGATCATGTCATGTACTGATTGGCTTATTAAGTCACGTACAAGATCATAAATTTCTTGGTTGCCTTCTAAAATTGATCGACGATACCCATACACGACAATGCGCTGTTGATTTAAGACATCATCATATTCAAGTAAATGCTTACGAATATCAAAATTGCGTTTTTCAACCTTTTCTTGTGAATTTTCAATTGTTTTTGAAATAAATCGTGATTCGATTGTTTCATCTTCTTTCATGCCGACGCGGCGCATATTCTTTTCAATAAGATCGCCAGAAAAAACTCTGATTAATTCATCGTTCAAAGCAATATAGAAACGTGATTCTCCAGGATCGCCTTGGCGTCCAGAGCGACCGCGTAATTGATTGTCAATACGACGACTTTCATGTCGTTCGGTGCCTAAAATATATAATCCGCCAGCATTGATTGAATCAGGGGTTAATTTTATATCGGTTCCCCGTCCAGCCATATTGGTTGCAATAGTAACATGACCAGATTTTCCGGCATTTGCAATGATTTCAGCTTCTCTTTGATGCTGTTTTGCATTAAGAACTTCATGGGGAATGCCATGAGCTTTAAGAATATTGCTTAAATATTCAGATGTTTCAATGGCAATAGTACCAATTAAGACAGGTTGGCCTTTTTCATAACGTTCTTTAACATCTTGGGCAATAATATTGTATTTTGCATCTTTTGTTAAAAAAATGAGATCAGGTTTATCAAGACGAATCATTGGTTGATTGGTGGGAATTGAAACAACATCGAGTTTATAGATTTTATGAAATTCTTCGGCCTCTGTTAAAGCAGTTCCTGTCATACCACCTAATCGACTATAGAGTCTGAAAAAGTTTTGTAGGGTTATTGATGCTAATGTTTGACTTTCGCGTTCAATGGTAACGCCTTCTTTTGCTTCAATTGCCTGGTGTAAACCGTCACTATAGCGGCGTCCCTGTAAGATGCGGCCGGTGAATTCATCAACAATAAGTACTTCGTCATCTTTTACCACATAGTCAACGTCTTTTTTGAAGAGTATGTGCGCGCGTAATGCCTGGTTAATATGATGTAAAAGCGTCAAATGTTCAATGGCATAGAGATTATCGATATGAAATGCTGCTTCAACCTTATCAACACCTGACTCTGTTAATTGTACCGAGCGGGCTTTTTCGTCAACTTCAAAATCTTCACCTTGTTTGAGGCGTGGTATCACTGAATTTGCTTGTGCATATAATTGACTGCTTTTATCTGATGAACCTGAAATAATAAGGGGTGTTCGTGCTTCATCGATTAAAATTGAGTCAACTTCATCGACAATGCCATAGTGTAACTCTCGTTGTACATAATCTTCTAATCTGAATTTCATGTTATCGCGCAGGTAATCGAAGCCAAGTTCATTGTTGGTGGCGTAGACAATATCAGCGTTATAAACAGCTTTACGCTCTTGATCGCTCATTTGATTTTGTAAAATGCCAACCGTAAGGCCTAAACGATTAAAAATAGGAGTCATCCATGTGCCATCTCGGCGTGCCAGATAATCATTCACCGTGATTAAATGAGCACCCTTACCGGTTAATGCGTTCAAATAGAGGGGTAGTGTGGCTGTTAATGTTTTGCCTTCACCTGTTTTCATTTCGGCAATTTTACCTTGATGGAGTACGATGCCGCCAATAAGCTGAACATCGAAATGGCGTTGCCCTAATTCACGCTTGGCTGTTTCACGAACAACAGCAAATGCTTCTGGCAAAATATCATCAAGTGTTTTGCCCTGACTTAATTTTTCTCGAAATTCATTAGTTTTGGCTGTTAATTGTTCATTGGTGAGGCTGCTTATAGTTTTTTCTAAATTGTTTATTTTTTCGACTATAGGCCTTAGCTTTTTTAATTGGCGTACATTTGCTGTACCCATAATTTTTGCTAAAATTTGTGCAATCATTTGGTAATCTCCAAGGCTATTAGGTATATTGCTTGAATATATTAAATTTTTTAAAAGGTACATTATCTAGTAAAGCAGGTATAGTATTCCTTTGGCAAGAGACTAGACAAGAGATTTTTTTAAAGTATATCAAAATTAAAAAGTTACTCAATTTGCAGGTCAAAACTTCTTTTATTGACTAAATTAAAAAAAATATTTCACAATATGCAATATTAGGTGTTTTGAAAATCATTTATGAGTTTTAAATTGGACTTTTTATCATTTATTAGCTAGGATTAGTGTTATTAATATAGTATATCATATTAATTCTTGACGAAAGGCTGGTTTTTCAGTAAGGTTAATATTATTTGTTGAGTTTCATTTTTTAATTTTTTTTTGTGAGTTTATATACCTATGAACATATACGTTGGCAATGTTGCACGTTCTGTGACAGAAGACATGTTAAGACAATTATTTGCTGGAAAAGGCGAAGTTTCGTCAGTTAAGATCATCAAAGACAAATTTACCGGTGATACCCGTGGATTTGCATTTGTTGATATGCCTATTACAGCTGAAGCTCAGCAAGCAATAGCCGAATTAAATGGTTACGAATTAGAAAGACAAGCCCTCAGAGTTAATGAAGCACGCGCACCTGAAGCTCGTGGTCCTAGAACTGGAGGCGATCGTTTTGGTGGCGATAGAGGCGGCAACCGTACCGGTGGCGGTAGTGGTTGGGGCTCTCCAAGACCTCCAAGAAATAGATTTTAATTAAGATCATTTTTTAGAATTAAAAAGGTGAGAACGATTTTCGAATTGTTCTCACCTTTTTTTTTATTATTTTTCTTGAAAAGGTAGGGATAGTTGATGTATTTTTTGTAGAGTTGTTTATATCTTTAAAACAAGAAAGAGGAAAAAATTTAAAAAAAAGAGTTTAGAGTAATGTAAAAAAATTAAAAAAAGAAAGAAAGAAGAATGAAGCAAGTATCAAAAATTTTGTTGTTATTTTTTGTTGTTGGTTTTTTTAATCAATCAGCGTGTACGGATTATAAAGAAGTAAATGAATGTCCCGCTATTATTCTTGTTGATGGGCAAGAAGAGATTGTGGTTGATGAAGTAGTACAAGCATTTATTGTCGGTCTTGTTGAGAAAAAAATTAAAAATGAAGTAACAGTAAATCCAGATGACATTTCATTGCAGGCATTAATCCGTTGTTGCGATCGATTGGAAGAAAAAAAAGATTTATTATGTGTCAATGATTTATTGGAAGCATATCCTTTATTGGTGGAAGGATATAATGAGCTTTTAGGAGAATCAACTAAGGCACCTCGTCAAGGCAATCCACACAATGGTGTAGCGGGTCCTGCAACCTGTGATTTATCAGGCATTAGAGCTTTATTAAATGCTTTAAGTACGCAATTAACTACTTGCTGTGCACAAATACAAGCTGATTTTGCGCAAACATTTTCAATACTTTTTGATATTAATCAAAGTCTCTCAACGATTAATACAGCTGCTATTTTAATTGAAGAAGCAACCAATACATTGACAGTGGTTGTGAATGCTTTAGTTCAAAGTGCAACTTCAATTGTAGCAACTGTTTCATTATTAGAGTCAACCGTATCAACGTTGACGGCTCTTGTAAGTGAAATAGTAATAAGCCAGCAAGGAACATTTACTGCACTCAATGCATGCTGTACTAATATTTCAAATGATTTTCAAGCGACATGGACAATTCTTGCTAGTTTAAGCACAACCATTACCACGGCAATTAGTAATAATAGTACCACAACGATTATAACGAATGGTTTTAATGGAACATTTACTGCACTTAATGCATGTTGTACCAATATAACGAATGAATTTCAACAAACATGGACGATTCTTGCTGGTTTTAATGGAACATTTACTGCAATTAATGCACTTGCTTCAGCATGCGTTGTAACACCGTTAACTGCTGGTACGAATATTACTCAACCGGGTTATTATTGTCTTAGTAATGATATTGTTGGATCATTTACCATAACAGCAAATAATGTTGTTTTAGATCTTAATTCTCATGCCGTTTCAACCGGTGGTATTTTTGTGTTAACAGGTACGAATCGTACTATTAAAAATGGTAATATCAACAACTCTAATAATGGTATTGTGTTAACCTCAAATACTAATACTGAAATTAATAACATTTCATTTACTAATTGTCCTGCAGTAAGCGCTATTACGGCAACGTCAAGTATTGGTACTGCAATACTTAATGTGTATGTACAAAATTGTTTGCGTGGTGTTTCAAACACTAATGATATTAGCCTTTTAATTAACAATTTGACCATTGAAAATTCACTTCATGTTGGTATTACCTTAACCAGTTGTAATCAAGGAATATTAAGTGATGTTATCATTAACAATGGCTCATCATATGGTATATCGTTAACAAGCCCTGTTGCGACTAAAGTATCAGCGTCAACTATTAATCAATGTGTAGGAGTGGGCGTTGATGTTGTGGGAACAGCTCTTGAATGTGTCTTTGATCATGTAGCATGCACCAATATGAGTTTGTTAAATTCAGGTTTTAGATTTGCTAATTTACAAAATTCTCTCCTTGATTCATGTGTGGTTAATAACGCAACAGGATTCGCTTCTATAGGCATAAATCACCTTGCTGGTTTTTATAACACGTTTAAATCATGCGTTATAAAAAATATCACCGCTACGAGTGGTGTTACAGGAATATTCAGTGACGGAACAACTCCTGGCAGCAATATATTCTCAGATTGTGTTGTAATGAATCTTTCTGGTGCTGGATCAACGTTGAATACTGTTGGGTTCCAAGCGAACGCGGCAAATAATGAATTTTATAATTGTGTGGTGAATGGATTAACAAAAGCAGGAGCATCGACATCATTAGTTGGCTTCCTTATAGCTGGTGGCGATACTATTTTAACTAATTGTTCAGCAGTAAATTTATCCGGTACCACGATAGTAGATGGGTTCAATATTTCTTCAGCTAATAGTGTCTGCAGAGGTTGTTTTGTTAATAATATAACGGGACCTTCACAAGCAATCGCTTTTCTTTCGTTTATTGACTCTACTTGCGCAGAATATTTTGATTGTCACGTAAATAATGTAAATTCATCTGGTGGCATTAGTGCTGGCTTTGAAATTGTAGCGACAAATAATTCATGCACCAATTGTAGTGTTATTTGTACAACAGGGGCTGCTGGAAGTGCTGGTTTTAGTTCTTTAAGTTCAGAACTATCATTAGATAGATGTAATTCTTTTAATAATGATATAGGATTTAATTTCTCAGGAGGGGCTAGTACAACAGCTGATTTAAACTATTGCAAAGCAAATAGAAATACAGATCAAGGATTTTTGTGTAGCGTTGGTACAGAAGTTGTTAATGCAGCATATTGTATTGCAGAATATAATGGCGGTGTTGGCTTTGATCTGAATAGTGCTGCTGCAATCCTTTATAATTATGCAGTAAGAAATGCAGGCGGAAATTATAATGGTGGTATTGGAAATGTTCAAATTGTAGGCGCAACGGTTGCTGTAGGTTCTAATTTGAGTAATTAAGGGCTTGTTTAAGAAATAATATTTATGGGAGGACGGGATCAGTAAAATGCTCCCTCCTACCCGTTTTTTTTATTATTTTTCTTGCAATTATATAAAAAATTCATGTATTTTATACAATTGTTAATGGTCGTGAAAGTGAGAAAGGAGTATTGATCATGTACGTACAATAAAAAAGATAGTTTTGATAGATTAAAAAATTAAAAAAGAGAGAGCGCATACATATGAAGAACGTATCAAAATTTTTGTTATTATTTTTTCTAGTCGGTAGTTTTAGCCAGATTGTGCCGGTTGATAGTGAAAAATCAGCTGTTTCTCTTGATCGTGAGCAAGAAAAGATCGCCGTTGACGAAGTAATACAGTCATTTATGGTAGATCTTGTTAATAAAAAAATTAAGAATGAAAGTGACATACAATCAGCTCATGGGGCATTACGGGCATTAATTCGTTGTTGTGGACAATTGGAAGAAAACAATGGTTCATTGTATGTGAATGATTTGTTGGAAGCATATCCACTATTGCTTGAAGGATACAGCGAGTTGTTGCAAGAATTAACAAAAGCTCCTCGTGAAGCTATAGGTAAACCGATAGTTGGTCCTGGAGCATGCGATTTAACAAGTATTAGTCAGCTATTAAATTCCTTAGAGGCTCAATTATTTGCATGTTGTACTACTATTAATCTAGAATTTCAAGCGACATTCAGTATCTTGAATGCTGATTTTGTTGCAACGATCACCACTATTGATGCTATTGCTGCCTGTTTTTCAACATCATTAACAGTGGGAACTATTATCACACAACCAGGTTCTTACTGTCTTGCCAATGATGTGAGTGGATCGTTTATTATTGTGGCAGATGATGTTGTGTTAGATCTTAACGGTCATGCTGTTTCAACAGGAAGTATTTCTGTTTTGGCTGGTACGAATCGTACTATTAGAAATGGTTATATCACGAGTGCCCTTGGTGTTATATTGACATCAAATAATAATACTGCAATTAATAATGTTTCGTTTACCAATTCCCCAGCAGTAAGCGCTATTAGTTCAACTGGAAGCATTGGCACTTCAATACGTAATGTGTATGTACAAAATTGCTTAAACGCTGTTTCGAATACCAATGATACAACTCTTTCAATTGATCATCTAATTGTTGAAAATTCAGTTGGTGTTGGTATTGTGCTCACTAATGACGTTCAGGGAACTTTGAGCAACATATCAATTCAAAATGGCGCTGGCTTTGGGATATCGTTAACAACGCCATCTGCAACTACACTATCAAAGGTAGCTATTGATCAATGTGTAGGAGTGGGCGTCGATGTTGTGGGAGTAGCTCTTGACTGCGTCTTTGATCATGTAGCATGTACCAATATGAGTGCGTTAATTTCAGGTTTTAGATTTGCTAATTTACAAAATTCTCTCCTTGATTCATGTATGGTTAATAACGCAACAGGAACATCTTGTATAGGAATAAATCAAGTTGCTGGTTTTTATAACACGTTTAAATCATGTGTTATAAAAAATATCACCGCTACGAGCGGTGTTACAGGAATATTCAGTGGTGGAACAACTCCTGGCAGTAATATATTCTCAGATTGTGTTGTAATGAATCTTTCTGGTGCTGGAGCAACACAGAATGTATCTGGGTTCCAAGCGTCAGCGGCAAATAATGAATTTTATAAGTGTGTGGTGAATGGATTAACAAAAGCAGGAACAACAACAGCATTAATTGGCTTCTCTGTAACGGGTGGCGATAGTATTTTCACTAAGTGTTCAGCAGTAAATTTATCAAGTGCTACGACAGTAAATGCTTTTAATGTTTCTTCACCTAATAGTTTTTACAAAGGTTGTTTTGTTAATAATATAACGGGACCTTTGCAAGCAATTGCTTTTATTTCAGGTTTCTTATCTGCTTGTTCAGAATATCTTGATTGTCAGGTAAATAATGTAAATTCATCTGGTGGCATTGGTGTCGGTTTTGAAGTTATATCAGTAAGTAATGCACTCACCAATTGTAGTGCTACTTGTATAGCATCTCTTGCCGGAAGTACTTCAGGTGGTTTTATTATTGCGAGCAGTGATGCTTCTTTGACTGATTGTAGAGCGCAAAATTGCACAGAAATAGGCATTGGGGTTACAGGAGCTAATGCTTCTCTTCTTAGGTGTCAGGCTTTTAACAATTTTAACGATGGAATTCGAGTAAATGGAGCAGGTATATTTCTTGACTTATGTAATGCTTTTGACAATGGTGGTTCAGGAATTGCCTTTCTTGGAGGAGCCGGTCAACAAGGTATTGCAACCTATTGCAAAGCAAGTGGAAATGTAAATTCAGGGTTCTTTACTAATCCGGCTTCTGAAATTGCTAATATTCAGTATTCTATTGCAGAATTTAATGGAGCATATGGTTTTAATTGTAATCCTGCTGGAGATATATTTTATAATCTAGCAACGGGAAATACTATAGGAAGCTATCTTCCTGCTACTGGGCAAGTGCAACCACCAGGAGCTGGAGTTGCAGTAGGTTCTAATCTCGCGTTTTAATCTGAGTTTTTTTAGGAGAGGAATATTTTATTCCTCTCCTTTTTCTTTTGTACTTTTATCAGAGTAATGTAAAAAAGTTAGATAAGATTCTAAAATAAATGCCGCTGCAATTGAATGTGCTTTTATTTTTTCTTCTTTTGATACCGCTTTTTTTAATGAACTTGCTCTTTTACTGCTTAGTCGCTCATCCCATAAAAGCCATTTTTTTTCAGAAAATTTCTCTTCAAGTGTTTTTTTTGTTTCTATTATTTTTTTTGTTTGTTCACTCTCAGTGCCCTTCATTGTTTTAGGATATCCTAAAATTATCGTTGGAATTTCTTCTTGTGCAAAAAGATCAATAAGAAATTGTTCTAGTTCATGAGCTTTTACTGTTTTAAATGGTCTTGCAAAAAAACCAAGAGAATCTGAAAGTGCTGATCCGACCCATTGATCTCCAAGATCCAAGGCTAAAAATTTCATGTATTTTGTCTTTCAACAAGAGTGTTTAAGAGCTTTGTATATAATTCAATTGTATTTTATTGTATACTCTTTCATATTGAATAAAAAGTATTAAAAAGACACCATGTTAGTTGGTGAATTTTTTTTAGATGAAAGGATTTTGATAATGTTGGATACCCTCAATATATATGCCATGGCGATTAATGATTTTTTATGGAATTGGCCACTTATTATTCTCTTTTTTCTTGCTGCCTCTATTATTACTATTGCTCTTAAAGGTGTACAAATTCGTTATTTTTGCAAGGCTTGGAAGTTATTGTTAGTTCCTGGGGCTGTTAAGGAAGGAGCTCAAGGAGATATGACTCCTTTTCAGGCTTTTGTTAATGCTCTTAGTGCAAGTTTAGGAAATGGCAGCATTGGTGGTATGGCAACTGCTGTATATTCTGGCGGACCTGGCGCAGCAGTTTGGATGTTTGTGTTCGGATTGTTCAGTATGGCAATTCGTTATTGTGAAGTGTACCTTAGTACTGCTTTTGGGGTGCAACATATTGGCGGTGGATTGGTTGGTGGGCCGATGGTCTATTTGAGTAAAATTCCTGGTAAAAAATTTCTTCCGTATGTGTATGCTGCATTTTGTTTTGCTTATGCTCTTATTACGGGTAATGCCATGCAAGCAAACACTATTCAACTGGGATTTGTGCATATTTTTGGTGTACAGCCACTCATTATTGCAATTTGTTTATTGCTTTTTATGTTATATGTGATTTTTGGTGGGGCAAAGCGCATCGTTAAAGTTTCTGATGCAATTGTTCCGGTGAAAGTGGGTGTATTTTTTCTTTCAGCACTTATTATCTTAGCATATCATTATGCTGCTTTAATTCCTGCGCTCATATTAATTTTAAAAGCGGGATTAACGCCAGGAGCGATTGCGGGTGGTGCTTTTGGTTATTCAGTGCAACAAGCAATTAGATTTGGAACTTCTCGCACTCTTAATGCAACTGAAGCAGGCTTAGGAACAGCTGCTGTAATTTTTGGTGGTTCAGGAAGCACTGAACCGGCTAAGGATGGCATCATGTCAATGCTTGGTACTTTTATTAGTGCCAATTTAGTTTGTTTTTCAATTGCTCTCATGCTTGTTGCAAGTGGTGTTTGGAATAATGGAAAAACAAGTCTTGATCTCACTATTTCTGCCTATGAAACGGTTTTCGGTGCCTTTGGTGGTTGGATTGTTACCTTTTTATCAGTGAGCTTTGGTTTAGGCGTTTTGGTTACGTATGCGTATATTGCTCGTAACTGTTGGCTGTTTTTGACCAAAGGCAAGTATCTCATTGTTGGTAATTTAATATTTTGTTTTTTAACCTTTCTTGGTGCATTAGTAAAAGTTGATTTGGTGTGGAACTTGGCAGATATTATTAGTGCGTTTCTTCTTATTATTAATATTTTTGCAATTTTATGTTTATTGCCGTATCTCAAAAAAGGATTGGCAGAGTATATTCAACGTAGTAAATAATTACGTGATGCAATGACAACATTACCTTCACAATTTCCCGTTACCTGCCATACCGATTATGTTGGCGTTGGTTCAACATTTGTTGCCATACAAGGCATGAAGCAAAACGGTGTGCAATTTATTCCATTAGCGCTGGAACGTGGTGCAAAAACTATTGTCGTTCAGCAAGACACTCAATTGCCCCATGAACTATTGATGATGATTGCTCATAACAAGGCGACTCTTGTGTATGTTGAAGAAACGCGTAAGGCTTTGGCAGAATTGAGTGCACAAGCTCTTGATTATCCGGCAAAAAAATTAAAAATTATTGCAATTACCGGAACAGTTGGTAAAACGACATCGTCTTTTCTTGTTGAGCATCTCTTGCGAACATTGGGTTATAGAACTGCTTTGTTAAGTTCTGTTCATAATAAAATTCTTGAGACAATTTTTTCAACACAATTAACCACACAACAGCCAGATTATTTACATGTTTTTTTGCAACAATGTGTTTTAGAAAACATCGATTACGTTATCATGGAAGTCGCTGCACAAGCGCTTTCGCTTAATCGTGTGCATAGTATAGAATTTGATGTTATTCTTTTTACTAACTTCAATCATGAACATGGAGAGTTTTATACTTCGATGGAAGAATATTTTCATGCTAAATGTTCGCTCTTTGAGCATCGTAAGAATCATGCATCCGTTGTTATTAATGCTGATGATCAATGGTGTGCTCCTTTATTAACAAAAAATTCTGATTTTTTGAGTATTAGTTGTCGTGATCAACAGGCTTCATATTGTGTTTCGGCTGTTTCATGTTCCTTGGAAGGAACACAAGGTGTTATTCATCACTCTGATCAAAGATTTTCTTTTTCATCAGTGCTTATTGGACGATTTAATGTATATAATATTCTTGGTGCCTTGGCAGTATGCCATACTTTAGGTAATTCGTTTGAGGCTTCTATCTGTGCGTTAACGAGTTTTGATTTTGTTCCAGGAAGATTAGAATTGATTTCTATGCCTAATGGTGCAGGTGCATTTATTGATTATGCTTATAATCCATTTTCTTATTCTTCAGTATTAAAGACACTTCGAGAGCTTTCTGAACATATGATTGTTGTGTGTGGTGCAGGTGGCGATCGAGATAAGGCTAAACGTCCTGTTATGGGTGCTTTAGCAGCTCACTATGCTGATGAGGTTATATTCACCACCGATAATCCTCGTTCAGAAGATCCTGCTCAAATTGTGCAGGAAATGATTGAAGGAGTTGATCAATCACTCATGTATAAAATTAGTATTGAGCTTGATCGTGCCAATGCAATAAAAAAAGCATATTCACTTTCTCATGAAAAAAGTATCATTGTCCTTCTGGGTAAGGGTCCCGATCATTATCAAATTGTGTTTGACCAAAAAATATACTTTAATGAAGCTGAAATACTAAAAAGTTTGCATTAAGATATTATTGAATAACATGAATCAGACGAAAAATTTAGAGTGCTTAATAATCAAATGTAACTAACAATGTACCGAAATGTCATTCCGAGGCACATTGTGCCGTGGGAACCCAGATTATAAAATTCTTTTTATTTTTTCTTATTGGTTTGATTTATTGATTCAATAAATTTTTGATTTTAGGAATTTTATTTATTAGAACATTATAATCTGGGTTGCCACGCCAACAACGTTGGCTCGCAATGACATTTCGATTAATTTGATCAGATGCTTTTATCTATTGAGTTCATGTTGAAAAATTAATTTTTTAAAAGCTTGGTTTGCATGGTGTATTTATGGTACAACAAAAAAGATCAGTATTTAAAAAAAGGATAAAAATATGATGATTGACGTTATGATTCTTTCTGTGCTCGGTTTTGGAATTTCATTATATACTTATTTACTCGAGCAAAAAGTAAAAAAAATGCCACACTATAAACCAATGTGTGATATTTCTGATAAAATTTCGTGTACAAAGCCAATGAAAAGTTTTTATGCGTCACTTTTTTATGTTTCGAATGCATTGCTTGCACTTATATTTTATGCTTTGATTTTTATTTTGGGGATGTTGCAGCTCAAACCATTTCTTATGGTTATTGTTCTTGGTGGTTGTGTTATGTCGTGTTTTCTTGCTTATTTGCTTTATTTTAGAATTAAATCACTGTGCATTTTGTGCACAGCGTTGTATGTCATTAATTTTTTGCTTTTATTTGTACTCTTAAGAAAATAGATATGCTATGAAAAAAAGAGAATCAAAATTAGTTGATTTTTTTCTTGTTCATCGGTGTTGCTTTGTTAGGTGTTTGTTTTATTTGATGCGAAGAAGTAATTGTTGGACGAGATGGAGAAAAATGGATTTGTTGTTTTATGTTAGATACACCAGGATAATCCATTGCGTGAAGATGAATGGGTAAAAATAAGAACACAAAAATTATAACAGAAAATAAATTCATAAAAGTTGTCTTTCTTAAAGAAAATAATAAAAAAAATAAATAGTTATGTAAAAAACTAGGAATAATGGTAACAAATATAGAAAATAAAACAATCTAATAGAACGATCTATTCTACTTTTTGTGAGTATGTATTGAATAAAGCGACAACTTGGGTATAAAAATCTTTATATTTTTCAATTTCTTGTTCTTCAAATGAACTTGTGCCCTTTTTATCGCTCCAACGCTTGAGCATATCTTGTGCATATTCTAGAGGCATTATTTCTGAATTTTGATTTTTAGGTTCAAGGGGCGGATTTTCTTTAAGCAAAAAAGCTAATTTTTCGATCATATAATTATGGATATTTGGATGATGTTGTTCATCACCAATAAGGTGCCAAACGATGAGATTGTCAGGCTTTTCACCACTTTGTAATAGATAGTTAAATATGTATGGTTCAACCGTGTTTTTAAGAGCAACTGATAATAATCGACTGCAATAATAATTCCTACCATCAATAAAGCGAGCAAAAAACTGTAGTATTTTTTTTGATTGTTCATTCAGTTTAGCTGGATGATCTCTCAAGAAACAAATGATTGCATATTTGCGATGCATGGCAATTTTTTTGGTTTTTAAAACATGATATGCGATGTTTGGGTACAGTTCGAGGGGAAGTTTTTTATTGAGATTATTAATATTTTCTGAAGAAAAAGTTTTATCAGCCCCTTTATTGTTATTGTTTTTTTTCTTACCTTGGGGATAATTTGCATAAAATGATTTTATGCATAGTTCTTGTAATGATTTTGGTTGAAAAATCTCAATTTCTTTTTCCATGGTTTGTATGAGAAAGACTGGTAAGAACAAGAATGCATAGAAAATATAAACTAGAAATTTCATTTTTTGCCTCTTATAAAAGTTTTTTTACTAACAATTCCTTACAAAAAAATACAAAAATAATGACAAATAAAAGACTATCAAAACGATCAAGCAATCCGCCATGCCCAGGCAGAAGCGTTCCGCTATCTTTAACTTTTGCTTTGCGCTTTAACCAAGATTCAAAGAAATCGCCACTTGTTCCAATGAACGAAAAGAGAAAACTTAGTATGATAAGGGTGCCGAAATCAACTTTTTTATGAGTAATGAAGGCAAAACATATGAGTGTGCTTACGGTGAAAAAAAATCCGCCGATAAATCCTTCCCACGTTTTTTTGGGGCTTATTGCAGGATATATTTTGTGTTTTCCCCACATTTTTCCTGAACAATAAGCGCCGATATCATTTGCGCAAACAGCAAGAATTGCAACAAAAACGAGCATGCGATAGTCAGATTGTTGGTTAAGGGCTATGACCATGAGAAATGGAATAATGGGATAGAAAAACGCTATGAGCCAAAACAATATGCCTTTGTAGGGAATTAAGCGGGGCATTTCATTAAGAACTGTGTAGAGACCTGCTAGGAAAATGAGCAGTGAAAAGCACCAAGCAGGAAGAAAAAAGAAAATATAGATGCCAAAAAAACTGAGCACCAATGCTGTAATGCTGCGTTGTACCAATTCATATTTTAATAGTTTCATGTGTGTTACCAGTTACTTCGTTTGGTAAAAGCGTTGGGTATATATTCCAAAGAAAACGCATCGTTTTGTGTGTGCAATAAGGCAACATCGAAGCGCAAAATTAAAGGACCTTTGTCTTGTAGATAATGTAAATAATAATGTTGTGCGGTTGCAATAATCTTTTTTTGTTTTGAGTAGGTAATAACTTCTGAAAGATTAAAATAATTGCATGAGCGTAATTTTACTTCTATAAAGGCAATGACATCTTTTTGTTGTGCGATAATATCAATTTCACCATATTTGGTACGATAATTGCAGGCAAGAATCGTATACTGATTTTTTTTAAGCCATTCTACCGTGAATGCCTCACCTTGATTGCCAAATATGGTCAAAGGTGAGGTTGTTTTTTTAGAAGCGATTTCCATAACTTTTCTTAGGTTGTTGTTGCGCTAGCATTGTTGCATGATAAGCAGGAAATTTTTGTTTTAATTCAGTTTGTTTTGCTAGTAACAGGGTTGTATCATGCTTTTGTTCTGCAACAGAACATTCGAGTGTTAATAATTCTGGTTCTGATTCTTTATATAATTTTGAATAGTTTTTTTTCATGTATGCCAAATGAACATCGGCTGCTTTATAATTACCTTTTTTATAATAAAATCTGAAAATGTCCCTATCATGTTCAAATAATTTTTTACAGCATTGTTTTTGAATGTTTTCAACATCAGTAACATAAGCAGTGTAAAATTCTTTATCGGTTATCGAGCGATTGAGATATTCTTGCGTTAAAATTAATGTTTCTTCTGTTCGTGTTTGATCTCGGTCTGGTGAGAATGTTTCATAAAATCGACATAAAATTGCGCGATAATGAGCATATGCGCGATGTTCGCTGCCTGGATATAATGCCAAATATGAGGTGTACATTTTATTTGCTTTACCAATGGTGCCTTGATCAAAATAAAGATCAGCAAGTTCAAGTCTAAAATCTTTTAAGAGTTGTTGATCGGATGAAATAGTAATGATTTGTTCAAGATAGGTTATGGCATTTGTTTTATTATTTATAGCAAGGTAATATTCTTTGGCTTTTTGTAATTCTTCAAGGGTCATTGTTTTAATGTTTTTTTTAAGTTCGATAGGAGGAACTGGTTTTTCCTCTTGTGTGACGACTCTTTGGGGCATCCGTTCATTTTTTTTTGCTTCTTGTTGTAAAGTACTACGATGAGTGCAGCCTGAAAAAACGAAAATTATGAGGCTTATTAAGCAGAGAGAAAGCAATTGTACTGGTATCATACTCTTATTTTTACTCATGGTGATTGTTGATAATTTTTACATATACTTACTCAGCCTAACACAGCTCGCGAGAGGGGGCAAGCACATAAGACTAGCAAGAATTGAAAAAAATCTGGTATCTTAGAGATCAAGATATTCTCTTGAACAATAAAATAGAATTATCGATATCGAGTAATTTTGGCTATTTTGGAGCAATTGTATGGCAAAAAAAACTATAGAAGAAATTCTACTCAATAAGGGAATAGTAAACGATGAGCAGCTCAAGGAGTGTCATCTTCGTGTGAGTGAAACAGGTCTTCCGTTTACTGATTGTTTAATTGGACAACAGTATGTTACGGCAGAAGATATTGCTCGAGCATATTCAGAGCAAACAGGTTATCAAATTATTGATAAAGTTACTGAGAAAATGGCCGACCCTGCTTTATTGGCCAAAATTCCTTTAAAGTTTTTGCGTCAAAATATTGTTATGCCAATAATGCTTGATACAACAATCACCCTGTTAACGGCTAATCCTAATTATTATCAACCTCTTGATGAATTAAATATGTTGTTAGGTGGTACAGCCACTATTGCCCTTGCTACACCGCAAACAATTATTGACGGTATTAATCGTTATTATCCTCTTGAAGGAACCAAGCAAATGATTGAAGAGCTTGAAGAGGAAAAAGGTGGTGGTCCCGAAACGATGGAATTTGAGGAGATTGGGGAAAAAGATATTTTAGCTATGGCCGGTGAGGCACCAATTATTAAGTTGGTGAATCATATTTTTGTGCAGGCGGTAAAGCGTGGTGCTTCGGATATTCATATTGAACCGTATGAAAAAGAAGTACGAGTTCGTTATCGTGTTGATGGTATCATGTACCCAGCGTTCACGCCGCCAAAACGGGTGCAAGGTGCTTTGGTTTCTCGTATAAAAATTATGGCACACATGAACATTGCTGAAAAAAGATTGCCGCAAGATGGTAGAATTCAAATAAAAGTTGCTGACAAAACAATTGATATTCGTGTAAACGTTTTACCGGTAAATTTTGGCGAACGAATTGTAATGCGTTTACTTGATAAATCAAAAACATTTGGGAAACTGCAGGATTTAGGTTTTAGCCCGCGTGATTTTGACGTTATTATGAAAAGCACTGCCCGTTCAAATGGCATTATTTTAGTTTCTGGTCCAACGGGTTCTGGTAAAACCTCAACGCTGTATTCAATTGTAAGTAAGTTGAATCGACCTGAAGTTAATCTTATCACCGTTGAAGATCCCGTTGAGTATCAAATGGCTGGTGTAGCTCAAGTTGCCGTGAACGCAAAAGTTGGTCTCACCTTTGCTGCCGCATTACGAGCTATATTGCGACAAGATCCTGATATTGTGATGATTGGTGAAACGCGTGACCAAGAAACAGCGCAAATTGCAATTCAAGCGGCATTAACAGGTCACTTAGTATTAAGTACCATTCACACTAATAATGCTCCGGCAACAATTACGCGTTTGATTGATATGGGCATTGAGCCATTTTTGATTGCTTCTTCGATTGTCTCAGTATTAGCGCAACGACTTGTGCGTAAATTATGTGATAAATCAAAGCAGCCTTATAAGCCTGATGATGATGTGCTTAAATTACTTGGCATACCTAAATTACAAGCCGCTTCCATTATTTTTTATAAAGCTGTTGGTTGTGACGAATGTGTTGGTGGTTATAAAGGTCGTGTGGCAATTTTTGAAATCATGGAAATGTCTAATGAGATTGCAAAATTAACTATTGCAAAGGCTGATATGGCTGTTATTCGTAAACAAGCTGTATCAGAAGGTATGACCTTATTAGTGCAAGATGGTGTGAGAAAAATTAAAGAGGGAATAACAACGCCGGAAGAGGTGCTCCGTGTTGCAACGATTGAGGGTGAGCAAGAAGAATTATAAGCAAAACCACGTTGAAGGATTTTTACTGATACAAATTGGTATAGTATTAGCATTGTTAGTGCTTATAATTACCTTATCATTATCTCATAGCAATCTACTGCGAAAGCAGCTCATGCATGCTGAAGTTGAAAAATTGGCGGTGCTGTTTCGTTATTTTCAACAGCGAGCATGTGTCATGCAAACTGAGCAAAAATTGACCTTTGATGAACGGACATCAAGCTATTTTTCTGACAACTATAAACAAACATTACCTTTTGGTATACAATTTGGCTCTGTGCCAAACTGTTATGGTCCGCCATCACATCCACAAACACGTATCAATAAGGGTATCACCTTCAAAAATAATACGGTGGTATTTTCACCCGATGGTTCAATTTCTGCTGGCACTTTATATTTGGTGGATGCAGAGAAAAAATTGACGTATGCCATAACATCACCAATTTCTCATATTTCTTTTCTGCGTATATATCGCTATGATTCTGTGTGGAAATGTCTTTCATGAGGAAAATTAGGTTTTTTTTGCAGCTGTTTTTGATTATTTTTCTTGGTATAAAATTATTTTTTTATTTGCTTGAGCATGATGATGCGTTTAAAAAATTTTTAGAAAAAAATTTGAAAACTATTTTTGCAGAAACATTTTCTTGTTGTTTGAATGGTACGGTATCAAAAATTGATATTCTTGGTGGTGAGATTGAGTTACATAATGTTTCAACACTATCAGATGAAAAGGGTGAGTGGGAATGGCATGCAAAAAAATTTAATCTTAGTTTTTCTTGGTTAAATTTTTTGGTGACATTAGGATTTAATTTAACCGTTGTATTAGAGCAAGTGAACGCACAATCGCGATTAAAAGGTTGTGATATTGGCATTGTTCATCATTTACTGCGCTTGATGGGAGGCGCAGAAGGATTTCCTGTAGGATTGCAAGAATTGCATGTAACAAAAGGACATTTTGGCTTAGATGATTATGAGCATGATGTTCATTATGTAACTCAATTTAATTTACATACCTATATGAATAATAAAAATATAAAAATTGACCTTTCGGCAATTGATGGTGCAATACAACAAGGACATAAAAAGTTTTGCAAAGATTGGTCGTTTCTTACAAAAATTTTTGTAAAAAATATCGAAGATCCTTGTGTTACGCTGCAGGTGCAAGGAAATGTACTCTTTCCTGATTTAGAGGTGACAAAACAATATTGTTCTTATCAGGGTAACTGGCAAGAAACGCAAGGATCTTTTGTGTTGCATAACCACGAAGATTCTTTTTTTATTGGGGTAAATGACATACAACTAACTGATAAAAAAAATGTTGCCGGTGATCTTGTTATGAGTACGCCACTGAGCTTTTTACAAAAAAATATACTCCCCGATGCTTCTACGCTTGATGGTATTGGTAACGTGAAAGCGCATATTACGTATAATGATTGTCTTGCTATTCAGGGAAATTTAGAAATTAATGATATTCCTTACGTGGGAAACATTCTAGGATCATTACAGAGTAGTTTTACGCTTGATAATCAAAAATGGTTTGGCGATTTTTGTGTAGGTAGTAATGAACAAAAAAATATTGAGGGCATATGGTCAATCAATCCTGAAACAGGGCAAGGAAATGTGCATTTTTCCAATAATTCTCCCCTACTTATTTCTCAGGCATCATATAAAATTGAGCCGCATGGTCTTTCTTTGCAAGCCGATTTTAGTTTGAGTGGTTCATGTTCTGTTGCTTTTGCTGTGCATGCTGAGCATGATGAAAAAAATATGCCGATTGATGCTCAAGGAATTTTACAAGGGTCGAATTGTCATTATAACGCATCAGGTAAGATTAACGAAAGTCCTTTTGATGTAGCAATTAATTTGATGCCAACGCAAACATTGCTGCAAATGCATTATCAGGATTCTGCTGCCAAAAATCTCTTTTCATTAACGACAAAAAAAGAAGATTGGCACCAATTTCAAGGAGTTATTGAGTATCAGTTGCTACAAAATTGTGTTGATTTTGTATGTGCCAATAAGATTCCTGGTGAGGGAAAATTTTTATTTTCAGGTGAGTTAGCCTCTGAAAAGCTAGACTTAAAGATTGCAACAGAAAACAGTAATATTCGCATTCCAGGAATATATAATCTTATTCGTGGGCTACAAAGTTCACTTACTTTTGATGTTACAACAAGGAAAATGGTAATACATCAAGCTAGGCTTGAACTTGATCGCGGTGCTCTTGAAACAAAGCGAGCAATTATTGAATTTGATTCTGATGCAACTATTTCTTATATGTATTTTCCCTGTTCTTTGCAAAAAACATTATTGGCTCTTGATAAAGATTTTTTTGCCTTGCTCTCAGGGCATATTATTTGGACGCACGTAAAAAATAGTATGCCTGCTTTGCAAGGTTCAGTGATCATCGATAAGGCATATATGAAAAAAAATATTTTTTCATTAGTAGCGCAACAACAAAACTTTTCATTTTTATCGCGGTCAAAAGTCGCTGATGATCAACATCAATGTGCTATTGACCTTACGGTGCAAACTAAAGATTCATTACAAGTAAAAACATCATTCTTAGAGGCAAATGCGCGATTAAACATTGCCGTGCAAGGAACATCACAAAACCCACGTGTTTCAGGGGCATTAAACTTAGAGCGAGGTGTTTTGGCATTTCCTTATAAACCATTAACAATCACCAATGCGACAATTTATTTTCTTCCTAATCAACTTTTTGATCCTCTTGTTGACTTGGTAGCAAAAGGCATGATTCGAAAATATCATATTGTTATGCGTTGTGATGGTTCTTTGCAAAATCCACATATTTCTTTTGAATCAACCCCGCCCCTCACCGAGGAACAAATAATCACGTTATTATTGGCTGGTTCAGAAGAGGGTTCGTTAAGTTTAGTGGTACCTTCAGTTATCATGCAAAGTATGCAGAATGTTCTCTTTGGTCCTGAGCAATCATCTTCAAAACTAGAGCGGTATTTCAAAAACCTTCTTGGTCCTCTGAAGCACATTCGTTTTGTGCCGAAATTTTTTGACCCTCAAGGCCGTGGCGGCTTTCGTGGCGCGATTGAAATTGAAGTGAATGATCAACTGCATGGCACAATTCAAAGAAACTTTAGTTTGCCCGAAGATATAAAGCTTGAAGTTGAATATTTCTTTGCTGATGATATTGCCATTCGCGGCATTCGCGATGAACGCGGTGACCTGGGTGGTGAAATTGAAATGCGGTGGAAGTTTTAGAAAAATTACTTTATTGTTATAGAGCTAATGATATATCAATTTAACAAATACGTTAGAAAAAAATATGCCAAATAAAGAGCAAAAAGAACGAATTATCAAGGTTATTACTATATTTTTTCCAGAAGCAAAAATATATCTTTTTGGGTCTCGTGCTCGGGGAGATTATGCAGAGACTTCTGATATTGATATTGCAATAGATGCAAAAAGTCCAATGTCAATGACGCAAAAAGGTCAAATAGTTAGTATGATAGATGCCCTTAATATTCCTCAGAAAGTTGATGTTGTTGATTTTAATAGAATTCCTCTTGCATTAAAAGAAAATATTATGAAAGAGGGAATTTTGTGGAAAAGTTAGTTTTTGCACACCAAAAGTTTTTAAAATCATTGAGTGCATTGGAACGGAGTTTAAAATTTTCAAGTAAATATGCTGCTAATGCCGCAACAGATGAATTAGAAAATGCTGTCGCTTCATTGGTTAAGCATTTTGAAATTTGCTATGAAATGTGTTGGAAGTTTCTTCAGCAGTATATTAAAGAACTTCATTCCGTCGAGCTTGCATCACCAAAAGCAATTTTTCGTGAATGTTTTTTATTAAATATTATAACTCAAGAAGAAACAAAAAAACTCTTAGATATTTCTGAAGCAAGAAATGCAACAACACATGATTATAATGAAGAAACAGCTAAGGAGACTTGTTCTCGAATTTATGAATATTTTGCAACGTTGAGAATGTTGGAGAATATTAATTTTAAAGGATCATGCTCCGAGTGATGTGATTTTCGCTATAACATTTTCTAATTGCTTAGGTAATAAGCATATCAATAATTTATGTGGAGGTTGAATATTTCTTTGCTGATGATATTGCCATTCGCGGCATTCGCGATGAACGCGGTGATCTTGGTGGTGAAATTGAAATGCGGTGGAAGTTTTAGAAAACTATCATGTTCCGAGTAACTCAAGGCTTTCAATGACTTTTATTAATTTTTTTTTGTTAAAATCTCTATCGAAGATATTTTCTTTACTCGACTGAAATATAAAAGGATATATATGTGTTTTTGTTAACTCTTCAGCCTCTTTTGAATCTTCATATTTTTTAATAAGTGATTTTTTTTCTCCGGTAAACATTATAAGAATAATGTTATTAGGTTGACTAGCTCTTGCTTGTTGCAATTTAGTTACAGTACCTTTAATTAAATTAGTAAATCTTGAAGTAATTAGAGAACTAAAATAAAATCCTATGTTTGATGAACCTATTTCTTCTATGTTAGATGTTTTTTTGAATGAAATTATTAATTCATCTTCAATATTTTTTATAAAAGTATTTGTAAAGCTTGGTAATGATCCTGCGCCTGAAACATAGTAAGGTATATTTTCAAAATTTAATGCTCCTGGAGTGACAAGATGAATCGGCTGTTTTTTTGGGGTTGAAGGTATTATAGAAGTGTTGAGAGCTGTTTGTAGATCGAATAATTTTTTTTCAAGTGTTGAAAGTTCATTTCTTAATAGTGCTTCCTGTTGCATGGATTGTAGGTAGTTTATCGTAAAAAAAGATATTGTTATTAACAAAAAAGTATGTAAGTTTTTTGCTATAGTTTGCATTTTTTAAATCCTTTTTTTTAAAGAGAATTTTTATTTGATTTGTATGGTATCAAATAGGTAATAAGCATATCAATGATTTATGTGGGGGGTCGAATATTTCTTTGCTGATGATATTGCCATTCGCGGCATTCGCGATGAACGTGGTGACCTTGGCGGTGAAATTGAAATGCGTTGGAAATTTTAGCACTGTTCTTAAAAAATCCCTAAAACGGTATATTTTCTAGTATCGCGATTGCATTTTTAGTCTTTTTATTCATAATTACAAGTGTGCATATTGTTATTAAAAAACTGATTAAAGATATCTTTAAAGAATGAAAAAATTATTATATGAAAAAATGCTCGCACTTTTTAATTATTCTGTTGATGACTGCTGCCATTATTCCTTACATGCTTTTTGGGATGTCTGAACCTGAAAAAACGGTTCCTCAAGAAAAATTTGATAGTAGAAAAGATTACCATCATTTTTATCCCAATTCAGGTTTTATGAAAAGTCTTCGAGCTATTTGTTTAGGTGCAATAGCAAATAACGTTAAAGATAATATTGATACCAAAGATCCTCTTGCGTCAAAGCAAGTAATTGAAGAAATGTTTGAGCAATTAGAACATCTGAAGATTTCACCTAATTGCTTATTGCAATATTGGAAAGCTCATACGCAGCCAACATGGAAATGTCGAGCATTCGTACCTGGCCATGTTGATGTTCAATGGTATAATGCGAAACTTTGCATGTGGTATGATGAGCCTTTTGATACTATTGGTATTTTAGATGGGAGAATACTAACCTGTAGAAACAATCCTTGTCAGGGAAAAATTAAATATATTACTTCAACGCAAGATAATAGTTGCATAGCAGTTGCTAGTGATACCCAGCTATTTATTATTCTCAACCAACATTTATTTCCCAGTATTACAGGAAGAAAGGTTGATGCTGCTTTGTTTCATTCTCTTACTTTTTCGGCTGATAATAACGTTCTTTTTGTTGGTTATGCTGATGGTTCTATTGAGGGAATAACTATTGAATACGATAATCCTTTTGCAAGAAAAGGTAAATGGAAGAAATTTTTCTTGAAAGGAGTTGAAAAAGATCCTATAACTCATCTGTCATGTGCACCAAATGGTTCATATTTTGTTTCAGTTAATAGCAAAGGTGAAGTCTATAAATGGGATCAAAATATTCCTGATTCACGGTGTGCAGATTTTTTTGTGCCAAAAAAAATTGCAGTTGAGATGCCCGTGAGTAAAAGTATTATTTCACCGGACAGTAAATTTATTTTTTTAAAAAAAGATGAAAAAGAAGGATTTTTGTTTGATGTTAAGCAGGAATCACTGCGTAAACAATATGACGATGTAGTGGCGATAGCGCCCGGAAATAAGCTCATAGTTATCCATAACAATGCACTCAATAATGTTTCTTTTGATGGAAAAGTAAAAAAAATTTTTCATATGCGGTCTGATCCAACTCTTTATAGTCAATCTTTGGATAATAATCATCTTGTTGATTCAGATTTTTATACTCATAAGGATGATGGCGTAAAATTTACTGAATTTAATACTCTTGCTGAACCTACGTTTGAACAGCTTCTTTATAAGCTTTCATTGGAAGCTGCTCGAGAAAATGGTAGAAAAGCAGATTTGAACTTTTTGAAAACACATCCGATATTTGCAACATTTACTTCTTTCGAGCAAAGATTACTTACTTGTAGAATTGAAGATTATATTGAAAATGAAAAACCAGAAGTGATTGCTGAAGCATTTGTCGAGAAACATATAAAACCACCTATATATGCAAATGAACCCTTTGAAAGTGTTATAAATGATGATTTTTTAAGTGGGTATGATGTGTCGACGTTAGAAAAAATTCATGATCTTATTAAGAAAAATCTTGTGGATTGGTTTGTCGATCGAGTTTCAAATTGTAAAGATCTAGATGTGCAGGTAAGTCGATTTAATGATGAAGCAACTAAATATTTGATTACCATTGATAATTCTTTTCCGATTGACACGTTTAATCATATGCTAAGTAAAAATGTCAGGAATCTTGTTGCTCTCAAAAAAATACAAAAAACTGATATTGAACACAGATTAAGAATATCTGAAAGTAATCAGGACAACATTCTTTCAGTAGAAGCAACAATTGTTGCCTTAAAACAAAGCATTAATAAAGATCTTTGCAGTAATCGCCCACGAAAACTTGTTAGTCTTATTGATAGTGAAGCTGAAAGAATGTATGGTGAAAAAAAAGTAACAAAATTTAAACAACGAGTTAAGCAAAGAGTAAGAGAAATTGTTAGAGCAAAAGGCGCCTTAGCTGAAATACATTCCTCTGCCGATCTTATGAAATTATTTTCGCAAGGAGAAATTGAACAGTTAGATCAAACTTCGGCGCTTGAAGATAACAAAAAAATTATAGATTCATTTGATCACCCTCAACAAGGAATAGATTTTATAACAAGGCTTCCTCGCATGCAGTTTGCAAAATCTACCAAAGAGGAATTAAACAATAGAGCAATTGAGCAGACTACGGGTCTTTATATTGATTCTTTACGGGCGATAGTTGATTCGTGTAAGGCTCATAAAAAATTTATAACTCATGAAGTTCTTCGCAATGGAGGTGATCAAATTGTTTGTTTGCGGAAACTAGCAGAAGAAAATAGAGATATTCTATCGCCGGAAATAACAAAACCTGCTATCGATGAAGCACAAACAATGCTCAGTGTTTTGAGTACAAAAATGAGAATTAGAAAAGGTATATTTCTTGATGACGACTCTCCATCTCATTATCAAGTTAAAATAGAAAAAAAGTTAACAACAGAAAAAATGAATAATTTAATAAATAGTTTGTCGGCGCAACGTGTCCATCCTCATAATCTTAGCGCAGAAGGTTTATCAGGTCTTTCTGTTTTTGAAAAAAAATAACATTACTATTCATTTTACCTGAGTTTTTTTAAAGGACAATTTCTAGCATTCGCGATGAACGTGGTGATCTTGGCGGCGAAATTGAAATGTGTTGGAAGTTTTAGCGTTTGCGAATTTAGACTGTTTTCAATCAGAATTAAAATTCTGACTAATATGACATAGCGATGTAAGATTAGTCAAACCTGTAAGCGATAAAAATAGCTAAGTTTTTATTCGAAAAGATTGTAAAAAATACTAATTTAAATTTAAGCTAATATAATTTATGTTGGTCAAAATAATCAACATCGAGAAAAAGGGACTATTATTAGTTGGCAAAATATCAAAGATATCTTCTAATCTTTTTCCAGTCTTAAATCTAAATCAGCTAAGGTATAATTTTCAGTTTTAATAGCAGAATAATTCCCTAAGCAAAGTCTGGTGTTATAAAACCACATTGAATCAGGGAGTCTTTTTGTTGGCATCAAAAATCTTACCTTTTTTTCGTCAGGGTTTAAACAATTTTTAAGATTTAAATAAAGGATTTGGCATCCCCTAGTGCACAGAACAACTTGATGAGGTTTGCAAGGATTGAGTGCAAAGGTATGAAAATCTAATATTTCTCCTTGATTGTTTTTAATTGTTTGCGGTTCTAAAGTAATTGTACCCCATTTTTTGTCTAAGGCGATACTAAATAATCTGCCTGACTCTGAAAGCCCTAATAATGTTTTTGGTGTTATAAAGCTAATTTTTTTTAGTAATACAGGAACTTCAATACATGTATCTTTTTCTGTTATGTTTTTTTTCTTTATTATAGATAGGCCAAAACCAATTTGTTGCACTGACATAGCAGCTTTATCCTTAGATTGTTCAACAGCTTCTTCTATTTCATAGATTGATATTCCACGATCATCTGCAAGTGCAAAACGATTTTTGTTATCGGTGGGATCATTAGGATTCCAATTTCTTGTTTTACAAAGCGCAAGTGCTGAAAGAGTTCCTATAATTCTAGGCGATGTAACATTAAACTTATTATTTTCTTTTAAAATGTCATTAATATCTTGTTTGTATAGATCGGTACTTTTCGAATTAAATTTTCCTATATAATATTCATATTCTTTAATTTCTTTTGAATTTCCTGCAATAATAAATATGTCATTGGTAGGGCCATCAAAGAACGGTTTTCTTGTTTCAAGTGATGCTGAAGCCATAAAGCGCTTTTCTTGTGCATCATCATCAATTCTATATTTAGTTTTAATATATCTATCAATGCCAATAATGCCAAATTGAGTAACATTTTCGTGGTAACATTGAACAGTAAATAAATAGTCTTCTTCATCTTGTTCGATTTGCGTGGAGTTTAAGTTGATTGAAGGAGTCCATTCTTCATCTGAGTATAAGGTAACTCTATTTGATTTTTTACCAGAGATTTGCTGTGGGCCAAATTGAAAGCATGATGTTTTATCTTTGCTAAATTCGATTTTAGCATCTGAATGTGTGGCTAATTGTATGACTCGAATTAATAATGCATCGCCTTCGACATTGGGTAGCGCGTCAACTAAGTTTATCATTTCGAAAGGTTTAACTTCGGATTCTTCAATGAATTTTTCCATAGAATGGAGATTTTTTTGAGCTATTATTGTTAAACAAAATATAAAAAATAGTAGTTTTTTCATTACAAGAAATTCCTTTAGAGCATGCTGAAGACGTTTTGCAAAATTTTTAAAATATTTTTATTTTTTTTCCAGTCTTAAATCTAAATCAGCTAAGGTATAATTTTCAGTTTCAAGTGCAAAATAACTTCCTAAGCAGAGTCTTGTATCATAAAACCACATTGAATCAGGAAGTTTTTCTACACTCATCAAAAGTTTTGCTTTTTTTCCCTGAGCTGGTTTCATACAATGTTTAAGATTCAAATAAAGAATGTTGCCTTCTTTTGTACAAAGAACAACCTGATTAGGTTTGCAAGGATTAAGAGCAAAATTATGCACAACTAATTCTTGTCCTTCTTTATTTTTAATAGTGTGTGGTGCAGATGTAATGGTGTTGAATTGTGTATCTAATGCAAAACTAAATAATTTTCCTGAATGAGTAAGCCCCAACAAAGTTTTTGGTGTTATAAAACTAAGCTTTATTATGGTAGCGTCGCTATTCATAATTCTTCGTCGGGTGGAATTAATAATATCTTCATTTTGCTTGAATAATTCTCCAAACCCAATGCGTTGTACAGACATCACAGCTTTATTTTTTTTATGACGCTTAGATTGTTTAACAGCTTCTTTTATTTCATAGATTGATATTCCCTTATCATCTGCAAGTGCAAAACGATTTTTGTTATCGGTAGGATCTTTTGGATTCCAATTTCTTGTTTTGCAAAGCGCAAGAGCTGAAAGAGTGCCTATAATTCTAGGCGATGTAACATTAAATTCATTGTTTTCTTTATTGTCATAAATATTTTGTCTGTATAGATTGGTACTTTTCTGATTAAATTTTCCTATATAATATTCATAAACTTTTTGACGGCTTAGAATGGGGATAGGGTTCTCTTTTTTGTTGGAACTAAATATACGTGAGAAGCATCCTTGTTCTTGTGGTATTTCTGCTATATCAGTGGTATCTTCTACTTTTTCTTTAGTTACCTCCTCTTTATGTTTTGAATTTCCTGCAATAATAAATATGCCATCATCGCTAGGGCCATCAAAAAAAGGTGTTTTTGTTTCAAGCGAGGTAGATGCCATAAAGCGTTTCTTTTGTGCATCATCATCGATTCTATATTTAGTTTCATCATATCTATCAATGCCAAATTGAGTAACATCTCTGTGCCAACATTAAACGTTAAATGAGCAATGATTTTTATCTGTTTGGTCTACAAATACAATTTGTGCGGGATTTAAATTGCATGAAGGAGCCCATTCATTTCTAGAATATAAAGTAACTTGATGTGAGCCTTTATCGAGAATTTGCTGTGGGCCAAATTGAAAGCATGATGTTCTCTCTTTATTAAATTCAATTGGTGTATTTAAATGTGTTGCTAATTGTACGATACGAGTTAAAAATTCATCGCCAGCAACATGTGGTAGTACGTCAACTAAGTTTACCATTTCAACAGATTTATCTTCGGATTCTTCAGTAAATTTCTCCATAGAATGGAGATTTTTTTGAGCTATCATTGTTAAACAAAATATAAAAAATAGTAGTTTTTTCATTACAAAAAATTCCTTGTGTGATGTGAAGTTTATATTGTTGTGCAATTGTACTTGGCGGTATAAAAAAATGCAATAAGCTTGTGTGCCCTGCGCAAAACTAGAAAAAATAGTATTACATAACACAATTTGTTAATCTAGAATCTTAAAAAAAACATTGATTTAAGGTGAGTAAAAAAAAGGAATGTTATGCAAAAGAAACTATTTTTAATCTGTATGATTATTTCACCTTTATGTATGTCATTATCAGGCATGAATAAAGAAGAACAAAAAGAATTGATTCAACCTAAACAAAGACCTTCAACTGTTTCCATGAATCATCAAAAAGATTGTGGTAACTGCTGGGGAGATGAAGATTGTTATTGGTTGACAGAGAAGGCAAGTATCTGTGTGATGGCGCCTTGTCTTGGATGTTTTTGCTGTTATCTTGCTATTACTGATTAGAAAGAAAGAATTACGGGTTATGTTACTTCAAATGTTGTTTCCGTATGTGCTGGCAATAATTGTTAATAATAACAACGAAGTTTTGTTGGGGCACCGCATTAACACTGAATGGTTTTCAAATTATTATGGATTGCTCGGTGGAAAAATAGAACAAGATGAATCAGCAACACAAGCTCTTGCGCGAGAACTTTTTGAAGAAATTGGCATAACTATTGCTGAGCAAGATGCACAATTTGCTCATGTTATGCATTTTTATGGCGTTGATCAAACTCCATGCATTGCGTTATTTTTTGTTATTCGTTCGTGGCAAGGTGAAATACAGAATAAAGAACCGCACAAGAATGCGGCATTAGAATGGTTTCCGTTGGACAAGCTTCCAGACAATATGATTCCTCGTCATGCTAAGGCACTTGAATTAATCTCAAAATCAATTTTGTATTCTGAAGATAATTGGACGCATGCAAAGGATCATTAAATGAACATTAGAAAATATCAAAAATCTGATTTTGCTCAAATTAACCAGCTTTTTTATGATACTGTTCACACCGTTAATGCAAAAGATTATTCTCCAGAACATCTTGAAGCTTGGGCACCAAAAGATCGTGATGAATCTTACTGGGAAAAAAGATTAGAAGAACATAGTTGCTATGTTGCTGAAATAGATGGTGTGATTGCCGGTTTTGGTGATATGACCAAAGAGGGTTGTATTGATCATCTTTATGTGCATAAAGACTTTCAGGGAAAAAAAGTTGGTTCAATAATTTTTGAGCAACTGGAACAAGAAGCAAAAAAATTAAGTTTGCATGAACTGACGACTGAAGCGAGTATTACAGCCAAACCATTTTTTGAAGCCAAAGGCTTTTGTGTTGTTGCACAACAAGAAAAAAAACATAAAGGTATGATTTTTGTTACTTTTAGTATGTGCAAAAAGATATAAGATATTTTTTTATTTTTTACCAAAAAATAATTGATAAGCACCATAACAAGCTAGGCCAGTTACCAAACAATTGGGCAAACTAAAGACTGAACTTTCATAGTTTGGTGTAGCGCCGGCACCAACCAATAAAGTGCACACTGATGAATGTCCAGAATCTTTTGCATAAGAATAAGCTGTTCGATTGCCAGAATAAGTATAAACATTAACATGAGCACCTGCATCGATTAGTAATCGACACACATTAAGGTGTCCAAATTGCGCTGCCCACATAAGTGGCGTTGAACCCCAATTGGTGCAAGCATTAACATAAGCGCCAAGCTGGAGCAACAACCTGCATGTTTCCACATGACCATATTGTGCTGCGCACATTAAGGCAGTTTTGCCATCATAATCGTTATAACCGTTTACCGTAGCATAGCAATCTACATCGGCGCCCAAGTTGATAAGCAGTTCTAAATATTCAGTGTAACCACGTTGTGCGGCATCGAGAAATGCTTGTTGATAGTTTCTTTTGTGTTGGCTTAAAAATCTATTAAAGTTGCAACAAAAATTGTGGCCAAGAATGACTTTATTGCATTGAGGGCAGCTTGGAATGATGTTGCAAGTTTCTTCATATGAAATGCTATACGTTGAGCACTGATGAGCATTGCTGGTTGTCATCATTATTAATGATAGAAATGATAATGATAAAAATATTGTTCGGATTAAATTCATTTATTTCCTTTTGATAATTATTTTGAAATAATAATATATATAATTATAGTAAATATATTTAGTAAAATTGTCAATTTGTATGGTCATTATGAGTCTTTTCTTCGTAGTATTATTCAAAATTCCAACTAGTGCGCCTTTTTATAATTTATAATAGAAAAAATTTTAAAAATAATAATGATTTACCGGGTTGTCTTTTGTTCACATTGAGATATAATTAATAGGGTGATTTAAAACAGATTTGTTTGAAAGGTTAAGATGAAACGTTATTTTTTAATTTTGATAGTAATGGCGTCAATGAATTTCATGATGCAAGCAGAAAATGATGCGCAAGAATTAGATCAGATTTCTGAACTTATTAATGAGCAATATTTTGGAGAATGTAACAAAGAGAGAAACAGAAAGAAATTAGAAAAAGATGGCTCTTGTGGTAGAGTTTATACCTCATTTGGGTTTATGGAATATGATAAGGATAGTAATGTTATAGAAACCGAACTTAATGGTAGAAAAGAGGAAATTGATGAAAATAAGTTTCTTGAAACTGAAAAAGATTCAATAAAAGCTAGAATTTTTAGAGCTTATGGTCCTCCAAGTTCAAAAACAAATTTTATCGTAGATGAAAATACTACTTGTTATAAAGGCATGTTTTATAAGGATACGGCAGGTCAGGGGCATATTGATTGTAAAACAAAACGTTTAAAAAAGCCTTCTAAAAAAAATGAAGTTACTAAGAAAATTTTAGATACTCTTTTTGGTAATGATGTATTAGATTCTTATTCTGTCCAACACTACTCGTTCTCTAGTTTTGAAATATCGCTAAGAAATTCTCCGCTTAGAATGAGCGTTTATATGGAAGATTCATATGTTAAAATTTCAACAAGAATTGGATTTGAGAAGGAAGAATTTGAAAATTCAATCATTAATGCGCAATCTTCATCTCTTTTAAATATCTATTTACTTTCAGAAATACAAAGAACTAGTGCGTTAGATTCTGTTATTTTGTTTGATAATAATACAAAATCGCTCAATCCACGCTATTTCAAAGATGGGTCTGGAAGTGTTATTTTTGAAACATTTATTCCAAAAAATCAATTAACAGAAGAGCAACTTGAAACATTAAAGAAATATATGAGTGAAGAGAAGTAAGTTTAAAAGGCTACAATGAAAAAAGATAAAATTTTAATAGTTATGCTTTCTTTATTGTTATATGGCAATGCAAAAGCATCTTTTTTTGATCTAACCGCATCGCTATACGGCAATGCAAATGGATCTGTTGCGGGTCTAGTCGTTTCCTCGATTGATGAAGTAAAAGTTGCTTTAGCAATACTTTATGTTGGCACTGCAGGCTTAATTGCGGGTGCTGTGCATAATACGTACCAAATTCATACTAAAAAAAAATCTTATGACAAAACACTTTTAGAAATGAAATATCAGTTGCTTTTAGAAATTAAGAAACTTATGAATGAAGAAAAGCAAAACTATAAGGGAAAAAATGAAAAAAAATAGCATATTATTACTGTTGATGTTGAGTTTGTGTGCAAACAATGCATGTGCTCATGGTGGATTATTTAACGATATGCTTACTGGCGCAGCGATTTTTATTGCAGGTTTTGGAACCGTTACCGTAGGCACTGTATCATATGGCGGTTATAAAATATATCAAGGTGCACGATACCGTTTTTCTTCAACACAAGAAAAAATAGCAGCAAAAATTGAATCAATGAATGCTGACATTGAAGAGCTTGAAATATTAAATGCTGACCAATCGATGACCCCTGAAGAGCGTGCTGAATCTTTGAAAAAGATGAAGGATCTTAATCTGCATAAAATTAAACAAACAGAGATTGCATTAAAATACAATATAAAAAAAGCTGATGCATAAATAAGTATTGTTTATTAATGCATATTTTATAGCATTTTTTTTCTCGTACATATAAAAAAATCTCCCTTTTTTCTTCTTTTAAGTTGAAATTAGGGAGATTTTAGTTTTTTTAATCAATTTTGGCGAATTTAGGAATAGACCCTTAAATTCAGAACTGTTTAAGAAGGCTCTTTACATCCTGGCTTGCAAATTGAATGTATTTTTTTCTTGTGATGTAGCGTTCCTGAAGATATCAGGCGGTTGTGACCAAATCGCTTAAAAATAGTTGCACAAACAGGAAGGGTAACAAAGGGAAGATAAACAAGAGCAGTAGCCCCCTCTTTGAGGTTAAGCTCATAATTTGCATAAGTATGGAATCGCTTATTAAAGCGCCAGCTTGCAGCAAATGCTATCACGTTCGTAGCTACAGAGCTAAGCCAAGGATGGCTATAAAGAAATTTTGCACAAGTAGTTGTTTTTGTTTGAGCTTTTTTTTGTGTTTCCATGGCTTTTACACCGTTTATTGTTGCTCCTAATAATAAGAGCATACAGAGATTAAGTTTAGTTTTCATTGAGACCTCCAAAAGATAATTTTACGATAAAAATAGTTATCTTTGTATAAGATATCAAAAACCACAAATTTGTCAACTTGATCATTAGTGAAGTTCTTAATAAAATATATAATGCCAATTGAATGTGCGAAATAGCCAAAACAGTATGAAAAAAATTGAATCAAACTTTAATTTTTTTGAGAAATTTAGTATAATTACATAGTTTATATTTAAAAGAAATCTGCATTAGGGGTCACTTTATGAACTTAAAAAATAAGTTATTTTTTTCATTAATTTTAGCAACAACAATTTCTCCAATCATTTGCATGCAACGCATTAGAAATCAACGTGCGGGATTAAATTTATTAACCCGGAATTCAAAAAATTTGTTACAAACAACAAGAACAAATAATTTTCATAATTCGGCGATACTAAAAGAAGAAGTTAATAATTTAACAGCTCAAGAATTAAAAGAAGTAAAAAAAAATTTTAGCGCTCAACGTAATAAATTCTTTGAAATGTATTTAAACGCTAGAAAAGAAATCAAAGCATTCAATGATTTATCTATTTTGCCTGTTGCCGAATTAATTATAGAAGATAATGTTACCGGCATACAAAGATCAAGCAGAAATGATTCTGCTGTGGCCTTTAAACAATTTTCTGATGGATGCGATTACTTTTTTGAGGCTTTAAAAGAAGGTGAAAAAGCACAAAAAAGAAAATTTGGCATTATTGCTGGACTTGGCTTATTGGGAACAGTAGGTGGAATCGCAATCGGATGGCACTTAAAGTCACACTTTAATGATTCAAATGAAAAATAAGAAAATATTTCTTATATATATTTTTCTATTTTGTTTATCTCTACAAGCGATGGAGAAAAAAAGAGAAAAGCCTTATCATTTTTGCCGAAGAATAAAAAAGATAGATATCAATGCTCCGGAATCTGAATATAAAAAATTAGCGCAACTTCTGCTTGAAAATGATCTTTCTGCATGTGAATGTGCATGGAATCTTGTTAAAGAAAAAAAACAAAAGGCATTAACGCTTTTAAAAGATAATAAATATCTCACTCAAGAAGGTATTTCTAAAGTTGAAGAATTTATAGAAAAAATTAAACCTAAAAAATCTGACCATGTCCTCATAGTTCATATTCATGAAGATTTCCCTTCTGAGCTAATAAAGGAAGTTGAAGATCACTTCTCTGCTCATTTTTCTGTAGAATTTAGGAAAGATAAACATACAAAATCTACCGGAGTTACAAGAGATTTTGTAGCAGATTATTCAGACAAAAATTCAGAGTCAACCTTAACAGCCGAGCCTTCATCGCATTTATATCTTGATGATTTTTTTAAACAAGAAAAACGCTTAACCAGAAAAGGTATTCTCCTGCATGAAGAGCAACATATTTATGCAGAACATTACTTAGAAACATATCTTGTTAAAAATGAAATAATGGACCAATTGAACATTGATAAATTTCCTAAAGATAATAAAGAATTTAATAAGTTTAACCGTGCGATAGAAACTGAAGCTGACATCATTCTGGGGGCGTGTAGTGATTCGTTTGAGTGTGCAAGAGCTCTTGCTGAGAAGAATTTTATAACAATAGCTCCTCATAATTATGATCCTACTGCGACACATCCAACAAATCATGCTCGCATGAAGTTGGCTTGGCGAATTTATAAATTGAAAAAGGCAGAAAAAGAGCTAAAAAATCGGCTACCGTCATCTTTTTGGCATAAGATCTTACCGCCACTTTATTGTTGATTATTATCATAGTTTTGGTGATGAGCCTTATAAACAATCTAAAATTTTACTTCATGATCTCTAAAAAAATCTTTTGGTTTAAATTCGATCAATACATAGTTTTTTAAAAAAAAGAATACTTGATTTTTAATGGCATTTAATGGCATAATAATGGCATGTTAATGGCATAAGGAAAAAAGAATGTTTGAAGATAACGATGATCCAGTCACGCTTGCGCACTTAAAAAAAATCGCTCGTATCGAATCTATTTATTATTCTACTCGCATGTCAGGTAATCGTTTAACATTAGAAGAAGTTGCTAAAATTGTTGAGCAAAGTGATCTCTCTAATGCTTCTAAGAAGTTACCTTATTTTGATGTTCGTCAGCGAAAAGCAGTTCAATTTTTTAAGAAGAAAAAATTTATCACCGCGCATGATGTTGAAAAAGCATTCCATATTCAACCAAGAACAGCGCGTGCATTATGTCAACAATGGACGGAAAATGAGTTTTTTGTTGTAGCGGACCCATCTAAAAAAAAGAGATCGTATAGTCTTGCATCTTCATTGAAGAATTCTTAATAAACGCATAACTTTGAAATTACTTTTTTTGATCATCACACAATTTTTCTAATTCTTCTAATGACATCTGAAATTCTTCTTCGAGATCTTCTTTATGCTGTTGCAGTTCGTTTTTGCAATAGGGCATAAGAAGGCGCAGTATATCATGATAAAATTCAGTGGTTTCCACGATCATTTGCTCAAATAAAGGCATTTTTTGAGCGAATGGGTGATCTTTAAGTTCTGTTTTGAGATAGGAAATATTAGTATGTTCTGGCTTATCTCGGTAAAAATTACGAATGGTATCTATAATTGCAAAGGTATCTTCGTCTATTTCTAAACCAAAAAAATCATCAAGAGCCATAGTTAAATATTCAAGATTTAATTGACGCTCGCCCCGCAATGCTGTTAATTTATTTAAAAAATGCTTAAAAACGGTCTCCTTATCGACGAAGTAAGAATTATAATCTATGACACAAAAGTTTATCCCTGTAGGATTTGGACGAAGCCCGACTTGTAATAACTTCTCTACATTTTTATATGCCCCATTATAGGAATTACGTAGGGCAAAGGACCTTTGTATATCATCGGACGAAAGATGCATAAACCTTTTTTTGAAAAATTCTTTTTGTAATATATCATCAAAAAAATCTTGATTAGTTTTTATATTATTTAGAAACTTTATCATTATTTTTGGACGTTCAATCTCAAGAGCATTAAGATATATTTCAAGAGCATTTTCATCGGGAGCAATACCCTTTGAAAATAAGAAATTAAGAAATGTTGCATGCACAAAAGGATGACTTGCACCCATCATAAATAATTCTTTTTTTGTGCTACTTTCACCCTGTATCGTATCAAGGCATGCATGTATACCATGTAAAATTGAAGTAATAGGCTCATTATCATTTGTGTGTTTTAATAACGCTTCTATACTGTTTTTTCGCTGCGCTTTGTCATCGACACGTGAACATAAAAGTTCTAAGCCTATATCAGGATAAACGGTTTGAGGCAATGCGGGTGCAATATGTGTAATATAAGCAACAGACCCTTTTTGACCAACTTCACTAGTAAATTCTTGCATCAGTTCTGTTGGCAAAACAGTTTTTTGAAGTTGAAGGGCTACTTTTTCCTTATTTTCTTCTTTGAGCAGTCCATCAAAACAACATTGTTTTAATGAAAGAGGTTGTTTAATTTCTTGTGGTTTTTCTTGTTTTGTATCATTAGGCTTTTCTTCGGGTATGATAAGTTCCATTGCATTCGAAAATTGAGGAACAAAAAAAATATGTATGCATATAAGTAAAGTATATTGTTTGAAATTAATCATGCCTAAAATCTTTCAAAAAAAAATAATTATTATCAAAAGTGCTTTAAAATAAGCTGTTCAAGTATTTCATACGTTGTTTTTTTGTCAATTCAACACACGAATTAACACATAAAAAAGTTCACTTTTTTGAGAATTTTTAGCTCATCAAAATGGAGGTTACTAGTGCCATAGTTTTATCTTTAATTATTGAGCATTTTTTCAATTTCTGTGTTTCCCCGTTGAGAAGCTATTGATAATGGCGTGATTCCATTATTATCAGGCATAGTTCTATCTGCTCCATGCTCAAGTAATAATGAAACAATTGCTACATGATTATTTTTTGCTGCTGACCATAAAGGCGTTTCGCCGGCATTATCTTGGGTATTTTTATTGGCACCTGCTGCTAAAAGACATTTTACAATTTCGGTATTTCCTTCTGCGCTTGCTATGCCTAATGCAGTCAAACCATGACCTTCTTTAATTTCAAGAAGTGGTTGATGTTTTAATAAAATTTTGACAACTCTTTCATGATTTTTCCAACTTGCAAGGATTAATGGTGTCTGATTAAAATTGCCTTGTGTATTCCAATCAGCTCCACCTTTTATTAATCTTTTAATAACTTTCGCATATCCTGCATTGGCTGCTTGATTCAAAGCACATTGGCCTTGAGGAGTAATATGATTAGGATTAACACCTTGAGCCAGTAATAATTTTACATTTTCTGTGTTTCCTCGCATAGCAGCTCCTATTAATGCATTTATTCCGTTTAGATTAGCAGTATGTGGGTCTGCATGATGCCTTAATAAATTTTGCACCATTTGCTCGGTACCAAAACAACTGGTTAATATTATTGCTGTATCGCCGCTTGAAGAACGGATTTCAGGATTAGCGCCTCTTTCAAGCAAAAGATCAAAAACATTGCTTTGATTGTTTCTAGCAACCAATAGTAATGGAGAATAATTTTCTAATCCTTGATGATCAATAGGTAGTCCTTCATTAAGAAGAAATTCAACACATTTTTCATGGCCATGACATGCTGCTAGGCATAATAAAGAGTTATTATGTTCATCTATGATAGAAAAAAGATCAGCTCCTTTTGATTTTAAAGCCTTTAAGAGAGCAACATTATCTTGAGCTTGAGTGTAGGGTAAAAAAGTGTTTAATATGTCTTGGCAAAAAATAGCTTGTGGGTGATTAAGGATGAGGCATGCACTTTCAGCAGCATTTTTAACAAGAGCTTTTTTTATTGCCCCTGTATAATATGATGTGTCAATGTTATGATCAAGTAAATAGCGTATTAGTTCAGTATTATTGTCAGATGCGGCACAGAATAAAGCATTAATTTGTATTTTTTCGATTATACTACTTTGATTAATATCTGCTTTTGCTTGTGCTAAAAGTATAACTACATTATTGTATTTTTTTGATGCGGCATATAAAAATAAGCCTGTTCCTTCACTATCTTTTAGTTTATCAAGATCTATTCCCTTAGTTATTAAAAAATTCATGAGGTTTAATTTTTGAGGGTTGGCATCAAAATGAGAGCGAATAGTTTTTAATAATTCTTGTGAACCATATAAATTACAATAGTTATTTACCATTGCGCAAATTGAAGTAGGAGATAAAAATATACGAGAACAATATTTATCAACTAAAGCCAAGGTAAGATGTTGTTGTAAGGTTGTTTTAAAATCATTGTTTATTAAATGGGGTGTAGCAATCATCATTGAAACTTCTTCAGGTAAACGAGCAAGACTTGTTTGCTCAGTTTGTTGCTCCATGGATAATGATATGCTGACTATATTGAGTATGAAAAAAAAGTTATAGCAAATGACATGCATGAATTTCATTCTATTTTCCTCTACTACATAAAAGATTGAATCTATTTAATCATATTTCTATCACAATTCAAAAAGAATACAAAAAATAGGCAGCTACAGAATATATCCATGCTAAACGTGTCGATTTTTTATAGAGTTTTTTTATAAATAAAGTAAAATAAAAGCACAATATTTTTATAAATTATGAAATTATTTTTAAGGGTCAGTATGAAAAAAATTTTTATAGCTTTATCAATTCTTTTATTGGTAAATTATTCTAAAATAGCAGGTAAAGAACAAAATAAAAATATTAAAAAACAAGATTATCATAGTCTATCTGTTTATAAAAAAGCTCAAGTAATACATAATAAAATTACTATTCAAAAAGCAGAAAATGGTGAAATCGCTTATGAAAGCCCTCGCAGAAAAGGTGGAAATTATGATATTTTTCCATATATTTCAGTAATCAAAACTTCCTTAAAGGATTAATTTTTCTTTTTTGTGCAATGCGATAATTGGCAATCTAAGTTTATATATCGAATTTTTATAATAAAGACAATAAAATACAATATTATAATGTTCTAATTAATGAAATCCCTAAAATTAAGATTTATTGAATTAGTAAATTCAAATTAATTAGCAAAAATAAAAAGAATTTTATATGCTGGGTTGCCACGCCAACAATGTTGGCTCGCAATGACAATGTCGATTTCAATGTCATTTTTTTATGCTAAATTTATGTTTTAACGTATCGAATTCACGTTAATGTATATTTTCTAAAAACTGGTAGATCGTTTTTTTGATTTTTGGTGCGCTTGTTGTAATAACAAGGCGCGCTTTTCTTTTTCTTCGCATTCTTCAAGTTGTGTTTCATAGTTCATAAGCTCTAGTAAGATTTCGTAAGTAAATGGTGAGAGGGGTTTTGTATCAAGTAGTTCATTTAATACATGAACTTTATCTTTGAGTATTGAGCATGGTTCTGCTAATGAAATTGAAAGATAAAGTATGTTGCTACAAAAAAATATGATGGTATATTTCATTTTTTTATTTGCTTCAATGTCTTTGGATGTCATAGTATGGTATCAGATACTAGAATAACAAAATATACTCTTGAAAGACTATAAAATATGAAAAAATGTATTTTTGTCATCATGATGGCAACATTTTCTTTGCATGGCATGGGGATCATGGATAGAGAGAACTTTGATTCAGATGAAGAATATTCCAGCATGTATGGTGATGCTGGCAGAGATTATTATAGTCCTAAAGCAGAAGCTGCGTTTATAAGAAGGCGAAAAACTGAATTTGAATTTATGGGGTTACAACTTCTTAAAACAGAAAATAGACCACGTAAAAGAATGCGAGATGGTTTATATAAAGATGACACGACATTAAAATAACGTCGTGCCATCTTTATTAATAGTTACTATTTTTTTAGAGTACTTGATAGGCAACTGAAGGAAATGGATGATCAAATCGTACATTAAGCATCATCGTGAGTCCTGCATCATCAAGAAATTTTTTCATGTTACTTTTGAGTGATGGGTAATGATCGGTAATAATACCAACCGTTTTGATTACATCATGACAAAAATCTTCCATGCCTCTTACAATTCTTTTGTATTGTTTTTGTTCATGGTGGGAGAGTCCCAAATAAAATTCTTGAATGCTTGCATCTTGTAGGAATGTTTTCATTGAGAATGGCATTTCATTGGCAACATATTCACAACCTGTATCATCACAACTTTTGCAACCAATTGCAGCATGCATGCTCATGGTATCAACATTTTTATATTCTTTATACTTGAGCATGAGATCGTTATATTTCAAACAAGTGTCACAGTATTCTTCAACCATAGTGCGCAATGATAAGAGTTCGGTCGCCATTTTTATGACATCATCTTTTTCATCATCATTTAAAGAAAGATATAAATGCGCACAGCCTGTTAATGCGAATCGTAAGATATCAAACATGGTTACATCAGTAAGTTCTTCGCCTTGAGCACTATTATTTTGTTCTTGGGTGCTTTGTTCTTCTTCGTCAACACTAAATCTGACCAAAAAACCAAGTTCATCATGGGGATCAGAGGGAAGCTCCTGTTGCATTAACATTGAATCAACATTGCCATAGAGCAATGCTCCCGAGCACATCATGATAAGAGTTAGTACATATTTTTTGAAAAAATTCATACATATATCCTTTTATAATTTGGGTTAAACTTGCACGTTGATTCTAAGATAATCAAACAACAAATGCAAGCACCATTAACCTTTAATAACTGCTAAGGGAACTGCTCGTGCAACTTTTTTTGCTAATTTGGTTTGTGCAATCGTATTTACTACTTCTTCAACATCTTTGTAAGCGATCGGTGCCTCTTCGGCTAATCCGGCATCTGACTCACAACGAATGATAATACCTTTTTTTTCAAGTTCTTGCCGTAACGTTGACCCACGAACTTCTTTCTTTGCTTTCATGCGTGATAAACGTCTGCCTGCACCATGACATGAACTGCCAAATGAGAGCTCCATGCCTTGATTGGTGCCCACTAAAATATAGGAAGCGGTGCCCATGGTGCCGGGAATTAATACTGGTTGGCCAATGTGCCGATATAAGCCAGGAATTTCAGTGCGTCCAGGGCCAAATGCGCGCGTTGCCCCTTTGCGATGTACCATAACATTAATTTCTTTTTGATTAATGAAATGCTGTTCTTGTTTACCAATATTATGAGAGAGATCATATACTGTTTCCAATGCAACGGTAGTACCCAGTATTTTTTGCCAAGCAGTTCTTACCTTATGCGCAATCATCAAACGATTTGCCCAACCAAAATTTGCAGCAGCCTGCATGGCAGCAAAATAATCTTGTCCTTGTTGCGAAGTAAAAGGTGCGCAAACAAGTTCTCGGTCGGGTAACACAATATCCCATCTTTTCAGTAGGGGCATCATTTCGCGCACATAATCAGTGCAAACTTGATGGCCTAATCCTCGTGATCCGCAATGAATCATAATGGTGACCATACCTTTTTGTAATCCGAAAGCATCGGCTGCCTGTTGATCAAAAATGGTATCAATATATTGAACTTCAAGAAAATGATTGCCTGAGCCTAAGGTACCTAATTGATCGTGGCCACGTTGCTTTGCACGATCTGACACAAGTGATGGATCAGCGCCATGCATAACCCCTTGTTCTTCACAAAAAACAAGATCTCGTTCTGTGCCAAATCCTTGTTCGAGTAATTTTTTTCCGCCATGTTTTAAAATTGCATCCAACTCTTTTATGGTTAATTTTAAACTGCCGCCGCGCCCAACGCCTGAAGGAACCACGTGATAGAGTGCTGTTGCTAATTCATCGAGGAATGGTTTTATTTCGTCAACGGTGATTGCACCAGCAAGTAAACGCACACCGCAATTGATATCATACCCAATGCCACCAGGTGAGATAACACCACCATTGTTAATTTGTGTTGCCGCGACACCGCCGATGGGAAAGCCGTATCCTTCGTGCATATCAGGCATGGCGTAAGCATGATCAACAATACCTGGCAGTGTTGTCACATTAATCAATTGTGTTAAAGAGCGATCTTCAAAGATTTCTTGTAAGATTTTTTCACTGGCAAAAATACGTGCAGGGACACGCATATCAGGACGAAATGTTTTTTGAATTTCGTAGATTGATTCATCAATTTTGATCAGATCATCACGAGTGGGTTTTTCGTTCATGTAGTTTCCTTTTTAAATATCAAAAACAATATCTGCTTGCCAAACCCCCTTAATACATTCAATGCGTAGATCATGGTAGGTGACTGCTTTAATTTCAACGACCTCAAACCCATCAATGGGAATGCCATAGATACTTGCATGCAACGTGTAGTTCTCATGAATGGTAACTGATGCATTGAGATATGCTTCATTATGAATGTCAGAAAGATAGAGAGCTTCTGATAAAAAATCGACTAGTAAAAGGGTAAGATCATCATTATGCAAGGTTATGCTGTGTTGTTTTGGCAAGTTTTGGCATACTAAGCGATCATGGAGATAGGTGCATGAAGATGTTTTGGGATGAATGCTCTGAAACATACCAATTAATGCATGTTTAAAAAGTTCATTGAGCGTAGTACCAAATGCTCTTATTTTTAAATCTGCGGTGTGAGGAAGTAATTCAAAATCTTTCACGCAAAAACCTTTGATATTATAAAAGAACTAATTTTATTATCTGGGTTGCCACGCTACGCTCGCAATGACATCTTGTTTATTTTAGTTATTTTAAAAATTGTTTGCCATGTCTAAATCGTGTTATATACGAGATGTCATTTTATAGTAAACTATGACTAAAATTTCAGCAACACTAACATTTTTTTCAAAAGGATTGTGTGAAAATGAAGACTCTTACGGTTGATTTCAGCAATAGTTTATGCTCTCAAGGAGAACTGTTACCATTGTTGAAAAAATTAGAACCAGAAATTGAACGCGCGAAAATTGGTTGTTCTGCAGGGTATGATTCTGTATATGCATCATTACATTTACCAACTGATGTTCAGTATCATGCAACGGTGCAAGCAATGATTGATGAAAAAAAACAACTACTAGCAAGCATCTTGATTGTTATTGGTATTGGTGGTTCAAATTTAGGAATTCAAGCAGTGCAAGAAGCGCTTGGTGGCATTTTATATAACGAAACAAATCCACTCTTGAAAGTATATTATGCTGATACTGTTGATTCAGAGTATATAAATACATTACTCGCTATTGCGCAAAGTGAATTGCAAAAAGGGAATCGTATTCTCATTAATGGTATCACCAAATCAGGAACAACCACAGAAACAATAGTGAATTTTGAACTTTTTATTACGTTGTTGCAACAGTATTATCCTGATACGTATAATCAGTATGTTGTCGTGACAACTGATGAAAACTCAGTGCTCTGGCATATTGCACAGAAAAATAACTATAGTCTTCTTGCAATACCCGTGGCTGTTGGTGGACGCTTTTCTGTGTTGTCGGCTGTTGGTCTTTTCCCTTTAGGAATGTTGCACATGCCGATTTATGATCTTTTGGCAGGTGCTGCATCAATGCTTTCATTAGCAACCGATACTACTATCGAATATAATGTTGTTGCGCACAGTGCTGCAACGCTTTATGCACAGTATTGCAAGGGAATTGTGATACAAGACATGTTTGTTTTTTCGCATCAATTGCGCAGTGTTGGCGCTTGGTATCGACAGCTTATGGGAGAAAGCATTGGTAAAGAGCGTGATCGCCAAGGAAACATTGTTGAGCGCGGCATTACGCCGACAGTTTCAGTTGGTAGTGTTGATTTGCATTCTGTTGGACAACTTTATTTAGGTGGTCCTCGTGACAAATGCAGCACTTTTATTACTATTGAAAAAAATAAACATGAACTCATTATTCCGCATTTGGCAGAATTTGAACAATCTGTTGCAAACATTCAAGGCAAGTCGGTATCTTCCATACTGGAAGCAATTGTTCAAGGAGTGAAAACTGCTTACACAAAACAACAAAGGCCCTTTATTTCGCTTATGCTTCCAGAAATTTCAGCATGGCATATTGGGGAATTGTTACAATTCAAAATGATTGAAATGATGTATCTTGGTTATTTATTAGAAGTAAATCCATTTGATCAGCCAAATGTTGAATCATATAAAACAGAGACAAGGAAATTATTAGCACAATGACTGAATGTATAACGTTTGTAGTAGTGGGAGCAACAGGAGATTTAGCAAGACGTCGCTTATTACCTGCTTTATATTCATTATTGAAACATGGCAAAATGCCGCAGCAATGGTTCATTATGGGCGTAGCGCTTGAAACAAAAGAACCATCAGAAATTCTTGCTGGCGCTCGAGAGTTTGTCGAAGAATTTGATGAACAAACATGGCAGAAGTTTATTGATCATTTTTGGTATAAAAAAACAGATTTTTCTGTGCAAAAAAATGTTGAAGAACTTGCTGCATTAATAACTGATCTTGAACAAAAAAAGTTTAATCAAGTGGGCAATCGAATTATATATATGGCAATTCCCCCACAATTTTTTGTTCCCGTTACGCAAGCATTTGCCAATAATGGCATTATCAAACGGATTGATAAAAATGACGCACAAAATCCTTGGTGTCGCGTTGTATACGAAAAACCATTTGGTCAAGATCGTGCATCAGCACATGAGATGAATGTGTTGATTTCAAACTATCTTGATGAATCACAAATTTTTCGTGTTGATCACTATTTGGCAAAAGATATTGTGGGCACACTTGCCTTGGTTAGATTTACCAATCGTGTTTTTGAGCCTTTATGGAATAGTGAAAATATTGAATGGGTTGAAATTGCTTTGCGTGAAACAGTTTGCGTTGATGGTCGTGGTGCTTATTATGATAAATATGGTGCTTTGAAAGATGTTGTCCAAAATCATTTGATGCAAATTGTAGCATTATTGGCAATGGAAGCACCGTGTTCGCTGAGCGGTGATTCTATTCGTGATCAAACAACGTGCATTTTGCAAAAAATTCGTCCTGTTGACGGTATATTGGCGCAATATGAAGGCTATCACCATGATAAAGGTATCAAGCCAAATTCCACGACTGAAACTTTTGCTGCAGTGAAGTTGCTGATTGATACGCCACGTTGGGAGAATGTGCCTTTTTATGTTTCCACCGGAAAGTGTTTGACTAAAAAAGAAACGGTTATAACGATTCAATTTAAACCCGTTGTATGCTTGCTCTCTTCAAGCTGTCCCAGTGAAGCAAATAAGTTGACCATTCGTGTTTTACCAGAGCCGGGATTTTCATTGGAACTTAATGTAAAAAAACCGGGCATGCTGGTTGAAGTTATGCCGGTATCGATGGACTTTTGTTATGAATGTCGATTTGGTTCTGTAAAAGGTAATACCTATGAATTGGTGTTGCAAGAAGTTATGGCGGGAGAACAATCAATTTCAGTGCGTTTTGATGAAATTGAATATGCATGGGATGTTATTGAAAAAATCAAAGCCTTACATTTACCGCTTTATCAGTATGAAAAAGGTACGAATGGTCCTGAAGAGTTAAAAGATTTTGCGCACAAAAATGGTATGAGGTGGCAATCATGAAAATTGGGGTTGTTGGTCTTGGCAAGATGGGCAATGCTGTTGCGTTCCGCTTAATTAAGGCCGGGTATCGTGTTCTTGGTTTTGATCCTAATCACCAAGCACGGCAACATTTGTTAGCGCTCGGCGGTGAGCTTGTCGATCGCATTGATCTTATTGCACAACAAACACATATCATCTGGTGCATGCTTCCTGCAGGGCCTTTGCTTGATACGGTATTAGAACAATTTCGTTCTTATTTAAAAGCGGGTTCGATTATCGTTGATGGTGGCAATAGTCATTTTACCGATTCAGTGCGTCGTGCAAAAGAACTTTCTCTCTTGCAGATAGCATTTTTGGACTGTGGAACTTCAGGCGGCATTCACGGAAAAGAACGAGGTTTTTCTTTGATGATTGGTGGTGATCATCATGCCTTTTTACAGATTGAGGATATTTTCAAAGTTTTGGCAGCGCCTGATGGTTATGCTTATTTAGGTCCTGCTGGGGCAGGGCATTATGTAAAAATGGTGCATAATGGTATTGAGTATGCATTACTTGAATCATATGCTGAAGGGTTATCAGTATTAAAAAATGGTTCATATCAACATTTTGATCTTGCTGCTATTACGCGCGTTTGGAATCACGGTTCTGTAATTCGATCATGGATTTTAGAATTAACGCAAACGGTGTTTGAACATGATCAGGAATTTAAAAGTATTTCTGGAGAAGTTGCTGATAATGGTACAGGGCGTTGGACTGTGCAAGAAGCACATGAAAAAAATGTTCCTGTTCCCATGATTGAAGATGCCGTTAAAATTCGCGATTGGTCACAAAAATCTGGTGGTAATTATGCAACAAAGATTGTTGCTCTCTTGCGCAATCAGTTTGGTGGTCATAGCATTAAAAAAAGTTTGAAAGAATAATGATGCACATAATTGATATTAGTTGGCCAATTAGCGCAATAATGACGCAGTATAAAGATGCCAAACATGTTGCTATACATGCTTTATCAAAGCCTTCAAGCGATGCTGTTGAGCATATGATCTCATTGCACTCGCATACCGGAACGCATATTGATGCGCCATTACATTTCATTAAAAATGGCAGCAGTATTGATGAAATTCCCTTAGCGCATTTTATGGGGCCTTGTAGAGTTCTTGATGTTACTTTTATTGAGTCAAGCATTAGTGCGCAAGATTTGGCATCATATGAATTTAATGCAGAAGAAATTATTCTGTTTAAAACGAAAAATAGTGCATTATCTGTCGATGCACCGTTTAAGCATGATTTTGTGTATCTTGATAAAACGGGTGCTGAACATCTTGTTGCATGTGGCATAAAAACAGTCGGTATTGATTATTTGGGTATCGAGCGCAATCAACCAGATCATGAAACACACAAAATTCTTCTGGGGAATAGTATTTCTCTTATTGAGGGATTGCGTCTTGAACATGTGCAAGCGGGAAGTTATATTTTGATCTGCTTGCCGTTATTGTTGGTTGGCATTGATGCTGCTCCTGCTCGTGCTGTTTTGTTGCATGTGTAAATACTATTTATTCAACTGAATCTTCAAGTTTTTGCAACTTTTGTTGTTCTAATGCAAATTGCTGCTTCATTAGTTTGTCTGCTTTTTTGGTATTGCATTGAGCTGTCATTACACATAGTTGGCCTAAACAAAAAACTTGTTCAAAATAAGTATCTGTTTCAGCGTCAAGTTTTTTTAAGACCACTGTTGCATATTGAGCGTATTCAAAAAAACCTTCAAGGCCTTTCTCAGAGGAAACATCAGTTGCTTTGAGGTCGGCGCTAATTTGTTTTAAGATTGCTTTTTGATTTTTTTCAGTAAAACCATTCTTCTGCAAGACTTTATCAATATTGCCAATAAATTCGTTTGCATAGGCAGTGCGTTCTTTGATTATAGCAAGTTGTTTATTGTCTTTTTTATTTTTGCCAAGAAGAGCTTTTTTTTCCATTGCGTTAGCAGTGATGCCAATAAATACTATACTAAAAAATAATAACCATTTCATGGTGATTTCCTCCCTTTAATTGAAAATCGTATTCTCCTTAAGGAGATTCTACAAAAGGGTTGATTATAAAAGCAATAGTTTTGTATTTAAATACAAAAAAAGAGCGGAGATTTTTGCATCTCCGCTCTCTAGTTTTTTTATGTAGTAAAAATTGTTATTGCAATTTTAAACCAGGCAGTATGTGGTTTTCATACCAAGAATATAGAATAATTTCTTCATCATTAGTTATGAATTCCCTTGCTGCATCTAGTTGGTTTTCATTATTATGTATTAAGTCTAATACTTCACGTATACCAATTGCAGCATCAATTTGAGCACGTTCTTTATTTTTTAATACAAAATTTTGAGGACTCATGCAATCAGGTTGTTCAAGATCATGTAAGACGACTGTTTTTTCATCAGCTCTTACACCAAGATTGCCACCAATTGACCATAAAGATGCCCCGTTTATAGCCTTCAAAATTTGTACGATAGTTTTAGGTGATAAATCACGTAAAACTTCAGGAGTCATTTTTTGTAAATCTTCAAGATATTCTTCAACAACAAAGTGAGATTCATCAGAAACATGTGATTCATCTTCTTTGCCAGTAAAGGCAACAATATTTGTTTGAGGAACATAGATATCATTAAGATTTTCTTGTTCTTGAGTTTCTTTTAATAAAATATAATAAGCTGCTCGCGAAATTCCTTGATATGTTTTAACAGGGTTTCGTTGATATTCTGCAAAACGTTGTGTTCTGAATCTTTTAATATTTTCAAAGGCTGCTTCTCTTGCAGCGCCTTCAAGAGATGTAGAATAAGCATTGATCAAATTATTGCTTTCTGTCATTTGATCTTGTCCTGCAATAATGTTTTGTCTGCGTGTTGCCATACCAGATACTTTAGCAATTACTGCTGATCCAGGAATTTGAAAATCATAATTTGATGTTCCAAGATTTTTAACACCAATTGCTTCTAATTGTTCAGTATTTGCTTTATATATTGCTGGGAAATCATTAAATGATGATATCTCCACTAATTGAGCGAGGATCCAAGCGTTTTCATGAGTCCAAGAACGAACAATTCTATCTTGTTCAGATGATAACGGTGCCAACATACCAATAATGGTTTGAGGGGTAATTCTGCTTACGCGGTCTTCATGGGTTAGGCTAACTAATGAAGTTGCTTTTTTTTCCATGGCATTAACAGCGAAAGTTGCTGTTGCCACCAATAATAAGGCTATTTTATTGAATTTTGACATATATTCTCCTTTAAGAATAGGTTAAAAATTACTGTTACTATCAGTTTATAGCATTCTATATAAATGTCAATTAGAAATATATTAAAAGAAAAATTGATAAAATTCTATTCTTTTAGTGGTTCGACCAGGTTAAAAAGGGTACCATAAAGATCTTTAAAGATGGCATTAATTCTCCAAGGCTGTTTAAGGGGGTTTTGAGTGAATTCAACTCCCTTAGCCTTTAGTTCTTCATAGGTTTTTTGGCAATTATCGGTTGAAAAACAAGCCAAAGGCATAGTATTTCCCTGTTGGCCAACTAATGAGGTCTCAAATTCATTTATGGCAGGCATTAATATAAGTTCAAAATCAGGGTTTTCAGGGAGGCAAACGGTGAGCCAACGGGCGCCATTGTTATCGATCATATCAGTATGTACCTTAAAACCAAGCTTATGGGTATAAAAATTGAGGGAATCCTCTTGGTTGTGCACAAATAACGTGAGGTGGGTTAATTTTTTAATCATTTTCATCTATCCTTTCTTGAAAAAAAGTAATTATTCTCTCATATATGATCGTATAATCCCTGCTCCAAGGAGTGCTGCTTGTTGTGCTCGTAAAATAGTTTGTGTAAGTTTTATCGATGAAAAATGTGCGGCGTGAACAATTTCTTTTTCTTGTTGCGTTAAATCACCTTCAGGGCCAATTAATAAGAAATAGTGTGTAGTATTAAGAGCATCTCTTTCTAGAGTTGTTAAAAATTGGTTACAAGAAATGCCTTGCGGATCAAAGAATATTTTTTTTGCATTAGTTTGCAGATCACTTTGCGCTAAGGCATGTTCAAGTGAAATTGGTTTGAGTATTTCAAGAAAGTTAAAATTTTTTGATTGTTCTGCAGCTGCAATGACAATTTTTTGCATCTTTTCAAATTCTTTTTCACCACTCAAAGAACCATGTATTTTTTTTGTTGTTATGAGTTGAATGGTGGTGCAACCAATTTCGGTTAGTGAATATATAGCTTCATGAAGTGCTTCACGCTTGAGAAGTGGTAATAAAAAAGTGAGCGATGGTTGAATGATACTATTCTGAGCAGAATGAAGAACGGTTGCTACAATGTGTTTTTTTTCAAGAGCAATAATTTTTACTCGACAATGAATAAAACGATCAAAAAGGGTAATTTCTTCATCTTTTTTTAAGCGTAACACGGTGATTATACGATGATAAAGGATAGGATCATCAATTAAGCAAGTGCCATGCGCGCTTTGTTCTTTTAATGGTTTTTTGCCTTGCCAAAAAAGAGCAAATTCATGTTTTGTGGTATGCATAGGAGTAATTATTTACGACCGATTGTTTGTTTGATGCGATCCCAGGAGCTGTTCATAAAATCTTTAAGAGCAAGATACTTTAAGATCACGGCAAGACCTAGAGAGACTACCCATTCTGGCATTTGCGTAGATGATACCATTTCTTCACTATTACCACCTTGTTCTTGATAAATAGCATCAAGTTCATCATAACCGATAGGTTCAGCAGTATTGTTTGTTGTAATTGTTTCAGTTGTTTCTGTTTCAAAAGCTTTTATGGCAAGGGGTTGTAAGCTTGCTGATACGAAAAGAATATATAATACTAATTTATTGTTCATATGATTTCCTTTACAAGATTACTAAAATGGAAGAATACTAATATACACTATTTTTTCATAGAAACATAGGTAACTATCCTGAGGATATACACAAATGGTATATTTTTTACCGCCAACAGTGTTGGTTATTCTTGACGGGTTTGGCTATAGACAAGATCGCACATCGAATGCAATTGCCCTAGCACAGACCCCAAATCTTGATTATCTTTTAAAAACGTATCCTCATGTGCTGTTGCAAGCGTCTGGTTGTGCCGTTGGGCTCAATGATGGCGTTATGGGTAATTCAGAAGTTGGGCATTTTACTATTGGCAGTGGGCGGATTGTTCAACAAGATGCAGTCATTATTGATAATGCTATAAAAAATGGTGATTTCTTTGCTAATCCTATTTTGACTAAAAGCTTTGAAAGGTTGGCGGCACGCAATGGTCGCTTACATATTATTGGTCTTCTGTCTGATGGCGGTGTTCATAGTCAGCAATCGCATGCTTATGCTTTTTTGAAAGCAGCACAGCAAGCGGGGATAAAAGATACTTTTGTTCATGCAATTCTTGATGGGCGTGACGTTGCACCGCAATCAGCATCATACTATTTGCAGAATCTTGAAAATGAAATGCAAAAAAATAACTACGGCATTTTGGGCTCATTGCATGGCAGATTTTATGCTATGGATCGTGATAAAAATTGGGAACGTACAGCGGCAAGTTATCGCGTGTTAACCGAAAAACAAGAAATGCATTTTGAAACATGGCAGCATGCTCTCGATTTTTATTATAACGATGAACTATTTGATGAATTTATACCGCCAACGCCATTGCATGCTGATTCAATAATTGCGGATGGTGATGCGGTTGTTTTTTTTAATTATCGACCTGATCGTGCTCGTCAATTAACGCAAGCTTTTGTTGGTCAAGCCTTTGATAAATTTGAACATAAAAAAGTTATCACCTCTTTTTTTATGACGCCGGTTGCTTATGATCACGATACGCTAAAAACAACCGTTTTATATGAAAAAAAGCCAATCAAAAATACGCTCATGGATGTTTTGGAAGCTGCTCAAAAAAGTATGTTTGCTATTGCTGAAACGGAAAAATATGCCCATGTTACGTATTTTTTTAATGCGGGCAATGAAAAGGTGCATACTGACGAAACACGCGTGTTAATTCCTTCAATTGTTGCCAAAAATTATATTCATTTTCCTGAAATGTCTGCAGATAAAATTACGCAAGCAGTTATTGAATCACTTGAGCATGAACCGAAAGATTTTTATCTTATTAATTATGCCAATGCTGACATGGTAGGCCATTCAGGAAACTTAGCAGCGACTATTAAGGCAGTTGAATGTCTTGATAAGCAATTGGGTGTTTTATACGAAACGGTAGTTAAAAAAATGAAAGGTACTCTTTATATTACTGCTGATCATGGTAAAGCTGAAGAAATGTTTGATGAGAAGACCAAACAAATTAAAACATCTCATACAACAAATCCGGTTATTTTTTTGATGGTGCAACAAGGTTTGGAGAATGCATTATTACCTTGTTCAAATATGCAAGGATTATCTGATATTGCGCCATGCATTTTGAAAAATATGAAGTTGCCTATTCCATCTGAAATGCAAAAAAAATAATTTTTTTATTCTAAATACTAGTTTTTTCCATAATGCATTATGTATTCTAAAATAATAATAATAATGGTTTATTGTTAAGGAGTAACTAATGTTTGAACTATCAAAATTATTATCAGCTCGTATGCACTTATCATATTATTTATTGAAAATTATCTATGGGACCATTGCCTTGGTGGCGGGGTTGGATAAATTTTTTCATTTTTTCAATGCAAGCAGCGAAAGTTTCGTGAGTCCTTATGTCACTTCGCTTATACCTTTATCAGCAACGTACATCTTATATCTTGTAGGTATTTTTGAAATTGCCATTGCGATTTTGATTTTTTCAAAATATGCCAAATGTGGTGCTTATCTGTTTATGGCTTGGTATATTATTATAATTCTCAATCTTTTGAGCATGCCAGGCTATTATATGCTGTGTTTGAGCAATGCAGGCCATGCAGTTGCTAATTTTGTGTTAGCGCAACTTGCTGTTTTTGTTGCAAAAAATAAACCCGAATAATATTTTTTATATTTTTAATGCCTGGAGGGTTGTTAATGAGCGTGAAAATGAAAAAAATAATAATATCTTTGTTTGTTCTTTTCATTTTTTCTCCTGTTCATGCAACATTATACGCATTAAAAAATAATCTTGTTCAACTTACTGATCATTTAAAAGTATTAGAAGAAACCTTGTATCGTGAAGCACAAAAAAATCAACAAATTATTGAGGCGCAAAGAAAACAAGCGGCTCTTGAACGAGAGCTAGAAGAGCGTAATCGAGTTCGGGAAGAGTTAAGATTGCAACAAGTAAGAGCGCAACAAGAACGAGAGCGACATGAAAGAAGAAGACTAGAAGAGCAACGTATTGAGCGTGAAAAACGTGAGCGTGAAGAAGAGCGAAGGCGCTTAGCTCAGGAGCAACGGGAGCGTGAAGCGGAAGCAAAACGACAAGAAGAGTTGAGATTACAAGAAGAAAGGGAGTTGCAGCAGGCTCTTGAGACAAGTCGATTAGAAGAAGAGCAACGTATTGAGCGTGAAAGACGCAAATATGAAGAAGAGCAAAGGCGCTTAATTCAGCTTCAGCTAGAAAGAGAACGTGAAGCGGAAGCGAAGCGACAAGAAGAGCTGAGATTGCAACAAGAAAGAGAACAACAAGAACGGGAACGGCAAGCGGCTGAAAAGAGAAGATTAGAAGAGCAGCGCATTGAGCGTGAAAAACGTAAGAAAGAAGAAGAACAAAGGCGCTTAGCTCAAAAGCAAAGGGAACGTGAAGCAGAAGCAAAACGACAAGAAGAGTTGAGATTACAACAAGAACGAGAACGACTAGCTCTTGAAAAAAGAAGATTAGAAGAGCAGCGCATTGAGCGTGAAAAACGTGAGCGTGAAGAAGAGCGAAGGCGTTTAATTCAAAAGCAAAGAGAACGTGAAGTGGAAGTGAAGCGACAAGAAAAGTTGAGATTACAACAAGAAAGAGAACAACAAGAGCTTGAAAGAAGAAAATTAGAAGAGCAAAAAAAATTGCCATTTTTTCGTATAACGACAGTACCCTATGATAGCAAAGGTGATTGGGTAGATAATTTTGTTGAACAAATAGATGGTTCAAGTAAAATAGAAGAGCTTTTTTTTGGAGGTTATATCTTTCTTGGTTCTCCTCTATTAATTAAAGGAGTTAGGACTAGTCCTGGAGATGACAGCGAGCTTGTGTTAAAATCTTATTACAATGCACCCGCAGGGACACCAGAAGAGCGGTTGAAAAAAATCAAAGAAGATTTGGTTGGTTTATATAAAATTCATTTGATGCCAAAAGATGCTAACGATTTTATGATAATCTTAGAACAATTTTTGAAAGCTCTTGGGACAAACCCTGCATTACAAAAAGCGGTAAATACTCTTAAAGTGAGAAGTGATTTTGATTTTGAAGAAAATCCACAAATACTTAAAGAAAAATTAACAAAAGAATATGGCAATGAAGTACCACCAATAATGGTAATTGCCCCCAGTCTGGGTAAAGAAAATGCGCAACTTGTCCTTGATGCAGTTTATAATCTCTTTAAAGATATTAAAGGACTTGATTTAACTCCTCGCTTTAATGAAAAAATAACAGATCTGATTTATTATGCCCAGGGTAATGGAGATGACAAAATAGCTCGTCCAGAATATTTTACTGATGATAAAATATTGTATAAACCTGATTTTGTGAGTGAAAAAAATCCACAAGATTATCATCTGAGAAATCCTGCTAATCTTCAGTGATGATTGCTGAATTTATTGAGGAACTTGATAGGCAAAGCTGACAAACTCATCATCACGTTCTGTTTCATGAAATCCTAAGCGTGTATATAATTTCTGCGCGGCATCATTATTAGTACGCGTAACTAATTCAATTTGAGAGACACCTCGTTTGATCAAATCATCCATGGCATATTTCATTAATTTCGCTCCCCACCCTTTTGATCGGTACTCAGGTAGAACATCAACAAAAAGAATTTTTCCTAAATAAAATTTTTTAATAAAATAGGCAAGAAAACCAACAGGTTTATTGTTTTCATACACAACTTTTAATGTTAGCGGCCGTTTATGCGTTGAAGATAAGCGCGTCGCGAGCATATTCTCTACATAATTCTCAGCAACTGAATCATAAGAATCTGAGATGCCAGCAACAAGCCAATACCAATCATTTTTGAATAATTCTTTAATAAATGGCGTATCGCGTTGATTTTCAAATTCATAGATTTGTAGTTGCTGTTGCGAAGAAAAATAAAAATATCCTAATCCTGAGAGAGCAAGTGAAAGCGCAACTACCGCTGCTATTATTTTACTAAGCTTATGTTCCATTCGAAAATTCATTGTTTTACCTATTGTTTATAAGAGTTATGTATATCTTTCTTTTCTTTAAGAATAAGGATTTGAACTGAAAAAAACTAGAAAAGCAGAAAGAAAGTTTCTATTTGAATCCAGTTGGCGGCCATTTTTCCGCATAATTATTTCATCCTGAAAATATTTAATTAATAATTAGACATATTGATTATTTGAGGTTATATTAATTATAATTACAATTTGTTATTAATATTTAGGGGATTCTAATGAAAAAAGGTTTTATTTTTTTTGTATTATCTATATTAGCAGCGGCTAATTTTTTTGGTGTTTATGCTATGGAAGGCGATTTCCGGGAAGAAAAAAAGCTTATTATGCCTTCTTTAAAAGAAATAACCGCTGATAATTTTATAGAAAATGCTCTCAAGTCTGAGGATTTTAACAGCACTCAACAGCAAGTTGGACGTTTGCCAGAAGAAGTGAAAGAGTATGTTCAATATCGTATAATAAAGCGCCCTTTGGGGCGTACGCTTTTGCATGATGCATCAACAACGGGAGAAATATATCAATTAATACAAGGTTTTTCGATTGACCCCTTAGTAACTACCGTTGATGGTGAAACGCCATTGATGACTTTTATAAGAGATGGTAAGCGAATGCAAGCATTCACCATGATCGATTATTTAACAAAAAACGGCAAGGGTACTGATCAAAAAGATATGTATGGTAAGACAGCATTAGGTGTTGCACGTTTATTTGGTGATACAGAGTTGGCAAATAGATTGCTTGGTCATGTGCAAGAGAAAAAACAACCGGTACCATCTGAAAGCATTTTAGGGCGTTCTGCCGTTAGTCTGAAAAATTTTTTTGTTGCTAAAAATAATGCTCAAGAAGATCTTGTAAAAGATTTGTTTAAGCAGTATGTGCAGCAAGAATCCATTTTAATAGGTGCCAGCTTTTTGCAGAAATTGCCCAAAAATATTTCGCATGCTGCGTTGGCCAAAGAAGCTGCTCGTGAAGATCTTTATACCTGTTTAACTTTTATGCATAGAATTACCAATCCTGAGCAAGTGCAGTTGCTCGTTGCTATTGGAGCAGATTTTAATAAAACTTCAAAAGAAGGACAAAATCCTTTGCACACTATGATTAAAACGGGAAATTTTAATGCTGCTTGCGCTTTGTTGCAATGTTCTCAGATGATTAATTTTGATGCGCGTGATAATAAAGGTATGACTCCTTTATGTTATGCATTGTTAGCAAAGCATGATGTATTAATAGCAATGTTATTAGAGAGAGGCGCCAAAGTTATTAGCCACTTTAAATTGAATAAAGTGAAATTGAATCCGTGGTTATTATTTTTGCAACCACAATGTTATACTCCTGAGCTAGTTCCTCTTCTTTTTGCACCCGATATTGTTGTAACGATAGATAATTTGGTAAGAATGGAAATTCTTTATTGTGCCTTAAAAAGTGGTTATGACGATGTTGTAAGCTCTTTATTGGGTGATAAAAATTATACTACTTTTAATGATAGAGGTATGACCTTGGCGATGTACTTGGTCGGCAAAAATCATAAAAAAACATTCAAAAAAATGTTTGATCCAGAAAATATTGAACAAGTTGATAATCAAGGTAATACAATTATATTTTATGCTTTGAAAGATAAAGTAAAAATTCTTGAGTATTTGATAAAAAATGGTGCTAATTTAAATCACCAAAACAATAAAGGCCAAACTCCTTTGCATTTTGCTTTTGAAAGATCTAAAGAGAAAACAGTAAGAGCTCTTCTTGCGCATAATCCAGATCTTACCATTCGCGATAATCAAGGTGATACTGCATTGCATGTTGCGGTAGAAAAATGTCCTCAATCTGTTGATTTGTTATTAAATTATCATCCCTTGATTGATGTGCGTAATAACGAAGGAAAAACTTCTTTGTTGGTTGCGCTTGAGACAGAGCAACATGCTATAGCTCAAAAGTTGATTAATGCTGGTGCGGATGTCAATGCTGTTGACAATCAAGGACAGTCTGTTTTGCATTATGTTGCACGCTATTGCTCGCAAGATGTTGTGCGTTATTGTCCGCAAGTTTTTTATGCTTTAGTTAAAAAAAATGCTCGTCTTGATATTGCCGATCAACAAGGCAAAACGCCTTTGCACATTGCTTTTGAAACATCAAATAAAGTATTAGCAAAATATCTTATGGATGCTGATGCGGATGTTAATGCTCAAGACGCTCAAGGAAGAACGCCGTTAATGCTTTGTTTTCAGTATCAATTAATAGATTTTGCTGAAGAATTATTAAGTAAGGGCGCTAATCCTGATCTTCTTGATGGAATGGGCAAAGACTGTTTAGATTATTTTGAAGGCCCTGCTGGTATGTGTACTCATTATGCAGATCTTGTTAAAAAATATAGAAAGAAATAATCAGTTTAATATTTGTTGCTAAAGGTCTAGCCCAATTAATTGGCATAAATTTTTGCAAAAGAGTTGTATAAGTATTCAGATAAATATATCCAGTTAGAAAATTAGCCACTTGTTAATTGTTTTATATATGCTACTATTAAATTATACTCAAATTGATATTTTTATTATTTTATAGGTTCAAAATAAAGGAGAACCCCTGTGAATAAATATATTATTTTCTTAACTATTTTTTTCGCCATCGCTAACCTTTCGCCCATTTTGGCCATGGAAGTGAATAGTGGCGATACAACACCATTAATTTCTGCTGTTCGGCAGAATGATTTTGATCTTATTCAAGCAATTGTTAAATTCGGTGATATTGATATTGATGAACAAGATTTAGATTCTTCAACTGCTCTTTTGGAAGCAATTCTAATGTGCCAAGAAAGTGGAGACTTCACAATTGTTAATTATTTGATAGATAATAACGCTCGAGGTGATATTAAAGATGGCAAAGAAAGAACTGCTTTTGATCTTGCATTTGAATATGGTTTTGATCAAGTGGTAAATCGTTTATCACCTCAGGAAAATAGACCAATACTACAAAATGCAACAGAACCATTTATAAATGATGATTCAGAAAAAACAGAAAAACAACCTGATATAAAGCAGACTGAAAAAGGAAAAGAGAAAGACTCTCAAGAATTACAAGAAAATAAAAAAGCTAAAAAGACAAAAAAGCAAATTTTAGCAACTATGATTAAAAAACCAATAAGAGTTATTGAATCAGGTTTAAAAGCTGGTTATGATGCTTCTCTTCATTATCTTCATCAAAAAAATGCTGATTATCAAAAAAGAGCATTAAGTAATTATCTTAAAAATATTAAAAGGCGAGCGCAAATTAATAATACATACTCACCGTTGATAACGGCAGTTAAAAATAATGATCTTGAAGCTGTAATAACATTACTTAGTGACTCAATGATAAATGTGAATGTTAAAGATCATACGGGATGGACTGTTTTAGCGGAAGCTGCAAGAGAAGGTAATTTTAACATTGTAAAAGCTTTAGCTAATCATAAAGATATTATTATTGATTTGCCTATTCAAAATGGCATTACGCCATTAATGATTGCCATTTCAAACCAGCATTATAAAATTGTACAATTTTTATTAGTTATGGGTGCAAATATTGATGCAATTGCTGATGATGGCTCAACGCCTTTAATAAAAGCTATGCTTTATGGCACTTCCAAAATTGTTAAATTACTCACTTCTGTTGACGTTGGAGCATTGAATGTGAATGCTCAAAATAAATGGAGTAAAAGTGCATTATTGTATGCAGCCAAAGGAAATAACTTTGATTTGGTTAAAAAATTAGTCAATCTTGGTGCAATTATTGAAGATGAATTTATGGAAACTAGCCCTCTAAACCCAGTTCATGAGATTAATCAAGAAATAGTAGAGTTTTTGAGAAAAATAGTCGAAGAAAATAATAGCAAACAAGATGTGCTTCAGGAAAATTTTGGCGAGAAAGCAGAGAAGGAATCAAAAATATCCCAACTTGAACAATCAATGTTAGATTTTTGTTTAAGTGGAATGATACGAGCTAAGCTAGTAAATGCAATAAATAATAATGATCTTGATGCAGTTCAAGAAGAAATTGCAAAAGGTGTTGATATTAATTTTCGTATGTATGGATATAATTTACTTACCTATGCAATGAAGGAACAAAAACTTGAAATTGCAAAATGGTTAATTCAATTTGGTGCTGATGTTAATACAGAAAATATGAATGGGGAAACACCATTGATAATGGCTATATTAAAAGAAGATTATCAAATTATTCAATTATTACTTGAAGCACCTGGTATTGATATTAATAAAGCTACTAATAAGTGGGGAACTACTCCATTGATATTTGCTATAAGACATGGAAAATCAGAAATTGTTCAATTATTACTTGAAGCACCTGGTATCGATACTAATAAAGCAGATAATGAGGGAATTACTCCATTGATACTTGCCATAAGGTATGGAAAATCAGAAATTGTTCAATTATTACTTGAAGCACCTAGTATTGATGTTAATAAAACTAATAATGAGGGAATTACTCCATTGTTAGCGGCCATAGGATGGGAGGAGGACGGGTTATTTTTTTCAAGGGATGATAAAGAGTTTAAAATTATTCGATTATTACTTGAAGCACCTGGTATCGATATTAATAAAGCAGATAATGAGGGAACTATTCCATTAGTAGCAGCGGCCACGGGATGGTGGTTACGGGATGATAGTGATTATAAAATTGTTCAATTATTTCTTAAAATGCCTGGTATTGATGTTAATCGAGTTAATAATAAGGGAATTCCTCTATTTATGTGGGCTCTAAAAGGTAACACCTTAGCAAAATCAACTATAGCAAGATGGTTAATTAAGGCCGGAGCAGATGTAAATGTTCCATGCAAAATTAATAGCGCAATAACAATATTGCAACATGTAGCTGAGCATAGTAATTTAACTGGAATTCTTAAATGTATTCTTTCTCATAATTCGACCATTGATAAAATTCAAATTCTTAAATGGGCAGAGGCTAAGCACAATAAAAGAGCAATCCGTTTATTAGAAGAAAAAAAAGGCGAAGAAGAAAAACACTGCATATTATTAGAAGAAAAAGAACGCTGTATAATTAGTTAATTGTTTTATTTTAAATATATCGTTATAGAAGGAGATCAAAATATTTTGATCTCCTTCTATGTGTTTGATTATTTATATTTAATTTCATTAAGGATGAGGCGATCGGCAGGGGCATTGGGCACTGCATAATTAGGGATTTTTGTCTTGTGCCTGGGCACAATAGGTTCTTTCTAAGAGCGACGCGATAATTAAAAACCAAAAAGCGGAGGTCACATGACCCCCCACTTTTTATGTTATGTATATTTACGCTAAAAGATGTTTTTCTCGTTTTCGTAAGGCCGCTTTGTTTTCTGCTTCTGCTATTAGTTTATTGCAAACTCTAGTTGCTATTTCGACTGTATAACTATGTTTATTCCATGCTATGCTATTCCAAGCCTGTGTTCGCAATTCTTCGTAATATTCATTTGTTTCATAGTCTGAGGCGTCATGGGCAACTCTATCTTCAAGAGCCCTGAATGGATCCATGGCAATTTCTTGTTCGGTTTCTTCGTCTTCGCTGTTTTGTATTGTTGTATCCCATGGACCTCCATAGTTTTTATTATCGTCTTCTTCTTCTTCTTCTTCTTCAGAATTGTTATTGGTGTTGTTTTGCTCGTCATCTGAGAGATTTTCTTTTTCAAAGACTGTTCTGCTAAACTTTTCTTTTAATATACGTATGATTGTTGGTACTGTATTATTTGTATTTTTTATTTCATCTCTTGAAAATTTTTCGGGGTACCTTGCATATTTCAAACTTGTTAATATCGAATCATTTGGATGAATATCGCATAAAGCAATTAACAGTATTGCCATATGTTTTTCAAGTTCATTACTTTTTTCTTGTAACAAATATCCAGGTGCTTCTCCATAACCAAAAAACTTTTCGTTTATTTGTTTCGTCAAGAAAGTGCGAGTTTTTGGATGATGATCACCTACTCCTAGATTGCCTTCAAAAAGCATTTCTCTCGTATTGTTTTTATTTGTTTGCTTATCTTCGTGAATTTTTTCTAATATTTTATCACGAGAACTATTAAATCCGCCATATGCTATTGCTCCGACAACAAGTTCTGTTTCTTCTAATTCTTTAATGCGTGCTTTGTTCCAACGATTTCTCCATTCATTCAAAAGAATATAGCCACTAGCTCCACTTACACCTAAAACAACAGCAGTTTTTGTTAGGAGATTGGCATTTTTCCAAAAGTCTTGAGTAGTATGAGAAAATTCACGAGCATTATCTTTGAGTTCATGTGCACATTCTTTGATATAGTCCATGCTCAAACATGAATTTATGTTGATGATGAGAAGTGCTGCTAGGAGGTGATTTTGGATTATATTTTTATATTTCATGTTGTCCTTGTTTTTTCGACTGTCTTCCCGAGCGAAGCGTGGGGATCCAGTAAAAAGTATATAAAAGATTAAATGATTATAAGGCATATAAGAAAAAAATCTATTTTTTTATTTATAGATAATTTCTTTTAGTGTGAGGCCATGAGCAGGGGCATTTGGCAATGCATGATTAGGATTTTTTGCTTCTAAAATGCGTTGTACCTGAGCGCAATCCGTTTTGCCTTGTGCCACCTTAAGGCTTGCGCCAACAATGCGCCGAATCATGCAATGTAAAAAACTTTTGCCTTTTACAATAATGCGGTGTGCTTGCAGCTGTTCATTGAAATCTCGGGTGATACTATCAATTTTGCGCAGGGTGTTTTTGCCCGTGACATCTGAGGCAAACGCACGAAAATCATGTTCACCAACAAAAAGAGATAATGCTTGATCAAGGAGAATCAGATCAAGCGGTTGTTTTATATAATAACCATATTGATTAAAGGGGGGCAGCGGTTGTTCAAGAAAAAAATGATACCAATATGTTTTCTGTGCAACATCATAACGGGGATTAAATGAAGAAGAAACTTCTTCAAGTGATCGAATGATAACATCTTTTGGTAAAACATTATTCCATGCAAAACGTAATTTTTCTGCAGGAATAGCAAGATCAACGTTAAAAGTGGCAACTTGACCGTGTGCATGAACACCAGCATCAGTGCGTGAAGCAGCGCTTAGGTGAATTTTTTTGTTAAAAACGGTAAAGAAGCGATCTTGTAACAGGTTGGCTATTGCATATTCATGTTGTTGTATTTGCCAACCTGCATACTGAGTGCCTTGATAGGCAATAATAATTTTATACGTTTTCACGTGTTATTTTCTAAGGTTCGCCTTAAGAATTTTTTTGCGAAGACGAATGTCATGGGGAGTAACCTCAATCAATTCATCGGGCATAATCCATTCCATACACGTTTCCAGTTCCATAGGACGAGGTGGTGTTAGCTTAATCATTTCATCAGTTCCTGATGCACGCATGTTGGTAAGCTTCTTTTGCTTGCATGGATTCACATCCATATCACCTTCACGGCTATTTTCACCAATGATCATACCTTCATACAAGTTTTCGCCAGGTTTGATAAAGAGCGTGCCACGAGCTTGTAAATTGTCTAAGGCAAAACCGGTTGAAGCGTCCTGTTTCCATTGAAACTAAGGCACCTTTTGTTCTGGTTGGAATATCGCCTTTATAAGGTTGATATCCTTGAAAGTTGAAGTTTGCTAAACCTGTTCCGCGTGTATCGGTTAAGAATTGACTTCTGAAACCAAGTAATCCACGTGAAGGAATTTCAAATTCAAGGCGCATTCTGCCATTTTCATAATGGTGAATGTTTTTCATTTCAGCTTTTTTCTTACCCAATCTTTCCATAACAATGCCTTGATGCTCTTCCATAATATCGATTACTAAGTATTCGATTGGTTCACATTTGACACCATCAATGGTTTTATAAATAACTTCAGGTGCAGAAAGTTGTAATTCAAAGCCTTCGCGACGCATATTTTCAACTAAAATACCAAGATGCAATTGTCCGCGACCAGAAACTTTAAACTTTTCAGCTGATTCGGTTGGATCAACACGTAAAGCAACGTTTGTTTTTAATTCTTTTTCTAAGCGATCTTTAATTTGACGTGAGGTTAATAATTTTCCATCACGACCAGTAAAGGGCGAATCGTTTACGGAAAAATACATAGAGAGTGTTGGTTCATCAATCATAACATAAGGATAAGGTAGAGGATGACCAACTTCACAGATGGTGGTACCAATGGTAACAGGTTCAGTGAATCCTGTCATAGCAATGATATCGCCAAATTCAACTTTTTGTGTTTCTATGCGATGTAACCCTTGGAAGGTATATAATTTGGTTACTTTCATAGTCTTGCTGACAAAATCTTCTTTGCAACAGATGAATTGTTGGCCAAGTTCAAGTGAACCACTAAAAACACGACCAATAGCAATAGGCCCTAAGAAATCAGAGTGATCTAAGCTGGTTACTAAAATTTGCAAGTGATCATTTTTTGCAACAGGAGCAGGAACCGTTTTGATAATTGCTTCAAATAAAGGTTTCATATCACCCGACATGAGTGTTGAATCAAAATTAGCAAATCCCATTCTTGATGATCCGTATAAAATAGGGAATTCAAGTTGAGATTCATCTTGTGCTAAATCAAGGAATAAATCTTGAATTAATCTTTCAGTGCCTGCAATATCAGCATCTTTACGATCAATTTTATTGATGAGCACTAAGGGTTTTAAGTTAAGTTCAAGGGCTTTTCGCAATACGAATCGTGTTCCTGGTAAAACGCCTTCAGCGGCATCAACCAAGAGTAAAAAGCCTTCAACCATTTGCAAGGTTCGTTCAACTTCACCACCAAAGTCACTGTGACCAGGAGTATCTACAATATTAATAGTGTAGTCGCCATAGGTTATACCAGTATTTTTTGCCAAAATGGTGATACCACGTTCTTTTTCCAAGGCATTTGAGTCCATAAGGCGATCCGAGACATCAGTTACCGTTCCCGATTGACGCAATAGTTTATCAACTAAGGTTGTTTTGCCATGGTCAACGTGAGCGATGATAGCAATGTTTCGTAGATTTGATCTTCTATTCATAGTCATTCCGCACACACAGTTAAATTTGTTATTAAATGAGTCTGATTACGACCGTAAGCAAGACCCTGTTTATTTCTTATTGTAAACTATTTTGAAAAAAAGTCCAGTAAAAATAGCTAAAAAATACTGTCTATGGTGAATTTCCAAGAGTGCTAACTACTTTTTTTATCATACTACTGAGATAGTGACCTGAGAATGTCATTGCGAGGCACATTGTGCCGTGGCAACCCAGTATATAAAATTTAATTTTGTTTTCATTCTATAAGCATATTAAAAACCTACAATCTGGCAGTTACTGATTATAAGATAAAGAAGCAGGTCGTTTTCGTTAGAAATTCATTTATTAGAACATTATAATCTGGGTTGCCACGGCACAATGTGCCTCGCAATGACATTTTCTTTGTAAAAAGCCACTTTTTTATACCCAATTTAGTTCTATCAAAAAATAGTTTTAAGACGAAACTTACTATGATTTAACCTATATAAGTATTCATCTTAAAACTATTTTGGTTACTTGTTACATGCTTGGTGAGCAATACGGAATCAACGCCATAACTCTTGATTTTTTAATCATATGAGAAACAATTCGTTGATGACGATTGCAGGTACCTGAGATGCGAGAAGGAAGAATTTTTCCTCGTTCAGTCAAGAAGCTTTTTAACATTGAAACGTTTTTATAATCAAGAGCGCTTAATTGATCTTTGCTACCACAAAAACGGCATTGTTTAGGGGCGCTTAAAGAACTTCTGCGGCGACTCTTTTTTTTCAGTAAACGTGAACTGATTCTTAATTTTGCAACTTTTTTAGACATACCTAAATCCTAACTTAATCTTGATCTTGCGTATCATGATGATCCATATCTTCTTCATCGTTTGAAGCTTGGGCTGATGAACCATGTTCCCTCGACAACAAACCTTCCATCTTATTTTCACGTAAGAATGAATCAACATCGCGTGAAGGACTATCTTCTAATGATTCAGGTTTTTGGTATGCCAATGATTGGTTTGGCTCTAAATGAGTGGTCATGCTGCGCATAATAACATCAGCTTTTTTAAAAGCAAAAAGCTCGTCGATGTCTTTAACTAATGCTTTTGCTTCAGCACTGTTAACTTCAAAGCGAGTCAAGAAGTAAACACCATAATCATTTTTTCTGATAGGATATGCCAAACGGTATTTTCCCCATCGTTCAAAAGAGATTAATGATCCCTTTGATTTTTTGATAACTTGGCTAACTTGAGTTTCCAATGATGACATTTCATCTTTGGTAATCTCAGGAATAGCTAGCATTAACGTTTCGTAACGTACCATAATACTTATGCCCTTTATAAGAACTACTAACTGGAAGTGTTTAAAAAAACACTATAAAACAATGACAATAACGTGTTTTATTTAGTACAAGCGAGCACTAACGTCGACAATATCAAATGTACCAGAAAAGCTAAAAAAGAATAGCTTTTCTGGTACATTTTTTAAATTTAATTCAAATGATACAGATTATACAAAACGTTGATGGCGTTGAATAACGCGACCAATAATTCTGAAATGATCTTTACCGCGAACCAAAGCGATTGGCGGACTTTTGTGATTTACTGCTTCTAAAACAATAAAATCTTCTGTGTAGGTTATTTGCATAATTGCTTTTACCGGAGCATCATTGCCATATTCAACAGCAGCAATATCACCAGAGCGGGTCCATACTTCAGGAGAAATAATAACGATATCACCTTTAATAAAGGTTGGTGACATTAAGTTATTGTCAATTCCCAAAGCGAACATAGCTGCATCGGTTGTATTCAACACAGGAATAAATTCATCTTTGTGACCGCTGGTAATTTGCATTAATTGGTTGTTGTATGGTGATGGGTTTGAAGGAATTTCGCCAACAACGGGGATAATTTGTACTTTCAAATCAACTTCTGATTTTTCTGGCATGCTTACATTGCTATCAATGTTATCAGTACGTTTACGGCGTTGCGCAAATAAATCAATAGGGCTAATTTCAAAGGCATTTGCTAATTTACGTAAGGAATCTTCATTCCAACGACGGGTACCATTTTTTATGTGAGTCAAATAACTCTCGGACATACCTGTTTTTTCAGCTAAAATCTTTGTTGTCCAGCCTTTTTCTCGTAAAAGCTCTTTAACTCTTAATTCTGTCATTGATGACATGGTTTCAAACTCCTTTGTAATGTTAGATAGAAATGTGATAGTATGGTTATAACACTGTATTATTTCTAATTGTACTGGGTTTTTTATTCTTGTCAAATGGAAACATTTCGCCGGTAAATTCAATAAATTTCATCTAATCCGCTCGTTTAGGGCCCTGTCGCATTAAAAACAGGCTAAAGAGTACAAAAAATTGGCCTTGCCACCTCTGTTTATTTTCATTTTGACAATTTAATTGATTTATGAAATACTAATCTTATGATAAAATTAAGCAAAATAGAAACAATTAGGGGAATTATGGTAAGAAAAAAATTTAGTATGTTTTTTGTGTTGAGCATGGTGGCATTATTATGCATGCCTGAAAAAGTACATGCTATGGGTGCCTTTAAAAAACGCTATCAACAATGCAAACAAAATTTTGGTTGGAAGACGGCAGTCGCCACTGGCTTTGCCGGGGGATGTACCTTGGCGAATTATGGGTTTGCTTTATATCCATTTTCTGAGGGGATTAAGGTTTTAGCCACAAGTGAATCGGAATTTGAGAAGGCGCCTGATGTTGATCCAATTGTAGAGCAATTTGCACGGGAACAATTAAAATTGGCTGGGCTTACTAATCAAGATTCATTAAAAATTAAACAAACCGGAAATTGGGCCGGAAAGTTCACCAATAGGTGGGCTGCAATAACAACCAATAATTATCAATGGATTTTTGTGTCTCAGCAAGATGATCTTAAGCATGTATTGGAAATTAAGTCTTCAAATTTAGAGGATTTTTTGAAGAGTACTATAACGCTAAACTTTAAAAAATGTAATGTAACAATGGATTGTGAAGAATATCTTAATGAAGTCGCTGGTATATTGCATCATGAAGCTGGGCATATTATTAATCACGATAGAAATAGACGGACAATGGCAGGATTAGCCACTCTTTTGGCAACTGAGCTTTTGAGTTTTGGTTTTAAAAAAAAGTTTCTTAGATTTAATAATTATTGGATTAAACAAGCTATTAAAATTCCGGATGGACTATTCAAAGGCTGTCTGAATGGATTAGGATTTTCTGCCTATTCCCGATTTATTGAACAACAGGCAGATGACAATATACAAGACAACATTGAAATTTTAAGTGCTGCAAAAAGATATTTCAAAACAACGTTGATCGTAAATCAAGTGCATGATGTTGGTTATGAAAAATTATTGCATCGTGCTTTCGATACTCATCCTCACCATAAAGTAGAAATTAAACGTGTTAAAAAACGCATAAAAGCGCTTAAAGAAAAGAGTAATCCAAAAGCATTTGAAGATCCTTTGGCGGCTAAAGAAGATGGGCAGATTAAATAGCTAGTTTAAGCAAAAAAATAGTTTCTTTTTTAAGGTTTGTTTTTGCCCATGCCTTTTGCTTTTCATCTAAAAGTTCACCAATACCTGAAAGAATATTTTGATTGCTCATTTCCTCTAGTTCATAAATACAAATTTGCAAAAAATCTTGATATTTCATGCTAGTTCTTTGTTCAACGATGAGTTTATTGATTGGCCAATTATTGCTTAAAAAGTAATAAACATCAAAAATATCGCGATTTGTTTTTCCAATTCTTTCATGCATGGCAACAAGTTTATGGGCGGCCATATCTTCGCGTGTCATTATTTTCATCGATATCCCAAGATATTCTTTGATGTCATATTTTGATCCAAAATTTCTTTTATTGATTTCAACTTTAATATTCTGGCCATTTTTTACTTTTTGATCATAAGAAAGTAAGAAAAAAATGGTATATCTTTTTTTGTTGGCTTCTTTTATTGTGCCATATTTTTCTAAGATTTTTTTAAGTTCATTAATGATATGATCTTCTTTGGTTATGTCCAAAAGATCAAAATCTAAATCAACAGAAAAGCGATTTAAACCATAAAATAACATGGCAGCTGTTCCACCTTTGAAGCCTAATGTTGGACCCAAGCTAGGATTGGTGAAAATATCTTTGAGTATTCTGATAAGGATATTTTTATGTTGAGCATTATCAATAGTCATACTTTTTCTCCTAATTCAGATTTATAGAAATTATGATACATTTCGACCATTTTTTTCATTCGTTTATTATTCTCATAAATAGGCAAAATTTCATATACTTTGTGCCAATTCAAGGGAGAAAGGTTATCGAAATGATAACTAGTGTTCAAATAAATAATGTCTAAAAAAGCTCTTTCCGGGGAGGCAATAGAATAATGTTCTTTAATTTCAATGCCGGCAGAATTGGTGAGAATCACTGATTTAATAGATTTAAAAGTATAGATTTGGTTATCGCAGATGATACTTTTTGACTTATATGAAGCCACAAAAATTTCATGGTAATATTGAAAAATAATACCTGCTTGTGCAAGAACTGTTTCAAAGCTTATATAGGCAGGAGTGAAAATTTTGGTAGCGAATTCAAGGCGATCATAATTTTTATCCTTGGCATAATAACCACGACGAATATGATAGAGATCCCCATGTTTTACATAGTAATTTATGCGTGATTTTATGGTTTTAGGATCAGCATTTCCCCATAAAAGACAAAGATCTTTAAACGAAAAAACAGTCTTTGATGATTTGAATAAATCTTTTATAAAACCTTTTACAATCTTTTTTTCCATGAGCCTTCTATTCATTATATGGTCCAAAGGTAAGGATTTGTCTTACCTTTGGACTTAATATAGGATATTTGACTATATATTTGCAAGTTTTTTGATCAACAAAAATAAAAATAGTTATAAAATATTTTGGTAGCGCGCTATGAGTCTGGAATCTTGATGAAGTTGCAATTTGACAATACTATTTTTTCACAAAACAATAGAGTGTTAGCGATTTTTATTTAAACTCATACAAGATGCATTATGTTTAAACATTATTTTATAATAACGATTTATAGTATATTTCACCTATCAGGCTCCATTCTAGGGATGCAGCATAGCACTAATCACTTAAAGCAGATTGTTGTAGGGTCAAAGATGGCCCGAATTCAATCCTGGGGGCGAATCGTGGCAGGCGTGGGTACAGGCATTGCCTTAGCGGGATTTTTATCTAATAAGGAAGATCTTTTTGAGCAAAAACCAGTTTTAGATTCTGTTATAGAAGTTGACCCTCTTGTTGAACAATTTATTCGGCAACAATTAGCTGCATGTGGCCTTAAAGATCAGGAATCTTTACACATTATAAAGGCACGGCGTTGGGGTGGTTCAGCTCAAGAAGGAAAAAAAATTATATCAGTGGCAGAACATGATCGCCTTAAAGAATGTCTTGTGCGTCAAAAATATGTTCCGTCGTTTTTTTCAAAAATAAAGACATTTTTCTATGGTGACGAACAGGAGCAGTCAATTAAAAAATCAACTGATGAGTATTTAAAACAGGCTGCAGCGGTAGTACATCATGAGGGAGGACATATTCTTAATGGTGATCGTTATCATTTATGGTATGATAACGGAAATTTTATATATGAAAAAGAATTATACTATGGATTAGCAGTTGGGGTTATGTTGAGCCCATTCGCTTTATTATTGAAATGCAAAAAAGTTTCTTGGCCAATTTTTATTTTTTTTACAACGATCGTAGGGCCTGAGTCTGTTGCTCGAGAAGGAGCATTTCGGTATTCACAATATAGAGAATCAAGGGCAGATTCTGCCATAGCGGATAACATTCATCTTTTAAAAGCATTTAAAAATCGTTTAAAAGATCACTATCTTTTACATACAAAATTTTATGACAAGGATTCTCGAGCGCATTCTCATCCTCATCCAACTGTTCGTATTAAGCGACTTAAGGAACGAATAAAGCTGCTGAAAGCAAAGGGTGATCCAAGGGCATTTGAAGATCCTTTGGCGATCAAAGAAAAGGATTTTATAAAATAGCTCGTTTAAACAAGAAAATTGTTTCACTTTTTTATGATTTTTATTACTAAGGCCTCATGTCGGCCAGACACAAATGTATTGTTTGCCCAATACATTTGATACAAGGGCCCCAACGTTCCGTTGGATCTAACCTCTCGCTCGAATGCGGACCACTCCATTATTGATGCCTTCAGCATCAAAATTCCGGGTACCCGTCTCGCTACCGGAATAATATTTATAAATTTCTCTCAACACAAATAACATCCAAAAAAGAAATGCCATCCTGAGGCGATAGCCGTTGAGGATCCAGTCTATAAATACAAGTCCGATAGCGGGCCAATTTATGATTTATGTTGTGTTTGTTGCGAATAGGCGACTTTTGTTGGTGATTTAAAATTTTTGAAATATGACGAAATATATTTAAAATCAAGATTTTTTAATTGTTTTTGTTCGAAAAAAATCTGCAAAATTCTAGTAGAGGAAGGTGTGATTTTTTGGAGGTAATATTGTCTTTCGAATCTTGAAGTTATTTCGGGTGCTATTCGTTTTATTTTGGGCAGTATTAGATTGTTATGTATGCATTGTCTTGTAAAAGGGCTTTTTTTTGTTTCTTCAATGGATTTTGCTTTCATGCTATTAAAAGGCAAAGAGCTTCCCAGAAGTAAAAAAAGAATAAGTGTTTTTTTAAGATAATTCATAATAGTAAAACCTCCGTAAATGCCATTTTTATTTATAACATTACTATTATACATAAAAATATTTTTTTTGTCATCAGGCCTATCCTTTGGGTATAAAAAACCTGTTTGCAGGTTTGGCAAGACAACTTTCCTTAAAAATAGACCCTTTCCCTCTCGAATTCAATACCAAATGTTAAGTCATTTAGCGTTTAGTATAACTATTTGTTAAGTGCACTTAACACTTGGTAAAATATGTTGCACTAATGGAAATAGATTCAGAATTAATTTTTACTTTGTGTTAAATAATCGTATACTGTTTTATGCTGTTCGCTATTGTTTAAATCAGTTATTTTTTTGAACTGTATATTTCATGACAACCATTCGCTACAAAGAACGTTTTAATAAAAATCATTTTGAGCATACTGCATGGGCAGAAAATAAGCTCATTTGTGGTATTGATGAAGTTGGTCGTGGGTGTTTGGCAGGACCGGTTGTGGTTGCTGCTGTCATATTGCATCCGGGTAAAAACCATCGTTTGCTTAAGGATTCAAAAATAATGACCAAAGAGGAACGTGATAAGGCATATTCTTGGATTCTCAAAAATAGCTGGCATGCAACAGCATCTTTGCATCATCGTGCAATTGATACGCATAACATTTATCAAGCAACGCTTAAGGCAATGAAACGAGCTTTCATGCAGCTTATGTCTCAAGGTTGCCCTTTACCATCAAAAACGGTGATTGATGCTATGCCTTTAAGGCTTGATAACTCGCCTTTTTCCAATATTGATGTTCTTTATTTCCCTTTTGGTGAAAAAAAATCTAGTTCAATTGCCGCTGCTTCCATTGTTGCAAAAGTAACACGCGATCGTCTTATGATTCATTTTGATAACGCTATTCCCGGCTATTTGCTTGCTGCTCATAAAGGGTATGCTACACCCAAGCATCGTGCTTTGGTGCAAGATTTAGGGCATTCGGTTATTCATCGTATTAACTTTTTACAAGGTGCTTGGCTAATCGGTGAGCAAGAAGATGATTTTAATGAGCAACAAGAAATTTTCTGATGAATCTTATTTCAAATAAAAAATAAAACAGAATATAAATTTAATTTTTGTTTGATTTCTGTGGCTCTTTTCAGTATTGTTTAATTAATGAAATGAATATATTAATTTTAAATATAAAGGTTTTTTATGATGAAAAAAATATTTTTTTTAAGTTTCGGCATGTTAATGCTTATGGCAAGTTTAGATCTTAATGCAGTACGAATGTCTCGTAAAACTAATAGTGCAGTTAGGCCTTATACAGCAAGAGAAGAGATAACCTCTGAAGGAGCTGTGAGTATGCGTCGGCTAGCTTTTGTATCGATAGCTCGTCATGAATATAAAAAAGATGAAGAGTTTGTTCAGGGATTAAAGAATAAATTTACTACGGGTGAAGAAGAAGAGCGGCCAGACGTAGAAGTTCTTTCTGTTGTACCACTTGATTTAGACAATATAGATAATTATATACCTCAAATAGTATATTCAGATAGTTCGATTCCAGGTGCAGGTTGTATTGCTTTAGATGTTCGTGGCATACAAAAACCTGCAGTGAAGGCAATAAAAAAGCGAAAGAATTTAGTAATAAGCAATCTAATACAGTTGAATTATGAACTAGTAGGTGAAGTGGCGGAAGTAAAAAAACAGAGTAATGAAAAAATAGATGCAGAAATAGCTAAACCCAAGCCTTCATTTTTTCGTTCTCAAGCCTTTGTTTGTTGTGGATTAACTTCAGTAGCTAGTTTGGGTGCTGGTTGGAGTTTAAAGACTTTGTGGGATAATTGGCGTAATAAATAAGTAGTTATTTACTTATTTATGAGTTTTTTTAAAAAACTGTTATAGTTTTTGTATATTGTTCTTGTGTATAAAAAAATATAACATACTGTTTTTTTTAAAATGAATTCAAAAAAACCTTTTGCCGAAGTTATAGAAAGTTCACTCGTTAGTTGGTTAGCGCAGAGCTGGGAATGGCATACTTTTCCAACTTTTGGTTCATTGGTGACGATCGAAAGCAAAAAGTACACTCTTTTTGGTATTGTGCATCAGATTCAAACTGGCTCTATGGATCCTGTTCGTTATCCATTTCCCTATCAAAAAACAGAAGAAGAGCTTTTGCGAGAGCAACCACAAATTTTTGAATTTTTAAAGACTACTTTTTCTTGTTTAGTTATTGGCTATAAAGAAAAAGGGAAAATTTTTTATCAGTGCGCGCCAGAGCCTCCCAAAATTCATACTTTTGTTGCAACAGCTTGTCCAACATTGAGTAAAGAATTTTTTGCTCGTGAGCATTATTTGCATGTTTTATTTGGTCTTGCTGGCCAGGTGCATAATTTAGATGAGCTTTTGTTGGCCCTTTTGAAAACGATGCGTGATATGGATTGTTTACATCCAAAACATATTGAATTGTTTTTAGAGGCATTTTCATTATTAACGGGGAATGATTATCGAAGATTAAAGCTTTTTTTGCAGCGGGCACAGCATCTTTTTAATTAATTAAGTGTATGTATTATTTTTAAATCAGTAAGGTTTTTTATGAAAAAAATATTTTTTTTCTTCGCGTTAGGGATGTTGTTGAATAGCTCTTTTTTTACATTCGGCATGGAGACAGAAGTTAAGCAAGAAGGTCCTAATGTTGAGCTAAGATTGGGAAGTATAACTTATGGGCCATCATTTTTTTGTGGTACCAGTCAAGAGTTTAAGGTTGTGTTTGACGAAGAAAAAAAACGCTATATAGCGATTGCGCTTCCTCACTTTTTTGAGAATGTTTTGCATGTTATTTCTCTTACTCCATCACTTTCTCACTTGCAGGTAAAATCTGACAAAAGTCATAAAAAGCATATAGCATCACCTTCAGATACTAATTTTGTTCGTACCGTTCATGATGATATTAAAAGAAAAGAATCTTATTTTCAAAGGAATCCAATGAACGTCATGTTAGGGGTGTGTGGTTTATCTGTTGCTGTGGGAGGAGCGGTAGGTTATTGGTGGGGAAGTAAAAAATAAATAAAGAGTGATCGTTAAAAATTATTCAAAAACAGGGCCTGCTTGGCTATTTTCAAGCAAGCCCTGTTTTTTTTTAATAACAACCTATTCTTTTGGTTGTTTATAAGGCTAATTTTTCAGTATTTTATCAATTATTATAAAAATAGAGTGAGAAAAAGAGTTATGAGAACCTGGGCAATGAGTATTTTTGTTTTTTTATTATTTTTTTCATCAACAGGATTATTAGGCATAAAGAAGAAAAGAAAGAAGAATGTGATGAAGCATACTCTTCTTGTTGATAAGCCCACCAGATTTTATAGTTTTATTTCGGAATATCTTTTTGCACAAACGGAAAAAAATCATTATCCCGATGGAATGGATAATGATAGTTTATTTTTTGAGAATCTTAATAGAGGTCGAGTATCAATTAAAATAGTCAGTAATTTTCCCCTTACTCAAAAAGATGTTGATCGTTGTTTTCCCGCTTTATTACTTAAAAATAATGGGCAAAGAAACAATAATTCAACGGTTATATGGGATATTCGACCAATGGAAAAAAGAATTTTACCATTAATACATGTATCTAATACTGAAACAAGGATTAAAAAACAAAAGAATGTATTTGAGCGGCATCCTTATTATTGTGCCGGGTTAGGTATGCTGTCGACGGGCATTTCTTGTGGTGCTGCGGGTTGGTTTTTGCGTGAGTTGATGAACAATAAACATTAATTTTTATTATTTTGGAAAAATTTTTAGACTGGATCCTCACGGCTATCGCCTCAGGATGACATTTCTTTTTTGGATGTTATTTGTATTGAGAGAAATTTATAAATATTATTCCGGTAGCGAGACGGGTACCCGGAATTTTGATGCTGAAAGCATGAATAATGGAGTGGTCCGCATTCGAGCGAGAGATTAGATCCAACGAAACGTTGGGGCCTTTGTATCAAATGTATTGGGCACGCAATACATTTGTGCTGCCCGCATAGGGCCGAATGATATTAAAAAAAGCAAAACAATATAAGAAATAGATAATAATTACTACAAACAAAACCCAATATTAATTCTTACAAAAAAGTATATAATTAATAAAAAATCCATACTTATATCTGAATGGAAAAAATGTTTAATTTCATAAAAAATAAACTCTCAACCATTTATTCATCATTCACGGCAAAAGTTTCCACGCTGTTTTCTCGAACAACAATTGATGAAGAAACGTTGAAAGAACTTGAGCAACTGCTTTTAAGCGCTGATGCTGGCGTCACAACAACTCGTGCTGTATTAACGCGATTGCGTAAAAGTGTGCAAGAGGGCAGCATTGAGCATGGGCAAGATTTAAAAAAAGCATTAGAAAAATTGCTGATTGAGCATTTAGAAGCTCAGAAATTCACTTCTGAAAATCAGGTTTTCCTGCTTGTTGGTATCAATGGTAGTGGGAAAACAACATTTGTTGGAAAGTTGGCTAATCAGTTTGTGAAACAAGGTAAAAAGGTTTTACTGGTTGCCGGTGATACCTTTCGTGCGGCTGCGACAGCGCAATTGAAAGAATGGGCAACCCGCATTCATGCTGATATTATTATCGGCAAAGAAAATCAAGATCCTGCTTCGGTCATTTTTACTGCTTGTCAGCAGTTTAAAAATAATGGGTATGATGTGCTTATTATTGATACGGCAGGTCGTTTGCAGACAAAAACTAATTTGATGAAAGAGTTAGAAAAAATTAGACGCATTCTTTCGCAGCAACTACCTGAAAAAAAGGTTACCACGTTGCTTACTATTGATTCTATGCTTGGTCAAAATTCATTTGAACAAGCAAAACTATTTAATGAAAGCACTTCTTTAGATGGCATTATTTTGACCAAAATGGATGGCACGGCAAAAGGTGGCATTGTTTTTGCTATCGCACAAGAATTGCATATTCCCATTGCTTATATTTCTCATGGAGAAGGGGTTGAGCAGTTTGATGTTTTTGATGCTCAAAATTATGTTAAACAGTTGCTTGAATCATAAGAATCCATTGATAAAATTTGCCTTTTTTGAGTAGCCTTGTTAAAACATGGATAACAAAAAAAGTTATTTTTTTAATGAGGATTTTTATGAAAACACCTATCTTGAGACTACTTCTTACGTTTATTTTTTTTATTTCAGTGCACACTAATTTTAGTATGGAATATGTAACTCATTTTATGCAAGAAACATCAAAGCAATTTGATGAATATTCATGGTGGGTTAAGGGCCCAGCGTTGATTGTTGGTGTATTTGCTTTGAATAAATCCTATGATGCTCTTGCTTCAAAATTTTTTGGTGCAAAAGCGGCAACGCAGGGTGAAGTTAGCGCTCTTAATCAACAATTGCAGGCTGCAAATGTAGCAATTGTTCAGTTGCAAGGTTTAAATCCTCATAATGTTTCAGTAGATACCATTTATAATGATCTTTTAGTATTGAAGAAAGATGTAATTGAATTGAAGGATTTTGCCCGTCAAAAAAGAGTTATTGATCTTGCAAAAATAAGAAAACGAAAAGATTTAAAACAATCTTTGTCAGGCATAGAAGATAAAATAGAAATAATTTTAGAAAATGCCGATATTTCTCCTCGAAAAAAACGATTTTCATGGGGTGATCGTTCCCCACGATCGTTCGAAGTTAAAGATAAAAAAGATAAAAAAAAAGAGAAGTCTTTAATTTATAAGAAGAGAAAAAATACAAAAAATCAATCTTTATCACCATTTGATAAGTCCTATAAAGGAAAAGGAACCCCTCGAGATTCTTTTAATTCTGATTCTGAAAATGGTAAAGAAAAAGAAAAGATCGTTTAACAATTTAAAATATTGAATTCTTTTGCTGCAATAGCATACACTTTTTTTGAAAGAGGTGTGTTATTTTTTCAAGCAAGGGGATTTTTTATGAATAGTACTCATAAGTTATTTTTTTCTTTCATGGCAGCGTGTATGGTAGGTGCTTTTGTGCAATCATCATATGCAGGTGATATGGGTGAAAAAGAAAAAAAGGTGATGAAGATAGACAAGCGGTTAAACTTAATATAGGAAAAGTTTTGCTTGGAAAAAAAGTTAAAGATGGCGATATAGAAAAATTTGAACGAGTCATTACCATTGATGTTGATCCTAAGAAACATTATGTAACATCTGATAAAGAGGGTGAAATGAATCTTGGATTTACAAAAGATGATTTTGTAACAGGTCAGAAACTTTATTCAAAAGCTATTTTAAGCTTTTTTGATACGGATGAGAATAGGTTAGTAGCTCAAGCAGCAATTGAAGATCATGAAAATAAAAAGAAAACATATCAAAGAAATCCAGGAAAGTTTGCACTTCTTGTAGGTGCTGCGAGTGTTACCTTAACTGCTGCTGCAAGTATGTTTTTTAAATAAAAGATTAATTATTTTACGTATAAAAAAAAAGCTCGTTGTTCAAAACAGCGAGCTTTTTTGCTAGAGTTACTACTATGAACAAATCTTTTTTATTTTATATTCATTCTCTTTCACAACAACTCGCTTCGCTTTATGCAACCAAAGAAGAACAACAGCAGATTGCCCAGTTATTATTGCAAAAAGTGACCGGAAAATCATTGCTAGCATTGGTAAGTGAACAACAAGATATACTTACTGATGAGCAAGAAAAGCAATTATTAATTTTTATAACTGAACATGTGCAACATCATAAACCATTACAATATATTCTCGGTTCAGTGCCTTTTGGCGATCTTGATAGTATTGTTGAACCACCAACGCTTATTCCGCGCTCGGAAACAGAAGAATGGGTTATGAATTTAGTAGCTCAGTTACAAAAGCTGCCTAATAAAAAATTGACGATTCTTGATATGTGTACGGGCTCAGGGGTGATTGCGTTGAGTTTGGCAAAGGCTTTGCCGCAGGCAACGATATATGCTGTTGATAGTGAGGTGACAGCATTAAAGTTAGCGCAAAGAAATGCTGATTTTAACGATATTTCGACGGTTACCTTTATACAATCAGATCTTTTTTCTCAATTACCAAAAGATATATCATTTGATCTTATTGTTACGAATCCACCTTATATTAGTCAGAAAGAATATAATGATCTTGATCCGATGGTTAAAGAGTGGGAAGATGAAAAAGCATTAGTTGCGCAGGAAAATGGTTTGGCGCTTATTACATCGATTATTAAAGAAGCTCCCACATGGTTACGCCATAATGATGAATTACGTGAATATGGGTTAGGTAATCTGTATGTTGAAATTGGCCATTTGCAAGGGCCTGCCGTATATGATTTATTAGTTGATCATGGTTATAGTCAGATAACAATACTCAAAGATCTTGCTGGGCATGATCGTGTTGCTGTTGGTTATTATTGCGAGTAATATTGCTTTCTTTCTGTTAATTTTTGTAAAATAATCAGTGAATTAGGTGCATGAGTAGTAAGAAAAAAAGAGTAGGGTGCGGGGCATAGTAATGAAACAAATATTAATTTTTTTTATAGTAATGCAGTGTATGATATTTTCATCTAATGCAATGAATGTAAGAAAACAACCAGTTAATTCCCCTCGTAAGCCATTTCCCGCTGTCTCTCATGAGGTTCCGAAGATTAGCATAACATCGCTTATTTTTCGATTTGATGATACAGAATCCGAAGAAAGTGTGCATATAATTCCCTTAAATGATCAACATTTTAAAGAAGTGCCGTTAAACAAAAAGAGAAAAAGCGTTAAAAATAATAAACATGAAGTATCGCATGTTTTGGTGCTTAGTCATGATGATTTGGATTCACTTACTCAATGTATAAAAACACGAGAAAATTTTTTTTCACCTGAAGAGATGCAAAAAAAAGATGAAAAAATTGAGTCATTACAAAAGCAAATTGGGTATTTAAATGTTGGTTCTACGGCACAACTTTATGATACAAGAACATGGGCTGAGAAAAATGTTGTTCAAATAGGTTTTTTATCTTTTGCCGCAGGTGTTACTTTTGTTAGTAGTTTGTGGCTTTATCATTTAAAATAATCTTCATAACGCGAACTTGACGAATAAAGAACATAAACTTAGCCTAAGGTAAAAAATATTAAAATCAGAATTGTCATTGCGAACCTTGCCTTCGATAGGCAAGGTGTGGCAACCCAGAATTTTGGTAAATTTCTTTTTTAATGAACTAATTTTATTATCTGGGTTGCCACGCTACGCTCGCAATGACAATTCTGATTATTTTGCTTATTTTGAACATCGAGTTCGTGTTTCATATTAATTAATTAATCATCTTTATTTTAGGTATATCTATGAAAATAGGTTATTTTTTTATGTTTTTGAGCTTTTTATGTGGTGCATCTTTATCTTTTGCTATGGAAAGTAAGGAAGAAGGGAAACTTCCTGAATCTCAGGTGCAACAAGAAAATAGAGAGGTTAAGCAAGAAGTTAGCGTTACTATTTTTAGTGCACATTTGCCCACGAATCAGTATAGTGTGCAGCTTACTGCTCGTAATCGATGTAAGAATGGAACTCTTTTTTTTAATGATGCTGATTTGGCGCCAGTATTTGATGCTTGGGGAAGGGCTCAAAAAGCGGCTTGGCAAGTTGAAAGAAAAGCTTGGAAGAAATCAAAAAAAGAAGTTTGGACTCAGAAAAATAATGATGGGGTAAGAAAAGAAACATTTTTAGAACACAATGAGAAGTTCTTGTTGTGTCTAGGTTTTTTTGGCGGAGTTTGTCTTGGAATAGGAAGTGCGGTTGCTTATTATCACACTTTCTTGAAAAAATAATCTTGCATAAGGTGATGTAAAAAATCTATAGTGTTTTTATAGAAACAGTATAGATTTTACCCAATGGCAAAAGGAAATTTTTGTGTGGGACCTTTCATGCGCTCCTAAAAAAACATTGGTAACAGCAGTTATCGAACCTGATTGTTTGAGCTTTACTGCTTTTGATTTGAAAAGTTCAGCCATGCAAGGAACTTTTCAAAAAATTCCGCTTATGAAATCTGAAATTTATGAAGGTGTTATTTTTAATCACACTGCTTTAAAAACATTATTTAGAACTTTTTTGCAAGAAAACAAAGTGCAAAACGCTTTTGTTGCGCTTGGCTTGCAAGGGGGAGCGTTGCAAGAACAACTTATTTCTTTTGAAAAAGATGGTGACGCACCAATTGATGTGGCAAAAAAAATTGCGCCATCAAAAGTATGGAATTTTTATTTTTTGCCACGACAATTACAGGACCAACAACAAGTATATTTTTTTAGTATTGCACGAGAAATTATTATGCAATATCAATTGTTAGCATTATCAACACCATTTAACTGTTGTTTAATAAGTTCTACTTTGCGTGCCTTATTAGAAGTGACACAATCGGCGGACTCTACTGCATATATGAGTTTAGAAGAATTGAAGCAACGAAAAATCAATACTCTTGAAAATCAAAGCAAGGCCTTTCATCAAGGTCTTTTTTTATTAGGAAAGCAGGTAATCAATGAAATGTCCTAATGATACCGCCAATTTAATTAATCCTATTGCTCCTCGGGAATATGTTGCCTGTATAACATGGTATAATCGTTCATGCTTTTTGTTACTTTGTATGATGCTTGCAATGGGCAGTTATACGGGCTATCAGTGTTGGCAATTATTGCTCTTAAAACAAGAGCAGGGGGCACTTATTCCAGTACCTGTGCAAGAACATGGTAACGTCGATGTGCTCAAGAAACAACTTGTTTCATTGCAAAAAAATAAAGAACTTTTAGCGGCATTGGTAGTAAAAAAGTCTTTATTTAATCAAGATTTTAAAAGATTGCTTTCCGTTATTCCTGATGATATTTGTTTGTCATATTTTGAATATGCTCATGAGAAATTTATTGAGATTTCTGGTCAAGGACGCTCGTTAAGTGTAATAACACAATTTCTGCAAAAAATGCAGCAAATTCCTGCTGTTGCTGCTTTAGAGGTCACTAAATTACAACCTTTTGTCGATTCTGATAAGAAAGAATACATCAATTTTATGATGCATTAAATTAATTTTTTTTATGGCTTAAAAAAACAGCAATGATTGTTATACTGATTGAAAAACTATTTCATAAAAAAAAGAGAGATAAAAAGTGTATCATCGTATTGTGGTCTTTATAGTCTGTATTTCAATTTTTTTGTTGTCGCCGATGCAGCTTGTTTCCAGAGCTGTTGGCATTGATGAGCCCGGAGAGCAAGGTCAAAAAGGTGTAGAACCGCTTGCTGTTGGTAATTTTTTGTTGCCAACAACACAAGAACCAGGACCTCTTTTTGGTTTTGGTCAAAATATTATTAATAAAAGAGATTTACAAATATATTGTTCACCTAATAAACTTCGCGGTCATAATTTTAGCGCTAGTGAACTTAATTTGTATGCCCTTTATGGCATTACTGATACGCTTTCAATTTTTTTGGCTATGCCTGTTGCTTTAAGGCGGACGGCAAAGGGAACAGTAACTTCAATAAGCTCCCTTGTCCCTCTTAGAAATGGCCATGAAGTAATAAGAATGAATAATTTTGATATCGATGCAATGATGGATTCTGATAATGATGATGATGATAATGATGATACAACGGAAGCCCACTCTTCAGGCTTGGAAGATACAATTTTACAAGTTGAATATGCGTATTATGATAAAAGAACTTTGAAGGGTGAATTTCAAGCAACGATTGTTGGTAATATTGTTTTACCAACAGGATCAACAAAAAAAAATCCGAGAACTGGATTTGGTTCGCCAGCATTTTTTTTGGGGACAACGACGACTTATCAAGCATTGTTTTGGTATGTTTATGGTTCTGTTGGCGGCTTAATAACCACCAAAAAGAACGGTCGTAAATTTGGTAATACCCTTCTTTATCAATTGGGTTTTGAAGGTATTATTGGTACATTGCCTCAAAAATGGATTTTTGCATGGATTTTTGAATTATTTGGTATTCGTACGCAAAAAAATATTGTTATGAATCAACCAGATCCTAATAGCGGTAGCCATATTCTTTTTGGTGCGCCTTCATTGTGGATTTCATCAAAGCATTTTGTTTTTCAAATTGGTATCGGCGTTCCTGTTTATCAAAAATTAACGGGTATACAGAATAAAACAAGTTACTTTTTAAATACTAATATTGCCTGGACATTTAATTTGCAATAAGAAACAAAAAGCAAACTATTGAAATTAAGCTGTCTTTTTTGTTATTTTAAAATTATACAAAAAAGGACATACTCATGAAAAAAATATCATTTCTTATATTCGGTGTTTTGACGTTATTTACTCTGTCTTTTGTAAGTTCAGGACCACCTAAAGATAAGTCAAAAAAGCGAAAAAAACACTCTTTTTTTAGATTGCAGGTGGAGCAAGAGGTGTATGATGTTGAAGATGATTCTAGCAACAATACACAAAACTGATACACTAACAACATAAACTAATCTTTCTACTATTATTTTTTACCTTTATAAAAATATGCAAAAAATTATTACCTTGCCTCCTTCAGAAGCACGAAAAATTGCTGCTGGTCAAGTTGTTGACCGTCCTGCAAATGTTGTTAAAGAACTTGTTGAAAATGCACTCGATGCAGGAGCAACAGTGATTACTATAACTATTCATGATGCAGGTCGATCATTAATTCGTGTTGTTGATAATGGATTTGGTATGTCTGAGGCTGATGCGCTGAAATGTTTTGAGCATCATGCAACGAGTAAAATTACTTGTTTTGATGATTTATCTCAGCTAAAAACCTTTGGTTTTCGTGGAGAAGCATTAGCAAGTATTGCTGCGGTCAGTTCAATAGTCGTCTATACAAAGCAAGAGCAGACATTACAAGGAACAAAAGTTGTCGGTGAACCAGAAAAGCCTTTTCATGTTGAATCAGCTACGTGTGCTATTGGCACTGATATTAGCGTCATAAATCTTTTTTTTAATGTTCCGGTGCGTCGAAAATTTCTTAAAAAAGATGAAACAGAATCTCGTGCTATTATAATGCTTATACAAGCTTTTTCACTTATGTATCCAGGGGTTCATTTTCAACTTCATTCTGAAAATACTCTTCTTTTGAATTGCCCAAAGGCCATTGACTTAACAAATCGTGTTGCGCAGGTATGGGATTCTCATTTTGCAAAAAACCTTTTTCTTGTTGAGCATGATGAGTTGCCGAATTTTAAGATTACGGGATTGATTTCCAATCAACAGTTAACGCGTTATAATCGCCATCAAATTTTCTTTTTTGTGAATTCTCGTTGGGTAAAAAACTATCAACTTTCTCAAGCATTGATCAAAGGATATATGCCAACATTGCAACAAGGACGTTATCCAGCTGCGTGTATTCATATTGAGGTTGATCCGCATGAAGTTGATATTAATATTCATCCACGCAAAGAAGAAGTTTCCTTTATACAACCTTTGCGTATTGAAAAAGCGTTACAGAATTTGGTAAAGACAGCTTTGGAAAAAAATATTTCTCAGCAACTGCAACAAGCAGTTGTGCCAGTGGCAATTCCTGTTAACAATTCTTTCGTTAGTAATAAGCCGCCAAAAGAGAATTCTTTTTTTGAAAAAACATTTTCATTGCCGACATCAGCACAAATTGCTTATCAGAGTATGCAACCAGTTGGACCTGAAAGTATGGTTACTCATTCCGTTCAAGAAAAAAAGTACCAGCAAGAACTACTATCGATTGAGAGTTCTAAGAAAGAAGTTCAAGCACATGCAGTGGAACAGATTGCATTTAATGTTCTTGGTATCTTTAATAAGACGTATATCTTGGTTAAACAAGCTGATGGTATTTTGATGGTTGATCAACATGCAGCTCATGAACGCATTTTATATGAACGTTTTTCAAAAAGATTTGAGGAATGCGCTTCAATTCAACTTCTTTTTCCTGAAGTGGTTACCTTTACCAATGAAGAATATGCATTGCTTGTTTCTTATCTAAGTCTTTTTGAGCAAAATGGTATTGTCCTTGAGCCTTTTGGTGATCGTCAATTGTTGGTGCAAGCAACACCAGTTCATTTGAAAAATATTGCATGGCGTGCTTTTTTGCAAGAAATAATAGTGCTTATTCAAGAAGAGATTGGCACGGCATCCAATGCATTGCTTCCCAAGCTTAATCATGTTCTACAAGCGCAAATGGCTTGTAAGGCAGCGGTGAAAGCAGGGGATGTTTTGAGTGATGAGCACGTGCAAAAGCTTTTGAACGATTTGCAAGTTACTGAAAATAGATTTAGTTGTCCGCATGGAAGGCCAACGAGTTGGCTCTTACCTCTTTATGACATTGAAAAGAAATTTAAACGAAAAGATTAATGATTTTCTTCTCTTGTTTCTGGCGCAGCAAGTAATTTGCGATACATATATGCTTGCGCAAGATATAAAGCAGGAAACGTAATAATATACGTGATGCCAAAGGTGAAATAGGCTGAAATATTAATAAGACCGAAAATGAGATTCACCGCAAAAACACTTAAGGCGGACCCTTTAGTGATTTGTGCGCTCAATTTTAGCGAATCAATAATCCCAACATTTTTATCGACAAGAACTTGTTGATAAAAGCCAAAACGAATTGCAGCAATAATACCAGGAATGATGAATAATAATGTGCCTAAAACAATCATGAAATTATATAACAGCGATGCAACAAATGCTTTGAGCGCTAAGCTGAATGAGCCAAAAAGACGGTTAAAGCTACTCGTGTGATGATCATAAAAATCAAGACAGATTCTCACCATGCCAAGTGTGACATAACGATAGAGAATGCTCATAATCAAACTACATACTATAATACCTGGTATCATGAAGTATGATTTATTGAGAGCGGCGCGTATTGTTTTTTCATTCGTTTCAGGGTCGGTTGCCGCTAAAGATTTGAAAAAAGTAATAATACCTTGAAGAGAGCCATATTTTTGAAAGCATGAAATGTCAGCACCTTTGCAAATCATGACAACTTCTGCTGACCAAAACAAATAAAGAATACCAAGTATTGCTAATGCCCCCGCAATGAGGATGAGGGCAAGAATGCCTTGCACACTAAGAAAAAATATAATGTTGTTGATAGCGGTCAAAAAGCCAAATCGGAGTGATTCAACAATGGAAAATTTTTTCTGATTCATCAATTCTCTCATTTTTTTATTAGTTTTGAATTATTTTTTTGTTTATATCTACACGGTGAGTGTAGGATAAAAATATAATGAATAGCAATGTTTTATTTTTTTAAACCGAAAGCAGATCGAATTTCATCAAACATGCGCTGAACCCACACAATAAGGGCAGGGGATCCACGCAGAATAAGTCCATAATTAATAAGCCATAAAGCAAGTAAGGTAATAAGAATCTGCCATAAAAAGGGTGCGCCTGATGCTATGATTACTATACCAATAATAATGCAGATTAAACCTAAGGTATTATTATTCATTGTGATTATCCTTTTATCATCAATCTTGTTTTATTTTTTTGATTGAGTATAGAGCGTTTAAAGATATTTATGCAATAATTACTCTAGATTTAGATTGATTTGAGAAAAGTATAGTGCAGGTTGTGTATTTCTACACAACCTGCTTTGAATATGTTCGTGAGTTTATTTTTTTGTAATAGGTGATTCTATAATGTTTCTTAATGCTTCTCGTAATGTTTCCGGTAATGTTTCCAATAATACTTTATAGACCGCTTCTTCTTGATCGTTTAATATATAAGCATTGCTCTTAATTATTCTTTCAATTAACAATGATTCTTCTAGTGAACAACTACGTAATGCTTCTTGTGTTGCTTGTGCATCATATAAGTCATATGAAAGAGTAAGCGTTACTGGTTTATTACTATAAGGAATTGCAGTTGCTTGAGCCTTCATCAGTGATCCATCAGGTAACCACATTGCTTGAGTATCTTCTGCAAAATTCAAAAGCATTGTTCCTGTTTCTAGCTCTAATAGTGAGGTAATTGGAGAGTTTCGCATGAGATCTATTTGTCTAATCAAAATATGTTTACCATTGGGGCTGAGAGAAAAATCCTTGATTTTTTTTAAACAATTCTTTTTCGATGATACATAAGTAAGATTATTGCTTATATCAAGAGCAGATTTTTGTGCTCCTGTTATTGTATCAAAACAAGCAATATGAGCTTGAGCAAGACTTGGTTGAGTGAGTGCTATAAGAGTATTCGTGTGAGCGTTATAAATAAGGTGATACACTTTATTGTCATATTCGATTTCGTTGATTACTTCACCTGTTATTGTATTCCATAAGGTAAACTTTTTCTCTACATCGCTATACGTTATCATGGTATCATTAGTATGATTAAAGCAATAGGGTAAAAGAGGGGCATTATGAGGTACTGATTGTTTTTTATTATTAAAAAATAAAGAACTTCCTGTGTCTACTACGCCTTTTCTTTCTATAAAGACGTTATGATGATCTGATACTTGGCATAAAAATTCTGTGTCATCATGCGGCAATCCACACGTTTTTACGATTGTTAATGTTTCATCAATAACTGAATATCTGCAATGATGAATTGCTCCATTATAATGTACTGTTATTGCCAGTGCTGCACCATTATCAACAAAATGATATGATAGTATGTTTGGTTTTTCGTTTACCGGAATCATAGAATCGGCATATACGTCATTGTCAGAAAACAGTTCTTCTAAAGAAATAGCTTTTTTTGTTTTATCTTTTACGGTAATAATTTCCAATTGTGCCGATGATAACACTGTTTGATAGAGTTGTTGAGCAAATAATGAACCATCAGGTGAGATTTGGAGCGGCATTCCTTTTAATGGCATTATGGAGTTTGTTATTTTATTGAGTAACGTTATATTGTGTCCATTTTGCCCGATTACTATTTCATCATCATGTATTGTTTGTATGGTAGAATAGTCTAATTTTGGCAGTATCATAGTTCTTGATAGTGTTCTATTGAGATGTTTTTTTTCTGTAATGATTTCTTGTGTTTTTTCATTAAGCGCAGCTGCAACTGAACCATGCAATGAGCTGAAGAAATCAGGATGATTTTGAGAATTGCTCACAAGATGATCGTGAGCTACGTTAATTGCAGCATCAAATAAGATTTGGCATCCTGCATAATCACCAAGTTGTGCTAAATCTATAATTTTTTCAAATGATACATTGTGTTCTTTAAAATAGTGCATAGCTTTTTCAAGAATTATTGAATTTCTTGCTGTTGCAGAAGAAATTTCAGCAGAGGTCGTTTTTTGGTCGAAGCGTGCTTCTATTCCTTTTCTTATGTTTTCTTTTTGTTCTTCTGTTAAAGATGCGATTTGTTTGCTTAATGCATTTTCTTTGTCTTGTTTTTTATTATGTTGTTCGTCAATTTCTATGCTCATGGTGGTACATGTTTTATTTTCTTTAAGCCGCTTTAATTTTTTTTCTTTTTTTGTTTTTAAATGATCAAGTCTTGTTGATAATTTTTTTTGAAATTGCCAATGATAAGAACTATCCATTTTTGCAAAGAATGAAAGAAAATCTTTAAGAATAGTGATGTCATCGGCCGTTATAGGGGTAGGGATGATATTAGTATCTTCCTGAGTATCACTGATAACATTATTAAATACTGTTGTATATTTCATTAATTGTTTTGGAAATAAAATTTGTTTACCATCACCAGTTTCTATGATTACAACGTCTTCTTGATTGTCTTGTTCAGAGTTATTTTTTTGTTTTTTGAAATATTTTTGTAGTGCTGTTGTGTTCTCTGCGCGTTTTCTTTTTGATGTTGTTGTTGTGTTCTCTTCTGCAAGTATTTTAAATGCTGAGGAGAACAGAGGAATATCAAGATAGAGTATTTGTTGCATTATTGATGGTTCGTTTGATTCTGTTATCAAATTTGCCAATAAGTGAGGTTGATTATCTGCTCGGTTTAACATGCTTTGTGCTGTATCAAGTGCTGTTTTTGTTATTGGTAAACGTATAATATCTTCTTGTGATGATAGTTGTCCTGCATCTTCTATGGAATGTTGTAGTGTTACACATTGAGCAATAATAGGTTCTTGCGATGAAACATACTGCTCATCTGCTGTTTTAAACCACGTAATAGCTTGATTTTGTTCTTCCATACCCAGTAAGGGTAAAGAGAGAATGAAAAAAAGTGAAAATAAGGCTGTTTTTTGGAGGTTTTTCATGGTTTTTGTCCCTAAAATAGAGTGATCTTACTAATAATTCTATGAGAATAATGCATGTGTTATTAATAAGTTATCAGTTTTTATATAAATGTTAAATTGAAATATACAACGCAAATAATAGTTTGAATTTGTTTTTGGGTAAAAAATTGTATAAAAAATACCGTATGGTTTTGCGGTAGTGATACCCATCGAAACTATATGTGGAAAATGAGGTAAGAGAGCATATTCTTGTATTATTTTAGGCAATCACTAGATTTTTTAAGAATAAATCTATTAATTTCAATTTTGTGGTATACTCGAGTAAAAATTAAATAGCAGTTTATTTATCCAAAGGAGCTAAAAGAACATGGCTTACAGTGTTAAATCTAAAAAAAGCGGTAAGATGTATTATTTGCATACAAAAGAAGTAAAGCTTGCAGGCGACCGTTTGCAAAAGATTTATTATTTTGCTGGTGTAGCTGGTGAAGGTTCGCTTGATGCGTTACCAGCAGGTTATGAAGTTATGGAAAATCAGCGTACTGGTTTACCAATGCTTAAAAAGAAAAAATAAAAACTATTTTTTTTTATTAAAAATTAAAGACGGATTTGAAAAAATCCGTCTTTTTGAAAAAAGGGGAGCTCTTAATGTTTTCAAAAAAAGAAATTATTATTTTTTTGGCTGGTGCTGAAGCATCTCATACCATAAGCCATATCTTTATTAACTATTTAGGTATATTGCCACTTCATTTTCTGTGGATTAATTGGACTCAACAGCTCAATGTATTTGCAATTATTGCTAATGCCGTGATAACAGCATTGTTGCTTTGGTGGGCATCACGTTTATAATGACCAGCTAATCTTGTTTTTTATGTATTATTCATAAGAAAATTCTGTTAAAATTGTTACAAAAATTACAACAATTTTACAGGAGTTTTATGAAAAAATTTATATACATTATTGTATTATTAGGTATCACTGTCGGATTACAAGCAAAAAAATATCCTGATCGTCCTGAGGCGCAAGCTACTCATTCACTTTCAGTGGTGCGTAATTTTATAAGAGACTGGGGTGATTTTTGGGGAACAGAATCATTAGGATTTCATGCATTATCACGTGATAATGAACAATTCATTAGAGACATTATTATCGATTTGAATATGGATGATCATTGCATTGAAATTCGTGGTATGACTAATTGGGCACAAGAAGTATTTGGTCGCATGAATACCTTTGTTATGCCATCATTGATTCCTAAAGGGCATGCGTATTTATATGTAAGTGAAGAATGGCTTGAAAGTCTTTCTGAGCCAGAAAGACAAGGATTAATACGGCATGAGCTTATGCACTTGAAGCTTAATCACTACCCAAAACAATTTGCTTTTGGTATTGCAAAGTTGATAGCCAGTGGATTATTGGGCACAATCATCTATAAGAACATAATGAAAGGCGCTATTGCTCCAACTGATGAAGATCATGCTAATGCACTAGGGAGTTCTGTTTCGTCAGCTATGTTCTTTTCATTTTTTGTTGGTTTATTCCAATTGAGATATTCAAGGATGTGTGAGACTGAGGCGGATATTGAAGCGGTGAAAAGTATGGGAAGTAAGCAAGGACTTATCGATGTGCTTACTAATATAAAGGATCATATAGAAGATCCAAAATCAAAATTTGCTTTTAAGCGTTTTGTGAGTAGTTCTATAAATTGGCTGCTTACTCCTCTTAGAATCGTTGGATATCTATTTTACTCGCAACCACGACTTAAATATCGCATTAGAGATATTCAAGCATTAAATTTAAATAAATTTAAAACAGCATAAAACTAAAAATCATAGTATGATTATTTTAATCCCCAGATGTTTATTCTGGGGATTTTTTTTGAGCGAAGGGCTTAACCGGCAATTTGCCTCTTGCTTTGATTTTACCTAATACTACTTTGGCAGAAGCTTTTTGCGCTGCTGGAGCATCTTCATAGGCCATAATGAGTGTATCGGCTTTTTCAAGCAAGGGTAAACAATAAGGTGTTCCAAAGACAATAACATGAACTTTTTTGCCCGCTGTTTTTAACATATTTATTAACGCGCGCGTATTATTGGCGATACCAAATTGCTGTGATGAATTTTTAGTAATACCACTTAAAGCAATAATCACCGTGTCAAAATTTTTTGTAATCGTTAAGCATGTTTGTAATTCTGTGTTATTCAAATGCGTAGAATAGGTGTGTGCATTTTGGGTATGTTGTGTTAATTTTTTTAAAAATACATCGTCTTTTAAAGTGCCGATTTGCAGAACACAACTTTGTTCTAGTAAAGATTCTTCAAAGGCAAGATCATGCGGTTTTTTTACAAGAGTGATTGCTTGTTGATATGCTTTTTTTTGTAATGCGTATGCTTCTGGACGGATGAGAAAATCTTGCGTTTGTTTTTGTTTATAATTTTTTTGTTGCTCAAAAGCCCATGCCTTTGCTTGTAATATTTTCAATACCCGTTTATCTAAATCGGTTTGTGAAATTTTTCCAGATTGCACGGATTTTTCAATAAGCATTGCTGCACGGGGAACATCAAGAGGGCATAACAAAATATCATTGCCAGCCAAAAAAGCGGCTAGTTCAAGTTCTCCCGGTTTATAATAGTTGGTGATTGCTTGCATGCCAAGTCCATCAGTTATGATTAACCCTTGAAAATTCATACTATTTTTTAATTTTTCTGTAACAATTTTGTATGACATGCTTGAAGGTTGATGTGGCGTTGCATCAAGTGCTGGAATTGCAAGATGTGCTGTCATGATCGCGCTAACACCATTATCGATGAGCTTTTTAAAGGGAAGTAATTCGATAGCTTCAAGTCTTTCTTTTGTATGTTTAATCACCGGAAGAGCAATATGTGAGTCAACGGTTGTATCACCATGACCAGGAAAATGTTTTGCGCACGCAATAACGCCAGCATCTTGTAATCCTTGAGCAAATAATGCTCCGTAGTGTGCAATTCGCTCTGGGTCGTCGCCAAAAGATCGATCATGAATTACTGGGTTTTCAGGATTGTTATTAACATCAACAACGGGCGCACAATTCATATGAACACCAATTGCTGCGCATTGTTGTCCTATTTCATAACCGATATCATATATGAGACTTTCGTTAACAATGGCTCCTAGGGTCATGTTGCGAGGATAGCGCACTACTTTGTCAGGATCACCATCTAAGCGCATGCTTAATCCCCATTCACAATCTTGTGCAATGAGAAGAGGAATAGAAGCAAGTTGTTGAAATTTTTTAGTTAAAGCCGTTTGTTTTTTGGGGTCACTTTTATAGAGAAAAATCACGCCGCCAACATGATAATTTTTAATGAGCCAATTAACATATTCTTCATTCATTTTATAGGGTGATGCAAACATGCTACTTGCAAGAAGTTCATTGGGTTGATCAAAATTTGATGCGGCTGCAACAACAAACAGTTGTCCAATTTTTTGTTGTAACGTTAATGATGCAAGCGTTTTTTCCGCCCATTGATTGTTGTTTGCAAGAAAGGGAGGTTTTTGAGAGATGATAGGAAAAAAGAATGTTGTAATAATAATTAAAAAAAATTTTAACATGATAATCTCACTATTTTTTTAAATATATTTTTTAATATAGTATAAAAATACCTATACAGTTTAAAATAGTTTATACTAACAAGTATATAATTATATACTTTATTTTTAAGGAGTTCTTATGTACATTCAAAAAATTTTGATTGGTATATGTTTTGTACTATCTTTATTTTCCACTAATATTCTTTTTGGTATGAATCGTGGTGAAAAAAACGCACAGACCTTATTGGAAAGATGGTATGGTCATCAAGATGAGGTTAGTAAAGCGATAAAAGTTGCTATAAAAACTCAAAAACAACAGGTGTTGATATTGGAAGATGGGGCACTTCAAGCAAATTTTTTGCCATTCCAAAAAAATGTTATTCTTCTTTGTCCAGGTTTTGAGAAAAGTGAATATCCGTTTGGCTATTTTGTGCAACAAATTAGTCCTAAAGAGCAGATTAGCCCAAGGCCTGTTATTGTAGCAAATAAAAAAAGATGTGCTGTGCAATAATAACATTATTTTTTTGTATGATTGAGTGTCATCATATAAGCAAAAAAAATTACAAGACATAATCCTACAAAAAACCCTAATCAAAATCAAAATAAAAGCTTTTCATTGTTTAAGCTTGAACTCTTTTTATGCTAGATTTAGAAAGAAATTTCATTATTAAAAAAAAGTTAAATAGTATATGGCACTTCATTATGAAGATTAGATCTCAAACGAGATTGATTACAGCGCTTCTCCTTGCGTTCTCATGCAGCTCATTATTTGCAATGGAACAACACGCTGAATTCTTTAATGAGAACAACACGCAACCAACTTATCTCAACCCAACGTCAGTCTATCTTGGATTAACTGCTTGCGCTAGAGCGCAACCCGAGCCACAGAACAATACTAAATTATCCCGTTCTCGTTGTAGGAAATGTAACCCTGCACAAACATTTCCAAGTCAAGAAGAATATAAAAAACATTACTATGAAGTTCATCAATTAGATCAAACTCCTTATACTTGCAGGAAATGCAATCCCATACAAATATTTCCAAACCAAAAAGAATATAACCAACATTACGGTAAAGATCATCGATTAGTTAAAGATCATCGATCAGAAGCTCCTCATGCTTGCAGGAAATGCAACCCCATACGAACATTTCCAAACCAAAAAGAATATAACCAACATTACTATGAAGTTCATCGATCAGTTAAAGATCATCAATCAGATCAAACTCCTCATAATTGCAAGAAATGCAACCACATACGAACATTTCCAAACCAAAAAGAATATAAAGCACATTACGATAAAGTTCATCGATCAAAAAAAAGAAAAATTGATGATACAATGCATTCACAATCAAATTCAGTGTTAAATACATCGAATACCACAAAGCGATTTCGTAGCCCTTATGAATCACCTAGAATAGATCAATCTGCTCAAACATCTATGGGCCCCTTCTCTCAAGAAGATGTCGAACGAATTCTTGACGCATTTATTTCTATCCCACCTGAAATAGCAGATATCCTACGGCTATAAATTCTCAGAATTTATTTAGTTTCGTGTCTTGACAAAGGGGTCACTATACTCAGAACCGGGATGCACAGTGATTTATTTTAAAATTTAAAATAACGTCCTTTTATTATTGCTTTTACCTTACTTTTTTCTTTAGAGTTGTAGAGGCGTTAAGGTTGAAAAGGAGACAATAATGAACAATTCAGGTAAAATTCTCGTTTTATTTTTTTTAGGAACTTTTAGTTTTGTGTATGCAATGCAGCAATCAGATTTACAAAATGCTTTAGTGGATTTACAAGAAGATTTAACGGTTTTAGAAAATAGATTGCAACCCGCTGCGCAAGGTGTGGGGGTGCAAAGGCAATGTCCGGGAGGAATTTGTCCGCGTCGTTGGGGTAAGGGAAGGCATGGAAGATTAAAAGGAGCTCATCATCGGCATGGTCATGGTGTTCGTCATCATCATAATCAAAAAGTAAAATCAGATTTTGCACAGCTCTTAATAAAAACGGGTCTTGCAGTCCCAGCACCGGAAGCAATTCAAGGTCGTCACCGTGGCCCTCATCGTCGTGGTCATCACCATGGTAAAGGGCGACGTGGTCATCATAAAGGTGGTGATAATAGGGAGCAAATTAATAACGCTCGTGATGAGTTAAATACTTTATTATCAGAAAGTGTATTAACTGCTGGTGATATTGTGACTATTGAGCAAAAAATCAATGCATTAGAAGCGCTTAATCCAAGACGTTGGCCACGTGCTGCTGATTATAAAGCTGTTTTAGAACGCAAAAAGTAAAGAGCATCTTTTTTCCCTAAATTGCCTTTTTAATTTGATGTGGTAAATAACTTTATATATTTTTCATATCCTTCTTTTTCAAGATCTTCAAGGGGAATAAAGCGTAATGCGGCAGAGTTTAAGCAATATCGTAAGCCATTGGGTAAGGGTCCATCAGGAAAAACATGCCCTAAGTGTGAATCGCCGTGAGCGCTGCGAATTTCCGTACGCATTATGCCAAGGCTAGCATCATTTTTTTCAAGCACATTCATTGCCTCAAGAGGTTGTGTGAAGCTTGGCCAACCACAACCAGAATCATATTTATCCAACGAACTAAAAAGTGGTTCTCCAGAAACAATATCAACATAAATACCCGATTTTTTATTGTTAACATATTCATTAGCAAAAGGTGGTTCAGTTGCATTTTCTTGAGTGACTTTGTATTGTAGCGGGGTTAATTGTTGTTTTAATTGTTCTTGAGAGAATTTTTTGAATTTCATGATTACTCATTTATTTTGTATTTTATTATTTATTTTGTATTTTATTATTTATTTTGTTCAGGTAATTAAAAAACATTGATTTATATCAAAGTAAAAGAATAGCATTGATGTAAGCAATAAAAAATAAAATACTTTTAAGATGGGTATTCATATGTTTCAAACACGTTATGATGCAGCAGATCAATTGCTACCACTTTTAGAAAAGTACAAAAATAATCCTGATGCAATCATAGTTGCAATACCGAGAGGTGGACTTGAGCTTGGGTATGTGCTTGCAAAAAAATTGTGTCTTCCCTTAGATGTGATTTTTACTAAAAAAATTGGTTTTCCATCAAATCCTGAATATGCAATTGGAGCAGCCAGTGAGAAGCATATTTTTTTGGATAGTAATTTTAAAAATAGGCCAGAACTTCAAGAATATATAGCTCATGAGGTTGCTACAATACGCAAGATAATTAAAGAGCGTAATGAAACGTATCGAAAAAATATGCCGCCATTTTCTTTGCAAGATAAGATTGTCATTATTGTTGATGATGGGGTTGCAACGGGAAATACTTTATTAATTACTTTAGCATTAGTAAAAGAGTACAATCCTAAAAAAATTGTTGTAGCATTACCCGTTGCATCAAAAGAAGCATTACAAAAAATTAAAGAATGTGCTGATGAAGTTGTCTGTGTAGAAGTTCCCGATGTTTTTTATAGTGTGAGTCAATTTTATAGAAATTTTGAGCAAGTTGATGATGCTCAAGCTATAAAATTATTGCGAGATGCCAATACATGAAGATTTTTTATACCAATTCTGCCGAACAATTTTCTGAAAAAATTAATCTATCGCATGTTGGATATAGTAATAAAAAATTTAGTGATGGTGAAATTTATATTAAGGTTGATCAAGATGTGCAGCAAAAGGAAATTTGGGTAGTTGCATCTACACAATCTCCGGCAGATAATTTGCTTGAATTATTTTTTTTATTAGATGCATTAAGAAGAGCCGGTGCTCAAAAAATTAATCTTTTTATTACTTATTTTGGTTATGCAAGACAAATCATGCCATTATCAGGAGAAGCTGGTAGTGCACAATTTATTTGTCATATCTTAAATACTTTTTCGATTAATACTTTTTATATTATACATGCACATGCAGCACTTACTTTACATTCATTGCTGAACTTTAAAAATTGTATTGATTTAGATTTTTTTTGTTCAGCTGCAAAAAATTATGATGTTATTGCTGCTCCAGATAAAGGGGCATTTGAATTTGCCCAGCAGGTCGCTCAAGCATGTAATAAAGAAATAGTTTTTTTGCATAAAGTAAGACCAGAACATGAAAAAGTGAGAATAGAATCTATTGATGGAACTGTGTCAGGAAAAAAAGTTATTTTAATAGATGACATTATTTCTACGGGTAATACTATTATTGAAGCATGCAAAGCATTAAAGCAATTAGGTGCAACAGAGGTTGCTGCAGCAGCAACCCATGGCATATTTACTGCAGGTGCCTGTGAAAAATTACAAGAAAGTCCTTTAACAAAAATTTATGTTACTAATACCCTTGATCAATGCTCAAGGGGTAAGATTGAAGTGTATGATATAAGTAAGTTTATTGAGACCTTATTAGTTACCTCATAAATACATTTTATAATCCAGAAGGGTATGTTTCAGGGACTTCTCCTTCGATCCATTGAGTAGTTTTTTCAAGCGGTTCTAATGCTGAAGTGGTATCAAAGTGAATTACAGCATCAAATTGATAGGCGAGTGATGCATAAAAATAATGACTTTGTCTTTCTGTAAGGGGTGCATAAATAACGCCGATAGCACGTTCAAGTAACTGTTTTGGCACGATATCTTTATCTTCTAATGATAATAAAAATTTTGAGATGCCCACGGTATGAAACAGATCTTCATAGCTGTTAACTAACGCAGTCCTAATATTTTTTCGTTCGACTGGCATATGCCATTCAGGAGCTGCAGAAACAGTTCCTTGATAGGTGGTAAAACCTACGCTATATGCCTGTTTTCCAAATTTTTCTTTTATTAAATGTCCGATATTGAATTCTCCTTGAGCACTCATTTGTGTTGCAGCAGAATTACCAATATGAGAATTATGAGCCCAAATAATAATTTTTGGATTTTTAATGCCATTTTTTTTATGATGCTTAATAATTTCTTTTATTGTTTCCATCATGTGAGTATCACGCAAGTTCCAATTATTAATCTCATTGATAAAGAGTGATCGATAATAATTTTCAGAATTTTTTACAACGCGTTCATTTTGCATAATAAAAAATTCATCTTTTGATGAGATTTTATTTTTTAATTTTTCCCATTCTATTGTTTCAATATTTTTTAATGCTTCAATAACTTCTTTTTGACATGATTTTGTTAATTGAGAAAAAAGATAATAACCATATGCTTGTGGATTGTCACGAAATAATTCTAAACATGAATAATTTGTTTTTACTTTTTTTGCTACTTCAGGATTAATTTTTGTAAGGGTAGTAATGATGGCATCAATTGATTTATAAAGACTATATAAATCGAGACCATAAAAATAAATAGAATTATTTTTTTGCTGGTTATATTTTTTAAGCCATTCAACAAGTTCTAGCATAGGAATATTTTGCCACATCCATGTTGGAAATCGATCAAATGATTGTAGAGCTTCTTGTGCATTATTATAGGCATTATTTTGTATGTATGCATTAACAGCATAAGCATCTGGCCAGTCGCCTTCAATGGTGATTGTGGTGAAGTTTTTCTCAAGAATGAGTCTTTTGCTAATTTCAGAACGTAGTTCATAAAATTCATGAGTTCCATGTGTTGCTTCGCCTAAAAGGACAATGTTAGCATCGCCAATGTTATCCAAAAGAGTAGTAATTGCAGTTTCATCTAAGTAGAGAGCTGCTCGTTGAATTTTAGTAATTACTTGTGGTTCATACGTCATAAAAAACTCTTTTTTTAAGGTATTGTTTTTATACATAATAAAACTATAAAGTTGTTTGTTCATTAAATGCAATATATTAAGAGGAGTTTTTTTATGAGAAATTTAGAAGTTTCAATTCCTATTACTGATTCATCGATTCATGGAACATTGAGGTTAGTTGATAATGCAAAAGGCCTTGTAGTTTTTGCTCATGGGAGTGGGAGCAGCAGGTTGAGCAAAAGGAATATTTTTGTTGCTGACTTTTTGAATCTTGGCGGTATATCAACTCTTTTATTTGATTTACTTACTCAAGAAGAGGAAGTAGTTGATCAGATTACTAGACAATTTAGGTTTGATATTCCATTACTATCAGATCGACTCATGGTGGTTACAGAATGGTTAAAATCACATCAAGATACTAAGATGTTAAAGTTAGGTTATTTTGGTGCCAGTACGGGTGCTGCAGCGGCATTAATTGCTGCAGCAAAACTGCCTCAATGCATTGAAGCAGTTGTTTCTCGTGGAGGGAGGCCTGATTTAGCTGGTGAGTATTTAAAAAAAGTACAAGCAGCAACATTATTATTAGTTGGTCAATTAGATTATGAAGTTATTAAACTTAATGAATTAGCTTATGCGAATTTAGTATGTACAAAGAAGTTAGTTATAATTCCACATGCAACACATCTTTTTGAAGAAAAAGGTAGTTTAGAAGAAGTTTCTAAAATTGCATTAGAATGGTTTATACAATTTTTTATGATGAAATAATTTTTTTTTATTGGACCTTGATTAAGGATAATCGTTTTTTAAAGGGGCATAGGGGGTTATAGTTGGCTATGATGGGTTAGAAATAGAAATATAAAAAAAGGAATAAATAGATGCCAGAAATTCCAGAGCTTGAAGCATTTAAATATTTGGTACAATCTCATTGTATTCATAAAAAAATAGGTGATATAGAGGCTTCTGATACAAAAGTAATAAAAGGTATCACCTTTATACAATTTAAAAAAAAACTTATACATGATGCCTTCACCTCTGTTGAAAGGAAAGGAAAGTTTCTTATAATTACTATTTCTGAAACAACTATTTTAGTTATGCATTTTGGTTTAACAGGATTTTTAGTGTATTCAAATGATAGTAATGAAAAAGTTAATCATTCATTGGTGAATTTTATTTTTAAAGATAATTCGATTTTACATTGGATTAGTTTGAGAAAATTTGGAAAGATTTGGTTATTAAAAAATATTAATGAAATAAAAGAATTAAATGTTCTTGGCTTTGATGCATTAACTATTTCAAAAAAAAACTTTTTTGCACTTACAGAAAAATATAAGAAAAAAAATATTAAATCTTTTTTAATGGATCAATTTATTATTGCAGGGCTTGGGAATGAATACTCTGATGAAATTTTATTTCAAGCAGGGATAGATCCCCATCATTCTCTTAAAGAACTTTCAGAAAATGAAGTTACAACCATATATTCACAAATGCAAAAAATATTAAAATATGCCATAAAATTACGCATTAATGATATAAAAAAATTTCCAAACCAAAATTTTTTATCCAAGAATGATAAAGCAACCTTTAAATCTTCTTACTTGCAGGCTCATAGACATATTGATATGGTATGCCCAAAAAATAGTAAGCATCAGCTAAAAAAAGTAACCATAGCAGGACGATCTACCTATTATTGTCCAAAGGATCAAAAATAGAAACAATTTAGCCCAGAAATAGATTTACTTTTTTTCAAAAAGATTTATAATTGAATTATTAAACTAGGTAAGTGGGGGATCTTTTGATGTTAGAATATAAAGAAGAAACAATAGCAGGCATTGATGATACAACCAAGTGTCCCTGTATAGGCAGTATTTTTATTGTTGGTGTTGCGGCCAATCAAAGCATAATTGATAATTGGAAAATTTTAGGGGTTAAAGATAGTAAGCTTATTGCGCCCAAAAAAAGAGAAGCTTTGGCAAAAATTATCAAAGAAACTGCCTTAGGTATTGTAATAATGGAAATTACACCATCAATGATTGATGATAAAAGTTTAAATTTAAATGATTGGGAAATGCTGACCGTTTTATCTATTATCAAAAAATTACAAAGAAAAATTGTATTTAATAAAGTTTATATTGATAATTGGGAAGTTAGTGAAAAACGATTTAGAGAAAGATTGATCGTTCTTACTGATAAATCATTCAAAGAATTGCTTTTAAAAAAAGGTTTTAACGTTAATAAGAAAAAAATTGAATCTATACAATTAATTCCTGAGCATTATGCTGATGAAAATCATGTCATTGTTGGAGCAGCATCAATAGTGGCAAAAACATCATCAGACGCACAATATAAGAAATATAAAAAAAAATATGGCGATTTTGGTAGTGGAAGTCCTGCTGATCCTAAAACTCGTCAATTTGTTTGGCAACATCGCTATAATCCTCCACCAATTATTCGTACAAGTTGGAATACATTTAAAACATTATCAGTATTAGATGTACTTGAAGATGACATAATTTCTAATGCTGTAAAAAATAAAAAACTGGTTAAGTCTAATGATGTTTAATGGTATTTTTATTAAGCCTTCCTGACTTTTTTGGGTACTTCTTTTACAACATCTTTTGCATTTTTATCATAGCGTAATCCTTGAAAGCGTGGTTGTCTGAGTTTATTGTCTTTGGTCCAATTTTCAAATCCTATGGCGGCGACATATTTTGGTTTTACAAAATGTACATCATCACCTTCCATAGACTTTGATGAAAAACAATTTTTAGTTATTTCTATTTTTTTTAATTCTTTACTAAACTTTTTTAAAAAATCATCTGAAAAACCTGTTCCCACTTTTCCTGCATATATTAATTTTCCTTCTTTGTAATAGCCAAGCAATAATGATCCAAACCCAATTCGAGATTGTTTAGGTTCAGTGTAGCCACCAATAACTAATTCTTGATCTTGAATGCACTTAAATTTTAGCCAGTTGGGAGATCGTATATGAACATAGTTACTATCCCTTTTTTTGGCCATAATGCCTTCCCATCCTAAAGGACAAACTTGTTTGAAATATTCTAGTCCATAAGTATTTTTATGAGTGGTATAGCGGATGGGGCCTTCAAATTTAATACAATTTTTTAAAATTGATTTTCGATTTTCTAGGGGTAAATCTAAGAGTTCATAGCCATCAAGATATAAGATATCAAACACATACATATAAATTGTAACACCAGTTTCTAATGCTTGTTCTGGGTTTTTAAGACCTAATCTTGGTTGTAATTTTGCAAAGCTTGTTAATTTTCCTTCAAAAGTAACAACTTCTCCATCGAGAATTATCTGATTTACCTTAAATTTTTTTGCGCTATCAATGAGTTCAGGGTAGCTTGCATCTAATTTTTTATTGTTTCTTGATTTTAAAAACACCGTGTCATGATCTTTATAAATAAAGCAACGTTCTCCATCGAATTTTCTTTCAAAAATCCAATTTTTATCAGAAAAATAATTTTTTGTAAGTGTTGCAAGCATTGGTTTTTCAAATGAGGGCATAGTTTTTTTCTTTAATTTTTTCTTTAAATCATCTGAGAGTTTTTCAAGCCATTTATTCATTATTTTTCCCTATATAAAATGGATGATTGCTTCATAAAATAATTATTGTATAAAGTAGGTATAGTATTATGTAACATAAATAATTAATTTTTTTATAGGATTTTTGATATGAAAAAACAACAATTAATAAAATTGTGTTGTGTATTAATTTTCTCATCAAAATTTTCTTTGTGTCTATCTGATTGTTCGCCAGAACTGATTGAAATGGGCAAACAAGTCTATATTTATGCATATCCTTTAGTGCTTGGTGATATTACAAAAAGAGTAACAACAAATAGTTATTCGCAAAAAAATCATAATGTCATGAAACCCCAAGCACCAATAAATCAATTTGCTCATGTGCCTTTTTTACGTGAAGCGACCTTTAATTATATTGTGCGTCCTAATATTGACACATTATATTCTTCTGCTTGGCTTGATCTGGAAAAAGAACCAATTATTCTTACGGTACCAGATACCTGCGGGCGATATTATGTGCTAGAGATAATGGATGCTTGGACAAATGTTTTTTCATCAGTGGGCAAACGTACAACAGGAACAAAAAAACAACATTTTATCATAGTTGGTCCTTCATGGAAGGGTGATATTCCTCAAGGTATGCACAAGATAGTAGCGCCAACCAATATTGTTTGGATCTTGGGTAGAACGCTTACTAATGGAAAGACTGACTATGCACAAGCTCAGAAAATTCAAAATAAGTATCAACTTACCCTTTTGAGTCAATGGCAAAAAAAGTCGATTCAGCGGCATACAACATTGTTTGATTCAATAATTGATATAACAACACCTCCCGTTGACCAAGTTGCTGCAATGGATGCTAAAACTTTTTATTCAACTTTTGCAGAAGCTTTAAAAAAAATTTACCATTCCCTCATGATGAGCAAATGGTAAAAAAATTAACAAATATTGGTATTATGCCTGGCAAAGATTTTGATTATAATGCCTTGCCTGAAAAGACTAAGGCATGTTTGCAGTATAGTTTAAAAGAGGCACAAAAAGAAATTGTGCAAGCATCAAAAAAATTAGGAACAATTAAGGATGGCTGGAATCTTGTGTATGATATTGGGTCATATGGTGCTGATTATTTAAAACGTGCAGTTGTTGCTTTTATAGGGTTCGGTGCCAATTTACCAGAAGATGCCGTTTATCCAACGGCGTTTCTTGATCGAGATGGAAATCAACTTGATGGGCATAATAATTATGTACTTCATTTTAATGCTGATCAATTGCCTCCGGCAAGGGCTTTTTGGTCAGTTACTTTATACAATGATAAAAGTTTTCTTGTTCCCAATACTTTACATCGATATGCGCTTGGTGATCGTGATGTACTTACCTTTCATAAAGATGGTTCATTAGATATCTATTTTCAATATAAAAGTCCTGGTAAAGATAAAGAAAGTAATTGGTTGCCGGTGCCAAATGATATTTTTAATGTGACTATGCGTTTATATTGGCCAGAAAAATCTGTTCTCAATGGTACGTGGAATCCGCCTGGCATTATAAAAAATAATAAAGTATAGATTTTTTGAAACTCATTTTATTATACTTGTATTACTATGTGTAATATTTTTATAATAAAGGGTTTTTTATGAAGCAAAAAAATATTTTTAAATATACCCAAAAATG
>CAVXJH010000005.1:0-177811 GCA_963762115.1 Candidatus Babeliales bacterium | reverse complement strand
ACGTTAAAACGTTATACACTACATGAATTGTTACAAGAATGAAATGAGTTAATAAGGAAAGCTATAGTTTCAGGCACCACTTTTTTTTTCAAAAAAATAAAGAATTAGTAATCTTGGTACGATCACTATTGGTTCTATTACTGAAATTAAGAACGCGACTTTAAAAGCAAATTTCTTATTCACAAATAATTGCTCTCTCTACCATCTTTGTTATAGAGGCAAGGCAACAAGCGGTACAGGGGAATCGAACCCCTGGCTTCAGTTTGGAAGACTGAGGTATTACCATTATACGAGTACCGCACCAGATTATACCTGTCTTATAATACTTTAGATGCTTTATCTCTGTCAACTACATACTATATCAAAGATTTTCTGGAAATTTACCTAACAAGAGATTGTGAATTTTTACAATCTGTTCATGAAGATCTTTCAAATCTTAGACCTTAGCGCAACGATGTTACTAAGTAGCTTAAAAGATAAGGCCTTTACCATTGTGCTGAGGCATCACAAATGGTTTTGGAGGGACCCCTTCGCTGGCCTTTTGCATTGTCATAGATTCTCATGCGCGAATCTTAAAGCAATGCATCGGGTGGCCATCGAAACCCCCTCGATCATTGTACTAACGTTTCTCTTAGGGGGGTATCTACAATCGATGGTTTGTCTTTCGCAAGAGAGCCTCATGTGTCCATTACGGATAGAATAATACTATGACATATTAGAAAGACTTTAGATTTTGGAATTTCTATTTGCTGTAATGTAGTAAATATTTTAAAACCTTTGTGTATAAATACAGAACAAATCACGTTTCTTGTTGTTTAAAATAATCTTAGTTAGATTATCTTGCAACATTGCACCTATTTGCTACTCTATGGTGCTCTGTATATTACGTCGCCTTTTGTTTACAAAATGCGAAGAAGTGATCTACAGAGCAACTCTTCTTAAAGCTGTTGCCTAACCTTAAGATTATTTTGTATCATTAGAAAATTTAAGGTAATATAAGGGATCAAACAAGTGTAAGCAAAAAGCTCAAATTTCTTGGAAGATGCCGGAAAGGGCAGCCTGACTCCAAGTTGCATTGTGATACATTCGAAGGCCTTTACCCTCGTTTCCAATACTCAAATCGATTTGCTTGCGTTACTTTGTAATCTTAGTAATTTTTAAAGCGATGCAACAATTTGATGTGTATCAAATATATTTTTGGGTTTAATAAGACAGCAAACGGATAGGTTAAGCTTTGATTTCCTGTCTCACCTCTTTACATTTTGGTTACAAAATGGATAACCATTTAATTAATAACATATGACTCTTCTTTTCCAGTTAGCCCTGTTTGCATTTGTTGGATTGTCTTTCGTATTAGTAGTAGGAGTTCCCGTAGCATTTGCCTCACCTCAAGGATGGACAGAGAACAAAGGGACCGTGTTCTCAGGGTTGGGGTTATGGGTTTTGCTAGTATTCTTAGTAGGTGTACTTAATTCTTTTGTAGTTTAAAAATTTACATGTCATTCCGTTGGGTCCCCTCCAAGAGATTGAAATACATTTACAAAATGTAACTAAGAGGGGCTACTTTAAATGTTTAGAGACACATCACCTATCATGGATGCTTTGTAGGACCGCCCCTTCGCTCATTGTAGTAACGTACAATCTTAATTAGCATCCGTTTTGTAAAAAACGGAGAAGGGGCTTCGTTGGCCACCCAGTTGCATTGCAGGCAATGCGAAAGGCCTTATCCATTTTGTTTACAAAATGTAAAGAAGGGGTGGCCATCAAATCCCGAACTCAAAAAAACAAGGTTTCTTTTAAAACTTTTGGTGAAGCAGTAGACTATTAGAACCGTTGACGTCTGGTACCACGGGGACCCGGCTTTACCCTCTATAAAAGGCTTTGTTCATGACATTAAAAATGTCATCTTTTACAAACCATTTTGTTTGTTTACTTGTTCATTGTTTGGGGTTTGTTGCGGGCCCCCGATAGGCTAAACCAAGAAGCGTAACCTTTTGGGGTTAGGGGGTTCGATGGCCACCCGATGCATTGCTTTAAGATTCGCGCATGAGAATCTATGCTAATTAAGATTGTACTTCAGTACAATGACAATGCAAAAGGCCAGCAAGGGGGCCCCCTTCCCACATTAGGACGTTAAAACGTCATCTTTTCTAAAGCATATAAAGAGGCTTTTTGGGTCATGTCCCTAAGGGTTCCTCCAACACCATCTCCGATCAACCTAAACGTCTTCTATGCACCAAAAATCATGTCTTGAAACCTTTGGAATAATCCTTTGTAAGGAGAAGACAGATCAATAAAATAATCTTGTTTCCCTATTAGACGGCGAGCCGCATTTTCAAATGCAATTCCCGAAAGTGTCAATCTCTTTTTGAGAACTAGCGGCTCACCTCGGTTTGTGGAAATAATAACATGTGTGTCTTCAGGTATAGCCCCTAATAACGGAATACCTAGCATCTCTTGAACATCTCTTACAGACATCATGTCATTGTTCTGTATCATTTCAGTGCGGACTCGATTAACTAATAATTTGGTATTAAAGATGCCATTAGCTTCCAGCAACCCAGCTACTCGATCTGCGTCTCTTATTGCAGTAATTTCAGGAGTCGTAACTACAAGAGCTTCTTGTGCTGGCGAGATAGCATTAATAAAACCTACATCAATTCCCGCAGGGCAATCTATAAGAATAAAGTTGTATCCAAGACTACTGATAGAGGCTACGAGGTTCTCCATGTTTTTACGTGTTACATTGTACCGTTGCCTATTCTTTGAAATTGATAATAGCGATAAGTTTTTCATCTTTTATCACGAATCATTGCCTGATCTAAACGGCATTGGCCATCAAGAATGTCCATTGCTGTATATAATATACGGTTCTCTAACCCTAACAACAGATCTAAATTGCGCAGTCCTATATCTGCATCTTTCGAGCGACTTTGTGTCCAAGACGAGCTATTGACATGCCCAAGTTTGCGGTGGCTGTCGTCTTCCCAACTCCTCCCTTTCCAGAAGTAATAACAATAGTACGCGTTGTATTCATTAAAATCTTTAGACCTTTTGTACATTGTCATTGTACTGAAGTACAATCTTAATCAGCATAGATTCTCATTCGAGAATCTTAAAGCAATGTATAACACGTTAGTTTTTAGATCTCTCACTCTTTGTTCAAAGAATGATAAAAGAGTAATAAAAGAGTAATATCAACAGTGTTTATAAGGTTGATGACAATGGGCTAGGAGGGATTTGAACCCCCGACTCCGTGGTTCGTAGCCACGTGCTCTAGTCCACTGAGCTACAAGCCCTTGTCTCAATAATAATAACAATTATACCAGCTTTTACAGTAAAAGCAACCGATAACAATATTAATTGTTATAAAAAAGATAAACGTTGCTTATTAATTACGTTATTAACGCATAACGCTCGTTTGAGACATCACAGATAGCGTTATACATTTTGTTAGCCAAATGGAAAGAGGCATCACAGATGGTGAGGCTGGAGCCTCACCATTTGCGATGCCTCCAAGACAATGCAAAGACCCAAGAGGCTTCGTTAAGACATTAAAAGCGTGATCTTTTCTAAAATACCTAAACAAGCAGTTTGGGCCTTTAGCATTGTTTATAATGCAAGGCCCCCTCAATGCAGCGGTACATTAAGAATTGAACAGTCTTTTCCCTTGAAGTCTGTACTAGAGTGTAGCTAAGGTGTGACTATTTTGTTACAACACAATATAAAGATTAAGAAGGGGTTTCGATGGCCACCCCTTCTTTACATTTTGTAAACAAAATGGATAAGGCCAGGGGGGGCCCATCGAAACCCCTTCTCCGTTTTTTACAAAACGGATGCTAATTAAGATTGTACTTGGGAGGGGCCCCCTCGATGGCCGGGGGTGGCCATCGAAACCCCTACCCCAATTAGTACAATGAGCAAAGGGGAGAGACGTAAAAAATACTTGAGGTAAGGGGGGACAATTAAAAATCAAGCCCAAGCCAATACCTAATAAGGCTAAATAAGTTTTATTTTTAGCAATCCTAAATAGACGATTGTTGTGAAAATCAAGAAGCTAGTAAGTATACTAATGTAGCTTATAACAGTTATCATAATAGAAAGGTTCTTAGAATTTTTGCTGCCACGTTTTTCTTCGACAGTTACCTTTATTGACACGATCTCATAACCTTTATAAATCTAAAAAAGTTAAAAGAAAGGATCCCCTTCTTCATCTTCGCTAAGAGCGAAGATCAGATTTCAAGATGTTAGAGAGTGAACAGCTTTTTTATTAAAAAGAGCTTGTGACACGATCACCGCGACGGTATTGCAAATATGCAGTAACAAACAAGCCGGCCAGTGTTACTGGTACAAGTCCTAATACAATGCCAGATAATAAGGGTTCAACCATAATGAATTATATAAAAAATAAAACAGCCGCAATTAACATTAATTAATTTTGTCTAATAATGTAAAAAGGGGGTTTCAATGGACACCCCTTCGCAGGTCAGGGGTGGCCAACGAAACCCCTTTTAGTTTTCTACAAAAACCTATGCTAATTAAGATTGTACTTATCCATTTTCTTTAGAAAATGTAAAGAGGGGCCCCCTCTTTACATTTTCTAAAAGAAAATGGATAAGGCCTTTTGCATTGTCATAGATTCTCATGCGAGAATCTTAAAGCGATGCATTGGGTGGCCAGCGAGACCCCTACCCGAATTAGTACAATGAGCGAAGGGGTTTGATAGCCTTCATCAATAAAATTGAAAATAAGGAGCCTCTTTGTAACATACAATGAGCGAAGGGGTTGCACGTGGCAAGCCAAATCTGTATCATAGCGCAACTAGTTTGGAGCTTGTTGCTAGTTGTACGCATTACCTTCTTTTTTTAAATCTAAAAAGATTTACACTTTACTTAGTTTAAATGTGTATGTGTATATCATTGTACTAAAGTACAATCTTAATCAGCAAGAATGGTTTTTAAAAGAAGTTACCTAAATAATTTGGTTTGTAATAAATAAGGTTGGTGAGGAGTTAGCCTCCCCTACCAACTTTAATTTTTAGTATCCAAAGGCATATGCCTCAGTATTTGTGCTATATCATTGTACTAAAGTATAATCTTAGTGATCGAAGAATGGTCCTTCAATAAGCTCAAACTTCTAGTTTTTTTCACTTGTTCCTGGAGCATTTACCACGAAGCTCTTAAAAATCTTTTGTTATATAGATATAATACCGTATTAAACAATAATTAGCGAGAATCCCCTTAAAAAGCAAGTTAGTGAAAAATTTTCTCTTTTGGTTACAAAATGTAAAGAAGTGATAGCTTTTGGGCCCTTTTTTTGGTAACTTGAAAAAAGCCTCTTGGGTCATGTAGGGGCCCCCTCTTACATTTTGTAACCAAAATGGATAAGGCCGAGGGTTTCGATGGCCACCCCTTCTTTACATTTTGTAAATAAAATGGATAAGGCCTTTGCATTGTCATAGATTCTCATGCGAGAATCTTAAAGCAATGCAACCGAGTGGCCATCGAAACCCCTACCTCTAAGGGCCCCTTCAACACCATCTGCGATGCCTCCAAGACAATGTGAAAGGCCTTATCCACATCAACTTTTACAAACCCTTTTGTGAGTTGCATTTCTCTCACTCTTGACACTAGAAGATGCTAAAAGAGTGAAGGGAAAACGTCACATCCTACTAACATGTGTTTCTAATAGCAATAGGAAAAATGAGACATATAATTTGGGCCGAGCTGGATTTGAACCAGCGTAGACAGTCGCCAGCGGATTTACAATCCGCCCCCATTAACCACTCGGGCATCGACCCTTGACTTTTCTAATATCTTGTAGTGTCATCTCGGCTAAAAGCAAACAACAGAGCAATCTACAAGATGTATCTTTTATAAAAAGATTGTGTGTTAGTACGCTAGTTAGTACGGTAAAAGGAGGGTCCTAACGTTTTCACTTTGTAAATCCTAAAATTTAGTATTAAGTTTACAAAATGCACTGAATAAGTAATAAGTATACCATAGGAAGATTTTCTAATGCAATAGATATTAAAAAACCCTGGAACACCGATTCAACTTTCAAGCTCAAAAATTTTTAAGTAATTCTAGTGTTGCTTTTTTCGATAAATTAGAATGTTATACAAATGGTTTCGTCCTGAAAACAAAAGGTTTAAAGACACCTTTTTTTGTAAAAAGTTCTCTGTCTTTGGCCGCTGCTGCTTGGCAGTGTTGGTCCCTTGTCTTGCAGACGACTCTCAAAAATACCCTTTTTCTTTGTGTCACAAAGAAAAAGGGTATTTTTAGAAGCGTACCATTGCAAAGTTGTATTTTTTGTAACTTTCTATTACAATCTCATAATAGAATGAAACTAATTTTAACCTTTACCTCGTCTTATTGTACTAACGTACAATGATAAGAGAGTCCTTAGTAGCTCAGTGGTAGAGCGACCGGCTGTTAACCGGTTGGTCGTAGGTTCAAGTCCTACCTGAGGAGTTTTCTCTTTGCCATTTTATTAAGATCTACTTTCTCATTATAAAATATAATCCTCTTCTTCTTCTACTTTGGAGGGGCTAAAGGTAGAGGGTTTCGATGGCCACCCCTTCTTTACATTTTGTAAACAAAATGGATAAGGCCAGGGGGGGCCAGCGAAACCCCCTTTCATTTTTGTAAAAAATGGATAATCGCAAGGGCCCCTCCAACACCATCCCAGATGCCTCCAAAAGCTGGTTTTTCTGCTGTAATCAATTAATCCAGTCGTTGACTCATTTTTAGCCAATTGACGGCTTCAATATAATTTGTGGGCTAATCGAATAGCTTCTTTCCAGTAATCTGCTGCTTTGTCAAAAAGCATAGAAGCTACTTCGGGCTGTCCATTTTCAATAGCCTGTTCTCCTCGAAAATGATAAATAACAGCTATATTGTTTAAAGCTTGGGGAAGGGAAGGGTTTCTCTCTAAAGCTTGGTAATAGTATTCTAATGCCCGTCCATGCTCTCCGTTGCTTGTATGTATTAATCCTATGTTGTACAATATGTAGCTTCTGTCATAAGCATCAGTTTCAAACCGCATTGCTTGATAATAATTCTGTAAAGCCTCTGCGTATTCACCAGATGCCTGAGCAGACATTCCGTCTCGATAATACATAAAGGCTTGCTTCTCTCTGTATGACGTAGGCAAAACTTTTAATAAGATATCTGCTACTACGGTAAATGTCTTGTCTATAAAGTTGTCATTTCGTTGTGATCGTGGCATACCAGCTTGGTTTTTTTCTTTTTAAATGTACACAATACATTGTACAACAATTTCTGATATTAATTCCATTTATATAAAAGATTGTACACTAAGGCAATGGGGTGAAATTCAATTTTTAAAAAAAGTCGTACCTGTACGTATTTTGCATTAAGAGAAGTTATACCCTTTTAGAGCCTCTTCTTTTTACTGTACTGACGTGTTGGAAGGAGTAGTCAGTGAAACCCTTAGGGGTAGTTGCATTGTCTTGGAGGGGCCTTTAGCATTGTCATTGTACTGAAGTACAATCTTAATCAGCATAGATTCTCATTCAAGAATCTTAAAGCAATGCAAAGACCTAATTAGATTCTCGAATGAAAATCTTAAAGCAACGGTAGAGGTCCTTATCCATGACATTAGAAATGCCCTTTTTACAAACCATTGCACTAACGTACAATGAGCGAAGGGGTATCGATGGCCACCCCTTTTATGTTTTCTACAAAAACGTACGAACGAGGGGGTTGCATCTTTCTTCGCTCTTGTAGGCATCGGAGATGGTGTTGGAGGGGCCCCTTCGCTGGCCTTTTGCATTGCAGGCAATGCATCAGGTGGCCGTCGAAACCCCGACCCAAGAGGCAGAAGCCTCAGCATCTGTGATGCTTACAAGACCACAAAATGAATAGATGTATGAATATGACACTACAAGATGTTTATAAGAGTTAAGGAGAGTAAAGAAAATGGTACATGTCTTGCGGCGAACCCATTTGATCTATTTAGTTTTTGAAGAATCACTATGTCACTCGCTACTTCCAGCGCTTCGTGCTGATCGTGCGTAACAAAGACCGTAGTAACAGGAACCTGATCATGTAGTTGTCGTAGCCATTGACGTAGTCCTTTTCGCACTTTGCTATCGAGAGCTCCAAAAGGTTCATCTAGTAATAAAACTTTTGGTTCTACTGCCAAAGCGCGTGCCAATGCTACTCTTTGCCGTTGACCACCGGACAATTGGTTTGGATATCGGCTAGAGAGCTTCTCTAGCTGAACCAATTGTAGCAATTGAGTTACTCTGTTTTTAACAGTTGTATTAGTAAGGTTTCGGATATCGAGGCCGAAAGCTATATTTTCATACACAGTCATGTCTTTAAATAGAGCATAATTTTGAAAGACAAATCCAATTTCCCGTTCCTGAACCGAAAGAGCCGTTGCGTCTCTTCCGGATAACCAAATACGACCCTCATCAGGCGTTTCTAAACCCGCAATGATTCGTAACAAAGTGGACTTGCCTGAACCTGACCCACCAACAAGCGCTACTAATGATTCAGCTTTAATTTCTAAATTAATAGAGCTTAATGCCGTAAACTGGCCAAACGTTTTGGATAAATTTTCAATTAAAATACTCATAACCAGCATGCTAACGTACAATCTCTTTTAACTAAAGCAGTTTTTGCGTCTATATTACAAACTTAAAGATATCAGAGAGGGTGTTCCCAGACCCAAGAGGCAGAAGTAAGAAGCGTAAGCTTTTGGGGTCTTGTAGGCATCAGAGATGGTGTTGGAGGGGCCCCTTTAGCATTGTCATTGTACTGAAGTACAATCTTAATCAGCATAGATTCTCATTTGAGAATCTTAAAGCAATGCAATAACCCAAGAGGCTAAAGCAAAAAGCTGAAGGGTCTGATAAGGCCCCTTACAAGACTCAAAACGCTAGTACAGTGGTAAAGGCCCTTAGGGGTAGACAACACCCCAAAGCTAATGGGTGTAAAAAAACATGATCTTTAGGAATCCTTTTTGCTTGTTTTATAAAAAAACTTTTTCTCTATTCCAGGACTTTATATTCGACGGACCTCGAAGCCACTGACATTGGTCTCTCGTAACCCTCAGACTCGCTTGTAGAATCACTCCCATCTCGAGTGGTTAGCCGAGCCGGCGAATTCGTCTCTGTATGAAACTTAAATATTGGAGAAAATGGGCCTTTGGACTGCCTTTTTGACTTGCGTAAAAGGCTCGCCAACTAACCTTCTCGCCGGCTTCTAGCAAAAGGGATTGATTGAAGGAAACCTCTTTACCTTCGGTGAAGGGTTTACAATTGTCGTATGATTTATTGCTCTCTTCTGTTTGAGAGAATGATTCGTTTAAGACTATGTTTTCATGGTTCACGAAACTAAAATCGTCGGTATTGCTTCCAACAGATGGAATCATTTCTGATGCACCCTTCTGTGCGACCAAATTAAACATAGTGTCAAATGACATTAATATGTCTCTGTAAGTTTCATCACATGAAGAATCTGCTAACCACGTCTCTAGGAGATTAGTAAAACTTTGATCAGTCGGCTCTGATATAGAAGCTGCTTGTGTAGCTGGAGAATGATGAGTTTGGTCGTGAGTCTTAAAGTTGTTGGAAGCAGAGGGAGTTCGATGGCCACCCCCGGCCTTATCCATTTTCTTTGTAAAATGTAAAGAGGGGGGATTACTATCAGTAAAAGAGGTGGCAGATGATGTTGAAAGAGAATCTTTAAAGTTTCTCGCTTCTGCTCCAAGCTCTTCCTCACCACCTGCTGTTGAACTATTTGCGAATCCTTCACCCTTTGCGAGAAAAGGATTACTTTGGGTCTGTGAAGCAGCCTGAACCCAGGAAGCCCCGCCAAAAAGATGTGCGTCTTGTTGCCATTTCCGTCGAACCTTCTCTTCAGTCAAGAAATAGAGTGGATTCTGTACGCCATAAGGTATGTGTCCACTCTGTTTAAATGGGGCATCTCTATACAAAGTTATTGTTTCAGACAGTGCCTGCTTTAAAAAGCACCGGGGAACAATGAGATAAGCAAGCCGTGGTGGAGCAAGTACTCCGATGTCTGAAAGTCATCTGGCAAATCTTCTTGCAATGTTTGTTCGATAACTTCTCGCCCCAGCAAAACCTATAAGTGCTTTAGGCTCGGCAAATATAAGATCACCTAACATGGCAAAACTAGCTGTTACGCCACCAGTCGTTGGAGAAGTCAAAACTGAAATGTACAGCAAATTGGCACATGATTGATAAATTTGTAAAGCACTTGATATCTTTGCCATTTGCATGAGGCTGAAAATCCCTTCTTGCATTCTAGCTCCACCTGACGCACAAACAAGGACTAACGTCAACCCTTCTTGTGTAGCATACTCTATCAATCTAGTAATTTTTTCTCCAACGACCGAGCCCATGCTTCCTCCCATAAAATGAAAGTCCATAATGCCCAGTGCGATTGGAATACCATCCAACATTCCGGTTCCTGTTTGGACTGCATCCTGTAGGCCTGTTTTTTCTTGGGCATCTTTTAACCTTTCAATATAAGGTTTTTGGTCTCGGAATTCTAATGGGTCACCAGGTGAAAGCGTTTCATCTAATGGTCGCCATGTTTGTTCATCAATCAAGTGTTCTATTCGTTCCTGACTGTTCATTTGTAAATGATATCCACAACCAAAGCAGACACGTTGATTTTCTTTTAAGTGCTTAATGTAAAGGATTACCCCACAATTGTCGCATCTTGTCCATAATCCTTTGCTTCCATCAGAAGGTGGCTGATTGTATTTAGGTGCATTAAGCAATTTGAGTTTGCGTTGGTCTTCAATCCAAGCTAAGATAGACATGTCTTCTCCTTATTTTATAAACCTTTTTCCCGTCACTCTTCTACCATTTTGTTTCTGTCACCTCTTTACATCTATTTGCTTTTGGGTGTTGTAGGAGCCCCCTCTTTACATTTTGTAACCAAAATGGATAAGGCCTTTCGCATTGCCTTAAGATTCTCATTCAAGAATCTATGGCAATGCAACTGGGTGGCCATCGAAACCCCCTTACTCCCGGCCTTATCCATTTTGTGGGTTGCATCTTTCTACATCCATTTGCGGTAGCAAATGGATGTAGAAAGATGCTAATTAAGATTGTACGTTAGTACAATGACACTACAAAAATGTAAAGAAAGGATCACGAGAGGCAGTGGCTTTTTGAGTCAGGCCCCCTACAACACCATCTCTGATGCCTCTAAGAGCAAAGAGAAATGCAACTCATTAGTACAGTAAAAAGAGGATCTTTTTTTTAACCGTCCTGGTGTACATTGTACGTTAATACAATGAACGAAAGGGCACCTTGTTCTCAATTCTATTGATGAAGACCGTTGACACTCTTCCCGTGTCAAGAGTTTGTATAGTGTTTTGTAGCTTGTTCTCCTAAAAAATGTATAAGGCCACCTCTTTTCTTGTAGAGTGAAAGAGTATTTTTATCGATTTAAAAATAGCAAATCCTTTTAGAAATTTTTTCTTGCTCCATCACTTTGTTTCACTTTGCCTGCAAAGTGATGAGGCAAACTGAACAAGTGAGCAAGTGAACAAAACAGAAAACAAGTTTGTGCCAAACCACTGTATTTCTATTATTTTAGTTGTAATTGTTAATTTCTTCTACTCAACTTGTTCCACTTTTTCATTTTGCAGGCAAAACGATGACAAAGTGATGAAATGGTTGAAAAATCTTTATTCTATTTTGGCGGGAGTAGGATTTGAACCTACGACTTCAAGATTATGAGCCTTGCGAGCTACCAGACTGCTCTACTGAAGCAGAAGTTGCAGCAAAGCCAGAAGGAGCAAGAAAAAAAGGTTATAAGATTCGTTGTAGAGGCGGTAAATGTCGTTTTAAAGGAAGAAAAAGACGCGGTGTTGTGCCTGCTGCACAAGGTGAAGATTTGCTTAAGAAAATAGAAGGTAGTGAAACTGCAAAAGCAGAGGAACCTTCCACCTTTAAAATTAATTGTGATAAAGAAAAATGTGCTATGAAGCGCAAAGGCCTTGGCAGGAAACGTAGCAAGATTCGATGCAAGGGCGGCCGCTGTAAAATTAAGGGAAGAAGAGGTCATCATAAAGGGGGACGAAGAGCCCAAATGATGGAAGCATATCGTAAGCGCCTAGAAGCAACTCAGGCTGGAAAAGCAGGAGAACCTGTCACGTATAAAGTTAAATGTGAGGGTGAAAAATGCGGCATGAAACGAAAAGTTCCTGGTAAAAAGTGGGGTAGAGGCCGTCGGCATGGACGTCGTCGACATGGTGGAGGCCGTGGTCGAGGAAGAAGGGCTTATGCACGAGCAACACGACAATAAAAGTTATTAATACAAAAAAAGGTGGGCAGTTGTGATAAAAATTCATAACTGCCCACCTCATTTTTTTCTCAAGAATTATGAAAATTGATTGTTTGACCATCCTCAAGGAGCATATATGATTTATTGTCAGGTTTTAAAATAGTCGCTACTGATTGAGGATATTCATGAGAGCTTTGTATCCAGTATTTTTTTAAGTTATTTATGTCTAATTTTGAACTTATTTGAGAAAAAAGATCCTCAAGGGTAAACATTTTACCTGAAATATAATTTTTCTTTTTTCTTGAATGTAAAATTGCAACTGCCACTGCAATTGGTTTATTTATAAATCGTTCAAAATCAAAAAAAGTATTCGGTGTCCCCATAAATGCTTTTTGTTCTCCATCATGTGTTGAAATATATACTGTTAATACCTTGTGGCTAAAATATATAGTGTGATTGGATTGATAAGATTTGCCTGCTTTGTTTGTACGATATGACAATGTTGTTCCTACACCTCCTTTCATTATGGAATATGGTTTTTCAATATGAGCTTGGGCCATTGTGAAGAATTCTTCTTCCGATACATATTTTTCATCTTCTTGTGATAAGCATTTTTTAATAATAATCTCGTTTAGAGATGATATATTTTTTTCTTGTGTATCAGTTTCTTCATTCATTGAAAAAAGTGTGGAAAAATTGATAAAACCAAAGAGTAGAAATAATAAATATTTAGATGGCATTGTATCCCTTTTTTTGAAGATAATAATTTAAATGTTTTTATTAGGGGCATGGTAATATAATAAGAGTTATAATTCAATAAAAATTGTTTTTTAGCTATTTAAAAGTCAAATATCTTTAGTAAAAAAAGCACTCTTAAAGATGAGTAATTTTTATGATGCTAAATAAATTATATTATTCAGTTTATTATGATAGAAAATAGAGTAAAAGGCATTTTTTTCTACTAATTTCTTGACAAAGATAGTTGAAATAACTAGTATTATGTCATTGATTTCGAAATCTATTCTTAATCTATTTAAGAATGAGAGCCGCTAGCTCAGTTGGTAGAGCAACAGCCTTTTAAGCTGTGGGTCGATGGTTCGAATCCATCGCGGCTCACCAGTCTTCGTTTATCCGGGCCTTCCGGCTCGGCAAACTTCGACTGGCAAGCCTGCCCTTCGTAGCTTTGGCGTAGTAGGGGCCAGTCTTTAACACGAGACTAAGAAATCACCTTTTTTGACATAAAAAATATGCGTCCCTATCGTCTAGCCTGGTCCAGGACACCGCCCTTTCACGGCGAAAACAGGGGTTCGAATCCCCTTAGGGACGCCATAGTTGTTCATCAGTACTTTTTAGTATCAAATCAAAGGGCTGATGCGCGTCGTAGACGATGTTTTCACCCTTAAGTCTCAAGTTCGATAATACAAGTTTGATTAATTGCCTTTTTTCTTCCACTTCCGAACCCATAAATAAATCATAAGCTCGAGTTGTTAGCTCTAGCAGATATTTCACGGTAATATAGTAGTTATCTTCTGCTTCTTGTAATTGCTCTAATCTAATAGAAATATCGGTGGTTTGATCTCTGAACTTTTGGTAAAATCTGTCATACGCACTCTCAGTAATTCTCCCTTTGAGTTTATCAAGGTATAAATTATCCATCATTTTCGTGACTTCTTTTTGTTCCCTGGTAAGTGCATCAAATTGTTTTGCTTGAAAGGCAGCTTTGTTTTCATGCACTTCAGTTAATGTTTCAGAAAGCTGCTTTAAAACATCTTCAGGCATTTGTAAGCTTTTAAAAATAGCTCCTAATTGTTCAGTAATTGCTTCTTCTCGCAGCCATTTTGCGCCATGTTTGCCTTTGAATTCTGTGCAATGATAATACACATGCCCTTTGTGCTTTTCTGGTGTAATGGCAAATCCGCAATCATCACAACGCAAAAGCCCACGATATTGATAAGGCTTTCCTGCATATCTACTTTGTTTTTTATTAAGGCTTTTTTTCATGAGGTGAACCTTTTCAAAAAGTGCTTGAGAAATAATGGGTGGATATTTGTGAGGATACTGTTGGCCTTTAATGACCATAACGCCATAATAAAAATGGTTATTAAAAACTTTATCAATATAACTCACACTCCACACAATGTTATGATCTTCTTTCATTTTTTTGCATAAAAGCTCAAAAGAGAAAGCTCCCGTTGCATATAATTCAAAAGCTTTGTGCACAATGTGCTTTGCATACTCATCAACACAGATATCTTTTTTATCCCCTAGAAGGATATTTTTATAACCATAGGGCGCTTTGGCAATCCATTCGCCTTTGCGCAATTTTTGCTCTATGGCTCTTTTAACATTATCGCTTATGGCATCAGAATAATATTTTGCCAATCCTAAACTGATCCCAAATTGAAATTTTTCAACGGCTGAAATGCGGCTGTTAATAACTTGTCCATCAGAAACAAAATGTAACTCTAGTTGATCTTGCAATGCCTTTTCATAGAGCGTGGAAACTCGTTTATCGAATATATTTCGCGACAAGCGATCTACTTTGTCGCAGCATACGGCTACTTTTTCTTTTTGCTCTAGGACGAAATCTAAAATTGCATCAAATGCTTCTCGTTGGTTTTTATAACCACTTTCATCAAAGCTAAAGCTTTTAATGATTGGAAAATCTTTGACTTGGCAGTATTTTTCTAGGCGAGCTACTTGTGCTGGAAGAGAATTGCCAGCTTCTTTTTGTTCTTCTGTGCTTACACGAGCGATTAAAATTGCTTTCATGATAGTACTCATAGTTATGGTATTATTTAAATGTTCTATAGCTTATCATGAAGGGTGGAGAGAGGGTAGATAGTTTGTAAATAGAGTCCTATAAGGACGATTATTGATTTTTTTTATATATCATTCATAATAATATTATTAATTAGTTATTTTATTTTTTAAATTATTTCAGATATAAATTTTCAAGAGGCAAAAAAGAATGAAACTATCTATAACAAAGAAAATAATTATCACATTGCTTTTTCTTACAATGGAAAATATCAGTATTTGTTCTTCTGATAAATCTTGCGACGTTCAAGATATGCTGTTTCAAGTTCGCGATACTGCTATTGGAAAATTATCGAGTGTACTTTCTTCAGTTTCAGTGCGCTATCCTTCTCTGTTCGCCCATGCCCCTGAAAAGACGTTATTTTTCCTTTCGCAATTGAAGGCGAGAAGAATATTTTTGAAGGCATATAGAAATGTTCCTGCTTATAAAGATTTTGTTGATAACAACTGTCCCCCAGGAGTGCCTGATTCTTTAGAAAATGTTCCTCTGATGAGCAAATCAAATTATATTAAGAAATATACTATTGAACAAACACTATTATTTGGAAAACTTCCTTTGCAAGGACAAATTGATACTTCTACTGGTACAACTGGAAAACCTACTAAATGGGTACGCGGTCATCAAGAGATGGAAAATGTTAAAGCATGGATTCGTGTAGCAAGTAAAGCTGCATTAGGCGATAAGCCCTATATCTTTTGCAACATGTTTGCACTAGGTACATGGGCAACGGGTATGACATCAACATATGCGCTTACAGGCAGTCAACTAATATTATCAATTGGTCCTGACATTGATAAGTTATATGATGCGCTCAAAGATATTGGTCCAGGTCAACGTTATGTGATTGCAGGATATCCACCACACATGAAAAAATTTGTAGAAAATGCACCGTTTGATTTGCGTGATTATGATATTACTATTGTTGTTGGTGGTGAAGCAATGTCTGAGAATGTCTACAATAGTATTAAAAAAAGCGGTATTAAAGAAGTATATTCTTCTTATGGCGCTAGTGATTTGCGTATTAATATTGCACAGCAAACAGAATTTGAACAAAAATTGCAATTATTGTGCAAAGAAAATCCTCAGTTTAAAAAAGAGCTCTTAGGTTCTCTCGATGGTACGCCAATTTTTTTCCATTTCAATCCTTTACTTGATTATATCGAAGAAACAGAAGATGGCAGCTTGTTATTTACTGACCTTGATGAATCACGCGTGTCACCAAGAGTTCGTTACGATCTTGGGGATAAAGGTAAGGTATTTAAAGTCAGTGTTGTTAAAGATCTTCTTAAAAAACATGGTTTTGAGTTAACGCCACGCACCAGTTTGCCTATCTTGTGTTTATATGGTCGTGGTGATGACGCATTAACGTTTAATGGTGCTAATTTAATGTATGATGATCTTGAACGCGCTCTTTTAAAAGTACCTGGTTTATATGAAAAAATAAATCGTTATGCATTTAATAAATTTGAAAATGATAAACTTGATCAACAACTTGAATTTTGGATTGAACTCAAAAAAGATATAGATATTGATGATATGCATACAAGTATAGAGGAATTGAATCGGCAACTAATGGAAGCTCTTTGCGAGATAAACCAAGATTTCAGAGCACAAGTTGAATTTATTAAACAGAACAAGGATTCTGATTTGCCTTTACCAAGTACGTTTGTTTATGTAAATGGCAAATCTCCCATGGTTGAGCAAGGACCTCATCATAAAAATAAATATGTTTATAATGTTGTGCGTAAATAATAAATTTTAAACATTCTTGGTTATTTTGAATTGCTTAAAAATGATCAATTGCTGACGAATAATTTCTAATGGCTGATGTGAATTGGGTAATTTTACCTTGTTTGCATCAGCCATCAATTTATACCAGGCTCTTTGATTGTATTTTGCAAACAGCATTCTTAACTCTCTAGGGCTCATACTATTCAGCGCTTGCTTTAATCCAAAGAGTTGCAAAATCTTCGTTGGGCTTAACTCAGGATTATAGAAAACTAAATCAGCAAGCAATGCTGTTTCATTATCTGATTTATAATCAAGCAATGAAGGTCGTTTTGATTCAAGCTCATCGAGATAATGCAAAAGAACTTTCTTTGCAATGGCAGGCTTAAACAACTTCTTCAACGTCAAATCTGATTTTATTCCCAGCGTTTTAAATAACTGTTTAATTTTTTGTCGTTTGTTCAATCGAACTTCCATGCGAAGGATCTCAAATTTCTTTTTTTTTTCCAAAAAGGGGAAGGGCGAATGGTTCATTGCACTATCTTTATCAATTGATCTCTTGCTGCTCTTCTTTGCTTTTTCCAAATCCAGAAGCTTGTCATAGAAAACAACTTCATATGAATTGCAATGCCATTTATAACTGTGGCCATCGTTGCGATAATCCGTTTGATTGGTATCTAGAGAGATTTTGATATTCGCTTCTTTGATTTTGTTGATGAAATGATAGGGCGTAGAGCCGTCAGTGAGAGGGATATTCTTTGCATAATGAACGCTAGAGAGCGGCGCATTCTCTAGGGCTTCTGCCGTTGTCCCAATACCCATTTCCTGCAGCACAGCACCTAATTTTTTGATGATCGCTGGAAAATCTTTATAACAAAGTTCATCAACATTGTTGCCAAACAAAAGCTTTGGCAAAGAAAGTTCAACTTTTAACATGAGATCAAATAACCCTTGAGCGTTAATGCGCTTTTGCAATGTTAAACGAGGCTTGCATTCCCCTTTCAGGAGTTCTTTTCGTGTTGGGTTTTGTTTTGCTTGGATTGTGTGAGAATGCGTTGATAACAAAAGTGTTGCAGAGGGCTGGAATTTATCGGGGTGAATGATGTTGAACTTGTCTTTGGTTAACGTAAAAACTATGGTGTCGATCATTCGCTGTTGTGTTCTTTAAAGCATTGCTAAAATAAAAGGCTTTTCAAAAACTCAAGAGTAATACGATTGATTATAAAAAACAAGGCCCGCGATTGCGAGCCTATTTCTTTGCGCTTAGTTTTTGCTTTTGCGCTTTTCTTTGCTTTAGGTTTATTTCTTGGTTTTGCATTAACTCTTCTATCAACGGCGATAAGTATTACAAAAAAATCAGTAAGTCGTTTTTTATCATCAATAGACAAAAGTATATTCACTCTAGGGGGATTCTTCATATAAATAAATCTCCTCAAGATATTTTAGAAATATCTTAATTTCTTTTTTTAATTTTTATGGTTATAAAAACCATTCTAGGAATTAGGAACAAATTAATTGGAATTAAGCTGTGTAGCAGCTTTCTTGCTTATCGAGCCCGATATATGTTTCAGATGTTTGAAAGATAATGAGGCTGGATGGAATTTGATTTTGTGAGTTGGAGTACAGAATCTGAGTTCTGTTGAGCAAGAACATGATTGTTCCTTTGATGAAGAGAGTGCTTTGATTACTACAAAGGAAGATATTATACGATTTGGAAATATTTGCAAGGAAGTTTTATATAGCTATCTTAATTGTTTCTCATTATTATCAAAATTAGTAAAGCTTAAAACACTATATTGGTTAAGTAAATCTGCAGATCGGTTATATTCACTAATAAACCAATCAAGAGAAATATCAAGATTCTTTATAACAAAATCAATGTTTATTTTTTCTCTATTATCACCAAAATGAATTTCTCTATTATTCCAATCAAGTTTATTATATACATTACGCACACCTGCAGAATTGGGATGTACAAATTCAGAAAGAAGATCGTAACATTCTCGATAACCAGGTATTATTTTATTCACTTGATCAATATATGTTAATGCATTGTTTGATTGTGGCCTACCAAATTTCTTAGTCGCTACATCTGAACGCGCACCAGATAAAGCTTTGGTTAAAAAGTTCTTAAAATCATCCAATTTATTTGTTTTGATTGCCTCTTCAATTTTTTTCAAGAATACCCAAAATAATGCTTGGGTTTCCATCAATGCCCTTTGTAAGGACATAGCAGATACTAATCTATTCTTGCTACACATTTCATGTATGCTCTCTGCTAGCTCTTCAATCTTTTTAAAAATACATTCTCTTAATACGGTTGCTCTAGCAAGATCTATATTTGGAGAGATAGCCATTGGTATTGATTTGGGGGAACTATTTTTTAAAATTATTATTTTTTTCTCTATATCATGAAGCATTTTGTTTATTCCTTTACTCTATCAAAATTATTTTTGCTTAATATTACGGCTTCTGGCTTTCTTAAGTTGTTGCTAATTATATTGCGAAAATATAATATATTTGTTATAATTATAAGGTGTTTTGTTAAAAAAAGCGAGATTTATATGAGCTGGAAAGTTGAGTTTTATAGTACTAAGGTTGAAAAGGGTATTGATGAATGGCCGATACATCTAAAGGTTAAGTTTTTAAAAATAGCTGAACTTATTGAAAAAATGGGCCCTGATGAATTAGGCATGCCGCATATTAAGCCATTAAAAAAAGGACTTTTTGAGATTAGAGTAAAAGGCCCTGAAGGTATCGCTCGGGCTCCTTTTTGTATTATAAAAGGGAAAATTGTAATAGTACTGAGCGAATTTATAAAGAAAACACAAAAAACTCCACCAAGAGAAATGGAAATAGCAATACGTCGTATGAAAGAGGTAAAAAATGAAGAATAAAAGACCAAGCTTTGAAGCATTCAAAAAAAGAGCTTTGCAAAATGAAGAAGTGAAAAAAGCATATGACTTATTGGAACCAGAATTTGCATTACTTGAAAAATTTATAAAGGCAAGAAAAAAAGCACGTTATTCTCAATCAGAACTAGCTGAGCGCCTTCATCTTCAACAACCTGCTATTGCACGGTTAGAAAAGGGTGGATACACCACAACATCTGTTGGAAAATTAGCTCAGGTTGCTGATGCTTTGGGTTATTCAATTAAAATTTCTTTGTCACCTAAAAAGACATCGGTAAATAAAACAAAATCTAAAAAGGTTTAACTTAATTTAAAACTAATCACTATGATAAAAAAAATACTAATTATAAAGTTATCACTTTGTTTATTAAATCAATCTGCCTTCGCGATGAATAAACGTAGCAGCATATGGCAATTCAACCGATTAGCACCGTTCAATGCAAAGCAGATTACTAATAATCTCTTTCATTCTAGGCTTCTCTCAAGATTATATTCTACTAAGCGCTCTTCTCGACCTCTTGTAATTCTTGCATCCCAAGAAAAAGATAATAATGATTATTCATCAAGAAACTTTCTGTTGCCTATAATATTGGGAACTTCCATAGGAGCTTATTTAAAAGAAGAATATTACGCCGATCAACCGAACAAGCACTCTAATGGTTCATCAAAATCTTGTTCCGACCATAAAGAAAATTGTTCTTTGGGATCAAAAATAAAACAATTTTTTTTCACCCAACATAAAAATTATCCAAAACAATATTCGATTAATTTAATGTGGATCAATAGGCAAGCTACTATTGATCAAACTTATATATACCCATCAAATAATAAAAATAATTTTGGATTACAGTTTTTGGATACAATTATAATGTGGTCAAAAAAAAATCCCGAAGGAACTATCAATTTGTGGTTTGATAGTTCTTTTACAGCCGATAAAATGATTGAAAATACTCAACTTCTCATCAATCAAAAAGTTGCAGCACATGGGAGCAAAATAGCCAAAATAGAACTAAACGATATAAGAACATTAACCAGAGTTAAGAAAAATCCTGAAATTTTTTCTTCTGAAATTCCGGTTTTTTTTCGTGCAGATCTATTAAGAGTTATTATAGCTGAAGAATCTACTCGACAAAATAGAGATTTATGTTTTGTTTATACTGACTTTGATGCAAAACCAATGACAAAATCACAATTGTTTGATAATAAAACTTTAGAAAATTTAGATAACTATGGCTTTGTGGTAGCCGATTATCCAAATAAGTTAAAATTTGAAAATAGCTTTCAAATATTCACTTATAATAAACAATTATTTAAGGCTATAAAGTTAATGATAATAAAGGCAAATATTTTACGAGCATGCAGTTTTTTAGAAGATATAAAAGAAAAATCAGATTCAAAAAGTATTCTTAATAATGCACATGTATGGAAAATCCATGAAATTGGATTTCAAGAAAATGTTTTTTATTCATATCCTTTAATGTTTGCCTACTTTTGTCAATTACAAAATTCTTCCGCATTAACTTTATCTAATTCTGATAAGCCTTACGATAAAAAAAGTGATGGCAAAGAAGTATTAAATATAAATGCCAAAATCCTTATGGCAACAAGTTCTTCTGTAAATAATTTATCAAAATTTCCTATTCCTACTAAAAAAGTATCTTTACCACCAAGCACAAGTGCACAGAATGAACTTTCAAAAGCAAAATAAAATATTACAAATCATTGTTTGTCAATCTCAATATTTAAGCTAGAACAAACGGTTTTTATGACTTGCACACCCGTGCTAAATTCAACTTCATGGTTTAAGATTGCCTCTACTAGGTAACGCCAGCTTTCGCCAAGGCTTCAGCTGGCAGGCCAGTCTTCTCTTTAAAATGATTTATATTTTATAAAGAAGTATTAATAACAAAGGCGAAAGCTGCGCGCCGAAGTTTTAACGGAGGCGGGCTGGCACGGCCCTTTTTTCAAAAAAGGTTTTATGTATTACGTATATCTTTTGCGATCTCTAAATTTTTCCAAACAAACTTATATTGGCCATACTGACAATCTTCAAGAACGTCTTAAAACTCATAATTCAGGCGGGTCAGCTCACACTGCTCAATTCAGACCATGGGAACTTATTTCGTCGATTACTTTTAATAATCTTGATCAGGCTGTAGCATTTGAAAAATATCTTAAATCCGGTTCTGGAAGAGCATTCACTAAAAAAAGGTTCTGGTAATCACAGGGGAATTCTCACAGGTTTTTATAACCGCTTTCATCAAAGCTAAAGCTTTTAATAATTGGAAAATCTTTGACTTGGCAGTATTTCTCCAGACGAGCTACTTGTGCTGGGAGTGAATTGCCAGCTTCTTTTTGTTCTTCTGTGCTTACACGGGCGATTAAAATTGCTTTCATGATTGCTCTTGCTTAGTGGGTTATGTTAAAACGTGCCTAGCATATCACGAAAAGGGGGAGGGATAGTAGATGATTTATATTAATTTTTTTTGTATGCTGTGCATGATTCTATTTCATTCATAATGTACTTATAAGGAATAATTCATGGTTATAAAAAAAATGATGCTTTTTGTAATCTTTAGTTTAAGTTTGACAGAATGTTTAGCCATGGAGCGAGCAAAAAAAACTGTTGAGGATGTTCATGCAAATGAAAACTTTAAAGTTTTTGTTGCCAATTTTAATAAAGATTTTGAGATTTTAGATTGGCCTGTTGAGAAAAAATCAGACCTCTTGATGCAATTGATTATGAAATATAAATGTTCTTCAATTGAATTTGATCCAGACGTGGAAGTTGCTTTAACAAAGATGAATATTATTGATTCTGAAAAAAATATAATAAAAAAAGATTATATTGGTATTATTTTTGCACAACAAATAGCTGAAACAGGATTTATTCACCCTCCACAAGATCCAAAAACTGATAAATCAGAAAATAGATGTTTAATTTCATGATTAACTGCAGTAAACCATTTCCATTATTCTCAAACAGAAAATATAATAATGAATTATATTCTTTCACTTATAGAAACTTATCAATTAACTCCAGTAATAAATGGAGCAATCTTTGCTATATTTACAGGAGTTATTTGTAATTATTTGCTTTATAAAAGGGCTGTAATCTTAATTAATAAAGAAGCTGAAAAAATAAAGTTTGAAATGCAACGAAATTATTTGCATTTACAGATTAGGACTAAAAATTTATATGAAATTTATCCTAAACTTTATCAACTACTGCGAGAAGCTGGATCACTTTATATAATTTTTGAAACTATAAACAGAAAAATAATAGAGAAACAAGCTAACGATACACTAATCACGGCAGAAGATTTAAGAAATTTGATTAGAATGTGTCTAGAAAGAATAGACGATGCTGATAATTTCCTTGGGTTAAATAATATTGCTTCTTTTCACAATTATCATGAGGAATCTGCTTTATTTATCTCATCTGAAGTTGATAAATATGCGAATGAAGCACGTGAGCACCAAATGGATTTATATCGATTAGTAAAAAATGAGATTTATACTGATCAATACTCAAGTTATTCATATGAACAATTAATGAATATAATTAATCGAGCAAGCTTTATCATGCCTCAATTAAAAGAATGTAAAAAAGCAATGTCAAAGCAGATGAACAAAGAACTTGACCCACGAGAAATGTTATAGATTTAAGTATTTTAAGGATTTAAATACAATCAATTGTTTACGAATAACATCTAAAGGTTGTTGCACAATCGGCAACTTAACTTTATTTGCATCAGCCATAATTTTATACCAGGATCTTTGATTATACTTTGCAAACAACATTCTTAACTCCCTAGGGCTCATAACATTGAGCGCTTGCTTTAATCCAAACAGCTGCAAAATCTTCGTTGGGCTTAACTCAGGATTATAGAAAACTAAATCAGCAAGCAATGCTGTTTCATTATCTGATTTATAATCAAGTATGAGAGGTCGCTTTGATTCCAGTTCATCCAAATAATGCAACAACACTTTCTTTGCAATGGCAGGCTTGAACAATTTCTTCAGCGTCAAATCCGATTTTATTCCCAATGTTTTAAACAGCTGTTTTATTTTCTGTCGCTTGTTTAATCGAACTTCCATCCGAAGGATCTCAAATTTCTTTTTTTTCCTGAAAAAGGGGAAAAGCGAATGGTTTATTCCACTCTCTTTATCAATCGATCTTTTGCCGCTCTTCTTGGCCTTTTCAAGATCCAAAATCTTGTCATAGAAAACAATTTCATATGAATTGCAGTGCCATTTATAACTGTGGCCATCGTTGCGATAATCAGTTTGATTTGTGTCGAGAGAGATTTTGATATTTGCTTCTTTAATTTTGTTGATGAAATGATAGGGCGTAGAGCCGTCAGTTAGGGGGATATTCTTTGCATAATGAACGCTAGAGAGCGGTGCATTCTCTAGAGCTTTTGCTGTTGTTTCAATGCCCATTTCTTGCAACACAACAACTAATTTTTTGATGATTGCCGGAAAATCTTTATAGCAAAGCTCATCGACATTATTGCCAAATAAAAGCTTTGGCAAAGAGAGTTCAGCTTTCAGCATGAGATCAAACAATCCTTGAGCGTTAATGCGCTTTTGCAATGTTAAGCGAGGTTTTTTGCATTCCCCTTTCAGGAGTTCTTTTTGTGTTGGGTTCTGTTTTGCTTGAATTGTGTGAGAAAACTGCGATAACAAAAGTGTTGCAGATGGTTGGAATTTATCGGGCTGAATGATGTGAAATTTGTCTTTGGTTAAAGTAAAAACTATGGTGTCGATCATTCGTTGCATTCTGTGAATATGCGTTGACATATGATGCTCTCAGGTATCCAAAGGTAGTGTAATTGATCACAAAAAACAAGGCCCGCGATTGCGAGCTTATTTTTAATATGCGTAAATATGGTATAAGTAACTTTGAATCATGTTTATTTTTTGAACCGAATAAAAAAAATAGCGGCATGCTAACATAAAGAAAAAATTGTGATATATTCGACCTACATTATTGCTGCAATATTTTTTCATGAAAGGTTTTTATGTTTACATTCAAAAAAACATTCTTTTTTATATTATTTATTTCAACATCCATAGCTGCAATGGAAAAGCAACTCGAAAATTCCTCAAGAGAAGAGTCTTCGCATAAAAAAGAATTTTTTGAAGACTTGCATCTTCTAAACTGTTTTGCTGATGCATTACTTAACAGAGGGCTACATTCAGATGAACAAAATATATTTTTTAAAAATCCACAAGCTTCATTCTCTGAGTCTATGCTATCTTTGGAATCAACATATGGATTACTTTGTTACCTCACACAAATATCAAAAGTACCGGCACGATTTTCTCACTTGTCAGAATTACATGAAACTACCAATAATTTTATAGGACGACTTATAATTCGTGATATTGATTTTTTATTAAAAACCAAAAAAAGAGAACATAGATTACTCTTATTACAAAATCTTGATGAGGAAGATAAATTCTTTTTACAAATTAAGAGGCTTCAAGTATTTATGAAAGCAAAAAGGGTTGATGGTAATGAAGAAAAAAGACTGTATATGAAAGCAATGGATAGTACACGAGTTAAAATGGAAGCATCTTGTGCACAGGCTGAAGAAATGATTCAGATTGTAAAAAACAGTCGTGATGAAGATATAAGAATAAGAGAAGCTTTACGTAATAAAAATATACAACAAATTAATGCTTTATATGCTAAAACGACTCCTCGCTCATCTAGAACACTTAATGGATACATACAATCTGAGATTAATAAATTAAAAGAAAGTATCGCCGAGCATAATGCGGGCTTTCAACAAGAGTATTCTTAAACACACTCAGAATGATAACGCACACATGGTAAAGCATATGTTAACAGGCGATGTTCGAATGTATTCAAAGGTAGCGCAATTGCTCACAAGAAACAAGGCCCGCGATTGCGAGCCTATTTCTTTGCTTTAGGTTTATTTCTTGGTTTTGCATTAACTCTTCTATCGACGGCGATAAGTATCACAAAAAAATCAGTAAATCGTTTTTATCATCAACAGATAACAATATATTTACTCTAGGGGGATTCTTCATATAAATAAATCTCCTCAAGATATTTTAGAAATATCTTAATTTCTTTTTTTAGTTTTATGGTTTTATAAAACCATTCTTGAATGTAGGAACAAATTAATTGGAATTAAGCTGTGTAGCAGCTTTCCTGCTCATCGAGCCCGATATATGTTTCGGAAATTCGAAAGGTAATGAGGATGGATGTAATTTGATTTTGTGAGGTGAGAGACAGAATCTGCGTTCTGTTGAACAAGAACATGATTGTTCCTTTTGATGAAGAGAGTGCTTTGATTGCTACAATCGGAGAGTATATGCGATTTGGAAATAAATGCAAGAAACTCTCCCAGTAGTATTAGACCGAAATAATGTGTTATTAAAATTTCTTATTTTTTAATCATCCCATTCACAATTTAAAAATTCAGAAAAGAACCAAGTTATTGGCAATGCAACAATAGTTAACGCAGCAACATTACCGACAGAAACGGGGTGACCTTGCATTTTTAAACAGGCAGGTATAAAAAGTGCGTTTATAGCACAAGTAAGGCCTAATGCTATTTTGGGAAATCTTTTTTCTTCTTGAGTTAAGGGAGTACCGTTGTACAATTTTTTAGCGATTGAGACGGAATAAAATGGGAGACTATTGTTTAATGGGATCATAATAGGACCGGGGGCTTGTATAGGGTTTTCTGATCTTGTATTGAAGGAAGTTTGTGAAACTTCATCATTTCCCGGAAAAGTATTCTGAAATAAGAAAAAGACAGCTAATATAGCCAAAAATCTGTGATAATCCATGTTATAACCTCATTTAATTTGTTATTTTTATGATTAATAATCATTTATTAGTTTAACAGAAAATCAAAAAAGTTCTAGATGCCTATAGCTTTACAGGTTAAAACAGTAATAATTTAACATGGTTGGCTTATTTGAAGAGCCTATATTGGCAATAAAAAAGAATAAAAGGACCTTGTTTTAATTAAATGATCTTTACTTAATGCATCAGTATTGCTACTTTTAAAATAAAAAAACATATTAAAAATAAGATAAACTTTATGATAAAATTTCTATTATTCATTTTAAGCTCAGCTGTCTTTGCTTATTTTCCTTCAAATATTTGGCATAAAGATTTCATTCCTTCGGAACAATGTTGCGGGGCAGCAAGAAATGTACATGATGATTTGAGTGGTAATGACAATGTTAATTGTCGAATAAAATGTATGATTGCTGGGTATAAAAAAGTATATTGGGGAACTAAAAAAGATTTTTCATATATTGCAAAAGAATTTTTACCTATCGAAAATTTAGGAATACATAGTATTGAAGTAAAAAATGGCCTTAATTTTAATAATAAGCCGGAAGAAGCCTCATTAATTCTTTATACCTCTGAAGGCAAAGAACAGGCATTAATGCTTGAGGAGTATGAACATATATTTGCAAGAAAATATGCTCGTAATCCTCAAAAGGATTTAAATCATTATCTCATTGGAATATTGTTAAATTATAGTAATGAAGATATAAGCTATTTTTATACAGTAAACAAAATTAGTGGTTTTGAAAAAGATAAAGAGAAGGCTCAGCGATTTCTCAAAAAACACAATACGAGTGAAAGTAACTAAATATGACAACGTTCAAATTAAGAATGTTAATTTTTATATTTTTATGCTTTAGCGGTCAGAATTATACTTTGCTCGCTCATGAAAGTGACTGTCAAGTTGCAGAAGAAGAAACAACGCTAAGCATAAAAATTACCAACATACTCTTGGCAGCAACAGCACTTAGTTTTAGCATTGCCGGATGTACTGCCTATGAAAGTAAATTGCCATATTCAGGATTGACTGCTGCAGGTCTTTTTGCGGTTTCAGGAATCATTGCAGTTTTTTTACCCAAAAAATTGCATCATTACTATATTCCATTATATACCCATTTCCCTCTGCATTTTCCATCATTTATGGTTATAGTAATCCCTTAATGCACACTTATTATGGCCCAACCATTGTATGCGATCCGGTGTTTGCCCTTATTCACTCAATAAAAATGAGTATGCAAAAAAATCATTAAAATTTAAATTTGATAAAACCAATGTTAATCAGTCAATAGCGTCTGATATTGAATTTTGCATAGATTGAAGAATATCAATTTCTAACAGTGCTTGTCTTTCAATTTCGGTAATCTCGTCTTTATCCAAGCGTTTTTCAAGATATTTTTGGAAACTTTTTGTTTTTATATTTCCCTTTTGAGCTTCACAAACATTTGTTAATGCTACTAATAAAACTCGCTTATCCTCATTTGCTAATGCTTCATTAAGATACGCAATTGCATACCTAAGATCTTTGAGCTTTTCTGAAAAATAATGTTTAAATTCTTTTAATTCTTTAGCCATAGCGAGAACTATTTATTTTTTTTTTTGCATGAAGAGCTCGAACGCTTGAAGATTCAGCTTGAGGTTGTTTTATCATTACAGGTTTCTTTGTTTTGGGAACATTGACTCTAACTTCAGCTTTTTGTTTTGTTCGTGTTTTTGGCGTAACTTTAATGGTAATATCTTGGCCCAAGATATTTAAAAAACGAAAAAGTCTTTCGAGAGAAAAGCCTGATAATCTTCCAGTGCTTAGAGCAGATATTTTTGGTTGATCTATTTCCAGCAGTTCAGCTGCGGCAACTTGAGTAAGTTTTTTTTGCTTAATAATGTTATTAATTTGACGTGCTAATTCTGCTTTTGCAAGTCTTTCTTCTGGATTTGAAAGACCAAGATCAGCAAATACATTACCTGAACTTATGATATAATCATTATTCTTTTTCATAACACTTATTTCTTTTTAAATTTTTCTTTATAAATTTCTTGAGCACATTTAAGTCTACTTTTTATAAGTTTTATATCTTGTTGCGGTGTTTTAATTCCTTCTTTAGACTTTTTTTGAAATACATGTAATACAAATACTACCTCAGGCATAGTAACTGTGTAAACAGCTCGATAGGTGCCAGCTGCATCAGATTCTTTTATTTCAAGAACCCCAGCGCTTCCAAAGCCTTTGAGCACCTTAGCATTTTCATGCTGCTCACCTTTCTGTGCGAGGTAGAGCCCATATCCCATAGTGTCTATAACTTCATCAGGAAGATCTTTAAGGTCTTTTTTGCTAGAACCAATCCAAATTAGTTGTTTGTGTTTCATATATACTACTCACTTAAATTATGCCAGTTTTAGTATATTTTAGCAAGAGATGGCAAAAAAAGCAAAATAAAATAGAGCAAATTATTATTTATTAATTTCAATATTTAAGCTAGAACAAACGGTTTTTATGACTTGCACACCAGTGCTAAATTCGAGCTCATGGTTAAGGGCTGTCTCTACTAGGTAACGCCAGGCATTTCTGAAGGAAATGCCTGGCAGGCCAGTCAAAATCTTACTCTTTAATGCCCCTGGCAAACCAATAATTAGATAAAAAATATGTTTTATGTTTATTATATCAAATCTCGAACGTTTCCCGATAAAACTTACATAGGTTTTACTTCTAATTTAAAACAAAGATTTTTAGCTCATAATGCAGGAAAATCAGTATATACTAAAGGTTTTAAGCCGTGGGACTTGGTAGGTTTTCTGGGATTTGATCAAGAAGCAAAAGCTTTAAAATTTGAATGATATTTAAAATCAAACGCTGGCAGAATATTTTTACGTCGATATTTTTTATCTCTTGATAATAATGTATAGTGTTTCTTTAATTTAACACACTTTAAGGTGTAGTTTTCCTTTGGAAAATCTGGGTAAAATGCCTATATTGGCTATGTGAGTTCAAGTCTCATAAGAAACATTAATTAAAATTCAATCAGTACATTATAGATCTTGGATACTTATTATTTCTATCGTTTTCAATAATCCTAACCGAGCTATTAGAGCTTTTGCTAAAAAAATATTATACTAATTATAGTTCTTCAATATCTTTTTTAGGTTTTTCTAATGAATATAAATTTCTACACATTTCTTTCACAAATTATTTTTGCCTTATGGTTCTTTATTATCCATTTTATTCCAATTCCCCCCTTAAATGATATTGATAAATTTCCCAATACACCTTCTTGGAAACGAACATTATTTATCAATTGGTGCATAATAATACTTCTTACGATTGGTTATACATTCGGTAATTTTTACACCAAACTGTTGTTTATCTTAGGCTTATTTCTATTTATGTTTGGTCATATTAACACCTGGTGGTTACCCTATTTATTTGGATGGCCAAAAGTGTTTATTGAAGACATTACAATCGATCACAAATGCACATTACGATTTTTACCGGCTCGCAAAAATCATCCAGTTCCAGATTTAGCATATTGTATATTAGGATTAACTGGATTTATCGCATTAATTTTGTCTATAAAGTCGTTATCTTAAAAAGAAACTTTTAAACAAAATATTTATGAAAGTATCAATCACCTATAAAGATAAAGAAAAAGATAGAGTAAAAGTATCTGTGACATACGATGATTTGTGGAATGGAGATGTTACCTTAGCTTGCGTTATTTATCCTTTCTTAAAAAAATACCGTAAAAGATATGATACATATGAGTATCAAGGATATCCTATGCCTTTTGCTCCCGATCCAGCAAAACCAGAAGGTCCAGATAATCCAGATAGATTTGATGAATGGTTAGTATGTCTTGATACAATGATTTACTCTTTTGAATGGATAACTAAGAATCGTGGTTGGGATGGACCAGCTGAAAAAGAGTATTATAAAGAATATAATAGGATCAGTAAGATTCATAAAAAAGAATTAAAAAAATTAAAACAAGAAGATCGTGAACGATTTAAGAATGCTAAAAAACCTATTGCCTTAGAATCTTTGGAATGGAATCGATGCTCAGGAATTATGCAACCTACTTTTGAGATTTTTCACAAAAAATTTGAAGAGCATCATCAAAAGGTGCAAGAGGGAATAGATTTATTTGCAAAATATTTTGGTAGCTTATGGTTATGAACATGAAATACTCGCTTATATGGTTATTAATAATACTCTTCTGCATTGTTAGTGTATGCAATTTATCTATTTCCTTAAAACCAACAGCTTTTGCTGAAACATTACTTGCTCAATATGAAATTGAAGTACAATTGAAAGCATTAGAAAAAGAAATAGATATTCTTATGAAACAACCGAAGACGATGAAACACTTAGAAAAGTTTAAAGAATTGCATGATCATAGGAAAATTTTAAATGAAAAACTTGCTTTTTACAAAAGCGATGGAAGATATAGTAGTAGAAAATTTTCATGCGGCAATGCATACATACCTTTTGTTATTTTAATGTGCTCTGCGATATTCTTTTTTGTTCTTGCAATTACTCCATATACCAATCTGCTTCCTTTATTTGTGCGTGCAAGTAGTTTACTAACAGCTAGCTTACTTGGAATAATTGTTATTACCCAATGGATTATGGTGTGGCTTATTGTTCCAACGTGGTATGCAAAAATTACCGCTACCATTCTCATTCTCATTTCCATTATTTCTTTTGTTATATGTTGGATATTTTTTATAAGTAAATTTTTTATTAGAAGAAGAGCCTTAAACAAGAAGCAACGATAGATTGGGATTATAAATATGAATAATGGTAAAGCTTAATCCTAATATACCTACACTATTACCATTTTCAAAGCCGATCTCCAATGCATGATACTATACTCAAGCCGCTTATAAATAACCATAAGCCATAAACATATTACTGCAATGCGAAAATCTCTTACATGAATTAATAAATAAGAAAAGCGAATAAAAAAGATAAAAGAGTCTCTTTACTTTTGACAAGATTTTGTATTAAGAAAACAATATCTATGCATTAGTTAAGGAAATTGTATCTTATGTCTGCCGAAGAAATTTTACATCAAAATATAGATCAACTGATAAAAACACTCAATACAGACTTTAATAACGGTCTTGATAAAGCAGAAGTTCAGCAAAGATTAAAGCAATATGGTTATAATGAAATTCCTGAGAAAAAAACGAGTGTTATTAAAAAATTTTTACAAAAATTTTGGAATATTACTGCTTGGATGCTTGAAATTATAATTGTACTTTCATGGATTTTGCATCGCTTTTTTGATCTTTATATTGTTACTGCCCTACTGTTTTTGAATGCTCTTATAAGTTTTATGGAAGAATTATTAGCTTCCAATGCTGTTGAAGGTTTGAAGAAAAAGTTATTTATCCACGTTAAGGTATTGCGAGATGGAGTATGGTTATTAATACCAGCAAAAGAACTTGTACCAGGCGATGTTATTAGTATTAAAACCGGTGATTTTATTCCTGCTGATATAAAGATAATTTCTAGTTCATTGGAAGTTGATCAATCAGCGCTAACTGGTGAATCGTTAATGATAGAAAAAAATATCAATGACTATGTTTATTCAGGCTCAATCGTGACTCATGGTCAAGCAAAAGGTCTTGTTGTTCTCACTGGTTCTAAAACGTATTTTGGTAAAACTATAGAATTAGTGCAAAAGGCTGCGCCAGAACCACATGTAGATTTAATTATTACGGTAATAACTAAATGGCTCTTGGCAATTGTGACGGGAATAATTTTAATCGTGATTTTGATTTCATTGAAGCAGGGCATTCCTTTCTTAGAAATTTTACCGCTTATGCTTGTACTTTTATTAGGTGGTATACCAGTTGCATTGCCAGCTATGTTTACTATTAGTATGGCTATAGGGTCAAGAAATTTATCAAAGAAGAATGTACTTGTATCACGTTTAAATGCTCTTGAAGATGCAGCACTGTTAACAACTTTGTGTATAGATAAAACTGGTACCTTAACATTGAATCAACTTGCCATTGTTGAGATTGTTACCTTTGCTGATACTTCATCTGATGACGTACTGCTTTATGGTGCATTAGCCTCACAAGAGGCAAGTCTAGATCCGATTGACCTTGCATTTATTGAAGCTGCCAAACAAAAAAAATTATCGCTTGCATCATATACTATTAAAGAGTTGATACCATTTGAACCAACGACTAAAAGAACTGATGTGCTTCTTGAAAAAGATGGAAAGACTCTTCATGTTTATAAGGGTTCATTGAATTTAATGATACAACATTTTGAATTGTCTGATGCAGAAAGTAATAAATTGACCAATTATGCAGATTCTTTTGCAAAAAAAGGATATCGCACTATCGCCATAGCAAAAACTATTAATAATATACCAACTATTGTAGGTCTTAGTGCATTACAAGATCCTCCAAGGCCTGAATCAAAAAAAGTTTTAGCTGAACTAAGAGACTTGGGAATAAGCATTAAATTATTAACAGGGGATGCTTTAGCAATTACTCAGGAAATAGCTAGAATTGTTGATCTTGAAGGGGATGCTGTTAATTTTTCAATCTATAAAAATCAAAATCAAGTTCAGATTAAAGAAATAGTTAAAAAAAACAATATTTTTGCTGAAATTTTTCCGGAAGATAAATACAAAATTGTTAAGATATTACAAATTGAGGGACAGATTGTTGGTATGATGGGCGATGGCGTCAATGATGCGCCAGCTTTAAAGCAGGCAGAAGTTGGCATTGCTGTGCAGGATGCTACAGATGCAGCAAAAAAAGCAGCCAGCATTGTATTAACTGAAGCTGGTCTTTATCATATTAATTATCTCATAAAAATGGGGCGACTCATTTTTCGACGAGTTAATACTTGGATTATCAATAAAATTTCTCGCACAGTTTTAAAAACCGGTTTCATTGTCATTGCATTTTTAATAACTGGAGAATATGTAATCTCATCATTAGAGATGCTTTTACTTATTTTTATGACTGATTTTATAAAACTCTCTCTTGCTACAGATAATGAAGAAATATCAAAAAAGCCATGTTCTTGGAATATTGCTCAGGTAAGTCGCATTGCGTTTATTTTAGGAATTGCAATGGTAATAGAAGCACTTGGACTTTTATACATAGGAATTACCTATCTTCAAGTAGATAAGCATTCTCTTAATACCTTTTGCTTTGAAATACTCTTTTATTTTGCAATATTTTCTGTTTTTGTGGTGAGAGAAAGAGGGCACTTTTGGCGCACAATGCCAAGCAAAACATTGCTGAGTGCGATAATAATCGATATAGTGGGAGCTTTTTTAATTACAACACTTGGCTTATTAGAATTTACACCAATACCGATAGCATATACTTTTTTTATAATGAGTTATGCATTTGTATTTTCTTTAGTCATCAATGATTGGATAAAATATCTAATTCAAGAATATTTGATAACTAAACCATATACTGAGCATTGATTCGCTTTTGCAAAGTTAAACGCGGTTTGCATTCTTATGAAACGAGTTAGCATTGGATGTAAACAAGATGATTTAAAGGTAAAGTAATTGCTGATAAAAAACAAGGGCCGTATAAAGTAGTACTCGGCGGTTAACTAGATTTTTTTGATATTGTTTGCTTAATGAAATTAACAAATTCCAAGATGTCTTCCTGTGTTGTATCAAACGAAGTCATCCAACGAACTTCGGACGTAATCTCATCCCAGATGTAAAAGAAATATTTTTCTTGAAGAATAGGGATTAATACTGGATCAACATAAGCAAATACAGCATTCGCTTGTACATTTCTGCTTAGTCCAATTTCAGGAACAGCTTTGAGCTCTTCCGCTAATAATTGTGCCATGGCATTTGCATGTTGAGCATTTTTTTTCCATAAATCATTGGACAAAAGTGCTATGAATTGCGCGGAAATAAATCTCATTTTTGAAACAAGCTGCATACCTTGTTTACGAATAAACTTAAAATCTTCAGATAAATTTTTATTAAAAAAGATGACAGCCTCGCCAAGCATCATGCCATCTTTAGTTCCACCAAATGATAGTAAATCAATACCGACATCAGTAGTTATTTCCGCTAAGGGCAGATTTAAAGCCGCAGCAGCATTACACAGTCTTGCACCATCCATATGAACAAACATAGTATGTGCGTGAGCAAAGTCAGTTATCTTCTTGATTTCATCTGGTGTATATAACGTACCCAATTCAGTACCTTGCGTAATAGACACTACCTTTGGCTGCACTTTGTGCTGATCGCCCATGGAAAATAATTGATTTTTAATATCATCAACAGTAATCTTGCCATCAGCGGTTTTTATGGTAAGTAATTTGGATCCGGTATATTTTTCAGGAGCACCCGCCTCGTCCACGTTAATATGAGCAGTCTCTGCACAGATGATCCCTTGATAAGATTTCAATAAGGTTGATAACCCTAAAACGTTTGCAGCAGTTCCCGTTAGAACAAAATACACGTCAATTTGTGGTCCAAAATGTTTTTTAAAAATTTCGACAGCTTTCTGAGTAAGCGCATCTCCACCATAAGCCTTATCATGCCCCTGATTAGCATCAATTATAGCCTTAAGTACCTCAGGATGGATACCAGCATAATTATCACTGGCAAAACTTTTTTTACTCATAGCATCTACATCCATAGTTATAGACAAAATACAACTAAAAACAACAATATATTTTAACATAATTTAATTTTTATTATAAACTTTTATCCTATCAATATCATATTATGAAAATTTCTGAACTAAAAAATATTTGCAAATAACGTTCACTTTCGTGAGATATAGATGATTTTTATTAATTTTTTTTGTATGCTGTGCATGCTTCTATTCCATACATAATGTACTTAAAAGGAAACCTCAGTGAAACAATTATCACTTGCTTTTTTATTCTTATTGTTGAATATGCCCAATACAAATTTTTCTATGAAAAAAGAATTACAACAAAGTTGTAAATCTCAACCATTGTCATCTTTTACAAAAGATACGTTTGAAGAAGACTCTTTTTGCAGCGATTTAACTGTTGATCTTTGTACAAGTTGTTGTGCTGGCTTAGCATCGGCATACAGCGCTCATCAAATTTTTTCTAATAATGTTGCTGCCCCAGTTGCATTCGTGGGCGTTACTTTTATGGGATTAGCTCTTAATGCTCTATCAGGTCGAGGAACTTCCCATAGAGAATTTAATAAAAAAGAAAAATCTGATTGATTATATTGGATACAAAAATAGCACTATGAAAATAGTTATTCATAGTGCTATTTTTATTTCGTCTACAAATCAACTGGACAATTATTTTGAAATGCTCTTCGCATGCTCATTTGAAACCGCTGCTGAATATCATCTTTTGCATTCTGCAATAATATTTGATCTGGCAAGTCTAATTGTTTTTGCAATCTTTCACGTCTATCTTTTAAAAATTCTATTGATTGATCAATACCTTTTTGTTCCCTGTCAATAAGCAAAGCATCAGATTGTACAATTTTTTTTGCTTGTTCAATTTCGTTTTTTATAATCGCAATATCATTTTGAATTTCTGTTTTTTCTATTTTTAGTAGTTCACTATCAGGTAATAATTGAAATTTCAAAAGTTCATTTAAATTTTTTTCTATTGTTAATGTTAATGGTTTTTTAACATTTTCATCTGATTGTTTAGTCAATTGCTCTTGATAAATTTGCGTAAGTCGATTATTGCCCATAGAAATTTGGCTTTGAAGGATTTCTTTTTTGTTTCGTAAAATGATATCATCTGGTTGGGCAAGTTCTTTTTCTTTGTCTGATAAAAACTCACTGAAACTAATAATCCTTCTTTCTTCATTTTTACGAGCTTCATTTAACAATTGATTAGCGTTAGCACGTTTTTTACTCAATGATGGCATTTCATCCGCGAGAGAGCTTAATTGCTTTTGAATTCCTTCTTTGTGGCGCTTAATAATATTTTCATCAGATTCATTGAATCGTTCTTTTAATTCTGTTATTCGTTTGTTTAAAACAACACACCTTTCAAGCTCATCAGCTTGGAGTATTAAATTTGGCAATATTAAGATCAGCATCAATGCATGATTTTTATTACTATTTAAGTTCATTGTGGAAGGCTCCTTTTTGATCGACGACATATTATTATTATTTTTTGATAATTTTCTATTATAAATTAATAATATAGAAAGTTGCGAGTGTGAGTCAATATATTTATTAAACGCGATTAAGCAAAAGGCAAAATTATTGCCATACTGGAAATAAAAATATTATAATAAAGACAGGATGGTAATTATTTTTCTTATTTAAAAAAGGAGCTGGTAGTGAGAAATATTTCGTTGAGTATGATTTTAATCAGTGGAATGTTTGTAATTATGGCTAATGATGAGAGTTTATGGCGTGATCTTTCTAGTTTTTCAATTGGTCTTGAAAATATGGATGAAATTACAGAAAAGCTTAATACAATAAATTTTGAAAATAAAAAAACAACTATTGATTTAGTAGAGGAAAATATAGATGCATTAATCAGAAATGGGCGTGATTTAATTTCATCAATTGAAAAAATTGATAAATTAACAGGGTCTCTAAGTTTTAAAGGAGGAGTGCTGCAAACCAATAATATTAATCTTATGTTCAATAATAACACTCTTACACATCAACTAGGTACTATAGATCTTGATACATATCTTCGATTAAAACAAAAAATGGATGAGCTTAAAACAGTGTATAAATCGATAATTGATAAATTCAAATCTAAATATGGAATTACTTTGTAAGCGATAAAGACTTAAAAGCAATAAGTTGCTCACGTATAACTTCTAAAGGGAAAAATAATGAATTTTAAACATGCCTTTTGTATTATTATGTTCATAATATCTATTACTCCATTAATGGGCACAACAAAAGACATACCCTTCTATAAAAGTAGTCTTACAAATAATACCTTTTTTACACTTGCTATAACTGTTACTTATAATGGAAAAGGACTAAAATACTATTTAGATTCAAATAAAACCATATCCCCCTTGCTTCTTACGGTAGATTCAACACCGAAAGAACAAGAAGAATTTAATAATGCAATATCAAAATTCCCAATCCCTGGAAATAATTCTACCGTCTCCATGCCAGGAAATAATTTAATTATTGAGATGCAAGCACCGCCATCTAAACAACAAGTAAAAATTACTGACCCTCAAAAAAAGAATTATCAAGTTACTACTGATCAAAAAGGAAAGCTTATCGTTCGATAGGAATTTTCATTAAAGATAATGGCTTAATTTCTATTAATTCTTTTCTTATAATCAATTGAATGCTTGCAAGAGAGGCAGCTTTGATTCCAGCTTATCCAAATAATACAATAAACTTTTCTTTGCCAAGTCGCGTTATTTATATTGGTGCAGAGTTGCTCGTTTTTATTGACACGGATAATTAAAATTGCTTTTAATGACAGTAATGGTTTATATTAAAATGTGTTTACGGTGCGATGAAATGAAGTATGGTATTAATTAAGGAGACATTAATGAAGCTATGGTTGTTTGTACTGTTATTTTTATCATCGAATATAGCTAATGAAAATTTTTGTATGTGTAATACGGGCATTAATGAGAAGCCAGGTTTAATAGCATCTTTTATAAAAAGTAACTTTAAAGATGATCTTGATTGTGAGCATTTTGTTTGTTGTACTACCACAGGCTGCAGTGCTTGTTTAGGAACGTCATCCTGCATGTACGCATGGTCTGGTGATATTTTGCAATCACTTTCGGCTGGCTTTGCTGCTTTTTCTCTCGTAGCGGTGACGAGTAAAGAATTTTATAAAGACAAGAGAAAAAACAGCGAAAATAAAAAAAATGATTGAATATAAAAAACAGTATAATAAAAAAATCTGATTCAATTTGCTGTTGATCCGATCAAACAACTAAGCAGATTTTTTTGCAAATAAATTCAAAAGCGCACGCGCCGCAGCGGTCGATGATGCAGGGTTCTGTCCGGTAACAAGTTGACCATCAACGACCACAAAGCTCTCCCAATCGGGCGCTTTCTCATAAAGGCCGCCTAGTCTTTTCAGTTCATCTTCAACAAGGAATGGCACAACTTTGGTAAGGTGTACAGCTTCCTCTTCACCGTTAGTAAAACCTGTCACGCGCTTGCCCTTAATTAGTGGAGCTCCCTCATAGGTCACTTTATGGAGCACAGCTGATGAATGGCAGACTGCGGCAACCGGCTTGCCTGCATTGTAGAAAGATTCGATGAGGGCTATTGAATCGGGATTGTCGACAAGGTCCCACATAGGCCCATGACCACCCACATAAAATACAGTGTCAAAATCTTCCGCCTTCATAGCGGCGAGCTTAACCGTTTGTGAAAGTGCTTTTTGCGCCGTTTTATCTTGCTTGAATCGTGTCATCGCGGGAGTCTGATTCTCTGGCAGATCGCTCTTCGGATCAATAGGCGGTTGCCCACCTTTTGGTGATGCTAATGTTAGTTCAACACCAGCATTCCTGAATACATAATAAGGGGCTGCAAATTCTTCAAGCCAGAAACCGGTTTTGCGGCCAGTGTTGCCCAGTTGATCGTGAGATGTTAATACCATAAGTATCTTCATGTTCTTTTCTCCTTTGTTTTTTTTACCTAGACAATAACTTGTTAGGTGATTTTCTTTATACCAATTTTACTTTTTCGTGTAAAATTTAAGATGTTTAAGATATGATTCCTAGTTAAATATTGTTTATCTTGTTAATATTTATAATTGAAACTAATAGCATAAATCAAGAAGGGATTTTTTGTAGATGAAAAAAATAGTATTGTTTCTGTGTATGTTTTTATTCAATATGCATGCATCTGAAAGTATCTTTAGTTTTGATTATTTCATAAAAAAAGTAACCACTAATACAGAAGAAAAGGTTTCACCCGCTTATGTTGGTTTAATGAGCATTGAAAACGACTTAGAAAGTGCAAGAACTATTATACAGGGATTATTACAGTTGCATGCTGATCCTAAGATTAAAGGAATACTTATTCATATAAATTGTTTTGGGGGAAACTTTGGAACGACGCAAGCGGTTTTTAATGAAATAAAAAAAATTAAGAAATCGAAACCTGTCATTGTTATTGTTGAAAATTATTGTTATTCATGTGCTTATTATTTAGCAACTGCTGCTGATTTTATTTTTGCTTTGCCTTCTTCAGAGGTGGGGTGCCTTGGAGTAATAAGAACTATGCGACAGTACAAAGATCTAAAGTTTAATGAGAATGGCGTCTCAGGAACTATGGAAACCATAGTTATTACTTCAGGCTCTTATAAAAATTCAAGTTGCCGTTATGTGCCTTTGAGTGATGAACATAGAGAGTATATGCAACAGAATAGCGCAAAAATATATAAGCAATGTATAACCGATGTTGCACAAGCAAGAGGCTTATCATTAGAAGATGAAAAAATATGGGCTGACGGAAAAGAATTTGTTGGCACAGAAGCGTTAGAACTTGGCTTAATTGATGCGCTTGGCGGTTTTACTGATGCTCTTGAAAAAATGAAAGATCTTCTAGAGCAACGTGGCATTAGGGTTGAAGGTAATTTGGAAATAGTTGAAATTACAATTTTATAAGTAATTTTTTATACATTATAGCCTTTTTACACTCTTTATTTCTTGTGATAAACTGAATAATATATTGTATATTAAGGAGGTTATTATGCAAAAAAATTATATCTTTTTTCTTTTTTTCCTAACCTGTTTTTCCCTGCAAGCTTTTGATCATAAAGCGTTTCTTGTTCCTTGGCAAGAATTAATAGCGGATGCTTATCAGGAGAAAATCACCTATCATCAGGAACAAATTGCTTCAAGAAAGCGAGTTTTGGCAATAATAGCTCAACAACAACGCCCTTATCAACCAAATAAGGCTAATGCCTTGAGAATTCTTCATGAAAATGAACTGCTTTTGGGATATTTGCAGTCAGAACATTTAGCTTTAGATCATATTAGAATTACGTATTATAATGTTGATAATAATGGAAATCGTCCTTTTAACTGTATTTACCTTCAATTGGAAAACAGTTATTATTGGCATTTTTTGCATGCATTGCCGACTTTTTATAGTCGCGATGAGAAGAAATTGGATAAAGAGTTAAAAAAACTAGAAAAAATAATAGCTTCAGGGAAAATGCCTAAAGTTTCTTTCAAGTTAAGTAATAAAAGTAGTTTCCATATCCCTTTTACTAAGCCATCGAAAATTCTTTATACTTTGCATCTTGATTTTGGTGATATTGGTGTGGAAAACGATTGTGTTGATTTATTGCAGGAAAATACTGCTGATGTAGCAATAAATAAATAATCCCAGAATATCCATAATCGTTGCCAAAAAAGGACCAGCTGCAAAAGCCGGATCAAAGTGTAATTTTTTCAAAATGATAGGGATGCCACTTCCAAGAACGACAGAAACAAGCACGATTAAGGCAAGAGAAATACTCACCACAATGCTGCCGAGCAATTGACCATACGTAAAATAAACGCGCGCAAATGAAAAAATTCCCAACAAAATTGCCATCATACCTGCCATGCCTAATTCTCTGCGCAAAAAGCGTGGAATGTTTGAAGCATTAATTTCGCCTGATGCCATGCCTTGAATAACTAAAGCAGAGGTTTGACTGCTTGAATTGCCACCGGTACTCGTGAGCATGGTGATAAAAAGCATCAAAAAGCCAGTTAATGTTGCTTCATAATTGCGAATAATCATGGTGGAAAGTGATTGTGCAAGCAACAGAATGATGAGAATATAACTGCGCTCATAAAGAATTCTGAAAAAAGAAGTGTCAAAATAAGTTTTTGTGATGGGTACCATTGCAGAAATACGATAGACGTCTTCGCTTGCTTCTTGCTCAATAATGTTAACTAATGTTTCACTAGGAATAACGCCTAGAAAAAAATTATTTTTCCCCACAACAGGTACGGTCATCATTTGATAGTGAATCATCTCTTTGGCGATTTTTTCTTGGTCTTCATCAACATGAGCAATGAGATCATTTTTGAGCATAAAAGAGCTGAGCCGTGCTTGCGGACTTTTGAGTACTAGATCTTCTAGCCCAATATGACCGACGAGTTTATTTTCATGATTGGTGACATAAATTTGTTGATGCAAGTCAAGACGGGGTTTTAAGCGTTGTAAAATATTAATACTTTTTTCAACCGTGAAATCTTCTCTTAGGGTAATAACATCAGTATCCATGATGCCCCCAGCCGATTGAGGATCAAATTTGAGCAGAGAGATCACTTGTTGTCGATCATGAGCATTAAGAAGATCTAAATAAGCTTTTAGCTCTTCGTTTGATAATGAATCAAAAAGGTCGGTAAGTTCATCAACAGAAGTAGCATTCAAAACAATAATTTTGTCTCTTTTTTCCAAAATTGAGAGCATGAAGATTTTCATAGCATCTGAGAGATAGGTAAATACACCGACTTTGAGTCGTTTGGGCAAATGAACTATGAGTTCCTCTGCAGAATCTTTTTCAATATTAGTGAGAAATTGTGCGATGTCAGCAGGGTGGACTGATAAGAATTGGTGCCATAAAGTTTTTGTTTCGGGTGTTTCTTGTTTGATCACCGCTTGCATATTATCCTCAACATGTTCCAAAATCATTTTTGAGTTCATTATGCATCTCTTTCAGTTTTACTGGTTTGACATTATTAGATCTTTCAGCATTGTCTGTGCATTTTCTATGAGTCTAACAAACTGATCTGGTATTGTCCATTTGAGTTAAAAATCAGATCAATAAGTTAGGAGATTGCTTCTTTGCTCCTTTTTTTAATTGACAATAACTTTCTTAGGAATTTTAATTGATACACGATATAAGAAGGTAATGCAAGAATTTTGTGTAGATTGTTTTAATATGTTGTTGTTGGTTTTATTTAATCCAATTTTTATAGGCAAAGTATCCTGTTATAGCAACAGCGCCTAAAATTATTGTATCGCTCAATAGTATATGATGTGATGTTTTATAATTTTTGAATGTTGAGGTAAATTGTTCGGATTGACAGGAATGTTTTACCTTTATTGCTTGATTTTTTTTATAAAAAGGCAGGCGATATTCTGGTATAATAAAGACTTCTTTCCCTAGGGTAATTATTTCTTTTTTTGAGATTAAATTGCTTAATGAAGAATATAGGCTTGTATGATTTTTTTCGTTTTTAAAAGTTTCCCATTTTTTACCCTTAAGATCTTGTTTAATGATTATGCCATTATAAAAAGAATCTTTTATCCATTCAGACCAGGTTTTTTCAGCGAAAACAGATGTACTGTGGGCAAGGCCTAATAAAAATATGGTTAAAAAAAGAAAGTTTTGACGCATTTTAATAAAATTCATTGTATGATCCTTTAACTTTTATTATGAAAATATTTGTAGTAACCGAATGCTGCGGTACCTAGTGCAGTTGCAGCTAATAAACAGTCGCCGGGCATTAAATTGTATCGTGTAGTGCGGTACATCAGGTTGATAAACCTTTCAGTATTCACTTTGCCAATAATATATATCCTTTTATTATTCGGTCTAACTGGTGATTGAATAATGAATAAAAAAGGTTTTCGAATTGTTGAGGCTTGACGATCTTTTCGGGTTAAATCAATTGTGCGGATATGATGGGGGGCATTTTTATCGAGAGGATTTTTATCGACATGCTGCCGCTCATGGTGATCTGGTTCTATGAACTGTGTAATTTGTCCAATGCATATGCCATTAGAAAATGTATCTTTTATTTGTTGAAACCACGATATTTGTTGGTTTTCCTCTGTTTTTCCAGCAAAAATTGCTTTATTTTGGGCAAGCCCCAGTAAAAATAAAGTTAAAAAAAGATAATTTCGATATAACATAGAAATCCCCATTTCAGGCTGAAAATATGCAGCAATATACTCTTTATTATATATTAATTATAAATTTTGACAATTATGTATTATTTATATAATCAGAGAAACTCTGTGCTTTTAGGGTTGACATCGAAGGAAAGAAAAGTAAAACTGTGGGTGCTTTTTGAAAAACGAGTATAAGGAGATGTAATGAGCTATCTTTTCCATTTTTCCCTGTTTTTTCTTTTTTTAATCTCTTTTTTGAACAATGCCATGCAAGAAATTGAACAGGCCCCTCGATTTGCCTTTAATGCGCGCATGAAAATCACCAGTGAAAAAGAACGTCAAGATGCAGCAACTTTTATTGGTTATTTAAAGGGTTTTGAACACATTGCTGAAAAAACCTTAACTATGGATCGCAAAGCGCATAAACCACTTAATGATACTCAAGGTGATTTTTTGCATCATTGTATTGCAGCCAATAAATCTATGCAATTTAAAGTAGATAATAATCGGCATGCTGTTTATAAACAAATGAGTTCTCTTTTCTCAACACCGCCAAAAAGTAATGTGCGCGTCCTATCGTTTTGGGAAACTTTATTGAAAAAAAACAAAATTAATCAAGAATTATTTGATGAGCAGTTTGAGCAGATAAAAACGTTGTATGCTTTTTTTAATATATTGAAAGAAGAAGGGTTTATTTGTCAATCCCCTCGCACCGTTCAGGGTAAAATAGTCTATAAAGCCGCTCTTTAATGTTTCAATTTGACTCTAAATTCATAAATCCTTAATCTGAGTTATATGATTAAGGATTTGACCATGATACAAGAAAAAAGCTCATTAATTGCTCCTGGTTCAACGGGGCAGTACATTTTTTCAGGTGATGCATTACAGCGTATTGATGTATTTCTTGCCGCTCAGCATGCCGCCTATTCACGCACGTATTTTCAGGATCTTATTGCAAAAGAACAGGTTTTTTTAAATGGTAATAAGGTGAAAAAGCCAAGCATTTCGCTTAAGCCTGAAGATGTTGTTACGGTGCAATTTCCCCTTTTAGATGCTCAAAAAACAGATAAAATAGTTGATCCTGCCTTGAAAATTACTAAAGTTTTTGAAAATGAGCATTTTTTAGTCATCAATAAACCTGCCGCATTATCAGTTCATGCGCCATCAAAAAGCACTGAAGAAGCATCCTTGGTTGATTGGCTTTTGGCCCATTTTCAAGAGATTAGGCTGGTTGGTCAAGAAGATAGGCCTGGTATTGTGCACAGGCTTGATAAAGATACTTCAGGGCTCTTGTTAGTTGCTCGTAACAGATACGCGCATGAGCTTTTGAGCGATATGTTCAAACAGCGTTTAATCAAAAAAACGTATTTGGCTGTGGTCAAAGGTCATCCGGATAAAACGGGGACCATTGATATGCCCATTGGACGTGATCCAATACATCGGATTAAAATGAGTCATCATGTGGCGGTGGGACGTGCTGCAGTAACTCATTATATGGTGCTAGAATATTTCAAAGATACCTCTCTGGTTGAATTAAAACCACTGACAGGTCGTACTCATCAACTTCGTGTACATTGTGCCGCTTTAGGCTATCCAATATTTGGTGACTCATTATATGGCAACCAATCAAAAATCATGAGACGGCAGGCATTGCATGCTCAGTCTTTAGAGTTTACTTTTGAAGGAAAATTGTATTCTTTCACCCAAGAACCACCTGAAGATTTCAAAAATTTAATAATGCAGCTTCAATAACATAAAAAAGATTTCTTGATTTTTTTATAAAGATGAATAGCATAAGTTCGAAGCTAAGAAGGAATTGTAGTAATGAAGCAAATCATTCTAGCATGTGTTTCGATTCCTTCTTAAGACACTGTTTTTAGCCAAAAATTCCTGTTAATGTAAGAACATTATTCATTTTATTGATCAGGTGATTGTACATTTTTCTTGAAAGTCGAATCTCTGGTGATTTTGGCAATGGCATGAGAGAAATTTTCTTTTTGAGTGTATCAAATTTAAGTTTGTATTGATCGATAATTTTTTGATTTTCCACAATCCAGACATTTTCTTCATTTCTTGTAGTGCCACCAATAGTTGCATTAGCTGATCCGGTGAAAATGATTGATTTGCCGCCAAGAGTGTTTTCAAAAACAAAAAACTTATTGTGCATAATTGAATAATATTTTCCGCCATATACATGAATGGGGATTCCCAAACGGCGTAGAGTGGTAATTTTTTCATACCGATTGTAAACACAACTTTGATCGGTGATAATTTCTATAGCCACACCTCTTTTATGTGCAAGTGCTAATGCTTCAACAATATCTTTGTCGGTTAATTGATAGACGGCAATACGAATTTTTGTTCTTGGTTTGCTCATATGAATAAGGCCAAGTAATAATACTTTTACATCTTCATCGGGGACAAAAAAAACGTGTTTAACCTTTTTTCCATATGAAAGTAATTTCTTTTGTGTATATTTTATGCATGTCGCAGGCTCATAAGGATTTATTTTCTCTTTAGCAACAGTGGGTCGCACAAATAAGGAGAGAATGAGGGTGCTAACGAGCGTTATTGTTGAGCGTTTTTTTTTCTTTAATGTTTTCTTTTTGGTGGTTGGCTTTGTGTTTTTTAATCGTCTAATAAAGTACAACATTGACTTCTACCTTTTTGCATGATACTATTAGCATGATTTTTGAAAAAAATAATTATAAAACGTGACAATTTTGCAGAGGAGTTTTCTATGCTAACCACGTCACAACGTTCATGTTCTCTTATCGCTCTTTTACTTTTTTTCTGTAGTTCAAATCCACTTCATGTCTACTCTCATCATCGATCACCTTTTCCTGATCAAGGTTATTCATATCCTGATACTACAAAAACTTTTTCAAAAAAGAAATCTGAAACATCAAGTGTGTTTGGCGTTTGTGCTGCCGCGGTGTGTTTAGTGGGTGCAGTAGTTTTTGGAGGAATACTACTTTCTGAGTTATTTACTGTTTCTGATGAAAATTTTTTGCGTGCTAGTGAAAATCGTTATTATGATATCAAAAATGGCTACGGGCGCATGTTGCATGGTCATCTTTCTAATGATGATTTAGAAGATCATATTATTGTGCATGCAACCTATCGCATATTGTCGTATAAACGTCAGCTTGAGGCTGATATTAATCAGCTCAGTAACGATCGTAAAGGTGTTGCTCAGCGCATCAGAACGCTTGCTAAAAAATTACAAGGTTATAATGAAGATGAAGCATTTAATTACACCTTGGCACGTGCTACTAAAAGATCTTTAGAAGCATTACACGATAAACAAACAGCTTTGCTTGAACAGTTAAGAACTCTTTTGGTGCGTGTTGTTCGTCTTCCTCGCTGTCAAAAAGAAGAAAAAGAAAAACGTAAAGATGAGCGTGAGCGTGAGCGCATTAATGCAATGAACAGACCAAAAATTCATGTTCATAATCGTTATTGTGAACATAATTGTCATCATAGTTCAAGTTCTGTGTCTGTGGTTATTCGGTAAGATTGGTCATAGAAAATTTTTAAAAGGGCTCTTAAGCAATGAGAATTGTTTAAGAGCCTTTTTCTTTAGAAAAAATCATCGCCGTATCATTGCCATAATGCACTAACAGTTTTTCATCATTGAAATTGGTTAATGATATGACTGGTACTTCTATCGATTCTTGATCTATGTTGCGAATATTTGCAAAACCGTTACCGAAAGTAAAAATTTTTACTTGTCCACTTTTTGTGCCAGCGATAAGATATTCATCATTAAAAGTGACTATGGTTTCAAGAGCATTATTTTTTTCTTTCTGTGATAATTGAAATAGCGTGAGATGCGTTGCAGGTTTTTCTGATAAATTGCAATGTACTAGTTTTTTGGTACCAATTAAGGTAATAATATTACTTCTTAAGGTAACGATAGAGCGCACCGTATCTTCCATCTCTTCAAGAGAATTTTCGCATTTTCTTTCTTTTATGTTCCATTTTTTTATACTTCTATCTTTTGATCCTGAGTAGGCATAATGAGGAAAAGTTAAAAATGCGGTGACGGTATCTGCATGCTTTTCATCAAAATGATGTTTTTTGCTTGACGTTAAATTATGTAAAATAAGGGTGCCATCTTCGTTTCCTTGTAATACATAGCTTGTATCAATATCATTTTTTGCTTTATGTAAAACACAGTGTGGAGGGGCTGCTTGATTGCTTGAAAGAAGGCTAACGATATCATCAACTGGAGTACTCGTAAGTGATTTATTTTGAATTTCCATTAAAACTGGAGAAAAAAGAAGGGGGTTTTTTCCTGGATATTGTAACGTTTTCTTCCAACTGCCTGATTTTATATCATAACAATCTATAGCGCCTTTCTTATTTGCTGCAAGTAACAGAGGTCCGCGAAGATGAAATATGCATGCTGCATCAGTAAGAGCGATGCTGAGCGGATTGTGCCAGTCAAAGTCATGTCTTTTAATGATTTTTCTTGGTGATTGAGCAGATCTCTTTGGACTTTTTATTTCTTGTATGACGTATTCTGTTGGGTCAAAAAAATGCGTTAATTCATGGGGAAAATAAATATTTCCGGTACTAAGTTTTTTAGAAGGTAATTCTGGATGTTGTTTTGCAAGAGCTTCAAATTTTTGTTTGTATACATACGCTTGTTCAGTTCCTGCAATATAGGTTGTATAGATATCTTCGAGCATTTCATAGAGTTCAGTTGCCTGAGAGCTGTTTTTTTCTGCTAATGACATTTCTATACATGAAGTAAGTGCATTAAATTGTGTTGCGGGTGAATAGTTAGTAAGGGTTTCAAATATAAGGTCTTTTGATTCGGCCCCATTATCGATGAATCCCTTAAGCAGTTCTAATAATGTTGTATCATCGATGAGGTTTGATTGGTGCATTGCATCATGGAGTGATGAGTTCATTTTTTTTTTGTTTTTTTTGCGGGAATCATGTGCTTTTAATAATAACTGTTTTTTGATATTTTCAAATCCTTTGCAATTGAACTGTTGTTGTGCAGCATTGTTGATTATTTCTTGCATGACTTGGCGTGCTTCTTCTGTTATTGGTAACTGTTGTTGATAAAGAGTAATTATTTGTGAACATATATATGAAGTGAGATATTTATTGTTATAATCTACTGCTTTTTCTATCATGGAAAGATATATTTGCAGTTGTTCCTCAGGAGTTTGTTCTTGTATAGCTTCAGTAATTTTTTTTAAATGGTCTTTGAATTCAGCTCTTTTTTCTGGCATTTGTGTGTCGTAAGTATTTAATGTCTCGGTATAATAATGTGCTGCACCATCTATGCGATCAGGGCTGCTGCTGCCTGGTTCCTCTTCCATGCAATAGATATAATCTGCTGGTTGAAACAGTAGCATAATGCCTATAACATACCTGATATTACTTATTTTGAATTTCCTAATCATTTGCTTCCTTTTGTTTTTTTTACTCATCTTTTTTCATGAAAAGCGTTAAGATTTTTTTGTCCTTAGTTTCTTGAGCGGCAATCACCCTATGACCGTCGCTTGATAATTTTGCAATGGGTAATTGACCTTCAATTTCTATTTCTTCAATGCAAAGGCCTTTTTTTGGTTCCCAAACAAGAAGAGTGCTATTTGATAGTCCTGTTAGGCAGTAATTTTCATAACCAACCATACTGAGGACTGGTGAATAAACCGTTTCAATGACTCGTATTTTATTGCTTATGCGTTTGTTGCTCACGTTCCATACTTCAAGAAATTTTCTCTTGGAAAGTGCAATAAGAAGTTCAGGCGATGTTTGTGCGAGTGCTTCAATTTCGCCTATGCTACTTTTTAATGTTTGAACGCAAATTTCGCTTGCAAAATCCCAAATTTTAATGGTGGTATCATGTGATGATGATGCAAGGAAGCGATGTGAGGAATCGTTAAGAGGCACAAGACCAGAAATTTTATTTTTATGCCCGATGAGTTTATGTATTTTTTTTGCTTTTCGATTTTGAACAATAATTTTACCGCTTTCTTTTCCGAGAAAATAACAATGAAATGCATTGAGAAAATATGTTGGCGTTGAGGCAGGTTTTGCTTTTAATATTTTTAGATGTTCGGTCTTCTTATTACCTTTTTTGTGCAGTTTTACGAAAATATAATAGGGAATGTTGGTATGTTTTGGATTGTTTTTTGTGTGGATTGTTTTTTGCTTTTTGTCTTTGAGATCGACTTGAAAAAGGTTGCCATCATATGTTGATGCAACAAGTTCCTGGTTGTTAAGTAATGTATAGCACGTAGTATCTCTTGGTAAGGTAAGTTGGGTTGGATTTTTCCAAATAGCATGATCTTCTGTGGGTGAAAAAGATGGTAATGAGGGTGAAAAGGTATAAAGAAAATCATCATTTTTTGTATTATTAATTTCATCATGAATATTACTTTGATGTAATGACATAAATTTTTGCATGACTTGCTCTAATTTTTTTTGAGCTTTGGGGTGCGTAAGGGGTAAAACAAAAGTTTCAAAAAGGTCACTAATACGGGTTTTGAGTAGTTTTTTTTTGTCATGTTCCTTGAAATGACTTGAGTATATTTTTATGATAGTAAGGCAAAAATAATGTATTATTTCTGCTTCAGAATTTAGATTATTTAATAAAAGAGTAAAATATTTTTCAAGCTGTTGTTGTGGCTCAAGATCTGCAATTTGATTGGCCAGATGATTCATTTGATTGCAATATTCCAAAATATTATTTTTTTGAATAAGGGATTCAAGATCTTTTATGAAGGCGGTATAATCCTGAATTTTTTTGGTTGGATCAAAAGCATCAGGATGAATATCCTCTTCAGTGAATTCAAAACTGCTTTCACCGCTTGAGGTCTTTTTTTCTTTTAATTGATATTCTTTTCTGGTTCTGCGTTTTTTTCTTTTTTTTTGATTTTTTTTTATGAGAGCACCGCGAGCTTGTGAGTTTGTTAAGATACTTTTTTCTATTGGAGGAGTTATTGCTAAATTTCTTAATAACAGTTCATCATCATTTTGCATACTTAAAAGCATTACGCTATTTCCCGTCAGGAAAAAAATGAGCAGAATGATGTTTTTTTTATAAAAGAAAATAAAGATCATTTTCTTGCCCCCCAAGAGCATTTTCCCCTAGTTCTCTTGAGTTATTTGTAGCATTTTTATGCATTAAAATTCAAGTGAAGTCTTTATGTTGCTTATGAAAATGGAGGGATGTGTAAAAAATCTCTTTAAAAAAATGAATGGAGTATTTTAGACTTAAAAAGAAAAAAAACAATAAAAAAGGATTACCTTCGCATGAAAAAAGCATATTTCATAACACTTTTTTTGGGTACTAATCTATTTTTTATATTTTTTTTAGTGTATAAAAATAGTGTAATGATACAACTTTCTTTTCAAAAACAAACATATGAAAAACAAAAAGTTGCTCTTATAAAAAACAAAGAACATATACGCGCACAACTATGTTTATTGCAAAATCGTGCGCATATTCAAGAATATGCCCAGGGTGAATTAAAGATGCAAAAATTGGACAGAAAGCAGATTAAAATTTTACCTATGCAATCATTATGATTAAATATTATAAACTGCGAAGCGCCGTTATTTTTTTTGTATTTGTCGTAATGTATTTCATAATTATTGGTAATTTATATATTTTACAAGTTCATCAACGTGATTTTTTTATTCAACTGGGTAAGCAACAATATACGATAACGTTAAAAACAATGCCTGCACGAGCTTCTATTTATGATCGAAATGGGCAGTATTTAGCCATAAATGAAGATAGTTATGCAGCATTTATTACCCCACATGAACTTATTGCGCTCGAAAAAATTGAGCAATTTCTAGAAAAATATTTTCCCAAAGCTTTAGAGCGTTTGCATGCAAACCCCCAAGCAAATTTCATGTATGTAAAACGCCGTTTAACGCCTGAACAAAGAGCATTATTTGAAAAATATAATCTTCCCGATATTAAAATTTTGAAAGAGCCGAGTCGTTTTTATCCTTTTCAGTCAGCTTCACCAGTGATTGGTCTTACTGATAGTGATAATAATGGGTTGTTTGGTGTTGAATTGTTATACAACAAACAGTTAGCAGGCGAGCCGACAACCGTTTCGCTGCAAAAAGATGCTCGTTCGGGTCATTTTTATTTTGCAAAAGAAACTAAAGTTGAAGGCAATGAAGGTGCTCCTGTTTATTTGACCCTTGATGCAGATATTCAACATCTGGCTTATGAAGAATTAAAAAAAAGTGTTACTTCGTTGCATGCTCTTGATGGTGCTGTTTTGGTAATGGATCCAAGTAATGGTCATATACTTGCTATGGTGAGTTATCCTTGTTTTGATTCGAATGTGCGTCAAGAGCTTGATCTTGCAACAACAAAAAATAAAATGGTGACTGAGGCATATGAATTAGGTTCAGTTATGAAAATTGTTGGTACTTTAGCATTATTGGAGGAAGGGCTTGTTGACCTTAATGAACTTATTGATTGTGAAAATACAAAAAAGGGTACAGTTAATGGAGTAACTTTTTCAACATGGAAAGCGCATGGATTATTGCCATTTGCGGAGGTAGTGCAGCGTTCAAATAATATTGGTTCTGCAAAAGTGTCGTTGCGACTTGGTTCAAAATTATATGATCATTACCGCAGAATGGGTTTTGGGTATAAAACGGCATTGGGTTGGCCTGGTGAGCAAGCTGGATTTGTTAATCCGCCTGAACATTGGTCTCGATCATCGCTCATCTCCTTATCATTTGGTTATGAAAGTAGAGCAACGCTTTTACAATTGGCGCAATTTTTTTCAATGATTGCAAATCATGGCATTTTTATTAAACCAACATTATTTAAAGATGCTTTGGTGCAAAAAGAAGGTTGTCCATTATACAGTACCGTGGCGATTGAACAATTACGAACAATTTTAGAAAATACCGTAACGCAAGGAACGGCGCATAAAGCTCAATTAGAAGGGTATCGAGTAATGGGTAAAACAGGTACGGCAATTAAGGTGATTAATGGTGAATATGACCCTCTTCATTGTATCTATACCTTTGCAGGCATTATTGAAAAAGGTGATTATAAGCGAGTGATTGTTACTTTTATAAATGATGCACAGGTTGCTCGTAATGTGTATGCATCAACCGTTGCCGTCCCGCTTTTTGAGCGTATTGCTTATGATGTGTTACTTCATGATACTCTTATTACTAAGGAAACAAGTGAATAGTCAAAAAAAAAATATACTGATAGTTCCTGCTGATGTGCCAGAGCAGCAGCGAGATGTTTTTATTCAAAACTATACGAAAATTACTCGGGGAACAGGAAAGCTTATGCTTTTTGCCTGTGATCAAAAAATTGAACATTTAAATAGAGATTTTTATGGTCAAGGAATTGATCTTGAAGATAATGATCCAGAACATCTTTTTAGAATTGCATCAGAAGGTGATATTGGCGCTTTTGCCACTCATTTAGGTCTTATTGCACACTATGGTAATTCTTATCAGAATAGTAATTATATTGTTAAGATGAACGGAAAAACTGATCTTGTTAAAACGCAGCAAAAAGATCCGTTGAGCCGACAATTATGGACAGTTGAGCAGGTTGTTTCATTCAAAAAAAATACCGGATTATCGATTTGTGGTGTTGGTTATACGTTGTATCCTGGCAGTGAATTTGAATCGTTAATGTTGCAAGAAGTTTCTCAACTTATTTATCAGGCGCATCAACATGGATTGGTAGCAATTATATGGGTATATCCTCGTGGTAAAGCAGTGAATGATGAAACAGCACCTGAGATTATTGCCGGTGCAGCAGGGCTTGCAGCATCATTAGGTGCTGATTTTGTAAAATTAAATATGCCTCATGCAACCAAAGAACAATCGAATATTGATGCACTAAAAATCGCTGTGCAGGCGGCGGGCAGAACCAAAGTTATTATGGCAGGCGGTTTAGCACAAGATCCACGAGAATTTCTACAAGAATTGCATGAACAAATTTATAGCGCTGGCACGATGGGTAATGCAACTGGTCGCAATATTCATCAAAGATCTTTAGCGCAAGCAATTGCTATGACAAAAGCAATTTCTGCTATAGTTTTTTCAAAGAGTTCTCTTGATGATGCAATAAAGCTATTACCTAAAGCTATTACCTAGAGTATTTTAGACCTTGTTTTTCTTAACAACCTATCCTAAGCTAATGAACAGCATTTGCTTAAAAAAGGAAAACAAGAATGAAAAAAATTCTTTTATGTATTGTGTTTTGTACTTGGTTACAAACAACTCTTTCTTATAATACTAATTTAACAACTTGTTGCTCAGAAAACTTAGCATATTGCCCGCCTTGTTGTGGCGTTGCGCGTACTTTCATCTCTACGCGTCCCGTCTATCGCAATATTGCAGCACAGCAATCACTATGGCATGATATGATTTTTAATGCTTGTGAGCCCCATAATGTTGCATTTCAGGCATTACCCCTTTATCAAAGATCTATGAGCTCGCGCGGTGTTGCTCGCTACTTTTTATTTGATGAGGCTCCTTGTGGCGAAGATGATAAAAATTTTCTGGTAGTAAAAGGTGATGCTGCAATCGCCAATAATCAATATAGTCGCGATATTCGTGCTGAATGGATTAATCTACCAAGTAATTTTACGGGTAGTTTTACCGTTAAGCCAAAACAAGAACAATTTGGCCTCTGGTTAGAAGGGTATTGTAGTTTGAGGGACTTCTTTGAGACGGAGTTTTTAAAGGGCTTTTGGATTGGTGTGGGTTTACCTGTTCAATATGTAAAAAATAGTATTAACTTGGTGGAATATCTATCGCACACTGAACCGGCAATGAGGCCAATTGCCCCAACTAATATCGTTGAAGCCTTATCCAATCCTGCTTGGAATTTTGCAAAATTTGGTCCATCAAAAAAGATTTTTAGTGTTGCAGAACTTGATATAAAAATAGGAAGTAATTTTTTAGATCGTGATGGTTTTCAACTTGGTCTTTATTCAACGTTTGTTGCTCCTTTACATGGTTACTCAGATCCTGAATTTGTTTTTAGCCCATCGTTGGGTACGAACAGGCATTTTGGGTATGGTTCGGGTTTTTTGATGCAATTACCATTAACCAGAGATAGTGATTGTTGTTTTATTGCGTTGTTTTTGGAAATAGAAAATATTTATTTTTTCAAAGATTCACAGCTAAGAACATTAGATCTTAAATCAAAGACTTGGTCACGTTATTTATTATTGGTTAATAGGGATGGTAGGACTAATATTCCTGCAGTAAATATTTTGACTCGTCCTGTGCGCGTGAGACCTTATAATAAAGTTGATATGGCAACGGGGTTACGTTCTCAAATGGGTGGATTTGAAGTTGAAGCAGGATTTGATTTATGGGCACGCGGACGTGAAGATGTTCGTTTAAAAGATTGCTTTCCTTGTGATTATGGGATACAGGGTGTCGGTTTTATTGATGGTACTGGGGTACCGGCAACAGCAAGTTTGAGTACGATTGGTGTGCTTGAGCCAAATGATGTTGACCTGATAACGCGTCAGCAAATCTTTGTTCCAATTACTGATAATGATATAGAACTTAATTCAGCAGCAGCACGTGGTGCTATCAACTTTAGATTTCATGTAGCGGGAGGTTATACCTTATATGGCCCACATGCATTATTCTTTTTAGGCTTTGGTGGCTTTATTGAAATTCCTCATTATAATACTGATTTTAAGCGGTATGGAGTATGGGCAAAAATTGGTTGTGGCTTTTAGTTATCAATAATCGCTTTCACTTTCATAAACACCATGAGTATTTTCATCATCTTCATATATATCATGTGGTGTATTTTGTTTCTTTTTTTCTTGAGAAGGTGCTTGCTCTTTTTGAGATTTTTCTTCTTTTTTAGGTGAGAATGGTTTTTGATTTTTTTTGTTGGTCATAAAATTTCCTTTTTATTTTTACGATAACAAAAAAGAATTTTTATATGCAAGAGGTGAGGTATTTGTTTGTATTGTCAGATCTAATTATGACCTGACAATACAAATTACAAGAGCTTTTTTTATGTACCTTAAGCAACAAAGCTAAAAAATTAAGATTATTTTATTGATTTGCCATCATGGTTACCATAACCATTTCATTGTTGCATTGCATTGTGCATCCCCATTGGCCTTGTACCATGTGGGTTGTTGTTACGCCATCATTTTGGATGGTTACTTCAAATTCTGGTGCAGGAGCAACTTCTGTTGAAGCATCAACAACGACTTCTTGTTTTTCTTCGGTTGTAGCTTGTTCGGTTGCTTCAACTTGTTGTACTGCTACAACAATGTTTGCTGCATCGTCTGAAAGTGTTGCAACTGGGTTATTTGCATCAAGAACGAATTCGCCTTTCATGCACATTTCGCCAACACAAACATCCATCATAAGTTTTACATCTGCAAGCAAAGCATTTGCTGATAATAATGATAAACAGAGTAATGTTACTTTTTTCATAGATTCTCCTAGTCAAGATAAAAGTTGCTTTGCTTAAGGTAGCAGCTCTAGAAGACTCTTTTTAGGAATCTTAGTCACAATATAATGATCAGCCGTTATTTGTCAATTAAATCGAGCTTTGGTTTCCATAATGATTATGGCTTACTTATTGGTTAATTTTTTTATTTATTTTTTTTAAAATTGACAAATATAAATAAATAGCTATAATGAAATTATGTAAATTTGATTATACTACTATAAAAAATATGATTTTTAGGGGTTTTATGAAAAAAACAATAGTTTTTTTACTCTTTTTAGCCTGTTTTAAAGGGTTACAAGGCATGGAGGGGCAACCGAGAGATTATTATACTATTTTAGGTGTTGAAAGAACTGCAAATCAAGAAAGCATTAAGGAAAAATACCGTGCTTTAGCAAAACAATATCATCCTAGTAAAAATCTTTATGGGGGAGAGATATTTAAAGAGATAAATAATGCTCATGATGTTTTGCGTGATCCTGAAAAAAGAAACTTTTATGATAAATATGGTGATCATTGGAAAAGGTATTACGACTTACATAATCGTGATAATGTTGCCCAAAAGGTTGCGTTTGAAGATATTCTGCATAAAAGAGATGCGTATCAAACAAAAATTAGAAGTATTTTTTCTATGCAACCCGATATTAATGTATTGAAACCTGAGATTGATGCTGCCAATGAATTATATAGACAATATATAATGAATAATAATGATGATGATTGTTGCAAAGCACTTAGGGTGAATTTTTTAGAAAATTGTCTTCAATTTGCTCAATTGTTATATGAAAGAGATTGTATTGATGAGGCAAAGTGTTATATTGCCAATGGGCTACGGTATGTGGGTTCAGAAACAGACTTTGCTGATAGATTAAAAAATTTGTATGCATTATATGTGCAAAAAAATAATACACCAGCAGTTCATGCTACTTATGCTCAATCACGTGAAAAACGGTTGATTGAAGAAGCAATGAAAAAACATGCTCCTCCTGTGAAAAAAAGAAAAATTGTAGATCCAAAAAATGTTAAAGCAACTATTGAAGCAGTGCAAGAGGCTAATGCTGATTTACGCCGGGAAACAGAGCTCGCTAAAACTCAAAAAATTGATCCATTGTTTTTTCATGAAAAATTTAAAAATGTTGCAAATAAATATTATATTTCTGAAAGATCTTCTGAGCTGAGAGTCAATCCTAACTTTTTAGAAGCAAAAAAAGAATTTCTTAGACTTGCTTTTAATGCTGCTGAAATGCTTTATCAGAAGCATGAAAATCAACCAGATTTTTTATTTTTTGTTCAGAGTGCCTATGAATTATGTGGTGAAGTTTTAAAACATGTTTCATCTTTTCAGAGTGAAGAAGACAAGGTATGGCAATTGGAAGTGGAAAAAGCTCAAGGAAACATAAAAAACATTTTAATGGGTTGGTATAATGATTTGGGGTATTTGAATTTTTCTTTTGCTAATTCAACAATGCCACTTGATTTTGTGCATAAAGGGTTACTTCTTTTTTGTAAGCATGTAATGGAATTCAAGCTTACTTATCTTAATGATTATGTTTTTAAATTTAGTTATTTACTTGCTGAACGATTGGCTAAAAATAAAAAATTTAATGAAGCTATGAGAATTATTCAGAATCTTTGTCGGAGTTCTTATGCAGCGAGTAATGATGAATTTAAAAAAAAATGTTTTCAATTACAAAATATTATTCGTCTTGAAGGAAAAAATGATATCGATACCAAAAATAGAAATTATGTTGATGTTCAAGATAGGATCAAGAATGCTAACAGTTGTCTAATAACACTTCAAATAGCATTATCAATGGATAAGGAAAAGGGATTTTATTCTCAGAAAATAGATAACTATCATAACCGAATTAAAGCATTAATAGATCAATATCGTTTTAACCCATCGATAAAATTCGTTGATACGATGAAGAATTTTTTAGAAATTCCTTTAGATTTACAATATGAGGCGTTTGATAATTGTTTTAAATTTTTTACTACTTTATACAATAACGGTATCATCAATGGAGCGCATGATCTTTTGGAATATGTTTGTGGTGTCAAATGGAGTGAGCCTTCTGCCTTACAAAGAATAGAAGCGGTTCATCTTTATCGTTTTGTTAGTTCTACTGCTAATGAAGTTTTAAAGAAATTGGAAGTATTACAAACTAGTGTGCATGTAATGAGATGCAGTAATAAAACCATTTCTTATGTTCAATCAGCTCTTTTAGCAGAACAACAACATTTTATACGATTAATATCTAATCTAGAACCTCATTATAGAAATGGATTAGAACAAGAAATTATTGGTTTTTATCTTAATTTTGCCAGGGAATTGCTTCAAGAAAATCGTTATGACAATGCAATTCAAGTTATTGATGCTGCACTAACCACTTATCAAACAGGTATTTTGACCGAAAAATTAAATGCAATAAAAGTACAAGCCCAATTAGCGCAAGATTTGTCTAATCAAGAAGGTCTTTCTGAGCAAGATACGCAAGATATATTGGGAGACGTCATTGATTTATCATTGTAATTGATATGTTTGTTGTACATCATTTTTTTGTTCATTTTATATTGAAGTATAGTTTTTAATAGGGACTCTTATGAAGAAAATAATGTTATTTTTAGCTTTTTTGACTTGTTCTATAGGCTTGATAGCTATGGAGCAGCAAAAGGAAATTAATTTATATAAAATTTTGGGGGTTGCTCGTAATGCAACTCCTTATGCAATAGAGAAACGTTACCTTAGGTTAACAAAATATTTTTTGCATAAAACGATGCAATCTTTAAATGTAATAGATGAAAAAGTCGAGGAAAAATTTGATACTATTAGAATGGCATACAATATTCTATCAGATCGGCAAAAGAGGAAAGCCTATGATGAGAAGATGGGATTGACTACTTCTGAAGTGAAAGAGCCAAATGAATTTTATGAACATATGTCATATGTTGCACAGTTATTGAATCCTAGCGTGAAGTTGATACCAATGATGCCATTAGATGCATTGCAACAAAATCAAACAACTGAAAATATTCATCATGATACATTTGATAAAGAAATAATCGATATAACAGAAATGGAAGAAAATATAGATTTTTTGAATGAAGGTCTTTCTGATTTACCAGAATTTTTAAAGAATACATAATAAAAAAAATATTTTTATCATTACGAGAAGCATCTTTTGTGTAAATCTATTGCAATATTATTAAACATTATATACTACAACATCATATTGTCGTATTAATAATTTTTCTAGGTTGTTTTTAATATGAGCAGAAAAATAATTTTTATTTTTGTTTTAATCTTTTTCAAAATCTTAAACGCTATGGAACACCATAATGATGATTTATATGTTCGTTTGGGACTTAACAAAGATGCAAATCATGAAGCAGTAGTAAAGAGTTTTCGTATTTATACTCAAGAGTATCTTCGAATTACCATGAGATTGCCCTTTACTGTTTATGAAGAAGCTGAAGAGCAACATGCGCAATTGAAAGAGGCGTATGAAATACTGGAAGATCCATTTGAGAGATATATGTATGATACTGCAGGCTTAGATGCAGTAGTAAAATTTCGTAAAGAACAAAAATCTAAGCTAAGTGAAAGTAATAGAGAAAATTTAGGTAAGAATTCTCTGCAGCAATTGAGTAATACAGGTTTTTCAAATAATAATGAATCGCCTATAAGCGTGTTATGTAACGGGGAACTGGAACCAACAAGGAAGCTTTCAGTTGATAAAAGTGAAACTTTTTTAAGGCAATGTGCTTTGAATGCAAAAATGAATATTGATATAAATCTGAATTTTTTACTTCAGCAGTTATATGAAGAAAGCTATAAGAGCGTTAAACAGGAACTTTTTGAAAGACAGCCATACCTTATAAAGGCATTGAGTTATTTGGATAAACCTGAAGATAACCACCATTTTAAACGAAGGATCGTGGAATTTTATTTTGATTTTTCACAAAAATTGCTTGATGCAAAAAATTATAATGAAGCAGAAGAAGTTAATGCAGCGCTTATGCATTATTATATGAAATGATCAAATAAGTAATATAATTTATTTTCAAAAAAGAAGGCCCTGTGCAATATATGCAGGGCCTTCATCTTTTTAAGAAGCTGTTGATGCCGTTTTTTCTTGTTCTTTTTTTAATCGTTTGATCGCTGTTTGTACTTTTACAAGATCTTTGCAATCTTGGGTTGATACATTTTCTTTTTTGTAACATTCAAATTTTGCGTGAAGTTTATCAAGCGATTGTTCGAAATTTAATCCGGTGATTTCTTTAGCAACATAAAAAACAACATCATATTCTGTGCTACCATTAACATTTAATGGATCAGCGCCTTTTGTTAGAAGTAAAATAGCAGCATCAGGATTTAATAAATGAGAATCTTTATATTTTTCGGGAGATTCTATTTTTTGGCCATTAAGGGTAAAAAATAATGTGCGCCATTCATTTTTGAGGGCATCACCGTTAAGAGGTCTTGTATGTGCTAAATAATTGATAGCCTCATTACATTTTTCTCTGAAATTTTCTGGTAAATTTTTAATGTTACGTTCTGCAGCTTGTTCCTTGCCAAAGTTGCTTATAAGGATAAGCGTTCCAAGGCTCCAGAATCCTCTAGTAAAATTTTTACATTCTTCTTCGTTATTGAAAACTTTGAAAACAAATGGTGCTTTAGTTTCTGATTGTTGTTTTGTTTCTTCAGCTCTGAGTGATACGATTGAGCATGTTAATACTAATGATAAAAATAGTTTCTTAAGATCCATAATATGTCCTTATGTTAAAATATATTTCAAAAAAGAGAGCTCGCTTTTACTATGATACTTTTAGCTTATTTCTCTTATTTTTTTATAAAGTTAATGAGTTTTTCAATTTCTTTACATTCGTAATTTTCGGATTTATCTTGTCCAAAAGACCAATGATCGCAATCTAATGATTCTACATTTTTTATTTTTATTGATCCAAACCGTGCTTCTAATTTTTCTATTGCACTGTAATTTTTATCTTTGAAGGTTTTGTGAGGGTTTGCTCCAAGGTTAATAAGAGCTGTAATATATTCAAAATCTAAAGATCCTGGATAGCATCTACAAATCCTGGAACAGCCATCAATCCTGGAACAACCACAAATGCTTTTATCAAGTGCTTCTTGTATTAAATCGGGCCGCTCTTGTTGAATATTTTGTAGTAATTCGATAATTTTTTTACGCTCCTGTTCAGCTAACCCTTCATCTTCGAATGTCCAGCATATGAGGTTGTGAATGCTGTATACAGTTGCATTTTTTAGTAATGTATTCTTGTCATTACACTCAGCACCAAAACAAGATATATGTGCACGTATTAACTCTTTAGCAGTTATTGCACTTTCTGTTTCTAGAAATTGAGGGACGGGTTCTTCTGTATTATTTGTCTCTGTAATTTTTCTAATTTTGCCAGCGTAAATTGACGCAATTAAGCTGAATAATGAAAGTGATAAAAAAATGGTTTTAAAATTCATAATATGTCTTTATTAAAATATAATTTTAAAAAGAAGGCTCGCACATAACGTTGCGAGCCTTCTTTTTTTTGTACGCGGAAAGAATTAATTTAAAAATTAATACATGCCACCCATGCCGCCCATACCACCCATTGGAGGCATGCCAGCGTGACCTTGCGATTCTTTTTTGTCATCGGGCAAATCAGAAATGGTAACTTCTGTTGTTAACAAAAGACCAGCGATTGATGCAGCATTTTGCAATGCAGTGCGCTCAACCTTGGCTGGATCGATGATGCCAGCTTCGAACATATCAACGAATTTGCTGTTTTTTGCATCATAACCAATAGTGCCTTTTTCGTTTTTTATGCGATTGACAATAACTGATGCTTCGTCGCCCGCATTAGATACGATTACTCGCAAAGGTTCTTCTAAAGCACGTGCAACAATTTGTGCACCAAATTTCTCATCGCCTTCAAGTTTAAGTGCGTTTACAGATTCTTGTGCTCTGATATAAAGAACACCGCCACCAGCAACAACACCTTCTTCAACAGCAGCTCTGGTTGCATTCAATGCATCGTCGATGCGATCTTTTTTTTCTTTCATTTCTGTTTCAGTTGCAGCACCAACTTTGATGACAGCAACACCGCCAGCAAGTTTGGCAAGGCGTTCTTGCAATTTTTCTTTGTCGTAATCAGAAGCTGTTGCTTCGATTTGCGCTTTGATTAATGCAATACGTCCTTTAATGCTCTCAGAGCTTCCTTGGCCTTCAATAATGGTGCAGGTATCTTTGGTGATTACTATTTTTTTTGCATGACCAAGATCATCCAAGGTAACGTTCTCAAGCTTGATGCCGATATCTTCAGTAATTAATTTACCGCCGGTTAACATGGCGATATCTTCTAACATCGCTTTGCGACGATCACCAAAGCCAGGAGCTTTTACCGCAGCAACATTAAGAGTGCCGCGAATTTTGTTCACTACAAGCGTTGCAAGAGCTTCGCCTTCAACATCTTCAGCAATAATCAAAAGTGGACGACCAGAACGTGCAACTTGTTCAAGAAGAGGTAACAAGCTCTTCATGCTGCTGATCTTCTTTTCATAAAGAAGAATCATTGCATCATGTAACACCGTTTCCATTTTTTCTGCATCAGTGATGAAATAAGGTGAAAGATAACCACGATCAAATTGCATACCTTCAACAACTTCTAATGAATCTTCCATGCCTTTTGCTTCTTCAACGGTGATAACGCCATCGCGGCCTACACGGTCCATTGCTTCAGCAATTTGTTGACCAATAATGGTATCAGAATTTGCAGAAATCGTTGCAACTTGTTCAATTTCTTTTTTTGAACTTACTTTTTTTGCATTATTTTTAATGAATTCAACAACAGCATGCACAGCTTTGTCGATGCCGCGTTTTAATTCCATTGGATTTGCGCCTGCAGTAACATATTTGTTACCTTCGCGGAAAATTGCTTGCGCTAAAACTGTTGCTGTTGTGGTGCCATCACCAGCTACTTCAGCAGTTTTGCTAGCAACTTCACGCACCATTTGTGCGCCCATGTTTTCAAGTTTATTGGGAAGTTCAATTTCTTTTGCAACAGTAACACCATCTTTGGTGATTGTTGGTGAGCCAAATGCTTTTTCAAAAGCAACATTGCGACCCCGAGGTCCGAGGGTGACTTTTACGGCATCAGCCAATATGTCAACACCATCACGAATTTTTCCGCGGGCTTCCACGCCAAAAACGATACGTTTTCCTGCCATAATAACTCCTAATCTGTTTTTTATATTATGCTGTTTTAACGACACCTAAAATCTCATCTTCACGGATAATGAGATAATCACTGCCAGCTTCAGTGCCGGCATATTTGCCAAAATAAACAATATCACCTGCTTTAATAGCAAGAGGAATAGTTTTTCCTTCTGGGGTAGTCCGACCGGGACCAACAGCAAGAACGGTGCCTTTTTGGCCTTTTTCTTTGGCTGCATCAGGAATAAAGAGTCCGCCTGGTGTCATTGCTTCATTTTCAAGACGTTTTACCAAAGCCTTATCGCTTAATGGTTGCATGTTTTCAAATTCTGACATGTTTTTCTCCTATTTAAAAAGGAATAAAAAATTATACAAAAACAGAGAGCGAAATAAGGGTATTTCACTGATAAAAAATAGTATACAATAAAAAATAAGTAATTCAAGATTTACAGTAAGTGACTCATATTTTTTGTAATAAAAATATAAGAAAACAGAGTAAATCTATGAAGATTTTATATGCTTGTTTTTATACATTTTTACTTACAACAGCCTTTATCATCTGCTTTTTCTGATTGGCAACAACCGCCCTTTTTTTCAGCTTCTTCCGCTGCTTTTTTAATGGCTTCTTTTAATTTTTCAGGTGTTGGTTGATAGAGATCTAAAATGTTATTACCTGGGTCCCTGAAGCTTAAAATAAGACCGTGGACCGCTTCAACGGGCTCACTTAAAAATGAAATACCAGAATCCTTATGCTCATCATAAAATTTTTGAATATCTTCAACTTCTAGCACTATGCCTGTGCGGCGCTCAGGTAATTCTTGGGTTGTTTGAGCTAATCCCATTTTGACACCATTGATATCAAATTCAGCCCATCGATTTGAGCTATGAAAATTGAGTTTTAAGCCTAAATCTTGATAAAAGGCAACTGCCTTTGAGATATCATTTTCCATTAAAATAAACATATTAACTGAGATTTGTTGATTGGCCATTCTGATACTTTCATTATAAATCTATGATTTGTGTCCCTTTATAGTATACAGTATTTTAGTAATATTGTTTATGTATAAGATTGGATGATTATCAGGAAAAATGACATGAGAAATTTGCATACGACTGTCATTCTGAGCTCGAGCAAAGCGAGAGCGTAGGAATCCAGAATTTATTATGAAATAATTTTATAGACTGGATCCCTACGGCTACGCCTCAGGATGACATTTGCGATTTTTTTTATCTCATTTAAGTTATTTTTGTGAATTTGAGGTTATTTTACATTAATATAGTACAAAACGAGAAAAATATGAGTATTAAAATTTTCCCTTCATTAATTGCGGCAGATCAATTACACCTTGCAAAAATTATTATGGCATTAGAATTCTATTGCGATGGATTTCATCTTGATATTATGGATAATCATTTTGTGCCAAATTTAACCTGGGGGCCCCTGATGGTTAATGCAATTGCTAAATTTTCAAAAAAAACACTCTTTGTTCATATAATGGCAGAAAATCCTGAAAAAATTATCAAACAATTGGCGTTACGAGCTGGTGATATTGTATCATTTCACATTGAATCAAATGCAGATATCGAAAGCATAAATAAAATCATAAAAGAAAAAAAAGCAATAACTTGTCTTGCAATAAGCCCCAAAACTGAGCTGAGACAAATTTTTTCTCATTTGATATCCATTGATCAAGTCTTGTTGATGTCTGTGCAACCAGGCTTTTCTGGACAATCGTTTTTGAAAGAGTCGATTGAGAGGCTCAAAGCATTGCATGCTTATAAGCTGCAACAAGGTTTGAAATTTGAAATTGGCATGGATGGTGGTATTAATGAAACTAATATTCATGAGCTTGTGCAACATGGTGCCACTTCGTTTGCCGTTGCTTCGGCGATTTTTTCAAAAGCTGATCAGATTGCTGCGCTTAAAAATTTGTATGATGTTGCGTTAGAGGGCCAAAATTAAATACTTATTTTGAATTTTTATTTTTTTCATAATTTTTTTAAATAAAATCTATCGGCCCTATGCGGGCAGCACCAATGTATTGTTTGCCCAATACATTGGATACAAGGGCCCCAACATTCTGTTGGATCAAATCTTCCGCGCGTATATGCTACTCTTTACCCACATTTAGTTCTTTAAATAAAAGATAAGCTTGTGTAATGGCTTCTAGCCGAAATAATCCCTGCCACAAAACTTTTGCACCAGGATCTTTATCGTTTTTCCTGCCAAGAAAACCTCCTAATTTTGCTATCATTTGAGTTGCTTCTTTAACAGAAAAAGATTTGGGGGGCAATGTAAGAGTTTTATGATGCGTGCAATATAACGCATCAGCTTCATCGGTTGTAAGAATTAAATTACATGGGGCATCAGGTTTAATTCTTGCAAGATAAGTGATATAAATTAAACGCCAGGCAGCAATTGAGTAAACAGCCAAGGTTCTTTTTAGGTTATCAACCGATTCCATTTGAAATTTTTCTATGCGACAACCTTCTTTTAAAATATAATGATAGCGTTCAATGAGCCAACGTTTTGAGTAAAGGGCAATAAGCTTTTCAGCTTCTTCCAATGATTGAACTTTAATCGTAGTAATAAGTCGCCATACTATTGGATCATTTACTGAGTTGTCATATTCTATTTCTTGCACATAAATCGCTGTTAAATGTATGGTTGGTAATTTTTCATTTTTTCGATTTAAAGGAGAACAAATTTCGACTTCTTTGACTCTAATCGCTAACTTTGCAGTTCTCTTAGAATGAGTTTTTGTACGTTCTAATTCTTTCGTTATAACGCCTAATACTGATTGTTTTTCCAGCAATTCAAAGAGACGCTCTTCTTCGTTCTGTATATTTCTATTTTGCACAAGATGAATGAGTAAATCGCTATTTACACGCCTTTCTGCTGTTAATAAATCATAAATATCGGCACCACCATCACCTATAAATAAATAGCTTTTATTTATAGGAAGCTTTTTTTCTATTTGATAAATTGATTCAATCCAATTATAAGATTCTTTTTCCTTTGTAGGCAACCTTAGCTTATGTTTTTTTTTGCCAAAATCTTCTTTATTGCGTATCCAATACTTTTGATTTATTAGCCCTAATGGAATAAAATTTTCACTAAATACATACGTATTTTGAACTTTTATTCCAAGTGAACTTTTTGTATTAGATAGAGTTCCTAACCCTGAAGTTTTTTTAAGATTTTTAAAAGATGCATCCATGCCATCGCTAACAATAATGACTTTTCCATCAGCATTTTCAGCTCTTTCGACGGTTGCTTGATAATGTCCTTCGAGAATATCTTGTTCATCAATTTCTGTTGTGGCAAGAAAACGATAAGCACCTTTTGCTTGTGCATTTTCTCCGTTGCAAGCTTGTAAAATGCTTGCTGATGGGCTATCGGCAACGGCCTCTAGAAGTATTCTAACTCTTTCATTTCTGCGTTTATCTTTTAATGACATACGATTAGTCTCATTTGCTGCCCACAATTCTTTAATCATTTTTTACTTTTCTTTTTTTGATATATTAACTCTGTATCTCGTTAATTATAGTAAAAATGTGGGTAAAGAGTAGCGTATATGCACCACACATCATGATGCTTCGCATCATTCTTTCGGGTGCACGACGCGCTACCGGACTAACTTATTTATAAAAATTTCACCATGCAATATCTATAATATTTCAAGTTCTTTAGTCTTCGAACGAGGTTTTGACAGATAGGTGCATCTTCACAAAAATTTTGCAAATCATTCAACAGTTTTGCTCAACGGAAAATTTAAAATGTAACTCCGGTAGCGCGCCATGAATCTGAAATCGTTGATGCTGAAGGCATCAATGAGTGAGTGGTTCATGTGAGCGTGGGAGAGAGATCCAACGGAACGTTGGTGCCCTTGTATCAAAGGTATTGGGCAAACAATACCTTTGTGTCTGGCCGACATGAGGCCAAATAAAAAAAGAAAAATTGATTTAAAATAAGAAACAAAAATATGAAAAGCTTAAAATTATCAAACAGAATATTATGCTTTTGTTTAAGGTATTTTTGGCAAGCAAAATACCTTAATATAACTCATTCATGCCCACCATACTCTCGCAATAATTTTTTTAATTTATCCGAAGAAGCATAGGAAAGTGCCGTAAACCCATCCAAGTTTCTTTTATTGACAAAAAGATCCATGACATGGGAAACTTTGCCGAATCGCTCTGCAATAGATTCTAATATTAATTTGCTTGTATCATAAAATTCATCTTTATCAGATCCAAAGAAAACCGTTGCAAAGAGTGGTGTTAATCCCTTTGGATAATTTGTTGTATTCATGATCATGTAAAAAAAATATTTATTTTTTGAATATTTTTTTATTTTTTCGATAAGCAGTTTAGCGATTTCAAAATTTCTGCGTAATATTGCAAGCAGTAAAGGGCTATTGCCATCTATTGCAACACTGCTTAATACATCATAAATATATTGTGATTTATTATGAAAATATTTTTCTGTCGCATAGAGTATGAAAGCGACATATTCATAACGTCCTTGGGTGACGGCATGCATTAAAAGGTCCCATCCAGCATCATCTTTTGCGGTGATGAATTCGTAAAATAGATTTGGATTTGATTGAAATTTTTCTTGAGCTTGATACATGATTTTTTGCATTTTGCCAAATGCAGCATCATGAAGAGCTTCTAAGAATTGTGTCGACAATGCACGTGCATCTTGAATATCTTGATTGAATGGATGAATAGTGTTTGCGCCTTGTTCTAAAAGGAATTTTCTATTATTGCCTTTGAGTGCATAATTAAGCGGTGTTCCGCCATCTTCGTTTATTGGATTTATGAATGCATCAAATTCTGGTGAATGTTTTCCAAGAATTTTTTCAGCTGAAGTGACTAGATATTCTAATGTCTGGGTTGCACCGTCGTAAACCAACCAATGTAAGGGAGTCCATTTATCTGAATAGGTCGTTGCCGTCAAAAATTTAAGAAATAATTGTTTATCATCTAACATTTTTGGCACGCGTTTAATCATTGCCTTAATAGTTTTATAATCACCATTTTGTGTTGCGAAAAAAAATGCAGAATTACCTTCTGGACCACGTGAATCGAGATAATTAAAAATTTGTTTTTTGTCTTCGCTTGTTTTTTTATTGCCATAATATTTTGCTATTTCATCAAGTAAGAAAATAACTTGTTCTGTGTCAAAGGTTACTGAAGCAATCATGAGCGGCGTCATGCCATCATCATTTTTTTTTGTTATAAAAGTATAATATGCTTTTTTATCATTTTTATATTTTTTTCCTACATCACTCATTATTTTTTTAAAGAGGCGTTGATCTTTAAGATTTTGAGCTTTGAAAAAAGTGGTTTTTTTAACTTGCGGGATTAATGATTTGTTTGTGTGTCGTTGGGTATAGATTGTGCCTAAAAAAAGGAGAATAAAGAGTGAGAAAAATGGTATCTTTTTGATCATAATCATTCCTGTTTCTTGTTAAGAGAAGATTATTTTTTTTATTACATTGCTCTGTTGACAGTAGCACAACTATAGCATGGTAAAAAGGATAATTTCAATGATAGTTTTTTGACTGATTTGTTAGTATCGTTTTTGTCATGATCTCAAAAATTAGTTAAGATAAGCCTAATCTTATCTGGTAAAAAATAATCCCTTTGTAGAATGAAAGCAGTTTATATGAAAAAGAGAATAGTAGGGTGTGTTTTTGTTGTTTTTTTTGCTTGTGCCTCGGTATATTCAATAGATGAAGCTTATGATGAATATATAGTTGATGAGCTTGATAATTATGCAACTATGCTGGAAGATCATGAAGGATTACGAGCGACTGCTTGTATTGATGCACAAGGTGTTTTAGATTTTATTGCAGATCCGGCAACTATTGATGCGCAAAGTAAATTACAGCAGAATTTATATTTACATACTTATAATGTTAATCAAAGATCCCTGCTTGATATGCCTCAATTTTTAATTCATGAATATTGTTTGCCTCAACGCTGGCAAATTAATAGTTGGTTTTTTTATAATGAAACAACACGAGCAAATTTTACTGATGAAGGAATAAATATTACTTCTTATTGGGACCTTGAAAATGCTAATTTTATACAAAATATTGATCAGCTTGATTTGGGTATTAATATTCCAACGGCGATTGAATTATTTGGCCTTTTGAAGATGCAAGAGCGACGGGGGGGATTTATGTTTGGTGTTGCGCATGCAAATGGTCGTTTTAATCTAGAATTCAAAACGCCATTATATTATCTTGAGCGCAATTTTTTTGTGACTCCTGAAGAACAAAAACTCTTAGAAGCATTTTTTGGTCCAAGTGATCCAGAGCAACAAAAACATTTTATTAGTGATCGAATTGGCTTTGGCGATACGCGGTTGACTCTTGGTTATTTTGTCGTTGAGCATGAGAGCTTGCAGCTTAATGTTGGCGTTGAAGCAACAATTCCAACACAGATCTCTTTTAAAAAGGGGCTGCTTGGTTCTCATTTCAAAAAAAATTCTAATCATCCAATATTCAATATTTTAGAATTATTTCAGTTGGTTTTCTGTGAAGTGAATGATCCTATGCAAATTGAAGCAATTTCAGTGAATTTTTTACTTTCTGCTTTTGACAAACTATCGGCAAATTTATTACAAACTTCGTTAGGTAATAATGGCCATTTGGGTCTTATGATTTTTGCAGAAAAATTTTTACAATTTAATGATCGTTTTAGCATGACAACCAGAAGCGCGTTAGAGTATTTATGTCCTGCGCTTGATACGCGGTTTTATATCACCAAAAAATTTAGTCAGGAATTTAACGCATTGGAGCCTTATACAACATCTCAAGTTCCACCCGCTAATCCAGCAGATGCTCCGTTTAAATTAGCATTTTTAAATCAACAATTAATCAATACCTTAATACCAAAAGTATATCAGACGATGATTTATCCAGGATTTATTTTTAAATTTACCTCATGTATAGATTCTGTTTTGGGCAAAAGAAAAAGATGGAAGCTTGGATTAGGATTTGATTTGTGGTGGCAAGATAGAGAGCGCTTAGGGACTATTTATGCAACACCATGGCAAGTTGCTGAAATTAGAACTGATATTGCCGTGAAGCCTGGTGCCTATCAGAATAAAATTTTTATTTCGACTAATTATGAGGGAAGGGGGGAGAAATTTGATTGGTGTTTGACGTTATATGGGGATTATACCTTTCTGAGTAGTGGTATTGGGAAAGATTTTAACGTAACACTACGCTTTGCAGCAGAGGTATAAAAAATAATAATGCAAAGGAGGAGTTAGTATGAAAGTTTGTTCAAGAAAAAAAGGTTTGGCATATTTAGTCTTGTATTTTTCATCGGCTGTTATTTTTGCCGCTGTCATCTTGGGGCCACCACCGCTTACCAACGCTGTTTTAAAATTGCTTGATGGCATACCATTTGCGCTTGATGGCGCAACTATTTGGGATATGATGCGTATTAGGCATGGCATTAAAAAGGTTCAGTTTGGTATGTTAAATCCTGAAAAAAACATCTATGAAGGAAAATATGTTTTTCAAGGAAAGCGGTATACCTTGCATACATTGGCTGAATATGAGCGAATGAACGATGCAGCATATTATGCAAAAAAATACGAACTTGAATGTCGCTATATAGATAAAATGGCATATGAGCAGTATCAAGAGGAGCTTGCCGAAGCTTTGGCGGTATTAGAAAAAAAATTTGAAGAAGAGTGTTGTGAACGACAAGAGGTTGTTGAGCGTACTTTGGAAGATGAACATGTTGTTCGAGAGCAAATTTCAATGGAAGAAGCTTTGTATGAAAGCTATCAAAATGCGGTAGTAGAGCAGGAAGAAATGTTGAAGCGTGCTTATATTCAAGATATCGAGGGGTATGAAGAAGCATATACGAGTCTGCAAAAAGAACATGCGATCTATCGAGAAGATCTTGCGCCAGTGTTTATCATCGTTAAAGAAGATGTTTTAAAAATATTACAACCGTTTAGTAAAAAAATGACCGGTGCAAAAAAGTTTCTTTTTAAATTAGTTGAAGAATTTTGTCAAAAAAGAAATCGGCCAAAAAGCTTTTTATTGCAGTGGTCAACTATTGCAGATGGCCAGGAATTTGTTATCTTTAATAAGACGATGACAAGTTGTAAAGTTTTAGATGAATTTTCAACCGATCTTACTCATTTTTTAAAAGATGTTATTGATAGTTGTCCTAGAGGTTGGCAGCAATTTCTTGAATTATCAAAACCAAAAAAATGATTAAATGAATGTACATTAATTTGTAAAGTAAATAACTTTATGCAAAGCAAAAGCATTAAAAGATATACATGTCATTCTGAGCCTTGCGCAGCATGGCGTAGGAATCCAGTCTATAAAAAATTATTCCTAAAATAAATTAGGAAATATAATTAGTTCTGGATTACTACGGAAATTTACTTAAGTAAATTTCCTCATAATGACGTTGTAGTGTATCTAATTTGCTTTAAATGAAATGTCGGTGTGATCAAAGTGAGTTAGATTAATTGAAAAAAATATGAGCATTATATGGAACCCTTTCAAGAAGAATTACAGGGAGTTGTTGAGCGATTACTTTTCAAAAGCGCTGACAACGGCTTTTCTGTATTTGTATTGCAATTAAAAAGTAATACCACGGCAATAGTAAAAGGGTATTTGAGCGCAATAAACCCAGGTGAGCATGTTTCTTTGCAAGGCGCCTGGGTTAGTCATGCAAAATTTGGTCGACAATTTGAAGCAAAAAGCTGTACGGCAAAAGTTCCTGAAACGATAGTTGGGCTTAAAAAATATCTTGGCTCAGGCTTAATTAAGGGCATTGGTCCTGTATATGCCGAAAAATTAGTGAATCATTTTGGTGTGACGGTATTAGAAGTTATTGATCAGCAGCCACAACGATTACAAGAAGTCGCCGGTATTGGTCAAAAGCGTCGCGAACAAATTATTACTGCATGGCAAGATCAAAAGCAAATAGCTTCAGTCATGGTTTTTTTGCAAGAGAAAGGTGTTTCAACTGCTTATGCCGTGAAAATTTATAAGAAATGGGGTCATGAATCGCTCGCTTTGTTACAAGAAAATCCCTATCGATTGGCTGAAGAAATTTGGGGTATAGGCTTTAAAACGGCCGATAAGATTGCACAAAATCTTGGCTTTGAAAAGCATTCGCTCAAGCGTATAAAAGCTGGCATGCTTTTTTTCTTAACCGATATCGCAAGTCAAGGTCACCTTTATGCAGAACTGAATGATCTTAAAGTCAAGGTCATTGAACTTCTAGAACTTGATTATACTGAACATGAAGTCACTATTAGAGCGGCATTGCATGAACTGCATGCAGCTGAAAAAATTAAATTGGTTACTCTTAACGATGAGCATTGGTTATCATTGGCTGCACATTATGGCGTTGAAAAAGCGGTTGCAAAAAAAATTAAAGATTTGCTTGCTCATCCCAAACAGCATACTTTTGATTTTGAAGAGATTTATAAAAAATTAAGAATTGGCAACGTAAATAATGGTGTTGAATTACACGAACATCAACAACAAGGTATCATGACTTGCTTGCAAGAAAAAGTTGCCATCATTACTGGTGGCCCTGGCACGGGAAAAACAACGGTTATAAAAAATTTATTGTCATTATTAGAAGAAAATAAACTTTCTTACCAGCTTGCTGCGCCAACTGGCAGAGCAGCTAAGCGCATGCTTGAGAGCACGAATCGGCATGCCGTTACCCTACATCGTTTGTTGGAATTTGATGTAAGTACTATGCAATTTGTGCATAATGAAGGCAATGCCTTAAAAGTAGATTTTTTGATTGTTGATGAAGCATCAATGATTGATATCTTTTTGGCTCATGCGCTTCTCAAAGCAGTCTCTTTAAGGACCCATCTTATTTTCATTGGTGATATTGATCAATTGCCCTCTGTTGGTGCTGGCAATTTTTTACGAGATCTCATTGCCAGTGGTTGTATTCCCACTATAGAATTGACGCATATCTTTCGCCAAGCACAAAATAGTTTGATTGTGGTGAATGCTCACCGCGTTAATAAGGGAGAATTTCCCACTTCCTTTTTAGCCGATTCACGAAAAGATTTTATTTTTATCAAAGAAGAAGATCCAGATAATGTTTTGAAGCACATTAAATCGTTGTATACAACAACATTGCCAACGTATGGCATTGCTCCTGACGATGCAACGATATTAGTGCCTATGAATCGTGGTGTTGTCGGAACGCAAATTTTGAATCAACATTTGCAACAGTTTCTTAATGCCGATGCATCGGTGCAATTGACTTATCACGGTGCTTTATTCAAGCTTGGTGATCGTGTCATGCAGATTCGCAACAATTATGATAAATTAGTATTCAACGGTGATACGGGCACTATAGAAGAGATTCATCTAGAAGATAAAACAATGACTGTTTCCTATTTTGAGCGTAAGGTGTTGTATGAGTATGATGAATTAAATGAATTGGTGCTTGCTTATGCGCTTTCTATTCACAAAAGTCAGGGCTCTGAATATCAAGCAATTATTATTCCAATTTTTATGCAACATTTTATGTTGTTGCAGCGTAATTTATTATATACTGCGCTGACGCGGGCTAAAAAATTGTGTATTTTAATAGGACAAACAAAAGCAATTGCTATGGCTGTTAAGAATAACAAAGCAATTGTTCGTAAAACATTATTGCAACAGTTTTTAACGAGCGATCTTACATGTCGTTAATTTTTTTTTCTCAAGATGTCTTATTTAACTTGATTCAAAATTGTACCATAAATAAACTACCTCAAAATGTCATTGCGAGCGTGAGCGTGGCAACCCAGATAATAAAATTAGTTCCGTTAATAGGGAACTTATTAAAGTTCTGGATCCCCACGTTGCTTCGCTCCTCGGGAAGACATTCTTGTTTATTCTTTATGTTATTTCTAGCAAACAATTTAGTATTTGCTCAACCAATCACCCTTATGATAGATCCTGCTGGTGATGTTAACCATGCATTACGTGAAATTGATGATGTCTATGAACGTGGTTTGACCTTAAAGTGTGCAGAAGCATTACAAAAAAAACTTGAAAAAGAACATGCAGATATTCGTGTCATTCTCACGCGTTTTCCTGGAGAATCGTTAGAGCCTTTACAGAATGCAAATTTTGCAAATCGTTTGAGTGTTGATTTTTATATAACTATTCATTTTTATAAAGAGACAGAAGCTAAGCCACATCTTTTTCTCTATCATTATTTGAACAATGCTCTTACTGATGGCTGGAAGCAACAGAGTGATGAATTTGTTTTCATTCCCTATGATCAGGCACATAGGAAAAATCTTAGTATTACAAAAACATGGGGAAATTTGATGGTGCAAGTATTTGAAAATATGCCGTACGTACAGCAATTTGATTGCAAGGGGTTATTGGGCATTCCGCATAAATCATTAGTGGGTATTATTGCACCGGCATTTTGTATAGAGGCAAGTTTAAAAACAAAAGATGATTGGGTTGCGTATGTACAACCTTTAGCGCATGCTCTTTCGACAATTATTGAAGATATTCGCAAGAGTCGTTATGTTTCGTGGTAATTCTCTACTTATATTCGCATCACTTCTGACAATCTTTTGTTCAGTATTCTATTTTGCTTATAATCATCAGTGGATTATTTTTAAGAATCCTTTTTATTCTTGTTATGAAAAGCGTACCATTGAGCGCGTCATGACGCAAAAAAAAAGCATAAAACATTTTTTTTGGCATCATGATGCATGGCGACAAGAAATTGCTGAAATTTTATGGTCAGATGAAAAGGTTCATGCGCTCTCATCTCTTATTACGAGTTGGTTAACCATTCTTGATGAAGAAAAAATAAATATAAAAAAGATTTCTTTGCAATCAATTGCTATTTCAGCAACCAAGCAAGAAGTCTTTTGTTCATTTGATCGTAATCCTTTTAGCAAGCAACAATCTACTTTTGAAAAAATAATGTGGATTGAAGGATTGATGAAGTCAATCCGCGAAAGTGGTATTAAAATTCAAGCTATTCGTTTTCTTGTTCATCACCAACCATTGATTGATACTCATTTGGATTTTTCAAATGCATGGCCAATTGAAGGGTTTTTGATAGAGTAATTTGGATTCGATGAGTAAAAAAACATTTTAAGCGATAAGCATTTACGTTAAAAATCAAAAATATCAAAATCAAAATGTTATTAATGTTTCTTTATTTGAAGCTAAACGCTCTTGGTTTACCTTAATTTTGTAGCAAGTGTTCTTTTTCGATGTTTTTACCTGATGTATTGGGCTGTATTTTTTCTTCATTAAATTGTAAGAGCTGTATGGTTCTTTGCAATTTATTATCAATATCATGATTGCTGCAATAGAGAGAATGAGACTTGCAAGTATCGTATATCTCATGTTGGCATGTCAAACAAATACAAGAACTAACGCCAATAATAGTGGCGCCATAAGGCCATAAAGGGGTGAAAAGTGCCATGAGGCCAACGCCGCATCCCAAACCGCTAACATAGGGCGGTGCTTGATCAACACAACTGAAGATTTGTTCTTTTGTGGTTTTTTCTTTGAGTTTTTCTCGTAGGCTACTTAAAGCAATTGTTCGTAATCCTAACCATTTGGTTGGAGTCATTTTTTTTTGTCGACAAACTTTTTCAATGAAAAAAGTTTGCACTGGTTTTTTTGTAATTTTGTCTTGTATGGTGGTTCTGAATTCTTCATTATCTAATAATGAAACGCCTCGTTTGAATAAGTCGATTTGTACTTTTGTTTGTTCTTGATATTTTCTGAGTAATTTTGGCATTTTGCATGAGCATCTTTTTTTCACTTTTTTGTTGAGCTCTCGCAGGTCGCTCCATTCAGCATTGTTCTGTGCATAAATAAAATCTTCCACGCGCAAGGGTCTTGCCACGATCGTGTCGCGCAGATTATAAATATTCTCAACAAAGTTAGCCATGCGGGTCGCTAATAGTTCATGTTCAACTATTGTTTCTTTATGTTCGCTGGTTATTTCATCTTCTTCCATAGTCTTTGTAGTAGTGCATGAGAAAAATAGCGTTAAAACAAGTAAGAATTTTGACATGTGCGGATCACCCTTTTGTTATCTGTGCATTATTGATTACGATACTAACTTTTTTTTCCAAAATACTACAAAAATCTATTTTGTTGGTTTTTACATGAGGTAAGCTTAAAAAAAAGTAACAATAATAAGGGGGAATGGAATGGATAAATCATGGTTAAATAAAAATACTCTTATGCTTGCGCTCGCCAGTTTTTTTTCAGAATTTGGTCATTTTATGGCATTGGCAATATTTCCGGCATTTTTAGCATCGTTAGGTGCTTCAGCAGCGTTATTAGGTTTAATTGAAGGCATAATTGATTCATTGATTAGTTTTATTAAAATTTTTGCTGGTTGGTTAAGCGATTATACGGGTAAGCGAAAAATATTTCTTACCGTTGGCTATTTTTTTACTGCCCTTGGCTTAGGGTCATTTATCTTTTTTTTTAATTGGTATCAGTTGATTTTTGCATGGTTTGGCAGAGGCATACGTGGTCCTGCTCGTGATGCCTTACTAGCAAGTTCCACAAAACCATTTGCATACGGAGCTGTATTTGGTTTTTATCGTGCGATCACCATGTTTGGTGCAATTGCAGGACCTTTATGTGCCAGTTACCTTATTGTTCGTTATACTTTTTCATTGGTGTTTTTAACAGCATGCTTGCTGAGTGTTCTTGCTCTTGTTGTTATCGTTTTTTTTGTTAGCGATATACCATGTGATCCAAAAAAAACATTGATTTTAGAAAATATACATCAATTGCCAAAAGATTTTTTTCTTTTTATGTTTGCCGTTGGCATTTTTGGTCTTGGTAATTTTGCACCATCATTATTAGTATTTCGTACGATGCAACTCTTAACGCCCATGAGCGGAACGGTGTTAGCAAATAGTTTAGCAATTTTTTTATACACTTTTTATACTATTTTTTGTTCTTTATGTTCATTCCCGTTAGGATTCCTTGCTGATAAGATTGGTAAAAAAATAATGCTTGTGATTGGTTATTTTTTATTTGCTTGTGTTTCATTGGGACTCATGTTCGAAATAAGTAGTGTGTGGTATTTGGGCCTTTTATTTTCTTTAATGGGCATTTCTGCTGCAATCACCGATTCATTGGAAAGTGCGCTGGCAGCTGATTTTTTATCGCCAAACAATCGTGGAACTGGTTATGGATTATTAGGTGCCGTTGCTGGCATTGGAGATTTTTTTTCGAGTACTGCTGTTGGTTGTTTGTGGGTCTTTTGTTCACCATTTTGTGGATTTTTCTATGGTGCTCTTCTGAGTATTTTTGGTGCTTTAATTTTAATGGCTTTGCCAAAAAAATAAAATGGTCTTATGCCGGTTAGGCATAAAATAATATTATAAAAGTAAAATAACTTTTATTAAACGGCCCTATGCGGGCCAGGCACAAAAGTATTGTTTGCCCAATACCTTTGATACAAGGGCAAATAAGAGGCTGTGCCTCTTATTGATCTCCCCGTCGCCCAAAAGGCCGATCCTCGCATATCTAAAATGATATGCTGCAGATCCTTCAACGGTTGAGCTCCCAGGGAATATTTATAGATGTCACGCAATAAAAAATTTATAAATAAGTTAGTCCGGTAGTGCGACATGTACCTGGAATTTTGATGCTGAAGGCATCAATAATGGAGTGGTGCATATTCGCGCGGGAAGGGAATCCAAGGGAACATTGGGCTCCTTTTAGTTAAGGTATTTTGGAGAAGCAAAATACCTTACTAAAGATATTTTTAAAGCAATCAATAGTTTGCAATAAGAAATATAGTATATAAAATATACATATTGTCTTGCATTATTTTTATTGTATAAACTTTTAATGAGCGAGTTTTTTTATGTCATACATAAAACATGGCCTTTTTTGTTGTAGCTTTTTTATAATTTTTTTGTGTATGCATGGTATGGAAGAAATGCCACAAAAGACTATCGCAATTCAATGTTCTGATGGAAAAATGGTAGAAGTTCCGAATGGTGTGGAGACAAAGTTAAGTAGATTTCATGAATATTTTGATGTATCTCAACAATCTGATGAAGCTAACGTTGTAGTCGAGCTTATGGAAAGTGATGATGGAGCTGAATACACTGATTTAGGCAGTAATATCTTGTCAGCATTATTTGCCTGTGTAGATTCAAAAAAGAAAATAAAAAATCTTGAAAATAAATCATTAATTTCTGTATTTGATGCAGGGGAGGTTCTCGGTGCTTCTAAAAAATTCATGCGTTTATTAAGTTGTTATATTCAGGAATTAGTACTATTTGATGAACAGCCTGAATTGGTACAAAATGATTATTATGTGCGTTCAATACGATATTTACACGGTAAGAATTGTTTAAAAATTGAATTAGATCAATCTGAACACAGACTCAAAATTGAAAAACAAAAAATTGATTCATTGATAGGGATTGATGCAATAGCAAAGCAGCATCTTAACAATAAGAATATTATTTCTCTCAGTTTAGTAGCAAATAGAATAAAAGTGCTTAATGTTATGCAGTTATTGGAATTATTGCCAAATTTGCAAGTGCTTATTGCCTCTAATAATCGTATTGAACGTCTTATTATGCCCAACAGATTGCCGGATAATTTTCGACTTGATCTTATTTGCAATCCTATCCAAGAACTGCCGAGGTTTAAAATTGGTGAAAAAGGGATTGTTGATTTGCGGAGAGGATGGAAATATATATACAGAAAGTTTTCTGAGCAATCATTGCAAGTTTGTCAGTATGCAGTGCAACCAACATTGTTGGAACGTTATAGACCTTATACACAACCTTGTAAAAGAATGTTGGCGGAGCCGCTTTTTTTAGCCACTTTTCCAGCACATGCTGAGGCAGTCCTTGTACTCCGTTATTTAGATAAAGGCTTTATTGATGATGCATTTTTTCAAAAACTTTTTTTATTTGAATCTGTTGTTGGTACTTTTTTGACGCTTGGAGCAGGATGCATTTTTGATCGGTCAGAAGAAGATATTTTTCAGCCAGGTCAGATTTTGACCGATGATCAAGAAGGTATACCAGAATAATCTTAATACTTATGAAAGTTGGTTCTATAATACGTAATCGATATATTTTTTTATACATACTTTTAATGGCGCAATGTGTTGTATATGGTATGGAACAACAAGAAGTGCAGAAACCAATGCAAACAATTGCTATTCGCGGCACTGATGGAAGAATATTTGGCGTTACTCAAGATGTTGCAATGCAAGCAAGCACAATTCGGAATTATTTTGATGATGCTCATGAAGATGCAGCCCCTGCAGGAGAAAAAGAATGTTCATTTGATGTGCGCACCGTAGATTTCACTCAACATGTTTTCAATCGGGTTTTTAGTACTCGTGAAGAAGTGGAAGCTCTTGATCTTAACACCGCAACATTAAAGATACTTTTTGATTGTATCGCCGATGAAAAAAATATAGAACAACTTGATAAAGAAGACGTGATGTATGTTTTTGAAGTGGCACATTGTTTGGGCGTTTCAGAAAATATAATGCAGCAATTGTCGCAACGTGCATCTTCTCTCATTTCTAAAAAAGAATTTAGAGATAACAGCGAAAATCCGCTTTATGCAATGTTAGATGAAGGGCATTATTTCACTACCATAAAACAATTGTTTAAAAGCAATCGTCTAGCAAGTTCGATTCATTGTGCGAAAATAATCAATTCTTTACCGTTGCAATCACGTCAAATTGATACATTGGCAGGTATTGAAGAGGTTGCTCTAGCATGTCCCTCAGTGACACGTTTAAATCTTAGCGATAATAATCTTAAAACGCTGAATATTAGATTATTATTTGCTTGTTGGCCTGGGTTGCAAAAAATTAAGGCAAATAATAATGGTACAACTAAAGTAATTTGGCCATCCTCATTGCCGCATTTTGTGAGTGTGCGATTAAATCATAATTGTCTTGATGAAGAAACTTTTTTTATTCCTGAGCAAGCCGTGGTAAGTCTTAAGCATAATAAGCTAAAAATTAATCCTGATGTAATCATTAAGAAGCCTACTATTTTTCAAAAACATCGTCCCGTGTTTAAAACACTCGTTGATCCTTATGTAATGTTGCGTACGGGAGCAGGTTTTGTAATTTATTCAGGAATATTTGTTGGCCTTCCCCTTGGTGCATTTAAAATTTTTCGCTCTGAACCACTTCTACCCATGTTGTATGACCATTGTAGAAATCCTTTGTTTGTAGCAGTATTATTTTCTTGGCCTCTTACTACAACGGTGGCGTTTTATATTGGGCATGTTTTTCCACAAGCCCTGAATCATAATATGCAGTATCAATTCAGGTCTGGTCAGGCTGTTGTTGATCAAGATGAAGATGGCGAAAAAGAAGCAACTAATTAAAATTTTTTTATTATAGTGATTGGGTTTTGAGTATGTTTTTAAAAAAGCAATTATTTTTTGTTTGTATGTTGAGTGTATTTTTTTCTCATGCAATGGAAAAGCCAAAGTCAACAATTGCAATTCGTTGTACTGATGGAAATGTGATAGGCGTTCCTCGGTATGTTGCAATGCAAGCAAGCACAATTCGCAATTGTTTTGGTGATGCTCACGAAGATGCAGCTCCTGCAGGTGAAAAGGAATGTTCATTTGATGGGCACATAGTAGATTTCACTCCACCATTTGGGAATTATGACGGTATTTTTCATGATGTTGGTGCAGATGATGAACTTGAACCGCTTGATCTGAGTGCTGATACGTTAAAAGCAGTTTTTAGTTGTATTGCAGATCTCAAAGAAATAAAAAAAATTGACACAAAAGAAGCATTAGTTCGTGTTTTTGATGCGACTGATTTTTTGGGTGCTCCAAAAAATGTTATGCGAAAATTAACCTATCAAGCACAAAGAGTTTTACTTTCTCATGAGCAACCTGAATACGTAAAATCCGGATGGTTTTTGAATTCACTACGTAGTTTGCGCCATGAAGGCGCTTTAAAAATACATCGCTTAGGAACTGATTTAGATGATAATGATTCTTGTGTTCTTTTTATTGAGGGTCAAGATCTTGATACACTAAAAGGCATTGAATTGGTAGCAGAAGAATATGGGCGTGCAACGATTAAGGGCATTTCTTTTGATAAGAATAATTTAAAAATTCTTGATGTTACGCATTTGTTTAGCACTTTTCCTGGGGTGAATGAAATTCATATGAGCGGCAATCATGGAAAAAAACTATTTTTGCCAAGAAGGCTACCTGATGGTGCTGTTGTGCTTTTGAATGATAATAAAATAAAAGAGTTGCCGCATTTTAAAGTTGGCGAAAATGGCCTTGTTGATTTACGCAATAATCCTCTTTCCGGTCAGGCAATCAATATTGCTTTATCTGCTGTAATGCCAAGTTTTTTAGAGAAGAATCGGCATCGAATAAAGACATTCTTCGATGGGAATACATTATTAAATGGGTCTAGGTTTTTGGGTATTGGTTTGGGGGCTTGTGTTTTTGGATCGTCCTTAGGTGTTTGTATAGATATTATGAGAGAAAAATTTTTGCATTCAGAATATCCTTTAAGTGACCTTGCATGCGCATGTATTGCTTATGAGTATAAAAATACGCATAGGTTAGTGGTTGCTTTAAGTATGGGGTTTGGCATTTGGGGTATTTATTATGGGTATAAAAGCAGTTATCCTAATAATCTCGTGCATCAATATAAACCTGGTCAGGTTTTGATTGATAATCAGCAACAGGAAAATTTCTAGAAATTCCCCCTGTCTAATATTGACAAATAGTATATTTACTATAAAATTAATCATATATTATCATTCTATTTTTAATATTTAAAACAAAGGGGACTTTATGTTCAAAAAAAGATATTTATTCTTAACTCTTGCCCTGATTTCTTCAGGTTTAATGGCAATGGAACAGCCAGAAGTTACTAGGTTGCTTGAATCATTTCCATATTTGAGGCAAATTCGTGCAGTTAGTGATATTGATAATCAAAGTATAAAAGAAATTCAGATGCCAAGCCAGGGTCAATTTCAAAAGCCAGGGCAAACAATTGCAATTCGTGGCACTGATGGCAATGTAATTGGTGTTCCAGAGTATATTGCCAGGCAATCAGTCCTGATTGAAGGTTATTTACACTATGCTCAAGAAGAAAGTGCTCCTGAGGGTGAAAAAGAATATTCTTCTGTGGATAAAACATCTGAGGGTAAAACATTTGATTTTACTTTAGGGCAATTTTGTGAAGATGGTGGAAATGCTGGTAAAGCTGACCTTGATCTTAGTGCTGAAACCTTAAAAACAGTTTTTAACTGTATTGCTCATAAGAGAGAAATAAAAAAACTTGATAAAGAATCGTTGATTCGTGTTTTTGAAGTAGGGCATTATTTAGGTGCGCCACAAAAGATAATGCGTAAATTAACATTGCATGCACAAAATATCTTATCGCATGATGAGCAACCTGAATTGGTGCAATGTAGTCATTATTTAAATTCAATACGCAGCTTATATAACAGCGGCGCTTTAAAAGTGCTTTGTCATGTACGTCATAACAATGATAATGATATTGACTATGCCGATCTTGTGATACATGATCAAAAAATTGATATGTTAGATGGCATTGCATTACTCGCTAAAGAATATGAAAATGTTTGTGTTGTTAGTCTTAATTTGAATAAAAATAAACTAAAAAATCTCGACGTTGCTCAATTGCGCGAACATTTTCCTTTTTTGAGAAAATTTTTTGCAAGTGAGAATGTTATTGAAAGTCTTGTATTGCCAAGAGAATTAGAATATGAGTTTTGGTTATTTCTTAACAATAACCAAATAAAAGATTTGCCTTCATTTAAAGCTGGTGAGCACTCCTATGTTGATTTAACCAATAATCCACTTTCTACAGAATCAAAACAGATTGCATTACGTGCAACATTGCCAACACTATTAGAAGGTCAACGACATCGGATAAAGGCCTTGATGAATAAATATACTTTAATGCAGGGTTTAAAAGGATTAGGTGAGGGAATAGGAACCTTTAGTCTCGGATTAGGAATAGGTGGTTTTGCAGCAGTGCTTTGGAATAAATACATGGATCCAGAAATTTCTTTTTATGACCTTGCCTATAAAGCATTGAATACGTTAAGCAGTGGTGCTACTCCTCGATTTGCTTGTTTAGGATTTACAGCATTTTGGGGTGGCCTAGAATTAGGGATGGGGTATTCTAGAATGATTGTTGCACAGCATCAGTTTATACCCGGTCAAGTTAAGTTTGATCAAGACCCTGAAAATGTATAAATAAGTAAGAAATAATTAAAAGATAAAGGTTGGCTGTTATTATGAGTAATTTTAACAACAGCCACCTTATTTTTTATAGAGATTAAATTTTTGACTATATGAATTTTTTATGATAAATTATGCGTATATAAAAGCTTTTTTAGTATTTTAACATAAAATACTTTAAAATAAGTAAGCGATGATTCTTCCACCTCAATTTCTTGTAAAGAAAGATTCAATGATAATTACTTTTTTCCAAAATGTTTTTTCTCCTCTTTTTGGCTCATTCGAGCGCGAAGAATTCAAAAAATTCCTTAAAATGGGTGCTGTTTTCAGTGCTATTATTGGTTCATATTGGACCTTGGGCACGGTGAAAGAAGCTCTTATTAGTACTTTGGTAGGCTCGGCAATGCTTCCCTATGCAAAGGCAACCTCGCTAATATGCCTTGTTCCTATGCTTATGATATATTCCCGCCTTCTTGATTATCTTTCACGAGAGAGGCTTTTTTATATGCTTTCTATAGGGTATACCGTTGTTACCTTTCTTTTTGCTCTTCTTATCATGAATGGTGTTATTGGAGAAGCTGATTCTGCTATTATTGCAGCAAGAACAGGGTGGGCTGCTTGGGGGACACAGTTTCTTGGGTATGCCTATTATGCGGTTGTGGAAAGTTATGGCTCGTTAATGGTGGCATTATTCTGGTCAATTGCTGTTGATACAACGCAACCCGAATCAGCAAAAAAAGGTTTTTCATTAGTTGTGGCCCTTGGACAATTGGGTGGCATTGTAAGTCCTATTTTAATTAGTAAAATTCCTCGTTATTTTGGTTTTCAGACGTGTGGTCTTTCGGTCATGAGTTGTGCTTTTCTTTTAATGAGTGCTTTATTTTTATTACGTTATTTCTTAGCGACTACACCAAAACATTTCTTGCAATCTTTCCATGGCGTTAATGAGGAACAAGTTGCTGAAAAACAAGAACCAGGTTTTTTTGAAGGTCTGAAACTTTTGGTGCAACATCGTTATTTATTATGTATTTTCACTATGATGTTTTTCTTTGAGATGTTAACGCAGATTTTTGATTTTCATTTCAAATGTATGGCGGCTGAAAAATTTTGCGGATTGGCATTAGTTGAATATATCGGCACCTATAGTAGCATGGTTAGTTTAATAACCTTGCTTTGTTTGGTGCTTGGTATTAATCGGATTACCAGATTTTTTGGGCTTGGTGTTTCATTAGCACTTATGCCCATTATTCTTGGTTGTGCTATTTTTGGTTTTGTAACCGTTCATCATCTTACCTTCCTTTTCTGGTTAATGGTTGGTTCAAAGGCATTTAATTATGCACTCAATGTTCCCGCGGTGAAGCAGCTCTATATTCCCACAACACATGATGTGCGTTTTAAAGCACAGGCATGGATTGAGACATTTGGCTCGCGATCTGCGCGGCAAGGGGGCGGTTTTTATAATATGCTGCTTAAACCTTTGCAGCTCAGTATGGGTGCTCATGCAGGGCAGATGTATCATATTTTGATGACCGCGTATTTTGGTTTTGCTTTTGTCATTGTTTGGTTCTTTATTGCCTTGTATTTGGGTAAAACCTGCAAAAAGGCTGTTGATACAAGAACGGTTGTTTGTTAAAGAAAAGATATTGGAGAAAGATCAGTGATCTTTCTCCAATAAAATATAGTTAAAGCGATTTATTTTCGACGAGTTCGTGAAGCAAAAAATATATCTTCTTCCTCTGAGTCTTTTAGCATAGATTGTAAATCATTAATGTCATTTTGGGTAATCTCAGACAATAAGCCATTTATTTGAGCAACTTGTATATCATTAATTAATTGCTTGAGCTGGTTTGTTGTTATATTTGTTTTATAATAAGAATGATCGTTTCTTCTTTTAAACGGTAAGAAATAGTTTAAACTTCCTTTAATATTTTCTTGTTTCATTGCTAGAGCTTCGTTGATGGTAGGATTATCGCCATTAGTTTTAAAATATTCGTTCATGACATTTTGCATAGATTGTTGATCAAGAGGAGTTGTTCGTGGTGCTCTCGCTCGTTCTTCGAATTCACGCCGTTGTTTTGCGGCTCCTTCTTGTTGTTTTTTACGTTCGGCTTCTATTCTTGGTTGAGCTGCTTTTTTTTCTTTTTCTTGTCTCTTTCCTTTTTCATCTTCATATGCTTCTCGAATTTTATTGCGGTTTCTCTTCAGGTTGTTTATTTGATCCCAGCTGAAAGAGTTATCACCCATGGCTTTTTTAGTTAAAATATCTTCGATGAGTTGATATATTTCAAGTAATTTATCACGAAGCGTTGCTTCTGCTGAGCTATACATGCTTTCAGTGCTTGGATTCCAGTTAATATTGCTATCAAATCTTTGTTTTAAAGATCTGGTCTCCTCCATTGCTGCAAGAGGTAAAGTGGTCAATAAAAAAAATAGGCTTAAGAGTTTTTTTGCTGTTTTCATTGCTTTTTCTCCGGTAATTTCCGATTTTAAATCGAATATATATTAAAATATACTATTATATTTGTAATTATATCAGGAAAAAGCCTTTATTTTCAATGGTTTTATTGTATTAATTTTGATAAGATGTTGAAGTTTTTTTACTGTTCTATTGTGGCAAAAATAGTATGAAAGAAGGCCTGTTTTGTTAACAGGCCTCTATTGATGATTTTTATCGACGAGGTCTTGGTGCTTGAGCTTGTTTTGATTGTTGTGGTGGAACTGGTTTTGGTGCAGGGGTCGCAGCAGGTGCTGAAGGACGACAGCCACAACGTGATTTTGTTTCTTGTGGTGGAACTGGTTTTGGCGCAGGTGTAGCAGTATTTGTTGTAGGACGAGCTACTCCTCCTCCGCAGCAACGCGATTTTGCGTCAACAGAGGCAACTAACAACAATGCACTGAGCACGGTGAGCGAAAGAAGGCTTTTTTTCATCATAAGAAATCCTTTTTTTTAGATGTTGAGAATATTTCTCGTTTATTCTTAACACGATTTTTTAAAAAAAATAAATAGTTTCATGTATTTATTTTTTGATTATTTTTTTTGCACAGCATTCAATAACATTTCTTTGTAGCTTGCAAGCGGTAGAACAATCCAATCAACGACCTTTGCTTGTTCGTCCCAAGAGCGCATCATGATTTTTTGTTCAAATAAAGGATCTTGTTCAAAAGCATGTGCTTCTTGTGCCGACATTGGACCCCCTTGTAGTTTGAGTGTTTCTTTGCTGGCATCTGATAATTTTTCATAATACTGTTGATCGGCATACGTAAGGTATCGCTTTGCATCAACGTGACCTTTAATGAGTTCAGCAATTTTGGATGAAAATCCTCGCGCAAGAACATACTGTGCGCCAATTTTTTCATGATGTGTTGTGCCATACCCATTCATACTTGTTGCTTCATTTTCATTAACTAAGTGACCAAGGTCGTGTAATAATGCAGCAACAATTCTTTCTTCATCGGCATTGGCATTTTTTGCCAATTGTGCACATTGTAATGCATGTTCTAATTGAGAAATGTCTTCACCGATATAATCTTTGTTGGCACCAGATTGTAATAAGGTAATTATTTCGTCGACAACAACTTCCGGTGAGATTGATGAAAGCGTTTGATTGCACAAGACGAGTAACAGTAAAAAAAGTAGATACATAGTTTTTCCTTTTTTTAGGATGTTGCAAGGTAAGAGATCGCCTACATCATAAAATGGTATATAAAAAATTGCTATGTATTACGGTATAAAGGATTGAGTGGACGGGTGCTTGCCAGAAGATGATTATAATCAATTGATTCTTGGCGAGTCGTTTGTTTTTTCTTAATTGGTTTAATCACTTGCGGGTTAATTCCCCGAAGCTTACTTCGTTTCCTAGAAAAATACTCCGCAGCTTGCTGCGGGGATGTTTATTAGGCAAAAGTATTTTAGTATAAAGAACCATTGATCTAGAAAAATACCGTAAAAACCAAAAATGTCATTCCGAGGCACATTGTGCCGTGGGAACCCAGCATATAAAATTCTATATATTCCTCCCAATTAAGTTGTATTTGTTGATCCAATAAGTTTTTGATTTTAGGGATTTTATTTAATAGAACATCATAATCTGGGTTCCCACGGCACAATGTGCCTCGGAATGACATTTTTGGTTTTTAAGATTTTTTGTTAGGCTCAATGCTTTTGATTTTAGGCGTTTTAACGTATTGAATGTGTGTTAATCTAAAAACGTTTCAAGGTAAGGCAAGCCATACATTTTAAAAAATTGATGCACGGCGTTTAAATATAATTTTGTGTCTTGTGGATCATCATGGCTATACCCTGAATGAATTGAGTTATGCAAGGTTACAAAATGAACGTTGTTGAGGCCTGCTTTTTTTGTTTGTTCATAGAGGTTATAAGAATTATTATAGGGAACGCGATTATCAGCAAGAGAGCTTATAAAGAGTACCGGAATGGCATATTCATTACAGATATCAACAAAGCTTTGAATCATGTTTGGCTGAATTGGTGCGATGCCATTGTGATCATAATGCGGTAAGACCAATGAGAGAAAGTAACTAAACGAGGTCATATTGTGTAGTGAGTCAAAGCATGATTCAAGAATGATCGCTTTGATATTTTTCTTTGGCATGGTTGCATACTCTGTTGCTACAAAATTGAAGGCTGCAACCGCACCACGAGAAACACCATATAAGATGATATCTTGTGGTAATTCAGGGTCTTGAGTAGCTTTTTCATAGGTATTTTTGAGAATTTGCGTATCTAGATTTTGACCAAAATTGAGTTTGAGCAGATTGAGAAAGTAGGGATTTATGCTTAACCCATGTTTTGGCTTGCCAGAAATGGTGATTTGATAGCGATTATTACTGGTTTCCAGGATATGTTTTCCCAGCTTTTCGAGCAATGAACTTAGGACAATGCCTGGAATCATGAACAAAGAGACTTCTTGTGTAGTATATATTTTACGCAGTCTAATTTCGGGGAAATTGCAGGAAACGGTCGTTTTTTCCTGTATTACTTCAAAATTGTGGTTGCTGGTAACAAATTCACCGGTTGAAGCACGATATTCTGAGCAATATTTGGCCACTTGATGTTCAGATGACCACAAGCCGGGGGCAAAGAGATACGTTGCTTCTTTGGTCCAATGTTGGGTCATAATAAAAAAGTGCATAAAACTGATAAGAAAGAGAAATATACACTTTTTTTTCATGTTTTTTATTATTAAAAATTGTATTGCAAGTTGATTATGCCTATTGTTGATCAGATCTGTTGTTATAGCAAGCTTTCTATTTTATTTTCACAGATGTTTTTTATTGTAGTGTAAACATCGTTTGAAAATTTAGTATTGCCATTATAAAAACTGTTAACATTTGTTATCAATCTTGCGTGTTTAAATCCGTAAGGAGTTCTATACTCGTTTGCAATGTTTGTGACCTGTTTTTGATTGCGAGTTCCTTGGTGTCCGAGGTCTTGTGCAATTAATTTGTTTAGTTGGGAAAGTAATGATGCATGACGATTATACCAAGTTGCATATTTACTATAACCATACACGCTTGCAATAGTTGTACCTATAATTATCCAAGGATGATCTTTTACAAAGGAAAGCGTTCTTCTGGTAACGGTAACAGGATTAATGGTAATGCTTGATTTGCCTTCAGCATAATCTACTACTGATGTTGCATAACCGCCCAAGGTGCTTGCCAATGATGCAAAAAATCCTGGTTCTGTAACCGCTGTTTCAGTAACGGCTTTTGCGCCTTGTGCAACAACATCGGCAGCTTGAACAGAACGGATCATTAATAAGGCTAAAATGCCTAATAATACAATAGTGATAGTGCGTTTGAAATTCATGAAAATTCCTCCATTTAAGAGTAATTACGATTAATTACTATATAAAACCTCTATATCTAGGATATAAAAAAGAGGTTTTTTGTCAACCCAGGGTAAACTCAAACTAAGCGTAACGGTAGTAACTATTTGACAAAATTGACAATTTGTCTTAGGATTAAAGGTATCCTAAGAGGGCCAAAGAGGCGGTGAGCCCTTCGGGGTTGAATTGAAAAAGCGAATTTATACTGTTTGTGATACCCAATTTTGCTCGATTTAAAGAGCGCCGTCTTAACTGGAAGCCAATATTTACTTCAAAAAAGGTATTTTCTACCTCTTTTTGCTTGTGTGAGGTAAGCATCACAAACCTTCGATAGGAACCATTCCAAATGAAATCTTTTAAAGAACTTGCTTTAGCGCCACAAATCGCTAATGCATTACAAAAATTAGGCTTTGAAACGCCTACAGAAATCCAAGCAAAAGCTATTCCCTTATTGCTTGATGCCAAGAATATTGATATTCATGGCCAAGCTCAAACAGGAACGGGTAAAACCCTTGCTTTTGGTATTCCCTTAATTCAAAACATTGATGTTAATAATCGTACCGTTCAAGGCTTGATTGTTGCTCCAACGCGTGAATTAGTTGTTCAAATTTGTCAAAGTTTGCGCAGTGTTGCTCAAGAAATGAATATTGAAATTGCTCCTATTTATGGTGGTGTTTCAATGGAAGAACAAATCCGTCTTTTAAAACGTGGTGTTCATATTGTCGTGGGAACGCCAGGACGTCTTAATGATCATTTGCGTCGCAAAATACTTAACTTAAAATCATTAACAACCTTAGTGCTTGATGAAGCAGATATTATGCTTGATATGGGCTTTAAAGAAGAAGTTGATGAAATTTTGAAGTGTGCACCTGCAAATAGACAGATTTGGCTTTTTTCAGCAACGGTAAAACAAGGAATCAATGATATTATGCGTGCGCATATGAAGAATCCTGTTTCTGTTCGCGTGAGCCAACAAAATGTTGGAACATCAAAAACACAACAATTTTATTGTGTAGTGCCAATGCGTGATCGTATTGCTGCGCTTAGCAGATTTATTGACAGTGTTCCAGAGTTCTACGGTTTTGTTTTCTGTCAGACAAAATTATTAACTGCTGAAGTTGCAGAACATCTTTCTCGCCGCGGTTATACAGCGAATGCATTGCATGGTGATATGAGCCAAGTGCAACGTAATCGTGTTATTAAAATGTTTAAACAACGTGATTTTACTATTTTAGTTGCAACTGATGTTGCTGCACGTGGTATTGACGTTTCAGATTTAACCCACGTAATTAACTATTCATTACCAGATGATCAGGAAAGTTATGTTCACCGTATTGGTAGAACAGGCCGAGCTGGTAAAGATGGTATTGCGATTACCTTTGTTAGCCAAAGTGAAACACGGTATGTTGGTGGTTTGCAACGCAAATTTAAAGTAGTTATTAATCCGATTGCTGTTCCTTCATCTGATGTTATTGCGCAAGTTCGCATGCAGGAAGCTGATGAATATGTAAAAAGTATCATTGCTCCGTCAAGTCGACAAAGTTCATATGCAGCTGGTTTGAACCAATTGGTAAGCTCTTTTTCTCAGCAAGATTTATCACAGGCGCTTGTTACGTTGCTTGATGAGAAATTCTTTAAACATCTTGCCAGCGATCAAGCAATTAAGTTTGCGCCAACAACGCAGCTTAATAACGCTGCTGACTCTGGTGAAGTAAATAGCTCAGTCAAAGAACTGTGTCTCAGTGTTGGATCAGATGATGGTGTTACCAAATCTGACATTATTGATTGCTTAAAAGAAGTTGCTTCAATTAGTGAGCAACAATTAGAAAAAGTAAAAGTTATTAAACGTCGAACCTTCGTTGTTGTTCCACAAGAAATCGCGCAAGAAATTGCAGATCGCTTGAAGGGATCAATTTTAGGTGGAAGACGTATTCGTGTTGACATTAATGCTTATAGTTCAGGCAATGGTGGTGGCAATAATGGCGGTGATAGCCAAGATCGTTCTTCGAGCAGAAAGCCACAAAGAGGCGGTAGTCGCTTTGGCGGTAGAGGCGGTAGCAGAAGCAGATCAAGCAGCTATTCTGAATATGCATCTTTTGGTCGATAAATTCTTTCAGGCGGATGCTTTTTTATTAAAAAAAGCATCCGCCTTTTTTTTGTATAAATATAAACAATATAATAAAAATACTATGTAATATGTGTGGGTGACGGAATAATCAGAAATGTCATTGCTGTAAAAGTTCATAATTTCGGTGAATAAAAAAATACCCACAAAAGTAAATCAGAGTTAGAATTAGAATACGCAAATATTAACAATTTTAACACAGGAGTTCTTTTGTGAGTATAAATACATCGTATCCTACTTTGGTTAGTAATTCAATAAAGTACATGCTAAAATATGTAGAAGAATATGAGCTTGTTAAGGCAAAAAAGCATCCACAATTTAGGTTTGTTCGAGAATTTTTTGAAGCCAGGGAGCTCTGTTTCCAGAATTTTTATAAACTTTATGGGCGCTATAAAGCGGCCCAGGGAATTCCCGAACTTCTACTGCCTATAAGGCGTGGTCCTAAACCTAAATTTGAGGAACTTCCACTTGCAGATGATAGCCTTGTAAAAAAAATTTTGGAATACCGAAAATCAGGTTTAAATAGGTATGTTATCGCTGCGGCCCTCAAAAAAAATCCTTTGATTAAAAAGGGTTTTTCTGCAAGTTCAGTGTATCGAACTTTACGAAAATATGGTGTTTCTAAATTAACTAAATTAGTGCAAGAGGAAAAAAGAAAGATTGTGAGAACATTTGCAGGATCATTAGCTCATATAGATTGCCATTACCTACCTAAGGGAATTGTACAATCTGAACCTAAAAAGAAATATTTTGTATTGGGTGTAATTGATGATTTTTCGAGAATAGTTTGGGTCGAAGTAATTGAATCTTTAAAGGCAATTGATGTTGCCTTTGCTATGATGGATATTATTTTACATATGAACCAACGATATAATATCACCTTTGATGAAGCTCTGACAGATAATGGTGCTGAGTTTTGTTCAACGCCAGAAAAATTAAAAAATCATCCTTTTGAACGATTGCTACTTCATTTTGCGATTAAACATCGAAGAACTTTGCCTTATAGACCACAAACAAATGGAAAAATTGAAAGATTTTGGCGTTCTTTTGATGATGAAGTTATTGAAGGATCCATCTTTAACACAATCGATGAATTAAAAGATGCTGTTCTTGGATATAATTTCTATCACAATGAACATCGGCCGCATCAAGGTTTGAATGGCAAAGTACCATCCGAATTGTTGAAAGAAACCGGCATACCCGTTTAAGGAATTAAAAAACTTACAATTCAACTTTGATTGCCACTTTGTGTAAAAAATTATTCACCGAAACTCTGAACACATACAGCAATGACATTCCTCTCTTCTAAGTCTTGCAAAAAATTATACATCTCATTTTAAGTTATGCGAACTAGACTTTTCATTAAGCAAATTATATCTTTTAAGCACTTATATATTTAGGCAAGGAGAGAGTTTTATGGAAGATATAGCCTGCATTTTTTGTGCAAAAAAAAGTAATTATGTGGCCATTGAAGAAGATGGATATCAGGGCAAAAAATGTTCTGATTGTTCATTAATTTATATTTCCCCGCGGCCAATGATTGATGAAGTGCTTGATATTTATGGTCACGGTAATGCACACATAACGGCACAATCACATATTGCTGGTAGCTTTTTAAAGCGCTTATATGCCCGACATCATCTGGCTATTCTCAAAAAATATATCAAAAAAGGTAAAATACTCGAAATTGGCTCTGGTGCAGGATATTTTTTGGATGAAGCGCGTCGCCTTGGATTTGAGCCTTTTGGTTTGGAACTTAATCCTGATCAAGCTGAATTTATGCAAAAAACATTGCATATTCCCTGTGAGCAAAAACCGCTCGCCATTAATTCATTTTCTGGTACTACTTTCGATGTTATTTGTCATAGTGATGTGATTAGTCACTTTCATGATCCCATTAAAGAGTTTGGCACGATGCATGCTTTGTTGGGTGAAAATGGTTATCTTATGTTTGAAACGGGCAATATAGGCGATGTTGATGCTGCTTATTATCCGCTGTTTTCTAGTTTTCAATATCCAGATCATCTCTTTTTTTTTAGTGAACAAACGATATCTTTGCTTTTAGAAAAGACGGGTTTCAAGCTTGTTGGTTTCTATCGGTATTCAATTGTTCCTCAGCTTTCGTTTATGCGATGGTTAAAATCGCTCAAAAATACTCCTGAAATGGTAGATTCAACAAAGTATTTCGATCAAAACGCAGTATCCGCTCAAAATGCTTTTATTGCTTTGCTAAAAAAGTGTTTAAAAAATAGTTATTATTATTTTTTATATTTTCTACGGTATGGCCTTGGTAAATATGCTCCCAAAAAAAATCGTCCCCAAACAATTATGGTGATCGCCAGAAAATTATGAAGTAATGGTATGAAAAGGAACGTAGTAAAAAAAGTAAGCCTTATCTGTTGTATATTCATGCAACATTATTTTTTATTACGAGATCATCCGGCCGGTTTTGCTGTGGCAATTTCTTATGGTTTTGATCATAGGCCAAAATTATTTGGCTTAAAACGAATCGTCACTTTATGGGGAGCTTGGGACATAAATTTTTAAAAAATAAAAAAAGGTTGCTTTTTGTTATTAGCTCGAGACAAACTAAAAATAAGATGAAAAACTATATAACAAGTATAAAAGAAAAAAACATTTATTTGTCTCAACAAGATCAGAGCGTAGCGGAGTGTGTATATCGCTGGGGAAATTCTGCCTCTATTGCTTTGCTTGATCCTGCGTGTAAAGTTTTTAGCGCTGAATCAATTGATGGCGTTATTGGCTATCGCATGGCATCAAAATATGTTGTTGTTATTGGTGATCCAGTTTGTCCGCATGATAGTCTTGAAGGATTGATGAGAGAATTTCATACATTTTGTTCTGCGCAGGATAAGAATGTTATTTATATTGCAACTTCTGAGCAATTCATGAAATGGTCTATGAATCGGTATTGCAGTTCTGCTATTGAATGTGGTGTTGAAGTTATTCTTAATCCCACAATAGATCCAACACATAAAAAAGGAAAAAAAGCTTCATTATTGCGTAATAAATATAATCAATCTATTCGTGATGGTATTCAGGTTAAAGAATATTGTGATTACGATGAGCAATTAGAAGAAGCGATGCAAGAAGTTCGTGATAGTTGGTTGCAGAATCGAAAAGGGCCACAAATTTATTATTTGCAGGTCAATGTGTTTGCTGATCGAATACATAAACGATGGTTTTATGCTGAGCATAATGGGCGAGTTATAGGCGTTTTGATGTTGAATCGTATTGACGCTTTTCATGGATGGGTTTTGAATATATCAATGGTTATTCCTGAGGCGCCAACGGTCACTTCAGAATTTTTAATGTTATCAGCACTTACTGTATTGCGAGCAGAAGGCTGTGCTTTTTTTTCAATTGGTACCGTGCCTAGAGCTCAATTGGGGCAGATGCAAGGATTAGGATTTTTTTCACAATGGTTTGCGCGCAATGTTTTTAAGGTTGCAAAAAAATTTTTTAGACTTGAGGATCGCCAACGGTATTGGAAGAAGTTTCATCCCGAAATGCAATCCACGTATGTTTTGCTCAGCAAGTCGCGTATTAAGATTTCTGAGGTTATGGGAATCATGCGCGCCTTGAATGCAAGAACTTGAACCATTTTGCTGTGCAATTTCTTCGGCTTTTTTAAGGTTGTATAAGCGTAAAAACCATTCAGCTCGCTTTCTAAATCGTTGATGTGCTTTGAATTTTGCTATTTCTTCATCTTCAATTTCACTTTCAATTTCATCGTCAGTTATATAATCATTAAAACAGGCAGCAGTGGCAAGATCACTGGAGATAATTGCTAATCGATCGGCCTCTGCTTCTAATGCTCGAGAAAAAGCTTTTGATTGTGTGTTTCCTGGTAAAAAATATGGTTTATGCGGATCGTGAACTTTGATGTTTTTTTCGATCATTTTTTCCAGACACTCGAGTAAGACTTGATGATTATTTTCCATATGTTTTTTTTCATGCAAAAGCATAGCCTTACGTTTATTGGGTGTTGCTTGTACAAAATCTATTCCTATATAAACATGATAAGATCCTGGAATAATTGCTGTAAGGTCATTACTGTGCAGATTTTGTATTCTTCTGCGGCAACATGTTCCTTCTAGAGCGCTTAAATCGCTATTTTTATATAATCTGTTTCGATCATATATTTCTTCTGCATTTTTTAACGTTACGCTATAACGATCTGAGAATGTTGCTGAAATTTCTTTTTTTTCTTCCTGGCTGAGATTAATGTCGGGTGAGAGATGTACGACTAATTTGATTTTTTTATGTGCGTCTTCAGCTTGTTGCTTAGCGTGAATTTTTTTGATGATTGCTTTATTTTCATCATTAAAATATCGCGTGCTTTTAAAGCCTTTTTCTTTTTTTCTTTCTAAAAGTAATTCAACGCATTTGTTCACCGAAAGATTGTTTTTTTGCAACTCTTGAAAAAGAATTTGATATTCTTCTGGAGATGCTTGGGGATCGATTTTTTTCACTTTTTGTAAAATATGATAAAAAGGATCATTGTTTTCTTGTATTGAAAAAGAGAATGTTATAAACGAGCACAAGAGAACGAAATAAAGTATATTTCTCATAAAAAACCTGCCATTAAAAACATATATATTGTTTTTATATATACCATATTTATAAAGAATATTCAACCCGTTAATCAAAATAGAAATGTTTTTTGCGCTGCAGATAAATGCTGCAGATAAATATTGATTATTTATTTGAAAATGATGGAGAATTGATAAGAATGTATAATCTATGATAAGGGGTATATGATGATCATTTTATTATTTTTTTCTTTTCTTGCTGGGTTAGTTACCGTGCTTTCGCCATGCATTTTGCCCATTTTGCCCTTGTTATTGGCAAGTGGTGTTGGTTCAGGGCGTTTTAGACCAATTGGTGTAATTCTTGGATTTACGGTGAGCTTTGCATTTTTTACGCTTACTTTGACAAGTCTTGCACATGCATTTGGCATTTCCCCAGATTTTTTACGGTATGCGGCTATTGTTATCATGATTTTTTTTGGCTGTACACTTTTTTTTCCTCGATTTGAACAAATGCTCGTGCGCTATTTTTCAGGAATTGCGCGGATTGGCAATGTTATACAAGGCAAATCATCGTTAGTCGGTTCTGGATTTTTGAGTGGTATTGTATTGGGTATTGCGCTTGGTTTGATCTGGACGCCATGTGCAGGGCCAATTTTAGCAGCAATTTCTACGTTGGCGGCAACACGTGCTATAACCAGTGCTGCTGTTTTGATTACGCTGATGTATAGTTTAGGCGCTGCATTGCCTATGTTTTTAATTGCTTATGGCGGCAGTAAAATTGTCTCTTCAGCAAGGATGGTGAGTACCTATGCAGAAATTATTCGAAAATGTTTTGGCTTATTGATGATCTTTGCTGCACTTGCCATTGCCTTTCATGTGGATGTTATTTTGCAACAATTTACTCTTAACTATTTTCCTATGATTACGTTTGAAGATACTAGTTTAATTAAAAAGGAGTTAGAGAAAGTGGTAATAAAAGAGGTGAATAACCCTTTGGGAGGGATTCTTGAATCTCAAGCACCTGATTTTGTTGGTATTGCGGATTGGATTAATACCGAGCCGCTGTCGCTGACAACATTGCGTGGCAAAGTCATTTTAGTTGATTTTTGGACCTATAGTTGTATTAACTGTGTGCGTACTTTGCCCGTTTTAAAACAATGGTATGCAGATTATAAAGATAAAGGTTTTGTTTTAGTGGGTGTTCACACGCCAGAATTTGCTTTTGAAAAAAATATAAAAAATGTGCAAGATGCCGTAAAGAGATTTGGCATAGAATATCCTGTTGCTCTTGATAGTAATTATGAAACGTGGCGCGCTTATAATAATCGCTATTGGCCGGCTCATTATTTAATTGATCAACAAGGTGCTATTAAAGAACGCCATTTTGGCGAAGGTGGTTATCAAGAAACTGAAAATGCAATCCGTGCCTTATTAGGACTTGGTGCAAAAGGTATGGTAGAAACACCAATACAACTCAGAAAAGCACAAACGCCGGAATTATATCTTGGCTTTGCGCGAGCTCAGCAGTATCAAACATCACCAGCAATTCAGCAAAATCAAAAGATCGATTATTCCTATCAAGAGCCTCTTGCCAATGATTATATTGGTCTTAAGGGAGCATGGTATGTTACTCCTGAATATATTAAATCTGAGGGTGACATGAGCAGAATGGATCTTAATTTTATTGCTAATCGTGTGTATCTTGTGATGCAATCTGATGAGCCTCGTGCTGTTCATGTGATGTTTGATAATGAAGAAGTAGCACACAACTATCATTCTGTTGATATGAATGAGCAGGGAGAAATCCTTGTTCACGAAGCGCGCATGTATGATATTCTTGATTTGCGTGGTGATAACGGGCGACATACATTGAGTCTTCTTATGCCTTCAGGAGTTTCAGCTTATGCATTTACGTTCGGAACTGAAGAACAGTAAAAAAAACCATTGCATAGATTTGTTCAAAATAGTAAGGTGTGCTTGTCTTTTATTTTCTCATAACAAAAAGAGTGAATTTTATGAAAATGGTATTTTTTGGTGGCTTGATGTGTGCATTTTTCTCTATAACAACAACTTTTGCTATGCAAGAAGATGATGGGGAAAAAGGTCAACTTTTTGAAGTAGTTATTGATGATCAATATAAGCTTAACAGTGGGTTAGAACATGGCGCCCATATTTATTTAAAAAAGGTTAAAAAACCTAAGCAAGAATTGCCGTCAATGTCATTGGGTTGCAAAATTTTTTCTGGTCTTTGTACGACAGGCTTATGTGTTGGCACAACAATAGCAGCTGGTCTAGGAGAATGGGCAACAGTACTTCTTGTTGATGATTATAAAACTGATGATAATGATCATGCAACGCCAATAATGGCAGGAACAACCGTTGGACTTGGCATTTGTGCGTTAGGGGTTTGCACCTATGGCTGTGGTGCGGCCATAACAAATTGGGTTCGCGGGCGACAAGCAGAAAAACAAAGGCAATCAATGCATTTTCAAGTAAGCCAAGATGAATCAGTAGTTTAATTTGTTATTTCAAAAAATCAGTAGAAAATGAAATAACGCCGTAAATAATAGTCTCTTATTTCAATAACTTGCTCTATTTTGAAATAAGAGACTTTCAGTTCGACTTTTTTTTCATAAAATGCCATAATGAGCAAAAAATTTTACCCTTCTATTTTTGCGGAGAATGTTATGATTAACAGTAAAAAAATTGCAGCAGTTTTATTATTTTTTTCAGTTTTGACGATGCATTCAAGTGTTGTGCAAGCAAGCAAGCGAGCTGTTGTCATGTCATTTCAACATGTTATGGCTGAACAACAGAAAACTGAAATGCTCAAGAAAATAAGTCAATTATTCTCAAAGCAACCATGGCGTGAAATACCTCGCGGATTGCAAGTTTTAGCTGTTTGTTTGTATAAGCACATGACTGATAAAGTTTCTCTCAAAGGAATGTTTGCACAGTATCCTCATTTAGCTCAATATGAACAAGAAATTTATGAATTGGTGACTCTTGATCAGCCAAATCAAGCAATGATCGATCTTCTAAAAAAATTAAAACAAGAAGGCGTTATCTTAGTATTGGCAACGAATAAATCAGAAGAAGTTATGGGACTTTTACAAAAAATGTATCCAGAATTATTTGCTTTGTTTGATGCTTATTATTATGGTTCTGAAGAACATGGGTATAAGCCTTCCAATGAATTTTTTGTGGGTTTGCGCAATGTAGTGAATGATCTTGCTCATCTTACTATCAAACAAGAATATGTGTATGTTGATGCTCATAAAAGACATTGCGATGCTGCGCAGTTTGCTGATTATAATGTGCGGCCGATTTGGTTTCTTTCAGCTGAAAAGTTAGAAAAAAATCTTATTGCGTTGGGTTACTTGCCTGAGCATGCTGCATAAACGTAGTGATTGTAAAAAATAAAAAAGTAATTGAAGCCCTGGATAACCTCCAGGGCTTTTCTAATGAGAAAAGGGATTATTGTATGATGATAAAAAAAGAATGTGTTAGATTTTTCTTATTTTTTTTGTTTGTTGCGCAAACAATTTTTTGTGTGCAAGAGTTGGATCATGCAAAGATTGTTGTTATTGATGAGGCTCTTGTTTTTCATAACAAACGATGGAAAAAGCCGCGTGAAGCATTTGTGTTTTTGGTGAAACATCAACGTGAATTTCCCATGTTGTTACGGGTGGCACTTGTGCTTGCTTATAAAAAATTGCGTGGACAGAAATTATCGGTAGGCATTGTGTTGAAAGAGTTTCGAGAACTACAAAAATATAAGGATGAAATTTATAATTTTATTACTTTAGAAGAACCTGATGAGGAACTTATTGAGGTATTAAAAAAATTGAAACTGCAGGGTATAAAGCTTGTTTTTACCACTTCAATGATGAAAGAAAGCTGTGATTACAACAAGCAAATTCATAAAGATATTTTTGATTTGTTTGATGACGTGCTTTTTGTTTCGGGTATAAAAATGCATAAACTCCAGAAAGAGTATTATCATGAACTGCGCTCTATGATTAATGAAAAATATAAACCTAGTGATGCACCTGAATTAATACTTATTGATACAAATGTCAGTGCTGCGCAGCAACCTGAAATAAAGATGCAAGGTTTGTTGTTTAGTTCTGTTGAAGCATTAGAAAAAGATTGTGTTGAAAAATTTACTTTACCTGTGAAAGGTTCTCTGTGAAAAAATATTGTTTAGTGATGAGTATTATGTGTTTAGCTGCTTATAATGCTTTTGGCATAACATGGGAAGACATGTATGAATGTAAAAAAAGATTTGCAACACTAGAAGCTTTCGAAGCTGAACTTGAAAAATACGGGCTCGTTGCATTGAACAGGGAATGTATTGAAGGTACAGAGGAAGCATGTTTTATATCAGAAAAAATAATCGAAAGAGAACTGAGTTATTTCTCTGAGATAGAAAAAGCTATGCAGCAGATTGAAAAAAAAGAAAAGACGCCACTAACGTTTGGTAAGGTACCAATGTTTCTTGATAAATACTTTCCTGGCATCACTAATGATATTAAGCAGCATCTTGTGCAAGAACGCACTAAGCGTTTACAAAAAGCAAAAGAACGCGAAATGAAAAAATTAAAACAAATGGAATGCCAATCAACGGCAGATGTTGATGGTTTGAAACGATACGTGGAATGCCGGGTAAAAACAGTTAGAAGTAAATATAAACGATTGCAAGAAAAATATCCTAAAGAAGAACCTAAAAAAATAGAACAATATTGGATTCTAGAGAAAATCATTGGGCCTCGTTATTATCTTCCTCTTCCTGAAAAATATTGGCGATCGAATTTGCAAAATAAAAAAAGATCGTGCACGAGGCATGGAAATACAGAATCTTGTGTTGAATTGCAAAAAATGCGCAAAAAATAGGGGCATTTCAAAAAAAATATTTATGGTATAATAGAATATAGAGGTTATATCAAAATTATGGTTTAAGGGGGTTATTATCGTGAAGAATAAAAAATTGATCGTATGGCTATTTGTTTCTATTTGTGTTTTTAATAGGGCAAGTGGCATGGAAACTGCTGGTGCGGCTATAAAACATAATGTAGCGCCCGTAGCTACAATGATGGCAGCAGGTTTGGCTACAGCATCGAGTTGCTTTTTAAAGAAAATACATGGTTTGCCTAACTGGCATGGGACTATAAAAAAAGATTTTATGTGCGGAGCTTTATCATCGCTTCCCTTTTTTGGCGCTGCTCTTATTGGCACTAAGTCATCTAGATTAGATTTTTCAATTAAAAATTGTCTGGCAATTGGCGGATTAGGTCTTTTGGCTCATAGTGCGTTGACAATGTTATATACAAAGTTAGAGCAAGGGTTTATGGCACTAGAGAAATCAGATTCTAAGCAACTTGCTGATTCGTTAATTTGGCATGAAAATCAAGGGTATATTTCTGAAAAAAAAGTAGTTGATGAAGAAGATGAAGAGTTTGAGAAGAATCTTGAAGAAGAGAAGATGCACAAGAAGGTTCAGTATATAACATCAGCATTAATTCCAGTATCTTTTGCTATCGCTGCAGGTTCCATAGGAATTGCGCGGCTTTGCAAGAATTATGTATCATAGAAAGCGCAGTGCAACAATCAGAGCTTAATATTCGTGCTGTCACGCCGGAAGAATTTAAAAAAGAATATGATCAAAACATGATGGAAGAAAAAAATGATAGTGAATAAGCGCTTTAAAAGTTTGATGTTCAATTTTTTGGCAGTTAGTTCGTTAATTTGTTTTGCTGATGAAACAAATCAAGCAGAACCGGTTAAGGAAGCTCGTTTTGATTACCATGATGTTGTCGTGGATCAAGATAAACATAGTGCAAATAGTTGTTTTGCCAATTTGTATTGGCAGAATATTCTTGATATTCATTTGCATAGTGCTAGTTTGCAAGTTTTATGGAAACGCATACAAGGAGAAGATGTTTCGATTGATAGTTTAGCTCGTGATCTTCCACATTTGAAAAAATATTATGATGGGTTATATGAATGTTTAGAAATACGTGATAAACCTAACCAAGAAACTATTGCACTGATAAAAAAATTACGAGCCAATCGTGTTAAAATAGTATTGGCATCAAATATGCACGAAGACTCTTTGGCGCATCATAAAAAATCGCGGAAAGAAATTTTTGATTTGTTTGATATTCTTTTTGTTTCTGGCAAGAGCAATGGTAAAAAACCAGATAAAAAATTTTATAAAAGACTTCACAAAAAGGTTAACAAAGAATTTTGTAATAATGATGAAGAATGTATAAAAAATAAGCAAACTATTTTTGTTGATGATAAAAAGGAAAATGTTGAAGGAGCTCAAAAATTTGACCCAAAAATCAAAGGGTTTGTTTTTAAAGATCCCAAAGCATTTGAAGAATATTTAAAAAAAGAACAATTTTTACCCTCGGAAGATCCAGTAGGAAAATAATAGCATGATGAACTATGCAAAAAAAATTTTATTATTAACTATTATTTTATTTCAAACATGCTCTCTTCAAGCCGCTGATAAGCATACTTGCAAGCAACAAACAAAGGTGAAAATACTTTCTAAATCACCATTGCGATGGGATTGGTCAGTAATTAAGAGTGAACAAGATAATTTTCTTGCTACGTTGGCATTTCCTCTTGATTTTGAGTTTGGTGTTGCAACCTCAGCATATCAGCTTGAAGGGCCTTATTATTACGATGATCAGATTGCTCCTGATACGTGGGTTGCATGGGAAAACGAAGATGGTCATATTAAAGATGGTCAAAAGGTTGGGCATGCATGTGATCATTGGAATCGGTGGGAAGATGATATTCAATTAATTCAAGATGGTGGTTTTGATGCTTATCGATTTTCAATTTCTTGGAGCAAATTAGAACGAGAAGAAGGTGTTTTTGATGATAAGGTTATGGAGCACTATCTTGCTTTGGTAAAAGCGCTTTGTGCGCGTGGTATCAAGCCAATTATTATGTTATGGCATCATACCTCACCGCAATGGCTTGAGCAAAAAGGTGGTTTTGAAAAAGTAGAAAACATCGCTTATTTTGTGCGTTTTGCTTTGTATGTTTTTGAACATTTGCATAATGACGTAAAAACATGGATGACGATCAATGAACCTTCTGGGTATGCCTTGGAAGGTTTTTTTCGTGGTCATTATCCTCCAGGAAGACATGATTTAACTTTAGCTGGTGTTGTGCTGCGCAATTTTTTGGATGCTCATATTGCCGTGTATCAGGCATTTAAAAAGCGTGCTCCTGAAGATGCAGCATTGCAAATTGGCTTTGCACATGTTATCCAACCGTTGGATCCTTATCATGCTTGGCATCCACTTGAAAAAATAGTTGCGCATTTGTTTGATACTCTTTTGAATCAAGTTACGATTAATTATTTTAAAACAGGAAAATTTGTGTGGGGATTTCCCGGGTACACTCTTGTTGATGGCATAAATAAACATGCACAACAATCATTAGATTTTATTGGTATAAATTATTATTCTCATACATCACTTAAATTATTTTATCGATTTAAACAACCTTTTGCCGTGGCAATACACCCTTATGAGCACATAACTGAAAAGGGTAATGTTGTGTATCCTGAAGGATTGTATCGAGCAATTGAGCGATGTTCAGTGCTTGGTATACCGATGTATGTGACTGAAAATGGTGTTGCTGATAAAGCTGATGGTATAAAAGAATCGTTTATCAATAGGCATTTATATGCCGTTGCAAAAGCAGTTCAAGATGGTTTTGATGTGCGCGGCTATCATTATTGGACGTTGATGGATAATTGGGAGTGGTGTGATGGGTATAATCAAGGATTTGGTTTATATCATGTTGATTTCAGCACACAAGAACGCACTCTGCGCAATGGCGCAAAGCCTTTTATTACTTTTTTAAACAAGAGAAAATTTCAATAACATAGTAAGAATATTGAAAATAGTTACTGACTTCTTTTATAGTATAAAAAATAAGAGTTAATTAACTATTAAAAAAGGAGTGAGTGATGGCTTTTCATTTCCGTTCATTATCAGATGCACAAAAAGGTATAATCTGTATTGTTTCAGGTATTTTAATTCTTTTATATGCCTTTAATTTTTTTCAAAGATGGTTAAATCTTTTTGTTATAGGCGGTGCCTTGTGCCTTATTTTATACGGTTGCATAAAACTTGGTTGGCTTGAAAAAATTAAAGAATTAACCGAAGGCAAAAAGAAGCATTAATTATTCTTTTATCGTCCTTTGTTGTTCATTAATAATCAAGCGTGTTGGTAGAGCAATATAAATACTTTCTTTTTGTAATGCTTGTACTAATGCCAAACGAACATTGCTGGCGATATCCCAAATTTCTAATGTTTTATTGCTACTCAAAAAACCGCGTAACAAGAATTCATAGCCATTTTCTCCAAAATTTTCTAAACGAATGATGGGTTTTGGGCTTTTGAGAAGGTCTGTATTTGCATCAAGAACTTTTTCAATAATTGATTTAACAAAAAGTGGATCAGCACTATAAGGAACAGTGATAAATATATCATCAAAAGCAATGAATCCTCGTGAATAATTCCAATTATGTACTGTTTCATTAATAATAGTCGCATTGGGAACGATGACGGTATAACTATTTTTTGTACGAATAATTACCGATCGTGGGGTGATGTGACGCACAACACCCAAATTATTTTTTACCATAACCAAGTCGCCTATTTTAAGAGGGCGTTGTACAAGAATAATAAAATAAGAGATAAAATCACTTATTGGTTCTTTGACTATGTAACCGATACTACCGATTACTAAACCAATTCCTATGAGTAACCAGCCTAAATTTGCCCATTGAAAGCCAAGAAAAATTGCTGCGATAACGATGAGATAACGCGACAAACTTAAAACAGTATTTTGGATGCCGATATCAACAGGGAGAAGTTGGAAAATACGAATTAAAACGAATCGATTTATAGTAAATGCAAGAATAAAACCAGCGCAAATAAAACCAAGAAGAGATAAAATTGTCATGGGGGTAAGCCAGATATGTTGTCCGGTTACGACATCAAAGCTTGATGGGTAAAGTGGATAGTTAAGAATATAACTAATCTCTTGCCATGAGGTTGATTTTCCCCAAATACGCAAACTAAGAATAAGACCAATAATGCTAAAAACAACAAATAAGCCAACAACAAAAAGACCATACCATGTTTTTGCATAGACAAAACGTTCTTTTATTGTTTCTTCATCGGTTGCAAAAAATAGTTTTGAAGCTTTCTTTTTTAAGTGATCTTGGCCAACTAATAAGAGTTTTATGAGGATCATGGTGCCAATAACGCCCCACACAACATAGGAAACAAGGTTGCCATAACCGCCGACATAGGAATCACTGATTATCATGAGAATAATAATAAAAATTAACAGCGGGTAATAATAACGATTAATGAAGTCTGCAACTGCTTGCCAAACAGCTCCTCGCGAAGGTATAAAACTGATGATTTCATCTTTGCCAATTGAAAATATAATGAGTGTTCTGATAATAATTGAATAGGTTGCTAATAAAATCGTTGGGAATTCAGATGCATGGTATGTTGCCAAAATAAATGCTTCTCGAAAGAAAAGTAATATAACGGTTAAATAGCCAAACCATGAAAATACAAAAGAGAATCTTTTTTGGAATTGTTGTCCAAATAATAATGAGTTGTGTTCTTTGTTAAAAGCAATGATATAGGCAATAAAGCGATTGATAAGATAGATAAAATAAATAATAGAAAGCAAATAAAACATTACTTGCAAGAATAGGTCAATGATTACATCAAAATAAATGAGCGTGAATAAAGCAAACCAGCAAAAAATTGATAAGAAATAATCATTAATAAAGCTGAGAATGACCCCTATTGTTCGCGATGCAAGTAATAACCATCGTTTTGTTGGAGTGAAACGCATGAAATAATTGCTTGCTTGAGGCAGATATTTTTTTCCCATAAAATAGATAAAAATGAGTGCCAAAATCTTGAGAATCAATAAAAAGAGATCGATGAGATGATGACCAAAATGTGCGGTGATTTTGGTTACATGTTGAGCGTCAAAATTTGCTATATACAATGAGCCAAGGGTAGCAATATCTTTGAAGAATAATGAAAAATCATTACCAATATTTTTTATACCTTTCCATGAAATAGCATACTCAGATCGTTGCCAAATACTTTTGCTTTCAAGCGTAGAAATAATGCTCACCAACTCTTGGCTGGTGCTGCGGATTGTTGTTAAATTTGCCGTATAAATTTTTAAGAGTCGGTTACTTTCTTCTATTTGTTCTTCTAATGTTTTTTCTGCCAAGGTAAATCGAGCAATACTTGCGTTATAAATAGGAAGATTGCCGCGGAAAAGTTTAGTTCTTTGTGTTTTTAGATCAGCAATAATAAGTTTAATATTACTGAGGGCTTTATTTTGTGCCGCCAGAGCATTTTGTATTGTTGCTGTTTTTTCTCTTGCTGCAGCTTCATCGCGAGATAATTCAGTGACTAATGCTTGATAGCGTTTTAGTTCTTGATCGATTTCATCAGTAGTTTTAAATTGACGACGCGTTATTTTATACCAAGAAGTGAGAATGTCGACTTCAATTTCTTTGCGTTTAAAAGCTATTTTTTCATTTTCAATATTTGCTTTTAATGTTTCAATCTTATTTTCAAGTAACGTGATTTGTGAGCTTTTTAAGCCAAGTTCAGCAAGTGCTGTATAAGCATCAATAGTTTTTGGAATCACGCTCCAATCTGTTAATCCTAAAGTGTTGCTATCGATTTTTGTATAATTTTTTTTTAATGCTTCTATTTCTTTAATGATGCCATCGCGATAAATTGTTACTTTTTTTATAGCATCATAAAAGCCATCACGTAAATTCAATGACTCTTTTTTTTGTAATTCTAATTTTTCTTTTGCAACTTTTATATCTTTTGGTTCAATTCTCAAAGACTCTTTAACACGTGCAAAGTGTGCTTTTAATAATTTTAATTTTTCTGATTCAAGAGCAATGGAAGTGTCAAAAAAAGCTATTTTGCGTGTTGCTTCTTGTACCTTTAGTTCTGCTAATTGCTTTTCAAAACGATAAAATGTTTCTTCAACATCTAATAATTTTCCTTCTTGTCTAAAATCAAGTTCTGGGTTTTCATTTGATGCAATGGGCACTGTAGATTTTGAACTGAATTCTTCCTGTCTTTTTTTGCGTTCTTGATATTCTTTATTGAGTATGTTTATTTTACGCTTACGGTTATCAAGATCAACGAGCGCTTCATTTTTTTGTTCAATGAGGCGTTTAACCTTGTCTTCTTGTGCGACAATTCTTCTTGAAAGTTCTTGCAGTTCTTCGAAGGTATAAAAAGAATGTAATTTTAGATCTAATGATTTGAATTCTGGATCTTTTAAAAAGTCTTCTAGTAAGGTGATATGTTGTTCAATAATTTTTAATAATTCTTTTGAGGAAAATTGTAGAGTAAAGAGTGTTTGATATGTCTCATTGAGAATTGATATTATTCTATTTAAAAATCCAGCTTCTGAAGCTGGGGAATCTTTAATAAGTTGTTTTATCTCATTAATTTGTGCTGTTGTTTGATCAAGATTAATTTGAGTCTTTTCTGAAAAATCTTTTTGATTGTTTTGTAGTTCCGTTAAATCATTTTGTAAGTGTTGAAGCTGCTCTTTTTTTTCAGTAATACCGAGCGGGAAGCGTGTTTTTGCTTGTGTGGGCCCATTTTTTTTTACAGCAAGTTTAAAATAATCAAAAAGACTGCCTTGCAAATGTGTAGCTTGCATGAGTATAAGTATTGCCAAAACGAGTTGATTATATTTTTTCATTGGACACCATTACATTTTTTTCATGTGAAATTGTTTTAAATTGATTTTTATTGGGGTGCATTGCAATGCACTGTAATAACCACGATTCAAGCACTTTGTGATGTATTTCGTCAAGTTTTTCTTTAAAGAATATATCTAATTTTTGTGAAGCTAAATAAATAAAATAACTTTTTTCAAAGGGAATATGTTCAGGGTACATGCCAAGAGAAATAAAAAAACGAAAGAGAATAAGTTGTTTATTAAAGCTAAGTGATGCTGTGTTAAATAAATACATAATAAGATCAAAAGTCTCTGGCGCTGAGGCACCAAGGGGTAAAAAATAGTAACTGAGTTCTAATATGTGATGAAAAAATACCAGGTCATGTTTTGCTAATGCAAAGGGGATAGAAAGTATTTCTAAATCATTTATTTTGCAAGGTGATGGGTATAAGGTTATTTGATAACGGAGTATCGTGCCATTATTGAGTTGATTGGCATTATTGAAACGCGTGTTATTAATGCACGCTTCAATGCGACCGTGTTCCTTATCAAAAAGACTAATTTTTTGTTTATAAGGATAATAATTACGTAATATAATACCGCAGTTTTTTAGCATATTAGTTAATCAAAATGAAATTTTTGTGAATTTTAGCTTCGTATAATGCTTATCCTAACTCACATTTCTCTCTGTTGCTAGAAAAATTTTAGTTTATTTTATTCAGTGAGTAACATGAGTCTTTTTTGCGCTACAAAAACAAAAAAAAGAAAATAATACAAAATTATTGATTTATTATGCTTTCAAATTGTATTATTTATATAATGCGTAGTGTGTGATACAGCATGATAACAAAATAGCATGTTATTGTATTCGATAAAAAAGAAAGGTTTTGTATGAATAATAGGTATTTGAAGGCGATTTTTGTGTTTTTAATAATGATGGTGGGTGTTGTTTCTTCGCTTGAAAGTCGTGGTGGCGGCGGAGGCGGTATGCGTGGTGGTGGTATGAGCCGAGGTGGCGGTATGCGTGGTGGTGGCATGCGTAGTGGCGGTATGAATCGCGGTGGTGGTCGAAACTTTGGTAATCGAAATTACTATGGAAGAAGAGGCGGCCGTGGCTATGGTTATGGTTATGGTGCTGGATTAGGCCTTGGTTTAGGTTTGGGTCTTGCGGCTGATGAATTGTATGATGGTGGCTACTATTACAATGAAGATGAAGATCCAGAATTGTATGATGTTATTCAAGAAGAACAATGGTAGATAATTTCTCCCTTCAAAATAGAAGATGCCAACGCTTGTTCGTTGGCATCTTCTACTGCTTTTATATTCTTTTTTTATAATCCTAAATCGCGTAAAAATGCCTCATTATTAGGATTTCTTCCTAAGAAATCAAACAACAATTCATTAGGATCTTTACTGCCACCTTTACTCAGAACACTTTGCGCATAATGAGCGCCAATTTTTGGATCGAGCAAACCATGTTGTTTTATGGTGTCAAAAAGATCAAGAGCGAATACTTTTGACCACAAATAACCATAATAACGAGCTGCATAACCGGTTAAATGGCCAAATGATGCTTGGAAATGATTGTTTGGATCATATTGATCGTATAACCGTGTTTTTTCATGTAGTTGCTTCATGATTGCTTGCGTATCTTTTTGTGCGCCTGCTTTGAAATATTCAAGAGCCAAAAGCGATATAAATATTTGTCGAGAAACCCATGTGCCTGAACTAAAATTTTTCAATTGTAGCAATGTTTCAATGATGTCAGGTGATAATTTTTCATCTGTTTGATAATGAGAGCTTAAGTTACGTAAAATATCTTTATCCAATAACCATTCTTCGAGCATTTGAGAAGGCATTTCTACAAAATCATGTTTTGTGTTGGTGCCAGACTGTGATGCTAATCGAGTTGCGCCTAAAATAGAATGCAAAGCATGGCCAAATTCATGAAAAAATGTTCCTACATCTGATCGTGATAAGAGCGAGGGTTTATGAGCAGATGCTTTGGGGAAATTTGCAACAACAACGACGACAGCAGGCTTGATTTCATTTTGTTCTGAAAGTAATGCAGGAACAACGGTGATTTCACAAGCATGACCATATTTAAAATCTCGTGGATGAAGGTCAAGTAGGATATATCCTAATAAAGTTTTATCGCGATACACTTCCAGAGTTCTTACGTCTTCATGCCATAGCCCTGATAGTGAAACTTGTTTAAAAGTAATACTAAAAAACGTTTCATAAATTTTGAGTAGTCCTTCAACGGTTTTTTCCATGGGGAAATATTCAGCAATAGCATATTCATCAATGTTGTAGTTTCTTTTTTTATACATCTCAGCAAGGTATAATCTATCCCAGGGTTGTATTTTCCCTTCAGGAGAAAGTTCGACAGAAGATGGCAATTCCTCTTTAAGTTGCTCAACTTCTAACATTTCTTTTTGTGTCGCTTTTTGCCATAAATCAAGAAGAAACTCTTCAACGGTATCGGGTGATTTTGCCATTTCACTTGCTATGTTAAGGTGGGCATAACTTTTCATGTTCAATTGTTGTGCTAGTTTGTCTCGAGTAGCAATTATTTTTTCTAAAATTTCAATATTGGCTGGATAAGCACGATTGGAGAATGCGTGATAGAGCTTTTTACGAGTTTCTTGATTATGGCATTGTTCTATAATCTTATAGTAAGTGGGATAATCGACACCAAGAATTATATTCCCATCGGCAGTTTTTTTGAGATTATTGATAAAATCTTGTTCAATGCCATCTAATTCTTCTGGAGAAACGGTGATAGTTGTTGTGTCGTCATTAATGTTTTTATCAAAAGTGGTACAGAGGTTGGCTAATTCTTTTTGTAATTTACTTGTTATTGCACGTTTATCATCTGGTTGATCAAGGCCATTACGCATAAATTCTTTTAATGTTTCTTGCTCAAAGTATCGTTCTTCTGGCGATAATTTTTCAGTAATGGCGCGTGTTTGTGCATGGTGGGCAACAATATGATATAACGCTTTATTTTGATTAAATAAATCAACAGATGCTGATTGTAGTTTCATGATTTCTTCTTGCGCTGCCGTGCGAAGCTGTTCGAATGGGCTGAGTAGTAGTATGATCTCTAGGGCTTGTGTGGTGCGGGAAAAAGTATCCATTGCCCTATCAAGAGCGCGCAAAGTGTTATCATAGGTTAATTCTTGTAGGGGTAATGCTATAAGCATTTGAATCTGTTGTTGTACCTTTGCCAGAGTATTTTCTGATAGTTGTTTGATTTCATCAGGTGTTTTGGGAAATAGAGCGACAACATCTGCTGTTGATTGAATCAACGGCATTTCAAGGGGATAACCAGTATTTTTTGAGTGTGCATTGAGGGTAATTAGTGACATAATTGTAAGGACTTTCATGGTAGTTTTCATGATTTTTTCTTTCATTATTAGTCTACGTTTTCATCTACTATAAGCCAAGATCTTTAAAGAATGCATCAGAGTTTGGTTTTCTTCCCAAGAAGTCAATTAAGAGCAGTTCAGGATCTTTGCTGCCTCCTTTACTCAAAATAGTATCACTATATTTTTTGCCAATGATAGGGTTGAGTAAGCCCTGTTTTTTAATTTCATTAAAGAGATCAAGCGCAAATACTTGTGACCATAAATAACTGTAATATTTTGCACCATAGCCGGTTAAGTGATTGAACGAAGTTTGGAAATGATCATTGGGATCATATTGTGTGTGAACATCAATTGTTTCTTGTAAATTTTTGAGAATGTCTTGCGTGTCTTTTTGTTTTTCAGAACCAAAATAACGGAGAGCAAGATATGAATAAATGAGTTGATCAATGGTTGATTTGCCAGAATTAAGTTTTTTTAAAGAAATTATTGTATTAATGACATCAGTCGATAATTTTTCGTCCGTTTTATAATGACTACTTAAATTATGTAGAATATCTTTATCAAACAACCATTCTTCTAGCATTTGCGAGGGTAACTCAACAAAATCTGTTTTAACATTGGTGCCTGATTGCGATTCTAATTCTGTTGCACCAAGTAAGGCGTGCAAAGCATGACCAAACTCATGAAAAAAGGTACTTACATCTATTCGTAATAACAATGAAGGTTTTGTAGCAGTAGCTTTAGGAAAATTTGCATTAACGAGAGTAAGTGCAGGATTGATCTTCCGATCATGCGTTCGCAATGCTGGAATTAATGTTGTATTAAAAGCATTTTTTCGTTTATTATCGCGAGGATGTAAATCCAGAATAATATAACCTAAGAATAGAGTATCTTTATATACTTCAAGAAGTTTCAATTCTTTATCCCATAAGCCTGTGAGTGGAACTTGTTCAAAATGAAGATCAAAAAATTGTTGGTAGATATCAAAAAGCCCTTCAATAGTTTTTTCCATGGGAAAATATTCAGCAATTTTAAAGGGATCAATATCATAATGCTTTTTGATATACCAATTATCTAGAAATTGGCGATCCCACGGTTGTAATTTGCCTTCAGGGGTTAACACTACTGAGGGTGGTAATTCCTTTGTTAAATCAGCAAATTCTAAAGAAGCTTTTTTTGCTGATTTTTCTAACAATCCTTTTAAAAATGCTTCAACGGTTTCTGGTGTTTTTGCCATTTGGCCCGCGATATCTAAATGAGCAAAGCTTGGAAAATGCAAGAGTTGAGCAAGTTCATTTCTCTTGGCAATAATCTCTTCTAAAACGTGCATATTTGCAGGAAATGCAAGACTTAAAACTGCTTCAAAGAGCTTCTTTCGAGTTTGAGCATCTTCACCTTGTTTCATTATGATATAATAAGTCGGCTCATCAATATTTAATATATAGAGACCTTCAGACGTTTTTTTTAGTTCGTTAATAAAATCTTCATCAATGCCTTTGAGTGCTTCGCGAGAAACTTTAATTGTTCTTATGTCATCATTAATATTTTTATCAAAAAGTGACGAGAGATCTGCAAGTTCCTTTTTTATTTTTTTAACTAAATCCTGCTTTTCGTCAGGTAAATCTAATCCCTCACGTCTATATGCTTCAAGGGTTTCTTTGATGAAATATTTTTGTGAATCAGTTAGATCTTCATTTTTTGATGTTGTATTTGCATATGCCGATAAGGTGTTATAAAGATTTTTATTTTGGCCTATTAAATCAACAAATAGTTGTTGTAATCGCACGGCTTCATCTTCGGCAATTTTGCGTAAAACTTCATCAGGATTAAGTTTAAAAATAATTTCAAAAAGACTGATTGTGCGCGACATAAGAGCGAAAGCTTTATCTAAAACACCAAAAGTTGTTTTAAATGAATATTCTTTTGGGGTAGTGTTGATTATAGTGGAAATTAATTCTTCAACTTCTTTTTGGGTGGTATTTGATATGTTTCTTATTTCTTGACTCGTTGTTGGAAAATAGGCAACAACATCATGAACCGATTTAACCACATCAGGTAATGCTTTAGAAGATTCTATTTCTAAACAACAGGGAAAAATGATAATTAAAGATACTATTACTATGAGCCTTTTTTTCATGATTTTTCTTTCATTAATTATAAGCCAAGATCTTTAAAAAAAGCTTCTGAATTTGGTTTTCGTCCTAAGAAGTCAATTAATAAAAGTTCAGGATCTTTGCTGCCTCCTTTACTCAAAATAGTATCACTATATTTTTTACCAATTTCAGGATTAAGTAATCCAGCTTTTTTTATTTCATTAAAAATATCAAGCGCAAATACTTTTGACCATACATAACTATAATATCGTGCTCCATAACCTGTTAAATGGTGAAATGCAGCTTGCATATGATCATTGGGTCCGCTGAAGATATGTTTATCAAGTTTTTGTTGTAATTCTTGCAGTATTTTTTGTGAATCTTTTTCTGTGCCAGGACCAAATAATTTGAGGGCAAAAAAAGAATAGAGTATTTGTGTGGTTATCCATTTTCCATTGGAAAGATTTTTTAAAATAAGAATTTTATCAAGAGTATCGGGTGATAATTTTTCTCCCGTTACATAATGACTACTCAGATTAGAAAGAATATCTTTATCAAATAACCATTCTTCGAGCATTTGAGATGGTAGCTCAACAAAATCTGTTTTAACATTGGTGCCTGATTGTGATTCTAATTCAGTTGCGCCAAGTAATGCATGAAGAGCATGCCCAAATTCATGGAAAAAAGTGCTTACATCGCTGCGCAAAAGGAGTGATGGTTTAGTTGCCGTTGATTTTGGTAAATTTGCTACAACAAGACTGAGTGCAGGGGTAATGTTGCCATCTTTGGTGCGTAACGTTGGGATAATAGTAGCGTTAAAAGCACCTGCGCGTTTGTTATCACGAGGGTATAAATCAAGAATAAGATAACCAAGCAAGGTTTCGTTTTTATAAACTGCAAGGAGTTTTAATTCTTTATCCCAAAGGCCTGTTAAGGGCAGTTCTTGAAAGCGAAGACCAAAAAATTGTTGGTAAATATTGAAAAGACCTTCAATGGTTTTTTCCATAGGAAAATATTCAGCAACTTTATAAGGATCTAGGTCATAATTCTTTTTGGTATACCACGTAGCAACAAATTGAATATCCCATGCATTCATGGTGCCATCAGGGTTCAAGTTTACAGAAGGTGGTAACTCTTTTGTTAATTCAGCAAATTCTTTTGATGTTTTCTTGAGTGATTTTTCTAATAATTCTTCTAGAAATGATTCAACTTTTTCAGGTGTTTTTGCCATCTCGCTTGCCATATTGAGATGAGAGAAGCTTGGGAAGTTTAAAAGTTGAGCAAGCTCATTTCTTTTAACAATAATTGCATCTAATACTTTTATATTGGCCGGGTATGCACGATTATTAAATGCTTCAAGAATTTTTTTTCGTGTTTGCTGATCTTCAGCTTGTTTTATTACTTGTTGATAGGTGGGATAGTCAACACCCAGAATATATAATCCTTCAGAGTTTTTTTTGAGATTTGTTATAAATTCTTCACTAAGCCCTTTTAATCCTTCAAGGGGAACTTCAATTGTGCTTGCATCATCATTGACGTTTTTATCAAAAAGGGTGGTAAGATCGGCAAGTTCTTTTTTAACTTTTGCCACTTGATCTCTTTTTTCCTCGGGTAAATTTATACCATCTCGTTGATATGACTCAAGTGTTTCTTTAATAAAATATTTTTGAGCATCACTTAATGTTTCATGGTTTGCACTGGTATCTGCATATGATGATAATTTGTTATAAAGATTTTTATTTTGACTTATTAAATCAATAAAAATTCCCTGTAATCGCACACTTTCTTCTTGCGCTGCAGTACGTAAAGATTCATGAGGATTAGTCAGGGAAATAACTTCAAAGAGACTAATTGCCCGTGTCATGGCGGCAATGGCTTTATCAAAAACACCAAAAATTGTTTCGAATGATTCTTGTCCTGGAGGTGTAGTAAGTAGGGTTGAAATTAAATTTTGTGTTTTTGTTTGTGCATCAGCTGCAATTTGTTTAATTTCATCGCTTGTTGTTGGAAAATAATTGATTATATCGTTTATTGATTCAATAGAATTTGGATGTTTTGTTTTTTGTTGTTCTAAACATCCTGAAAATATACTCATAAAACCTATGAGTACTATTAATTTCTTTTTCATACGCTCTCCTCTTTTTGAATTATGTTAGCAAATTTTTCTTTTTTGTTGAATGCGCAAATTGTCTTCTGCTTCGCGGAATTTTTTCCAGGTGAATTCCAGATTTGGATGTACGTAAAAACTAATATTATATTCTTGCCGTTTTACTCCTATTGAATAGACATCTTTTTCCATTATGTTTTGTGCTTTATCAAAAGCATCCATATTTTGCATATCAGAGGCAAAAATAGTTAAATAGATGAGAGCGGTTTGGCAATAAAAATCTTCAGCTGAATCAAGTTTTTCTGTTTTTGTTGTCCTGTCTTTGGTTTTTTGTGCTTGTTTTACGGCTCGTTTTGCATATTTGGTGCATTCTTTAATTTTTCTTTGCGCTTGTTTAGCGTTAAGTGCGAGCATCTCTCTGGAAAATCGCTCTTCTTTTGTGAGAATTTTCTTTTTTGGTTCAATCGCAAAGCTAATTTTTTTTGGTTTTTTTGAGCCAGGTTTTTCTTCCATTGCTGATGACAGTAAGAAAAATGATAGACTCAACAAAAAAATCTGTGTTTTTTTCATAAAAATATCCTATGTATTAAGTGAGTAAAATGTAATGATAGTATACAAATTATTATATTATAAAAAATAAGATAGTATTTTGAATATATTGCTTTTTCTTTTGAATAATCGTTATTGTAACATAAAAGAAGGGAGTGAGTATGGTGAGCATAATTTCAAATTTGGGTATTGTATTTCTTATTGAATTTTTGGATGTTGTAGGGGTAATTATTATTACTTCTGGAGCATTATGGTGTATTGGGCGCTATATGACGGGCATCCTGGGTATGATGCCGATAATGAGTAATGATCAAATGCGCCTTACCCTGGGAAAGAGTATTGTTTTGGCCGTTGAATTTATGCTTGCAGCAGATATCATCAAAACAATAGCTAATCCAGATTTTTATCAAATTGGTATATTGGGTGCATTGGTGGTAATTAGAACGGTATTAACGTATTTTTTGAATTTAGAACTTGTTCAAATACAAGAAAAAATATAGTTTTTTCTTGTATTTGAATCTTTAATAAAATTTCTTATATTTTTAATTTTTTTCTACAAATTTTTTGTAAAGATAAATGCCGCCTAATGTTGTTGCAGTCACTGTTACAAGGCCACTGCCAAGACCAGCGCCAAATCCTTTTAAGTAACTTTTGTCACCATTAGTTGATCCAAATGTTTCACGGTAAAAATCATTGAATGAACTAGGGCTGAGTAATCTAAATGGCATAAAACCATGCCAAAAGCCTTGTGAAAATAAGGTGTTATTTTTCGGTATGTTTAATGGTGCTCGTTTGGCTCTAGCATCGGCTCTGCCTGCTACTGTATCATCGTATACGCAAAAGAGTTGAGAATGAGAAAAAACAAGAAAAAAAATTCCTGTAATAACTAATGCATAATGTAATTTTTTCATAATGACCACCTTCTGTTTTAATAATTAATATAATTATATTTATTTCTCTTAGAATAGCTCAAAATGATTAATATGACAAGAGGTGCCTGTTGACTCATGGTTTAAATTATTTGTCTTTTTTTAAGGCAAACCATTCTTCTCGTAAAGCAATTGCTGTTTCAAAATCGAATCCTTCAGCTGCTTTAACCATTGCTTCTTCAAGTTCTTGAATACGATCATTAATTGATATTTTTTCTGTCGTCTCTTTTTTAGGAGAACGTTTTTTGGCTGCCAAGGCAATAGCCGCTTGGAAGTTTGAGATTGTTTTGGTAACTTCTCGTTTCACACTTATGGGACTAATGCCATGTTCGGTATTATATGCTTCTTGCATGGTGCGTCTGCGTTGCGTTTCATTCATGGCATCTTTTAATGATTTTGTCATTTTATCACCATATAACAACACACGAGATTCAGCATTACGCGCTGCTCGTCCAATAATCTGGATTAACGAACGTTTATCGCGTAAAAAACTTTCAATATCTGCATCCATAATCGCAACAAGGGCAACCTCTGGAAGATCAATTCCCTCGCGCAGTAAGTTAACACCAACTAAGCAATCAAAAACGCCAGCACGTAATTTGTGTAGGAGTTCACTGCGTTGTGGTGTTTTAATTTCGCTGTGCAAATAACAAACTTTAATTTTCTTTTCTTCAAGGTAGAGCGCTAATTCTTCTGCTAATTTTTTGGTGAGCACCATAACTAATGAACGGTAACCTTGTTTTGTTGTTGCGGTAATTTGTTCAATGAGATGGTTCATTTGATTGGTGCGCGGATGAGTTTCCAAGATCGGATCTAATAACCCTGTTGGGCGAATAATTTGTTCAACAATAAGATCTGATTTTTCAAGTTCATATTCAGACGGCGTTGCCGAAACAAAAATGGTATCCTTAAAATAGCTTTCGATTTCATGAAATTGTAGGGGGCGATTATCATAGGCTGAAGGTAATCTGAATCCAAATTCGATTAATGCTTTTTTGCGTGCTCTATCGCCAGCATACATTCCTTTTAATTGGGGAATTGCTATATGTGATTCATCGATAAAAAGTAAGAAGTCATTATCAAAAAAATCGAATAAACTTGCTGGTTTTGTGCCAGGAAGTCTACCATCAAAATGACGTGAATAGTTTTCAATGCCTGAACAATAGCCAACCTCTTGAAGCATTTCAAGATCATGTGCAACGCGCTGTTTTATACGTTCTTGATATAACGGATTTGGTAATTGTGGTGCCCATGCTTCAACTTCATTGGTGATACTTTCTACGGCAGCATCTTTTTTTTCTTGTGTTGTTACAAAATGTTTGGCAGGGAAAATCAGTGTATTATCAAGATTCATGACCACATTATTATTTTGTTTATCAATCCATTGAAGGTTTTCAATAGTGTCGCCAAAGAGTTCAATTCTTAATTTTTCTTTTTGATAGGGTAAATTGATTTCAATGGTGTTGCCAATCACTGCAAAGGTCCCCGAGTCTCTTTGAACATCATTTCTTCTGTATTGTATAAAAATAAGTTGGTTAATTAAATCGACCCGTTTAATTGTTTGGCCTACCGTAAGAGCAAATGCTAAATTGCGGTAATCATCAGGATTACCCAGGGAATAAATGCACGAAACAGAGGCGATTACAATGGTATCTTTTCTATTAATAAGGGATGCTGTCGATTCGACACGCAACCGCTCAATTTCACTATTTACCTTGGTTTCTTTTGGAATATAAATATCTTGAGCAGGCATATATGATTCAGGTTGATAATAATCATAATAGCTGACAAAATAACAAACCTTATTTTCAGGGAAAAATAGGGAGAATTCTTCATATAACTGTGCAGCCAATGTCTTGTTGGGCGACAAAATAAGCACCGGTTTATTCTGATTGGCAATTATATTTGCCATGGTGAACGTTTTTCCAGAGCCAGTCACCCCAAGGAGGGTTGATATGCCAGGTCTTCCTTCTGTTAATTTTTTGATAGCTTCAGGTTGACTTCCTGCGGGAATGAAGGGTGAATGTAGTTTAAAAAGTTTTTTCATACTGTTATTATAACACTTTTTTTTCATTTTGAAAATATAAAAAAATTATTAAAACCTTTGGTGTTTTAGAGGTTTTGCTTGGTTTGATATCGTTTAAATCGTTCTCGGATTGAAAGAATATGTCGTTCGGCTTGTAGGGTTGCAAGTTGATGCTCAATGTCTAGTTTGATTATTTGGTATTCAATATAACGATCTACTAAAACCCCTAATCTGGCACTTTCTTTAGATTCATTGCATGGCTTTTGTAATGACAGTAATAGATCAATGAATTCTTTTGAATTGTATTGCATATAATGTTTCTCATGGCAGTCATTATATGACGGTGTTATGAATTCAATTCTGTCTGACATTGTTTTAAGGCGAATAGTAAACAGTAAGCAGCTTATGAATATGAATAACAGATTTTTCATGAGAGTCATCCTTTTTTTATTTCATAATAATAAATACTTCTTTGAAATTTCTAGTATTATACGAGGCAAAGTGTGGCGATTTAATTACATCTTGAAATGAATTGTTGATTTTTATACTATAAAAAAATTAAAATATAAGTGTTGTTATTTTTTAACGATAAAGGGGAATAGTATGAAAAAAATAGTTTTATCGATTCTTATGGTGCTGTTGGTGATTCCACAGCTTGATGGAAGAGGTGGTGGTGGCGGCGGCGGCGGACGCGGAGGTGGCATGCGTGGTGGTGGCATGCGTGGCGGTGGCATGAGAGCTGGTGGTGCCCGTCGCGCTGGTGGAACTAGAGCAGCAGGAACTCGCCGTGCAGGTACAAGAGCCGCAGGAACCCGAAGAGCTGGAACTAGAGCAGCAGGAACTCGAAGAGCGGGAACAAGAGCGACAGGAACTCGAAGAGCGGGTACAAGAACAGGCGCTAGAGGTAGAGCAGGAACTAGGGCTGGAGCTCGTGGGCGTGGCGGTGCTGGTAGACATGCAGGTCGTGGACGTGGCGGTGCAGGTCGTGGACGTCATGGCGGTCGTGGTATTGCAGGTCGTCATGGTGCATTCCGTGGCGGTGGCTGGGGAGGCGGCTGGGGCTGGGGCTTTGGTGGCTTGTGGCTTGGCTTAGGAATATTATCAGCCCTTGCTATTAATCAATATTGGGGTGGTTATTATCCTTACTATGGTTATGGTTTAGGATTTGATGATTCATTAGTTGTGTTGCAACAAGATGGAAATTGGGATGAAATTTATGACATGTTAACGACACGATTAGATGATTTAAGTGCGCAATTAGCAGATTTAGAAGCGAGTGGCACTGCTAGCGCTGATCAAATTCAAGATTTAGAAAATCAGATTCAAAAAATACAAATCCACTTGGATGGTATTCCACAAGAGTAACATAAACGAGATTTTTTAATGTTGGGCCGTAGAATATTCTACGGCCCAACTCTTTAGTTTTTTTCAAATAGTTTAGCTAAGTCTTCACGGCCTTGATTTTTGGGATCATATCCTGCGTCCGTTCCTTCTTTAAATAATTTAAATAATGTCAATGTATTATAAGTTCCTATCGATCTTTCGTAGAGTTTTTCAAACATTTCTTCTCCAAGGATGCTTGCTTGAAATGAACGACGGTTTGTTGTTTCACAGCCAGGTGAGAAAATATTATTTCTGAGGGTTATAATTGGTAAGTGTAACCTGTTATCATCACAGGTGGAAATATTCAGATCATGCGCATGAGGATAAAGGTTTTGGAGCATAGGAAGAAAAAGATGCATTGATGCAGCAGCATGCCATTTGATGCTTACGTGTGAACAAAGTTCTCCATTATGCTCAAAATGGCAATTTACGACATTTCTGTCTTTGCTTATGCGAAAAGGCAATCTTCTTTCAGCGGTCCCAAGAGGATTAAATATACCCACGGTCATATGCCGAGATCCTAAAGCTTGCGTTACATCACCTCGCGAAAAACATTGAATAATGTTTTTAATATTGAAGCACTCTTCAGGGTCGGTATATTCTAATATTCTTGCATGTTTTTTAACTGTTTCTTTCTTAGTCCCTTCACCCGATGGTGTTGCGGCCATAACAGCTAAATCTAATGTTTTATTATGAGGTTTGAGTAAGTTTGCAAATTGTAAAAGAACATCACCGCCATAGCTATGACTAAAAGCTATTGTTTTATGTGCATTCATGCAGTCTTCATCACTGAGAAAATAACGTTGTAGCACTGAAGCGGCCTCTTCTCTAGTTTCAACACTTAATTCTCCGGACCATTGAAAAGGAATAATTTTGACTGCGCAATCATTTGTATCAGCAAGCATGCTGCTGAAATTAATTAAATCCTTGCTCATTTTTGCATCTTTATCTTTACAATATTCAGTTGAATCATTAAAGGTTCCATGAATAAGAAAAAAAATGATAATGCCATTTTCTTTCTTGTCAGTATTAATTATTTTTGGTTTCCACTCATATTCTTTAAATTTAGGATTTGGTAGGTTGCTTAGAGTAACCCATTCTTCTTTGTCATGGTCATTAATATCTGAAGTGTCTTTTTGATCCCTTTGGCTGATTTGTTCATACAAATCTGAAAGTTTAAAGGTATTAGATTTACCTAATAGTATTGTTGCTAAGTAGTTTTGATAAGATGCTTGAGGGTTTTCATGCATATTTAATACATCTAATTTTTTGCGGCTACGAATTTCTTGTGCAGCAATTATTCCACAGGGGCTAGTGTTTTCTAATGCGCTTACTTGTTCATCTGGCCATAATGCGCTTAATTGTTCATCTGGCTGTAAAGAATCTTCTATGCATAAAGAGAAATCTTCATATGACTTAATTTCATTATCATTATTTTTTTCTTCTGTTTCTTTTTCACCATCCTTTGATGAATGATTTATTGTATCGTCAGTAAGTTTTCTTTTACCTTTTTCTGGTGAGTCATTATCTCGTGCAACACAATAGCTGGTTAGGTTTTCAGGATAAGCATTTAATGGGGAATTTTCAGGCGTTGTAATGTTTGTTAATAAAAAAGGCATTGCTTCATCGTTGGTAAGTTTTTTTTCAGGTAATTCTCGTACAATTTCAGTTATAGGTTCATTTTGTACTTCTATTGGATAAATGAATATCGAAGCCGTCATGTCAATTGGTTCAGATTGAAGATTATGAAATTGTTCTTTTTCTTTGCCATTTTCTTGTTCATCAGTTTCTTGCGCAGTATCATGACAAGATGCTGTCTTTTCAGGAGAATTCTTTTGTGGAGAGTTGTCAGACGTTGTAACGTTGCCTCGTTTATATATTGATTGATCTTCAGCAAAAGGCCTACAGAGAATACTTTTAGTTGTTTTGCCCTGTTGAATATTGTGAATATCAGCATAAGATTTTTTTTTAACGGATTCTAGTTGGGCAGAATCTGATTGCTTCTTTAATTGATGCAAGTATTTCTGGAGTAAATTGCTTTTGCGGTTGTAACACCGTTACTTCAATAGAAGATTTTTGTTTGGGTTGAGGCGCTATAGTTTGTTGGTAGGCATTTTTTTGTTGTTGTGTAAATTCTTGTAATCGAGAATTAAATTCTTCTTGTTGCATCTTGGGTAGCATTATTTCTAATGAATTTCGACGATTCTTAAATTGGTTGCGATGAAGTGATAATGATGTGTTTGTATTTGTTAAAAGAAAAATCATTATAAAAAGAATTGGTGATGTTTTATGTCTCAAACTTACTATCATTGTTACACCTCGAAATTATGAACATAAAATTAATTATTATCTGTTTTATACTATCATTTTTCTCATTTAATGCTAATAGATAAGTTCAAAATTTCTTTTTGGGCTCGTAGAATAATGATTAATAACGTCATAATAAAAGTCGATTAATTTCTGCGTAACTATTTCCGGTTTAAAGTTCTGTGCTGTTGCAAAAGCATTGTGCTGTAATGAGGCAAGCAGCGTGGGATTTGCGTGTATATATTCAAGAACCGTTTGCATGTCTTGTTGAGTGTGCACTAAAAAGCCATTTTTCCCTTGTTCGATCAGATCACGTTGGCCAGGACCATGCACAGCAACAACAGGTGTTCCTTGTGACATAGCTTCGGCCAAAACAATTCCTTGCGTTTCACTTTTTGAAGCAAAGATAAAAATATCGGCGGCATAATAAGCATGTAAGAGTATTTCTTTTGATGGTCTTTCGATAAATTGAACTGCTTGAGGAGAAATTTTTTTGTGATGAAAGGCATACCGTTCTAAATTATTTTTTTCTGGACCGTAGCCAATAAACGTTGTGTTGAATTGTGTTGGGTTAAGAGCGGCAACAACATCGAGTAAAAAAGTAATATTTTTTTCTTTTGCAAATCGACTGACGCTGAGCAGTTGTATTTTTGTTGATGGTTGTTTTGGCAAGCGCGGCATGGCAGAAAAAAAGTGCTCTGCAACGCCACTGGGTATCCGCGCTGTTTTAGTTTTAATCTGTGACTGTTGTAATTGTTCTTCAACAATGCTGCTTGGAGCGATGATACCATCAACGTTGTTACAGAATTTTTTTACTAGGTGAGTAACCATTTGTTTGGAAATGAGGTGAGGAATATAGGGTATGTAATGTACATATTGTTCATAAAGAGTGTGATAGGTGAACACAAGAGGTATTCTTTTTTGCGAGCGACACGGCTTGCAGCAGTGCCGAGTAAAAATGGATGGTGAACATGAATAATGGTGGGTTGTAATGTTGCTATAAGATGTTCCAGTTGTTTGGTTGCTTGCCACGGGATTGCCATATGATTTGTATTCATAATCCAGCGAATAGGACAATAAAGACGTATGACATGCTCCTCTTGTTGTTGGTGGTGCGTATTTAAAAAATCGAGTGTGGCAATAGTGACGGTATGACCTTGTTTGCGTAATGCTGTTGTATGTAAAAAAATAGAACTTACAACGCCACCAGAATAAGGAGTATAGTTATTGGTTACAAATAATATTGATACTATTTTTTTGTTCATAATGGTTTAAGGGAAAGATGGATGGCCAAGTTTATTCCAATCGGCGTTGAATTGTTCCATTCCTTCTTTTGTTAAAATATGATTGGATGATTTTTCAAGAACTGATGCTGGTATTGTTGCAACATCAGCGCCAGCAAGAATTGTTTCATGTAAGTGACGAATGTGTCGAATTGAAGCAGCAAGAATTTGTGTGTTATAATTATATTGATCAATCATGCTGCGAATTTCAAATAAAAGATTGGTGCCATCAATATCAATATCATCCCATCTGCCAATGAAAGGAGAAATATACCTAACTCCTGAATTTGCACATAAAGAGTGATTGCACAAGGGTGAACACTAAAGTGACATTGATTTTGACGCCATCGCGCACTAATTGTGCAATCACCGGATAATAATCGTGATGACAAGGAACTTTAACAACAATGTTAGGTGCAAGTTTTGAAAGGGCTAGTGCCTGTTGATAGACTGCCGTTGGTTCTGTGTAGGTGATTTCAACGCTGACATCTTTGTTATGCATAACAGAACAAATTTCTAATACTTGTTTTTTGGGATCATTATTTTCTTTTGCAAGATGTGAGGGGTTGGTGGTGACACCATCAATCATGTATGCCCAGGCTCGTATGTCATCAAGATGTGCCGTGTCTAAAAATAATTTCATTGATCAAACTCCCTATGTAATTAAAATTGTTTACTTTTAATAAAAATATTTGCAAAATGAAGGAAAAAACAAGATATAATGTTTATACCAAAAAAAATAGATTTAAATTCAGTTTCTTATCAAGCGCATTCTGTTGATGACAAGCGTTGTTATCAGCCATCACAGGTTCTTTGCACCATCTATGGCACCTTTGTCATAACAGAACCAGTTCTATTGGATCTCCTATCATCTCATTCTGTGCAACGATTAAGAAAAATCAATCAATATGGTGCAGATTTTTTGTTGGCACCAAAAAACGTTTTACTCGTTATGATCATTCAATCGGTGTTTTATGCTTATTGCGTAAGGTAAATGCATCATTATTGGAACAAATAGCAGGGTTGCTGCATGATGTTTCTCATACGGTTTTTTCGCATACTGGTGAGATTGTGTATAATCATCATTCATTGACTGGTTCTTATCAAGATGATATTCATGAATGGTTTTTGCAGCAAACGGAAATTCCTGAAATTTTAAAAAAACATGGCATTTTAATCACCGATATTTTACACAAGAATGCTGAATTTACGGCTTTAGAGCAAGATTTGCCGGAACTTTGTGCAGATCGTTTAGATTATAACATGTTTGGTGCGGTGATTGATCTTTTACTACAACCTGAAGAGATTTCAACTATTGTTGCTGATTTGCATTTTGCGCATGGTCGTTGGTTTTTCACCGATGTAGCTCTGGCAAAAAAATTGGCGATGATTCCCTTGCATTTAACAGAATTTCATTTTGGTTCAGCATATGATCTTTTAATTAATCGTTATACCGGAGAACTGTTAAAATATGGCTTATCAATAGGTCTTCTTTCTGATCATGTTATTCATTTTTCTTGTGATGAAGATGTATGGCATATTCTTTCAAATTCATCAGATAAAACTATACAGTTTTTATTGCATCGATTAAAAAATACGTTCAAAGTGACATTGGGAGATGAAACACACTATGATATGTGGTTGCCTTCTAAAAGTCGTGGTATTGATCCTTGGATTTTACGTGATGATGTTTATGTTCGGTTATCGCATCTCGATAATGAATTTAAGCAAGAATTTTTGCGCGTGAAAGCGCTCCTTCAGCATGGTTGGTATATTATCGTTTCTTAAAAAAAATTCTTTGCACAACATGTATAAAATGCATAAAAACCTTTCTTTGTACTTATAAAACTTACTATAGTGAGTTTTATAGAAAAAACAGAAAATCTGTTTTAACGGGGATTCATAAGGGGGAGATTTTTATGGATAATAGTTGTGCTTCTATTGTTGTTTTGTTGTCTTTATTACATGAGTCATACTCATGAAAAAACAAAAAAAGATAATCTATTTTTTTGCCTTCATGTGCTTAATTACTTTTTCATATGCAATGGAGAATGACTTTGATGCCTATCAAAAAGCATGTGATGATGCGGTTAAAAGAATATGGATTCCTAAAAAAGAAAAGGCTGCTGAATATATGGCACAGTCATTACTTTCAAAAAATTCAGTTAGTTTGCATAATAAGGAAGAGCTAACGGTGGGTAGTTTTAATGGTTTGTGGCAACAAGCATCAGTTAAAATTCCTGATCCAAAAAACGAAAAAAAAAGAATTGAACGTGTTTACCCTTATGAAAAGTTCAAAGAATTATTGCAGGAACCTTTGCCCATTGATGAAGATGAAATTGATGATGGTTCCAATGCAACAGAAAATGATCATTTTATTGATAAAGAAGAAAAGGAACATAAAAAATGTTGCTGTTGTTTTTCTTGTTGGTAATAAGGAGAAATGATGAAGATTAAAAATTATTTTGTGATTGGTAATGGTGTGTTCTATGCATTTATTTTTGTCTCTTTGTATGGCATGGAAAAAGAAGAAAAAAAGAAAATGTTTTTAAGTAACGTTGATGTTGATGATGCGCTTTTTTTTGAACATTGGCGGGGTTTAGAAAAACAGGCATTAGAGATTTTAGAACAACAGGAATATGTCGATGGTACGATTAAGGTGAAGCGTGCTGGGGAATTAATAGCAAAATTTGATATACAAAAAAAAAGAGTGGTAATGCAATTTCCAGAAGGACAGTTAAAGCTTGCATATGAAGCATTTAAGCTTAGATTAGAGAGCAAAGATGAAGAACACAATATTGGCACTTTGTGTGGAGGAAAATATATGCCTGTAGAAAATGGCAAAAGACTTGGGCAGCGCGATTCGGATGAAGTGAGGTTGGCAAAATACGAGCAGTTGAGCAAAAATGTTGGAAGTGTGACAGCGATGTTGCAAGACTCAGAAGATATGGCCTTGTTGAGAAAAAGAAAAAGAAAATGTTGTTGTATTTTGAATTGAAATCTTTTTAGTATGAATGGAACAATAAAAACCATTATTTTTTTGGGAGTTATGCTATGAAGAGCTATAAAAATTTCTTTTTTATAGTGATTTTTTTCAGTGTAGGTTCAATGTTTGGCATGGACGACATGCGTGAAAGATTATGTAAGCAATGGCGTTCTGATAAAACTATTTGTGTTGACCGTATGAATAAGGCAAGCGAACAAAGAAAAGTGACGGTCTACGTTAATGAAGATGGAAAATTACGCGGAAAATTTGATGGCACCACGCATAAAGCTATAACGTATTTTGACGATGGTAGTTTTTATGAAAATGATTTCACTCAATTATATGATTTTTTGCAAAGAAGTCGTCCTACTCGTTATTTGCGTGATGGCAAGATCTATGATCGAGGTGGTAAAGTTATTGCAGATGTTTCTATTGCGGTAATGCATAAAAAATCTAAAAAAAAACGTTGTATTATTAGTTAAGTGAGGTGAGCGCAGCATGCTCACCTCATAAAGAATGTTATTGCACCACAAAATTAACCAAACGATTGGGAACATAGATTATCTTTTTGATATCTTTCCCTTCAAGCCATTTGAATGCAAGTTGTTCAGCTTCACCTTCAACAATTTTTTGTTCAGTATCTCGTCGTATAGTAAGATTGGCACGCATTTTACCATTTATTTGTACAACAATAATAACCATTTCTTCTTGTGCAAGCGCAGCATTATAAGTTTGCCATTGGCAATCTTGCAATTTTTTATTCACCAACATGACTAACAATTCACTGCTAAAATGAGGCGCCATCGTTGATAGAGCAACTAAAAGTTGTTCTATCGTATTTTTATTGAATTGCATATTGTGTGCGATTGCATCATTAAGCCATTCCATAGCAGCAGATAAAGCGGTGTTTGGTTTAAAAAGATCAAGTCGTTCTTGCCATGCTTTTAAAAATTGATGAAATCTTTGCGTGACTTCTTTTGTTTCTTGTTGACCTTCAGGCAGAATGGTGGTTGGTTGCACCAAATAATCCCATAATTTATTCAAAAATCTTTTTATGCCTTCAAGACCATTGTCTTGCCAAACGCAATCAAGTTCAGGCGGGCCCATGAACAATATATACATGCGTAATACATCAGAACCATATTGTTGCACAATTTCATCAGGATTTACGACATTTCCTTTTGATTTGGACATTTTTTCAACAGCACCGGATAATTCTGAAAATTTGTTTACCATGCCTTGATTGAAGAGGTGCGTGAATGGTTCATTAAATTTCAAAAAACCAAGATCATGGAGCACTTTGACATAAAAACGTGCATATAATAAATGCAAAATAGCATGCTCAACACCGCCAACATATAAATCAACAGGCAACCAATACTGCATATCTTTTTGAGAGAATGCTTCTGTTTGCAATTGTGGATTTGGGTAGCGCAAGAAATACCAACATGATCCAGCCCATTGAGGCATGGTGTTGGTTTCACGTTTTGCAGGGCCGTTGCATTGTGGGCATTTTGTATTGACCCAATCAGTGATGGCGGCTAACGGCGATTCGCCCGTTCCTGTTGGATGATATTCTTCAACTGCTGGTAACGTGACGGGCAATTGATCTTCTGGCACGGGCACAATGCCGCACTGCTCACAATGAATTAACGGAATTGGCTCACCCCAATAGCGTTGACGAGAGAAGATCCAATCACGCAGTTTGTAGTTAATTTTTCGTTCGGCGAATTTTTTTTCTACCAAATAATCGGCCAATTGTTCACGAACGTCAGCAGCAATTTTTCCTGCAAATGGTGATGGTTCGGTTAAGATACCTTCTTGTGCATTGTGAAAACATAGTTCGAATTTTTTTACTTTTTCTTGTAGTTCTTTATCATATGCCGGTAATAAAACGGCTTTGAGTGGAATGTGATATTTTTTTGCAAAAGCAAAATCACGCTCATCATGTGCAGAGCATTTAACGATACCCGTTCCATAATCTGCCAGAGCAAAACTTGCAACCCAAATAGGAAGATCGCCATTGCCTAAAGGATCAATAATGTATTTCCCGGTGAAAATTCCTTCGGGTTCTGAAAGATCACGATCTTCACTTCTCTTTTTTATAATAGCGTGGCAATAATCAAGAATTTCTTGTTTGTTGGGAACATCTTCAAGTAACGTTTTTAAAAATGGGTGATCAGGAGCAATAACAACAAAAGTGTCGGCATAACAACTTTCAAAGTGAGCAGAATATGTTTGCAAAGTGAGATTGGTACCCTTTATCGGAGCAGTAAAGATTAACCCTTCACTCCTGCCAATCCAATTTCTTTGCATTGATTTTACTTTTTCTGGCCATTCAAGCGTATCAAGACCATCAAGTAGCTTTTGTGCGTAGTTGGTGATACGTAATACCCATTGTGGAATTTTTTTTTGTTCAACCTGCGCGCCGCATCGTTCACAACAACCATCAATGACTTCCTCATTGGCAAGTCCTGTTTTATCTACGGGGCACCAATTGATTGGCATATTAGATTGATAAGCCAAACCAGCTTTATACATTTGTAAAAAAATCCATTGCGTCCATTTATAATAATCAGGGTCAGTTGTATTTACTTCTTTTGACCAATCATATAACGCACCAACTTCTTGTAGTTGTTGTTTGAAATGTGCAATGTTTTTTGCGGTACTATCTTGCGGCAAAATGCCTTTTTTTATAGCGTCATTTTCTGCCGGCAAGCCGAAAGCATCCCATCCCATAGGATGTAAAACGTTGTATCCTTGTAATGATTTAATGCGTGCATATACATCCGATAAAACATAACCACGCCAATGACCAACATGTAATCCTGATCCAGAAGGGTAAGGAAACATATCTAAGCAATAATATTTTTTTCCATTGCCGGTTGGTTTTGCTTCTCCGATTTTGTGATCAGCCCAATAGTGCTGCCATTTTTTTTCTACATCTTTAAAAGGGTAACTCATCTGATATTCCTTTAGTTCATGAGTATTTTCTGCTTTGATTGTACCATATACTGTTTATTATTAAAAATGGGAGTTATGGCCTTATAATGGTGAATTTAAAAATAGATTTGCATCTAAGATCTATTTCTTGGTATAGAACATAAAAGAAGAAGTTATAGGGTAATTTTAGAAAAAAAGAGAGCATTGTATGCAAAAATTATTGGTGATTAACGCATTAAAAAAAAATTATTATAAAGATTGTCATATTTTAGGTTCAGTTAATGCTCCTTTGGATGAATTAGAAAATTATTTAAAAAAAGTTGATAAAGAGACGCATATTGTTGTGTATTGTGGTTCATATCATTGCCCAATCAGTCATAAGGCGTGGCATATTGTATATGATTTAGGATTTAGCAATGTTTGGGCTTATGAGGGTGGTATGGCTGAATGGGTTCAAAAAGGATATCTTGTACAAGGTCCTTGCCAAGAAGAATATTTAAATCGCCAAGAGCAACCTGAAGTGCGTGATGTTGCAACAATGACAGCTGAAGAATTAAAAGAGAAAATGGAAAAAGCTGGATTATTGGCGCAATAAAAATCATTTGCAGTAATTTCTCTAAAATGACAAACTTAAAGAGATTATACTGTTCACCATTTTGCAAAGAGGTAAGAATCTTATGACACAAATTCAAAAAACTACCGCACCTCATATGAGCGTCAATGATGAAATGATATTGGTCGTCAAACGGGACTATCTTTTTTCTCAAGCGCAACCAGCTTGGACAGGACTTAAAGAAGTAGATTTCGATGCGTATCTTTCATTAATACAAGAAAAAAAACAGTTTTTACCCCGTACGCATATGGAAGTTGATCCTGCGTATAAACAAATTATTCCGTATCTTATTTTTGCACATAATGATACCTATTTTCTCATGCAACGCACTAATGTGTCAGGCGAGAAAAGGTTGCATAATAAATTCACGTTGGGTATTGGCGGTCACATTCGAGAAGAAGATATGGAGCATAATTCTATCTTTGAATGGGCGCGTCGAGAGTTTCATGAAGAAGTTAACTATCATGATGATTTTACCATTCAACCGCTGGGTGTGATCAATGATGATTCCAATCCGGTTGGACAAGTGCATATTGGTTTTGTGTTTTTAATTAAGGGTTCCACGCCAACTATTTCTGTCAACGAAGAGCTTAAAAGTGGTCAATTAGTTCCGCTAGAAGACTGTAAAGCATTGGGTGATTCACTTGAATCTTGGAGTCAATTTGTCGTTTCTTTTTTAGAAAAAAAAGATTTATAAATAAAATCTAGCATTGCCCTTCGGCATTTTTTTATGCTCATACTAAATCTGCAAAAAAGGAGAGTAGAGTATGGGCATGGTGCAATCATTGTGGTATACCGTTCAATTGTTAAAAAAGAGCTTTTTGGTTTGCTTGCAACAACCAACGCTTTTTATGTTCCCTCTGGTGAGTCTTTTAATTTTCTGTTTGATCGAAATTATAGTGTGGGTTATCGTCTATCTTCGTTACGGTATTCATGTTTTTAATGCTGACACCTTAGAATTGTGGGGTCTTATTTCATTATGGGAATTAAGTTTCTTCATCCTATTTTTACTCGCTCCTCTTTATTTTTTAATTATGATTAACATGCTCATGATGCAAGTGAGCACAGCACATTATCTGTTAACTGCCACATCAGCCAAAAGCTCAACCGTGTTTCAAAGTATTTCTTATGCCTTAAAGCATGTGAGCACTATCCTTGAATATGCGTGGGCAAAAACAATAGTAATTCTTGGTGGTGAAACGCCACTTAAACAATTTATTAAAAAACGCGCTCAAGAATTTGGCATAGCTGATTTTTTGATCCAAGCAAAATCTGATAAGTGGGCTGAAGTCACCACGTTGATGGTCCCTCTTATTGCCGTTGAAGATCGTTCAATGAAAGAAATGATCCATGATTCTGAACGTCATATGAAAGAAACATTCGGTTCAGAAGTATATGCGACTTTTGTGTTTACTGAATTGTTTATTATGGTAACAGTGGCACTGTGTTATAGCACTGAAACGGTTGTCAGTTATGTGTGGAATGAAGCTGTCGGCGTTGCCGTGATTTTTTTCATCTTGGGTCTCATTCTGACGCTTGTGCTTATGGCAGAAGGTCTTTTTTATGTGTCGGTGTATCGCTATTGTCTTAAGCAGCCTATGAACGTTTTCACCGCAGAAGATATTAAAAAAGGTTTTGAAAAGATATAAAACTCATTATAAGGGGTAGCGGTATGATAGTATGGTCCGTTGATAAGATGGTGCAGGCGTTAAGAAAAGATGAAATACATTCTGGGCATGTTGTTATGTATTTTATTGGCATGATTGCTTTGTTGCTGCTTGGTTGTTCGGTGTTTAACTTTTTGTGTACGTTGTATTATCACACCTTTGGCTTTATTAAACACTATTTGGAGTCTGAGACGGCGCCATTGCCCTTAACGATCCATGTTTTTGATGTATGGCATGTATGGTTTTCCCTTTTGATGGTTATCATTGTTGTGTTTGGCATTCTTTGGTGTTATAAAACCAATGTTCATGGTGACAATCGTGCTTTTGTTATGCGTTTTATTTGTCTCAATTGGCCACTCACCATGCGCATTATCACCGTAACGGGATTGTTATTTTTTGGCTGCATGGCCGTTGTTGCCATAAAATATATTCCTCGGCTCAAACAGTTGACCGAGCAACCTGTTTCTTCTGAAATAGCTGAGAAAGTAACGCCGCTTACTATATTCAAAAAACTTTTAAAACGCACTCCTCTCTTTTCATCATTGGTTGGCAAAATTACCTTATTACAAGAGGCAACCATTGTGTTTAAGCAATTAAGTAAGATAAGCTTTTATCTGTATTGTTTAACACATTTGGGCGCTTTGCTTTCAGCACTGTGGTATTTTATGATGATGCGATCGTATTTTAAACGCATTGCGTATTCTTGATTTGAGATGGTTAGATTTTTTACGCTGTTAAAAAAGTTTTTCTAAGAAAAAAAGGAGAGAAATGAAGATAGTTTTTCGTGGTTTATTATTTTGTTTGATGGTAGCGAATGTTGTATCAATACGGGCAGATTTGCAACGCGAATTAGTTAGCTTGCAGCAGCATTTAACTGCTTTGGGAGATGCCTTGCAAAAGCCCGGTGTATTGAAGCCTTCAACCGGCGGCACTTTACTACCATTGCCAGAACCAACACCAAGCCATGTCGGTGCCGGTGGAGGGAAAGTTATTCCAGCACCTAAAATAGAAACAAATTTTCAATTTCCAAAAACATCAGATGCAGGTTTAAACGATTTGCTTAGAAACATAAAAGTGCAGTTTAATGATTTGGCAAACGCTATGAATCATTTTATTTTTACTTTGGTAGATTATATACAACCTGGTATTCATGATAGATCACAGGTTTTAGATGTTCTTGTAGTGGATCTTAATAAGATGGCCGCACCAGAAGCAGAATTAACAAAACTCTTACAGGAAATTGATGGGAAATTGAATGCTATTGCGCCTGTTGATGCAGGCTTGATAGCTCAATTTTTGTATGAGATCATGCAAGGTATTAATCAATTTTATACGTATGTTGATAACATTTATAATCAAAATGAAAATGCATGGCAGCAAATTAGATTGACTTATAAAGGTGCATTTCAAGAAGAAGCTAATGTACAATATCATTTTTATAATGCAATACTAATGAATGATGCTTTTGCCTCTTTAAACCCAACTGATCAAAATGGAATATATGAGGAATTTAAAAGGGCTCAAGATCGATTTATGCGTCATTCAAAAATAAAACCAACGGGTGGAGCTGCAGGCGGTGCGGCCGCTGGTAAACAACAGGGGACTGGCATACCGTTTACTCTTGCAATGCCAAAGATTCCATTTTTTACTATTCCTGATGATATGCCAAAATTGAGTCAAGATATTATTAACATTGATAGCAATTTTACGCCAGTAAAAGAGGCAATGGAATTAATTTCAGCCAAACTGATGCCAACTTTTATTGACCTGTTAGCAAAAAATGCTGATATTAATGCTGTTGTAGAAGCATTTCGCAACCTTAGGATGCAATTTAATAATCTTCAAAACTTTGAAGGTGATATCAATGGAAAAATAGGAGATATGGAATTTGCCGGATTTGATGAGGTTGAAGGACAAGAAGCAAAATTGGTTAGTGAGTATTTAAATAAAATTTTACAGGGATTTTTGAATTTCGGTGTGTATATTCAAAAAGTAGACCAATTTATTAAAGTTAATTATCCTCAAGCTAGAGTTGGTATCATGGAAGAGTATCGAAAAACACCTACTGTTGGTTTAGCCCCCAAATATTTTAATGAATATATTATGCAATCAAATGCTGTAAAAGACATAATTGGCAATGGAGATTTGGTAAAAAATTTAAGAACTGTAATTGTCGAATTAAACAAAGTGTCGGGCGCAGCAAGTGGAGTTGCCGGTGGCCAACCAACTGAAAAAGAAATTGAAGCTGCAAAAGATGCAGTTACCTATTATGATATTTTAGAAGAAGAAATTGAAACAGGATTTAAACCTGCTTTCGAAGCATTCGCGCAAGCTTTTAATAATGGTCAAGCTTTTAAAGAAGAGTATTTTAAGCCTATAAAAACTTTTTTTCAAGGAATATCCGGTGTTGTTCATACTCAATTTGATATACAAACCGGTAAATTAGAGTTAGTGTTACGACACATTAATAATGCACAGGCTTTTGATAAACGAAAGCTAGAAGATATGTATGTTTATCTTGATGATTTTATTGAAAAAATCAAATCATGGAATGAGAAAATGCAGGGAACTGTATATGGAAAAAGGGTTGGTAGTATTCTCACAAGTGGAGAGTTTGAGATAGCACAAAAGGTAGTAGAAAAACTTAAAGCTCTTGTTGATCAAGTTGCTGGACAACCAACAGGCGGTGGTGTTGCAGAAGCTTATAAGGAAAATCCTTGGCTTGGAAAATAATAATTTTTTTAAAATATACATAAGAGCACGAGGGTAACTTAAGACTTTCAAAGGCAAAAAAGAGTTTTTAATTAAAAAAACTCTTTTTTGCCTGATTTTTTTATGCCTTACTCGTCATCACATTCTTCATCATCACACTCTTCTTCTTGATCAATAGTGATAATGTTCATGAGTGCTAAAGCGGTCATCACAGGACGATAATGATCAATCTGATCACGGGTGATTTCTGTATCTTCAGTAACAGTATCTTCAAAAATCAAATATTCATCAAAGCTGCTTTGTGCTTTTTGTAACCAATCTGAAGAAGTAATGGTATCGCGCATAGCATGTTCTAAAGCTTGTGTTGTTGCTTGAAAATAATTGTAACGATCTTCATCGCCAAAACAATCGGTAAGTTGTGCACGACCAATTGCTAATTGCGCAACAAGAGCTGCTCTTTTTGAATGGTCAAAGTTAGAAAGAAGCGCAATGCTGTTAATCAAAGCATCAAGAGCTTCTAATAATGCATCGAATTTTTCTTCATCATTCCATACCGCTTCCCAGTCAATGGTGATGACATTTTGTTTGAAATCGTTGATAACGCCAAAAAGTTCTTGTTTAAAATCCATTGGTAAATCCTTTATCTATTAAAAATGGTAAAATTACGTTCTTTGAGAATAACATATTATTTAAAAGCAGACAATTTCTATTTTTACAAGTGATTAATTGCTATAAGCAATTAAAGTTTATACCTTTTAGATTGCTCGTGCGTGGACAATGCGCGAAGGGCCGCTGCTTCGTAGGGATGCTTCATGGAAGGCGGCAATCTCAAAGCCAGCTTTTTGCAAAAGCTCGGTGAGTTCGGCATCAGAGTACCAGGTAACCTGAATGAGTTCTTGTTCCTGTTGCGTGCATTTACCATTAATTAAAAGTTCATACAGACAAAAAGCATCGGCGAGCTTTTCTTCAGGAGAGAATACATAACGAGTGGTGAGGCGAATTTCGGTGGTTTGATCAATTTTTGCTGTTCTTATTGAAGGTTCTTCATTGATTGCAGGTTCAAAGATGTCAATGAGAAGGTCACCATGCTCATGCATATGAGCACGTAAATTTTGGAGGCTTTTGAGTGCGCACGCTCGATCGGTAATAAGCTGAAATGAACCAACGGCGATAGTGACGGCATCATATTTGTGCGGTAACGTTAGATCTTCAAGTGATTGCTCATACAGTTCAGGCGTTATTTTTAAGGTGGCGCACCGCTCACGGCAACGCTCAAGCATGATGGGAGAATTATCAACACCGTCAACTGTATAACCACGTTGCACAAGAGGAATTAAAACGCGTCCTGAGCCGCACATGGCTTCCAATATTCTGCCATTTTTATTTTTTAGAAATGCCGTGTAAAAATCGATTTCTTTTTCTGGGGCAAATTTTTTGGTGGCATCATAAAAGAGGCTGCAAAGATTGCCGTAAGCTGATAAGGTGTTTTTTTTGTTCATAGTGTATGATTCGTTATTTTTTATGGCTGGTTAAAATACCCATATTTATACCCAATTATATCCAATTATACCCACAAATACCCGATTTTTTAACATAATAATGATTTTCGTTCTTTTTTCTCTAGTATTTTTATCTAAAATCCTGCTAATCTATAATAGGACTTTATGATTAGCAGGAAAAAGAGGTGTTTATGTTTTATCAAAGAGATTTAGAAAAAAAACTTAAGGAATTTAGTAAATTTCCCGTAATAGCACTTTTGGGTCCGCGGCAATCGGGCAAGACAACGTTGTCAAAACATGCTTTTAAGAATCATGTGTTTTTAAATTTGGATGATCTTGAATTGTTGAATCTTATTAAAAATGATCCAAAAGGAATATTGCGCAAATATGAAAATGAGCATGGTATTATTATTGATGAATTTCAAAATTTTCCTGAATTATTATCCTATATAAAAGTGATCGTCGATGAAAAAAATAGGCCGGGTTATTTTGTGTTAACAGGCTCACAAAATTTTTTAATGAATGAAGCTATTACTGAATCGTTGGCCGGTAGGGTCGGTATTTTAACATTATTACCTTTTTCATTACATGAACTGACAAAAAATAAGCTTATTGATGTTGCGCATCCGGAAAAAACTATATTTCGCGGCGGTTATCCACGTGTTTATATTGATACTTTTGAGCCGCAAGAAGTGTATCCTTCTTATATTCAAACATATTTGGAGCGTGATGTGCGACAACTTATTAATGTTACTAACTTGAGCACCTTTCAAAAGTGTATAAAACTGTGTGCTGCGCGAATAGGACAACTGCTTAACTATTCTGATATTGCAGCCAATTGTGGCATTAGTGTGCCGACGGTGCATCAATGGTTGGCGGTGCTTGAAGCGAGTTACATTATCTTTTTATTGCGGCCGCATTGGAATAATTTTAATAAACGCATAACAAAAACACCGAAACTTTATTTTTATGATATGGGCGTTGCTTGTTCTGTGTTGGAAATTAGTTCAGAAAAAAGTTTGGCACTGAATCCTTTATATGGAAATCTTTTTGAAAATCTTATTGTTGCTGATTTTTATAAACAATATTTTAATCAAGGATTACCAGCACCATGCTATTTTTGGCGTGATAAAAATGGTGATGTTGAAGTTGATTGTCTTATTAATAAGGATTCGTCATTCATTCCTATTGAAATTAAATCAGCAGAAACATTTACCCCACATTTTTTTAATTCATTGAATAAGTGGGTTACCTTAGCTGATCAATCAGAAAAAAATAATTATGTTGTGTATGGAGGCACTATGTCATTTTCCGGGCAACAGGGAAATCTTGTGCCGTGGCATGAAGCTGGTGAGTTGATAAAGAATCTAAAAGATTAACCTTTCATGTGTGCGCCCATATGCCGTGCTCTGATGCTTGCTTCCGCTTTTTCGCGTGTGCTTGAATGAGCAATGACTTTCCACTTTCCATTTTCATGTTTCAAAATTGGATAACCTTTAGTTTTTGTTTTTTTACCAACTTTATAGGGCATAACACACTCCTCTTTTTTTAATATAACGCGAACTCGATGTTCAGAATGAGCAAAATAATCACCATTGTCATCACGAGGAACGTAGTGACGTGGTGACCCAGATAATAAAATGAGTTCCTTAAGAATAAAAAATTTATCAAAATGCTGGGTTGCCACACCCTGCTTATTGACGCAGGGTTCGCAATGACAGTTCTAGCATCGTATGTTTTTTATGTGAAGCTAAATGTTTATTTTAATTTATATACAATTGATATGGGTATATTCAAGAGTATTTTGGCTTTCTACAAGAATTGCAGGTTATAATATTCCAAAAAAACCTTAATTCAGGAGCGATAGAAGCATAGGTTAAATGTGCTCCAAGTTCATCAGTTAGGAAATTTTCTAATGGCCTTAATCTTTTATCTTGAGCTTTAACCAGGAGAATAAAAGGGGTTCTATGATCATCATTTACTTCGTTAATATCCAGGCCTGTTTTTACAAGATATTCAAATACGGGTTTATATTCGCCAATGAGCTGACCAAAATTTTCAGGAGAATCTTTTTGTTGTGTTAATGTTTTAACAAGAATATGAAAGAGATTATTGTGGTGAAAGTATCGGAATTTTAAAAGTTGTTGCGGGGGATATTTTTCTAATTGATTGCGTATAAATGTAGGGTGTTGAATGTGATGTTCAATTAATTGTCCCGGTGATTCATACAGGGGGTCTGATCGTGAGTCTCCCCAATCAATGCTTATAAATTCAGGTAAAGATTTTTGTTTTTCCATGCCAAAAGCTGGCATAACTATTAAAAATAATAGCGTTGCATAAAACTTCATTATATTCATTTTCTTATTTTCCTTTTTGCATTGCTGCAGCATAATTAAATTGATAAAAATAGTCTTGCCAAGATTTGTCGGTGGAAGAATATTCATTGCTATACATAAAATAATCTATCAATGCTTCGCGAACACGCAAGATTTCTCTGAGCCTTTTTTTATTTTTTGGGTCTTCAATGGTAAAGTCTAAAAGTTCTAATACGCGTTCAAATGCATTTTGACTATATTCTAAATTGCCTCTTTTTTTCCATTGGATTGTGCGTTCAACATCACTACCAACATTAGCTAATTGTTCAAGGAGTGAAAATCTTGACCAGCGTTCAATGGTAAGTGATGTATGATGAATTTTCATTTTTTAACCAATTGATTAACAATTTTTATTATTTGTTCTCTAATTTTTGGATTGTGTACATAGCGGCTTTTGTTGTCACAGCGTGGACGAATGTTGATCATTGAGTCAAATTCTATCCAGTTTTCAGTATCAACTTCATCAGGATGAATGTTGATTCCCCAAAGGTTTTTTTGTTCTGATCCCAATTCTAATAAAAGCTCTTCTTCATCAGCATGCATGTCAGCATCAACAACCATAATTTTTTGTTCAATATCAACAACAGCTTTAACCAAATTGCCAAACATTTCCTCTGACATTTTTTTTAGTTCTTCAAGGGTAATTTTTTCTTTAACAATTTGCATAGATTCTCACTTGTTATAAATACTATTTATTTTTTATTATTATATATTTTGTATTTTTCAACAAGATATTTTGTTTGTTATAAAACGGCCTTATGCAGGCCAAGCATTTCCCTTCGCTTATCCACGCCTTCAGGCTTGGCAAGCTTGTATGTTAAATCAAAATGATTTTAAAGCTAAATTTTGTTAATTTATGATCAGTTGTTTTGAAATTAATTGTTTGAGAAGCTGATAGATCTCGTGTCAAGCTTGGTCTCAAAGGACCGTGTCATAGTTTGAGACTATCAGCTTATACAAAAATGACCTCGAACAATCACTAGAGACGTATCAAGTACATACGATCTCGCATGTCTACAAGCCAGAGGTATTTATGAAAAATATATCAAAAGTATTTATAGGTGTCGATATTTCAAAAAACACTTTAGATGTTTATATCCATCCAATAGGAAAATCTTTAAAAGTATCAAACTCAGAAGTTGGAATAACGGAGATCATTAAAGAATTAGTTAAATATGATATCGAACAAATTGCATGCGAAGCAACTGGTGGGTATGAAAAATTACTTGCTCGAATATTAAAAAAAAATTGTTATTATCTTTGGATCATCGATCCAAGAAGAATAAAAGGCTATATTGTTGCTAGTGGCTGCAAAAGCAAAACGGATAAAATTGATGCTCGAAAAATTGCTGAATTTGCTTCTAAAAATTCTCCTGATTATGAGATAATGAACAAAAGCGAAAATCAAGAAAAATTACAAGCTTTGGTCAATCGTAAAAATGACTTGGTAAAATTTTTAGTTGCCGAAAAAACAAGATCTAAACATCCATCTCATGCATTATATGCATCAAGTATAAAGAAATTTATCAAAATCTTAGAGTGCGAAATCAAATCAATTGATTTAAAGATACAAGATTTAATTCAGCAAGATGAAAAATTAAATACAAAATCAAAAATTTTGGAGTCAATTCCAGGAATAGGCAAAACTTCAGCTGCAACATTATTATCATTCGTTCCTGAACTTGGTCAAATAAGTAATAAAAAAGTATCAGCACTCATTGGTGTTTGTCCTTATGAGAATGAAAGTGGAAGTTATAAGGGTAAAAAATTCATCAGAGGTGGAAGAACTATTCCAAGAAATATGCTTTATATGTGTGCATTAACAACTATTAAATATCATCTCCCATTAAAGGAACTTTACGATCGTTTAATAACTTCTAAAAAACCTTTTAAAATAGCTATCGTAGCTATTATGCATAAACTTATTGTGATTGCTAATTCTTTACTAAAAAAAGGTGAATTATGTAAAGCTTAATATTGTTTAGCTTTATTAAAAAATATTTGACTTTTAACACAATCACTATGGCGGACAGGCCTCTGCTATTTTTGATTCTTCGAAGTTCGTAGGTTAGGAATGACATTTTTTTTTGAATGTTGTTCTGATTATCGTCTTGAAGTAAGAAAAATTTATAAATAAGTTAGTCTGGTAGTGCGACGTGCACCTGGAATTTTGATGCTGAAGGCATCAACAATGGAGTGGTGCATATTCGCGCGGGAAAAAAGATCCAACGGAACGTTGGTGCCCTTGTATTGAATATATTGGGCATGCAATATATTCATGTCTGGCCGACATGAGGCCATCTAAGAATGAGATTAAGTTTATGTATTTATTTAGTGAATTGGCTTAAAAAAAGAGAAGGCCCTTCGGAACTCAATGAGTCCTGAAGAGCCGTCTCTTTTTGGTTAATTTTTTAGTTTTTAATAAACCAGAAAACTAATGCGCAAAGAACAAAGCGAGCAATATGGAATCCTGCATCAATCAAGAAACCCTTATTATCGCGGCCAGAGAATTGATAGTTAATGCACATTGATGTTGCCACCAAGATGCCAACCATCAAGCCTACAAATATATTATTTTCTAATGAAACTGAATTCATTACTAAATAATTAAAGCCCATTGCGCCAAGGAAGGAGCAAGCAAGAGCGATTGCATAAGGCACATTGCCTAAAGCTTTTATCTGTTCATCTGAAATGCCAACAGCTTTTTGCCAGATTTTACCAAATAAAGGGCAATACCAAAGAGCCCCAAGAACAAAAGAAGAAATAGTAGCGATAGCGATTGCTAAAATATGCATAAAAAAACCTCATTTTTTTAATGAATATGAATAGATATAAAACAAGAAATTATATCAAAAGATATAACCTCACCTAAGAATCAGTTTATAGTAACTTTTAGTTTTGTCTAATGGTTGATTTGTTTCATATAGAAATTATCAAAAATACCTGTTTTTGTGTATACTCACCGTATACTTCTAGCTTTTATTATATATTTTCCCTTTAACTCGATTAGTATCACTTGAATAAACAAAAAATCATACACCTTACGCCACCTTCAATTTCTTCTGAACATATCAAAGAAAGAATAACCTGTATTCGAGCTCATCGTGAGCGGATTTTTCAGGTATATTCTCAAATACGTGGAGAAAAGCTTGTTTTCCATAATTATGGGCATGGTGGTGCAGGGTGGACTTTTCTTTTTGGGTGTGTTCATGAATCAATACGCCAATTTGAGCAGATGTTGGCACATGATAATGAATTAAAAAACAAGTCGATCTGTGTCATTGGAGCAGGATGTTATGGCCTCTTAACGGCTATTATGCTTAAGCGTAAGGGCTATACTGTTTCAATTGTTGCTAAGGAGACGGGAAATATTCCTTCAACAAAAGCAGCGGGGTTTTTTTTCCCGCGTTCACGTAAATGTTCTTCTGCGCAAGAACGTTTTTTATTTAATGCCATGGGCATGGAATCATATCAAACATATTGCAGTATTTCTCGGGGAGAACATCCGTTTATTCAAGAAGGGCCTAAAATACTGCCGGCTTATTTTGGGTTAGATATTGACCCCGGTTTTAATCCTTATATTGAACAGGGGCTTATGGAAACACCTGAAAGAGTTATGATTGATTTTGGTAATGGCAAGTCGCATGAGGTTATGGCGTATAAAACAATTTTTATTAATACGGCAAAAATTATGCAAGAATTGCATCGAAATATTCGTGAACTTGGCATTGTTATTGTGCAAAAAGAAGTACACTCCTTTGATGATAGTAATGATTTTATACTATTTAATTGTGCTGGTATGGGTGCAAAGCAATTAACTGATGATAAACGTATTATTCCAGTGCAGGGTCATCTTATTAGTCTTAAAAATCAACCGTCTTTAGAAAATGTGCAGTATATGATTAATGTAAAAGTGGTCATGGTGAATGCCCAAGGCAAAGCGCGTGATGAGCTTATTTATTATGCACCAAAGGAAGAAGGTATTTTGGGTATTACCTTTATTCGAGGACAAGATTCTGAAGATGCCAATCAGCATGAATTTGATCGATTATTAGAACGATGCCACAATTTTTTTGGCATCAACAATTAAATTTTATCAGGATAAATAAGTTATTTTACTAAAAATAACTTATTTATTTCTGGATTTTGCAATTCGGCAATGGTCGAGCAGCATGCAGCAGCGGGGTCCCCGGAAGCAGTAAGCGAACCAATCCAATATTCATTACCCGGATAAGAATTTCCATCCCATGCATAGCAAGCTACTAATAATTTACCAGCATCTTTTCCTTTTAACATTTCTGTAGGATTCCTTGTAGAGAAATGTATAGTAATTGCATTAGTATTTGTTTTGAATATGCCACCATTTTTCACGCCTCCGCAGCTATTTGCATATTCAGGAAACCAAATGAAATTTATATCTGCAATATGCGATAAATCATGTTTTTTTATTATTTCAGCATAAGTATCAAGCATCAACTGCCACTGTTCATCAATTTTTCTCCACACGCCAAGACCAATTCCAACAACTTGAACATAGGATCTTTTTCCTTGGAGCATAGCTCGTTTATGAGCATCAAGTAAAAATGGCTCAAGAACTAACTTTAAACGTTCTTTATATACGGAACTATCAAAATATTTTTGACCACCATCAAAAGGAATATATCTTCCCGAAGTATTTTGTGCTGCTTCCTGATACGTTGGAAAAGGAAGACCATACACTTTTGACCATAAAGAAATAGCTGGGTTAGATGTATTACCAATGCCATAACCATGTTGTGTAGTGTTTTGTTCCGGGGTTATAATCATATGTTGCCATTCCATGAGTCCAGGTCTTTCAAAACGAGCCCCAACCAATGCAACATAAATACCTTTTTCTTCATAAGTTCCTGGCGCCCCTTTTATGCTTTTATTATTTCGATTGCCATCGTTAATAAAATAGGTTGGCACCGATACGCCTAATAGTGTAGCAATTTGCATTTCATCATAAGAAAGATAGTCAGCAAGAATTAATGGTGGCTGTTCTTGATTAGTTCCAATTGCTTCAAATCCACCAGCACCTTGCGTATAACCATCCCTTAAAAGATACGAATCTGATTCTGTCATAAACATTAATGGACGTTTGATAAGTAATCGATTAATAAAAGATTTTTCATTCATAGTTTTATATAAAGCTTTTTCCAGATTACTTCCATATTTTTTTTTGTTTTCTAAAAAACCCTGAATAAGTAGTAAAGTTTTTGGGTGCAACAAAGGATAGGTAGTTCTTGCTTGCTCAACAATTTCAGCTTGTTTAGTGGTATCATTTGCAGCAATTACTGCAATTCGATTTTCGCGGGTAGGAAAGAGTGATTTTTTACCTTTTTTAACTGCTTTTTTATCAAAATGCTCTGAATTTCTTACTAACGTTACAAATTCAGGAACAACTTTAGATCCAGGAACAATGCTAGGTGTTTTTTTTGAAACAGATAAAGCTTTATTCAGTGCATTAAGCGTTGATTCTAATGTAACCAATTCTTTTGCAAGCTCTGTAGCTAATAGTATTCTACTTGTATAAAGAAGAAGTATTATTATTAAAAATTTTTTCATATTTTTTTACCTTTTCTTATATCTTACTATGGTGTTAGAAAATTAAAAAATTTTAAATCGAGTAGTCAAGAGAATTGATGAAGTAGAATTTCTTATAAGATTAAGTATAAAATGTAAAAGTCTAACGTTTTCATTGTGGCAAAAGATACTTACATGAATTTGATTGTTGGAAAGATGCCACAATTTTTTTGGTGCAAAAGACTTGTAAAATGCACAATGCAAGAATTATAGTAGTAATGAGGATTTTATGAAAAATGATGTAGCCGTTAAAAATGGTATTGTAATTCCAGAAGCAGAATTAGAAATCACCACAAGTCGTGCAGGCGGTCCTGGTGGGCAACATGTCAACAAAACTGATACACGCATTACCGTGCGTTGGAATATTAACACAACAGCAGCTTTGAGTGACGAGCAAAAGCAACGTGTGTTACAAAATCTTGCTTCCAAAGTTACGAGCGAAGGCGATTTTTTGGTGCATAATAGTGCATCACGAAGTCAGCAACAAAACAAAAAGATGGCACTTGATCAACTTGCACAAGAAATTAGAAAAGCATTGCATGTGCCCAAAAAGCGTATGAAAACAAAAGTTTCAAAATCGACTAAAGAAGCACGCTTACGCAAAAAGACGCATCGTGGTGAAATTAAAAAAATGAGAAGTGCAAAAATTCATTATGATTAAATATTTTCAATGCTTTTTTTATTTTTTTTGTTCGGCAAGAAATTTTCTTTTGTAATTACAGAACTACCAATTTGTTGCTCAATATCTTTTCGAGTTCTTCCAGCAAGGGCACCACCAACTTTTGCATCATTTCTTAATCTTGGCATTCCAGTAGAATCTTTTTGTTGAGTAATTTGCGTTGTTGTTGCTTCGCCTAGCATAGTTATTATAAGTTCTAAATCAGTCATATGATCACGAAGATTACCTTTTTCAACTCCTTTAAGTTTTTTATAATCATCAACTTTTAAGTTAAATGCACCTTGCATAATGTCATTTGTTAATATTGCATAATCAATTGATTTTTCGGCTCCTCTATCAGACCATTCATCAGTAAGTTGTTGACGAACAGCTATGCCGCGCAATCTTTTTCCAATCCAATCTTTTTTATAGCCTTTTTTCTCATAAAGACTTTTAACTCTTTCAATACCAAGTTCGGGATTCTCAATTTCATCAATACGTTCTTTGCCGACTTTTGCTAACCAAAGTTTAAATGGTTCAGCCTTTGGTGATGGAATAGATTGAATTATGCGAAATATCCCTTCTGTATTGGCGCAGTCAGTTTCTCTCTGCTTCCCATCAGGTGCAATTAATTTCAACCCGTGACAAAATGTCACGACTTCACTTCCTTCTGAAATTAACCTTTGTTTAAGTTTTCTCCAATAAGCACCAGGATCAGAACTTTCGATAAGAACGTTACAAATATCTGCAATTGAAAAATACCATTCGTTATTGAATAATTTTTTACGAATTCGTGTACCATCAAAAATGTAATTTTTTGTTAATTCATTTGTTGGCATAAAGGTCCTAAAAGTTAAATTTTATCAAATTTATTTTTTATAAGCATTCAGAATAAAATAACAAATAGTTTAATAAGAGTAAAATTTTTTGAGGCGTTAATGTCAGTCTGTGACAAAATGTCACGATCTCATTATTCTTAATTGATTTTATCCTTGTAACGATTGATTAGATTTACTAATGTTGTTATTTTTTCTTTATTTGGTTGTCTGGCAAAAAGTTCAGAATAATCATAGCTATTGCAAGGAGTATCACAGCATAGTGCTGGATGACCAAGAGCTACGCAACCACCGCCTATGGCTGTAGCATATACGATTCCGGGTATTAACGTATAGAACATTGCAAGCATAGTGCCAAGTGCTATATTGGTTGCGCCACAAGCACAAAAAATATAGCCAGGCAAAAACTTGCAGGTTTTACACTCTCCGCGGGTTTTTTTTGAATAAGCTTGAACACGTTGAGCAAAGTAGCTCAAGATTTGTTTTCTCATGGTTGCAAATTCAGAATATTCAGTTGATTCTTTAATGTTATTACTTAAACTATGCCATCTAGCAAGAGTAGTATTGGAAAATTTTTTTGAGGCTATTTTTATTACTTTTTCATTGAGTTCATCAGTGCTTGCTGTTGCATTTGTGCACTTGTCAAGAAAACTCAGATGATAAGATGGTATAGCTTCATCTAATAGATTGACATCTTCAAAATAATTGGAAAATAAACTTTTTAATCTATGGTTAGAAAAAAGTATTATAGAGGATCCCAATTTAAGTTTATCTTTTAAGTTATCTTGTTTTAAATCATGAGATTCAGATTGAGCTTTTCTAATTGCATAGAATACAAATGCTTCTTCTATGCGTTGCGCGGTTGAAGGACTTGGGTGAAAATGTGTATGTTGCACTAAGTTGTTAAGTCCAAAATCATTCCCTTCTAAAAAGTCTTCAATGTATTCCTTTATTTCATCGGGAAGTGCTTCAAAGGGCGTTAATTCCGTGCTTTGTTGAGGTACATATCTTGAGTGCTTAGCTTGCTTGTTGCTTAAGAGGCTGGACTTTTCTGTTTCTTTTTCCTTACCTTTCTCCATGGAATAAATAGAGCAAGTACATAATAAAGGTAATAATAAAATTAAAAAAATTGTGGGAATGTTTAATTTTTGTGCATTGTGAATCATTTTTATCCTAGGGGTAAAGTTTGATACTTAAAAATTTTATGGTGAAATTTTCAATTGTAAGATATATAATTCAATTATAGGCTATTTTTTAAGAAAGATTTACAAATGAATGTAAAAAAATTGTTGTTATGCGCTTTGTTGGCAAATTTTGGTGCTATGAATGCATTTTTTTTAGAAAAAGATGTTTTTCGTCATATTGAACAGTATACATCTGCGCTTGGTGCTTTGGAAAAATATCTAGATCAGATAACGGTTATTCCATTAACAAGTTACAATTATCATGATCACTCTTATCATGCAACATATCATTATTTGAGTTGGTCAGATCAAGCAAAAAATAACTTAGCAACCTATCAAGAAGCAGAAAAACTTTTAAGTAATAAAATTATTGGTAATGCTTTGGGTGATGGCTTTTTGTTGGGCATTTTAGCCGCTTGTTGCAATAAAATGGCAAAAGGCGAAACCTTAAATAAAAAAGTTATTTTACCAACAATAGCATGTGCAATTGCAATGATCATGTATCAAAATCATAAACTTGGCACAGTACCATATCTTGATGCGCGATTAAATAAATACGATTCTCAATTTGAGAATGTTAGCTTTTATACTGTTGGTCGTGTGCTTTGTGCGCTTGCTGCTGCAGGTGCCAGTTATTTGGGCACCAATTATGCTTTGAATAAAATTGGCTATGGAGTACAAGATTTACACACTCATTAAATTATTTATGGCAACGTGACCCAAATAAGCAATGCTGACATTATCAAAAGTGGTAATACAATAATGATAAATCCTAATTGTGAGCTTTTATAACTTTTTGCAAGAATTAATTTGTTGCGCATATTTTTATAATCAACTGATGATAAAAATAGTATTAAACAGCCCCATAAAATAAGTGTTTCTCCAATAATATGCGCAATTATTCTATGGGTATCACTTTTAAAACTGATTAGTCTTAAAATTGCTAACCCTCCTGCCATTGCGGTAAGTGCTGTTCTTAATCAAGCAGAAAAGGTGCGCTCTAAAGCAAGAAGTGTTCGTTCTTCTGCCAATACTAAAGAATTTATTTCATCATTATTTTTCATTTTTTGCTCACTTGATTATTTTGAGTACAATAACATTATTTAGTTATTAGGAGATTAGTTATAAAGTAGGATAAAAGTAATGAAATACACAATATATATATGGTTGTTATTGTTTAGCGTTGTATATATTGCAGACATTATTGCAATATCAATGGTCTATAACTTTCGAATTGCACAAATTACTAAACAGCCTATACAATCTGATCACAAACAACATGATCATGTGATTGTTGTACTTCTTTTTGATCAATTTCGTAAAAAATATAATGGTACCTTTCAAAATTTTGCTGGCGGTTTGAGTTCATTTATTTATGATTTTAGACCATATTATTTCAGAATTGATGGTGCTGTTTCAAATATTTATGAAAAACAACAGGATATAACAACTTTTTCTGGCACAGAAACAGATGATATTCTTTTCACCGCAGGAAGAAATTTTATACTTAATGAGCGTAACGTGATTACGTTATCAGCATTATTTGGTGTTCCAACGCATAGAATTTATCGGCTTGAGCATGTTGATTTTGGTTATAGTCAAGTTGGCACTGGTGTGCAGGTTGATGGTTTGTATGAATTGACCAAAAATAGTAATTTTATATATGGAGGACGTTATATTTATTTTGTGCCAAGAAATGCACGTGATGCTTTAGACAACAAGTATAAATTTACGCTTGGTAATGTTGGTGACATTCTTCTTGCTTATAAAAATAACTGGCAACCGCAATATGGCATAGAATTTGGGTATACGATGCGATCTCGATTTGGTGCTCATATTCGTCCACATCTTGATGATGTTGTAAAAAAAACTAACTATTTACGCAGTAACTTTTATGGTGTTTATAAATATAAATTTTCGCTTGATCATACGTATAATAGATTATTATTCTATGGCGCTTATGGTTTTGATCATAAGCCAAAAATTTTTGGTCAGAAATATATCATCACCTTTTGGACGTCGTGGAATATTAGTTTTTAGATTGTATTATTTTTTTATTCAAAGGATTAATGCATATTCGTATATGTTGACTTCTTCATGAAAAATTGATGATTATTGTAACAATAATGAGGCAATATTAAAAAAGGATTTATGATGAGTAAAGAGTTACACCATTTATTTAAAGCAATCAAAGAACATCGGCTAGAACAAGTCAAAGTAGCTATAAAGAATGATCAAGCGATTGTAAATGCTAAAGATGACAAGGGTCATACAGCGCTTATTGTTGCGGCGGAATTTGGTACCACCGGTATTATTGATGATCTTCTCAAGCATGGTGCACATATCAACTATCAACTTTCCCCACATTTATATACGCCACTTATAATTGCTATTCGTGCAGGGCAGGCAGATATTGTAAAATATCTTCTTGATATGGGTGCTGATGTTGGTAGTGTTGATGCCCAAGGGAAAAATGCTTTATGGCATGCACAGCAACAAAAACAACAAAAAATTATTGCTATGTTACAACATGTTACTGCATGAATCTAGAAGCATGATAGTTTGTGGTAATCGAGCTTTGTAATACAATTCTTGCCGGTAGGTTATGATGGTAGAAAGAATACAGAAATATTATTTTTTAAGTTTTTTATTCTTAGTAATGTCAGTAAATGTGCATGCAGGTTCGTCTTCTAAAAATAAGCCTGGTACCGTTGTTGCAACTATCAATGTTGGTGTTACGCCGGCCGGTATTGCACTTACTCCCGATAATAGTTTTGCCTATGTAGCAAATAATAATAACTATGGGCTTATCGGTGGAGACACAGTAAGTGTGTTAAATCTTAAGAACAATACGCTTGAGACAACTATTCGTGATGCTAGTTTTAGTCAACCTTATACCGTAACTATGAATACAGCGGGCACAAAAGCATATGTAACGAATAGTGTTAGTACAACAATAACTATCATAGATGTAGCAACGAATACCGTTGCGGGTGTGATTGGCGGTTTTAATGGCCCATCGGGTATGGTTATAACTCCTTCTGGCAATACGGCATATGTTAATAATTATGGTGCTGGCCTATCAAGTGGTACGGGGACAACAGTAAGTGTGGTGAATTTGAATACGAATGCTATTGCTGGGACAATAACCGTTGGTCTTGCTCCTGCTTCATTGGCAATAACGCCTGATGGTGCTTTTGTATATGTTATTAATTATGTTGATGGTAATACGGGAACTGGCACTATAAGTGTTATTCAAACAAGTGATAATACGGTGGTTAAAACAATTACAGGCTTTTCTGGCCCCTTTGCCATTGCAATAACACCTGATGGTCATTATGCGTATGTAACTAATTTTGGGAGTAATAATTTTACGCCAATAGGCACCACCGTGAGTGTTGTTGCTATACAAAGTAATACAATAATTGCAACTATCAATCTTGCAATACAACCAGCTGGTATTGCTATTACACCGGATGGTCGGTATGTCTATGCAACTAATTATAATACTTTGTATTCAGATATCACGAACTTTACTGGTTTAACAGCGGGACAAGGAACGGTGAATATTATTGACGTTGCCACAAATACCGTAATTCCGCCGATATTAGCAGTTGGGCAATCTCCTGATGCGGTTGCGATATCATCAAATGGTGCTTATGCATATGTTTCTAATTATACTTCTAATACGGTGAGTGTTCTTAATATTCTTGAAAGAATGTGGTTGAAATAAATTAGTGTAATAAAAAAGTAGAGCGACATATGAAAATACTCTTTTTTTCTCTTGGTGTAGTACTATTCTCTGTGACCTGCAATATCATTGGGAAGCGTATCTGAAAAACAGTGTGATCGTTTTACGAGCGCTTTTTCCGCTGGTTATGTTTTTAAGCATGATGATAGATTCTTTAAAGAAGTATACGGTCGCGGCATGGGAAATGTGATAACGGGAGATGTTTGCTATTATCCTTTTTATGATTGCCCTTGGCAGTATTGGGGTGTTGGTGGAAAAATAAGTTATTGGCTTGCATTTGGCAAAACAACATTTTTTAAAAGACACACGACATTACATGAAGTGCCTCTTACTGTTTATATCCGCAGGATAATTGATCTTAAATGTTGTTTGCAGCTTTATGGTTCATTAGGTGGTGGTGCTGCATGGATGAGAGAAAAAAGTTATCTTGGCAAAGTGCATCATTGGAAAGGAATTGGTGAAGTTGAGGTTGGATTAACGTATCCTCTTTGGTATTGCTTTGATTTTACGAGTGCATTTCGCTATCTCTTTCCTCGTCAAAAACAAAGTCATATAAAAATAGATGTAGGCGGCTTTGATCTCAGGGCTGGTATTGGATTCTCATTTTAAACATTCTTAGTTGATGGCAAAGAAATAGATGCTTTATGGAAGAAGTTTTGCGCATATTTACTGTTGGACATTCAACGAGATCAATAGAAGATTTTTTAAAGTTACTTAAGCATTATGCTATTACTGAACTTGTTGATATTCGCACAATCCCAAAATCACGTCATAATCCACAGTTTAACGGTCAAGAATTAGCACATGTTTTAAGAAACCATCATATTGGCTATCGTCATCAAAAAAATTTGGGTGGCTTGCGGCATGCCCATGCTGATTCGATTAATATGGCTTGGCATAATGCTTCATTCTGTGGATTTGCCGATTATATGCAAACAGAAGAATTTAAGGATGGCATAAAAGAACTCATTAAAATTGCACATAAAAAATCGGTAGTAATTATGTGCGCCGAGGCTGTTCCTTGGCGATGTCATCGATCCTTGATTGGCGATGCTTTATTAGTACGAGGAATTAAAGTTGAAGATATTTATAGCATAACATCAATTAAGCCTCATACATTGACCCCTTGGGCAGTGGTACAAGGAACAACTATAACGTATCCAGCTGATGATAAAAAATTATCATAACAATATTTTATCAATATATATGAAGGGTGATAATGTCTAAAGATTTTAACGTTGGTGATCTTGTAGAATGGAATTCGGAAGCCGGAAAAGTACGAGGTAAAATCAAAAAAAAAATTACATCAGAGATTACGTTTAAAGGCTATACAGTCCATGCTTCAAAAGAAGAGCCTCAATATTTAATAGAAAGTACTAAAACAGATCATTTAGCTATGCATAAAGGATCAGCCCTTAAAAAGATAAAAAAAATAATTTAAAAAAACACATGATTGCAATCGTATTTCTTTAAGCAAAAGTTTGTCAGTTTACGATGCAAATAATTTTTGTGCTGCTTGCCATGAATCAGCTCCTGATTCAGAAGCTTTACTTATATGCTGTTGTGCAAAAAGTGTAGCAGCATTTTGAGAAGCTTGATTAATCAGGGTAATACGATGTTGTTGTATGAGAGGGTCTTGTTCGATTGTTTCAATAAAAGTATCTTTTTTGCTGCTTTTGAATAATCCGCCCCAGAGATGTACTTGAGCATCATTTAAATCTGCAAGCTTGATCACCGTGGTTACTAATGTGCACAAATGTGCTGCAGCTTTAGTAATGATTGCAACAGCTTTAGCATCTTGTTCTTGCGCTTTGTCTATGAGTATGGGAGTTGCACATGCTATTTGAGATGGTCTTAATGTACTGAAAATACTTTTTAACTGAGGTGTATTATAAAGCTCATGTAATGCTGAGGTCCAGCTTACTTGCTCACCCCAGCCATATTCTTCAGCTAACGCTGCTTTTAGTGCTTTACGTCCTATATAATAACTGCTGCCTTCATCCCCAAAAAGAGGACCTAAACCACCAGAACGATATGGCTGATCATCTTTTTTTCCTAAACAAATTGACCCTGTTCCTGCAATAAGAATAGCTCCGTTGCCCGGTACAAGTTGTAATGCTAATGCTGCATCAGAAGTCAATAACAAACGATCTTTCTGAACACCCAACTCTTCAAAAATTTTAATTACGGCATTTTTATTATTGATGGCGCCAACACCAGCCATGCCTGCAATAACGTAACAGGTTGCTAAAATATCATGTGCTTTTTGGCTATTGTTTATGGTAAGATCATCAAAAAGGGTACTTAAACTTTCTTTAACGCCATCGTAACCAATTGTATTAATGTTAGAACCAGTTGATTTTATGGTATCAGTGGTTTCACCTGTTTTAGTAAGTGGAAGCAGATTGCCTCGATCGTCGATTACCTGCAATGCAGTCTTTGAGCCGCCGCCATCTATGCAGAGAACGAATTGTGCAGAGTTATAGGTATGATAGGTGCTCATAATTAATAGGGTGATGATCATAAAGATTTTCATAAGGATCTCCTTCAATTTTTATATGTATCATTATTGCACAATTGTCTGTGTATTACTGTAAGTAAAAAGATTAAATACTTCAATGCAAAGTAAGAATATGAATACTAACAATGTTTTTTGTCGGCTTCGCCTTATTTTGCCAAAAAATTAATTTTTATTTTTGGAGAAAGTATTAAAAGAGCGTTACAAGAAGAGTTTTAATAAATAATTCTTGTGCCAAAGATCCTGTTTGTTTATTATATTTTTCAAAACTTAATGAATCCGTATCAAAATTTCTTACAAATTCTAACAATGCTTTAGAAGAAATGAATGGGATTGTTAGAGCTGCTCCTGTGAGAGGATGAGGACTTATTCTGGCATCTCCCCAAAGAATAATAGGTTTTTCTTGATAAGAAATAGCCCCTTCTGTAGCAAATGCTGGAATAAAATTGACAAAGGAACTAACATCAGTGGCATCAGAAAAAGGTATAGATGTAGGTTGATCTTTTTTTGTAGCATAAAGATACCAGTAAATTGCAGGATTACTTGATTCTAAGGTAAATTTTGTATCAGTAGGTTTAATTGTTGCTAATCTTTTTGCTTGCGATTGTACGCCATTGCCAACTAAAGAAACTTTAAAACCCCAGTTAACATTCTCCCCTGATATTCGTTCCTTCTTTAATCCCGGCAGAAGTTCAGTTTTTGGTTCATATCGCAAGGCAGCAACTCCATGAGTTGTATATTCAGGAAAATCTTTAAAGTTAAATTTCTTTCTAAATTTAAGATTTTTTTGTTTTTTAAGAGTATCTGCTCCCGTTGATAGAATGATTATTTGCGCATCATGAATTTCTTTTAAGTGCGTTTTTTTCTGGTAAAGAATATCTACTTGATGTTTTTGACATATATGCGCTAGGGCATTTTGAAAGTCGCCCACAGCAATTCGATAGGAACGAAGTTTAGTAGGATTATCGAGTTCCATCTCAAATTGAATAAGGTGCTGTTCTTTTAAAAATGCGTCAAGTTCTGGGAATTCATTTTGAACGAGCAGAGGAACATTAATGGAAACATTTTGCCATCGCTGAGCAAATTCTTCTTTTGATCGTTTTTCGTAGACACAGACATGGTGACCGTCTTGAGCTAATGCAAGTGCTGCAATAAGCCCACTTGGTCCAGCTCCCATAATGGCTACCTTTTTTGAATCGCAGGATTGTTGTACACTATTATAGTGTTCCTGTGTTTTTGTAGGAGCACTATAATGGGGATTTTGCTTAAAAAAATCACCGATGAGATCTCTATTATTATACTTATTATCTAATGCACGATTTTTTACTAAAATTTCTTTAGCTTCTTGAAGAACGAATGCTACTAATTGTTCTGTTGAAGAATTTGGCAAATCTGATTCCATTGCAACGAGACAAGTAAGAGTTGAGAAAGTAATTAAAATAACTATTTTTTTTAACTTCATGAAGACCTTTTTTTGATAGGTATTAATTTTTTTGATAGGTAGATGCTAATATAATAAAAAATATAATTCAATAACATAGGCATTATATTCATGGACAATATTTTGGCCATTGATTTTACGTTTTAATAGATTTAGGCAGTATTTCGAGTATTTACTCTTACTCTAGAAAAATACTAAAGTCTCTAAAAAGGTAACGTCAGCCCAAGTTTTAATGCATGTGCAATAAAGTGTTTTCGAAATTCTCCGTCATAACGAACAAAAGTGATAATGCCATTTGTGCATAGTATATCAAGTCCTGCTCCAACAATTGCACGGTTTCCTAGTATTTGCACGCCATCCACTGAAAAACTACCACCAATTGCATTAAGGCTAGCTGTTATAGTGCGATTATTTAACGCAATATCGCGTGCCCAAGCTGCATGAATGTTTGGCATTATGCAGACGCATGCTGTTTCGAAAGAATATTCAAGTTCAGTGCCAACATATGCACGAAGGGTATCAGCCTTAAATCCATTAACATTTAAATCTAAACTATCTGCGCCATGTTCTTTAAATTTCTTTTGCTTGTTTGAAAAATAAGAAAGTCGTGCTAAGGGGATTATGGACCACCATTCATTGACAAAATCAAAACCTGTTTGCATATGCACTTCAAAATCGCGACCTTTTTGGTGGCTATATGCCCAACGGTTAAGTCCAGTAAAAGAATCAATGGCATTAAATACTATAGAACGACGTGCCGAAGTCCAACGCCAACCGCCGCTTACTATGCCATCAATAAAAAAACATGATGGAGCATAGTGTATATAGACACTGAGCTTGGCATTGCCGCCATGTGCTTTGCCGCCACCATGATGCCAAGTAAGAGACTCTCTCAAGCCCGCCGCACCAATGCCGACTATTAGATTGTTACATGGTTGCCAATCAGCACAACATGCAATACCGGCTGTATAATAATCAAAACCTGTAGGATAATAATTTTTTTTGAAATTGCCGCGTTCTCCTATGCCATAAATCCAAAGACCATTTGGTTTAAAACAACATGTTGTATCATCACAGGAATTTTTATTGCAGTGACAAGTATGCAGATGTTGTTCTAAGATAGCATTATCAACAAGAAGTGCACTGCGCATGGCCAAGAATAAGAGAGCTTCATAGCGATCGGGGCTTATAGAGCGTAATGCTTGACGGAAAAAGCGCGTATATTCAGCCTGATTGGTATTAAGGCTGGGATTGTTCCAATTTAAGTAATCAAGATTAGTATATACATTATATATATCGCTATAAGTTGTAGGATTAAATCCATCAAGATAAGTAGCAACACTTAATGCATTTCCGTTGCCTGCCAATGGTTTGTAGGATAATGCTTGTAATCCTATGGGTTGATCGTGATATCTATTGCCATATGCATATATATAACCAGGAAAGTAATTTGTTCCATTAAAATCAGCAATTACACGAAGTTGCTCTGCTCCTCCATGTCCCCAATAATAGCCAGGCGGTGGTGTTCCTTGCCAAATAGGTGCAGCAATTCCTGTCCAAAGACCATATTTTGTACCAGGTTCTGGGTAAATGGTTTGTGAAGGAGGAATATCAACCGTTACGATAGTATCAGGAACGGTAGGCAAAGCAAAGACATCTCTGATTTGTGCGGCGGTAAGGCCACGCAAAGATTGAGGAAACATCATCCAAGCGCCACCTTTGGTGCTTCCGGCAGCAGCATTATATACGCGAACAAGATGTACCAATTCTGTCGGTTGTATTTCAGTAATCAATGTACCATTATCAAATGGATCAGTTACGCCGGGCACTTCAGTTGTATCCCATTGATAACAAATATTATTGACGCCTGGCACTGGAGGAGTGAGTGATGGTGTAGGGAGCGGGGGGCCTGGTGGCGTGCCTACCGCGGTCCATAATCTGACTAAATAACCCTTTGGTTGTATTAGATCTTGCCAAGGCTCAGCTTGAATTTGTGTGTCAAACAGCATTAATACAAGTACTATCACCACAAAAAGAAATACTTTTGCTATAAAAGATCTTGTATTTTGATAGTAGCTCATTACATCCTTTTTTTTAAAGTATCAAAATTTTTTTTTATAATCGTGAATTTAAATGGGGAATTTTTTCTGCAAGCAATTGATGATAGGCTGTTATCAAGGACTTACTCTCATTTTTCACTTCTGAAATTACTATGTTCATTTCACTTGTTTTAGCAATTAGTAAGGAAGATTGATCTTCTTTTGGCTGTTTCTGTAGATTCTTAAAAAATTCCTGAATATCAATAATTAATTGGTTATATTTTTGATCCACGCCATCAAGCTGAATACAAAAGTCACCACAAAATGTTTCCAAATCTTGTTTTAAATCCAAGCTTATGTCAGTAAGTGCCTTTCTGATATCTTCTAATCCTCTTTTGCTACTTATGAGTTCGGTTTGAATTTCTTTTAGTTCAATTGCATCTATAGTCAAACATGAGATAAAAATATTTATTATAAAAAAATAATACACTGTTCTTTTCATGTATTTGTCTCCCGACTTAACCCTGTCATTTAGTAATATCTTATTTAATAAGAAAACTTAAAATTATTCGATTGTCAAGATCAAAATGGTTGTGTTTGTAGATGGAATCTTTGCATAAGAATAGATGGGCAAGCATTTAAAGAAAATGAAATTAGTAGGCAAGGTTCTGAACACATCAAGCATGATAGCAACGATTATATCCTCATGTTATTGCATTCCCTTCATCTATTGGCAAAGATATTGGTGAAGCAACCGAAAGGGATTAGATTTAAGGTATTGGATATTTAATCTAATCAAAATAGGAGAGCAGACATAACAAAGGAACAACAAAATATTACATTGCCATTTCAAATTTTTCTTCTTGTTGAAGTAATAAGCTGTGATAATGAAAATGCTGCGAGGTTGTTAACTTTAAAACAAATACCAAACCCTTGTTTTGATTATTCAATCTGTAATATACTAATTGTATTGATAGTATTATCAATATTTATTAAATATATTAGGAGAATTCAATATGAGAAAATTGATTTTTATTACATTTTTCGCAGGATTAGTATGCTTTTCAGTCCCAATAAAAGCAACTGTCGTTGTTGTAGTCCCTGAAAATACTTTTGATGAGATTATAAAGGACTATTTAATCACCACTCCTCATGTCAAAGTAATTGAAAAACAAGTTAGTCCGGGATCTCGTGGATCTTCATCATATGTATATTATATGTATGAAAACGGATTTTATTATAAATGCGTTACTCCAGGAAAAAAGGCATTTGGAGATCAAAACATCACTGGAATTACTGTGATATCAACACATAATATTTTTGCTGAAGTAGTTATGTAATTGTTGATATTTTCATATTATTTCTTTCAGCATATGAATCGAGCATTTCACATGGCGGGAAATAGTAGTCATCGTCTTCTATTTCATATCAATCAAGTAATTCTTTGCTTAACTCAATAAAGCAGTTTTCATCGTATTGAACATATTTTATTTTGAGTTTTGAAAGGTATGTTGTTTCATCTAGGCAGGTTTTTTTTAAGAGAACAATTGTCAGTGTTAGAGGCCGATGCCCATTATTTAGAAAATGCTCAGTTTATTTTAGAATTTGCAAAAAAGTGGTTCAAAAATAGAAATTCAGAAACTATTAATTTTTATAGCATTAGAATTGCTTTTTAAGCAGAGACAATGGCGATGAGGTTTCAGGCTTTCTATAATAAGCCTCAACAAGTTGCGAATGTTGAAATACAAACGGGGAATAAGAATGCTCAAAATCATTTTTTTCTATATAATTCAAAAATTCAATGAAAGATTGTAGATTATTCTTTTGATTTATTCCTTTTGTTGAATATATCCGTTGTTTGTATTCAATGGGTACATAGGCTTCATTGCTTTTATGTAACAAATTATGCATGTCATTATCCAAAAAGATAGCATCAACGTATGGCAATATATGAGCTATCATAAGAATGTCTGATGCCATTCCCTTGTTAATTCCTTTTTTGCGATCTCCTCTAGAAAAATCATTTGTAATTTCTCGCAAAAGTACAGCTATTATTCGAAATATATCAAGCTTTTTGAGTGTCGAGTTTATATCATGACTCTTTTCTTCAAACAATTTTTGTATATCATGCCTCATGCAATGTTTTGAATATTCACCAGTAATTTCATCTAAGATGTTTTCTGTTGATTTACTTCCTTTTTTAAAATAAGCGTTAATATTGTTACGAAAGTCTTCGCGGAAGTTTCCATTCTTGTAATCAATTGGCAAAATACAAGTGAATTCTGGTGCATGCCAACTATTTCGATCGCCATACAAAATTTTATCAGTTTGCAATTGTGCTCTATGTAAATGGTGTATTAATACAATGTTAACAATTGTATCAGGATCCTTGAAGCTTGTTCCACGAGCAAGTAATTCCAAGATCGTTTGCATAGAATCTCTTTGTTTTGAATTAGAAAGATAGAGAGTCTCGTGGGCATGAAAGTTTGAACTAGGAAATATGGCTAATTGATGTTTTGCAAGAGACAAAAGTAAATCAAATAATTTATCAAAGCCTTTTTGAAATTTTTTCCCAGCTTTTATTTTTTCTATCTCAGAAACAACAAATTGATCTAGATAGATCACTATTTTATTTAGTTGAGGTTCAGGCAGTGATCCAATGTAATGACACTTTGCGCAAAAGTTACTAAGATGTATTGAACCATTGGATGGCGAAACAATAATACGATAAGCATCAATACCACATTTGGGGCATATGGCTGACAAAGCTGGACCATTAGATGAATTAATATACATGTTTTAAGCCTTATAAAAAATTTCTTTCATTTAATTTTTCAATGCGTTTTTTAGATAGCTTTCCACTTTTATATGTTTTTCGTTGCGTCATTATCCATCTTCCTAATTGAGTTCGGTTTGAATTTCTTTTAGTTCAATTGCATCTATAGTCAAACATGAGATAAAAATATTTATTATAAAAAAATAATACACTGTTCTTTTCATGTATTTGTCTTCTGATTTAATCCTGTCATTTAGTAATATCTTATTTAATAAGGAAACTTAAAATTACTTGATTGTCAAGATCAAGATAGTTGAATTTGAGATGTAATAAACAGCTGAGTAAAAAAAATTCGCCTGGCAGCAACAAATCTTTTGGCAACAGTCAGCAGCATGTGCAATCACAGGTATATGACTTTGGGAAAAATTGTACAGAGCAATCTTCAACGCTGTAAAAAAATGAAGAATGATTAAATGTTTTTTGATCGTTTTAATTCTGCAAATTCTTCTTTAACTTTTTCAAAATCAATGTCAGGATCGTCATATTTTGTATTAATGTTCAGTGATGTAATTTGAGCTTTTCCTTCAGGAGAATTTTCTAATTCTTCAATTCTTCTTACTAACCATCCTTGAGCTTCCTTTTCCATATGCGTATGAAAATGCCTCCATAAAGTGATCAATGAGTCAAGTTTACAATCTCTCCAACAATAAAATGATGAATTTTCAGTGTCGATGCAAACAAATTTGTTATTGTCATCATAGTTCCAATTCGTTCTCCAATCACTAAATCCAGTTTCTTCAGCGACTTTGGCTAATTGTTGTGTTTCTTTTAGTGAAATAATCTTGCCTCTAGGAGAATTAATATTTTCTGCAAAAACCCTCCAAGTATTACCAACCTTACCCAAATATTTTTGCGGCACATCAAGTTGATCAAGGTTATGTATTTCAATGCATCTTCTCATGCGTTCAGCATTGATGATTCGATCAATATCAGTATTTTTCAAAAAGAAGCTTGGGAAATCTTTAGCAACGCCATAATTTCTGTATTCGATGCTTTCTTTATATTTTTCTGCTTCTTTGCAATAGATACGAGGAAACCCATATTTTCTAATAAATTTAACTAATTCTGGATATTTTTGGGGATCGACTTCTCCAGGAACATCAGCGCTAAATTCTGTTTTGAAAAAAGTGGTGAAATCTTTTTCTGTCTTTTTCTGAGCTTCTTCAGGTGTTTTTCCTGCTAGTATAGCTACATCTTGGTATGAGTTAACGATTTGAAAGAAGTTACGTCTTTTTCTCAAAGAGGTGCTTTTTAAATCTGTTATTTCCTTATTGCATGCTCTTTTTGTGTTTTTATTTACGGTGCATTCAGGCCACTGTTTAAGAAAATGTAATACCTGTTCATTAGTGACCGTGGTAAAATCCTGAGTGGTAAAAGTATTAAAAGCAGTTAAGAGAACAACACTAAAAATAAGTATTATTTTTGAGTTAAAATATTTCAAATAGAACACATTTGACTCCATTTATTTACGAGCTTACAATTGTTTATATTGTTAGTTTATCTTATTTTTTAATAGATAACAAAAGGCTTTTGTAGATATTGTCAGTGATCCGAAGCATTCAAAAAATGTATTAACAAAAATTATCATATTTTTTGTGTAAAATGCTTTTCTTATTAATGAACAAAAGGAAATAAATAAAATATGAATATAAACAATAAAAGCATTAAAGTCGGCTGTGAAATTTTTCTAATCAAAGATGGCGGCATTTTATTAGGAAAAAGAAAGAATTGTTATGGTGAAGGAATGTGGGGCTTGCCAGGCGGGCATTTGGAATATGGTGAATCAATAAGTGAATGTGTTAAAAGAGAATTAATGGAAGAAATGGGCATAAAAGCTATTGAATTTACATTGATCAGTGTTGTTGATTGTATTGATGAACGTGGTCATTATATTCATATATCTTTTTTACTTGAAAAATTTTTAGGTGAAATCAAAAATATGGAACCTGAACTTTGTTATGAATGGAAATTTTTTGAGCTTACAAATTTGCCAGAAGCACTATTTGATCCTCACAAAAACATTCTCAAGAATTTTTTAGAAAATGTTTTGTATCTTGAAAGAAAATAATGAAAACCTTAGATATTGTTCATCCCGATCTTACCATTGCTCAAAAGTATGCCTATAATGCAATTGGATTGTCATATACGAAATTAGTTATAGAAAAAGAAAGCCAAGAATATGGAGCATGTGAATTTTTATTAAATAATCATATTGTTAAATTTAGAGTATCAAAAATTACACCAACTAAGATTGGGCAGTTTGTTACTTTTTGGAAACGAATTGGATCAGGGCCTATACTTCCATATGATGTCGAAGATCAATTCGATATTCTAATTGTTAATGTTCGTTATGGAGATCGACTTGGGCAATTTGTTTTTCCTAAATCAATATTATTAATGCATGGCATCCTGTCACAAAATAAAGCTGGTGGAAAACGAGCAATGAGAGTTTATCCTCCTTGGGATATAGCTAATAATCCACAAGCAAAAAAAACTCAAGCTTGGCAAGTACCATATTTTTTTGAAATTCAATCAAATATACTTGATGTCGATCGCCTTAAAAAACTTTTTTCTTGAAAAATTATAATTATAATTTCCATAGCTGGCAGCTTGCCGAAGTTCTAGGGCGTAGGTGTGTTGTCAAATAGTCGATACATTCAGAACTGCACATCTAATGAGAACAGATTACATGTGCAGTAATCTCGACAAAATAACTAAGAGAAGTTAGATTTATGTTGCATAAATCGTGAAAGAAAAAAATGTTAAAAGAATTTTTATTAAAACCTTTTACAATTAATTTTGAAGATCATCTACTTCATGGAACAACAACTTGTAGTGATCAAATCCCCAAACTTTTATTTTTACATGGTGCAGGGCAATCAAACCAAGACCGATTTACCCTTATTCGCAAAGATTTGATTGAGTTAGGCATTTCATCTGTGTCATTTGATTTTATTGGACATGGCAAAACTGGTGGCTCTTTAGAAGAATCAAGTCTTCAACAAAGATTTAATCAAGCCAGTGATATAATAAAAGTGCTAAACTTATCTCCGTCACTGTCAATTGTAGCTTCTAGCATGAGTGCTTATATTGCTATCAAACTTCTTAAAAAACATCCTATTGAAAATTTAATATTATTTGTTCCAGCTATTTACAATACAAAAGCTTATACTATCCCATTTAATCAAGGTTTTTCAGAAATTATTAGAATGCCAAATAGTTGGTTAGATTCTGATGCTTGGGATATTTTACAAAATTTTAAAGGAAATTTGTTGATAATATCAGCTGCAAATGATGAAATAATTCCACCAGCTATAGTTCAAAAACTTTATGATAGTGCGAAGGACGCAAAAAAAAGAGAATTATTAATTATCGAAAATTGTTCGCATCAAATATTAAAATACCTTTCTGACAAACCTTTTAAACATAAAGAAATTGCTAAAAAAATTTTCGATTTAATTATAAGCAAATAATTATTACAGCACATCCAGACGGCCGTGTTGGGCGATCTCTCCGAATAAGCTTAAGCGAAGTCGAAAGCTCGTAGCGAAGACTAATGCTTTGATCATTTAATATTGTATTAGAAGAATACTAAAAAAATCCTCCGGCAGATTTTATTCTAATATGTCGGAGGCTAAAGGTTTATGTTAAGAGATATCCAAAGACAAAAAAATTATTTTTTATTTTTTTCCAAGAAAAGCAACATAAGCAAAAAATTTATCAGATACTAAAGATACATCTTCGCCTAATATACTGCGCATATCTGCAACAGTTTTTGCATTGAGCATTCTTGCTTGGTAGTTAGAATGATTTTGATTGAATTTAGCTTTAACTTTATCAACATTATCTTTCATGCATCCACTTAACTCTTTTCCCTCTTGTATAATTTGCTCAAATCCCATTTTTTCAAGAAGGGGTTCGAGATCTCTAATGTGTAACCCACCAGCAGCAATAATTATCTTTTTCTTATTGGGGTTATTGGCAACACCATCCAAAGCTTTTATTACAAGAAGATCTTCATCGGTAATTAAAAATGAACCTAAAAATTCATCTCTTTTTTCTAATGTAACTTTTTCATTAAGAAATTGATGTAAGGTGCCATCATAATTTTTAAGTAATTCTTGTTTTTCCTTAATTCTATCACCATAATTTTTTTTGAACGATTCCCATCGCTCTTCAGTTATTTTTAAATCTTTGGCTAATTGTGAGGAATTATTAAAAATTGTTTTTATTTCATATGACAGAAAACCCCAGGGTTTTAAACCTGGGGATGAATGTCATCAAATGCGCGAGCGAAGCAAAAATGTAAATTTTTGCGAAGTGAGGTTAGTTTTGTCATACTAATTGACATGACAAAGAAATATTGGCACGGAGCGCATACAACTCATTGGCATATGTATCATATAGTTTGGTTACCTAAATATAGAAAAAAAGTATTAGAAGGCAAAGTTAAGAGCAGGCTAGAAGAACTTTTGCGAGAATGTGCGGAAATTAATGCATGGGAAATTCAAGAACTAAATATTCAGATAGACCATGTGCATCTTGTAATACAATTACCACCAAGTGTGAGTGTGAGCAAGGCCGTTCAATTACTCAAGGGAATTTCAAGTAAAATGCTCAGAGCTGAATTACCTGAAATAAAGAAATTTTTGTGGGGTAACGATTTTTGGGCAGATGGATATTTCTCTGAAACATTTGGACAATGTTCAGAAGAGACAATTCTCAATTATGTTAGAAATCAATAAAAAGCTTTCATCTCGCGCTTCTAAATCCACGGCTTTTAAGCCGTGTGTTGTTTAATTTTTCTTTTCGCCTATTAGAATCTTCAGTAAATCGCTGCATAGTATCAGATGATTCTTTAGTCACTGCTTGTGTTGTGAAACCACCTTTATAAATATTTTCATCAGAATTAGGCCATCTGCCCTGTAATTGCTCTGCTGTAAAAGGAACAATGCTACTACGCAAAAAACGATGCTCAAGATTTATTACATCAAATTTATCTTCTTTTGCAGCTCTTACCAAAGAGGCTAAGGGGTTAACGCCATCTATATCACTAAGATTTTCTTCAGATAAATAATAAACACTTCTTTTATTATTAGCATCTCGAATAAATTGATTATCACCTTCATATGAAGCGAGATCTTCTGCCATAAAAAGTATTTCTTTTTGTGTACCATTTTCTCTAAAAGTTCTGAGTAGTTTATCCATACTTTTAATGTGAGATAAATTTAAAGCTTTTGTTTGAAAATGGATATCACTTAATAAAACTACATATTGTTTAGTTTTGGTGTCTTCATTAAAGCGTTCATATACAACTCCTCTATAAAAAGCTGGGCACACAGATCCAAAATAACAAATAGAAAATAAAAATATTTTTAGATTTTTTAATTTCATAAACATAGGCTCCTTAGTAGAATCATCTTAATTGTCATTAGTTTACAATTGTTATGTAAAAATATCAATTTAGCCCTCTGTGAATTTTTTTTAAAAGAGCGAAAGATAACAATTACTGCTTAAAAGTATGCTACATGTAAGATTATTTAGATAATTCTAGTCTTTTTTTAGAAACTTATAATCGACATTATATTTAAATTCGCTTTCAATTATTTCCAAATAGAATACATATCTTTTTTGTGGTAACCAGAAGCACACTCTTCATCAAAGGAACAATCATGTTCTTGCTTAACAGAACGCAGAATTTGTATCTCACCCCACAAAATTGGCTTGTATCCAGCCTCATGACCTTTCGAATCTCCGAAATATATATAGGGCTTAATTGCTAATTAATTTGTTCCAAAGAAATACTTGAGAGCAATCTGTTAACACATATTTAAAGACAACGAATGGATTATTTTTTAAGAACAATCACAATAACCGGGCTCCAATGAAACAATTCATTTTTATCATTAAGCGGATATTGTTTTATAAATTCTTCCAAAACCTCTTTGCAAAATTCTTCACGTAAATTAACCGGGATAAAATCAAACAGAGGCAACGAAAGCCAATTTTTAATGAGAACATCAGGCAATATCCAATTTTCATATTTTTTTAATTCTAAATTTTCAATAGATAGTCCTGATTTTTTAATAGCAGAAGCAACCTCGATTAAAGATGGATATTTAAGAACTTCGGCATTATTTTGATATGCGTGCCATTTTTGCGTGGTAAGTAATCTCTGTACTATCGGTGGAAAAGGTGGCGTTTCAATACCGTGACAAAGAAGAGCATAGCCTCCAGGCTTTAATGAGTGAGCAATATTTTCCAAAACTTTTGAATACGGCTCAATCCAATGCAATGTAGAAAATGAAACAATAGCATTGTATTTTTCGAAAGCTCTATAATCCAGAGCATTTGCGCAAATATAAGAAACATTAGGACTTGTTTTGCGTGAAGAAGCAAAGGCGATCATTTCTGCACTGTTATCAATACCAACAAGCTGTCCGTTTGGAATAAATTTTTTTGCTATATAGCATGATATTTGACCATCACCAGATCCAATATCTAAAATCTTTTCTTTGCCTGAAAAATTTAATTTACTAAGTTCTTGTTTTGCAAATTTACATTGCCTAACATTGCTTTCGCTATATGATTCGGGTTGAATTTCGGCTTTTAATGATCCCAAAAACAACAAATGAATTATAAATATTTGGATTTTTATGTGCATTGAAAGTTCTCCTAAAATTGTTTTAATTGGTTCAGAAAATAAACATGTTTGCTCAAATTCCTTCTGATCTATATAATCAAAAAAATTAATAAAATAATCAATAAAAGGAGTCACATGATTCGTCATTTTCTTGTTGCATGGTCTTTACTAATATTTTCTGTCACATCACAAGATCTTTGTGCTATGAACAAAAATCGAAAAAAACAATCTATAACAATGAATAAAAATAATAAAAAAGAAGATGATATTTCTTGTGAAGCCGCTTGTCTTATGGTTTCTGGTATGGTTTGTGGTGGATTAGGGTTTTGGGCTGCAGTTTCTAGTGGGAGTTATCTTGAAGGAGCAGATTTACCATCTATTGCTGCAACAAATCTTTTTGAGCAGTCGACGGCATGCGCTGTAATAGGTATGGGTTTGGGAAAAATAGCGCATTGTGGTTTTCAATGCTGTAAAAAAATAAAAAAAGATTAAATGTGTTGAGTAGTTTTTTTGTGATGTTTATGCAAGCTATGTTCTTTCTTTAAAAAAATTGAGATTTTACTATTTATTAACTATACTAATTATCTCACATCTACTATTTGTGCCCGTAGCTCAGCTGGATAGAGCAACGGATTTCTAATCCGTAGGTCATAGGTTCGAATCCTATCGGGCACACCAGCTTTCGCTAAAGCTTCAGCTGGCATGCCAGTTTTTTTAATGATCTATATAAATAAACAAAAGAAAATTGAAAGCGAAAGCTGTCCGCCGAAGTAAGCGAGCATTAGCGAGACACGAAGGCTGGACTGGCAGGCCATCTTTTAATACTTGGACACTTCAAATGCATTTCGTTTATATCATTCAAGCTATAAATTATCCCGATCAAATATATATTGGTTGCACTGAAGATCTACAAAAAAGACTTTCAAACCATAATTCAGGCACTTCACCACATACATCAAAATATAAACCATGGGAGTTCGTCGTATTTTTAGGATTTAAAGATAAAGAATGCGCTATTGAATTCGAAAAATATTTAAAATCTGGTTCCGGAAGAGCATTTGTAAAAAAACGATTCCTTAATCCACAATCATGTAATTTATAATTGTGCAGCAGCTGTTGGACAATTTCCTCTAGGGCGCATGACTTGTGCTGGCAATAACAAACCCGCTTCTTTTTGTTCTTCTGTGCTGACACGAGCGATGACAATGGCTTTCATAGTGAATACTCAATGCTTATGGTGATTATGTAATTTTTGACCATAGCATTGTAGCATAAAAGTATTATTTCTGGAGTAGGCTTACGTGGGTTATAGTGCTCCTGTATCGAAGCTTCGTTGTTTTTTGCCTTCGCATACAATAAAGATTTCATTTGGAAATTAAATATAAAAGTGTTATTTTAATAATATTATTATATTTTCATTTAAAAAATTCTACAAAAAGGAATATATGTCAAAATTCATTAAAATAGCATTGTTTGCAAGTTTATTTATAGGCCTAACGACAAATGCTATGGAAGAAAAAGAAGAAAATGCTAAAGCATTAGTAAGGGCTGCTGGAGAAGGAAACATTGAAAAATTCCAACAATTATTAATAAAAGATAAAAAATATATCAATGCAAGAACACATTTGGAAGAACCTCAATTTTCAAAAATGCAGGCATTGGGTGCATCTTTACATTGTGCAATATATAATGGTAATAATAAAATAGTTAAATCAATCATTAATAATGATAATGCTAACTTAAACATTTCTATGCATCAAAAATATGCTCGTGGCGGCGGAAGGTTGGCAATAAATATTATACCTTTAATGGTGGCTGCTGGGTGTAACAACTATAAAGCTTTAAAATGGCTTCTCAATAAAAAGCAGGTTAATAGTAATGCTCAAGATTCAAATGGAAAAACTGCATTATTTTACGCTATAGGTAGGGGAAATTGTAAAACAATAGGCTTACTTGTTAATCATATTGATATAAATATCCAAGATATGAGTGGTTCAACTGCATTGCATTATGCATGCCTTTTTGGACATAAAAACGTTGCTCAATTATTGATTAATTGTGGAGCTGATTGCAAAATACTTAATAATCGAGGTAAGTGCCCACTCGATTTAGCAAGGCAACAAAATCAAATCGATATTTTAAATAGTGAAGCAATTAAATATGGTTCAAGATTCAGGAATGCATTATTCAATGCTATAAAATTAGGCGATTACGAAGAAGTGAAAGCGCTGAGTCAATGTATGGCTTTTGAAGTTAGAGATGCACAAGGAAATACACCACTTCATAAAGCTATTCTTGAAGGCAATGCCGATTTAGCTGAACTTATTTGTCATGTTACTCCAAAGCATTTGCTGGCAAAAAACAAATCCGGAAAAACGCCAATTTATTTAGCTGCTACTTTCTGCCATGACTTTTTACAAAAAAGACTTACTGCTACAGAATAAATTTCAACTTTCGATTTCAAATATTAGTGCAGCAGCTGCTGCACTAATTCTATTACATCTTTCATAGTTTATCATGAAAGCATAAAGAGATGGTAGCTGATTTGACATAACACTTATGAATATTAAGATTTTAATAGAGAAGATGCTTTTGCAATCTACCCGCGAATAGCCTTAAAAAGATGAAAGATGTTCATGAAAAAAAAGAATACAGTTCAAAAAAAAACTATGGAGCCTAAAAATTATGCTCAGTTTTTAGAACACATAAAAAAAGATATTCTTCAAACACAACTTAAGGCAGCTTTATCAGTTACCACAGAACTGACTTTGCTTTATTGGAGAATTGGAAAAGATCTTTCAGAAAAAATGAACGTTGAGGGTTGGGGTGCCAAGGTTGTAGAAAAATTAGCTCATGATTTAGAGATAGCATTTCCCGGAATAACCGGATTTTCAAGAACAAATATATACAGAATGATTGCGTTTTATACCGCTTATCCAAATTGTCCCACAGCTGTGGGACAAATAGAAGAAAATCCTCTTTTAATGCTGCCATGGGGCCATAACGCTGCTATCGTAGAAAAAATTCAGGATAATAAACAACGACTTTGGTATGCCAAAAAAACCATTGAAAATGGTTGGAGCAGAAGTGTGCTTTCTATGTGGATTGAATCTGATTTATATAGCCGACAAGGCAAATCAATAACCAATTTTAAAATTACTCTGCCTGAACCAAGTTCTGATTTAGCTGAACAGACCCTAAAAGATCCTTATATTTTTGATTTTCTAACTATTGATGAAAAAGCACGAGAACGAGAAATTGAATTGGGCCTCATGGAACATATTCAAAAGTTTTTGTTAGAACTTGGACAAGGATTTGCTTTTATAGGAAGGCAATATCCTTTAAAAGTAGGAGCCAAGGATTTTTTTATCGACATGCTTTTTTATCATTTGCAACTACGATGTTTTATTGTTGTTGAACTGAAAGCAGAAGAATTTGATGCCAGAGATTTAGGCCAAATTAATTTATATTTAGCTGCAGTTGATAAGCTATTAAGACATCCAGGAGATTTGCCCTCTATAGGACTATTACTCTGCAAATCAAAAGATAATTTTGTAGCCGAATATGCGTTAAGTACAAGCAAACAACCCATCGGCATATCAAGTTATACAACTAAATTAGTTGAAACATTACCAAAAGAATTTAAGGGCAAACTACCTACTATAAAAGAAATTGAAGCAGAGCTCAGTAAGAGTGAAGTTGCAGAAAAAAAACCAGCCCCCAAAAAAACAAAAAAAGTTAGCAAGAAAAAGAAAGCTAAATAATGAACAAGAAAAAGACATTAAAAAAGCACGAATTTTCATTAGGCGATTTACAACCCCTTAAAATTGATGAATCTAAATTAAATGTTTCAAAGGCATCAGAATTATTTGGAAATAAGAATGAAGTTGCTAAAGCGTTGTTTGAATGCTTGATCGAAAATGATACTGAAACATTTATGGAAATATTAGATGCCTTTTTATGTGTAAATAGAACGCAAATTGCACACAAATAAATCTAACGAGAGTAACCATTACGCAAGCTTTCTCTAAAAAAGGTAATCCTACTTTAAAAACAATTGCGAAAATCGTACATGAAGCAGTTGCTCTACATAAATAAAGTTATTGATGCTTTCTTTGAGGATAGTTTGTCTAAATTCTTCAAATTTATAATTTTGCAGCAGCTGTTGCAAAATTGCTTATTACAAAAAAATTTCATTTTACAATTGTCCCACAGCTGTGGGACAATTCAATATATCGGGCACATATATAAAGAGATTAGAACCTATGAAAGAAATTTCTGAAGAAGAACGCTGGTTATTTGATCCGGCAAATAAAGAAATTTTAGAACGTCTTAAGGAAAGCTTAAAACAAGAGGTTTCTTTTGATTTAGGATCTTTTAAGAAAGATAGTAAAATTAATAAAAAATCAAATTCATAATTGGGCAGCAGCTGCTGCCCAATTGTCTAAGAATAATTTTAAAGTTTGCATCACTCATAAGCCTATATACAATAGAACTTTTTCTTAGTCAATAGTATCATTTCTATTTGAAATTTATTATGGGGCGTTAGACGACTTTGTAAAATTAAGGTAATCTATCTTTATAGAGTTATAAATAATAGTTATCAAAAATGGGGTTACCTTTATGATGAAAAATAAAATAATTTTTACTTTAATAATTGGATTAATTTCCAATTCAATATTCGGTTACGGTCATATTAAAACCGAAAGAAGACCCGATACGCTACCACAGGAACAAAAAACGAATAAAGTAAAATTTCTAAAACCTTCTAAAACTAAACACAAACAACTTCCTATTGTCTTTCATAAAAATTACGACATTTCATTTTTAGGTATCGAAAATTTGCACCCATTCGACACAAAAAAATATGGGAAAATTGCTAAATATTTGCAAGACAATTGTAATGTTTCTTTTTTTGAACCATCTAAAATAACCGACGAAGAACTTCTAGACATACACAGCCAATCTTATTTGGAATCATTAAAAAATTCTCGTACTGTTGCAGCTATCTCTGAAGTTATACCTTTGATGTTCCTTCCTAACTTTTTCTTACAAAGATTCTTTTTAAACTCGATACGCTATGCAACAGAAGGAACTGTATTAGGTGCTAAGCTTGCACTTGAACATGGTTGGGCAATTAACTTAGGTGGTGGTTATCATCATGCAAAACCAGATCATGGTGGTGGATTTTGTTTCTTTGCAGATATTCCTTTGGCTATTAAAACCCTACGCAAAGAACACCCACAATTAAAAGTTTTAGTGATCGACTTAGATGCACATCAAGGTAACGGCATTGAAGTGGCTTTAAAAGATGATCAATTAAGTTCTATTTTAGATGTATATGTAAGAGATAATTATCCTCATGATATATTTGCTCGTAAACATATTACTTTTGATTATCCTATTAAACCAGGTATGAAAGATAAAGAATATTTAGAATTGCTCCACTCTGCTCTCCCTAACGCGATTAACACAATTAAACCTGACTTAATTATTTATAATGCAGGGTCTGATGTATTTGAAAAAGATCCTATTGGGCAAACTGCTCTTTCAGCAGAAGGAATTCTTGAGCGTGATGCGCTCGTTTTCACTCAAGCACAAGATAATGAGATTCCCGTGTTAATGGTTTTATCTGGTGGATATACCAAAGAAAGCGCTATGATTACTGCTCATTCAATAGAGCACATACTTAAGAATATTATTAAAGCTTGTTAATTAATGCAAGGTATCAAAACAAAAATGAAAAAATTCAAACTAAATGTTAAAATTTTTAGTTTTATTATCTTGGCCATTTCAACTATTTCTATTTTTGCACATCAAGATTTCAATACGGTTACTGATGAGCAATTATTCTTCTTTTTAAAACAATGGCCAGAATGTAATATCAATGAAGATACAAAAAAAGCTTGTAACGACGAAATGTCAAAAGTTAGCGGTGCATCACCAAGATCAAAGCATAATTTCTTCCAAATTATTAATTCATATCAAGATGTAGCTATAAAAGCTGGAAATAATCCTGATGAAGCTCAGAGAAAAACAGAAGATGATCTTTCCAATTTTTTAAAAACTGAATTTAGGGTTGATGTACCTGAAGAGGTCGACTCAAAAGAATATCCAGAATTAGTTAAATTTATTAGAAAATATGGTCTTCCTCATATATTTTGCAAAGAAGCAGGAAAATATAAAGAAAATATTAAACACGTGCATTATGGAATAGTTAAAGATTTACCAGACTTTTTTTTAAAAGATGATGATATTGCTCGCATAATAAATGCGGAACGCATGAGAAGATGTATTCACGTGAATAAGCTTGATCAGCTTGATGTGCCAAAAAAATATCTAGGAAAAGTCGGTGATTCTTGGAGAGTGTTTGCAGAAAAAATTAATTCTCCCGGTGAAAAAATGATTTCATTAAAGGAAACACAACAATTGGCTACATTAGCTGAAGAAATAGGGTTTGGTGATTGGGGAACTAATTGGTCTCATGATGATAATAATAAATTTGTTTGCTTCGATACTGAAGATTTTTCTTTTCGTTATTGGGGAAGGAAAGATTGTAAAGTGAAATCCTTGATGGCTTTAGGATATAATTTTTTAAAGTATATGGAAGTAGAAGCTCAAGAATGGTTAATAGAAAGAATTAAAAAATTAAAAAATTGTGCCGAAGATATATCAGGCGATATTTCACTTGATTCTAATACAAAATATGATGACCCTGAAATTGACTTTGAAGAAGTCAAAAAAGAATTTGAAAGTTTGAAAGAAAAATATAAAATTTGATTAATACATTGTTAGTTTTTTCTTTTCAAAAAATATTTAGCCTCCGATACTAAAATCTGTCGGAGGCATTTTTTTTAGTATTCTTCTAATGCAATATTAAACGATCGAAACATCAGTCTTCGCTACAAGCTTCCGACTTCGCTTAAGCTTCTTCGGACAGGTCGTCCGACACGGCAGTCTGGATGTGCTGTAATGTGAAATCAATAGTCAAAATATTGTTCCTGCATGCATCCACTATGTGACACCGGCCTACGCTTTACAAGCTTCGGTTGGCACAGCCATTCTTTTTAAATGATCTTTTTTTTCTGGAATAACATTTTTTATTTCATTCCATAACTTATCTGATATTATAAACATCGAGCATCTCCTTTTTTTTGATTCACTGGCTATTTTAGCCAATAAATTAAGAAGATGCTCTATTTATTTAATTTTCGGATAAGCTCTAAGAAAAACTATAGGAATATTATAATATGAAAAAAATTAGTTTATTATTTATTATAGCAATGGGTCTAAAAGTGGCTGCAAATCAATTAGATATTGAATATGCTAAAGAATTTACTGATCTCGTTGAATCAGTGTATGGATCAGAATTTTTGTCCCAAGGCGGCAGTGAATCAGTAGATCGTATGTTCGAACAGCAAGTCTTAGAAGGGAAAAAGCTTTTGGATATAGGTTCAGGGCTTGGAGGTGTAGATTTCTATTTAGCTCAAAAATATCATGTTGATATTATAGGTGTTGATTGTGTGTTGCGATTGGTTGATGATGCAAATAAAAGGAAAGCTACGCATAAACTTATAGGCGATGTAACATTTGTTTATCAAGAAATTGATAATTTAGTTTATCCGTATGCTGATAATACTTTTGATATTGTGTTTTCTAAAGAATCTTTATTGCATGTTGCTGATAAAAATTCTTTGCTCAAGGAGCTGTTTAGAGTTTTAAAGCCAGGTGGGCAGCTCATTGTCCTTGATTGGTTAGTTGATGCCCATGAACTTGGCCCAAACATTAAAGAGATGATGGAAATTGATGGATTAGATTTGAAGATGGCAACTTCTCAAGAGTACGAAACATATTTGCATGATGCAGGCTTTACTCACACCGCTTTATCACTTATGAATGATCATTATATTAGATACACTCATGACAATATCGAAAAGATAAAATCACAACAAACTGATTTCATAAAGTTGTTTGGTGAAAAAAATTATAAATACTCACTTAAAACATGGACTATCCAAAAAAAGATATTTGAGAATAATGAAGTACTGGTTACCTTATTAAAGGCAACGAAACCTTTTTGATTTTCAATCTCTATCTTTAAGGAAATTTAAATGGATATCAAGCAATACAAAGTATTAAAATCTCATATTGAAGCTTTTTTTGTGGCTTGCTTGTTAGTTGTTATAGCTCATTATTCTGCATTAATTTTATAGAGGAATTTTTATGATGTATAAACAATCTTTACGTATTATATTGCTATATTTATTATGTAGCAATGCACATCAAATAACCGCTGGATATACTTTTGCAGATTTTAATAATTTACTATTTACCAGAATTTTCATTTGCGATACTAAAAACACTGAGGCCTGGAAGCCTCAATTAGGCAGAAAAAGCGTAGTTAGATTCCCAGGCTTCAAATTAGTTACAAAAGAACGCTACAATGCAGATCATAGCAATATAATTAGTCAATGCCGAGCAAGCTTAATTCCAATAGAAATCTTGGCAACATATTTAGTTATAAAATCTACATCGGTAACATATAACTATTTTAAAAATTACAAATCTTAACCTTGTTGTTATTACAAAGTAAAAAAATCTTGTAACCTCAAAAAAATCTATTATCTTTAGTCTTCGCTATGAGCTTCCGACTTCGCTTAAGCTTCTTCGGACAGGTCGCCCGACACGGCCGTCTGGATGTGCTGTAACGTAAAATTAATGGTCAAAATATTAAGCTTTTTCCCCTTTAGCCTCAAGTTCGATAGTATAAGCTTGATAAGCTGCCGTTTTTCCTCAACTTCAGAACTCACAAACAATTCATATTTTTCCAATGCGTAGTAAATATTTTTATTGAAAAAAATGATAATATTTCTTTATACTCTTTTAGGTACTTTTTAAAAAGGAATGTTATGAAAACAATGAAGCTTATGTCGGTAGCACTTTTTTTGTCGGTGTTAACTATGCAATCTATGAGTAATAAAGATGTTACCGTGAAATTTCTGGATCATATGCGTGATTATCCCATATGCAAAGAGGTATTTTTAAATCACCTCAAAAAAGAAGTTATGGGTGATTGTGCAGAAGCTTGTTTGTGGATGGTAATTAATAAATCGTATTATTTACAAAATGCAATCCAAGTTGGGAATGGTTGCATGTCTCCTGCATTTGAAAGAAAAGTTTTACGCAATTTATGTGAAATGTCGTGTACTCATTGTAAAGATATTGCAAAATTATTGGGAGATTAGACATAACTTGAGATTATAGTGATAAAAAAGTCTCAGTTATGAGACTTTTTTATCAGATGAACTGCTATATATTTTGCTAAATTCTTTGGCAGCATCAAGCAATAAGGTATAATTTTTTTCGCTGAGATCTTTTGATGTTGCAATTGATTCATATACTTCGTGATATACTGATTTAATATAACTTAAAAATTGTAAAGAAAATGTTTGTACATCTTTATCTGAAAGATTTTCTAAGATGTTTTCTCTGAGCAATAATAAGAGAATTGTCTCATCAATAAAAGAATAGGTAATATGTTGTGATTGCTTTAAAAGTTCAACAGCTAAAGCACCGCGTCTTAAACGTTTTTGAGAAACAATATCAAGTTCAGTGCCAAATTGGGAAAAATCAAGGAGCTCATGATATTGTGCTAATTCTAATCGTAAAGCCTTGGTAACTTTTTTGATCGCTTTGGTTTGTGCAGCACTGCCAACGCGAGATACAGAAAGTTCAACGTTCACCGCTGGGCGGATACCCTGATTAAATAATTTTGTATCTAGAAAAATCTGACCATCAGTAATTGAGATAAGATTAGTAGGAATGTAGGCGGTTATATCATCACCTTGAATTTGGACTAACGGTAATGCCGTTAAGGAGCCGCCATTCAAAAGTTTGCCCGCACGCTCAAGTAAGCGAGAATGTAAAAAGAAAACATCGCCAGGATATGCTTCACGTCCAGGCGGTCTGCGCAAAAGCAATGACATTTCACGATAAGCAATTGCATGATTACTTAAATCATCGTACACGATTAAAGCATCTTGCCCTTTATCGCGGAAATATTCGGCAATGGTGCAACCAACATAGGGTGCTAGATATTGATTTAAGACTGATTCACCTGCATCAGCACTTATTACAATACAATATTCTAGTGCGTTATGTTCTTCTAGTGTGCGAATAAGGCGTGCAAGGTTTGCTTGGCGTTGCCCGATTGAAACATAGATGCAGAAAACATTTTTACCTTTTTGATTCAGAATAGCATCGAGAGCTAAAGCAGTTTTTCCGGTATTTCTATTGCCAATAATCAGTTCACGTTGACCTTTGCCAATGGGGAATAAAGCATCAACTACTAAAATACCTGTTTGTAATGGTTCATCGATAGGGGTGCGTTCAATGATGCCGGGTGGTGTTGCTTCAATTGATTTATATTCTTCGGCAACAATATCTCCTAATCCATCAATTGGCATACCTATTGCATTGATGGTTCTTCCGAGTAATCCGGTGCCAATAGGGACTTTGAATACACTGCCGGTGCGTTTTGCAACTTCAAGCTCGGCAACGGGGATTGTGGCGTATAATAAAAAGATAGCAACATAATCTTCTTCAAGACTTAAAATAATTCCTTTATTGCCGCCTTCAAATTCAATGAGTTCGCCATACATGGCATTTTTTAGGCCATACACTTTAGCAATATTATCGCCAACTTGTATGACAATACCGACTTCCTCTAAAGTGCCTTGTGATAAACCACGTAATGATTTTTCAAACAGCGATACAAGGTCAGCGCTTTTTATATCCATGATAAATCCTTATTTCATCGAATCGTTTTGTTTAACGTTCTTAATTGCTGTTCAATTGAATGTTCCCATAAGAATGCATCACTTTGCATGCGTATGCCTGCAATAAGTTTCTTGTCAATCTCAGTTGTATAGGGAATAGTATTACCAGTTTTTTTGGCAAGAAATTTCGTTAAGAGGGCAATCTGATCATTCTTTAATGGTTCACTGCTTTTTATTATAAAAGGCATAATTTTTTTTCGTTCTTGATATTCATACATTAATTGTTCGCATACTGCACTGAGAAATTCAATACGTTGTTGTTCTAATAAAAGATGAGCAAGTTTTTCTAACAGCGAAGGAGCCTGAGCTGCTGCAAGAAATTTTTCTAAACATTCCTTTTTTTGAACGCGTGATAATGTTGGCACCGAAAGCAAAACTAATAATGAATAGTGTTTTTTTATGTACTTTGCGGTTTTGATAAGTTGTTGATAGTCAGATAATGAAAAAGAATTGCCATACACATTTAAAAAGGCAACAGCATATTTTTTTGCAACATCTCGGGGGATTGTCATGATTGCTCCTTATTCACGGTATGGAGGATTGCTTGTAGGTATCCTTGGGCATCTGTCGATTGCGAATATTTTTGTATAAGGGCATCTTGTGTTGTGGCAAGGATCTCAGGAATCATGTCTTGATAGAGAGCATTTTTTGCGCGATATTCTTCTTGTTTTTCTGCTTTTTTTTGTATAAGTTCTTGCATAATCTCATGTTGTTTTTGTTGTTCTTGCACTGCTTTTTGCCTAGCGATAGACCAACCTTCAATTTTTTTTTGTAATACCTTTGCGATTAATGCTTGTTGTTCAATGGCAGTATCAATATTGATCTCTTGATTATGTAATCCGCGTCGTTCTTGTTCAAGTTTGGGGAGTATAGCTT
>CAVXJH010000004.1:0-7900 GCA_963762115.1 Candidatus Babeliales bacterium | reverse complement strand
CACGCAAAGCCCCGGATTCCGGGGAGGCGGCCGCCTTGCCGGGCTACCGCCGGATGCCAGCCTCTACCGCGTCGTGCGCACCTGACGGCGTTGGGTTGGTGAACGTCCGGAATTCGACATCAGAAGTAGACGCTGAGCGGCGGCTGCGTCCCGTGCAGCCGCAAGCACCCAGGACCTGGTGCTTGTAGATCGACGGATCGGTGCGACGCGAGAACCTTCAGGTTGCGCCAGTCTGTCCCATGTTAAAGTGGAATCTGATCAGGCAAGAGAGATGATTGAAAAAATTAGTATGCAGGATAATGGGCTCTTTTAGATTTTAATACAAGAGTTATCAAATAACCAAGGTGTTAAAATCTTTATTTCTTATAATCCTAAAAAACTTGAAATACAATCATCTACATTGAAATTTAATGCAATTAAAACCAAAGAACCGGGAATTGCAATTATTTTTCTTGATAAACAACATCTAAATTCAATTACTGATAAACCAATGTTGCAAATGGCGCGTGCAAATACTCCATGTCAAGTGGTGATAAATATCGCGGGCCATGGTGGCCACGATATTGGTGCTGCTGGTTTTTTTAATTTAAAAGAAAAAGATCTTACGCTTAGTGGGTTTTAGAGGTTGCTGATCTTCTAAAAAAAGGCTTTACGGTTCATTTGACCCGAGATGCTGATTTTTTTGTTCCGTTGGAACAAATGAACGTACGTCTGATGCCAACCGTGTTTATCAAGCTGATTTATTTGTTCCAATTCACGTAAACTATTCAACCAATAGCAATGCGCAAGGTATTGAAACCTATTGTTGAACGATTGTTCGTTTCTCGAGTGTTTAACCAAAAAAAAACTAACGATATAACTGAACTACTTAAAAAAACACTATGCCATGGGCGATAGATTGGCATCTCAATTGCAAAAAAATATGCTCGCCTCTGCTCAAAAAAAAATTTCAACTGAGTCGATCGCAAAGTTAAATATGATGCTTTAGTCTCAAGTTTGGTGCGGTTATGCCTGGCAGCGTTGGTAGAATTTGTTTTATCAAATTTGCAAGAAGCTAAACTGCTTAATGATAAACAATATCGCACGTTATTGGCCCAAGGCATTTGTAATGGCATTGCTATGTATTGCAAACAGAACATAAGCTGAGCCAAAGAAATTATTTTATTGGTCATTAAAATAGCTTTGCAGTAGTTGAGATTTTGGTTGTAACTATTAATCTCATTATCTTAATTAATTAAGAAAGGGGCTAGCAATATAAAAAATTACTTTCGACTTTTCTAAGCTAAACTGATTTGATAAAATATAAAAACTAGTTAGTCTAATGCGTTTTTAACTAATAACCATCATAGGAATTAGATTACAAGTAAATTTATTACGGCAAATCGATTCTATTTAATATTGGAATAAAGCTCGTGTTGGTTGGTGTTTGGGACGAATTTTTAAAAATTGCACGTGAAGAAGCGGGAAGCAGGATTGTTGAAACCTGGTTTAAGGCATGGTGCTTTTTAATAAATGGGATGCCCAGTCAAAATCAGTTTATTTGCAAGCTCCAAACTCATTTGTAAAAGATTGGATTAAAAATAATTACATTAATCTTGTTCAAATGCATCTTGGCCGGTTTATTAGATGTTGAATGCCAAAAATTATTTTTATTGATACGGTTGCTCAAATTGAATCTGCGATTGAAAATCAAATAAAATCTGTTTTTTTGCCAGCAACTGCATACGCCCCGGCTGCCTCTGGCGCCGTGGCCAAAGTTCCGGTTGCCCTACCATTTGGCCATATTAATCCAAGTTATAAATAATTCGATAATTTTGTTGTGGGTCCTAATAATTCTACTCTCTTATGCCGCTGCTCAAGCTATTACTCGAAGCCGGGGATCTTTGTATAACCCCCGATATTTATATATGGCGGTGCGGGATTGGGCAAAACACATTTAATGCATGCAATTGGCAACGAAATAAAATTAAAAAATAAAAATGCTTCCATCTTGTATTCAACCGGAATCGATTTGTAAATGAATTTATTAGTGCAATTCGTTTTGATAAAATTAACAAATTTCAAAGTAAATATAAAGATATTGATCTACTTTTAATTGATGATGTTCAATTTATTTCCAACAAGAGCAGACCGAAGAAGCCTTTTTAATATTTTCAACACATTGGGAATGACGCCCGCAAACAAATTGTTTTTTCCAGTGATACTGTGCCAGAAAATATTCAAGGTTTAGCCGATAAGGTCAAAATCCCGGCTCTTCTTGGGTATTTAGTTACTGATTTATATAGCCAGGACTAGAGACTAAAATTGCCATATTAAAAAGAAAGCAGAACAACAAGCCAAAACCATATCGAGTGATGAAGTGTTACTTTTAATTGCTTCACGTCCTGTTTGTAACATTAAGATACTGGAAGGGGCATTAGTGCGTGTCGCAGCATTTGCTTCTTTGACTAAACAGCAAGTTACTTTAGAATTGGCCCGCAAAATATTATTTAGATCGCCTGCAAAGAACAATCTCATGCGTGCCGTACATTTTCGATCCAGTTGTTTTGCATATTAATAAATATTATTCATGCGATTTAGAAGGCCAAATCAAAAAGCCGTACAAAAAGAGCTGAACATTGGCCCGCCAAGTGACCATGTTTTTAATGAAAAAACTAACTGACAAATCTTTACGTGATATTGGTATATATTTAGGAAATCGGCATGCATTCTACCGTGATGCATGCAATAAGCAAAATTGAAACTGAGTATAGCAAATGATCAAGAGCTGGGTATTCGACTTAAACAAATTGAAGAAGAGATTATTGGTTAATAATTTCGCTAACTGTTTTTATAAGAGAAACATAAAATTATCTTTTCTTGTTCTGGGCCATAAAGTGCTTGTTCTTATCTGTAAAGAACCGATCCTTTGCACATTTTTTTGCCAGAGATGAATACCATCGTTTGTAGTTACAAATTCAACATGCTCGTGCAAACCAATAACATAGGAAACGTTGGAATCACAATTACAATTTTTCCGGTTTCTTTTTCAACGATAAAATTATTATGTGTGGATCGCATCCAATGCTGAAGATGATTGCATAGCTGCATAGCTGTTTGCGTATCTTTAGTGCTGAGCAGGTCTGAATTTCTTTTGGGATCTATGGCATCGGCAATAATTGCATAGGTGCCAGGAATTTCTTATCTTAAGCGGTTGAGTGTTTCTGCATATCGCGTCCGGTTATCTACGCATCCAATTATCAGATTTTACCCAATACCATTTCTTGGCACAGTCAATTTTCTTGACCGACAACGGATGCTTGTGCAACTTTCTTCTTTTGAAGAACTTCCAGGTTTTTCAGACGAGTAATCCGGCAAGATGGCGATTGACGCCACCCCCCATAGGGGGAAGAACCAAATGTTGTCGAAACCCTTTACAGTAGGGATTGATAAGTGAAGTTGGCGTTTCAATACTAAATTTCTAAATAAAGGGTAGTTGCGAAATTTAAGGATGAACATGCGACAGGCACGCTGTCTATTAAAATTTTTTTTGGCAACAAGTCTTAAAATGAGTATAATGCTTTTTTTTCATCTAATTTCTTCAAGTAGTTCTTCAATTAAATGGCTTAAAAAATGCGCGAGATACGGGCCTTTTTCCGTGGACGGGGTCGGTAATTCGAATATCGGTTTTTCGGGAAATAATGTTCGTCGAAAAAATCTCGATTGAATAATTGAAAAAAAAGGATATTGTTCAAGATGTGAATCGGTTAATTGTAATCCTTTGGGTATCATCTGTCCAACCCACCGTTATTTTTCCTATCGTGGGATCGTTTGGTCTAAAGGGACTGCGCGCATAGATACCAAATTGATAGGTGATGGCGTTCAACACGAAAAATAAAATGGCTGAAAAAAGGGATATTTTTTTTCACGGTATTAATACATTGCTTATGGTGTTAAATGAATTTGCTGCTAATTAATGCTCTCAGTGTAAAAAATCAATCACCAATGTCAATTATTTTAGACCATGAATAGTTTATACAATCAAAAAAATCTTTTTGTTTTCCATGTGCTACTTGATATTTTACGGTATAAATAGTGCAAAAAAGGGATCTGTTTACTAAAGTTTACCTGCTATTGATGTTACTCAATAACTGCGGTATGGTCATTAAAAGAAGCTCGAAAAAAAAGGTAATTTATTCTTAAATAAAAAAAAAGGAGTATAAATGAAGCCAGAGGAACTTCTTGCAAGGCAGTATCAAATAGCAAATAGTCTTAGTTTTTTACCAAGAAAGATGTTAAGTCTGCATGGTAGCCAGGATGATTCTACCGTGTTTGTGCTGCATGAATTATGCAATGAACATTGTTTTAATTTTAATAAAGCTGCCTATTTTGTTGATAATCCAGATTTTAATTGCCTTAAGGGCGTAGCTGGTCTTTCTCGAACTGAAGCAATGATTATCGATAGCAATGATATATGGGAAAAGCCAGAACTCTTTTCTCAACACATGCAGCAAGCATCTTTTAATCAACGGGTGCGCAATTTAAACAATTGCAGTATAAAAAAAGGAAAAGAGCCGGAGTCAGAAGTTGCTGGGAAAATTGCTACTGATTTGGGTATGAAAAACTTTAATTGGTGCTCATGGGATTCAAAATATAATAACCATGGGTTGTTTATTTTTGAACCTATTAATTATAGTGAGCCAATTGCGCAAGATTGTTTACTAAATGGTTTAAGTTTGCTTAGTTTTTGCCCTATACATTAGTTGTATGAGTAAGTGCTAATAATCCTGGCAACTCTTTTCCGCTTAAATAAGTTAATGTTGCGCCCCCTCCTGTGCTTAAATAAGTAACTTTGTGTTCTAATGCCATTTTTTGCGCTAAAGCTACCGATTCGCCGCCGCCTATAATTGTTAATCCTTTGTTTTTTGCAATGGTTGTTAATAATGTTTCTGCTGCCTGTATTGTTTGTGGACGTGAAAAAAATCCCATGGCCGCGTTATAAAATATTGTTTGTGCATTTTGTATGTACTGTGAAAATATTTCTATGCTCTGTGGCCCAAGACTCATACCAATTCCATTTGGTGGAAATTGATCCGATTCAACTATTTCAAGTGGTCCTGTAATAAGATCGGTTGCCATTTGATAGTCAACTGGAAACACAAGTTTGGTTCCTTTTTGTTGAGCTTTTTCTAATAATTGATTACATAATTGCAAACTTGTGTCATCTACCAACGATTTACCAACAGGTTTTCCCAACGCTTTTAAAAAAGTAAAAACTAATGCCGGACACAATAAAATTGTCTCTACTTTATCAAGTAGATTGGCCAGCAAAGGCAATTTATCTGCCACTTTGCCGCCGCCAATAATTAATACAAATCCTTTTTTTGGCGCTGCAAGTAGTTTATTGAGCATAGCAATTTCTTTTTCTACCAATAATCCGATTGTTTTTTTATCGATTTCAAAATAATTTGGCACCAAAGTGATTGAGCTATCGCTGCGGTGCATTGTAGCAAATGCATCATTTACATAAAAATCACCTAAAGCTGCAATTTGTTGTGCAAAGTGAACGTCTTGAACTTTCTCGCCCGGGAAAAAACGGAGATTTTCAAGCAAGATAATCGAGGCAGTTTTTGCGGCAACTTTGCGGCTTGCATCTTCGAGCGTAGGCGCAAATTCAATATCATAACCATGTTTTTCAAACCAGCTAACCAGATTTTGTGTTGAAAGTTGTTTGGTTGGTTGCTTGGGTCTGCCAATATGCGTCATTAAAATAATTTTGCCCTGATGCTGCAAGATTAAATCAAGGGTCGGTCTTATTGATTGTAAACGATAATCGTCTAAAATTATGCCATTTTCAAGCGGTACGTTTAAATCAGCGCGGACCAGCACGCGTTGGTTTTTTAAATTATAGGTTGGTAGTTGTGAGTGTAAAGTAGTCATAAATAATAATCCTGTTGTGCTGCTTATGATTGAAAGCGTAATACATTAGATATATTAATTGAACGGGTTCTGCCAGCAGGAAACCAAGTGGCAATAAAGCTTATTATCATAATTACGATAAATACAATGCCAAGCAGATGCCATTCCATTTTTGCCGGCAGATGGGAAATGTAATATGCATCGGGCAACGTAATAAAAGGATAAGTTTCTAAAATCCAGCTTGCGCCACAGGCAAGAAGTAATCCCATAGTTGTTGCTGCAAAAGTGATGCCCATGGCAACAGCAATAAAAATACTACTAATATGCCCATCAGAAAGTCCCATTGCTTTAAGGATGGCAATATCGGGCCTTTTTTGGGTTATTTGCATAAATAATAAAGAAATTATATTCATGCTGGCAACTAACGTGATTAACGCCAGAATTAAAAACATAGCATATTTTTCAAGTTTTAAAGCAGATACTAATGCGGGATAGAGTTCTTTCCAAGAATATACTTCAAGTGCAAATCTTTTTCTTAATGAATTAATTATTGCATCCTCATCAGATCCGGGCTTTAATTGTATATTAATTTGCGTGATACCTGCATCGGGAAAAAGATCATTAAACAAATTAAATGAGCTGAGTGCCATGCTTGTGTCAAACTCATCAATTCCCGTGGAAAAAATACCGCCAACAACAGCATTTGTTTTATGCAGTTTAATTTTTTGTGATACGGCTTCTTCTTCTTTTGTAAAAACAAGATTAATGGTATCGCCAGACTGCGCATTAATATTTTTAGCCAATTTACTGCCAATTAAGATATTGTTTTTGTTAACAGTAGCAGCCAATGTTTTTTGGGGTGTAATTGAATTAATTATTTTCTTTTGAAAGCCGGTAGTTTTGCTTTCGCTATCGGGTTCAATTGCTTTAAGTAAAATAACGTTGGTAATATCGTCAGAACCATTGGCTTGCACAATAAGTTGACGCATGCTTGTGGGTGAAAATGATTGAATTGCAGGAAATTCGGCTTTGAGTATTTTGGCAATTTCCCCATAGGCCAGTTGCCGGCCATCTGCGCGTATTATAATTTGTGCATGGATACTTTGCATTTTTTCGTGCGTTGCTTTTTCAAATCCATTCATTATGGCAGTTACTAATGCAAGTGAAAATGCCCCAATTAATATGCTTAAAAACGATACTTTAACCATGCTTGCGATATTTTTTTCATGCTTTGCGCCAATTACGTATCGCCACGCAAGAAGTAGGGTGATTTTATTCATGAAATGTTTTCCTTTAATACTTATAGATCATTATGGGCACGGCTTGTAAATTGCCATTCTTTTATCTAGGATACTATTATTGATTTTCAATTGTAAAAGAAAGAGGCAGGATTACTGATTATACTCATATGTATGCGCTTAGACGAGGAAAAAATGAAGAAATGATCTTATCATGGAGCTTAAATTAAAATTTTTTGTTTGATAACTTAATCATTAAAAGCATAAGGTTAGGATTATGAAGATTGCAATCGGTGCAGATCACCGCGGATTTGAACATAAAAAAGAGTTACTTGAAATTACTACGTTGGCCAATATCGCTATCGAGTGGATTGATGTAGGTAGTTTTAATGCAGAGCGCAGCGATTATCCAGTATATAGTGACGTAGTGTGTCATCATCTACTAAATGGTACAGCTGATGCGGGCATTTTACTGTGTGGCAGTGGCGTTGGTATGAGTATTGCAGCAAATCGATTTGAAAAAATTTATGCAGCGTTAGTTTGGAATGTAGCTGTTGCCCAAGCAAGCAAAGAAGATGATAATGCTAACATATTAGTTTTTGCCAGTGATTATAATTCAGCGCATGAGTGCGCTGACATGTTGGCAGCATGGCTCGGGGCTCAATTTAAACAGGGCAGATATCAAGAACGATTAGAAATGATTGATTGCAAATAATAAATGATGCAATTTTTTATATACGATTAAACAAGAGAAGCTCGAGGGT
>CAVXJH010000003.1:0-586417 GCA_963762115.1 Candidatus Babeliales bacterium | reverse complement strand
ATGCAGCATGAGCAAGTTGTAAAAGATCTTTTGGTTCATTTGTGTTTACTAAAAGATGTATAAGGCTTTCTTCTTCTTTCTGAACTATTATTGGAAACTGTTTTCATAAGATTCAGAGTCATTTTTAATGCTCCTGATGAAAAATTATGGAAAGAAGGAGCTATGGTTATTGTATGAGCATCTTCATCTGAAGCATCGAGAGAATTTTTTAATGTTTTTGATAATTCTAATGTTTGTAGAGGCATCTCAAAGGTAAATATTCTTTTGCCGTCACTATTGAGACACTCAATACTGCTATTTTTTTCTTCAATCACCATGGCGGTCATTTCTTGATCGAAAGACCCAGCTTCCATGCCATATGATAGAGGTATGAGAGTTACGCTTAAAAACAGGGTTAAAAGAGATTTTTTTGTCATCATTACAGGTCCTTTTCAGGTTAAAATAACTAAATTCCATATATATAATAGTATATATAAAAATAATTAAATTACAAGTAGAAATTATAGATCTCTTTTTTAGGGCTTATCCGAAAATTCCAAATTCTAATCAAGGTAAGAAGAATAATAGCCTGCTCAGTGTCATCATGAGGCACGAAGTGCCGTAGTGATCCAGTCTTTAAAATGAAAATAATTATTAGACTGGATTCCACGCACTCGTTTCACTCGCGCTCTGAATGACACCGTATTACTTTCTTAGTACATTTCTTTTTGAGGCAAATCTTTTTAATTTTCGGATAAGCTCTTAGTTTAAATGCTTGTTTTTTTGATGGTTTTCAGAGAATGAATTGGCGTTTTCTAATAAAACCTTTGCAATTGCATAGAGCGGGTACGAATGTATTTTTTGAAATACTGAGTAATTAAGGGTAGAAAATCTAATACCATAGGGTGAGTTGGGATGACTTTCTAAAAATAATTGCATACTTTTAAGTGTTGTTCCGCTGCCACTTTTTACCTCAATGGGAATAATGGTTCCTTGTTGTTGAATAAGATAATCAATTTCGGCTTGGCTATTGCGTTCAGTTCTGTGCCAATAAAAAAGTGAAGCTTTTTTATAAGGGTTTTCATAGGCTAACATTTCTTGCCCAACAAATGCTTCTACGAGTTCGCCTTTATTGATAAATTGTTGCAATGGATTTATTATCCAAGCGCCTAAGTCAAGACCAAGAATAACCTGACTTAATGCTATATCAAGAAAAATGACTTTAAAATCCTGCGTGTCAACCTGTGCACCCAAGGGAATTCCATTGCCGGCACTGAATCTAACTTTGTTTACAACACCAGCAGTTGCGAGCAAATCAAGGCATGGAGCCAATTCTCTTTTCAGGTGATCACTGCTCACTTCACTATATTTAAATTTTTTGCCCAAGCGTAAAGGAACATGATCAAAAAGAAGGTTTAAATACTTAATTTGGAATTTTTTTGCATATTTATTAAAATCTTGTCGATAGGTGTCAACAAGTGTTTGTTGTAAGCTAAAGCAGGCAAATATATCTTTTTTTCTTGCCAAGTTTTGACAATCTCAGGCATGCCTCCTATAGCTAAATACTCTCCAAGAAATGATAGTAGTTTTTGGTGTATAGGTTCGCTTAATGGCATTTCTGTAGTATGTTTTAGAATTTCTTCCACTAAAAGTTCTTGTTTTAGCGCGTAGAGAAATTCGATAAATGACATGGGATACATATAAAGCGACATAACTCTACCGACAGGAATGCCAAGTTCTTCTGTGGTAAAATCTAATAAAGATCCTGCTGCAATCACATGAAGAGATGGCATTAATTCATAAAAATAGCGTAAAGCAGAAAGAACTTTTGGTGCAGCTTGAATTTCATCAAAAAATAATAATGTTTTGCCCGGAATTATTTGTTTGCCGACAAAGAGAGAAAGTTCTCTGATAAGTCGTTCGGGTTGAAGATCTTTGTCAAAAAGTAATGTTGCATCAGGGGTGAGTTCAAAATTAATTTCAATAAAATTTTCAAAATTGGTGCCTAAAATACGTACGGCAAATGTTTTTCCTATTTGTCGAGCGCCCCTTAAAAGTAAGGGCTTTCGAGATTCATCATTTTTCCACGTGAGAAGATGAGTATCAATAAGCCTTTTCAATCGAATCTCCGCTATAATGATGTTTAAAAATCAAACATACTATAACAATTCCATGTCGAAAAATCAAACATCTTTTAGTGATTTCATGTCTGAAAATCAAACATGCCGATCTCTTTTTACCTGTTTTTGTTGATTTTCTAGTTTCTTCTGAACCTTTTTAGCTTTACTGAGCGTTTTTGCTGTTTTTTCACTAAAAACCTGGTGATTAAACCCTTGTGGCTTAAAAGGGTTTACGAGGCATCGAAAGTATTCTTGTTGTTCTTGGGTTAAAAAGGGTATTTTATTGATCTTTTTACTGTTTTTATCTTGCAAAAACATACAATCTTGGAAAGGCCTGATATCAACAGTGATAGCACGTGTTTCGCTGGCTGCTTGCTCAATAGCCTGTAAAATATAGCCAAGATAACATACTGCGGGTAAGGGATAAAAAGGCATATAATCGCGATAATTATAAATCCAACCAAAAGAGAAGAGTTCTGTGTGGCCAGGGTCGGCGTTGCGAATAAGCCATTTTGGGTAGTGCGGAAAAGTATACTTTTTCTTTGTGCGTGCGAGCCGTTTCCAGCGCAATTCTATTTGATAAAGGTTATCAGGAATGGTGAAATCTGAGCGAGATTTGAACATGCGGTTTGAAAGGAAACGATGACATGCCAAAAAATCAGAAATTTGTACTCTGTCTCCAGGAGAATATACGTGAAATACCTTTTTAAATAAGGGTGCTGCAACCAAATGATCTGTATCACACACCACGGGCAAGCCGAGTAAAATGACTTCATCAATGGCTTGTAATGCGTTTTCAGTTTCTTGTTTTGCATGAATGGTTGCCAAATGTAACGTAATGTGGCCCCCATGACTATAACCAATAATTCTAATTTTAGGGAATATATTTTGAGCGTGATATTTTTTTAATTCTTGCGTTAATTGCCAATAAAAAATTTCTGCATCAATAGTACGAATTTTAGTGCCTAAGAGGCCTGACCAGCCAAAGGTATAATATTCATTAGTGCAAGGAATTTTCTGATTGAGTTTGCTCATTGCATCATAAACATGGGCAAAAGCGGTCGATGCACTTCCTTCTTTAAAGTCATGCATATCAATTTTTTGTAAACCTGGGGCCTGCATGGGATGATATTGATAGAAAAAAGGGTCATTACGGGTGATATCAACGGTATGCGCATAGAGTGAATTTTCAATTTGATCACGCATGACAAGAATAATATTGGATAATGAAATATGTGGTTTTGGGTTGATGATGCCATGCACAATAATCGTTAACCAGGTTTCCTCCTGGTTTTGGCAGGGTGTTACGGTGTTTTCTGCATAAAGCTGAGCGCTTGGGGCGCCTGCCAATAGAAAAATGAGAATAAGAGAATAAAGGTGTTTTTTCATATATCAAAAAATAAAAAGGTAAATATGTATACTACTAATTATTTATTAGTATACCCTATATTCACTCTTTTTGCAGTTTTTTATGTAGAAGGGGTCAGTTGAGAGTCAAATCCCTATTGATTATTCACCAGAGCGTGCAAGTCTCTTGAGTCTGATATGTTTTACCACGAAACTGTTTTTTAGAAAAAAGTGGTTCGAACTTATAATTATTTATGCCTGAACAATAATCAGGAATTTTTTTATTTTGTGCTTCTTTTATTAATTTTCTTGCACTATCTTTATCTTGATCAAACTTTTTTTTCCAATCAGAATATTTAATCTCATAAAATCGTTTGATTTCGCTTTTTTTATAGCCAAGTAATGTTTGTATAAGATATTTGGTTACTTGGTTTTCTGTTACTGTTGCATATAATAAGATTCTTACTTTTTCCCTTATATCAGGGTTGTTTTTTGGACAAATGATGCAATATTTTATTACGTCATTTCCAATTTCAGTTTTTATTGTTTGTGTTTGAAATGTTTTAAAAATTTCAACTTTAATAATCTTTATTGCCACAAAATTTTCTGAGAAATCTTCTGTATCAAGAGTATTGTATAATTCGCTATCAGATGGATCCCATTTTTCAAAATAAAAGTTACGATAGCCTTTCAAAACACAAAGAAGTTTATCTTTTTTTGTTCTTTTAAGAATAATTTTTCCATCATCTCTATAACGCGGGCCGCAGGTAATTGAAGATGGTTTATCAAAAATTTTGATGTTTGATGGAGGTAATTCATAGGTAATCGAAATATTTTGTAATTTATTTTCTAATGTTTGCAATGCGTTACGAAGATTGCTTAATGCGTTTTCAAGATCATTACACCGCAAATTAATTACCAATATGCTGCATAAAAAAATAGATATTATTTTCATGAAAAGACTCCAAACAATCTAAACAAAGCAAAAAACACAACTATTTTTTATTTCATTGTAAATAATAGTATCTTTAAAAAACAATATATAATTAGAAGTATTATTTTATGATTTTTTCTGAGCACATATCAGCAGCTAAAATAAGATAAAACCAAATTTTATTATAAGCAGGACTTTCAGCATATAATATTTTTTCTTTATCTTCTTGCGCAACAAAGCTTTCAAATATTTTTTCAGCTTGTTGCTTAAATCGAATTATTGAATCATAAAATTCGCATAAAATACGTTAATATGTTAACGTCTAAACGATAAAAACGTAAAAAATTTGTTATTTTGTTGTTATACAATAAAGATTGTTGGAAAAAAACATGGTAAAATTAAACGTATCTAATAATAAGTTCTATAATATTGTACTATTTAGTTTATTATTAAGTGCCGTGTTATATTCATTTGCTCAAGAGCCATTGTTAACATTTCCCAGTCGTCATCGCTTTTTTTATGATCTTGGTATAAAAGTTATTCCTAGTAAATCGTCTAGCACTGCTGTAACTATTTGTTGTCATGGATATGGACACAACAATCAAATTGTTGATGTAATTAATTCTTATAATGTTTTCACTGAAAATTTAATAGGGTTTAATTTTCCTGATTACAACATAAAGTCAACTGCGGATCATCGTGAAGTAGCTTATGGTACAATTGATGAAATTCTTCCTCTTTTATATATTCTCAAATATTGTGTCTGTGATTTGCAAATTTCCAAAATAAATCTTTATGGTTTTTCTGCTGGTGGTGCTGCAATTATTAATGCTCTTGGTGTTTTAAATAACAGCTACCATGATAGAATGTTAGAAGAAATCGGCATTTTTGTGGAAGAAAAAAAGAGGATATTAAACATCATTGAACAAGGATACATTATTCTTGATTGTCCATTAAAATCAATTGGAGAAATAATAGCATTTCGAGGTAACAGTCCTGAATTAAAAATTCTTGCAGAAAATTATTCCAATAATGTTATGAATCCCATTTATAGTGTTTACTTATTATCAGGAATGAAATTAAATATCATGCTTCATTTTCAAGATCCTGATGAAATTTTAAGTAATCGCGATGATGCATTATTTATAAGCAGGCTAATACAAATAAACAAAGGATTAACAATTGTAACGACCGGATCCGATCGAGGTCATGTAGGATATCATTCAGCATTATGGAGTGAATATAAAAAAATTAAGCGATAGTATTACATAATGAGATTTTGTAAATTTAAACAAAAAAATCTTAGCTAATCTATTTTCGCATTAATATTTTTTTAGTAACATTTGTTTGTTCACAATGGTTTAGTTAATAATTAACTCGTAGATTATTTTACATTGATTAATCTTCATCGGTGATAATATTGATATCAATATTATCAGTTTTATTTTAGATTATGCCTCGATTACAAAAGCAACATAAAAATCCAAGTTTTTCAATCATGTTTTTTCTTAATTCGGAAAAGTTTTACATGCTTCTACTAAGCCTTTGTAAAAACTTTCCAGTCGTTCCGTTGTTGTTGGTGGTAATGGTGGAATTTCTTGATGCAATCTATCTATTCCCTTTTTTACCAAATCTTTAAAAATCTTAAGATCTTCTTGTGTATGTAAATAGTCAGCAAGATCAAAACCAATTCCTCTGGAAGCTGTTTCTAATCTATTAATTAATTTTTCAATATCTTTATTAAAAGATAAATTCTCTTCATAGATAAGATCCAATAGGGCATCATTTAATGCGGAAATAATACCGTTTGAACATTGTAATATTGTTTTATTTTTCCAATCAATGACAAGTGACATATTATACTCCTAAATATTTTAATAACTCAAAAGTTGTTTTACTATTCATCGGATTTATTGCATCAATTATAATAATTCTTTCCAATTTAGATTTGGGTAGATTCCGCAGAAGATCATATAGTGCACCATGTTCCGTTTTTATAAGATAAGATATATTTACTATAAGATTTTCATTAAGATCTTTTGTTAATGATTTTTCAAGAGATGCTAAAAATTCTTTTTTGCCTTGAGTATTAAAAATATGTTCACCATTTAAAGCATATGATTTTGCTGTTTTAACATCCCAAATTTTCCCGGCAGGATCAATAAATTCTCCTTTGCCAGTTGCTTCACGGACCAAATTTTGTAGAAACTCTTGTTCTTCAGCTGCTATACCAGCAATAGCCTCTTCTATTGAAGTTATATTGCAACCACCATTCTTTGCAGGATCAAATCTAAAGTCTTTCCATCTTGGGTTACTATCAATTTTTTGAATGGCTTCTATAGTTGATTCTAACAATTTTTCGGGTTCATGCATTTTTATGAGAACTCTATCATTATCAAATTTTAAAATGGATTTTGCTTCATCTATTATTGATTTATCATATAAAGTCTCTAAATGTGCAACTGTTCGTTCAAGATGTACTTTGATCTGGGGGAGTTCTGTTTCAGGGATTCTAATTGGAGCGTGTCTTTGAGGCAATGGAGTATTTTTTACACCACCTTCTAATCGTGACAAAATTTCTTTAGCTTTTTCTGATTGTGAAAACTCTGTTGCAGCATCAAGGATTTTATTAACTCGCTGAGTTCGCCCAACATTTTCAGCTGTTTGAGCAAGATCGCCTTCGACAGCATGCTCAATAGCCAGCACCAATTGCTTTTGTTGCAAAGCCAATTCAGCAGTTGCTTCCAAGGTAGCCAGTTCTTCAGCTGTTGTTGCAACTGATTGCAATACATTAGCTTGAATAAAATTCGTGCGTAATGTTGATTTGAGCATTGCGCATGATTTAAGGATTAGATGTTGTGCTGCTAAATCAAAGCCAAAATTAATACCACCTTTAAATTGTTCTCGACGTGATGTATGCCAGAGGAAATCAGTAACAGATTTGCTAGAAGCATCAACAAGTGCGGTTAATTCATCAAGAGATTCTTTTTGAAGATCAGAAATAGTACCGTCAGTAAGATTTTGAATGAAAAGATCAGGGCCAGCATCATCGTAGGGAGCGAGAACTACTGCTAACCTTACAATTTTTTGTGTAATATGAGCTAGAATTGGTGTTACAATTTTTAATGACTCAATCGGATGTTCTGAAACAAATTTAAAGAGTTCATAATGTTCTGCTCGCTTTTTTTTCATTTCTTCATGGGCAATGCCAATGCAATCAAGAATAAATGAGGAAATTCTTACTATTTCTATTTTTAATGCGTCAAGTCGCTCAGATTCTTCTGTGCTTCGAGCAAAGCGGCTTTCGGCCATTTTTTTTGAAATAATTTCACCATACAAAATTAATTCAGTTGCTGTTGATGATAAATCATTGAGTGCTTTATCATCAACGTTGTTTTGCAAAAATTGTGCTCGCTCCAAAAGTTCAACAATATTGTGTGGTGTTGTAGGATCAGCAATAAGTTCTGTTATAACTTCTGGATCAGTTCGTTGTGTTTCATGACGGCCAGTTGATAAGAAATCATGAGCAGGTTGAGCAAGAATATCTTGCAATGAAAATGATGGTGCAGGTTCAACGATTAATTCGATTTGATCGAAGGTTGGTTGTGGGGTTGCAGGAGAAAAATCTTCTTTTTCTCGTTGATAATGCGGAGCATTAATTCTTCGCGTGATTGCTTCTAATCGTTTTTTCGATTGTTCAAGTTCAAATTCTTGTTGTAAGCGAATTTTCTTTGCTTCATATTCTAATTTTTCACCAACTAATTTTGCATTTGCTTCTTTTTTTTGTGCAAGTTCAACTACTTTTTGGATGCGCTCTTGCTCAGCACGTTCTGCTGCAAGCTGACGTTCAATTTCTGCTTGTTGTCGTTCGCGTTCTAATTTTTCAGCTGCAAGTTTCTGTTGATGTTCTAAGTTTTTTTTATGAGAAATTTCATCAAGGTATTCATTGTAAGCTTCTTCTTTTTTTATTGCACGTATTTTACCGTATTTGTCCCACGAAAAAAACCATTCAGTGTAACCAATTTTTTTATACTCTTCATCTGTTTTCTTTGTAATTTCATCCTGTTTTTTTCGAGCAATTGTACTTTTACTAATATCTGAATGATGCTTTTCTAATTTGCGTCTGATTTTTAACCATTCTTCTCTATCTATTTTTTTTGATACTAGTTTATTTGCTTGGTCAAAATTATTTTCTCGCAAAATAGGTAATAATATTTCTTTTTCCCATTTACTTTGTCTTTCGTACAGTGGATTTACTTTTTCGTTACATCCGCGAAGAACCGTTTCGTATATAGAATCAGAACTGTGCACTGTATTTGCATTAAGGGGGCTTAGACAAACTAAATCAGGTCTTTCCGATTTTTTTGTTTCTTCACTCCAAGCATCATTAATAAATTTTTTCTCTTTTTCGCTAATCAAACCGTTTTTTAATAAATACCTAATTTTTCTTTTGTATTGAGCAGAGTTATCGTTGGTGGATTGCATATATCTAGCATGATTAAGGCCTGCTTCCCGCATTTTTCTAACTCTTTTCAAATACTCTCCATATTCGGTGCCCCGAGAATAATTTTCAAGAGCTTCTTGGTATCTAATTGCAGATTCAACTTTACTCCGCTGTGCTTCAAGCTGCTTTCTTTCTTGACTTCCGCCCCAAGCGCGTGCAGTACTCGATTCTCTGCGAGCCGCTTGGCTAATTTGATTGTTGTAATATTGTCGTTGCGATTGCAGTGAACTTGATTGCGCAGAAGATGTTCTTGTTGGTGCGGTTGATGCATACGCTTGATAACTATTGATTTGGCTGAGCGGTGATGTTGGCAATGATGTTGCCGCTGGCGGAGGTGGTGAAGATCGCGTAGATGAACTGCTGTTGCCGCCAGAAGCTTGGCGTGGCAGATCGAGCTTTGCTATAAATGCTTTTGAATCTTGATTAATGACATCAATCATTGGCTCTTTGGTGATGGCAGTTATATTTGATGATTCAGATCGTTGCGTTTGAGCCGATTTTTCTGTTTTATCGTGCAGCGTTGATTCTTGCTTTTTGTATTCTTCATATTTTTCTTTTATCTCTTGAGGAATACCATGCGGCTTTTTATCTTTATCCTGCTCTTTTGGCTTTTCTGCTGGAAATAGCGAAGGCTTTTTTGTTGATTCTGCATTATCAGTTGCTGTTGAGGTGGCACTTTCCGATGTGCTTGATGATGAAGTACCGGGGATAAAGGTGATGCCCGTCGGAGCAAAGACGGCTTCTCTCTTTTCTTCTAATTTTTCTTCTTTTTGCGCATCTTCTTGAGCGCGTTCTGCAGCTTTTTTTTCAAACTTTTCTAAGACAGTTTCGATGTGGAATGGGTCTTGTGATTTTCGAGGTGATTGTTGTTCTAAGCAAGCATTTATATAATCACGATGATGTGAAGTTGATTGCTGTGTTTGCTCAGCGGTTGCGCGCTGATAATCATTTCTGGTTGTTACGCGTTCATCGAGTTCTTTTTCAGGATTATCATCGGTTGCAGGCCCTCGCAACCATGAACTGAATCGATCTTTTGTTGATGAAATTTTTTCGCCTATGATATTCAGACTTGTTTTAACTCGTTGTCTGAAGGGTGGTTGATTTTCATAGGCTATTCTTCGCATGGCAAGTTCATGTAATTTTTTATTTTCATGAGCAAGCATGGCTTGGCCGTGTTCATCAAATTGATTATATGCATGCAAATACTGATCAATCTCAAAATCTCTTCTGGCATAATATTCTGATCTTTGAGCAAAACTGTGGCTGCTGCTGTTTAATCTGCTTTGGCGATCGCTAAGATAAGGCAATGGTGCTCTTGTTTGTCTCGGTGATGGAGGTGGAGGGGGTTCGTTGTGATATATAAGATCAAAGGTTGCATCATATTTTTTTCGCTTTAACGTTCCGGGTCTTTCAGGATCTGGTTCATAATAATAGGAAGTGTCATTCTCGTTATAGAGAAGTGTTGTATGATAGGCGTTTTGTTCTACAGGAATTTCATCGGGGAATTCATCATTGCCAAAGGGAACTTTGCACTGAAAGGTTGGTTGTTCATGATTATTTGGTTGCTCCATGCCATGCAGAGAATGCAATGAAAGTAGGATAAGCAGAATTGCCGCTTGGTTGAGGGTGTGCTTCATGATGTTTGGTCCTGGCAAGAAGGAAGTTTTACTGCGATTGCAGATTTAAAACTGTGAAATATTAGTTAGAAGTAAAATAATATTGATTAATAATAGGATTTAATTCATCGAAATAGCTAGTACGACAAATCATACTAGCTAATTTTTTTGCATCATTATCACAAGTCCGATGTAGTCAAAACACAAGCAATTTGTCGCAATCGTTATTTTTTGATATTCTTGTTTATGTTGCAGGTGGCCATCGGAATAGTACGAGAGTAAATAACACGCTACAGCCCACTTTACTTATATAATATAAAAGTGATATAAATGGTTTACTTTTTAACATGATTTATTACCTTTGAAGTTGAACATTATGTTGAAAACTAAGAATAGTATAATTACTACTTTAATTCATAGCAAGGTTTTATGATAATTTTATTAGAGTTTTTTTGGTCACTTGTTAAGGGATTGGAATTTCTATTTTTTGTTGAAACTATTGCTTTTTTTGCAAAGTTATATTTTTTGTTTTTTTTAATTACTAAAGCATTAAGAAGCAAAAATCTTTCTACGCCTCTTTATTTGTTATTAGCTTTATTATTTAATGGCGCCTTTGGTGATTTTGTTTGGATAATAAAATTATTTAGGGAATTATGGTATCCTTTGTTGGATTATAGTTATATAGTTTTTTTTATTAGATTAGGCTGGGCATTTAATGTTTTGCAATTTCAATCATTAAGTTTGTTTGTTGAAAGCCTTGTTGATAAAAAATACAAAATTAACTTACGTCAAAAAACGTTGTTAGTATTTAGTTTTATATTTTCAATGTATTTTTTTTATTCTGCATTTTTTCATTTTGATATTGTTCATGGGCGTTCTGAATTTGAGTTCACTATGATGAATGTCATCGTCTTTTATGTGTTATTTTTTTTAATTTTGCCTAGTATTTTTTTAACATTAAAAAATCTTTATCAAGTTAATTTTCCGAAGATATTAAAAAAACAACTTACGATTTTAGTTACCTTTCTTTTATGTCCTTATTTATTAACAGAATCAATACAAACTTTAATAATCGTTACAAAAATGTATTTAAATGTAACGGCTAATAATTATTTATATTGTATAACTAGTGTTTCAACATTACTTCTCACGTTTGCTATTTACCATGCAATGCGTAAAGTGATGGGGCTTAGATTTTTGAATTTCCAAAATCATGTGCAAGCTGCAAAAACGTTTAATTTTATTGATGATTTTAAAAATGTGCTTGAAAAATTAAGTTACACCAACTCTGTCCCCGAGTTGAGTATTCTCACCCAACTATTCTTTAAGGATGCTTTTGGGTTACAGGCAAATTGTACCAATTTATATATTCGTTCCCTGGCAAATCACACAAAATCAAATGAACAAAAAAATGAGTTATCATCGCGAGAAGTGACTGTTGAGCGGTGTATTAATGGTAATAATGAAATTACTCATGATATTGTACAAGCAATTAAACAGCATAAAATATTAATTTATGATGAAATTGTTTTTAATAACTTTTATCAAGAAAACAAAATTAATCGTGAGTTAATTCAATTTCTTGAGCGCATAAATGCAGCCATCTTTTTGCCAATCTATGAACATGCAACATTAATTGCCTATATCATTGTTGAGCGTGATGGGCGATCTAATGAATTTTTCAGTAACGTTGAACGTGATGAAATGCTCGTTTTTGCCAGTTATTTGGGAAATATCATCCACTTGCTCCAAAACAGGAATCTTACCTTGCTTATTGCTCAAGAAAAAGAGCTGCGTGAAGAGTTGTTCCAAAAACATCAGGAAATTAATCAATATAAAGAAAGTATTCGTACTTTCTTGCGTTCAAGCCGTCAACGAAAAATTGGCATCTTATTTTATAAAAATAGACGATTTACTTTTGGTAATCAGGCAGCAAAAGAGCTTATCAATGTTGATTTGAATGCTCATATGGGCCATTCATTGGCAAAAGTTTGTAAGCAGCTTGTTGAGCAGGTTGAAAATTATAAAGCAACGCAACATAGTTTTGGGCTCGATGCGCAAGGAAATAAGCTGATTTTGGTTGGTATTCCCAGTCTTGAGCATAATACTATTATCATTACCGTGTACTACCCTGAAATTGCTGATGTTATTAAAAAGCAAATTGATTTATTGCAAAATCCATCTGAGTGGGATTATTTGTTATATTTAGAAACAACCAAATCTGGTCAATTGATTAATCAGTTGATTCCCGGTTCAGGAAGTCAGTTGCTTAATTTCAAAATTGGGTTGCTTAAAATTGCTTTAAGCAGAAAAGCATTATTGCTGCAAATGCCAGAAGCCGATTTATTGCCAACGGTTGAGATTATTCATCATATTAGTTTGCGTGAAAAATTGCAGGTGGTGAGCTTACAGGCGCTCAAAAACACTGATATTGCCATACAGCTTTTTGGTATTAATCCGTTATTAGGGTTTGCTCAAAAGCCTTCAATGTTGGAACAGTTACATAATGTGGGCACCTTGTTTATTCAGAATATTCATTTGCTTGATATTGAATTACAGGAAAAGTTAGCTGAGTTCATAAAATATGGTTATTACACTGTGTATAAAGGTGATCAACGGATTGTAAGCGATGTGCGTATTATTGCTTCATCACATTTGAATATTGAGGCTTTGGTGCAAGAGGGAAGATTTTCGCCATGCCTCTTTAAAGAATTGCAAAAAACAACGTTGAGCATGCCTTCTATTGCCAATCTTGCCAGTGAAGAAATGCATGATCTTGTTGATGGTTTCACCAAACAAGCATTACGTTCGTCAACGTTCAAAACTCTCTTAGAGCTCACTGAGCGAGAAAAGAATATATTGATTGATGATCGCCCAATGAGTTTGTTCCAATTTAAAACAAAAATTCAGCAACTTTTAATGCACAAATCAAAAAAGAACAATGTTGAGGATTCGATGGAGTTTGATCAGACCTATTCAATAACTGATCCGGCATTGGCGCAAGCAGCTCGATTGGGCAAAAAAGCATTAAAAGATCCAAAGATTATGAACATCTTGTGGAATAAATTCAAAAACCAGAATAAGATTGCGGCATTCTTGGGCGTAAATCGTTCTTCAATTAATCGACGATGCAAGGAATATGATCTTATTTAACGTAAATTCAAGAAGTAAAAGTATTTAAGATAAGGCTTGTTTGCGCTAAAAAAAGAACGTTAATAACAGAAATGTCATTCCGAGGCACATTGTGCCGTGGGAACCCAGATTATAATGTTCTAATAAATTAAATACTTATAAAAAACAAACTATTTTTCCTGTCAAACAATTTTAGAGCATTGTGTTTATTAAATTCGTGTGTGAGATATAAATTTTTTAGATTTTTGATAGCATCTGTTTGATTTTGTTTCAAAATGTGCATTACTTATCAACAAAAAAACTCCTCACTCTATAAATGATATCCATAGAGTGAGGAGTCTTTATTTAAGAAGGAGATTGATCGTTTCAATCAGTAGGATAAAAGCGATCATATAACCACATTCCGACACGTGTTACAATCGTTAAAAATAGTATTAACCAAAACAACTTATTATCATAAGCAAATAAATAGCTCCAAATACCATAGCGCGGCTTTTGAATGTAATAGCCAAGCCAGGTAAAAAAACCAAACCATAACACTATAAAAAATGTCTGGTAATATTTGTTTTTGAGATCTCTTCTAAAACTATCCGGCAACGCATCAAGCATTGCTCTTTCATCGCCGCTAATAATATGCTTTAAGGTAAAAAGTAGTAAGCCGATTGCTAATATTTCTATCTGCGATAGGAACGATTCAAACAATGTTATCATTAATTCCCTAATGTGGGTTTTTGTATCTTTCTTAATTATAATATCATGAAGAATTATTCCAGTCACTTGATTTTTATTTGGCGCATAAGATGTTGTTTAAGCACAAAATTCCCTACTCTATAAACGATATTGATAGAGTAGGGAACGTTTATTGTAGATATTGATTAATTTGTATATTAAAAAAATTTATCTTTAAAATATTCTTGCCAAAAATCAGCTTCTTTTTGTATAAAGAAATGTTTCTTTAAAAGAAGATGCCAAAGAATAAATAAAATAATGAATGCAATAAAGATATGCATATTTTGGGTCATTTTTTATATTCCCATAAATATAATTTTATATAATAAACTACTATCATTGATAAAAGTCCAATCATAACTAATTCATACCAATACCACATAGATATTATATCTCCTTATTTAAATAAGACCCGTAGCGGCACCACCAGCAATACCAGCGGCACATCCTATTACATTACTAGCTGCTTCTACAGGTAATGCAAATGTAGATTGTAATGACGCCCAAACAACAGCGCCAGCCGCAAGATTTCCTCCAGTTACTATGGTAGTTCCTGTAGCTGCCAGTGCATAAACAGTTTGAGCAACCGCATGAGTAACCCATTTTCCTGCCCAGAAACCTGCTGTTGCTCCGCCAGCGCCACCGCCATTTCCTCTTACTTTTGATACAAGAGAAAATTCATTATGGTTATTCTTTTTTACTTGAATATAACCAATTTTTTGGAATTTTTTAAGTTGTTTATGTTTAAGAGTTCTTAAAACAGGGTCTACGGAAAGTTTATCTATGGAATGAACTTCGTCATTGTGAACAACATGGAATCCTTTATCATTATGAAAAAGATCTATTTCACCAACATCATGTGTAGCAAATAATGACGATTTTTTTATCTGAGTAAGTTTACCAGAAGAAAGTTCTTCCATTGCTTGTGCAAAAGGAATAGCGAATAAAGATAGTAATAATATTTTTGATGTTACCTTCATAGTGAATGTACTTTCGATTTTTTGTTTAAATAAAAAATGTATTTTTGAATAAAAAAAATTAATTAAAAATGCGTTATATATGAATAAACATAGAATACTCCTACGATTGTAATAGTGTTTAACTTGCTTGCTTCATTACTAACCGTAGCTTTTAGAATTATTAGATGGTAACTCTATATAGATTTTTATAAAAATCAATAGAAATAATTTTACAGGTTAACTCGCTGAAAACACTGATTGGATAATGCATTACAAGATCTTTATATTAATAGAAAAAACTATGAATTTAATCACCAGAAAAAGTGAGTTTTTTGTTGTTTTTAATTAGGTTTTTTTGTACACAAAAGTCTTAAATAATGAAATAAAATTTTAATTTAAACTGGATTCAATAATTTATTTTTTATAATATAGTTGCTCTCAGATCCTGACAATTTGTCACGAATTGGAACGAATGACAATATAAAAACCTAATTAAACTGGATTCCACGTCCGCGCAAAACGCGAACTCTGAATGACATCCTCTTTCTTTTGCATAGTTTTCTTTATGATACTTAAGTTTCGGATAAGCTCTAATAGAACATCATGATCTGGGTTCCCACGGCACAATGTGCCTCGGAATGACATTACAGGTTTCAAATCTTTTGTTTTATGCTTACTATTTAACCGAACTTACATTAAGTAAAAGTTATTTTATCATGTATTAAACATCGTTAGAAAACATATGATGCTGAAAAAACGCTTCGGTATTTAAATGAAATATCTTCTCGAGAAACATCAGCAATTGCATATTGAAACCCGCCAATCAATACTAAAGAGCCATAATATATTCGTAATGTTGGCCCTAAATATAAACGGTTGCCGCCTGTTTTTAAATCAGTCTTTTTTCCAATTTTATCAGGTCTTTCATAAATACCGCTCATTTCAATCAGACCCGTTAGCGTAAGTTTATTGTGGGTATATAATTTTCTTCCACCGCCTAATCCATACCATAGTTGATTGCCCAGTTTGAATTGATGTCTTTTTGTAGTAAAAAATACACCAATATCGCTGTAGGTATACCAGACTGAAGATAAATTATTAGTGGTAATTCCGCAAAAAAAGCTTGGAGCTCGCGTGGTAATAACATCGGTGTTAGCTACAATACGTGTGGTGGGAATAACAACATTACCAAGTACGGTCCATTGAAACAGTGCATCGACTTCTTTTTTTTCGTAAAATGCATATTCTGCTTGTGCTATAAGATTGCCTAAGCCGCGCGAGTGTTTATGGGGGATTTTTATTTCTTTAAGAATAACTGGTATAGTAACAAGAATGCTTAATCGATTGGTTATGCCGTAATATATATTGTTGAAGTTAATCAAGAGTGAGTTGTTGTTTGGCTTTATTTTTACAAAAAATAATTCTTCTTCTACAACAAGTTGATTTTTGGGAAAAATATTGTGACCCAAACTAAATATCGGCCCAGGCCCTTGTAATAAGGAATTTTTATTGTTGGTATCAGTGCATGATACTGGTGCCCATGAAAGCATAAAAATAAAAAAAAGGGTAGAGAGCGATATTAAAAAAGCCATGAGAGAGAAATTCCCATTTTATAATTTGTTTTGGTAAAAAGTGGATTTTTTATTCGTTGACTAATTGGGTATTGTAATCCTCCGAGCAAAACAAACGAAGGGACAGAGAAGCGAAACGTTGGTCCGACAAAAAGAACATGGCCACCCGTTTTGAAAACATCTTTTTTATCCAGGATGCTTGGTTGTTCATAGAGGCCGTTCATATCAGCGATTAATTCAAAATAAAGAATGCCGTCATCTTTTAAAGGGCGTGACCCAATGATGCGTCCTAGCCCTAAATTATAAACAAAAGCATTTCCTAGTTTGAAATGTTGATGCGTTGTAAATACTAAGTAACCACAATCACTATAGAGATGCCATTTTTCGGACCAATTACTGGTTGTAAGCCCAAAAAGGAAATTAGTTGCTTTGAAGGTATCAAGACCAGGAAATTCAACGGTGGAGGTTGGTAAACGAATAGCTGCTAGAACGGTAACTTGATTAAAGCTATCGTCAACCCGTTCATTATAGAATGCCCATTCTCCTTGTATTTGTAAGTTGCCAATCCCCGTTGATTTTAAATTTGATGTTTTACGTTCTCTGACGCAGGGTAAGCGTGCATACATCGTAAAGTTGTCGGTAATGCCATAAAAAATACCATTATATGAAACAAACAATGATTGGCTTTGGTCTCGTTCTTCATAGAATGAGGTAGAGCGTAGCATGCCATGATGTTTTTTTTGTACGTTATGACCAATACTAAATAAGGGATTGGGTCCACCCATTTGTGCTTCTAATATATCACCAACATCTTGACAATAAGCATAGGGCATTTGCCAGAAGATTAGTATGATACATGCTCTTAAGAGAGAAACTATTTTTTTGATTTGCATGCATATCCTACTATGATTTACGCCCTTATAGTTGTGCAATTGAGAACAATTGCGCAAAGTAGGCAAATTGCGCTAATCCTTGTTTTGTTTGCATCCATTCGGGCAACACACATTGAGCATACTGCATAAAATCAATTAATCCAATGCCAAGTTGAGGTGTTCCTGTTTGATCAATAAATTGTTCAGGAAATGCAATGCCAATGCCAAATAAGCGAGGCCCAATAACACCGGAAGTGGCATTGTATGCATCATAGAGTGTGTTTGGCATTCCATTAATTGTTGGTAATTGATTGCGTTCGTAGCCTATTGCATAGATTATTTTATTGCAAACGGGAAGCCATGCTTCTAAGGCTTCGGGGGTATTTTTTATGCGCATCAAATGTGCAGGACAATTTTTTTCTAATACTTGTTGTGCCCATCGTGCCGCTGTTCCTTTAAGTCCATCGGTTGCATTATAATAAATGCCATCAGCTTCATAGGAATAACATAAAGGGTTTTTATAAAAATTAATAATGCGTTTTACGTTGAGTTCGGTCAGATATTTTAAAATTAGAATTGCAGAATGTGAACCGCCAACAACAGCAACTGAATCTTCAGTGGTAACTAAAGTGGCAAGGGTATTTTTATCAAGGGCAAGATCTAAGGGGATTTCTTGATTAGATGTATATGATAATGTTTTTGGATGAGAACCGGTCGCCAGAACAACATTATGTGAAGTAAAGAGTTCATGAGTTGTTCCTACATGCCATGATTCATCATTAAATTCTAGCGATTTGAGTTCTGAGGTATAGGTTGTTACTTGCGTACAAATATAATTGGTGATTGTTTGAAGTGGTTCAACAATAATATTGAGGGGATAGTCATCATCAGGGCCATAGGAATTTATTATACAAATGCTCGATGGGTTGCAACATTGAAATACTTTGCATGAGTTAATAAATTCAATAAACACTTTTGTTTGGCTGTTGCCTGGCACTGTTGTATAATATTTTCCTAATCGTCCAACATTAAATTCTGGATCAACCCACGCAATGCTTTTTGGGGGGATGCCTAAATCTAACAATAAACTAACCACGATAATACCAGCTGGCCCTGCACCAATAATAGTCCATTGCACATCATTTTTTTGAGTAGTTTCTGACGCATGCGAGATATTATTCTGTACAAAAAAGAAAAAAAAGAATACAAATGAGAACCGAATATTTTTTATATTTTTATATATCATTGATTGCCTTTCACGGGTAATTTTAATAAAAATGTACAAAATAACTCTTAAGAAAGACAAGTTTTTTATATTTTTACAAAAACGAATGCCTGCTATGAAAAAAAATATGTCTGTAACGTTAGTGTTAATACTTTCTTTTCAAATGTATGTTTTGCCGATGGAATTATCTTCTGATGATTCTCCACCAGGTGTAGGAAAATATCTTCGCAATAATCAAGATGAAGATGAAGTTGAGTTTAATGAATTTATGCCAGTATTATCAGCGTCACAAGCCGTTTTGCGTTTGTTTGAAGGTGCTGAAATGGGTGTTGATGAAAAAATTGATGTTGTCCTGAATGAAGGTTTTTCTTTTTTTGTGGGTTGTTGTTTTAGAGTGGAGCAGTGGTTCACGCAAGATTAATGCGAGTTTGAAGAAAAAAATTTGAAATACAAAGTGCTTGCGCTATAACAAAAAAAATATTAATAACAGGAGTGTCATTGCGAGCCAACATTGTTGGCGTGGCAACCCAGCATATAAAATCCTACTGATTTTCCTTAAACTTTTTCAAAGATTTTTTTATTAGAACATTATAATCTGGGTTGCCACGTCGCAATGCTCCTCGCAATGACATTTAGATTTTTGATATTTTACTTGCCACATTTGCATTGACTATTTATTAAGTTGGTAAAATGCCCAAATGCAAAAATGAGTTGCGTAGTTGATCAACTGATTTATAGTGTATTGCCGTAATGCCGCATGATTGTGCCGCATTACTATTTTTTTTGCTGTCATCGATAAATACAACTTCAGATGGTTTAAGATTAAAACGTTTTATAAAATGATGATATGCATTTGGTAATGGCTTTTGGAGCCAATTATTATTTTCATGCGTGTAATGAATGCCGTCAAAGAGGGTAAAAAGTGGTGCATGTATTTTCAATAATTCATGGTAGGTTTTTTTGCCAATGTTAGAGAAAATATACAATGAATAGCCGTGTTCCTTGAGCTGCTGGGTGATATGAAAAAGTTCATTGCATGGTAACAAGGAGTTGGTGATAGCGATGCCACGATCAATATGTGGTTTCAATAAAGGATATTTTGCTCCCAACGTGAGAATATATTCTTCTGCTACGCGCGTTTTTCGATATAAACATAGTACATCATAAAGAAAGCGTGGATTAAAGAGGGTGATGATTATTTTTAATTTACCCGGTGTTGTCAGCATTAAATAGAGCATTTTTTTATAATCGCGTGCAAAAAGCACATCGTGTAAATCAAAAGCAATGGCAGAATATTTTTTATTTGACTGCATAGCTATAAGTACCCCCCTACAAAAAGAGTATTGTCCCTTAAGAATAAGAGTACTGTATGCACAATACGAAATGTAAGAATTATATACTATTCTGTTTTTTTACTCAGTAACGTTGCTAATTCCAATTCATCATACGAATCAATAATTAAATCAGAATGTTGTACATTGGCTCTATTTTTGCCGGTATTAATACCGATACAAAAGATCCCCGCTTTTTTTGCAGCTTCAACGCCGTGAGCAGAATCTTCGATGGCAATGCATTCTTTTGGATCAACATTAAGTTTTTTTGCGGCAAGCAAATAAATAGCAGGATCGGGTTTACAAATATAGTTAACTTGCGAAATGCTATAAATATGTTCACCAAAAAATTGCTCCAAATTCAAAATCGAATTGGTAATTTTGAGGGTGACATCATCGGCGTTTGTTGCGATGCCTGTTTTGAGTTGTGCTTCTTTGACCTGCATATGAAATTGTTGGAATCCTTCAATAAAACAAACATTTTTTTGATATAAGTCAGCCGCTAAGTGTGATTTTTCTTCCATGAGTGAGGTTACTGAAGCCGTCAAATTAAAATGATTTTTAATAAGTGAACAACTTTCTCTCATGCCAAGTCCGTGCAGTTTGGCCGTTAAATCTCGATGTTGTTCAGGATCAAAATCAATACCATGGGCGGTAACAAGATTTTTTGTTGCTTGTTTCCAAATAAGGGTGGTGTCAATAATGGTACCATCCATATCGAAAATAATTGCTTTATAGTGCATTATATTCCTTTCTTTTACTATTGTTGAATATGACTATTGATGATAAGCTAAAGATAAAAATTTCCAATGTTATTAATGTATTAAGGTAAAGGTTATCGCTATGATTAATAAATCATTCCGTAGTGTTGCGCAGGTATTCTCGGTGTATATTCTCTGTGAATTGTCCCGTTTTATTCGCATTAGCTACTTGTTTGGAGCGCATTCTTTTTATTTTTCCGGTATTAATTTAATAGGGCCGCTAACAGGAATTCAGAGCTTTTCATTTTTAGGTTTGGCGTTATTTTTACTTCGTCGATTAATCACAGGAGTAGGATTCTTTACTCCTTTATCATATCACATTCCCACCATTTTTGCATCTGCTTATTGGGCTTCTTCCAGTGCCTTAATTCGTCTTTTTGTGCCGTTACTCTGCATGATACTCTTTATTATGCATCCAATCGGTTATCAGGTGCCTTTTTATACGTTGTATTGGTTAATTCCTATTGTGCTCTATTTTTTTTCACATAAAAGCATTATTGTTCAAGCTCTTGGTAGCACTTTTGTTGCTCATGCTGTGGGTTCAGTTCTGTGGATTTATACTTTGCCAACAGTTCCGGCATATTGGTATGCTCTCATGCCAGTTGTTGCTGTTGAGCGCTTGCTCTTGTGTAGTGGTATGATTATACTGCATGCAGTTGGCGGGTATGCAGTGAAACATCTAGAAAAATTCGTTCATGGATTTGCAAGAGTGCCTGCCAGTTCAAACATCTAATTAACGGGCAAAGATGAAGGACTCGAAGTGTTATGATACAGCATTTAGCATGCATAATGGATGGCAATCGACGGTGGGCAAAAAAGCAAGGATTGCGGCCATGGCTTGGTCATAATCAAGGGGCTGAGTCGGTAAAACGCGTTATTCAATTTGCCTTAGATCAAGACATTAAATATGTTTCATTATATACCTTCTCCATTGAAAATTTTAAGCGATCTGAGCAAGAAATTTCTCATCTTTTTTCATTGTTGGTACGAGTTTTGCGTGATAATGTTGTGCAGTATATTGAACAAGGAGTACGCATTCATTTTATTGGTGATGAAACATTATTTCCCGAAGCAGTAAAAGAAACTATTTTTTTTATGCAAGATAAAACAAAAGATTGTTCACGGTTACATCTCAATCTTTTGTTTTGTTATGGCGGTCAACAGGAAATTTTTGGCGCGGTGAAAAAAGTTCTTTCTCATATAAAGAATGGTCTTCTTGTCTTGGAAGATTTTACTGAAGATCTTTTTAAAAAGTATTTGTGGATGGGCAATATTCCCGAACCAGAATTAATCATTCGCACAGGCGGCACAAAACGATTAAGTAATTTTTTGTTGTATCAAGCTGCTTATAGTGAACTTTATTTTTTAGATTGTTTATGGCCCGATATCACTGAGCAAGATTTGCAAGGAGCTTTAACTGAATTTAATAGAATACAGAGGAATCTTGGCGGATGAGCAACGTTACTGTTTTAGGAGAAGGTGCTTTTGGTACAGCATTTGCAACACTGCTTGCCAATAACGGGCATATGGTGCATTTGTGGTGTCATAATGCTGATATTCCTGCACAAATTCTAACAACAAGAGAAAATAAAAAATATTTGCCAGGCGTTATTCTTGATGAGCGTATTATGCCGACGCATGATATTCAACAAGCACTTAAAGAAAGTTCATATATTTTCGAAGCTATTCCAACGCAATTTTTGCGTTCCGTTCTTATTCAAGCAAAAAATTATGCACATCGCGATCAAACATGGATATTCTTGAGTAAAGGCATTGAACAAAATACTTTGTTACTACCTTCACAAATTCTTGATGATGTTTTTGGGTATGCAGTAAAAAAAGCAGTTATTTCTGGTCCAAGTTTTGCGCATGATATTGCCAAGAAGCAGGTCGTTGCAGTGAGTTGTGCATCATCAGATCATATACTCCTTACTCAAGTAGAACAATTACTTTCTAATGCCTATTTTCGCTTGTCTTTAACGGCGGATGTGATTGGTGTACAATTTTGTGGTGCTCTAAAAAATTGTATTGCTTTATTACTTGGCATGCTTGATGGCGCTGGTTATTCTGAATCAACAAAAGCATCGACACTTACTAAGTTGTTACATGAGTTAATGCAGTTGGTTATTGCGCTTGGTGGTAACAAAGAAACAGTTTTTGGGTTGGCTGGCATTGGTGATATTGTATTAACTTCGTATGGTCAGAAGAGTCGCAACAGAGAAGTTGGCCGACGCTTGGGTGCTGGGGAATCGTTGGAAGCAATTTTAGCAACAATGCATGCCGTTCCTGAGAGCATTAATACTCTTGCTTCATTGCAGCAACTTATTATTGCGCACGCAATAACAGTGCCTCTATTTTCCGCTCTTTATGATGTTCTTTTTGAAAAGAAAAAATTAGCTGATTTTTTAGATGAAATTTAGTAACAACTATCATTAATCATACCTAAGATGTTTTCCTATTCCTACCTTATATTTTTTAATGAAGGGCTCTAAAGTATTACGAGCTTGTATGAATTTTTCTTGAGGCAATATTCCTACATTTAATTCACTGATGTTATTTTTTTGAGCTGCTTTAAATAGTGCTTCAATGCCTTCCTTAAAGTTAGCTTGTATTGCTATATAAAGTGGTGTTTTATTGTTGCTTGAATCATTTAAAAGAGAGCTTTCATCTCTGTTTTTAATAAAAGAAAGTAAAAAGTTTACTTTGCGTATATCTTTTTGGTGCAGCGCAAGCATAAGTAAAGTAAAGTATTCAAAAAAAGGATTTTTATCTTGAGGATCAATTGGCGTTTTATATCTAGCCTCGATGTCTGCACCATTTTCAAGTAAAAATTTCATAACGGTGAAGTTATTTTTTTTGAATGCTTTTAATAATGCTTTATCTACTATTCTTATCTTATTTTTATAGGGAAGTCGGCCGGGGATACGCGGTTGTATTAGACCAAAACGGTCCGGATCAAGTTCTTTATAGATATTTTTACTTGCTTTTAGCGCTTCACTTAATTTTGTTTTTATATAATCACCAAATTGTTCCTTCATCATTTTATTGGTATTGCTCAATGATTGCATGCTAATGGCGTTGATTATTTCACTAGCATGTTGGAATTTTTTAGGAATTTTAGTTTCAATAATCTGAGCGATAATTTCGTTAGGTAATGATTCTAATGGTGACGTGATATTTTTTTGTAATTTTTTTTCTAGTGCATCTAATATTTCAGTTAATTGTACTAATTCATAGGTTAATTTTCGTTCAGGTTGTTCCATGCAACTTGTAAGTGATGTGTGCAACAACAAAAGCACTATACAACATTTTTGAAGAGCTGTTTTCATTAATTCTCCCGTAAAAAAATACGCGTCAGGATTTATTGTATGAACATTGTTTGTTCTTAAGCAATAATTTTTGAAAAATATTTATCGAATTTGCAAAATAAACAACGATGCTCATCAGGCACTGATTTTGCATGAAAGATTGTGCAGCAACTTATTGTTGCGCATGCAATAACAGTGCCGCTATTTTCTAACGTTTATGATGTTCTTTTTGCAAAGAAAGATTTATCTGATGTTTTGTACAAATTGTAGTTCTCTTGATTTGTACAAATTATTAAATTTATGATGAATGCATAAAAATATTTTTTTAGTATGAGGATTAAGTATGAAAAAAATAATATTATGCATTTTAGTAAGTAAGGTCATGATTTCTTTTACAATGGATCCGCATTTAGAAAACATTGTACCAATGTGGGGAGATTTTTGGCCTGATGTTCCTACGACGCCAATGCTTCCTGAGCATAAAGCTCATCGTTGGTTTATAGTTGCGGCTTTAATGGGTGATCTTGAGCGAGTTAAGGAATATTTTCCACACGTTAAGAATATTAATGAAGGGATTTATGTCGCGGGTAGAAACCCTCCAATATGGAATGCATTAACAGCTGCGATAATTGGTAATCATCTTGAAATAGTTGGTTTTTTGATAGATCAGGGTGTTGATATAAATAAAAAAACAGATGTACAGATGCCAACTATTTATACGAATTTATGGGGTTTTAAGGTTCCATCAATTTTTTTTGAGATGAATAAGAAACTTTCTAATTTTTATTTAACACCGTTGCAGCTTGCAGAAAAATTAGGATATGCAGATATTGTTAATCTCTTGAAAAATCCATCACAAAAAAAACCTGTTATTCAAATTCAGCCATCAGTGCCAAAACCATTACCACAAGAAAAGCCTGTAACATGTGTGTTAGCTCCTCAGCCAATTGCGAGTATTTCTTCTTCATCGCTTATATCAAATTTGCGCGATTTAAATCATGCACTTGTGCAACTGCACAATGTTTTAGAAGATATTCAATAACTTTTGTGCAATTTATCGAACATATAATTGTACGGTAAGTGGTTTTTTTAGGTCAATAAGAGAACCGGCAAGGGGCTTTTGTTCAACAACTTTGCAAAATAAACAACGATGCTCATCAGGAACTGGTTTAGCGTGAAAGATTGTTGTTTTAATAGTATTATTTGTTAAAAATTGTACAACTTCATCAGCTGCACATGATTTGAATGATGGTAAAATTACGGGTTTGTTGATGCCAAGTGAACTGTAGATAATCATTTTTTTATCTTCACTTAACAATTCTGCTGGTTGTGGTATTTGAGCAATACAACTATTTTGGGGATTTGTGCTCATGAGTCCGTAGAATTTAAAGCTGATTCCGTCTTTCTCAAGAATGGTTTTAAGAGTATTTATTGTTTTATGCGCTAAATCTGGCGCAGGAATCCTATCTTTTCGCTTTGAAATGGTCAAAAAAATCGTTTGATAAGGACGCACTTGTTGATTGGCAAGTGGTTGTTGGCTGAGAATAATGCCAGCAGGAAGATCATTATCTTCTGTTTGGGAGATGAGGCGACTATTGAGGGTGTGTCCTGAAAGAATGGTAAGCGCTTCTTGAATAGGTTTACCAACAACACTGGGCGTGGTAAAAGGAGCTATGCTGAAAATTTTATGTAACATAAAATAGGTGCATATAAAACAGAGAAAAGGAACGAGCCAGAAGAATTTTTTTGTCATAGGTATTTCTAAAAATAGGTAAGGTAGACAATAAGCCGGATTCTGTTTTTTAATGCGAACATTAAAAATGACAATCATTTATCTAGGCGACATACCCGCATGTTTAAACCGGAACGAACAACCGAACATGCCTATTTTGTCTTGCTCCAAGTAGGGTTTACCCCATTATTATATTGCTATAATAATTCGTGTGCTCTTACCACGCGTTTTCACCCTTACCATTCTTTTTCAAGAGTGGCGGTTATTTTCTGTGGCACTTTCCATGGATTTACATCCCCCTTAGTTGAAACAAGTTCTCCTAAGGTACTTAGTTCGTTTGGAGTCCGGACTTTCCTCTTGTATTATGCATACAAGCGATTGCCTAGTCTACCTTTAACTATATATTTCAAGAAAATAATTAACACTATGATATTAACACAAATTTCAAAAAAAATATAGGTGCCCGAGAATAAAGACCCTCTTTTAAAGAAAGTCTTAATAATGAGAAAGAACGTTAATGAGAGGCATGGCATAAGGATTGAATCTTGGCGAAAAAATGGTCTTATATAACACACAATGAGTGTTATTGGTAAAATATATAAAAGATGTATGCCAAAACGACCATCAATAAGAAATTCTTCCAGCAAAAGCATTGGCATAAGAGCTATCATCAAAGATAGATAATTTTGCGAAAAAAATAATGTTGCATAATATAAACAACCAATTAAATAGAAAAAATGGTAATTAAAAAAACCTGCAAGTGTTACATCAAGAAAGAAAAATAAAAAAATGAATAGTGTTATGATAGCATTCATGGCGACGACTCCTTCTGCATTTTTTGCCATTTTAATAATCTTATATTGACAAATAATATTATTCAAGTACATTTTTATCCAGTTGTTAAGTTTGATTCATCTTTATTTTTAGGAGTTCACATTCAATGAAAAAACAAATTACTCTAGCATTAAGTGCTATGTTGTTTGCTGGTACATATCTTCGCGCAGAAGAAGTAACAACAGCAGTTACCCCCGTTGTTCCAACTTCAGTAGAAGTAGTAGCTCCAGCAGTTCAACTTCCAGAAGCTCCTGTTGTTGACGCTTCAGTAGCAACACCAGCAGCTCCAGCAGAAACCCCTGTGGTAACAACAGGTGCTGCACAACCTGCAGAAGAAGTTAAACCAGTTGTTGCAAAAAAATCATACGTTCCAACATTTGCTCAAGCAAAACAATGGTGCACAGATCATAAACTTGTTGTAGTTGGTGTATCTGCAGTAGTTGGTTTTGCGGTTCTTTGGAAAACTTGCCCAGCATTCAGAGCTTTCTTTGGTGTTGAAGATGAGCAAGAAGAAACAAAGTTTGTATATTAATTAATTGTAGGCAGTAAATGACTGTCACGCTTAACAACAATTAATAAAATAATTATTATAAGGGTCGCTTAGGCGACCCTTTGTCATGTTAACAATCATGTTTACGCTAACAACAAAAATATTGAAATCGAAATGTCATTGCGAGGCACATTGTGCCGTGGCAACCCAGCTTATAAAATTCTACTATGAGATTCATATGAAACAAGCAGCTGTATATATTATGACAAATGAAAGAAATGGTGCACTTTATACGGGTGTAACTTCTAATCTTTTTCAAAGAGTCTTTCAGCACAAGAATAATATGATTGACGGCTTTACAAAGCAATACAGTTGTAAATTACTTGTATATTATGAGCTTTATGAAGATATGTTAAAAGCAATTGAACGAGAGAAACAAATAAAGTCTGGATCAAGAACAAAAAAATTGAAGCTTATTGAATCAATAAACCCTTGTTGGTTTGATTTATATGAACAACTTAATAAGGAAAAATAAATAGAATTTTATAAGCTGGGTTGCCACGGCACAATGTGCCTCGCAATGACATTTTGATTATTTTGGTTATTTTACTAATTATTTATCACTATAAAATTAATGTTAAACGTTATGTCAATTATTAGAACTTTTCTTATTATAAATAGTTTATTGTTCTCCTGTTTGATGGGCTCATTCTTCTTTTTTGTGCAAAACACCGTTATTGATTTGAGTGTTTTGGAACAATATAATCCTGGAAAGCCAACGGTGTTGCTCGATGATCAAGGTAATGAATGGGCGCGATTTGCTTTGGATCGCCGTTTGCCAATATCATTGCAGCAAATGTCCCCACATCTTATTCAAGCATTTGTTGCTGCTGAAGATCATGCATTTTTCCAACATCACGGTATTTCTTGGAAAGGTATTCTTCGGTCATTATGTATTAACATGTATCACGGAAGAATTGTGCAGGGCGCAAGCACTATAACGCAGCAATTGGTAAAATTACTTTTTACTGATTCAAAACGTACTTTTATGCGCAAAATAAAAGATCAATTGTTTGCATTAGTTGTTGAGCAGCAATTTAGCAAAGAGCATATTTTGCAAACATATCTTAATCATGTTTTTTTTGGTTTTGGTATTTATGGCGTTGAAGCCGCGAGCCAACGGTTTTGGGGTAAATCAGCCGCTGGAATTTCGCTTGATCAAGCTGCATTATTGGCGGGTATTGTTAAAAATCCTTCTCACTATTGTCCTCTCAAATATCCTTTATCGGCACAAAAGCGAAGAAATGTTGTTTTACATTCAATGCTGCAGCAGAAGTTTATAACACAAGAAGAATACGCACAAGCAAAATTGAATGAGGTTCATCTTGTGGTGCATGAAACTGATTTGTGCGCACCGCATTTAAAAGAAGCAGTTCGCATGGCATTAGAAGAAATTGTTGGCAAGAAAAAAATATATACCGGCGGTTATGTTGTACAAACCACGTTGAATCGTGCTATTCAGCAGGTAGCAGAAAATGCGTTCAAAGAACAAATTATCCTCTTGCGTAAAAAAAATCCTGTAGTTGATGGTGCTTTAATTTCAATGGAGGTGAAAACGGGTTATATCAAAGCTCTTATCGGCGGTTTTGATTTTTCTGTTTCTAAATTTAGTCGAGCTTTGCAAGCTCGCCGACAAATGGGTTCTACTTTTAAACCTCTTATTTATGCTGCAGCAATTGAAGAAGGAGCGCATTTTGCACAAACAGAAATTGATGAACCTATTCACCTTAACACATGGAATCCTAGAAATCATAATCGTAAATTTGAAGGTGAAATGACATTAGCTCGTGCGCTTGCATATTCAAACAATATTATTGCAATAAAAACGTTATTATCAGTTGGTTATGAAAAAGTGATGAATATGGTTCCTCGTTTTGGCATAAAAGCGACCTTGCACCCATATCCATCATTAGCACTTGGGTGTGTTGATGGTACTCTTAAAGATGCTGTTGGTATGTTTAATGTATATGCCAATAACGGTATTTATATAGAACCACATTATATTCGTTGGATAAAAGATGAATGGGGTCACAAGATTTTTACCGTGCATCCGCATCAAGAAACCGCTTTGAATTCTCGCGTGAATGGTCAGGTGGTAAAGGTATTAAGTATTGGTATGGATCGTGCACAAAAACGTAATGGGTCTCAGTGGATCGATTCAGAGGCAATCGGTAAAACAGGAACAAATAATGATTCAAGAACATGTTTGTTTATTGGTGCGACGCCAGAATTGATCACCGGTGTTTATATTGGTTGTGATGAAAATGAGTCACTGGGCAATAATGTGTATGCTATACGAACGGCATTTCCTATTTGGAAGAAATTGTATATGTCGATACCTTTTGGCAAGAAAAAATTTTCCTATGATCCTTCGCTTAAAGAATATTGTGTGCATGCCAAAACTGGTGAGATTCTTGATAATCGCTATGATCCGAATGCGTTGGTGATTTTGAGCTAATCTTTTCAAAGTAACTGCATAAGCTTTAATATATTTTTTTAGAATGCAAAAAAAGTAGCACAACCTGTGCTACTTTTAAAAGATGTATTTTGACTTGATTTATTTTTTGATAATTACTTCATATAATTTTGTATTTTTTAACTCATCAAAAGCCTTTTTTTCTTGCTCCTTTTCTTTATTAGTAAGCTTTAAAGGTAACAATGCAGGATTGGCATTATGATCTTCAACGGCACTTTTGATAATAACCAAAATACCTTGTGCCAGTTTATCAAAACTTGTCATATTGCCAATCAGCTCTGGTTCAGCCTGTGCCTTTACGACAATTTTTTGTGTTTCAATAAGTTTTTTATAGAAATCTTTTGTTGCATTAAAAATATTTTTGAGAGCCTGCGATGTTTCATTTGATAATGTTGTTGAAATAGGTTTAAGAGTTGTTTTTTGATCCTTTAGGGTTTTTATTAAATTAAGAATTTCTGCTAGTGAAATTTGAGTATTGATGTTTTGTAATGATTTATTTATTGTTTCACTGATATTGTTTATGCCATTATTAATGACATTTCTATCAAAGTCTCTTAAGTTTTTTTCATTGGAGTTCCAAACTTTAGTTATCTGATCAAATGCCGCCTTAGCTTTAGGGCTTATTGTTTCAACAGCATTAATGAAATTTAACGGTATTATATTTAATACAAGCAGCATCGCTGCAATAATAAGTTTTTTCATTAGATTATCTCCTTTATTGGTTTAATTGAAATAGGTTTTCATATTTTTCACGACTTATTAATCGATTAAAGTAGCAATCTTCGATCATTAATATCATAAAAACATGGTCATTTAGTATTGTTTCGAATGCACGAATTTTGTTTTTCAATTTCTTTTTTAGCGTAGCGAATTCTTTATAAGATTTTGCTTGCGCGTTGCCACCAATTTTTTCAACGGTTGTTTTTGCACGGGTTACTATATTTTTAACTTCATTTTCAAAGTTGTTAAAATCATTGCGAATGTCTGTAAGATATGCATTTAATGTATTTTCACTTTTTTTAAATTGTTCAATTCTGTCGACACATTCTTGTTTGGTGACCATTGCTGTTTTTAAGTTAAATGGAATAAGAGTGAATAGGCATAAAACTACCATAATTTTTTGTTTAAACATGAGAGCTCCTTTTTATGGAATCAAGGGCTCAAGTATAGAACAAGAGCCCTTGTATTAATATTTTCTGATGTTTATTGCACAATAACAGCTTTTACAGCAGTTCTAGCAGTAACTTTTGCAGCATCAGCAAGGTCTTGGGCTTCTTGATGTTCTTCTTTTGCTTTTGATTGTTCTGCTTGAGTTTTTTTGCGTCCAACTACATCGAGTGCTATTTGGTCTGAGATATTTTTCGCAATTGCATTAACTAATTGTGCCTTTGTTTCGAGATCGAGAGCTTTTTTTGCTGCTTCTTCTTTTTCTTTCTTTGTTGTTGCTTCTTTTGTTTTAGCTTCGTTTTCTTTTTGCTCTTTAGCAAGTTGGTTTATATATTCTTTGGCTTTTTTATTATCAAATGCTTGTTGCACTTCTTGTAAAACCACGCAATACTCTTTCGCAGTTTCTGGAATGGCAGGTATTGCTGGAGTTTTTGGTATAACGGTTTGTGCATTAATAAGATTTACTGATACGCCATTGATTAAAAGCAGCATCGCTGCAATAATAAGTTTTTTCATGAGATTTCTCCTTGATTATTAAAAAATATTTGCAATTGTATGCAAGTGGTAAAAAATTAACATAATGATTATTGGAGTTCGAGAGTAATTTATAGAATATTATTATTTTAAGCGTAACAGATTTGCCTTCAAAAAAGCAAGGGTTCTAAAGGGTTTTTTCAGGGCAAACCTATATAATAATCTTCTACAAGTGAAAAAGTAGCACAGGCCGTGCCACTTTTATAGAAAATATACCACTTCGAGAATTTTCGTGGCTTTAATCAACTATTTTTTCTTGTTGATGTGCGACTATTTAATAATCTTTAGGTTAATTATTTGTTGTTTAAAGCCATTTCTAATTGTTTTAACGTAGTGTATAATTCCTGCAATTTTTTTGTTAACTCTGTTTTTAATGGTTCTTGTTTTGGTTGTTGCGGTTTTTTTTCTTCGCGATGGGGTTTTGCGGCAGGTTTTTTCTCTTGTAAAATAGTTTCAAATTCTTTTTCAAATGATTCAAAACTCCATTCTTGTGCTTTTGCTAATCCTATTTTTGCATATTGCTTTGTTTTTTCAGAATTATTTTCTTTTTGATAGATTTGAATAAGCCCTTTGAGGGCATCCAGAATGCTTTTTTTTATGGTTGGACTAGAAGGTTTGAAATGGTTGAGTGCAATGAGAACGTGGTCAATATACCATTCTTTGGTTTCTGTTACCGGTGATTCAAAAAAATCAAATAATTTTCGCTTAACTGAAGTGTTTGCTTCTTGTTCATTCATTTTTCGAACTTGTTCTCCATATTCTTTTATCATCTTTTCTTTGTGTGATTTATTTTGTTCCAATTCTTCAGCTTGTAGATCTTTCCATTCTTCTATTTTTGTAGACATTATTTCTGTGTATTGGTTTACTTTTTCAGTATTATTTTTTTTTGATAGATTTGAATAAGTTCTTTGAATGCTTCAATAAAACGTTGCATCAATTCTTTAGAAATAAAAATACCTTCAGTGGCATCGAGGGCCTGTTTGAGAAAATATTCTTTGCTTTCAGGCGTATCTTTATTTGCATGTTTAAAGTCAGTTAAATGTATATTTGCATAGTGTTCACCTTTTTGAGGTTTGGGTATAAATTGTCTTTGTGGTGTTCGCTTTGCAGTTTCTTCAAGATAAGAATATGCTTGCATGAATCGGTCATATTGAGCTGGATAATGCAAGTAAATGGCATTGTCGATACCCAATTGTAACAGTTGATACGCCTTATCATATTCTTGTTTTCTGAAATAGTCATTTGCTAAATCATATGTTGCATTCAAAGCTCTGTTATCAAGATTTTCATCATATATGTTAGCGAGATTATTAAGTATTACATCGAGTAGCACAAATTGTTGTTGGTAGTCGAGTATATTTTTCAGGGCATCAAGTTGTTCATTTAGTTGGTTTGCTTTTTCTTGTGAAGACCCTTCTTCCTTGGCTTTACCACCAAATTTGTCATAGTGTTTTCTTTTTTGTTCATCACTTAATATTTCGTAGGCGCTAGAAATTTCTTTGAATTTTTCTTCCGCGACATCTCTTTCTTCCTTTGCTTTATCTTCCCATTTGTCGGGATGCCATTGTCTAGCTAACTTGAAATATGCTTTTTTAATTTCTGCGGGTGTTGCATTTTTGTTTACTTCTAAAATTTCATAGAGTGATGTTCTTTCCATGCCATTGAGGTTAAAATTTTGTAGTAGTACAAAATAAAACAAAATAAAAAATAATTTTTTAAAATTCATTTTTAAGTTCCTTTTTTATAATTTTTTAATTTTATTTAATTTAATAAATTGGTTTAAAAATTGGCAATAGTTTTATTCATGTACAAAACTTTATGGAATCTTTTCAAAGTAATTGCATGAACATAAACGATTTCTGTATGCTTTTTTTAGAAAATAAAAAAAGAATACAAGGAGTTTGATATGATTGGTAGTAGAAGTAATATACTTATTAAGCTTGGTTTAGTAATTATTATTTGCATGCAAATAATAATTACTAACGCTGATGATGGTGTTGATCAATTGACAGGCGCATTCAATGGTGCGTGGAATTCAGTAAAAGATTATGGTGAGAATTTCGGTACTGGTATTGCTGCAACATTTTCAGGTAAATGTATCATGGCGGGTGGTTGTAGTTATTCGGTGATGGTTTGGAATGATTCGCCAGGGCCTATAAATGCTGTTATAGAAGATGTCAAAAAAGTGATGGGTATTGATTTTGATGGTGATACTATTCGTGCAGAAGTTGTGCAGCCATACCAATATGTTGGTGGTGTGCAAAATGGTCTTTTTTGGCACATGGATCTTTATTTTAAAGTTGCTCTTCAAATTGATGTGAATAATCCTGGTTTATATGAATCATATAGTGCCACCAAAAAACCTGCCAATCCAACAAATTGGAATACGATATTTCGAAAAAATATTGCGTATCCTGATATGACTAATAATGTGTATTATTACCGCGTATACACCGATAAAACAGTGCCAAAGGCTGAATATTTGGGCATTAAAACTACAACAAATGAATTTAATGGCGTGTTTACTAATTCTGCAGCGCAATCAGCTATCTTGAAATTTATGAAAAATGGCCAAACATATCAAGCAACGTTAGAACCAGGTTCTTTTAGTTTGCTCAGTTCAGATAGTCTTGTGAAAGATTCAATACGTCCAGCAAAAGAGGGCACTGAAAAACGTTTTTTAACGTTCTTGAAAGATGGGTCAACGGTGTTTGCTTCATTGCCACTTATGCCGGAAGCAATTTGCGGCATGCAACCTAATCCGGTAAAACCAAAAGAATTTATCCCCAGTGAGCCTATGTTATATACCTATGAGGTTTTTCAAAATGGTCAAAATTTTGATGTTGGCATGCAAGGATTAGCGCTTGGACATTATCCGCAAACACTTGGTGCAGATGCAAAAAAAAATGTTGTGCGTGATATAAATCCCCTGGAATGTCATGTGTGGTATCAATCTCCTGATGATTATAAAAAAAAGATGGATCCAAAAGATACTGATATGCCTTTTGAGCCGAATGGACAAGTGTGGATTTCATATACAACCAAAGACTCATTATTTCAGAAAAAAATTAAAGCGGGGGATGTTGTTGACTTTTCATTGTTGCGGCCACAAATTTCTGAAAAAAAATCTTCTCTTTTGGTTGTTTTTGTCGCGACTCAAGATGATGTAAAGGCAAAAGCATTTCTAAAAAGACTTACAGATGGGGTGATAGGACAAGATGCTCTTGAGCCGGTTGTGAAGGTGTCGACGTTTGATGCTGCCACGGTTCTTTCTGCCGTAAAACCTAATCTCAAAGGAATTATTGATGATACCAAGGGTAATGGAAATTCTGGCGTAAAAGGTCTTGTGTTATTAGTTGATCGTTTTAGCCCACGAGGACTTGGGTATGGGCCTTATTATTATCAAATTCCTCCAGCATTGTTACGCATTGATCAATTAAGTGGATTATTTGCTACATTCTTGGATGCAAAAAAAATTAGTAGTGATAAAGAAAAATTGCAAAAATTTTCTGATGATTTGGATAAAAAAATAATTGCTTGGATTGTTGCCTATCAAACTAATAAGTCAGGAATAACACAAGAGATTACTCAGTTCATACAACAGTATGGCGCTGATGGTTTTTTTGAGACAAAGGGTGGAAGCAAAACGTTAAATGCGTTGGGGAAACATGGATTGGATATGCTTTTATCTGGTCCAGTGAGCTTTGAAAATTATCCACTTATTTATCAAGCGGGCAGCAATGAATTTATTTTATTGGCAGGCGATAAGCCTAAGGATTGGCCAGCAAAGTAAGTTTCTGATTCATCAGTGATGAAAATACATTGGCATTGTGTTGTATGTCGCGTTGTCGAATGACCGTGATAAGATTTGGATTTTCTTCCGCGCAAACTAATGCGTTGGTAAGTTGATGGTTGTTGGTGTTGGTTTCAAGGGGAACAACAATAGTTGGTTTTTGAAAAAAAAGAATTTCAAACAAGGTTCCAGCTCCTGCTCTGCACACTATGATATCAGCGGCGGCATAATATTGTTCAATTTCATGCTGAAATGAGAATACAATAGCGGTGACCTCTAAGGTGTTGTAAAAATTGTGCCACTCTTGTATATCATGATTACCAATTTGATGAATAATTTGAACCGCTTCATGACTATGAATAGTTGCCACCCATGATTTAATAATATTGTTTAAAAATAATGATCCTTGTGATCCACCAAAAATAACTATGGTGGGTATATTTTTTTTTAAACCTAATTTTTCACGGGCTTCTTCTTTAGTTATTGCTTTATGGTGTTGAGTAAAACGGAGTGGATATTCGGCAATGGTACATTTTTTTTTAAAATAGTCCTGTGTTTTTTGAAAACAAATAAAAAGAGAATCAGCCAAAGGCGCAAGTGCTTGAATTGCTTTGCCGGGAATAACATTGAGTTCGTATAAGGTGATAGGTAATGAAAGTGCTTTTCCTGCCAAACAAACAGGAATTGAGATGAGGCCGCCCATGCTTATAATGATTGTTGGTTTATAGCGATATAAAAAAAATAAACTCATAAAAAAAGAGTATATAAGATGCCAAAAAAATGATGGATAACGCCAAAAATGTTTTTGTGCAAAAGGGCGAATGGGCAAAAAAACGATGTGTTTGATACATGGATATTGTTCTATAATTTTTTTATCAAGAATATTTTTTGTGGTGAAAAATAAAATTTCTGTTTCAGGTTGTTGGGCTATAATTTGTTGTGCTTTGGCAATACAGGGCAAGAGATGTCCGCCTGATTTTCCTGCAACAAAGCAAATATACGATTTTTTCATATCATTATTTTCGAGAATTCCATGCATGTAAATAGTTTTTATAGCGTTCTTTATCTTTTTGGTTTGAGCTGAGTGCAATTGCTTTTTCTACACTTGATTGTGCAAGTGAATTTTCACCTAGGTGATGTGCAGCTTTTGCTAAATGATAGTGTATCAAACTATCGTGAGGAACCTGTTGTGCGACAACAACAAGAGTATCATAAGCCTTTTTGAATTCTTTCTTTTTATGCCAAATAATTGCTTGTGTATCTAAGAAATGAGGATTGCGAGGATCTTTTGCTAATGCTTTTTCGATGAGTTTTTGTGCCATATCAAATTGTTTGGTTTGTGTTGCATGATAATAAGCAAATAAATTGAGTAATGGAGGGAAATCATGATTAAGTTCATAGGCACTTTTAAGGATTTTTTCCAATGCTTGCCATTGTTGTGCTTGATAAGCGATGAGTGCTAATTGAAATGATGTTCGTGTACGAATTTTTGGATCGGTACAAAGCTCTAATGTTTTTCTTAAGTAATTTTGTGCTTGTTGTATTTGTTGTGTTTTGAGATAAAGATCTGCTTGATAAGCGCAAGGTAGCCAGTTTTTAGCATTCTTTTTTTCAAGAACGTTATAGGTGTGTAAAATAGCGTTGGTTGGAGCTCCTGCCTGTTGTAAAATATGAAGAGCGCGATACCAAGTTTCATTACGGTCATCAATGAGCGCCCATTCTTGTAAAAGTGCAATTGCTTGGGAAACATGGCCGGTGCGACAAAAAATTTCTATTTTCAATATTCGACTTGGGGTATGGGTGCCTTTTTTGAGTGTTGCATCAACAAAAACGAGTGCTTCTTGGTAGTTATTTTTATTAAATAGTTCAAGGGCTTTTGTATACTGTGCTTGTGACGTGTTCGTGAACTGCTGTTGCTGTTTGCGCAGTTGTAATTGTATGATTTGTCTTTCAAGAAGTTCATTGCTGCCCATGATATTCAGGCATTGATGATATCCCTTAAGAGCATGATCAAGTTCTCCTGATAATTCATGGATAAGTCCTAATAGGAGCCATCCTTGATCAAATTGTGTATTAAGTTCAAGTGACTTTTTTACATTTTCTAAAGCGGCTTCTTTGTTGCCGATAGCAGAATAAATTTGTGCTTTTAAAAAATAAAAAATGAATTGCTTCATGTGTTCTGGCGTATTAGCAAGATATGCATCAATGATTTTTAGGGCCGCATCATTCTGGTTGCTTTGCGCTTGTGCTGCTGCAGCATAATAAACAACTTCAGGATTTGTGGGAAATTGATTGCTTAAGGTGACTAATTTTTTTGTGGCCTCATCTCGTTTGCCAACAAGGTCTAATGCTTGTGCGCATAAGAGTTGTGTATCAAGATTGTTGGGTACACTTTTTTCAAGTTCTGGTATGAGTTGTACTAATTGTGCATAATGCTCTGTTTGAAAAAGATGATGAGCGTATCCTTCATACACGATGCTGTGTGGCTTTTCACGCAAAAGAAGTTGATAGCTTTTTTCTGCAACATCATCATGTTTATTTAAATGGTTAAAATGTGCCCAAAGATATGTTTGATAATTTTGTGAAGATGGCCTTGAGTAACTGGTCACCATTGAAAGAATGAGCGGTAGTATTAGTACTACATTTTGGACAATACGCTTCATTATAATCTCCCTTAGTATTCTTTAGTACAACGGATAAGAAAATTGGTTAAAGCTTCTTGCAATTGTTGATCATCGATATATTCGAGAGCTTTTTTTTGGCGTGGTGTTAAGGTAATTGTTTTGCAGATTGGTTTATTTTTTATGGGTAAGCTGTGCTCAACTATTTTTTTTTTGCGTGGTGTATATTTAAAACGAAGATGTTTTACATGGGGATGTTCTAATTTTGTATTAATTTTTTGGATGATAACATCTGATAAATAATATAATTCTTGCATCCATGCTGTGTGAGTAACGCCTAACAAAAGTGTGTTGTCATCTTGAATTTTTTCAAGACGCACATATTGTTTCAGATCACCAACAATCGTTTCCCAATTTTGGATAATATATAATTGCCACGTTTTTTGTGTTGGAAGAATCGTAGGTAAAAATTCTCTAACATGTCTTGTCATAATCGTTAACTCATAATGCGTTGAAAGATAGTTATTAGTTTAGGTATTCTTTTAAGAAAAGTTGAGTGTTTTAATAATTTTATAAAAAAAATAAAAGGGAGATTTATGGATAACCTTTCCTATACGACGTTATCAATTGAACAGATTCTTGCTGATTTAAAAACCAAAAAAGAAGGGTTATCTGAATCTGAAGTGAAAAATCGTCAAAAAGAATATGGATTCAATCAATTGCACGAGGAAACGGTGCATGGAATGTTTATATTCTTACGACAACTTCATTCACCATTTATTTATTTACTTTTTGGTGCGGCAATTCTAGCAGTTGTATTTGGCGAATATATTGAAGGAGGTATGATTCTTTTTTTTGTTATGGTCAATACTCTTCTTGGTTTTTATCAAGAATATAAAGCAGAGCAGACAATTTTATTGCTCAAAAAATATATTCTTTCGATGGTCAAGGTCCGTCGTGATGGTAAAGATGCTGTAGTGCCAAGTACCTCGTTAGTGCCCGGTGATGTTATTATTATTGAACCTGGCGATGTTATTGCAGCTGATGTTCGTTTTATTGATCAAAAGGGTTTGATTATTGATGAATCAACAATCACGGGTGAATCGGTGCCCATACAAAAAATAAGTGAACCTTTAAAAGTTGAACCTGAACAGTTATTTCAAGCCACAAACATTGGCGTAATGGGGACCACCGTTGTCGGTGGAAAAGGTATTGGTGTTGTGTTTGCAACGGCACAAAAAACCGTAATGGGATCAATTGCACAATTAACGCAGCAAGCTGAACGGGAGACTATTTTTGCAAAAGAAATGGCATCATTTAGTCGCTTTGTTATCTTGCTTGTCATAAGCACGCTTGTGTTAGTGCTGGTGCTTAATTTGCTTTTCAAAGGGTTATATGTTTCTTTTAGTCAATTGCTTATTTTTGCCATAGCATTGGCGGTAACGATAACACCAGAAGCGTTACCTATTGTTATTACGTTTTGTTTATCGCGCGGCGCTTTAAAACTGGCACGTAACAAAGTAGTGGTGAAACGACTTACAGCAATTGAAGATCTGGGAAGTATTGATATTCTTTGTTCTGATAAAACGGGCACGTTAACGGAAAACATTCTCGCTGTTGCAGATATGTATGGTGCTGATACACCAGCTGTTTTAAAATATGCTAACATTGCAGCCTCTTTGCTGACCAAAGATCATTTAAAGCATCGATTTAATCCTATTGATGAGGCATGTTGGGTTGCGTTAAAACCGGAACAACAGGCTGATCTTGCTTCTTACTCATTGATGTATGAAGTTCCTTTTGATCCTCTTCGTTTGCGCAATACGGTTGTTGTGGAACGTAATGGCGTCTATGAAGTTGTTGCTCGCGGTGTTATTGAAACGATGTTGGATCGTTGTAATTTGAGTGAAGATCAAAAAAAGGACATGAGTTCATGGACCAAACAACAAGAATTACAGGGGAGACGTGTTCTTGTTATTGCTAGAAAAACTATTGTACATGATGATCAGATGCCTCAAGAAGCAAAAGATGAAAATAAGTGCGAATGTGTTGGGTTGCTTGCGCTCGCTGATCCGATAAAAAAGGATGTGCATCAAGCAGTTATCAAAGCAAAACAATTGGGCGTTGTTCTAAAAATTTTGACCGGTGATTCGTCTGATGTTGCTCAAGCTGTTGGCATAGAAATAGGGCTTATCAAATCGGGAAAAGAAGTAATTACCGGTGCGCAGTTTGCGCGATTGGATACGGAAGAAAAAAGAAAAGCTGTTTACGATTATACTATTTTTGCTCGTGTTGAGCCGCAACAAAAATATGAAATTGTGCAGTTGCTACAAGAAAAAAATCAAGTTGGGTATATGGGTGACGGCATTAATGATGCTCCGGCGCTAAAGGTTGCGCATGTTGCCTTGGTGGTGCAAGGGGCCGCTGATATTGCGCGTGATGCTGCTGATATTATTTTGCTCAAAAAAAGTTTGAATGTCATCATTGATGGTATTTATGAAGGACGTATTGTTTTTGCCAATACTATTAAATATTTAAAAACAAGTTTTTCTTCAATTTTTGGTAATTTTTATTCTGTTGCTCTTGCTTCTTTATTTCTTGATTTTTTGCCCATGTTGCCCTTACAAATTCTTTTGGTGAATCTTCTTTCAGATTTTCCTTTGATTGCCATATCAACGGATACCGTTGATATGCAAGAATTACGCAAACCAAAAACCTATGCATTCAAGGATTTGTTGCTTATTTCGACTATGCTTGCTGTTGTTAATTCTTGTTGTGATGTGATTGTTGTTTCATTATTTTATCGCATTTCTCCTGAAGTATTACAAACAAATTGGTTTATCGAAAATATTTTAACCGCACTTGCTTCGATATATTCAATACGAACGAGATTAGTTTTTTTTAAAGCAAAGCGACCATCTTTTATTTTAGTTGGCCTATCGGTGCTTGCGGCATTTGTAACGTTGGGTATACCATTGACAACAATTGGCCAAGAACTCTTTCACTTTGTACCACCAACGTTTGATATGTATGTTAAAATTGCGTTGATTGTTTTGATTTGTTTCATTGGTACTGAATTAGTTAAGTTATTTTATTATTGGTTATTGAATGGGCGTTCTAATACTATGAATGGTGCAAAAAGATTTTGACGATTATTCTCGGAAACGTTATTTTTTTAAATACTTATTAAGCAGAGATTTTTGTTTTAAATATTTTTTTAGTAACTTTTTTTACGATTGGACATCTTATGAATCATACAAACATAACCATGCTTGCCTTGAGCATTTCATTCATTACTATGAGCTTTGGTATGCAACAGACCAAGGAAGAAGGGATAGAAGAACAACCTTCTGTTAAAGCTACTGTTATCGCCTATGTGCATGAATATGGGTTCTTGGAATCGTATTCATTCCCTCATTCACGTAATCCTTTTGATGAGGTTGGTCCTGTTGTTTATGCCAAAGATGAAGAACGAGAAATATTTCCCCATCGACAATAATTGTTTTTAAAATAAAGAAGCCCCCAAAATTATCGGGGGCTTCTTTTATGATTGTTTTTATTTTCAAATAGAATGCATGATTGTTGACGTATATTTATATTATGCTAATATTAAATTATACTCAAATTGATGTTTTACTGTTTTTTAGGTTCAAAATAAAGGATAACCAATGAAGAAACATATTATTTTATTAACCATTTTTCTCACCATCGCTAATTTTTCGCCAATTTTTGGTATGGAAATGAACATCGATGACATCGATAACATTGATACCATAAGAGGAAGCATTCAAACTCGTATAAGCCAAGGTGAAAACCTTAATAAACCTGATGTCCTTGGCATAATACCATTGATTTTTGCTGCTCAGCACAATGACTTTACTCTTTTCTTTAAGCTTATCGGATTACAAGTCAATGTTAATGTTCAAGATAAACAGGGTTTAACACCATTATCATGGGCAATTCTAAAAGGAAATAAGGATTTTGCACATCGTTTAATAGATAAAGGCGCTCGTGGTGATATACAAGATATGAATGGCGATACTGCTCTTACTCTTGCTTATGGGTTTTCTTATATTCTAATTGTAAAGCATCTAATAGCAGATGAATATAATCTATCTTTAACACCATCAGAAGAAAAAAAAGAAAAAGAGCCAGAAAAAGTAGAAAAAGTAACCACAAAAAATAAATTGGCGCGGGCTGCAAGATCTGGTATGAATATGGCAAAACTGGGTATAAAAGAAGGTTTTAAAGCTGCCAAACATCCAATGCGATACACTAAAAGAGCGGTAAGTCATCCAAAAAAAGTGATGATTGAAACACAAAAAAGAATATTAGATGAAATAGTAAAAAAAGAATTACAAGAAAAAGCAGCAGGGAAAAAACGAGCTCAAATTGGTAAGGAATGGTCATCTTTAATGATGGCAGTTTTTAATAATGACCTTGAAACCTTCGTTGCATTAATTAATGATCCAAAAGTTGATGTTAATGCGCGAGATGTTGCTGGTTACACCATTTTAGCAAAGGCAGTTGGTTATGGTCATATTGAGATTGTAAAAGCATTAATTAATCATAAAAATATAGCTATTGATTTATGGATTTTAGGACGTGTTACGCCACTCATGATCGCTATATCAAGCAAGCATTTTGAGATTGTAAAACTTTTGTTAGAAAAAGGTGCGAATATTAATGCTACGACTAAAGAAGGCACGGTGCCCTTAATAACTGCCCTTTGTTATAGCACGAAAGAAATTGTTGATTTGCTTCTTAATGATGAAGAATTGGATGTTAATTTTCAAGATAAATGGGGAAAAAGTGCATTATTTTATGTTATAGAAAATTATGTTTCAATATTAGATAAAAATGCCCCTGAAAATGTTAATATTTTGAATATAGTTAAAAAATTGGTGGAGCTTGGTGCAGATGTTAACGTCAAAGATTATAGAAATTATGGGTTACTCTTTTCTGCTGCCAAAAAAGGTGCGCTTATGATAGTTGAATATTTGGTAAGTCAGGGAGCTATAATTGAAGATGAAACGGTAATAACAAGTCCCTTACATGCAAATAAAAAAAAAACCATAGATAATGAGGTTGAAAATTTCTTGGATCGTGAGGTTGAAAATTTCTTGCGAGCAAAATTAAAGGAAATTGAGCAACTAGCTCAGGAAGAAATGCCTACCTTAGAATTTTCAGATGAAGATAGTTATCATGAAGACGCAGAGTTAAAAATTTCTGATGAAGAAGAATTAGAAAAAAAAGATGACGATGTTTTCACAGCCGGAGACCAATCAAATCAACAGCTTGAAGTGCTTGATGGTGCTCTTGCAGTGGATGTGCAACCTATTTTAGAAGAACAAGCTTCTGCTCCTGTTGAAAATCAACAACCAAATGAAAATAATATTCATCTTAAAAAATTTGTTATTGCATTAATAAATGGGAACTTTAAAACAGCACATGATGTTCTGTGCAAAGAGAATATTGATTTGGAAAGAGCTATTAAATTTTTATTAACCAAAACTAATAGTATTGATACACGTTATAAAGATAGTTCAACATTGCTAATGCATGCAATTACCTTTAAGAATTTTGAGTTTGTTAAATTATTGCTTGATTATGGTGCTAATCCAAATGCAACTAATAATGATAAAATAACGCCGTTAATGTATGCGGCAAATTTTGGTTGCCTTGAAATAATCGATTATTTGATTAGTAAAGGAGCATTGATTAATGCTTGCGATCGTTACAATAAAACACCTTTAGTATATGCAATTGAAAAGTATAATGATTTGGCGGCAAAATTTTTAATTGTTAATGGTGCTGATATTAATGATGTTAGTTGTGCTGCAACATTTATGATCGCTGCTCGTACTGAAGATTTGCAACTCCTTAAAATTTTTCTTGATTTGGGAATAAATCAAAATGCATGTAATAAAGGAGGTACAGCATTAATAAATGCAATTAAGGCTAAATCCATACCTGCAATAGTACTTTTATTAAAGTATTGGGCTGACGTTAATGTAAGTGATGGTAAGATGTCCCCATTGCAATATGCATTTATTGATTTTGATCCTGACATTGTAAAACTCCTGATTGAACAAGGAGCAGATTTAAATGTTCCTTATAAGATTGGTAATAAAATGACAATATTAGAATATCTTAATAATGCAAAGAAAAAGCCCATAGAAGTTAATGGAAAAAAATATTTTGTTAAAGAATTAAATAATCGACATATTTTGTTTACCGATCAAAAACCTTGGAATTTTAAGGATATGTTTAATACTAAGATAAGTGATAATGACAGTCAAAATTATTCTAACTTGAAATCAAATACTGCACCTGTATTACCTGTGATTGACGAGCAAAAAGATAAAAGTACTTTTGCTCAAAAAAAAGAAAGTATAACCAATAGTCAGAATAAGATAATAGAAATAGAACCTCTTTTTGTAGGGCTGTTTTCTGAGCATACTAGAAGTGTAAGCAGTTTAGGGATACAAAATTCTTTATCAGGATTACCACCTGTTTCTGAACAAATATCGCAATCTATTTCAGCACAACAAGTACAGAGTAATCATGAAAAATTAAATAATGAAATAAATATAGTTCTTGATAGTTTGCAGCATAGAAAAAAATAATATGGCGGATATTTTTTTATAATCTTTAAACCAGAGAGATCACTGTTTATTTGATGATCTCTCTGGTTTTTTATTATTTTTTATACTTCTATTTTATTCTTGTTCATGAATTGTTAATTCAGAATCAAAATTATTATTTTGCTCTTGGACTTTTGTGAGTTCACCATTTTGATTGTTGAAAATTGTTTTTGATTGTTTTGCTTTATGTTTTTTGTGTTGCAAAATTGAATTAAGATAAGCTTCTTCCCAATTTTTGAGTTCTTTTTTTAATATTTTTTCTGCTTTTTTGAATCGAAGATATTCTTCTTGTAATATTGCTTTCTTTCTCGGATCATTTGTAGCATCCAATTGTTGTTTTTTTAATTGTAGCAATCCCGCATGCAATTGCATTTTTTCAAAAAGTAAATTAGCTTTCTCTGCATTTTTAGTATGTTCTTGAACCAGAAGATCTTCTTTTGAGGGAAAAAGATAACCAACGCCCTTATCAATTGTCTTTACAAAATAATGAGAAACAACAGTTGCTATACCATTTGAAACTCCACGTAGAGCAGATGCTTGAATTATACCAAGAGTAGTTTTTTCTTGATCTTGTCTTTTAAAGATTTCTTCAAAATTATTATTTAATACATGCATACGCAAACTTATTTTATCAAACGATGTCATTGGTTTTTCTATTGGCGTTGTATCGTCATCATTATCTGTGTAAAATGTTCCATTCTCATGCATGGTAGCGTCTTTTTTTTCCCTTTCGCCCTCCATGCCAAAACTTGTTTGCACAATTCCAGTAGAACAGATCATCACAAAAGTTAAAACAAAATATTTTTTATTCATGAAAATTCCCTAACATAAAAAGTTTATACACAGTGTAAAAAAACATTTTTCCAAAATATCTTACTGCTTCCCGGCATGGGTGGTTGCAACAATCCTTTTTGCAAAACACCAATCATTAAAGAAGCTTTTTTTTGTTGCTCATTATTATTCTCTACAACACTCATTTTATACTGTTCGAGCCAATATGCCAAAATTTGTTCAACAAGCGTTATCGAAGTCACGTCATCTGGTGCTGTTTTTTCGAGTATTTGTAAAAAATCAAAAGCAGTTGGTAATTTTTGTGCCGTAAGTGCATAAACAATATCATGGGTAAAAGTGTCACTGCTGTGTGTTGCAATAGTTGCAATAAAACAGCGTGATTGAATTGTGGGTAATAGCGCATCAAGCGACTGCGAGAGCAAAATAAAATGATAGCCGCGCGGCGGTTCTTCAAGCACTTTTAATAAACTATTGGCACACGCGGGAGACAAAAGGTGAGCATGTTCAATAATGATAAAATACTTTTGATCATCTTCTAAGCAAAAAGCAACAACGCGTTTTATTGGTTCAAGTAATTCAAGCGTGTAGTTTTTTTCTGGTGTTAGCCATAACAATGATGCATGTTGCTTTTGTTCTATGTTTTTACAGTGAGCGCATATGGTGCAGGCATGTAAGGTACACAAGTGCTGTTGCAAATACTGTTTTGCCTGTTTTTGTAAGGTGCTTGCGTTGCCAATCCATAGTTGAGCAGGAGGGATAGCATTAATCATGTGCATGTTCCTTGAGCTTTTTTGCTATCATGTGTGTAAGTTTCATACTCGTTTCTTGAGCAATTTCTTCTTGTGTTGTGGCGCCATCGATAATAAGAACATCAGAACGATTTGCATAGAGTGTATCAAATCCGTTAATGAGTCGATTAAAAAAATCTTTGCTTTCTTGTTCGAACGCTGTTGCTTTTTCATTTCTTTGCGTAATACGATCAAAAGCTGTTTGCGCAGTAACGCGAAGATAGATGGTGATATCAGCTTTATGATTATTCATTGCCCACATGTTGATCTGTTCAATCATTGCATGATCAAGTCCACGACCAAATCCTTGATACACCAAAGAAGAATCGGCAAGTCTATCAGAAATAATGAGTGTTCCGCTAGCAAGTGCCGGCATAATAACTTCTTGAAAATGTTGTGCGCGATCAGCGGCGAATAATAAAAATTCTGCTTTTGAGCATCGTTTCACCATAGGATCTTGTAAGATACTGCGTAATTGCATGCCAAATAAAGTTCCTCCCGGTTCTTTTGTTAAAAGTACGGGAATATGCTGAGCAGAAAAATGGGCGAATAATGCCTTTGCGAGCGTTGATTTGCCAGATCCATCAATGCCTTCGCACGCAATGAGCATGCCGCTTTTTGTTAATTTCATAATTATTTATTTTGATTGTATGCTAAGAAAATAAAAATATAACTATTATTTTTAGTATGTATTAGTATAGCAAGATATAGATGCATGTAAATGAATATACATTAGCAAAAGTGGCGTGTGCATGCCTTAGTGTCATTATGAGGAGCGTAGCGACGTAGTAATCCAGAATTTATTATGTAATTACTTAAGGAAGTAACTTTATTGACTGGATTCCTACGGCAACAAGTTGCCTCAGAATGACGTTCTAGTCTATCATTTACATTGCACAATATTATTATATTTTTGAGAAAATTCAGGTTTTTATAGATATAAAAAAAGGTATTTGTATGGCGACAATAACACGGGAAGAACGCTTTAATAATTATTATAAAGCAATGCATGAAAATAACCGTATGATTTTTGCAGGGTGCTTATTACAACGTGCTGCAAAGCGATTTCCGCATGCAACAGCATTAATTTGCAAGGATGTGAGCATTACTTTTTTACAATTGTATCATCATTCATTGCGAGTAACGCGTGATTTGCTTGAAAAAGGAATTAAGCCGCATGATAGAGTATGTTTGCTTTTTGAAAATTCAATTGAATATTATAGTGCGTATTTTGGTATTTGGCAGACTGGTGCTGTTGTAGCGCCATTGAATACTTTTATTACTGAAAAAGAATTGGCACATGTTATTAATGATTCACAACCTGTTGCACTCGTGGTTTCAGAAGAATTTTCTCATAAGCTTTCGGCATTGGAGCACAATGGTATGGTGCTGCCGCTCGTGTTTATTGAACCGGTATTAAAAAATGTTGAAGAGTTTTCTGAAGCGCCATTAAAAGAATATGAAATACCGCTGATTGATCCTGATCTGATGGCGGCATTATTATACACTTCTGGCACCACAGGATTGCCTAAAGGGGTTATGTTGAGTTCAAGAAATCTGCTCACGAATGTTGCGCAAATTACTGCGACGATTGAAATAAGTCATGAAGATCGCATATTTGGCATATTGCCGTTATTCCATAGTTTTGCACAAAATTCATGTGTGTGGAGTAGTATGTTTCTTGGTGCGAGTGTTATTGTTGTGCCTAAAATTGAGCGTAAATGGATTCTTGATGGATTTCGTCATGCGCCAACGATTATGCTGGGCGTGCCAACATTATATGGTTTATTGTGCATGATGAAACATTTAGATTTTTCAACGGTGCGGTATGTTATTTGTGGTGGTGATGCACTTCCTGATAAAATTCGTGCTGGTTTTGAACTTATTTATCGTCGAAAAATGTGTAATGGGTACGGATTGACTGAAAGCTCACCGTTTATTGCCGGCGATGTTGATGATATTGTACAAGCAACCAATACTATTGGTAAGCCTGCAATTGGTGTTCACATTTCTTTGCGCGATGAAACAACGGGAAAAGAAGTCCAAAAGGGAAAGATAGGCATCTTATGGGTGAAGGGTGATAATGTTATGCTTGGCTATTATAATGCGCCAGAACATACCGCTCAAGTGCTTGTTGATGGTTGGTTGGATACCGGCGATTTTGCTTATTTTGATACACGTGGAAATTTGGTTATTTCAGGTCGCTTTAAAGATCTTATTATTCATAAAGGATTTAATATTTATCCACCTGAAATTGAGAACGTATTGATGTCACATCCGGCAGTTTTTAAGGCTGGTGTGATTGGCAAAGAAGATGAATTAACAGGAGAAATCCCTATTGCTTTTGTTGCCGTTCGAGAGAATAACCCTGATTGTGAAAAAGCACTCAAGGCATTATGCAAGCAACATTTAGCACCGTATAAAATTCCCCGTCATATTATTTGTCTTCCTGATTTGCCTATGACCGCACTTGGCAAAGTTGATAAAAAAAGATTAAAAAAAGAACAGGAAGCGTTGCTTAAAGGGCATGCATAATGAAAATGTTGATAGTGCATCTTATTACGAGTTTAAAAATGGGTGGCGCTGAATCGCTTCTGTGTGATTTTTTAGCATCTGTTGATCGTGAAAAGTATGATGTTACCGTGATCTATTTTCATGAAGGACCCAATGTTGAGCGATTACGGCAGTTAAAAATTCCTTTGTTTCCTATTAAAGGGGCTTTGTGTTTATATGATCCTATTTTTTTCTTTCGGTTATACACATGCATAAAAACATTAAAGCCTTCGTTGCTGCATACCTGGCTTTGGTCGGCCAACATAGCAGGACGAATTATCGGAAAATTACTTGGCATTCCTGTTTTGAATAGTTTTCATAATAATGTTGATCAAGATGGCATGATGCGTGGCATGCTTGATCGTTATTCACAATGGATGGCCACTGAGTTGGTTGCTGTTTCCAATGGCGTTGCGTCTTCATTAGTTGAACATCATAACGTGCCTATTGGCACCATTACCACCATAAAAAATGGCGTACCTGCTCAGGGCATTAAAGAGCGCGGTATGCTTTGCGTTAAAAGTCGTGAGAGTCTGGGATTAGAAGAAAATCATTTTGTCATTGGATCTGTTGGGCGCTTTGTGGCTTTAAAAAATTATGGTCTTTTGCTAGAAGCTTTTGCGCTCCTTGCTCGTGAGAGTGAGCATGCACGACTTGTTCTTCTTGGTTCTGGCCCTGAAGAACAGCATTTGCGCGCTTTGGCCTCAAGATTGGGTGTAGCTCATAAAATTATTTTTATTATTGGTCAACAATCATATGGTTATTATCCTCTTTTTGATTGTTTTGCTCTTTCATCATATAAAGAGGGCATATCAGTTGCTCTTTTAGAGGCAATGAGTTTTTCTCTTCCTTGTGTTTCTACCCATGAAAAAATGACCCATGAGGTGATACAACAGGGGGTGAATGGTTTATTGGTGCCTTCCGGGGATGCAAAAGCTTTAAAAGATGCCCTAAAATCACTCATGTTTGATAGGCAAAATGCTCTTTTATTGGGTAAAAATGCCTATAAAACGGTAAAAAATGATCTTTCCCTGGAAGCTATGAAAAATGGGTATGAAAATATTTATTTGAGAAATATTAAATATTCTGACAAAATCTATTGACAAATTAGCCATTTGTAATTAAAATTAGATATGTAAGCTATGTTATTGACTTGATGAATTCAAAAAAAGAGAATAATATCAATAAATAATTTGCTTTTTATTAAAACTCAGTGTACATTAACTAAGTGTTTTAAGCACAATTTTAAATAGATAACCTCCATTTCCCCTGTCCTTGACTTCGCGTCTGGATGGGGGTTTCTTTTTGGAAACGGCAATGGTAATTTCATCCAAAGCTCATGCTCATTTTCTTACTCCCTATAAAAAAAATAATCGTTATTATAATCTTGAACATGAAAAATCAAGAGGCGTATTTCTTCATTCATTGTTGATGTTTACGAAATCGTGGGCCAAAAGGCGTTTTTTTGCGCAAAAAAGCAGTTTTTTAGTGCCGCAAACCCAAAAAGGGCCACTTTTTTCTTCAGGTGACATAGAAATTACGTGGATTGGGCATTCAACTTTTTTAATAAAGCTTGGCACAATAACGTTAATCACGGATCCTATTTTTGGTGATGCCTCTCTTTTGTTTCGTCGTATTGCTCCTCCAGGCATTTCGTTGTCTGATCTTGGGGTTATAGATTATGTGTTGCTTTCTCATAATCATCGCGATCATATGGATAGCAAGAGTTTATTGCATATGCGTGTTCAGCAGCCTCGCGTGCTTGTGCCAAAAGGTGATAAAAAATGGTTCCAAAAACGTGCTTTTGACAAAGTACATGAAGCTGAATGGTGGCAAGAAATTGCCGGTGTTGGGCAATCTGATGAAATAATTCGTTTTTATTTTTTACCCGCTTACCATTGGTCACAACGTTCATTGTTTGATAGAAATCGATCATTATGGGGTAGTTGGCTCATAGAATATAAGGGCTATCGCCTTTATTTTGGCGGTGATACAGCCAATTGGCATCATTTTGAGCATATTGCAAAAGTATTCCCTTCTATTGATATCGCATTATTGCCCGTTGGTCCTTGTGAACCAAGAAAGTGGATGCAGCATTCTCATATTAATGCTCAAGAGGCAGGAGAAGCGTTTTTAACGTTAGGGGCAAAGCATTTTATTCCTATGCATTGGGGTACGTTTCATTTTGGCCTTGATGCAGTTCATACACCGATTGAACAGTTACATGCTTGGTGGCAGTTGAATAGTGATAAACTTAATCATGCTCATTTGCATGTGCCGCCGTTGGGACAAAAGCTTTTTTTTGATTCTGCATCAAGCAAAAGTGCGCGTATTCTTGAATCTTCTTATAAAGAACTTTAATTTTTACTGTTGTTTTTTTAAAGTGCACAAGGTACGCTGTTCCTTTTTATAAAAAAACCCACTGCTTTTGAGGGCAATGGGTTTTTTATTTTTAGCGTATAAATCTAGTTTTATTTTTTATCATAGTATAAGTGAGCCAATACTAAAGCGCGGTCGGTCAAATTATAAGCATTTTGGCTTCTCATTGTTTGTTCTACATTTCCCGTTGCTTGTGCATTCATTATTTGCTTATAAGGTTCTTTTAAAATGTTATAAATTTTTTCTGCGAGTATTCCCATCCTTGCAGGAACACCGAGTGAACCTTTACCAGCGTATGTTTGAAGATTTGATTGTATTTGGCTCCATTCTCTATCGATATTAAATTTATAATTCTTGTTGTCGTTAAAGAGCTTTTGTAATTTATTTATGGTTTCATGTTGTAGTTCTCTAAATTGACTCATAAATTTTTGTTCTGCTGCATCAATTTTTTCGACGCTGCTCATTGCTTGAACTGATGAAGTAACTATTCCGGCAACAAGTGCAAGAAATAATAACTGTTTTTTCATAGGATTCCCCTTTTAGTATTTGGTTTTTACTCTATCTTCAACGCTATTGTTACTAATAAGATAGCATATATAAAATTCAATTTGCAATATTATTAATAATATTTTTAAAAATTAAATATAGAAATAAAATAAAAAACTAACATTAAAAGGGAATAACACCCATAGAAATCAGGCTTTTTTTGAAGGGGAATATTTTTAAGAAAGACCTCCATTTATGAGATCATTATGTAGTAAAATATGAATATTTTAATAATAATTTTTGCTCAAATAGGCTCGTCCTGAATCGCCAATAATCATCACAACAATATCATGGGGAGAAAGGGTTTTTGAATATTCATAAGCAGCGTGGGCGACGGCGCCACTGCTTGGCCCACCTAAAATGGCATGATTTCGGGCCATATTTTTTAACATTGCAAGGCCTTGATCATCTGAAACGCAAAAAAATTCATCAATACATGATTGATAAGCATTCAAAATCGGTGCATCGAAATCGACACCAATGCCTTCTAAAGAGTAAGGTTTTGGGTGTCCTTGCGTGCTGCGATATGAATTCACCGCATCAACGGCAATGACTTTTACCGCATTATTTTGTTCTTTTAAATATCTGCCGACGCCAGTGATGGTGCCGCAGGTTCCTGAAGCTGCAAAAAAATGAGTTATTGCGCCTTGGGTTTGTTGCCATATTTCAGGTCCGAGTGAATGATAATGCCCTTGGGAATTGGCGAGATTATAATATTGATTAAGCATGAACGAATTAGGGGTGTTTTTGTGCAGAGTGACTGCTTGACTGTGGTAACTTTGTGGATCTTCTACAAATTCAGTGCAAGGACACATAATAATCTCAGCGCCATAGGCGGTGATGGTATTTATTTTTTCTTGGCTAAATTTTTTGTTGGTTGTGATAATGACTTTATATCCTTTAGCAGCGCCAATCATTGCAGCAGCAATGCCCTGATTGCCTGAAGATGCTTCGATAATGGTGCCGCCAGGTTTTAATAAGCCTTTTTTTTCAGCTTCTTCAACCATAAAGAGTGCTGCGCGATCTTTTATGCTGCCACCAGGGTTGAGGTATTCTAATTTTGCCAAAATGGTGGGTGGTGTGCCAAAATCTACTTTTACTAACGGTGTGTTGCCAATAACCTCGAGAATTGTTTTTGTGTTGAGGAGTTGGAAATTCGTATTTTTATTATTAATGTTTTCTTTTTGCATGAATTTACCTAATGAATTTGGTGTATAACGTTATAATGCGAACTCGATGTAGGTGATAAACAATTTTAACGGTAACTTAGATAGTCGGAAATGTCATTGCGAGCCAACATTGTTGGCGTGGCAACCCAGCCAATAAAATTCTATTAATTTTCTTTATTGATTTGCTCAAACAAATCAAACCAACAAGGATTTGCTGATTCAATTAGTTTTAATTTTTTTATTCTTGATCCTGATTTTATTTGTTTTTCACGCTCAATTGCTTTTAACATGTTGTCATAAAGCTCATAATAGACAAGTAATTTACAACCATGTTGTTTTGTAAATCCTTCAATTATATTGTTTTTATGTTGATGAATTCTTTGCAGTAGACTAGAAGTTACTCCTGTATAAAGAGCTCCATTTTTTTTATTTGTTATAATGTACACTGCGGGTTGTTTCATAGGGATCTCATTAATAGAATTTTATTGGCTGAGTTGCCACGCCAACAATGTTGGCTCGCAATGACACCTCTGTTTTTTACGTTTTTTTGCTATCAGCACGTTTTTATCGAATTTGCCTTAATAGTAAGTTTACAATGTTTTGCAGCACATTTATAGGTTAAGGCATAAAACACCCTGTATTTTATGAATAACCAGGGTTAAGTGACCATTTTCTGCCTATTATTTACAAATAAGCATATATTGATTGTCATTTTTTCCATTTTTGATAAAATAGTTATATTGAGGTTATCTTATCAGTAAAATGGAGTTATTATGAAAATAAATAGGCTATTATTGGCCATTCTGATTTTAATGTGCAGTTTTTTTGAGGCTGTTCCACGTGTAACATCGACAAAAATTATTAAATTAGCTCCGGTTCAAACCGATTATTTTTTGGGTATTCCTTGTGCCGAATATCCTTCTTTTCAAATAACAACAAAAGATTCTGACGGTAAAATTACTAATGTTCAGATTGCCGAATTTTGTGATAAAAGAATAAGATTTGCTGGTCACCTTATTAGCGCGAGTATTGCTCTATTAGGCATTGGTTTTATATTTTGTATTTTGTATGAATATGGCAAATTACCAGTGCAGCGATAATCTAACTTTCTTTTTTCGCTCTTACGCGTGCTCGTCGTTGTTTTATTTTTTTATAAAACAAGGGAACGAGAACTATCTTAAAAATAAAAAATAGTATTAGTGCTGCAATAATGGCAGGTGATCCTGTATAGGTTATTGTGTCGAGTTGTGCTAATTGTGCACCAATAAATGCATAGGTTAAAGCAAAGGGCATCATGCCAATGCAGGTTGTCCATACAAAAGTGAATGGTCGGATAAGGGTAATCCCCGATAACAAATTAACGATAAAAAAGGGTAGTATGCCAATGAGGCGAATCATGAGTAAATAATAAAAACCATGATGGCCAATTTCTATATTAAATCTTGTTAATTGTGGGCCAAAATAACGTTGAACCCATGAGCCAATCATATAGCGTGAAGTAAAAAAAAGCATAAGTCCGCCCGTAGTTGCGCCAATAACCGCCAAAAAAAAGCCGATGATGGTGCCAAATAAAAATCCAGATGCGGTTAAAAAAAAGGTTGATCCGGGAATGGATAATGCCGAAGCGCTGATGTAGCACAATAAATAAACGGCAATGGCATTGAAATAGTTATTTTGGATGAGCATATGTAAATGGGCAATATTCGTGTGTAGATAGTCGAGGGTAAAATAATCGGTTATGCCAAAAATTTTAAGCAGTATGATGCTTATGAGAAAAATAAGAGCGCCAAAGAGTTGTTTTTTGTGATTATTAACAATAAAAAGAAGTTTTTGCTGTAAGGTCATAGTCATTGTTTTTTTAACTTTGTTTTTATGTATTGTATCAACGTGGGTGCAAGAGCACATAATGAAAGTCCCACAAAAATTCCAATAAACCAAGGCGATAGCACATCTTTAAGAGTTCTAATTTCTACTAATTTTCTCCCTGCAAAAGCATTCAAAAAGATATAGGGCGTAACGCCGATACACGAAATGCCCATAAATTTCCAAGCGGGGATGTGCGATAATCCTGCAATAGTATTAATAATGGCAAAAGGTGTTATCGGAAACAATTGTAGCGAAAGAATATACCAAGCACCATGCTTATCAAACTCTTGCTCAACATGTATAAGCCTTTTATGATATCGTTTAGTTGCCCAGTCACGTAAAATATACCTGAAAATTAAGAATGAAGCTAATGAGCCTATCACGCAACCAATAACGCTATACACCGTTCCTAGTACCACACCAAAGAAATATCCTGAAGCAATATTGAACAAAATGGTTATCGGCAGCATTACTATGATAAATGCTATATATAAAATTATATACCCCATAAGAGAAAGAAAATAGTTCTGCGTAATAAATTCTTGTATGCGTTGATGATGTTCTTGCAAAAAAGTAAGGGAAATTTTTTTATCAATTCTAAAGATATAAGCGGTAATAATTAAAAGGAAAAAAAATACGGCAATACAAATCCGTATATACTTATTTTTTTCCACATCTTCCCCCTCACCCTTATTGTGCTCACAAATTTGAGTATAAAGAAGATTTTTTGAAGAAAGCAAGAACACTTTGATTTTTTATGAAAAAATAAGAAGTCTTACTATTGCATAAAGTTTTTATTATAGCCTATCGGTTCAATAAGAGGAGCATCATCTTTATCCAAATCATATAAAAAGCCACGAGGAAACCCACGTTGGGTATTGTCTATCCAATGAATTTCCCGCGGTTTACCGGTAAATATCGTATCATAATCATAGCAGTGACCATTAATTTCAAATAATTTTACTGCTGCTAAACGGGTAACAAAAAGTGCTTTTGCTTCTGAATAAATAGTGAGCGTATCAATAAAAGTTAATTCGGTATTTTTGGTAAATTGAGGCAATGTTCTGCATGATAGTGAGGTCGCAGAGCATATATAAAAGAGTATAGTGAGTATTTTTTTTATCATATATGTGCCCATGAATGTTTAGAAATTAATGACGTGAGAGTAAGAGATTGTTATACTTATTACTGTTAGGTTATTTTTTTTAATTTTACTATTGTTTTAAAGAAATGAAAAGAACAGAATTCTATCTATTATTATTTTTCCTCGTTGCGTTTGTTGATAATCTTCTTGGTATGGAGAATCAAAAAAAGCCGGTGATGCCGTCATTAAAAAAGATGGTAACTGACGTCATCATTACTTCTTTGAAAAAAGGTGATGAATCAATTATTGATATATGTCGTATTAGAATGCCAAATGAACTCTATGCATATCTTGATCATCATTATGTTGCTCAAACTTGGAACCGTTTGAGTATTTTACATTATTTTGTGTTGCTATATCCTAACCCGTTAAGCTTGCCAACAGTTAAGAAGTTATTGGATTATTATCCTTCCATGGATATAAACAAAGGTGATTGCCTGCAAGAAACGGCACTTCATAAGGCTGCAACATGGGGATTTTCTGATGTTACAAAATTACTTCTTGAGCGCAATGCTGATGTGCAATGTGTTAGTATTCATGGTGATACACCTTTGCATTTAGCAGCGTTACGAGGTTATTGTCATGAAATAAAGGGTACTATTGAAAATGGTTTTATGCATTATGATTATGCTTTTTTTATGGAAGACCCTTTGCCAAATTCAGTATCATTCACGCCAAATAAAGCACCAAAAAGAGGCACAAAAAAGGAGTATGTGGAGATTATGACGCGGTTGCTTGCTCATGGTGCTCAGGAAACCTGTGTAGGACGATATGGCAATATTCCTTTGCATAATGCGGCAGATTGGGGTTTTTATAAAGGGTTATTGTTATTGCTTGAAAAAAACAAAGCAACGGTTAATGAAAAAAATAAGTGTGGGCAAACGGCACTGCATAAGGTAATGCGAGCGGGTAATGTTAAATCGGTGCAATTATTATTGAATTTTGATGCAGAAAGTTTGAGCCTTGATGATTATCAAATGACTCCCTTGTTTTATGCACAAAAGAATAAAAATAGTGATGCTGGGAATTTTTTAATACAGTATTGGGAAGAAAATAGTCAGAAAGAAGATGCTTCTGATGCAAAAAAATAATGCTGATGGAGCAAACCATCAGCATTATCTAGTATTAGTATTAACTATTTTTTAGCATCCGTATCAATGACTGTATCACTGAGATGTTTTGAAAAAAAATTCATTTTATAATGCTTCAAGATAAATGCTGTTTTGGCATTATCTTGATTACTCATTTCATTGTCAAGCCAGGTAATAATACTTGTTGTGGTGAACAATTTGTTTGCCAATATGCACAATTCATTCATATAAGCACATGCAAGAGCTTCTTCTTGTCTTTGTCCGGCGAATTGTCCTTCAATATGTTCAAGGATTGGATCAACTCGGTAGAAAGCAACAATTTTTGCTAATTCAACAATAAGGGGAAGAATGTCATCTTGTGCAACTAATGTTTCATCGATTTCTTCATGGGTGCTTTGTTTATACCATGCAAAAGCCTGAGATGAAAGTTTTTGAACGATTGATTGTGCAATCATGGGGCAAACGATCCCATTAAGGGCAACGCGTGCTGTATTTAATAAGATGCCACTTTTTTGTGAATCACTAAAAGATGTCCAACCAACCGCATTGGTAAGTTTTTGCATACCGCTGTTTACGAGTGGTATTGTTTTATATAATGCTGCACCACTTGCCAACCCCAAGCCTATTTTTGCAAAAATGGTATTTCTATACTCATTATTTTTAAATTTTTTTAAAGCATGCTTTATCAAAAATGTTGAAAGTAACGGACTTTTTTCAAAGTTAATAATATCTTCATCAATAAAGATGCATGCATTAGTTACATAAACACCAAGAACATTATGCTTGAATGTTGATTGTACTTGAACACATTGTGGCGTTGGTAATGCGGTGTCATGAGCAAAGGACATTTGATAGAGTGCTCCTCGCATTGCAATTATTTCAATATCGCATGCATTGGGAATATTTTGTTCATGCATTAATTTTTGGATTTCTGTTTGTATCTCAGGTTTAACTGCTGTATCACCAATTTGATATTTTTGAATGTTTGATGACAATTTACTTACTTCTGTACAGGTATTAATAAGAGTGGGTGCAACTAAAAGTGTTGTATTCCATGCTTTACTCAAAGCAGTTCCCCAAGTGTCTTGTGTGATTGGGGGTGTGGCAACCGGTTCAGTTGCTTGAAGTATTGGCATTGCCACAAGGCAAACACCTAAAAGCAGGGTAAAAAATCGTTTTTGTAGTGAAAAGAAAATCATTGATACCTCCATATCTGATAGTCTGAATTGTAATTATTATAACTATTAATAACTATTATGTTTTAAAATTAATCTCTTTTAGTCAATTTGTCAAATAAGCCTCGTGCCGGCTAGGCATCCTCCTACGCTTATCCACGCCTTCCGGCTTGGCAAGCTACGAAGGACAGGAAAACCTTCGCAAAGATGTTGCAGATCGTCTAACAGTCTTGCTCAACGGAATATTTATAGATGTTGCATGGCGAAATTTTTATAAATAAGTTAGTCCGGTAGTGCGACGTGCACCTGGAATTTTGATGCTGAAGGCATCAATGAGTGAGTGGTGTATATTCGCGCGGCCCTACTACGCTAACGCTTCGAAGGGTTGGCCTGTCCGCCGAAGCCTTGGCGAAGGCGGATGCCCTTGTATCAAAGGTATATTGCCTGTCCGACGAAGCTTGCCAAGCCTGAAGGCCTGGATAAGCGTAGGCGGAGGCACGCAATACCTTTGTGCTGCCCGCATAGGGCCGAGAGATAATAAAATTTATGTTTATAAAATTTTAAGACTTACCCAACAATTTTCTCATTATTTCAAGGAAATAATCAACTTCTTCAATCGTATTATAACAAGAAAAACTGACCCTAATTGAACCAGTAATTCCCAATCGTTGAGCAAGTGGCTGAGCACAATAATGACCAGTCCGCACCGCAATGCCCTTCGCATCAAGGTAGGCGCCAATATCATGAGGGTGATACCCTTCAACGGTGAAACTTACCATATGACCCATTTCTTTAAGTTGCTTTATAGGGCCCAAAATTCGTATTTCCGGGAATTTTTCTAGCCCAGCAATAGTATGAGCGGTTAATGCCGTTTCATGAGCTTTTAACGCTGTAAAATCAATGTTTTTGATATAATACTCTAATGCTGCTCCAAGGCCAATAACTTCAGCAATGGGAGGAGTTCCTGCTTCATAACAAGCTGGCGCTGGTAACCATTGAGCATCGGTGTAGGTTGCTTGGAAAACCATACTGCCTCCAAACTGTGCAGGAGGCATCTCAGGTTGTATTATTTTTTTTATATAGAGAACACCAACGCCGGTTGGGCCAAGCATTTTGTGCCCTGAAAACACTAAGAAATCGGGATTCATTAGGCTTACATTAATTTTTTGATGGGCAATTGATTGTGCTGCATCAACAAGAACTCGAGCGCCGACTTTATGAGCAGCTTTTATAATGGGTTCTAAGTCATTATGAGTTCCTAGAGCATTGGAGACATGAATAATGCTCACTAATTTGGTTTTTGGCGTTATAATTTCGGTAAGTTTGTCTAAAGCTAAAGTGCCATCTGAAGTTATGGGAATAAATTTCAGCATTGCCCCCGTTTTTTGTGCAATCTGTTGCCAAGGCAATAAGTTGGCATGATGTTCCAGCTCACTGAGTACAATTTCATCGCCTGTTTTTATATTTTCTCTACCCCATGCAGTTGCAACCATATTAATGCTTTCAGTTGCCCCTTTGGTGAAAACAATTTCTGATGGTTCTGCACCAATAAAAGAAGCTACTTGTGCTCGCACGGCTTCATATTTTTCGGTAGCTTTTTCTGCTCGTGCATACATACTGCGATTCACGGTGGCATAGTCTGTGCGGTAGAAATTGCTCATTGCTTCAATAACCGATTCAGGTTTCTGAGTTGTTGCAGCATTATCAAAATAAATAAACGGCTGTGGCGATGATGAGAAAATGGGAAAATCTTTGCGTAAGTGATCCATAAAAGCCTTTCTTATGCTTTTATAGTATCATACAATGATCAATATTAAAATTGGGTTACTTTAATGGCGTCTGTGCAAGATAGGTATTTATTGCATGATTAAGTAAAACATACTATATACATTATTCAAGACAACAATCAATCGCCATTTTTACCAATTTTCCGAGCAATCTCATAACCCCTTTTTTCTCTTCAGAGTTATGCAATGAACTATTGTTATTGGGGTCATTCTTAAGGGGATCATTATTGGCAGCAGTGTTATTAATTGGATCGATAGCATGTTTTTTAACGGTTTCAGAAGTAATGAGTTGCATATTAAGACCCCAAAAAAGGGCATAAAGATCATAAGCTTTTCCAAAAAGATCATAGGCTTCTTTTTTATTGCCCATATCAAGTTGTTTTGTGCCTACTTCCATGAGGCGCATTGAGGATGCCAAAAGATGTTTTGATATACACCAAACTTCGCCTTCATACTCTTTAATCATTTTTTTTAACAGTTCCTTACGCATGTTGCGAACTTCATAGATTAAATCGTAATAGGCAGATTTGCCTGTTTTTGCGCCGGAAAAGAAAAGATGTTCTTCTATGCTGATGAGGTTCATAATGGCAATGCTGAGATCTTGATCAGATGAAAGATCCATTTTATCTTTTTTTTTCATCTGATCTACTTTTGCAATTAACTCATTTAAATCTTTAATTTTATTTTCCATTACATCTCACAATAAGGTAAAAAATAATACTGCCAACACAAAGAAACCCGATAGGCATAGCAATTTTTTGGAAAGGAAAATAAGCATGCCCTTTGTTTTTTAATTTGAGGTAATAATACCAAAGGCAGCTTATAGTAAAGAGTATGACACCCATAACTATGCCTAATAAAAGTTTATCGAATCCCCATAAGGTGTTTAAAGGATTGCCAATTAAATGTTTGTGATATAAGGGCCAAAGGGTAAGAGCAAAGTAGCTTGTTGTTACTAAAATTTTTCTACCATAAAAGCGAATGTTATAGCGTGATAAAAGAGTAACGGTCCAAGCTATCATTGATGCTGTTAATGCGCCAATCCATAAGCCTGTAATAGTGTCATCAATGCCTAACCATTTTGATAGACTTACTCCTGCTCCCACGGCAAGAGTACAAACGGGACATACAGCATTCAGTTCGTGAAATACAAGCGCTGAATGAATTGCTAATATTGTACGAAAAATTATTGTTTTTAACATATTAAAGCCTTATTACTAACAATGATGATATTCATTTATGAGACAAACATAACGGGGGAATAAAGCGCAAGGTTATAGTTGATATGACAATACTAAAAAGACGAGGGAGATCAAAAAAATGATTGATCTCTCTCGTCTTAAATAATTTTAATGTCCTGGAAATTTATCAAAGTTGTTTGGAACTATTTATCTCCTTTAGAAGGTGGATTTTGTTTAGACTGCTGCAGTTGATGTATATGTTCTTGCATAGTATTTAAACGGGTTAAATTATCACGTACCCTGGATAATAAAAATGCCCTTTGGTTTGCTGCTATGGATGCTTTTTGATTGGCTGCTTCTTCAATATCTTCCATAGCTTCTTGATTAAGCATATTGTATTTATCAAGTACTTCAATTAATTCTATTAAATCAGTCGGTTTCCCTGTTGATTTTTCAATGGCATGAACAATCGTCCTTCTTGGATTATTGGCAGTTTGTTTGTTTTGTTGATCATCTTTAGAAATTTTATAAAAACCACCAAGATCATAATCAATATTAAAAGCGTCTAATGTTTCAATTGCTTTTTGATTGTTTTCCTCAATTGCCCATACTCGCATTTTTAGTTTTGTTGCTTCACTCAGGTCAGCATTATGAACAAGAATACAGGAAAAAATTTCTAGTAATTTTGGTTGCTTAGCTATATATTCTAAGAGACTTAAGCTTTTGTGGGCAATTCCTGTTCTATCGGGAAGATTAACGTTAACATTTGCCCTGGCTTTAATTAATAATTGAGCAATCTCTAATTGGTTATTTACAATTGCACTTATTAATGGTGTGCAATCATCATTATCAGGTTTATTTACATCGGCACCAGCTTCAATTAATAATCGAGCAATTTCTGGTTGATTCTTTAGTATTGCCAATAATAATGGTGTAAGTCCATTATTATCCTCTTTATCAATATCTGCACCAGTTTGTATGAGCAATTGAGTAATTTCTGGTTCATTATTGCTTATTGCTAGTGTTAATGGTTGCATTCCATTACAACTTTTATTAACGTCAGCACAGGCTTTAATTAATAATTGAACAATTTCTGTTTGTTTATGTGCAATTGCTAACATTAATAAAGAGAGATTATTATCTTGTTCTTTATTTACATCAACTCCAGCTTCGATTAATAATCGTGCAATTTCTGGTTGCTTGTTTGCAATTGTTGTCATTAATGGTGTTATTCCATCATTATTACTTTTGTTTAAATCAACACTGGCTTCGATTAATAATTGAACAATTTTAGATTCGTTTTTTTGTATTGCTAATAGTAAAGGTGTGGATCCATCATAATAAGAATCCGATTCAATGTCTTTGCTTGTTTCAATTAACCATTGAGCTACTCTTGTTGAACCTTTCATTATGGCGATGTGCAAGGGTGTCATTGGAAGGCCTCTATTTTTTGCACATAACCATTGAGTCAAGATACGTATTATTTCAATATGATCATTACAAATTTTTTCATAAATCCCAATGGTCACCCAATACCATTCATTTGTTTGTTCATAACTTCTAGATAATAATGCATTGCCTATTTCTATTGCATTTTGCATATCATGAGCATGAATGTATCTTAATTTTGATGTAGTCTTTTTTAACCATTTTTTTAAGTTTTTTTGATCTTTCGCAAAGAGAAAATCTTTTGTTACCGGTTTTGTTGAATCTGTAATACTTTTTTTGAATCGTTCCCAAAGGCTTACATTGTTTTGATTATTATTTTTTTTAGAAACCGTTTGTTCTGTTTCTTGATTTTTAAGAGATTCTTCTACTTCATCTAATAATTTTGCTGCTTCTGCTTGTAACAATTGTGCAATTTCATAATGACTTTCTGAAATTGTCTGAGTAACAGGATTCCATTGTTTTGTTGTTGCATCAACAGGTGTGCCACGTTTGATTAATTTTTCAACAATAGGTAGATGTCCTTTTCCTGCAGCATAAAAAAGAGCATTAAACCCATGTTTATCTTTTATTGTTGTATCAGCTCCAAGCTTAATGAGAAGCTTGGCAGTTTTAATGTTGCCACTCATAAGAGACTTGATTAATGCGGTTGCGCCATCATTATCTTGGGCATCAATATGAGCACCATGTTCAAGCAATAATTTTACAATCTTAAAAGCGTTTTTTCCGGTTTTATCATCTTGTGAAGCGGGTGCAACTTTTGATGCTACAATCATTAAAGGAGTGGTACCTCTTTTAAGGGGAAGATCAACAATGATAGAATTGTGTTCAATTAATTTTTCTACCATTTCAACATTGAGTTGATCACAAGCACGGGTAAGTGCTGTCCAATCTGATGGTGTTTGTGCATTGATATCAGTATTTTTATCTTCAAGGAGGCGTGTTACCTTTTCAAGATTATTTTCAGAAACTGCCGTGAATAATTGATACCAATCATCTTGTGCTGTTGATGATTTTTTTGCTGAAGATTTTAACTGGGCTTTTTCTTCAGTGAACATTGTCAATAATTTTTTTTGAGTTTCCACACTGTTTTTACGAGCATTTGTAAGACATAATACCGTGAAAGCTTTTTGGGATTTTTTCTTATATTCTTTTTGTTTTCCGGTTGTTTGAGGTTGCTCTAAAGATTCTTCTATTTCTTTACCCTTTTCTGGAGTTGTTTTTTCGGGTTTAATACGGTTTACAATATCACTGAGAGAATAATCACAAGCAAGTGAATAGGGTGTATTGCCACTTTTATCTTGAATATCACCACGTGCACCATAATCAATTAAATGGTGTGCAAGAGTAACATTACCCTTACGTATTGCCCATAACAATGGCGTTGATCCTTGCATATCTTGAACATCAACAGTGGCACGAAATGCAACAAGTTCATGAGTAAGATCAGCATCATTTTGTTGTGCTGCAAAAATTAAAGGTATAACGCCAACGGTATCAGGCATATCAAGATCATCATCGCCTTTAGCTATACGAGTTTGGATGTTTTTCTTTATTTCATTAACACTCATTTCCATTGAATATAGGGGTAATGAACTTGCGATGGTGAATAAAATGGTGAAGAGCATACTATGTTTTTTCATGGAAGCCTTGTGTTTTGAATTTAAAAAATAGAGAGATCATTTTTGATCTCCCTTAATAGTGATTATAAAGAAATGTTAACGTTAATCTTTTGAATCTAAAAGTCTTTCAAGTTCGTTTAATATTTGTTGTCCAGAATTTGCTAGCTCAAGTGTTTCATTAAGTGCTTCTTCAGTTAGTAGTTCATATGTATCATTATCTAATAAATCTTGAAAATTTCTTGATAGTTCTTCTGCTTCTTCAAGCACAGGCGTTATAGATCTAATTTTTGATTGCGTTCGAGCTGCGCAATATTGAGTAAGATTGGCATTTTGCTGTGACTGTTCATTGATTTGTGTTCTTAATTTTTCTCTGTTGTGACTTAAATGATTTCCGAATGTATCAAATTCGCTGTTAAATGAATTAAACGATCCTTCAAGGCGTTTTCTAGCCTCAAAAATAACTTTTGCAAGATGTTCTTTTTCGTGTTGGTCTAATTGTTCTATTGCTTGATCAACATTAGCAAAATGTTTTTTTTGAAATTTATGCAATATTGTATTACGTTCTTCGATTTCTTTAGTTATTTGATCAATCTCTAAAAGAGATTGTGTATTATCAGCTTTTATATCCTCACATAATTCTGTTACTAGTATTGAAGCAACATTCAATAATTTCGAAATGTGTGCTTGAGATTGTTGTTGTATAGTAGTTTTTAATTCATTATGTTTTTGTCTTATTCGAAAAATTTTAGTTTTATGTTTTGCAAATTCTTTATCATGTTTATTTTTTGCAAAAAAAATTATTCCACCAATAATTGTGGCACATCCAAAAAACTCTAATGTTTCTTTTGGATGACTACAAATAAAATTAAAGGTTGATCTTAATAAACTCGATGATTTTTTTTGTATTTGTTGTGTATCAACAGCATATTCTTGAATTGTATCAATGAGCGGTACTAAAGATTCTTTTCCATCTATGATTATTTTAATCATTGCTTTTTTACTGACATCCATTGCGTTTAATGAACTGGTAATTAAAAATATAATTCCCGATAAATAAAACCATCCCTTACTCATGATAAATTCCCCGTCAAAATTGTTATTAATATTAATTATTGGAAACAACAAATATAGCGTTTTTAAGATCTTCCCTAGACAATTGAGGTCTATTACTACGATATAAATTTTGTTGATTTATTTGTCTTCTAGATTGTTGAGATTCTAATTTCTGTTTGAGATGTGCAAATTGTTGCTTGAAATTGCTACATATACTTTTTAATTGTTCTTGTTTTTTATGCTGTTCCTTAGTTTTTCTTTCTTTTTTTTGTAACTTTGCATTGTTTTTTTGTGATTCATTATTAAGACGATGAACTGCTTGTTTAATACGGGTTAATTGACTTTGCATTTGTTCGGTTTGATTATATAGTTGTTCTTGCGCTCTTTCATTAGTCTCAAAAAATTCTGCTTGTAACTTTGCATGTTGTTTATCTTCTTTTTCAACGAATAATTTAGCCTTGCAGCTTATTTCTCCGAATTCTTTTTCTTGTATTTCAAATAAATTATGTAAAGCTCTTTGTGTGGATATTTCGCGCTCCTTTTCCCCTGTTTCAAGGCGTGCAATTATTTTATTTGTTCTTTTTTTACAATAGTCTAATTGAGCAGCTTGATTTTGTTCAAAAATATTTTTCATTTTTTTGTTTTTAATTTGTCTGAGATGTTGGTATTCTTTTAAGTCTTGTCTGCCATCACTTACGTTATTAGAGATTACAGTGACTTCTTCGGTTACCAATGTAACTAATGCAGCTTCTGATTGAATGGTAACTTCCATCTCAACTTCGCGATCCTTTTTTTCTTCTTTGCGCAGAGCTTTCAAAGCTGTTGATGCAAAATAATTTTGCATTGAGATTGATAAAACAGCTACAATTGCAAGTGGGCTGTATTTTAAAAAATTCAAATTGTTTGTGAGTAGGTTAGATGGATTAAAATAATTTCTCAGATCCATCGCTACTATTGATTGTGTCTGTAACAACAAAAATAATGTTACTGTTGATAATAATGTTTTATTTTTCATCGTTTTCACTTTGCTTATTACAATATGAATGAAATTATTTTTTACCCAATTCTATAGCAAGCACCGTAAAAAAGCAATGATAATACATGAGGTGATGCGTAAGTATTTAAATACCAATGCCGCGTTTTTTCATGCTTTTTTGAGAAAAAATTAATCGTTGTTGTTGATCAAAACCAATCTTTTGAATGAGATGATAAAAGAATTCTCTATCAGGTCCTTTTACCACCGCTTGTTCATGTGCTTCAGCTAAGCACACTGGATAACCGTGACCTTTTTGTGTTTGATCAAGAATAATGCTTGCAAGTTTTTTTATATGATCATGATTGAAGGCGATCCATTGAGGAATTTCGATACGTGCAATTTCGTGTCCTGTATTAATATAAAAAAAATAAGGTTTTAATATATGAGGATAATGTTCAGTAATAAGTGAATGACTTTTGAAAACGATTGAATGATGAAAAGGAGGAAGAAAAAATCGTGCAATATGTGCATCAAGAATATGTTCAACTTTTTTATGAGTATCATTATTGATTGGATCAAAATCAGATAACGAAAGTTTAATGAGATTAACGAGCTCTTTGCTTTTTGGCATGCTAATGTAACCGGCCATGAGCGTTTTAGCTTGATAGATTTTATACAGTGAAAGTATGTATTTATTTACATATTCTTCTTTCATAGTTTGCTCTTTACCTTCTAAATGCCAAAAAATGAGTGATCCATCAAAAAGAAGCACTTTTTGATCATTATCAGCGTTTTGAGCGAGCGATTCTATTAAATGAAAACTATCACGAAGTTCAAAATCTTGTCTTTTACAATTAACATGATCAAGTGAACTTTCAAGAGCTTCTTGTTCATTTTGTGGTACAAAAACATGCGGTTGTGATGTTAAGTTTATGCGTGCACGTTCACCATTATAATGAATGTGCACTGATCCAATATTGATTAAATAGCAAGAGGTTCCTTGATGGCGATCAGGGTAAATTTGTGAACCATCAACGGAAAGAATATGATAATTTTCTGTTTGAGGTTCTATGGCATAGGTATTTGCCAGTGCATCGAACCATGAAGGAATCAGCCAAGGTGCGTGAGCTTGTTGAACTTTATAAGCAAAGGTGCTGTCATTTTGAATTTCAAGCCATACTTTTTGTGCTAAAGCAAGTTCATCAGAAAGATCAAGGAAAAGGGTTTGGGCTACATTTTGGAGTGCTTGTAAAACTTTTGGTTTATCAAGCATTAGGAGCCTTTGAGATGAGTTTGGGTGTAATTTTGAATGCCTTTTTGTAAAGCGATAAGGGAAAGAAGTGCGCATTTGATGCGTAGAGGCCCTAAGGTGATACCTATAATTTCTTGCATCTGTTGGGGGGTAATTGCGGTGATGGTTTCTAAGGTTTTTTGGTGGGCATATTCAGTAAGGAGTGATGCTGATGCAACGCTAATGACGCATCCTTGTGCGGTGAAACATATTTTTGTGAGGCGATCGTTTTCGATGTTTCCTTGAATAGTGATTATATCGCCACAAGAAGGGTTATGTTCTCCTGAACTGAAGTCAGGGTTTTCGAGGGTTCCATAGTTGCGGGGGTTTTGATAATGGTCCATTAAGAGGGCTTGGTAGAGATTCATAATATTTTAGTATAATGTTGCTTATAATAAAGCTCAACTCAAGAAAGAGATTTTTATTTTTTTAACTGCCCTGAGTTTTCAGATAGGTTCTATAATTATTAAAGAGAGAAATCAAGAAAATATTACTTCTCTCTTTAATAAAATATCTAAAATTAACCAATTAACTTATTATACAACGTTCTTTTTTATCTAAATCCTCTTTTTTATCTAAAAAATTGATTACTTTTCTATTATTGCTTGCTATTGCCCATTCGCGAATTTTCATTTTATCAACTGTTTGGCAATTAAGAATACTTTCGAGCAGGCTAATCCATCCATTTTCAACCACACATTGTAATATTGTTGTTTTTTTATCATTAATTATACATGAAATGTTTACATCAGCCCCATGTGCAATCAATAAGAAGATGAAAGATATATGGTCATTGCAAAATCCAATATTGTTTATGTGACAAAAAGCACATACTAGGGCTGAGGCTTCATAATTATTTAGAGCGTTGACATTTGCACCCTTAGTAATTAATAAGCGCGCAATCACAAATTCTTCAATAACTATAGCTTTCATTAATGGAGTTACTCCATTATTATTAGCTTTATTAACATCAATACCAGGAGTTTCAAGTAACCACTGAACAATTTTAAACTCTTTATTTGCTATAGCCCATAGCAATGGAGTTACTCCATTATTATTGGCTTTATTAACATCAATACCAGGAGTTTCAAGTAACCACTGAACAATTTTAAACTCTTTATTTGCTATAGCCCATAGCAATGGAGTTACTCCATTATTATTGGCTTTATTAACATCAATACCAGGAGTTTCAAGTAACCATTGAACAATTTTATGCTCTTTATCTGCTATAGCCCTTAACAATGGAGTAACTCCATTGCTATGGGCTTTATTAACATCAATACCAGGAGTCTCAAGTAACCATTGAACAATTTTATACTTTTTATTTGCTATAGCCGCTATCAATGGGGTAACTCCTTCATCAGTAGGTTTATTAGCATCAATACCAGGAATTTCAAGTAACCATTGAATAATTTTAGGCTCTTCATTTGCCATAGCCAATAGCAATGGTGTTATCTCATCATTATTACTTTTATTAATATCAGAACCTGCTTCAATTAACCATTGAGCAATATTAATTTTTTTATTATCAATTGCAAGAATAAATAAAGTGTCACCATATTCATTTAATGCAAGATTAATATCAACACCTTTTGCAATTGCATCTTGAATCGTAGCAAGATCACCATTTTTCAGTGCACGTAAAAGCTTTGATGCAAGCTCAGATTGCATTACTTTTTTAGGTTTTGCTTGAGAAATTTCTTGTTTTTCCTCAATTTTTCCTTCAAAAATATTTTGAGCAGATTCTTTTTTACTTCTTTCTTCAAATGCTTCTCTCAAAAACTCTACTATTTCTTTATTAATTTCTTGATTAGTATTTTTATTACTTTTATGAATCGGATTTAGAGGGCTAGTTTCCATAGATTCATTTTCAATAATTGCACCAAGATTTATTAATTTCTTGACCAAATCTAAATTATTTCTTTGAGCTGCATAAAATAAAGCAGTATAGCCTGAAGTGTTTTTATTATTAATATTTAATTTTTTATCTTCATCGGCATTAAAACTTAAAAGTAAGTCAATTATTTCAGGAGTTCCATGCCAAACAGCAAGTATCAAAACTGTTACTCCAAGATTGTTTACAGCATTGATATTGGCTCCTTTTTCTATTAAAAGTTTTACAATTTCAACATTTTGAGTAAAAATAGCTTCCATTAATGCTGTCCAGCATCTAGAAGAACTTGGCGCATCAAGAATTATTCCTTTATGATTAACCAATACTTCTACAATTTTTAAATTACCTTGATGTATTGCAGTTGCTAAGGCCGTCCATTCTGTATGATCTTTCATATTAACATCTGTCATTGGGTCACTAAGTAATGTTATTACCGTTTCAAGATCATTATTTTTAACTGCCGCTATCAATGGTGAATATCTATCATTAATTTGCGATTGTTTTTTTATATTTTTAAGATATTTTCTTAATGCTCTTTTTTGATAATCAGCATTTTTTTGATGAAGATAATGAAGAGAAGCATAATAACTAGCTTTTACCCCTGATTCAATAACCCTTATCGGTTTTTTAATCATAGTTGCTAAAATTTGCTTTTTTGTCTTTTTAGATTTTTTATCTTCTTGAGACTCTTTTTCTTTTCCTTTTTCAGTCTGTTTTATATCAGATTGTTTTTCTGTTTCTTCCGAATCATCATGTATCAATGGTGTTGCATTTCCTTGAACACTCACATTGTTTTGAGGTAACAAAAATTCTACAACTTCATTAAACCCAGAATCTCGAGCAACAAAAAGAGCAGTTTCCCCTTTTTCATCTTCAATATCATTTCGAGCACCACAACTAACCAAATAGTTAATAACATTGAAATTATTGGCTGTCTCATACATTTTTACTGCTTCTAATAATGCCGTTGAACCATTTAAAGCTTGCGCATTAACATTAGCACCAAATGCAATAAGTCGATGCATAAGATCAAGGTCATTTTGTTGAACGGCAAAAATTAATGGTGTGACATCATCAATGAGCGCATCAAGATCATCTTCGATTATTAATTTTTCAACTTTTGCTCGTATATCTAACTCATCAGTTTCCATTGAATACATGGGTAATGAATTGGCAATGATAAGAAAAATGGTTAAGAAAATAATATGTTTCTTCACGGGGGTTCTCCTTTGTTTTGAACCTGAAAAATAGTAAAAATATCAATTTGAATATAATTCAATAATAGCACATATCAAAAAAAATACAACTGGAATTTATTTAACATAGAAAAAATTAGAAATTGTATATTTGCCCAATTTTAAAATCAACGGTCGAAATGACATAACCTCTAGCCCAAAAATCGTTTGCCATTAAAGTTTTTAGTTTTACCTCAAATTGCCGTGCAACTTTAATAGCACTTTTTCCTTTGATCTGGTCATAAGGAGGGATATGATGCTGCTATTTCTCATCAAACCTTTTGCCAAACACATTCAAAAAAAATTATTGCAGGAGCTATGGTTGTTACGGCTGCTGTTGTAGCCCCGGTAGTTTATTATTTTGGCAGCAAAAATAAATAATATTGATTTTTAAAAATGAAAAAGGGCCTGTCCAAATATTGAGCAAGCCCTTTTTCATTGCCCAAATAAATGAAATTCTAAAGAAAATTTATAAATATAGGTTAGTCCGGTAGTGGCGATGTGAATTCTAAATCTTGATGCATTCTGCATCAAGATTTAGAATTCACGTTTTCGCGCGGCCCTACTACGCTAACGCTTCGAAGGGTTGGCCTGTCCGCCATAGTGATTGTGTTAAAAGTCAAATATTTTTTAATAAAGCTAAACAATATTAAGCTTTACATAATTCACCTTTTTTTAGTAAAGAATTAGCAATCACAATAAGTTTATGCATAATAGCTACGATAGCTATTTTAAAAGGTTTTTTAGAAGTTATTAAACGATCGTAAAGTTCCTTTAATGGGAGATGATATTTAATAGTTGTTAATGCACACATATAAAGCATATTTCTTGGAATAGTTCTTCCACCTCTGATGAATTTTTTACCCTTATAACTTCCACTTTCATTCTCATAAGGACAAACACCAATGAGTGCTGATACTTTTTTATTACTTATTTGACCAAGTTCAGGAACGAATGATAATAATGTTGCAGCTGAAGTTTTGCCTATTCCTGGAATTGACTCCAAAATTTTTGATTTTGTATTTAATTTTTCATCTTGCTGAATTAAATCTTGTATCTTTAAATCAATTGATTTGATTTCGCACTCTAAGATTTTGATAAATTTCTTTATACTTGATGCATATAATGCATGAGATGGATGTTTAGATCTTGTTTTTTCGGCAACTAAAAATTTTACCAAGTCATTTTTACGATTGACCAAAGCTTGTAATTTTTCTTGATTTTCGCTTTTGTTCATTATCTCATAATCAGGAGAATTTTTAGAAGCAAATTCAGCAATTTTTCGAGCATCAATTTTATCCGTTTTGCTTTTGCAGCCACTAGCAACAATATAGCCTTTTATTCTTCTTGGATCGATGATCCAAAGATAATAACAATTTTTTTTTAATATTCGAGCAAGTAATTTTTCATACCCACCAGTTGCTTCGCATGCAATTTGTTCGATATCATATTTAACTAATTCTTTAATGATCTCCGTTATTCCAACTTCTGAGTTTGATACTTTTAAAGATTTTCCTATTGGATGGATATAAACATCTAAAGTGTTTTTTGAAATATCGACACCTATAAATACTTTTGATATATTTTTCATAAATACCTCTGGCTTGTAGACATGCGAGATCGTATGTACTTGATACGTCTCTAGTGATTGTTCGAGGTCATTTTTGTATAAGCTGATAGTCTCAAACTATGACACGGTCCTTTGAGACCAAGCTTGACACGAGATCTATCAGCTTCTCAAACAATTAATTTCAAAACAACTGATCATAAATTAACAAAATTTAGCTTTAAAATCATTTTGATTTAACATACAAGCTTGCCAAGCCGGAAGGCGTGGATAAGCGAAGGGGGAGGCCCTTGTATCAAAGGTATTGGGCACGCAATACCTTTGTGCTGCCCGCATAGGGCCGTATAATATTAAAAAATACTAAAAACAAAGATGTGGAAATGGTATCAATAATATATGGAATTTATTTTATAGACTGGGTTGCCACGCATGCGCTCGCAATGACAATTCTTGTTTATAAGTTTTTTGCTTTAGGCCAAATTAAAAATGAAAAATTTATCTTATAATTCGTTTAGTTTAAAGTTAAGGTCTTTTTCTTGCTTTTAAAAAAGCACCTATTGTATTTTCGAAGATATGGTGTCAAGCTTATTTGTGCAAAACAACCGATTTCTCCATAAAAGAAAGAATACATGTCGCAAAATCCTATTAAAACGATTGTCTTTGATTTAGTTGGCGTCTTATTTATTGTTGATAAAGCAAAAGCATTACGAAAAATAGGTTTGGTTAATATTATTTTTTATTATTTAAAACATCGTAAAGATCCTATTGAAGATAGTTTGGCTTTATTGAATAAAATGCGTTTAGAGATTCCAGGGGAGTTTCAAGATAAAGTTACCTATAAAGGCGTGCGCTTGCCATCGTGTATGTTGGAGTGGCAACGAGGAACAATCACCAGCAAAGAAGCATTAGGCAGGGTATTAGCTTTTTATGATATGTTGGACGGACAAAACTTTTTTAGTGATAAACGGCAAAAGAAAACTTTGATTAGTTTAGCCCATATAATGTTAGATTCTGCTGTAGGTGCTGAGATATTCAAGCCAGTTTCTACGGTCGAAAATATGATAAAAAAACTGAAGAAAAATAGTAGTTATAAATTATATATTCTTTCCAATATTGATCAGGAAACCTATGAAGGAATTCAGCCAAAATATAAGAGCTTTTTTGACCTTTTTGATGGTATTGTCACCTCATATGAAACGCAATTATTGAAACCTGATCCTGAAATTTTTAATTATCTTATTGATGCCTTTGAACTTGACCCTCAAGAATGTTGTTATATTGATGATCAAAGAGAAAATCTGGCTACGGCAGAAGAATTTGGTATGATGACTCTTTTATGTTTAAAAGCTTCAAAATTAGGATCGCTGTTACGGAAATATGGGTTAATGGCATAAAATGGAGATAAGATTTTTTTGGTTGACTATGATATAATTTTTCAAGAGTAAGCATGTAGATCTTATAAGTAGGATTTTTTTTAGAGGGATTATCAATGATTATTAGATTCAAAATAACAAAAGTTGTATTCATGGGGTTATGTCTTTTTTTTCAAGCAACTTCTTTAGCTGTCGTGCCAACAAATATAATTTTTGACTTTGGCAGTGTTCTTGGTGAACAACAAACCAGAAGTGTTTTATCAGAAATAGGAATCGGTAATATATTTGCCAATATTTTTTCTAATCCTTTGCGCATTGAAGAAGAATATATGGATTTTCTCTGTACGATTGAACCATATAGATCTGGTCAAATAGTGGCCTCTAATGAAGATAGAATTTTGCCTAAAATTATGTGCGATTGGCTACAAGGGTTAAAAACACCCGAGGAAGTAAAAGCAATCATCTTGGCAAAAATAAAAGAGGTTAGATCTTCAATTGGTAAAAGAAAAGCTAAATTGTGGACAGCCATTACTAATTTCATGTTTACTCCTGCGCGTTTGGCGGCGGTAACTATTCCTAAGCATTCAGTAATAAAAATTCTAAAAAAATGTCATAGTCAAAAAAATTATTCTGGTCAACGGCTACATAAAATCTTTCTTTTGACGAATTTTGATGAAAAAACATTTGAAATAATTAAGAATGATAAAAATTTTAAACTACTTTTTGGCTATTTTGATGGCATTATTGTTTCAGGAAAAGTATATTTAATTAAACCAGATCCTCAAATTTTTGAATTGGCTTTTAAAGAGTTTGGCATTAATCCGGACACTGAATTTACTATTTATATTGATGATGAGTATGCCAATATTGAAGCAGCAATGCGTCTTGGTAAAAAACATTTGCGTTGTATTCATTATGCTGGATCAAAAGAACTAAAAAAACTATTAAAGCATTTGGATGTTTTTTAAGGTAATCTTTACCTCAAGATATAAGAATAGCTATGCTTAAATCTCCAAGTAAGTATGACGGAGGTAAGGCATGACTTTTTTTTTATTCTTTTTTTTCTTGTTATTGAGCAATTTTTCATTGTATGGGGTTCTTTCTAAAAAAAAAGTTCCTGCGCAAAGACGCGCTCTTTCTCAGTTAAAAATAACAAAGCAAGAAGCTCAAAAAATTGGCCAAAAAATTTTACGGAATGAATGTGGCAGCGATTACCAAAAATTAACATGGTGGAATGAAGGTGAAGAGTTTGCTTCAATGGGAGCGATCCATGCTATTTGGTACCCTGAGGGAGTTACACAAAAATTTAGAGAGACATTTCCAGCATTATTGCATTTTATTGAGTCTCGAGGAAAAAAATTGCCTGAAGGAATTATTGATAAAAAAAGGTCCTGTCCTTGGCGATCACGGTCTGAATTTATGGCGGCTATGCAGAGTGAAAAAATGCAGAAATTGCGCTCTTTTTTATTGGAAACTATCGATATTCAGGTTGCCTTTGTTATACAGCGATTAGAAAAATCATTGCCAAAGCTTTTACGTTCTGTGCAAAAAGAAACACAAAAGAATCATATTAGACAGCAATTTTATAGAATTGCTCGAAGCAAGAATGGTTTGTATGTGCTCATTGATTATCTTAATTTCAAGGGGGAAGGGAGTGATCCTTCTTGTTCATATGCAGGGCATCGTTGGGGGCTTTTACAGGTTTTGGAAGGCATGAAAGGAACGAGTATAGGCGCTGAAGCTTTAGATGAATTTTCTCGTTGCGCCAAACGGGTGTTGACGGTTCGTGTGCAGCATGCACCGCCTGAGCGTAATGAAGCACGGTGGTTACCGGGCTGGTATAATAGAATTGATACGTATAACCAGGTGAATTAAGCATTATTTTTATTATTTTTTGCATTATTTTTAAAATTTTGTTTAATAAAGAGAGTATTGCTAGCGATAAAACTTTTTTTTGTTATACTCTGACAATGTTTTATTAATAAATATCTAAAAATTCTTAACCAATTCTTGTTTTTAGAAAGCTTATGTAGAGTAGTTTACTTAATCATTACAATGCAGATGTCATTACTATTGTTTTATCTATCATGAACAAAGCATACTAAGGGTGGTTATATACTTAATGATTATATGCCTTAAGTATTTTCATTTTTTTAACCTGTAGGGGGAAATGTGGCTATTGCCATAGAGTTAAAGAAATTAAGCAAGATCTTTGAGCAAGGTAACAAAGAACAGTTTCAGGCAGTTGATTCCATAGATTTGTCTATTCAAGCAGGCGAGGTTTTTGGTTTTTTAGGACCAAATGGCGCGGGCAAAACGACTATGTTGAAATTGATTTGCGGTCTTATTACCCAAACACAAGGAACTATTAAATTAAACGGCTATGATATTACTGCTGATCGTCATAACGCCATGCGGCAAATTGGCGTGGTTTTAGAAGGTGCTCGTAATATTTATTGGCAACTCAGCACGTTAGAGAATCTTTTATATTATGGCAGATTGAAAGGGTTTTCGGGGCAAGAATTACATGATCGTGCTACCATGTTGTTGCATGATTTGGAATTATGGGATTGTCGTTATGAACTGGTTGGTGATTTTTCCCGTGGTACGCAACAAAAAGTTGCTATTGCTTGTGCATTAGTTGCTAATCCGCCAATTATCCTTTTTGATGAGCCAACATTGGGTCTTGATGTGCAAGCAGCGCGAACGGTGAAGAAATGGATTACCAAGCTTGCTCGCGATGAAGGAAAAACTATCGTTTTGACAACGCATCAACTCGATATTGCCGAACAATTGTGTGATTATGTTGGCATCATGAATAAAGGGAAATTAATTGCTCAAAAGCCTGTGAGTGAATTTTTGAATCTTTGTTCTCATACGAGTTATCAAATAAAGCTTGATGGAGCATTAAATCAGACGCAATCCGATTTGTTTCCAAACTTTATCATTAATCAACAGGATAACAAAACGATACTTTCAGGTACGTTATCAAGTTCTCAAGAATTATATGTATTAATTGAAAAAATTAAGGAAAATGGTTTGGCGTTACTTTCAGCTTCAAAGGTTAATAATAATTTGGAAGAGGTATTTGTGTTACTCATGAATCAAAATTAATAGTATGAAGACGGCATTTTTAGTTATTCTTAATGAGATTCGAAAAGGGTTATTGGTAACGTGGCATTATAAATTTAATGTCATTAGTGAACTCATTACCTTGGGCATTTATTTTTTGGGAACGGCATTACTCATGAATTATGGTAATACTAATCTTGAAGAATTTGGCCCGTCTTTAATTGGTTATATTGTTTGGGTATATTCATCCTATATTTTAAAAGTAAGTCTTATTTTAACGCTTGAAGGGCGGAGTGGGACTCTTGAGCAAATGTATATGAGCCCCGTTCATCCGGCATTAATTTTTATAGGGGCAAGCATTTCAACAATTGTTTCTTCAACAATGATGATTGCGGCAATGAGTGTTATTATTATGTACGTATGTTCTATCCATATTCCCTTACATATTGCTGCAATTCCTGTTTTGCTTATTATTCTTGTTGGCCTTATCGGTTTTGGCTTGTGTATAGCAGGTATGGCTTTACTGTATAAAAATGTGGCTGGGTTAATTGATCTTATTGATAATCTTTTGTTTTATTTGAGTGGTTCAATGCTTCCTATTGAACAGTTGCCTGTTTGGATTCAGAAAATTGCTCACACGTTACCAACAGCAGAAGGCATCATTGTCTTGCGTGCAGTATTGTTTGAATCAAAGTCATTAACGATGTTGGTAAAAAATGGTCAATTGTTTTCATTGTTAATGAATTCTGGATTATATTTTATGGGCGGTCTTTTGCTTTTTATGTATTGTGAAAAAATTGCAAAAAAACGTGGCAAATTGGGCCAATATTAGTTGGCCAAAGTTACTATGCTTGATAAACAAAACGAGTTTATGATGAATAAAATAACTAGGAATGTCATTGCGAGGCAACATTGTTGCCGTGGCAACCCAGCCTATAAAATTCTATCATTTTCCCTTATAATTTAATTAAAAAAGATTTGTTCATCTAATAATTTTTTAGTTTTTTTTATGAACTCTTATTTATTAAAACATTATAATCTGGGTTGCCACGGCACAATGTGCCTCGCAATGACAATTCGATGTATTGGTAGTTATTTTTGATTATTAAGTTTTTAAATTTTTTATATTGAATTAGTGTTAATACGATGCATATAAAGCAACATGTGCTTGAACCATATTGTTATCATGAAACGCTAATAGATCTTCTTGGTGATTACTTAAGCGGTTGTATAACTCTTTATTGTTGCTTATTTTAAGCATATCATCGGCCATGGTTTGCCAATCATGTTGGGCATATAAAAAGCCATTTTGATTGTTAAAAACAACATCATGAATGCCGCCAGTATTATAAGCAAGAATTGGTAATTTCATAAGGCGTGCTTCAATAATAGCGCATGGTAATCCTTCCCAGAGTGATGTTAAAGCAAAAGCGTGCCATATTTTCATAAATGAACTGACATCTTTTTGCCAACCATGGAGGGTTATGACCGCTGAAAGATTATGCTTATTAATCCATTCTTCAAAACTGTTTCTTAAAATGCCATCACCTAAGATTTCAAGTCTGAGCAAATTATTTTTTTGATATGCATGAGTAAAAGCTTGTAACAATTCATCAATATTTTTTTGTTTTTTGAAGCAAGCAACCGTACCGATTACAAAAGGTTTTTTATCTTGTATGGTGGTGACTTTGGCAGACAAATAAAATTGTTCCCAAGCAACGGCTGCGCGGATGATTGAGCTTTTTTTCTTAAAAAAAGGTAATAACTTGATGCCGTAGTTAATGTCAGCTGATGAAACACACACATAATGTGTCGTAATAAAGCTCGTAATGAATTCAAGAAGATAAGAAATAAGCCATAATGGCCATGATTGATGATCATGAAAATGGTACCCATGCACGGTGTGTATGCGTGTTGGCACTCGTGCAAAAAATGCTGCCCAGCGGCCAATTAAGCCTGCTTTTGTGCTATGGGTGTGTACAATAAGTCGAGGATTTTCTTTGCGCAGATTACGAATATGCCAGATGAGTTGAAAGAAGTTTTTTAGTTCTGACCAAACTATTTTTAAAGACATTTCACGTTTAAAATTAGGCAGTAAATGAACATTATTTTTGTTTTTTACCTGATCGACTAAAGTTCCTTCATTGCCAGAAATAAGATAGGCTGCATTGCCAAGATTTTGAAGTTTTTCAAACAGTGATAAACATACTTTTTGTGCGCCGCCCAATTCTAATTTGGTGATAATATAAAGTACCTGGAGCTCCTTTTTTTCCATTGTATTTACTCTTTTCTCTAGTTTTTTAGATAATAATTATAATGCACTGCTTCGAGATTACAATATATGCCAAAATGTCATTGCGAGGCACATTGTGCCGTGGCAACCCAGATTATAATGTTCTATTAATAAAATCCATAAAAATAAAAAGCTTATTGAATCAGTAAATTTAAGCAAATTAAAATTAGAAAAAATAAAGAAAGAATTTTATAATCTGGGTTGCCACGGCACAATGTGCCTCGCAATGACATTTCGGTTTTAATGTTTTTGTTGTAAGTTCAATACTTTTTATTTTAAAAAATGTTGCTCATTAAATTTGTGTTAAAATGAGATATCTTTTAGATAACAAGCTTGAGCGATTTCATGATAATCAAAGGAATGTATTGCATGTTGTTTGAGTAAATTTTCGAATGAAAGAAAAAGAGGAGTAGGCAAATTTGAAAGTGAAAACCATTCCCATGATTCGCATTTATCAGGTTCTAACACGTGAGGTGTGCCTGAAGAATATTCTGAAATATAATATAAAGTAATATAATGTTTGCTTTCGTCAAAGAAAATATCATTAGTGAAGGTGAGTCGGTGAACATTTTTAATGAGTAAACCGGTTTCTTCTAAAACTTCTCGTTTTGCACATTCTTCTGGTGTTTCATTAAATTCTAAATGGCCGCCTGGCGGGGCCCATGTACCTTGCCCGTGAGCATTTTTTCTTTTTCCCATAAGAAGTTTATCATCTTTGATAATCAGGATGCCAACGCCAACTTTGGGCCTTATGAGTGCATTCATTTTTTTTCCTATAACGCATTAATGTTATTTCTATTTTAACAAGAGTAACAAGAGAGAAACGAGTAAAGCATAAATTGCTGCTGCATCAACAATTCCTTGGCCTAGAATACTTGTTTTCATGAGTAATGAAGAATTTTTTGGGTCAACAGCAATTTCTTTGCATGCAGCTGAAGCTATTTTCCCTGAACTGATACCAGGGCCAAAGGTGCCGATGCCGATAGCAAGTGCAGCTGTTATAAAGCCTATGCCATACAGTGACATATGATGAAAATCAACAGGTGAAACTAATAAAATGATAGCAATTACAAAAGCAAAAATGATTGGCGTTTCAATAATTGCCTGACTAATAAAGGTGAATGGCATAACTTTACCATATGAATCACGGTTTTTACCAATACTTTCAACAGCAACTTGTGCAAACCGTGCAAGACCGATAACAGGGCCGATGCTGCCAATGCCCAAACATAAACCGCTTGCCAGCAATTTTAAACTATGAGTAAAATCATGTACTTGTATAAGTTGTGCTTTGATGAAAAGTGAAATGAGAAAGCCAAAAATAACGGGTGTTTGAATAATTGATTGTGTTAAAAGCATAATGTTAATAACTTTTGAACTAAAAAACGGTTGTCGTGCAATTGATAATGCTGCTTGCCGTGCTGGCAATGCTGAATAAATGCCAACCATGCATCCGGTAATGCCCAAGGCAAATGCAATGCCACATTCGCTGATGCCAATATACAATAATGAAGGATCACTCATTGATTGACCGAGTAAAAGGATGAGGCCCATAACAACGCCAAGAATGCCACCTGTTTCAATTAATGCCAAACCAATAATAATGGCGCGTAAAATTTCAGGACCACTTTGTGGTGCAATGTTGAGAGCATGTAATGCGCCTCTAGCAGCAATGCCACCACCAAGGCCAACGCCTAATGAGGTGACACCAACAGAAAATAGAATGCTGAGAGCATGTAATGCTGCGCCGAATTCTTGCATTAGATTATTTCTCCTTCAGACTCTTCCGGTTGAATAGCAATTGCTAAATAGGTTAATGAGAGCATGGTGAAAACAAATGCTTGGATGGTACCTTCAAAAACAATAAAAAATAGCGTGGTGAGAAGATTAAGGCCAGAAATAATACCCAATGTTTCAAAGATAATGGATCCTGCGATTGCATTGTTATAAATATGTACAATAACTGAACCGCCAAAAATATTACCAAAAAGTCGGAATGATATAGAAACAATTTTTGAAAAATGGCCGACAACGTTTAAGGGGAATGTGAGAAAGAAAGGCTGGAAAAATTCTTTAATATAGCTGCCCAAACCATGAACTTTAATGGCATAATAATCTTTATAAAAAAATGAAATGCATCCTAAGGCGAATGCAGTATTTAAATCTTTTGTTGGCTCTTCAAGCCAAGGAATGAGTGCTATGAGGTTGCAATATGCTATAAAAATAAAAAGTGCGGTGATAAAAGCAAAATGTTGATAAGAAAAACTACCAAGAGATTGTGTGGTCAGATCAATAAAAGATTGTATGCCAGATTTTACTATAAAATGGAATAATGTTTTCTTCTTTGTTACAAATATTCGTACTATTAAAATGCTGATTAATAAAATTAGTAAGACAGCCCATGTATTAATAAGGGTTACAGCATTTATTTTAAGCATCTCATTATCAATGCCAAAATAACCAAGCGGATTCCATAGTTCAACAGCAAGAAGTTCGAGGCCTTCCATTTCTATTTAATCTTTCTTTAACAAGAGTAATAGCCAAAATGAGCTTAAAAACACAAGTAGTATTAGTATAGGATGAAGATTTGTTTGCCGCAACAAATAATAAAAAATTCCTGCAAAGAGTACTATTCGCACAAAGGAACTTAGTGCAGTAATGATAATGATGTTGTTTGCTTTTGATTGTGTACATAAAGAAGCTCTCTTTGTTACGAATAACAAAGAGAGCCAATAACTATAACCTAAAAGGAGTCCGATAATAATTGATGGTACATACATCGATTAAATCTTTTTTATTCCCTTAAGTTTCCAATACTGAGTAATAATTGTTTTTGAACCGGAAATAACCACAAGGCCATGTCGTTCATCAACAGATTTTTTGGCAATCTCAAATGCTTCTTCAAAGCTTTTTGCTGATTTTGCTTTAATTTTGAGACTTTTTACATCATTGGTTATTTGTTCAACATTCCATGATGTTTCGTTAATGCCAGGAACATGTTCTTCAATAGGACAGAAAATAATTTGTCCTGAGTTCTTTTTAGAGAAATAACGTAAGAGTCGTAAGAACTCTTCAGTGTTCATTTGCTGAGCATCACAACCAAAGATGAAGGTTAAACCTTTAAGTGGGCGTTGGTAATGCAAAAGACGGATGCCAAGTAAAAGGTTGGTAAACGCATCAACATTGCTTGCGTTATCCAAAAGAATGCTTGGTTTTTCTTTATCAAGAATTTGGAAGCGTGCAGGCAAGGTGCTTGCTTCTTCTTTCCAAAATTGTTCTAATGTTTTCTTAGGATTTAATTCAGTTTCACGTTTTGCTTCTAGGGTTGGTCTACCACGTTGACCTTTTTGTTTTGCTAATAAGCTATTTGCAAGAATTGTTGCATCTTTAGCAAATTTATCAACATAGATCTGACAAATTCGTTCAGCAATTGCGGCACATCGTCCGTGTAATTGTTCAAACGGATATTTAAGAGCAGCTAATTTACGGATAGGCATAGCCCAAGTACCGTTATTTTTTTTGACTGCTTCAGCCATCAATTGTAAATTAAGTTTGCTTTGATCACCTGAAATAACATGAGTACCAGGTTTTACTAATTGTAGTAAGTTGTTAATTACGGTAGCAGAAAGATCATTTTTTTGTGTTAATTCTTCTTCAGTAATTCTGGTAACGGCAATAACTTGTGGATGACAAATTGCTGTTGCATCAAAAGGACTATCTTCTCTCATTTCAAGAAGAGCAACTTCAACATTGTTTTGAGCAAAATATAAAACTGCCATCATGGTGAGAATTTCGTATGACGTTACGGCAATCTCATTTGACTGAGCAATATTGATTACTTCATTAGCAAGTTCGGTGAACGTTTTGTTTGAAATAGTTTCATTATTTAAGATAAAGTGCTCGTTGTAGCTTAAAATATGAGGTGAATAGAAAGCACCGAATGAAATCTTTTCTTCTTGTAATAATTTGGTAGCAAAATGGATCGTTAAACCTTTACCATTTGTACCACTTACCAAAATTGCATCTATTTTTTTAGATGGGCAATCAAGTGCTTGATCAAGAGCCTTCATGGTTGCAATTGTTTTTTCTGTTGAAGGTGTATATGACCAAGAAGAATCGAGAAGCTCAATTATCTCATTGTAATTTTTTTGTGACCCTAACGGACCAGACCTTTTGTCTGAACTCGTTTGTTTGTTAAGTGTTGCCATTTTTATTTCTCCATAAATAGCTATATTTTTTAAACCTCTCTCAAGAAAGCCAGCTGATAAAATTCACCATTAAACCTGAAAAACGGTTTTTTGGGCCTTTTAAAGCAACTCTGCTCTTCACTATTTAATTTTATTAGCATTTTTAAAAAAGTCAAATTATGAATTATATATCAAAAAACCCTTGTTTTTATTTACAAAAGATTAAAAATAGTGAGGTTTTTGTTCATGTTAATCCGATAATTACTGATTAATTTTAGTTTGAAAAAAGCTATTTTTAAGTAACTCTTGACCAAAGAGGGTCTCATGCTTGTATGATAGATTTAACCTGGATAGGGATTATTAGGGTTAGGGGGAAATATGGATAGGTGTAAGGATAGGTCGGGTTTTACCCTGATCGAATTAATGATTGTTGTTGCCATTATTGCATTTCTTTCAATGGTATCAATTCCAAGCTTTTTACGGTTTTTTTCAAAAGCAAAACGTGCAGAAGCGTATATGAACCTTAGTTCTTTATATGTTGCTCAAAAAGCTCATTGGGCAGAACATGGAACCTATGCAACCATATTAAATGGTAACAATGGCATAGGATGGAAACCAGATGGTTATTCTGGTGGCGGAGAAAAAGAGCGGTTTTATTATACCTATGGTTTTAGTGAGGGCCAAGAAGGTCAGCACCATTTTACCGGTAAATTGGCCACACCAGCTTCAGCTTTAATGGGGACAAGGGCTGATAAAGATGGTTTTGTTATTGCCGCGGCAGGTGATATTGATGGTGATGGAGTTGCTGACGTGCTGACGGTTAATCAAAATAATGATATTCAGATTGTAACAGACGATCTTGCGTGATAAGTTATTATTATTTTTATATCATTCGGCCCTATGCGGGCAGCACAAAGGTATTGTTTGCCCAATACCTTTGATACAAGGGCCCCAACGTTCCGTTGGATTGTCTCTCCCGCGCGAATATGCACCATTCCATTATTGATGCCTTCAGCATCAAAATTCCAGGTGCACGTCGCACTACCGGACTAACTTATTTATAAAAATTTCACCATGAAACATCTATAAATATTCCCTAGGATCTCAATCGTTAAACGATCTGCAGCACCTTTGCGAAGGTTTGCCTGTCCTTCGTAGCTTGCCAAGCCGGAAGGCGTGGATAAGCGTAGGAGGATGCCTGGCCCGCATAGGGCCAAAACTATAAAAACAAAAATAATTTTGCATCTGGCCTGCATAAAGCAATTTAATAATAAAAATTTTTTTTTGTAGTATAGATTGAATCAATAATAAGTTAGAACAAGAAATTGGTAATTATTTTTTCGAAAAAAACAAAGATTATTGCACCAAAAGCTAAAAAGGGGCCAAAAGGAATTTTGGTCCCTTTACTTTTTCCACTGATTGCAAGATAGGTTAAGCCAACAATTGAACCAAATAATGATCCGATTAATAAAGTTAACCACCAGCCAATTATTCCTAAAAATGAACCAACAAAAGCCATTAATTCATAATCACCTTGCCCAAGGCCTATTTTGCCGGTAATTCTATAAAAAAGATAACCAATTATATAAAGCCATGCATAGGCAGTTAATGCGCCGCAAAAACTATCAAGAAGTGAAATGGGCAAAAATTCAAAATAACTTAACAGGAATCCGACGGGGATTAAAAAAAGTGTTGCATAGCGTGAAATGAGCATTGTCTCTAGGTCAGTGCGAATGGTAATGAGTAGTGCTGAAAAAAAACAGGCATAAGCTGCCCAATAATGTGAGGGAATAGAGATAAGCAATGCACAAAAGATGATTGTTGTTGTTAATTCAATGAATGGATATAGCCAAGAGATTTGAGCAGAACAGTTTCGGCATTTGTGCTTGAGCAAAATCCATGAAATGAGAGGAATGTTATCATACCAAGCAATAATCGATTTGCAATGGGGGCAAAATGAACGAGGAATCAGAAGGCTTTCTTGTGAAATGAGTCGGTACCCAAGCATATTGAGGAATGAACCCCATGCTAAAAAAAAGGGTATCAATACCTTAATAATTATACATCACCTTTTTCTTTAAGACGTTCAAAGATCGCATTCATTTTTTCCGATTTTTCATGTTGTTCATCAAAGCGAAAAATTAGATTTGGGGTATAGCGAGAACGAATTTTTGCGGCCAATGCAGATCGAAGGGATGGTTTGTAGAGCTTTAAAACCTCTAAGGCTTCATCAAATGCTTCTTTTCCTTCAGTGGTATAAAAAAACACCGTGCAGGAACCTTTATCAGGAGAAAGAGAAACCCGACTCACCACAACTTTTTGCAAGCGTGGGTCATCAGTTCCTGTTTGTAACAACAAACCTGAGATCTCTCTCAAGAGTAATCGTTCTTTTTGTGCTTTTTTTATATCTCTAGCGCGGTTATCAAACATAAGGAGGTTGTGCCTATCAGTGGTTTAGCTAGGCCTTTGAGTTGCCATACGGATTGCATTTTGTTTTTGTGCGCGCATCAAGCTTTTGCGACGTTTTTGTGTAGGTGGTTCGTAATAAACGATACGCTTCATATCACGACTAACGCCTTCGCGTTCCATTTTCTTCTTTAATTGCTTTAAAGCTCGTTCAACGTTATTGTTGACGAAAATCTTAATATTGAAACTTTTGCTCATAATGACCTTTTATTGGGTGGATTACGTTAAATTTATCTAAAGTATACGATTTTATTTGATTTCTGTCTATTAAATGCAAGCAAAAAATCAAAAGAGCGCACTGATCAATAGAGATGCACTCTTTTTGTGATAAAATACTAAAAATGATTAGAGTTACTATTTGTTGCCATAACTAAAATCACTCTCCCAACGAGAAGCCTGGTCCGTCTCTTTTTCATTAAAAACGACACTCATTCTGGCTATGAATAGCTTGTGCGCATCTTTGTCATAAATTTTGTTAAAATAATCTTTTACTTCAACATTTTTCAATTGGCGTCTTTCTAGAAGATGTTTAGCATTGTCGGGTTTCCAATTTTTTCTAACTTGATTTGCACCTTTATAGGCAGTAAGACCTCCGGCAACAAATAAGCCTCCTCCTGTTAGTGCCAAAGGTAAAAAATGTCTTACATTTTCTTCATGGTATGCGAACCACAAACCTGGCAATCCGAGACATAAGGTTCCAAAGCCAATGAGTGCTTTTGTGCGCCCCCAAGAGAATTTCTTTGTTTGTATTTCTTCTGGATCTTTTTTTGCTTGAGCTTTTGCATCTTTGATAAGTAATTTGGGATAATACAATTCTTGTTTTTGAAAATGCTTAACGTATACTTTTTTATATTTTTCTGCTTTTACTTCGGGTTTTATAATTTTTCTCTTTTCTGTCGTTGTTGTCTCATTGTTTTCTTCTTCTTGATATTCTTCCATGTCATCTGTTGGCGAAATAAGTTTGCGCACTTGCTTCATTGTAAAAACCGTATCGTTTTTACCTGCTATTAGAGCGCTGCTGCCAACAAGAAAGAAAAGTAATGCAAATAATGATAATTTTGCGTGAGACATGGATGATTCCTCTTGTAATTATTTGTGTTAAAAATTTAAATATTATTTCGGTAAAATATAAAGATTTAATGATTATTGTCAAAATAGTATTTTTTTAATGTGACTAAATTGGCTGTATTTTATGGTAAAATTGGAGATTGTGCATTTTATTGTCGGGTGTAATTTTTTGAGTTCGAGTATTATTTTCTTCTTTTTTTGCTGCCAATTTTTTCTTCAACTTATCAATGCGGGCATTAAATTCGTCAAGAGTTGCTTGATGTTTTTTGTCGTTTTCTGTCATTTTTTTTTCACAGCGCTTGTTGAGATAAAGATAAGTGCTGGCCCAGCTAATAATTGTACCAATAACTAAGCCACCAAAAGCTGCATAACCAACATCTTCTCCGTTAAAAGATTTCGTTGGTGTGATTATGGGAGATGTTACGATGCTTGCAGCTAAAACATATTTTAGAAATTTTTTTTGCATATAAAACTCTTTTTATTAAACAACACACGGCTTAAAAGCCGTGGATTTAGAAGCACGAGATGAAAGCTTTTTATTGATTTCTAACATAATTGAGAATTGTCTCTTCTGAACATTGTCCAAATGTTTCAGAGAAATATCCATCTGCCCAAAAATCGTTACCCCACAAAAATTTCTTTATTTCAGGTAATTCAGCTCTGAGCATTTTACTTGAAATTCCCTTGAGTAATTGAACGGCCTTGCTCACACTCACACTTGGTGGTAATTGTATTACAAGATGCACATGGTCTATCTGAATATTTAGTTCTTGAATTTCCCATGCATTAATTTCCGCACATTCTCGCAAAAGTTCTTCTAACCTGCTCTTAACTTTGCCTTCTAATACTTTTTTTCTATATTTAGGTAACCAAACTATATGATACATATGCCTATGAGTTGTATGCGCTCCGTGCCAATATTTCTTTGTCATGTCAATTAGTATGACAAAACTAACCTCACTTCGCAAAAATTTACATTTTTGCTTCGCTCGCGCATTTGATGACATTCATCCCCAGGTTTAAAACCCTGGGGTTTTCTGTCATACGAAATAAACGTACTAGTGTTTATCAAAAAGAATGTAGTTTTTAGTACCTTTTGTCAAAAAGTATATGAAGGCGGCTATTTAAAACACTGCTCTAAAGGTCCCCAAATACGTTGTTGAACGATAGGCATTTCGCTGTGCAACGGGAAATTGCCCCATGAGCCCTATCGTGATATTTGGTGAAATATCATAATTAATGGCCGCATTAACAAATTGTGACATAAATTTAGTCAAACATGCAGCAATGTCGGGTAAAAATGTTGGATCAGCAACTTTAAGAGTGATTGTATCCGCTTCATGTTTGACATAAACCCATTCAGCGTAAGCAGTGAAGCGATCATAAAAATGATACGCATTAAACGTTGCATTAAAGTTAAAATTGAGACCCGGTTTAACTCTAACATTCGTTGCATAGGGGAAAATGCCACTTTGTTCAGTATCAGTGGGAAGGCGATAGTTGTGTTTGTTTTTTGGGCTAAAATAGTTTAAGCCACCGTTGAAGGCGACCTCAATAGTTTCAACAAAGTCGAGCGCAAGTCCTGCATCAAAACCAAATGAGAAGTGACCATCGTTGCCAAATGGCAGTGCTTGTATGAGATTGCGGTTTTGTTTTTTCGCTGATGGGATGATGATGTTAAAGCTTGCAGCGGGTATGAGTAAAAATTCTGGCCAACAATAACGATCGTGATTGATATCATAAATATGCCGCCACCAAGCAATAACACGAACATCTTCAAATGATGTTTCTTCGAAATTGCACGTTTTCAGGCCGAGTTGTCTGAAAATGAGTTCAGCTTTATCTTGTTGCATGAGTTCTGCTTGAATTTGTGTAAGTGGCGTTGTGCAAGTATCCACATTTGGTAATGCTGGAGTGCAAAGGGCATAGGTGCCATTTTCCAAGAGAGGAATATTTCTACAAAAGTTATTTGGAAAAGACTGAACAACGAGAAGGCCGGCGCTATCAGGTGTTGGGCAACAAGCAACAAAAGGACAACTTCCTGCGCTTGTGTCGCCACCGGTACTTGCAGGAAGATTTGCTGCCCTGTTTACTAATCCGGTGAATGTTTGTCTGATTTCACTCACACCAATTTGTAGGGTAACACCAAAATCACAAAACAGTTGTGCTTGAAATTCTGCTCTAACGCCCACTTTGCGATATTTAATTGGTACTGAAAAAAAACCAATTTGTTCAGTGTTATCAGTGAGGATAAAAGGCGCTGTTGCGGAATTTGCTTCAGAAAAAACAGTATTAGGATTACCTGCTGGTTGGCCTGCACCAAAAAAATCTGCGAAAATAGTTTGCTTTGCAAAACCTAACTGCGTATTAACTAATGAAGTAATATTTGTTGCTGTTGGCGGCACAGAACTTGTGGCACCGACGTTATCGGGACCATAAAGCATGCCGAGCATGTTCCAATATCCTTGCAAGTCACCTAATAATCTGCGTTGATGTTCAAAATTTCTGCCAGTGCTTGCTTTCTGGGTGAATGGTGTTATTGAAAATGCAAAACCTTCATAGTTATAGCATTCATCATTGAAACCTTTAAACCATTCTTGGGTCCATGTTGTTAAATAGGGATCATACACCGTACTATACATGGGATAGGGATCATTTTTGGTGAGCATACTAATACCATAGGTTACTTGTGGTAAGAATATGTATGTAAGGATGACAATAAGAAATACCTTTATTGACCGCGTCATTACTTTCCTTTCTTGATAGCAATTTTGATATCTTATAGCATCTTTATCACTGATACGTCAATCAGGGATTTTACAAAATTCCTAATTCTATAAAAACCCCTTTAGTTGCAATATAAAAAATAATGCAAGCGGTTACGAGGCCTGCTACTGTTTTTATTGTTTGTGCGGAGAACCAAGATTCTTTGTTTTTGAGTAAAGTAATCATGGACATAATGAAAGCAAAAACAATAAAAGTATCAGTAAAGCTAAAAAAGAGATTCATGCTTTTTACTGTTGCAAAGGTAATGAAAATGCAGGTACCAATGATTATAACGCCAATTCGTTGATTAATTGCATTTGTCTTGATCAGCTGTTGCAATGATTTATTTTTGAATTTTGTTAAATAGGCAACTAATAATTCACTTGATGACCATATCATCGAATGTACGGTTCCCAGTATTGCTGAAAGAATTGAAAAGTGAATTACTTTCAATAGCCAAGGGTTGTCTGGAAAAATTATTCCCAAAATTTGTGATAAAGGAATTTTTGGGTCGGTAAAATATGCTAAAGGTACGGCAAAAATGATTGAGCCGACAAACAACATGTATAAAGTGCCAACTAAAGCTATAGCATACATAAGAGCACGAGGAACATTTTTTTTTGGGTTCTCAACGACTTTAAATAAAGATGCTGCACATTCAAAGCCAAAAAAACCAAAAATAACTTGCTTGCTTGCGGTAAAAACATTTGTCCACCCATAAGGCATAAAGGGTGAAAAATTTGCACTATTTCCCTTTAATAAGCACATAATAGTGGTGAGTAATATTGGTAACACGGTGCAACAAATTAATATCATCTGGCCAGCTTGCGAGAGGCTAACGCCAACGCTGTTAAGAATAATTAATAAGAGTAAAGCAATAACACTTAATATAAATGGTGATAGTTGAGGAAAGGTAACATGCAAATAATCACCGGTAATTTGTATTAAAAGTCCCATGGCAATAATAAGACCAACAAGATAAGCACCGGCAGCTAAAAGTCCGGCAGTGTGACCACCCCATTGATAAGCATACGTATAGAATGATCCTTCTTCTGGATACATTTGCGCAAGACGCGCCATTGAACTTCCCATAAACCAAACGGCAAGGATAACAAAAGCATAGGTTAAAAGACCTGCTGGGCCAACATAAGCACCAAGTGCTGCGGGAACACTAAATATTCCTGCGCCTATCATTGCATTCATGCCGACGATAGTTGCTGTAATAACCCCAATAGTTTTTGTTGAATGAGTAGCCATACTTTCCTAAATATATGAAAAAAAATAAAAAATAGTAGAATGATAAAGAGTTTAAACAAAATGTAACCATCAAATTATCATAAAAAAAAAGTATATGCCCTATTGTAATTATTATCAAGCAACCATTCGCAAATCAGATGCCTGGTTTTTAGTTGCTGTTTTACGCAGCTATGAACATTTAGCATTTGACCGTACTTTGGAAAAAAGCAGTTCTCGTTTTGAATTTTTTGTGCCCAAATCTCTCGAAACGCACTTTTTAACTCTTGTAGACTATTTTAAAAAAGAAGGAATTGTTACTGATTTTGTACAACTCCCTAATCGATTACAAAATGGTGAAATCTTTTAAGATGAATGGTTCTTATAGCGCTTTTTATGTTTTTTCATGGCTTTGCTACTCGCTGTTTCATACCCGCATGAACATTCATGTAAATTGCCATAATGTTTCTTTTGTATTGCATGCTGTCTTTTAGCGCCCTTAGATATAAAATGTTTATCGCATGTTGCACATATTATATCTAAGTCATGGGGTTTTTTCTCATGGTTCTTGAGCGATTGAGGATTTTTTGTTTTGAATTTACATAATGAACATGCAAGGCTATTGTCATTTGTTGTGGCTGGATGCATCTTTTGCCGGTGTTGCGTTAAAGCGCCAATAGATATGAATATTTCTTTACAGGTACCTCGATTACACTTTCGTTTTGCTGTATGTGGAGTTTTTAAGTGCATATCTATTAAATCCATGCGTTTTTTAGTGGTGAGATAGCCACAGGCACAGATAAGAAAATTTCCATCTTCGGTGATTTTTGGGATTATTTCTTTTTGTTTTGCATTTGAATAATGAGGAGAGTCTGAAAAAGCACTTTTATCTAAATCGCTATATTTTTGATTGGAATCGAATGTATCTTCTTGTTCTTCATCAGAGCTCCATACAATTTTCTCTTTTTTACACGCCCGTGATGGATTTTTTCTTACAATGTTCTTTTTATTATCATTTTCATACGTAGTACGGTTTCTTTTTTTTCCTTCCATGCCATTGAGGAGATTAATAACCATGAGTGTTAATAACAAGCTGTGTTTTTTCATATGATTTTTCTTATTTATTGTATTCAGCAATTTTCATAATTCTTTGTGCGGTTTTTTCTTCACCCAGCAAGGTGATAATGTCTTTTAGTGCAGGTCCTTTTATTGATCCTGAAATAATAATACGCATTATCGTAAAAAAGGCCTTAGCATTAACACCAAGTGTTTGTGCATCTTTTTTTGTTGTTGCAAGAAATGTTTCATGATTGCTGAGTAATGGTAAATGTTTTTTGAGCAAAGCAAAAAATTGTTCTTGTAATTCTGCAGGAAGGTGCTCACTGATTGTATCATGAGTTACCGTAGGTTCAACGCAATAAAAATGTAATGCTGGCACTATATCATACAAGGTAACCAATTCTGATTTTACGGCTTGTAACAAATTTAAGAGAACATCATGGGTACATTCTTCTAATTGAGGATAGGCTTTGAAAATAATTGGTTTTACCAAATCTAATAGGGCAGAAATTTCATAACGTTGAATCCAACTTTGGTTAATCCAGCGCAATTTTTCTACATCATATTTTATGTTTCGTGTTGGTTTTATTGCATCAAAATTTAATGTTTTAATAAGGGTAGGTACATCCATAATTTCTTGGGTGAATGAACCGCCAAGTATTGCTAAATAATTGATAATTGCTTCGGGCAAAAAACCTTCATTTCTTAAATCTGCTAAGGCAAAACCGAAATCACGTTTTGATAATTTTTTACCATCAATGTTACAAAGAATGGGTAAATGCCAAAACATCGGCGCTTTTTTGCCGAAAGTAGCAAATAATAAAACTTGGTTGGCAGTATTTGAAAGATGATCTTCGCCGCGCAGAACATAGGTAATATTCATAAGCATGTCATCAACACAATTGGCAAACAAAAAGGTAAATGATCCATCAGAGCGACTTACGGGAAAGTCTGAAAAATGATTTAAATCAAATTTAATAATGCCATGAGCAAGATCATTGACTTCAACAGTGTGGTCATCGGGGATTTTGAATCGCCAAATGTAAGGGGTACCCTTTGTTAATTGTTCTTCAATGGCACTTTCGGATAAATGCAAACAGGTTCGATCATAACGTGGTGCCGTGTGTAAAGCTAATGCACGTTCACGTTTGCGTTCAAGTTCTTGTGCAGAACAAAAGCAACGATATACCGTATTTTTTGCTTGTAAAATTTCTAACTGCTTTTGATACAAATCAGATCTTTGTGATTGAAAGTAAGGAGTATGAGGACCACCTTGAGGACCTTCATCGAAAGAAAAACCAAGCCATGCAAGATCATCCTGCAAGCGAACGGCATTAGGATCAAAATTTCTATCAGGATCGGTATCTTCAATGCGCAAAATGCAGCTGCCATTTTTTTGACGTGCAAAAAGGTAATTTAATAAGGCGGTGCGAACGTTACCTAGGTGCATAATTCCTGTTGGCGAGGGAGCAAATCTGACGCGAATTGAGGAGTCTTTACTCATGGTTGATCCTTAAAGAGAAGAAATTGTTTTGTTTAGAATGTTCTAAAATGTTGTACATTTTTATGTATAGTGTACTTTCTGCATATTCGACAGTCCAGCAAAAAATGATTGTTTGAAGTTTTTGACATTATGAAAACTGATTTGTTAGCTTCTTGCTGAGAGTATAATGGCCCTAGTAAAAAAAGGAGAATAGTAATGGTCCAGTGTCTTCGAATTTTTCTTTCAATAATTTTACCAAAAAAGTTGCTCCATAATATTCATGAAAAAGCAAAGGAATTAGATTTAGAGGGAACGGTGCAAACAATGCATCAAGATGATCATGCAGATCTCAGGATTGTTGTTTGTGGTTCCAAAGATTCTATTGATGATTTTATTGATTATTTGCATGCAGAAATTGCTGACAAAGCTCTTTCGCCAGCAGAAATAGAACCTTTTATTAAAGATCGTGATTTTAGGGGTGTTTTTAGAATTATTGAATGAACTCTTGGAAAAAAAAATTTATGCGTATTTTGAATCAGTGTTCTGCTCATAATTTATTATGTATGGTAAACTAGCTCCTACATAATTGGTACTTGTGCGGTAGGATTAGAGTGACTGACAAAATACGCTTTTTTCATGTTTTATTGCTTCTGTCTTGTTTTGTTTTTTTCAAATCTCTTGCTGATAGTAAAGATTTGAAAAAAACAAGAGTGACTATAGATTTTTTGCAGGATGAGATTTCATATGAGGAATTATTGGCCAAGATTCCTTGTCCCTTTATAGCGCATTCAGTTGAATATCATAGTGATGTATATGTTGATCCTCATGAATTTACGCATCTTGTCGCGTTGCAATCGGGAGCATTAGTCTTGCCTGAAACTTTGACCAGAGCATGTTCATTGCTGATAAAAAAGAATAAATTTTCTTCAATTGATATCATAGTGCGTGAAGATGAACAGGGGAAAAAACATCTTTTTTTTGAATGTCGTGGCATGTGGACTTTTCGTGCATTGAAGTTAGGTGGTATGTTGCATGGCATTGAAAATTATCGTTATTATTATCTCTTAGAGCCGGGAGAAATTTTTAATTATACTAAACACAAACATTCACTAAAAAAATTTAAAGATGCTTTTAAAGCCGAAGGTTTTTTGCAAGGGAATGTTATAGATTATTTTGAGTTTGATATAAAAACAAAAACAGTAACAACGGTGCTAACGTTTGATAAAGGACAACGTTTTGTTATTGATGCGGTAAGTTTTTCATTGCATCAGGATGATCAAGCGGATGCTAAAAAAAAATTGATGCTCCAAAAAAAAATAGTTGAACGATTTCGTTTTTTATTGCAGGGAGTTTATTATTCCCAAGAACTATTAAATCAAAAAACTTCTAGCATACATACCTATTTAACAAGAAAAGGATTTTTGAATGCAAAAATTAGCTTAAAACAGACGGTTCATTATGCCACTGGTAAAGTAGATTTACATTTTGATATTCAATTATCGCATAAAAAAAACTTTGTATTTTTTGGAAACATTTTTTATACCAATCAACAACTTTTGGACACGATTTTGGCATTTGGGCGCTCAGCAGAATTATTACCAGAATCATTAATAAGTGAAGAAATTGTGCGCATGTATGCAAAAAAAGGCTTCAGATTTGTTGAGGTAGAGGTGAAGCATGAACAACAAAGAAAATTTTTTTTAATCAAAGAAGGTCCTCGAATTACCTTAAAAAATGTGATTTTACGAGGTTCAACGATGGATGTTGTTTTGATGAATTCATTTTTTAAACCGTGTATTAAAGCGCGTTACCTTGATGAAGATTTGATGCAACAAGCATGTTATGAACTTATCTCTTGGTATCATAAGGAAGGTTTTTGGGATGCAGAAATAACGAAGCAAGAATGCATTTTGCAAGATAATAATGCCGCACAAATACACATTACGATAAAAGAAGGCAGGCGACGTTTTCTTCGATCAATGAAATTTGCCCAGGATATTGTTATAGATAATAAAATTCTTTTGGCTATGGTTGATCATATACCATCGTTAATGCCTTTTGATATGCGCACCTTACAAGAACAGCGACAGGCGCTGCAGAAATATTATCATAAACAGGGTATGTTACACGCACAAATTAAACCCGAATTAAGCGATGATGCAAATAATGTTGATGTGCTATGGACCGTGACGGGTGATCAGCGGATCGTAAAATTTGGCAAAATTATAGTGCAAGGAAGTACAACATTTCCTTTCGAAAATGTAAAACGTGAATTGGCGTTTTGCCAAGGTGATGTATGGTCTCAAGAAAAATTAGAGAAGTCATTGCAGAATTTGCGTCGGTTAGGAATTTTTGAAAAAATACATTTATATCCTTATAGTTTTTTAGATGAAACAAATGAGCAAGATGTTGTTTTGAAATTAGTTGAAGATGATCCTTTTGAAATAAGGACAAGAGTAGGATTTCAACAAGTCAGCAGAAATTTAACGTTTCGGAGTGGCAGCACGTATAAACTTGGTGGTTCTGTTTTATATCGTAATCCATTTAATGCGGGTGATTGTATTAGTATTGATACTGATTTTACTCGTTTCTATCGTAATGTTTCTATGGTTTATCAACGGCCGTGGCTTTTTTCGCAACCAATTACAACGGTGGTAAAAGGATATAGTAACAAATATATACAACCTGTTTTTATAGGAAGTGACAAGCCTCTTTATCAAGCAATTCAACAAGGATTTTTGTTGGGATTAAGTCGTTCTTGGTTGCACTGTGATTTGGGTTTGCAGGGTGGCTTGGAAGTTATGGAAACAAATCATTTATCAATTCGTTTAGCACGGGCTATAAATTTTGAGCCTGCTTTAATCGATAAAAAAATTCCCTATTTATACACTGAACCGAGTGTTGTTATTGATTATCTTGATAATCAAGTTAATCCTACACAAGGTTCATTGACAGCAATTTCATGTAAGGCTATGGTGCCGACGAACAAAAAAGTGCCTTATTTCGTAAAAATTGTGTGTGAACAGTCAGTATTTTTCCCCATTATGCCCTTTGTTTTGGGGTTTCGTATTCGTTTTGGTCATATTTTTAATCAAGAATTCTCAACGATTATGCCCCCAGAGCGATTTTATCTGGGTGGGCAAAATTCGATTAGGAGTTATGAGGCCAACCAGGGCCCACCCTTGGGGCTTTATTTTAGCAAAAAAGGAAAGCCAAAACTGGTGCCGCAAGGAGGTAAATCGATGATTAATGGGAATGTTGAATGTAGATTTCCTTTATTGTGGAGTTTGGGTGGCGTTCTTTTCCAGGATGTTGGTATGTTGGTTGAAAAATCATTAACTCAGGTTTTCGAAGGTCATGTGCTCGTGGCAACAGGTTTTGGTCTCAGGTATTATACTCCTGTCGGTCCTTTACGCTTTGATATTGGCTGGAAATGGAAGAAATGTGTTCCTGAGGAATCGTCCTTTGCCTGGTTTTTGACCCTGGGGCATCCATTTTAGCCTTTTCTTTTTATTCAAAATGAAATTTGTTTCCCTGCTTTTTTTGCTTTATTTGAGAAAAATCTTTATAGTAAAAAAGAGAGATATTTGGTGTTAAAAATACTATTTTTTAATAAGGAATTTGGAGTTATGGAAAAAGAATTAAATAATTGTCATAAGCATGATCATGAACATCATCACGATCATAGTGTTATTGGTGAGTTAGTACATCATTTACCCTATGCAATCTTTTCGGTTGCTCTTGGGTTGATTATTTTGAGTTTGTTGGATGTTTTTGGCTTAAGTCATGGCCATGGCGAGATTGCTCATGGTGACCATCATCATGCAGCAAATGGGGCTCATTTACTGTTTCATAGTTTTCACTTTTTACATATTATTTTTGCAATGACCGGTTCATTAATAATGTTTTCACGGTTTTCTTCTAATTTATTTAAAGGCGTTATAGTTGCTTTAGTATCATCAATGTTTTTCTGTACGCTATCAGACGTCATTTTGCCCTATATTGCTGGGTTAATGCTTGGTGTTCATATGAATTTTCATCTTTGTTTTTATTCGGAACTTCATAATATTATTCCCTTCTTTTGCATCGGTCTTTTGAATGGCATTGTTATGAGCAAGCATGCATCATCGCTGAAGACTTTTTATTCAGTTGGTTCGCATTTTGGCCATATTTTGATAAGTTCTTTAGCTTCATTATTCTATTTAGTTTCTGAAGGATTTAGCAATTGGTATCCCCAAATGGGTTTATTATATGTCTTTTTGGTGATTGCTGTTGTGGTACCATGCACTTTGGCTGATGTTGTTGTTCCTATGTTTTTTGCAAAATCGAGAAAAAATAATGAAAAGTATAAGGCTCGAGAATATCAAGAAGTCCTATAATGGGGATATTATTCTTGAAAATCTTAATCTCACTATTCCGGCAGGACAATTTTTTGCTCTTTTAGGACCAAGCGGTTGTGGAAAAACAACGGTGCTTCGTTTGATTGGTGGATTTGAGGACGCAAATGGCGGAGAAATATTTTTGGGTGACGAAAATATTACTCATTTGCCGAGTAATAAGCGCCATATAAATACTGTCTTTCAAAATTATGCACTTTTTCCGCATCTTAATGTGTTTGATAATGTTGCTTATAGTCAAAAAATAAAAGGCCTTTCTCGAGCAATTATTGAAGAAAAAGTAACCAAAGTGCTTAAGACAGTTCATTTGGAATATCACAAGAATAAATTTATTAATCAACTTTCTGGTGGTCAGAAACAACGTGTTGCTCTTGCAAGAGCAATCATTAATGAGCCAGATGTTTTGTTGTTAGATGAGCCACTTACCGCATTAGATTTGAAGTTGCGAGAAAAAGTACTCATTGAGCTGATTGATTTGCAAAGTAAGTTACAAACTACTTTTGTCTATGTTACTCATGATCAGTTTGAAGCTCTTACCGTTGCTGATCAAATGGCAATTATGAATCAAGATGGCATGATTGAGCAAATTGGCACTCCTAAAGAAATTTATGAATTTCCCGTTTCTATTTTTGTTGCAAAATTTGTGGGAACAACAAATATTCTCAAAGGAATCTTTCATAATGGGGCGACACCACATATTGAATTATCAGGGTTAGGTTTTTTTCAACTTGCTGTTCCTGAAAATAAAGAACTTGTTGAAGGAACATCAATGTATATTAGTTTGCGACCTGAAAAAATTTGGATCAGCATACCCGAAACGCCAGGATTTTCGAATCATCTTACTGGTGTTGTTGAGTCAATTGTATATCAGGGACGATCAACGCAATATAACGTTCGCTTGAAGAATGATCATTTATTAAGTATTTTTGAACAAAATGAAGAACACTTTCCTCGTCAAGTGATTGATTACGGTTCAACGGTAAATGTGTATTGGCAAAAAGAAAATGCGGTGTTATTAGAGAAATGAATAATTCATCTTTTTTCAAAGCAGTTCCTGCTTTATTGTGGCAATTGTTATTTTTTTATATCCCTCTTTTATTTGTTATTGTGCTTAGTTTTACTGATGCGGCAACAACAGGTTTTACCTTAAAAAATTATTCTCTTTTATTTGATGTCATATATGGTTCTATTTTCGTTCGTTCGTTAATTCTTGCATTTTTAACCGCCATAGTATGTCTTGTAGTCGGTTATCCTCTCGCTTATTTTATTGCTTTAAGAAAGCGCGCTTACAAAAATATTTTTTTGTTTTTTATTATTTTGCCATTTTGGACAAATCTGTTGGTTTTGACCTATGCATGGTTTTTTATTTTAGATCGTGATGGCTTATTGAATTCATTATTAATGAGCATGGGGATTCTTTCCCAACCAGTTGAGCTTATTAATAATTTTTTTGCGATTATGATTGTCATGTTTTATTGTTATTTGCCATTCATGATTATGCCGCTTTTTAGCGTATTGGAAAAAATTGATTTGAATTTGATTGAAGCTTCAAAAGATCTTGGTGCTAATCAATGGCAAACATTATGGAATGTCATTGTTCCTATTACGATGCCAGGAATTAAGGCAGGTTTTTTGCTTGTTTTTGTGCCAGCATTTGGAGAATTTGTGATTCCTTTGCTCGTTGGTGGTGATAAATATATGTTTGTTGGCACGCTTATATCCCATTATTTTTTGATAGGGCAAAATAAATTTGCAGGATCAGCATTTACCGTACTGAGTAGTTGTGTTTTGTTTGTTATTGTTTTTTTATTCAGTATATTTGTGCAAAAAATTTTTCCTGCACAAAAGGAGACTGAGCAATGAATTTTCTCAAAAGAATGTTACTTCCTTTTTTTGTTTTTTCTGTTTTTGCTTTTATCTATCTTCCCATTATTGTGTTGATTGTTTTTTCTTGTAATAAAATAGCATTTCCTTATCGTTGGGTAGGCTTCTCGCTGGAGTGGTATCAAGAATTACTTCATTCAACTGAGATTTGGCATGCGGTAAAAAATTCATTAATCGTAGCGATGAGTTCAGTTTTCTTGTCGTTAACGATGAGTATCACTTTTATTTTTTATATAGCGCGCAGTAAATATGAACGGCTCATTCCATTTTTTTATGGTAATTTAGTTTTTCCCGAAATAATATTGGCAGTAAGTTTGCTCGCTTTGTTTACTTTTTTTGCTATTCCAACTGGTTTATTAGCGTTAACAGCTGCTCACACGGTGTTAGGATTTGGGTATGTGGTGCCTATTCTTGCTGCACGTTTTAAAGAACTTGATTATAGTATTATTGAAGCTTCGTTAGATCTTGGCGCATCGCTTAATCAAACATTTTTTCGTATTGTTATTCCTCTTTTATTTCCTGCGCTTATTGCTGCAGGATTATTGGTTTTTGTGATTTCTTTTGATGATTTTTTGTTGGCATTTTTTTGTGCGGGAACTTCAGCACAAACATTGCCGCTTTATATTTTTGCGCTTATTCGTACGGGTATTTCTCCCGTGATTAATGCACTTTCAACGTTGTTATTAGTGATAAGTAGTGTAGGAGTGCTTATATTTTGCTCATTAAAATCAAAAATTAGGATTTTTTAGTATGCCAATAAGCTTTCATCTCAAACAATTTTTTTTTAAATGCTTGATTATCATTTTTTGGTTGACGGTGTTTTTTGCATTTTTATACATGCCTTATTTTTTTCATTTTACGCGAACAGATCGATCTATTAATGTTGCAACATGGACTGATATGATTGATGAAGAAATGTTACAAAAATTTCAAGAGCGTACCGGCATTGTAGTCAATATGAGTTATTTTGATAACAATGATGAACTGTTAGTGAAAATGCGAGCAACGCAGGGTGAAGGGTACGATCTTATTATTCCCTCAGATTATGCTGTTCAGCAGTTAATACAAGAAGATTTATTACAGCCTTTGGATAAAAAAAAGTTCTTGGCATGGGAACGTATCATTCCACGGTTGTTAGATTGTTATTTTGATCCAGGAAATCTTTTTTCAATTCCCTACTATTGGGGGATTTATGGTCTTGGTATTGACACTGAGTTTTTTGGTGGCATTGTTCCTGAAGCATCATGGGATTTACTCTTTAATCCATTATCCGCTCATGCTAAAATTGCTATGCTTGATACGCCGCGAGAAGCAATATTATTGACGGCGCAGTATTTGTTTAAAAGTATCGATACTTTAACTGAAGAAAAAAAAGAAGCGATTAAGGCGTTACTCATTAAACAAAAAACATGGGTCGAAGCATATACTGAATTTCGTGCTGATTATCTACTCATTTCAAAAGCATGTCCTGTCGTGGTTATTACCACTCCTTTTGTTTCACGTTTGATGGCGGTGAAACCATCGGTTGAATTTATTATTCCTAAACAAGGAAGTTTTATGGTAACAGACAATTGGGTTATTCCCAAGGCGAGTAAAAAACCTGAACTTGTTTATGAATTGTTAAATTTTTTGTATCAACCGGAAACAATTTCTTTTCATTTTGATTCCTTTACTTTTTTTCCGGCTACTCTTGATCTTGTTTCGTTGTTGCAACAAGGCCAATTTAGCTCCTCAATTTATAAGGCACATTTCGATGAATCTTTCTCATTAGATTTTTTCAGAAATGTTATTTCTAAAGCTGCTATTAATGACATTTGGATATCTTTAAAAGCATCTTAGTTTAAAAAAGCCTTGACTTTTCTTGCTAAGCATTTTAATACTGTTGCACAGGTCTTTGTGAAGCATAATTATAAAAATAATAATAAAAAAAGACTGATTAAATGAAGTTAATGGTCTATTACTTTGCGATATACGGAGGTGAAAAGCGGCAATAAGAAAATAACAATAATCAAGCAATTAGCTGGTTTATTATTGAGAAAAAACTGTTAACCTCAAAAAAAAAGGAAGAGGAATATGAGGAAAAAATTTCTCCAAGGTGGTTTTAGTCAAGCAATTTTAGCAGGCCTTTTGGTAGTGATGCCATCAGCATTTGCAGCACCATGTGGTGGACCAACCGTCAATTGGCATAATTCAACTATTACAAATAGTGTTGTTAATCAAAATATTGATATTATTGGTACCAACGTTTTAGTTGGAGGTATTCATGTTGAAGCCCGTACTTGTGATATTTTAATTACCGTAGATAATGGTGATTCAATTATTACGAGTACGAATAGTTTAGCAGAACTTTATCTTTTTGCTGATGTTGGTCGTACCATTACATTTCAGCTTACAGATAATTTAGAATTTACCGGTTCAGCGAATGGCGCAACGCGTCTTGATTTATTAGTGACGGTAACTGGTGGTGGAGATGTTATCTTTTTAATCGATGGTGGCGAGACGGTAAGCTTTACTCAAAGTAGTACTGCGGTAGGCGGCACACAGTTTTATGTTGGTATGGGTGATATTCCAAACGATCCTCTCGTGCAATTCAGAGCTTCATTGGTAAATCCTACCGTTCCATTCACGGTTAATGTCGGTCCACATTCAATTATGAGTTATATTGCAGATGAATTTAATACAACGGCGATTGGTGCGATTGAATTCAGTCCTGCTAACAATGCAAGTATTAATGCAATACTTACCATTGAAAATACTGGTGCAGTGATTATTGGTGGTCATGCGGTTACTGGTCTTGGTTTGGATAATCCAAATTTAATGATTAGTGATATTGATTTGGGAGTCCAAGCGGGTGGCCAAGCAATCTTTGAAGTTGATAATAGTTTATTAACACCAGGAAATTCGGGTGCATTGCAAATTGTTAACGCTAATAATGGTTGCACAGATTTATTAGCAGATCCTTTCTGTCAACATTTTCTTACAAGAGCTCCTTTTAGTGGCGTTCAAACAGGATTTATTTTAGTTGCACCTTCAGTATTAAATGTCGCTAATCTTACCTATATTGAATACGTTGGTACAGCAACAAATACTTGTTGTGTCTTTACCCTTCCTGATGATTGTGGTAATCCACAACCATTTGAAAGATTAAGAAATGGCTCAGCATTTATTGTTGATGGTGTGGATGATGATATTCCTGCAACAATTAATCTGCTTGGAACGTCAGCAATTTATTTCCTTTCAGGGGTTGATAATTGTGGCAATGTTTCAAATGATTTCACCATCGATCCAAAATTGCGAACTCTATGTGCAGGAAATATTGTACTTGATGTTGAAGGCGCATTAAATGTTGTTGGTACTTCAAGTCATACGAATGCTATTAATATTCTTTCATTGCAAGTTGATCCAACTGGTTGTCCAGTGACTGAAGAATCGCCATTACTTCTTTTCCCAAAACGTACTTTTGCACGTGATGTTAATGGTGTATATCTTCGTTATAACAGTGGCGCATTCTTAGTAAACAATAGAATGAATATTATTAATGCTACCTTGCAACACAATGATGAAAATCATGCGGTATATGAAGAATTCAATCTTGGTAATCCAAACTTGGGTTCAGAGCCTACCTATATTGGCGGCGACAGCTACTTGTTCTTCTGCCATTTAGGTGAGCCAAGACCAACAATTGCATTCTATAATAGTGCATTCAGAATTCAAACCAGCGTTGCATCAACCGGTGTTGATTGGTTAGTGCCAAACTTAGTTGGTGGCAATAACATCAGTGCTTTTGTGTTCTATAACAATGGTCGTTGCGAAGATGATGGTTATGGCCGCAATATGATTTTGGGTACCGATATTTGTTTTGATACATGTATTACGACAACTGATATGGCATCACATCTTAATGTGTTCCAAGAAGTTGCTGATCCAAATCCAGGACTTCTTGATTTATATATTTTAACCGCAACCAATAGCAATTGCACAACAGAAGGTATCACTAGTGATATTTCTGGTCAGTTCGCTGTTCAAACAATTTATTTGAACAACGAAACGAACATTTCAATTGGTACTAATGGTGCAATTGGTGTTGATGAAGATGGTGGTACATTTGTTCTAACAGTCACCGGCGCATTATTAGTTGATGGTGCTTGTATTTCATTTATGTCACGTGGTGGTGAATTAGCATACCCTGCTTCAAGTGCAACTACCGGTCAAGGCGGTATCTTTGTTGATGCGCTTGGTCAATTCAGAGTGTTGCATAATAGAATTGCAAATATGGGCGCAATGGTTGCAATGAGCCGTGGTGGTATCATTGATTTACCATATAACAGCGTATACTTTGATCCAGAAATCGGTATTGCTCAATGGAATCTCGATCTTACTGATCCTACACAACGAGTGATCGTTCCTGCAGGACAACATCTTTCAGATTACACCTTAGATTGGGGTGCGGCAATAAAAGCATATTGTTGTGATTCAACCATATTCCCTTCAACATGTTTTATTCCTTATGAACTTGAAGAAACACCAGCGCCATGTGCAGCTCCAGCAGTTATCAACAATAATTTAAATGCACTACCAACAGTACAAGGTGATGTTGATCAATTGCAAATTTTACGTGCACGCATTTGTGATTCAGCTAACTTACTTGTTGATGGTGGTTTGGTTCGTGAATTAGTATTCATTCAAGGCTTTAATTCAGCTGAAGCTGCTACCGGATTCATTGTGTTACAAAACAATGGTATTGTCGGTTTGGGCACAACGCATAAAGATCTTGATGCATTACAAGGTTCAGTTGTTCTTGGTGTTAATGGCGTAACCTTAGTACCAAATGGTGATGGTCGCGTGATCTTGAATGAAGATATTATCATCAACAATGTGTGTCATATTTTGAGTGGTACTGCATTCGGTGTTAATGGTCAAAATGTTCTTACTATTGATTCAACATCACCAAAAGAACTTCGCATTAAAGCTCCCGGCGTATTAGATCTTTCACAATTCACCACCGCTGATCAAGTATTAGAAATTGGTGGTCAAGTTCGTCTTGTTTGTGAACCAGGTGCGCGTATTATCTTGGGCGGCGGAACATTATTGTTCAGCGATCAAGCTGAATTCTATATTGAACCAGTTGTTGCGCCAGTTGTTGGCACAACATTACATAGCACTGATAATGCCCGTGTTGTTTTGAGTGGTTTGGGTACCGTTCAAATGACACAAGCAGCTTCAATGCTTGTTGGTGTTGGTGCTTATTTTGGTGTTGAAACGTATCCAACTTGCACAACAAACACCAACATTAGTTTCCAATTGCTTAATGAAGCACGCATTGAAATTGGTAACGCAGCATTGCCTGGCGGTGTGTTCCAAGTTGGTGATATTGATTCCAATACAGGTCGTAGCGTTTCATTCCAATTGTTCCTCCAAGGTTCAGGTGCTACCTTCAATATTGATCGCGAAGGATTCTTTGGCTTAGGTGTTGGTATAGTTAACAAACCAAACACCAATCCAAATGATTGGTTAGTAACTTGTTTATCAAATATCACAACCTTATCAGTGCTTGTTGAAGAAGGTACTTTCGTTCACAACAAGATTTTCAATGGCAGTGATTTTAATGCATCATTATTAGCAATCGGCACACAAGGCCTTTACACGTTCCTCTTTAATCCGCTTACTTCCGTTATTCAAGGCGGTGGTAACATGGTGAAGATTAATTGTTTCCAAAGTGGTCTTGATGTAGCATTGAGAGCTGTGGTTCCAACATCATTAACACCAACCGTTTCAACGTTTGCTGGTGCAACAGGCGCATTCTTGGTTTCTGGTATGATGGCGGGCGAATACTTGCTTGTTGATCCTTCAAAAGGTGCACAACCTGCTGGAGTAAGTGCCTTGAACTTGTTCAATTACTTGAAAACTGATAACTATGCAGGACCTTCATTATTAGGAGTAGCACCAAGTAATAAACGTGCTAACTTTGCACCTGGTGTGTTGAATGTTGGGGTCGCTGGTTTTGTCAGTGATGGTTCATTGATCAATAGAATTGAATTCCAGCAAGGACTGTTATTGAGCAGACAAAATAATCCTACTGAATCGACACATTCATTTGCAATCGGCGCGGTTGATATTCTTATTGATCCGGATACTGATTCATTAGCATTACCAACAGAAATTATTGGTGCAGGTGCAGTTTAAAAGAGAGTAAAAAAGCCGGAGGGCATGGTGGTCCCATGTTCTCCGGGAATGCATACGAATCTTCATAAAGGAGAATTATGAACAAACAAAATCTTTTATTTTGGGGCCTGCTGAGTGCGCTTGGGTTTAGCCAGCTTGATGCACGAGAATGGCGCATACCAAGCCCATTATCCTATGGGTATGCTTATAATCATTATCCATTTCTACCGCCAATTGATGAAAATGAATGCAACAAGTGCTGGTGGTTTGATATGATTAACCCTTGGATGGCTGGTGAATTCCGTCATGCAAATGCGGCATACATTAATGATTCAACAAAAAAAGAATCTTTGGCAGCACGTTGTTTTGGATTACCTTCATTTAATTTAACGAACCTTATTGCACCAGGTGCAAGCACCGCAGCATTTCCTTTAGCAGGTTTTATTAATATTACGCCTAATTTTGATTACACAGAAAACGTTGCATGGTTTGGTTTAAACCTTGAAAAACGTTTTGGTTGTGAAGAGCAATGGCATGTTGGTTTACGTCTTCGTATTCCATTCCGTGATATTAAAACACAATTGGATTCATGCTGTGATTTAGAATCAAATTTAAATCCATTTGTTAGAACTGAATCAGAAGTTATTTGTACTGATGATGGAACACCTGGACTTATTTTGAATGCATTTGCGTATCGCTTAGACTTTTTGTCAGCATTGCCACTTGCAACTAATTCTAGTTTGCCTTTTGTTAATTATGCTAATCCTGCGGCGCCAATTCCTGGTGACATTACAATTGGTACTGTAGATGCAACTAATCAGGGCTCCACACTTAGACCTCCTCCAGTAAACGTAATAAAAGTTCCTGTTGGATCAATACCATCTTCACCATTTAGTTTACGTCAAGGTATATTGCCAGCTGGTCCTACTCCTGTTTGTACGACTGGAAACGATAATACATCAGTTACTGGAACAACGCCACCAGCTTTAGTGCAAGATCTTAATTTTTTATCTACAAATGGAACGACTGGATTTGCTGCTGATAACAGAGCCGTATTTCAATCTGGTGTTAATTATCAAACAGGTGGTTTAGCAACAAGCCCTGCGACACAAGCAACATTGTGGGTTGTGCCAACTGTTGGTGGTAATGATGGTGCGGCAGATATTTTAGCTCCTGCGCGTACTATTCAGGCACAATTTAATTCACTTATTGCAGGAATAAATACTTCAGCAGTAAATTTACTTTCAACAGTTTCAGGAATCAGCTTTCAAACACAACGTACCTCAGGTCCTGGTGATTTCTTGTTAGAAACATATGTTCATCGTGACTTCTGTGGATGTTGGGGCGACTGGTTTGCTGAAGGTATCATTGGCGCATCATTCCCAACTGCAAAACGTACAACAGAGCCAAATTTACTCTTGTTAGCAAATAGAGGCAATAATAAGCACTTTGAAGTTAAAATCGGTGGATTCCTTGGTTGGAAACCATTTGATTGGATGGCAATCAAAATCGACGGATTCTATAATTGGGCGCTTAACAGAAAAGAAAAAGTTGCAACACCAGTTTCAGGAGCAACCGTTAAGAATATTGGACGCATTATTGATGCTAAAGTTTCATGGCAATATTTTGTCGGTGATGTTGATATAACCTTCATGGTTCCTTGCATTTGTCCTGAATTAGGAGTTGATGTTGGTTACCAACCATATTATAAACGTCATGATAAAATCAGCTTAGCACAAACAACAGGCGTTGATGTATTGGGTAATACCGGTGTGGCATTGGATGCATCAGTGTTGCAAGCAAACACCAAGCAAATTGCGCATACTATCAAAGGTGAATTGTTCTATCAAGCATGTTCATGGCAGCTTTTTTGGCGGCTTTAATCATGCTATAGCAGGAACTAATGCTCCAAATCAATCAGCATGGTATTTAGGCGCAGAAGTGTATTTTTAAGTAACTGCTAAATAAGGAAACGATGATGATAAAACAACAGATAACATTAGTGAAAGTAATAAAACGTAATGCATTTTTTTGCATGGCAATATTGCTTCATGTAATGAACGGTTGTTTTGCGCTCGATTCTTATGATTGTGAAGAAATGGTTGCATCAGAAGTGACGCAACCATTTGATTTGAAAGCAGTTATGAAAGCAATTATTGATGATGCATTAGAAAAAAACACCTTTGCTCAATTGCCTTTGGGCTTTATTGCTTTTTATGAAGCTTTAGCGTGCGGTTCGTCTGTTATTCAATATGCAGATTTAATGCAAGCTTTGCCGATAATTTTTATTGCTGTTATGCCGGAAATGATGGAACGTATGTTATCATCATACTGAAGAACAGATTATGTATATATCAAAAAATGCATTGGAAAATAATGTTATTTTTAGATAAAAAAATATTATTTCTTACCTTAAAAATAGATAATGCCGGCAACAAGGCTCCTTTTTAGGGGCCTTATTATTTAGATTACAAAAAGAGAAAAGTAGAGAGTATGGATGGACCATGCTTTTTGAGAGTACATGTATCACTATTCATAAAGGAGAACTATGAATAAACAAAATCTATTATTTTTAACACTACTAAGTGCTCTTGGATTGAGCCAGTTAGAGGCACGACAATGGTTGCAGCCAAGTCCGCTTTCATATGGTTATGCCTATAGCCATTTCCCTTTTTTACCGCCAATTGATGAAAACGAATGTAACAAGTGTTGGTGGTTTGATATGATCAACCCTTGGATGGCAGGGGAATTCCGTCATGCAAATAGAGCATTCTTAAACAAAGATACAACAAGAACTGATTCATTATCAGGACTCTTCTTTGATCAAGATACTTTCACTATTGCTAATATTGTTTCACCAGGAAGCGTAAGCCCCTTATTTCCATTGGCTAGTATAATTCAAATTACCCCTAATTTTGATTATACAGAAAATACTGCGTGGTTTGGGTTAAATCTTGAAAAGCGTTTTGGTTGTGAAGATGAATGGCATGTTGGATTACGTCTTCGTATTCCATTTCGTGATGTTAAAACAGCATTGGATTCATGCTGTAATTTAGAAACAAATGTTAATAATTTGTTTGTTGCTTCGGAAAATGAATTGGTATGTAATGAAAGTGGTGCTGCTGCTCCTGCTGATCGTACCTTGATTAATGCTGCATTTGCTTATCGTTTAGATTTCCTATCAGCATTACCATTAGCAGTAAATGGTCCAACTAAATTCGTTATTTATGCCGATGTAGCTAATTCTGATAGAATAACTATGGCTGGCATTGACGTTACAGAAGCTAATGATGCTCCTATTCAAGTTGTTTCTGTTCCTGTTGGTCAAAAACCTGCAGCTCCATTTACGTTACGAGAGGACAATGCAATTACAACTGCTAATTGTACAGAAGGAGGGGCAACGTTAGATCAATTTAATACCTATGTTGATGGATTACCATTATTGAATGCTACTGGTACGAATCTTTCAACTGGCGGTCGCGCAAGATTTGATTCAACAGCAAGCCTTTATACACCTTTAGGAGCAAATCCTGCACAACAAGCGACATTGTGGGTAGTTCCAACGGCACATAATCCTGGAACTGGTTTTGCTATTGTTCCTCCTGCAGGAGCAATTCAATCGAAATTTAATGCGATTATTGAAGGCATTCTCGCTAATGGATCAGCGGTGAACTTGCTAACATCAACAGGCATTAGCTTCGACACACAACGTACATCAGGTCCTGGTGATTTCTTCTTAGAAACTTATGTTCATCGTGATTTCTGCGGATGTTGGGGCGACTGGTTTGCTGAAGGTATCGTCGGTGCAACATTCCCAACAGCAAAACGCGATAACTCACCTAACTTGCTCTTGTTGGTCTCACGTGGTAACAACAGACACTTTGAAGTTAAAATCGGTGGATTCCTTGGTTGGAAACCATTTGATTGGATGGCAATCAAAATCGATGGATTCTATAATTGGGCACTCAACAGAAAAGAAAGAGTTGCAGCTTCATTCATGGGTGCAACGGTTAAGAATATCGGACCTACAATCGATGCTAAAGTTTCATGGCAATATTTTGTCGGTGATGTTGACATAACCTTCATGGTTCCTTGTATTTGTCCAGAATTGGGAGTTGATGTTGGTTATCAACCATATGTTAAACGCAGTGATAAAATTAAATTTGCACAAACAACCGCGGTTGATTTACTTGGTAACACCAATACTTTAGATGCAAGTGTGCTTGAAACTCGCACCAAGCAAGTTGCTCACACCATCAAAGGTGAATTGTTCTATCAAGCATGTTCATGGCAGCTCTTCGGTGGCTTTAACCATGCTGTAGCAGGTAAAAATGCACCTAAACTATCAGCATGGTACTTGGGCGCAGAAGTGTATTTTTAATGAGTTTACTCTAAGATAAAAAAACACTATTTTTACATCAAAAATAGACAATACCTAAGCAACAGGCTCCTAGAAATAGGGGCCTGTTGCTTTATAAATAAAATTCTTATTTGCATGCTTTTTGCATGAATATGACTTTTGTTTTATTCTTAAGGAGAAGTATTAAAAAAGACATTTTTACTCTTAAAGAAGATCAATGAATAGTCCAAAAAATAAATTTTATGTTACCACTCCCATTTATTATGTTACAGCAAAACCACATCTTGGGTCTTTATATTCCACTTTACTTGCTGATGTTATTGCACGATGGCATCGCTTGCAAAATAATAATGTCTTTTTTTTGACGGGTACTGATGAGCATGGTCAAAAAATTGCGCAAGTAGCAGCTGCAGTTGGTAAAACCCCAAAAGATTTTGTCGATGGTTTTATTGATGCATATAAAAGGGTATGGCATGACTATGAATTAGCCTATACTCATTTTATTCGTACTACTGACGAAAGTCATATAAAAGCGGTACAAATGTGGCTGCAAAAGTTGTTAGATAAGGGTGATATTTATAAAGCATTCTATCAAGGATGGTATTGCACTCCTTGTGAATCATTTGTCACTGAAAAATCGGATGAAACAGTTGCATTAGAGCAAAAAGGTCCCTTGTGTCCGACGTGTTCACGTGATACCGTTTATCTTTCAGAAGAATCATATTTTTTTAAATTATCCGCCTATCAAGAAAAATTATTACAACTTTATCGTGATAACCCACATTTTATTGTGCCTAAAGAACGTGCTCATGAAGTAATTAATTTTGTGAAAGACGGTCTTCGCGATTTAAGTATTTCAAGAACAACCATTTCATGGGGCATTCCTTTTCCTGGTGATAGTAAGCATGTTACGTATGTATGGGCTGATGCATTGAATAATTATATTACTGCTGTTGGCTATGCACAACCAGGAAAGGAAAAAGAATTTAACTATTGGTGGCCCGCTGATTTGCATATTTTGGGTAAAGATATTATTCGTTTTCATGCCGTGTATTGGCCAGCATTTTTGATGGCATCAGGATTGGCCTTACCAAAACAACTTTTGGTGCACGGATGGATTAAAATAGATGAACAAAAGATGTCGAAATCGTTAGGCAATGTTGTTGATCCGGAAGATTTATATACTGCCTATGGTGCTGATGCAGTACGGTATTATTTGATGCGTCAAATGTCGATCAATCAAGATACTAATTTTTCAATTCATGATCTTGAGCAACGTATTACCGCAGATTTAGCAAACGACTTAGGAAATTTACTTAATCGTATGACAGCATTGGCAGAAAAAAATAATCTCACGGTTGTTAATGTTTCTGAGCATTGGTCAGCTGATGCTATAGCGTTACAAAAAGCATTTCAAGCTATGTTGAGTGAGATGAAATCATATATGCACGAGTATGCTTTGCATATGGCGCTCGCCTCTATTTGGAAATATGTAGCGCAAACAAATGCTTTTTTTCATGCTCATGAACCATGGAAATTAGCAAAATCAGATGAGCAAAAATTTAAGGAAGTGGTGGCGGCAACATGTCATAGTTTATATGGTATTGCATTATTGGTGTGGCCAGTTATGCCGCAAAGCATGGAACGTCTTTTATCAAGTTTAGGAACAAACATTTCAATTGATACAACAAATTATATTATAGAGCTTGAAAACACTTCTTGGCAAAGATCATTTGTATTGAAAAAAATTCCAACACTTTTTATTAAACCAGAACCAAAAAAAGATGAACAACAAGAAAATAAGGAAAATAACGTGATTGATCAAGATGCTATTGATATTGAACATTTGTCTCGTGTTGAACTGCGTATTGGCACAATTGAGCAGTGTGAACCAATTCCTAAATCAGAAAAGCTGTATAAGTTACAGGTTAATTTTGGCGAGCACGGTGTGCGACAAATTTTAAGCGGTATAAAACAGTCTTTCACCCCTGAGCAATTAGTAGGAAAACAGCACGTCTTTGTTTTTAATTTGAAACCACGAGCCATGATGGGTTTTGAATCACAGGGTATGATTTTAACAGCAACTGATGCGCAAGGTGCCTTACAATTAGTTTGTGTTCAAAATGTTGTTCCTAACGGCACACGATTGAAATAAAGAACTAAAAAAAAAGGGAAATGGTAGTGGAGCTTAAAAAAATTAAACATTATGCTCAGCGTGCTTATCAATTGGGGTTATTGCAAACGATTAAGATTGCGCATAATCGATATAAAGACAAACAATTTGATCGTTATTGGCGAACCAAGGCGGCACAAAAAAATGCGCATCATACGTGGGCAGCTGTTATACAACATTTAAATATACAAGAAAATTTTTATGAATGGCAAAAGAATAGTCAAAAACGACTAGATTTTGCCGTTCATGATATGCATACTATGCCTTCAAAAGAAATTGTATGCAAACAAGCTGATGAATTTGTGGCATGTTCTTTTGATCTTCTTGGCTCAGGTAAAATTACTTTTGATGCAATACCGTGGCATAGTGATTTTAGATTGCAACAAGACAAGCAAGATGCGGATGTTTTTTTCGATCCTAACCTTTATTATAAAGATTTTATTATCAAAGCGGGAACAACCGCACAACCCATAAAAGATATAAAAGTTCCGTGGGAACTTTCTCGTTTACAGCATTTTTTTGTGCTCGGGTATGCCTATCAAATGACGAATGATCAACAGTATGTGACGGCATTTGAGCAACAATTTTTAGATTGGCATCGCAATAATCCTTTTTTGTTGGGGGCTCATTGGGCTTGCCCCATGGATGTTGGTATTCGCGCGGTGAATTTAGTGTGGGCATATACTTTTTTTAAACAGGCATTATCAGATGATTTTTGGCAAAACTATAGTTGTGTTTTATATGATCATCTTTTTTATCTTGAGCATAATTGGGAAGTGTATGATTTTCGTACATCGAATCATTATCTTTCAGATTTAATTGGTTATTTTTATCTTTGTTTTATTTTTTATGATCAAGAAATCATACAAAAAAAAGCAGCTTGGTGTTATCAAGAACTATTACAAGAATTTGAAAAGCAAGTTTTTTTTGAGGGAACTGATTATGAAGGTTCAACATATTATCATAAACTTGTTACAGAGATTTTTTTTCATTTTGAATATTTAGCAAAAAAAATGGGATTTTTTTTACCATCATCTTTTCAAGCAATTTTGGATAAAATGTTTGGTTTTATTAAAAATTGTACGCCACAGCATGGTAGTCTCGTGCATATTGGTGATGATGATTCAGGGAAAATTCTTTTTTATGGTATTACAAAAGAACTTATTGATGATCGTTCTAAACAATATACTTTTGCACCAGTGATGCATTATAAAGAGTTTGGACTTTCTATTTTAAAAACAGAAAAATGGCATAGCACTTTGCGACATCATGTGTATGCTGCTAGACAGCCTTCGGGTCATTTTCATGCAGATGTTGGGAGTATTACCTTATCATATCAAGGAATACCAATTTTTGTTGATTCGGGTAGTTATCTTTATACACCATCAACACTATGGCGTAATTACTTTAGAGGTGTAGAATCGCATTCAACATGGTATTTAAAAGATCAAGATTTAATTCCCGTTGATGATCGTCTTTTTGCCTTATCAATGAAAGAACAACAATTTTGCGATGATTGGGAAAAGAATGCGACTGATATGAGTATATACACACATCATACGTTGTATGAAACGCTTGGAATAACAGCATTTCGTACTATTACTATTTCTTCTCAGGATACATCAATTATTATTGAAGATTGGTATGAAACTGATACTCCACAAAAAGAAGAAATGTGGTGTTGGAATTTTATGGTAGATGCTGCTTTGCAACCAATGCACGCAGGAGGGAATATAATTCTTTATTATGAACATCAACCGTTATTTACGGTGGTATCAGATTTAGAATTTGTCATTGAAGATTGTTTTATCGCAGATGGGTATGGTAATAAACGTGCAAGTAAAAAATTAAGGACAACAAAAAAACTTGTTGCCCAAGAACGTATTAAAACAAAATTAGAATCTCACGGAATGGACATATGAATTTGGTAATAGTAAACAGAGTAAAAATATTATTTTGTGTTTTGTTATTGATATTACTTGCTGTTATGATTGTGTTCCATTAAATAGATTATTTGTTATATCATTTGTTTGTAAATATTCTGCACAACCTAGTAAGCCCATTACAACAAAGACTCCACAATTAGCTATAGGGCATATAAGACAACAGAGAGGGTCACATGCAGTTTCATTTTTTTCTACTTGTTTTAAGTAGTCTTTTTCTTGTTGACGTCTGTGTTTTCTTTTTTCTTTATTATTTATTTGTCTTGCTGTTAATTGATTGTCTTTTGGAGATTTTTTTCGTTGTTGCATGCAATCAATGTGAGAAAAAAACTGAAGAATCATGATTGATAATAATAAAATAATTTTTTTTGTTTTCATACTATCTTTCGCTTGTTACTGAAGTTGTGATGGGATTTTTAATAATGAAATAATACCATAAAATGTACCATTGCAGCAACAATTGAGACAATTTAGTTGTCCTAGAAATTGCAAACATTCTGAGTCGGTTTTTTTGTTTAAATCGGCTAATTCTTTTGTTTTTTTTGTTATAGTATTAGTTATTTTTCGTTGATGCATAGCATCCAAAGAAAACATAAAAATGAATCCGTATAAGGGAAGATACAATATTTTTTTCAGATTCATATGCGTTCCTATGTTATTGTATTGTGGTAATTGCTGTAAAAATAAAACAATCCGGATATTTTTGCAATTTTATTTTTATTGTTTGATAAAAAGAACATTGCCCCATGCAGGCGTTCTAAATTCTTTTTTTTGTATTGAAAAACCTTGTTGTTCTAACCAATTTTTAACGAGCGGATAAAGAGGGTTATGTTCATAGCGCTCAATAAAACTAACTTCAGTATAAATAACACGTACTTTTTTTAAGAGATTTGTTCCTGCTTGTAGTGCTGCAAGTTCACCGCCTTGCATGTCGAGCCACATAAAATCAATATGAGGAATGGCATATTTTTCTGCCCATGTATCAAGAGTTATGGTTTGGACGCTGACTTTTTCAAAAAATGTTGTAGGGTGTTCTTTAAGATATTCTTTTGGCGCTAATAGTGAACTTGTTGCCGTTGATCGACCGCTGCTGACATAAAACTGAGATGTGCCATTGTTACTGCTCAATGCATAGGGATAACAAATAACATTAGGATATGAAGCAGTATTTTTTTTTAGTATTTCAAATAATGCAGGAACTGGTTCAAAAGCATGAATATGAGCATTGGGCCATTGCCGTGCCATTTTTTTTGTGTCGCGGCCGATGTGTGCACCAGCTTCAATAATAATGGGGTTGGGTGGTAAAAATTGTGCAATGTATTCTTTTGAAATATTTTCATTCATGGTTCAATAACGTATTATATTTTTTTATTTTTTACTATAATTATAATGTATATTTTAATGGTATAATAACAAGGTTTTTTATGAATCGAATATTTTTTTTAATGATAAGTTTATGTTGTCTCATGAATACTGTTGATGCTAAAAAATGTTCAAAACGGCATAGACAATTCCAAGCTTTTGTGCACAAAGAACGATCAAATAAAGGCAACGAAAGATATTCTGTTGATAGTTCATTATTTAAAAGTGGGTATGACGAATTAGTTCAGCAAGGAACGGCATTTGTTAATGATTTAGTAACCGACGTGTCAGCTCGAGAGCAGAATTTAGAATTAAAACGAGATTGCGGTGATGCACTAAAAAAAGGGGGACAAGGTTTAAAGCATCTATGTCTTGGAACAGTTCTTTTTGGTTTGGGATTACATAACGTGTTAGATATGAGAAATAAACCACAGAGTAATTATTTGTTGTTGGTGGGCCAAGGTCTTTCTTGGGGAAGTATTTTTTTTGGATCATCATACATGTATTCAGGTGTTAAAAAATTATACAAATCAATATTTTTTAAAAGTATAATTACTGATCAACTGAAGCGTGAAATGACGTTGCATAAAGCTTTAAAAAATCCCGACCGAATAAGCAAAAATTAATTACTTTTATAACCGCATTCTTTGTTGGCACATGTTAAGGTGACGTTGCCATCTTTATCCATTTTTTTGAGTAAGTAAGGCGTTTTGCATTTTGGGCAAGGTTTTTCTTCAATATCGCCTGAAATGGTAAACTTACATTTTGGATAATTACTGCAGCCCCAGAAAACACTGCCACGCCATTGACGACGAATAACATCGCCACCATCAAGCGGGCATGGAAAATTTGCTATTACTTGTTTGATGTATTTGCATTTTGGATAACTTGAGCAGGCAACAAAGGGGCCGTATTTACCAATAACTTGACGAAGCGGGCTTCCGCATGTTGGGCATTTTTCATCTAATATTTTTGCTTGTTCTGTTTCAACTAACTCAATGGTGCCATCTTCTTTACGTTTAAAATTACTGGTGAAGGTGCATTCTGGGTAGCCCAAACAACCGACAAAGTGACCAGTTTTTCCTATGCGAACAGCAAGTTCATGTTCATTACACTTAGGGCATTTCATGCCGATAGGTTCACTAGGGCGTTTTGCTTCGCCACGAAAGGTGTTTAAGTCTACTTCAAAATTTTTATAAAATTCTTTTAATAACGTATCACGCTTTAAAGTACCTTGGGCAATTTTATCAAGATCTTCTTCCATTTCTGCCGTGAATTTTTGATTCATAATTTTTGGTAAGTTATCCGTGAGCATTTTGGTAACGGTCATCCCAAGTTCTGTTGGCAAAAAGCGTTTCTTTGTATCTAATGTTGTATAATCACGTGCTCGAATTACTGAAAGAATTGTTGCATAGGTACTTGGTCTTCCAATACCTTCTTTTTCTAATTCTTTTACTAATGATGCTTCAGTAAATCGAGCTGGAGGCTGAGTGAAATGTTGTTTTGGCGTAATTTTAGTAATATCCAAAGCTTCTTTTGCTTTGAGCGATGGCGGAATGACAACTTTTTCTTCTTTTTCATCATCTTCATCAATGCCGTATACGCGTAAAAATCCATCAAATAAGAGTGTTGACCCGGTAACTTTAAAGGTGTAAATCCCACCTTGGATGGTTACTTGTCGTTGTGCATAAAGTGCTGATTTCATTTGAGATGCAATAAAACGTTGCCAAATTAATTCATACAGTTTAGCCGCATCAGGTGGTAAATATTTTTTTGCATAGTGCGGAGTAATTGCACTATCAATTGGTCTAATTGCTTCGTGAGCATCTTGTGCTTTGCCGCCTTTTGCATAGATATTTTCTTTTGAAGGGAGATAATCTTTGCCATATTCCTGAGTAATAAAAGTGCGAGCTTGTTTGAGCGCTGTATCAGATAACCGTAGCGAATCGGTTCGCATATAGGTTATAAGAGCAACTGGTGTTGACGCATCTTCTAACGGAATACCTTCATATAAATTTTGGGCAACCTGCATTGTTTTTTTTACTGAAAATCCAAGCCGATTAAACGCCGCTTGTTGCAAACTACTTGTCATGAAGGGGGGAAGCGGATTTTTGGTGCGTTGTTTATCTTCTATGGATTCAATAACGTATGAAGATTTTTTTAAATCATCAGTAATTTTTTTTGCTTCAGCTTCTGTGTGAATTTCAGCTTTCTTCTTCTTAATATGAGTGAGCGGAGCATTAAGTTTTGCAACTTCATCAACAAATAATGCGTGAATAGACCAATATTCTTCTGGTTTAAATTGTCGAATTGATTCTTCGCGATCACAAATGAGCTTGAGTGCTACCGATTGAACACGGCCGGCAGAAAGACCTTTTGCTATTTTGCGCCATAATATAGGAGAAACTTCATAGCCTACCCATCGATCAAGTACTCGTCGTGCTTGTTGTGCGGCAACTTTTTCCATATCAATGGTTGAAGGATGTGCAATGGCTTCAGTTATTGCTGTTTTAGTAATTTCATTAAAAGTAATGCGATGAATTATGGAGGGATCTTTAACTACTTTTTCAATTTCATTACTAATATGCCAAGCAATAATTTCACCTTCTCTGTCAGGATCAGGAGCTAAAAAGATTTCATCGCAAGTTTTTGCTTCTTTGCAGATATCATTTATTACTTTTTGTTTTTTATCTAACACCACATAATGAATATCAATGCCATCGCCGATAGAAACACCAATTTCTTTTGGCGGTAAATCTTTGATATGGCCAATCGTTGACATAATCTTGAAATCCTTACCAAGGAACTTCGAGATTGTTTTTATTTTTGCGGGTGATTCAACAATTAATAATTTTTTCATACTATCTTACATAATTCGTTTTTAAACACTTGCTATAATTTTTTTTCGCTATAGTTTGAACCTAATAAACAGTTTGGTAAAGTACGTGTTTATGGCCTTAGGTACTATCATTTACTCTTTAATAGTAAAATAAATATTTTCAAAATGTCAAATATTTTTATATATTACTCTAAAAACTAGGGTTCCATAAGTCAGTTTTTTATTGACTGTAAGAGTAAGATAAAATAATTATTTTATAATTATTGATAAGAAAATAAATATAAGGGGTTTCCGATGCTTCAATCTATAAAAGAATTTTTTGCTTCTTGGCTTCAATCGTTAAGAATCTTTGCACCAGCTCATGGAAAGCTGTTTTTTTTAGTAACTCTTAAGACCATTATTGAAACATATGGGATTTTGATTAAAAAATTCTGGTGGTTATTTTTGTTATGTGTAGGGACTGATATTGTTTATAAAACGTATGCCTTTACACCTACTTTATATCAGGCAATCGGCATTATTTGGTTTTTGGCATGGTGTTTACTTGGTTTTGTTACCTTTTTAACCATACGACCGTCAATTAGCTTAAAAAACTATCAATATTATGGTGATCATGGCATGTATTACGGTTATTTTGTACTTTTTACTATGATATCGCGTTTTGCTTGGCCTGTTATTGTTTTAATGTTAAAGCCTGTTTTTGAGTGGAGTCTTATTGGGAGTATTATCATAAAATTTTTTGCTTTGCCATTTCTTGTTGCGCCATTTTCTCTTATACCTACTATTTATGCTTCACCATTTTTAATGGTGCTTATTTTTTTCTCTCTTGATATATCTCTTAATTTTTTTGCGCAACTTCAAATTGTATATAGGTCTATTAAGATGGTGTTTTATAATTATCCATTTTTTATTATTATAGGTATGGTATCGACAGCAAGTTGGTTATTAATGAGAAATATGCTTTTTAGTAGTTTAAAATATGCATTGTTATTTAGTATTGATGCAAATATTTTATATATTGTTTCAAATGATTTGGCGAAATTGATATTGCCGATCTTTTTTTGCTTTGTATCGAATTTTTATATTAAACAGGTTCATGAGCAATTTAAACGTTATTTTGATGCAAAATAGGTTGTTTTTATGAAAATAATACGAACATTATTTTTTTATACGGTTGTTATTTTGATAGGAATAGTAACAATTCTCCCTTGTATTGTGTTTGCTTTGTTACCAGAAAAAATTCGTTATGATAATCCTTTGTATTATTGGTGTATGTGTATTTTTTATAAAGTCACTGTGCGTGCGTTATGTTTGCCGATAAAAATTATTGGTCAAGAAAATATACCTCATGAACCTGCGATTATTGCTGCAAATCATCAATCAGCATTGGATATTCCTCTTGTTGGTAATGTGTTGCATTGTTATCCTAATATTTGGTTTTTTAAACACGAACTGCTTGCAGTGCCATTCTTAGGTTTTCTTGGTAAGCGAATGGGAATTTCTGTTGACCCATCAACGCCTCAAAAAGCGCTAGCAAGTTTGAGAAAAGCATTGAAAATATTTGATGGCAAGAAAAAACGTGACCTTATAATTTTTCCTGAAGCAGGCCGTTATACTGATGGCAAAATTCATGAATTTTTAAAAGGTTTTTCTTTATTAGCAAAAAAAGCTAAATGTCCTCTTGTCCCCATCTTTATTGAGAAGGTGAATAAAGTATACCCTCCGGGAAGCTTTTATATTAATTATTCTCCTATTACCATAATTATTGGAAAGCCATTTATTATTGAACCTCATGAATCAGATGCAGATTTTACGCGACGAGTTCGTGCTTGGTTTATCAGTCATACTACAACGGAGCAGTGATAATCATATGATATTTACTATGCATTGTGTGCATCCTTGGATTTTGTATAGTTTGGTGCCGCTTATTCTCATTTTCTTGTGGTATAAAATTACTCGTCAAAAACAAGTATCGTACCATTTTCCTCTAACATCGTATTTGAAGAAAAATGGTCAAGGTGTTGAGAAGACTTGGGTGTTTTATGTGTCGCCATTGTTACAATCATTGGTCTTGATGCTTTTGGCAATAGTGTTATCGCAACCACGTATTGTTGATGTAAAATCAAAAATTAACGTTGAAGGCATTGATATGATGTTGGTGCTTGATGTTTCAGGGAGCATGCAAATTTGTGATGATCCAAATGATCAACGTTCACGATTACACGTTGCAAAACAAGAAGCTATAAAATTCATAGATAAGCGAGAAAATGATCCTTTGGGTTTGGTTATTTTTGCGCATGATGCGGTTTCTCGTTGCCCTTTAACATTGGATAAAAAGATTTTAAAAGAAATTATGCATGATACGCAAATTGGTATTATTGATCCTTCTGGAACGGTGTTGAGTCTTGGTATTATTATGGCTGCTAATCGATTGAAAAATTCTAAAGCAGCTAATAAAATAATGATTGTGTTAACGGATGGAACGCCAAGTGCTGAAGATGTGCCGGTGGAACAGGCAGTTGCTGTTGCAAAAAAATTAGGCATAAAAATTTATACTGTTGGCATTGGGTATGATGGAGTGCGTTATTTTAACGATCCTTTTAGGGGCGTTCAAGCAATTCCTGGTGTTAATAAAGAATTATTGCATTACATTGCGCAACAAACTGGTGGTCGTTATTTTGAAGCAAAAAAACCGAATGATATGAAAACAATTTATGAAACAATTGATAGGTTAGAAAAAACAGAATATGAAACTGATATTTTCACTCAGTATTATGATCTTTATCACTACTTTGTTTTTGGTGCATTTATAGTTTTATTAATAGAATTACTGGTATCTTTTATTTGGTTTATTATATGAAAATGAGTTTGTTTGGCATTACATGGGCTAGTGCTCATTATAGCATTTATCTACCATTCGTGATTGCTATGATTGTGTTAGTGATTTGGTATTACAAAAAAAAACATCATGCTATTGAGTTACTAAGCGCGCCGCAATGGCGTTCGGCATTAATTAGCCATTATTCAGCAAAGAAAAATTGGTATAAAGCTTTCTTGATTTCTTGTGCGATGATTTTATTATTTTTTGCGTTATTGCAACCGCAATGGGATAAAAAAGAAGAACAAATCAAACAACAAGGTCGAGATCTTATTATTGCTCTCGATGTTTCTAGAAGCATGCTTGCACAAGATATCAAGCCCAATCGTTTGGCGTTTGCGAAAGAAAAAATTAAAGTATTAGTTAATTCGCTCGCATCAGAACGAATTAGTTTGGTTTTATTTTCTGGAGAACCCGTTGTACAATGTCCGCTTACAACAGACTATGCAGCGTTTATGCTTTTTTTGGATCAAATTGATTCTGAAACAATTTCTTCTGGCACAACAGCATTGGATCGCGTCTTACAAAAAGTAATTATGCTTTATAAAAATCAGTTGAATACAAAAAATAAAGCACTTGTTGTTTTTACTGATGGTGAGGATTTTTCTAGTAATTTAGCAACCGTCAAACAAGAAGCGCATAGCATAGGATTACCTATTATTACTGTTGGCGTTGGAACTCCCGAAGGTGCGCCTATTCCTATTATTGATGATCAAGGAAAACAAATTGATTATCAACGCGATGAGCAAGGTTCTGTGGTGATTTCTCAGCTGAATGAAGGAATTTTAATGAGCTTGGCTGAAGGAGTTGGCGGTGTGTATGTTCTTGCTCATGATAATGATATGAGTGATATAAAAAAAATAATTCGTTCGATTGAGACGATTGAAAAGGCTGAATTTGATGATAAAAAGATCTCTGCATTGCAAGATCATTATAATTATTTTGTAGCAATTAGTTTTATATGCTTTTTTATTGCGTGGTTATTATGAAAAAAATGATTGTGTTGTTATTTATAACAATGACTGGCACGATGCAATGTTATTTTGAAAAATATCGTGTGCAAAATGCGTATAAACAAGGTGATATGCAGCAAGCGCAGTATTTACTTGATGAAATGCTTACACAGGAACCAGATAATGCCGAAGTTGCTTATAATCTTGGTAAAGTTGCCTTAAAACAAAAAGAGTTTGTTAAAGCTGTTGCATATTTTAATCTTGTAACGCAAACAAAAACAGCGTCAGCGTCATTACGAGAGCAAGCATGGTATGATCGTGGTTTGAGCCAAGTACATATGCAGCAGTGGGAAGATGCTTTAGCAAGTTATGAAGAAGTGTTAAAAATAAATGCGGATAATGAATATGCTCAAAAGATGATTGATCAGATAAAAAAAATTCTTGAAGAAAAAAAGCAACAAGAAGATCAGCAAAAAAAAGAATCTGATGAGAATAAAAAAGATCAAAAGAGCGATAATGATGATCATTCTGATAAAAAAGATACCGATAAAAATAAGCAAGATAAGCAACAAGATAATCAAAATGATGATGAACAATCTCAAGAACAAAAACAAGATTCTTCATCCGAACAAGAAAAAAAGAGAATGAGCGCAATAAGCAAAATCAAGATCCTAAGCAGCGTGATGAGCAAGATAAAGAAGAGAAATCTGATGCAAGTAATGATGCTCAAAACAAAAAAAATAATTTTGAAAATCAAAAAAATGCTTCTGATGATCGATCATCAGCGCAATCGCAAGATCAACAATCGGCTCAAGAAAAACAAGACGAGCAAGCTGCATGTCAAAATCAAGCATCTCAAAACCACGCGCAAGAAGCATTGCAAGAGGCAAAAAATGATGGTACAAATGATAAACAGGTTTCACAAGAACCTACTGATAAAGAAACAATGTTACTACAATTAGTTGAGCAGCATGATGCACAGATGTCGAAAGCATTGTTTAAAAGACAAATTCAACAACAGATGCCGAGTCGCCATGGTCAAAAAAATTGGTAAAATATTTTTTTTAATAACGGTTTTTTTTGCAAATGTATTTGCTCGCACCGATGTATTAACGCTGAATGTTACGGATATGAACGGACATTCGGTGCAAGAGTTAATGCGCGGTGTTTCTTATTTGCTAGAAATAAAAGCTGATGGTAATCAGGATTTGCACAAGCTTGTTATACCAGGTCTTAATGCGTTGCATCATGAATTTCGCGGAGCAAGTCGCCTTACTATGATGTCGAAAGTTACGACACAACATACGTATGTAATTAGAGCTGATACGATAGGTACCTATGTTATTGGGCCAGCGCATATGATTGGTGAAAGAAGAACTACTCGTAAGTCAAATGTTCTTTCCTTTTCGGTTGTGCAAGAACAACAGCAGGATGTTATTGTGCAGTTATCGACTAGTGTTGATCGAGCGGTTATTGGTGAAAAAATCGTTGTGCGTGTTCGGTTAAATACGCGCGTGCCAACTGAACTTATGTCTATCGAACAACCTAAATTAGATCCATCAATGGGTAGTTTAAGTGAATTAAAGCAGATTGACCGGGGAACGGTCACCATTGACAACGTTATGTATGAATATGCAGAGTGGCATGCGGAGTTAACATTGAATAAAGTAGGTACGCTTATCATTCCACCATTCAGGGCGCAGTGTAAATTGCTTAATAAGCAAGAACGATCGCAAGACTTTTTTAGCGCGATGCTGCATCGATTGGGTGCTGGTTCACCGCCACAAAATTATTTTTCTAATGATCTCTCTCTCGTTATTGATCCTTTGCCCTATCATGCTGGCATTCTTGATGCCATTGGTGTTTTTTCCCATTTTAGTGCAACTCTTAATCAACAAAAAGCTCATGTGGGTGAAGGAATGGTGTTGACATTAATGCTGGAAGGTAAAACTAATTTAGATGAAATTAAAGCACCCCATTTAGTTATTCAAGATGGTTTAAAATATTATGAGTCAAAAATGATTAATCATCAAAATGGTGTGGCTCATTATAAAAAATCTTTTGAATATATTGTGCAGGGGATGAAACCGGGTTCTTATGAGATTCCTGAGCAGGTATTTACTTTTTTTAATACAGAAACAAAAGTATTTGAGATGTTAAAAACGAAGCCCTTACCAATTATCATTACGCCTAATCAATTGATTAAAAATGAGCAAATAATAAAACCAGATGGACCTGTTGTAATTGATTTTGATGAGGATGATATTTTTCCTTTACAGGTAACTGGATCTTGGTTATTAAAAAAAGAACGATCGTTATCATGGTTTTGGTTTTTACTAGCAACGTTGTTACCACTTTTGTATTGTTGCTATTATTTTGCAGGAATGTATATCTCTGAATACAGAAACATTCATAAACAGTATTTAACGAAAAAATATGCCTTTAAGCATGCCAAAAAGCAGCTCAAAAATAATAACAAAACAACTATGATATCGTTTTCGCTCTATGACATTTTTATGAATTTATTTGCTGACCGGTTGCAACTATCTTTATCAGATCTTACTGCCGAGGTTATCGAAGCGAAATTGAACCACGTAGGATTTTCTCATGATGTAATTGAACAATGGCGTCGCTTTTTTCATAAGCTTGAAGAGGCTGCTTTTATGCCAAAAAATAAAACAAAAATAGATGCAGAATTAGTTAAACGAGCTGAAATTTGGCTTAAGCAACTGGAAGAAAAATTATGATGATGTTGAATATAATTTTTTTTGTTTTGATTCCTTTTTTTTGTTCTGCTAATTATGAAGAATTCTTTTTGCAAGCAAATGCTGCATATCAGCAAAAAGAATATAAACAAGCATTACATTTATATGAAAAAATTGAACCGAAAAGTGGTATTGTTTTATATAATATGGGTAATTGTTGGTATCGTATAGGAGATTATGTTTCAGCGCTTATTTATTGGCGAAAAGCTGAGAATAGGGGCTGTGTAGGATTACCCATTGAGCACAATTGCCAAAAAGCAGCCGAGAAATTACGGATCGAAGCAACACATAAAAATAAAATTTTAAACGCGTGTGAAAATTGGGTACAGTCATATTCAATTGGATTATGGCAGTTTTTGTTTTTGTTATCTTGGTATATACTTTTATTTGGATTATGTTGGGTTAGATCTTTGCGTAAAAAAATTTGGCTCTTATTTCTCTTGCTGCCTCAGGGCGTTATAAGTTCTGGGCTCACCTTAAAAGTTTTTTTGCTTTCTAAGGAGCGTGGAATCATAAAAAATGAAGAAGCGTTATTGTTTGTTGGTACTGATGAGCAATTTAGTAAACGAGGAAAGATAGCAAGAGGACAAGAAGTCGTAATACATGAAAAGCGAGGTGCATGGTGCAAAGTAAGCCGTGATCATCAATCAGGCTGGCTTAAGACTGACGCTTTAGAATATGTTAGTTGTTAACAATAGGAATAAAACGATTAAGCATACTTTTAGTGCATTAGGTACATTATTTTTTACTCTATTATGTGTCTTAATGCTTATTACAACCGGTTTGTTGATTGCAGAATATCAGTTTTTTAGAGAGCAATCTCGGCGAATGGTGATTTTGCAAGATGAATATCAAATGTATATTCAAGCATATAAAGAGGCTTGCAGTATACATAAAAAAAAAAATTATTAGATAATATTTCTTCTTCTGTTGATATACTCGATAATGATGAATCGTTGAAGACTCAATTTAATGTGGTGAATCGTGATACTTTGTATTTACGCGATTCAGCTTTGTCATTTGGTAAAGCAAATAATCTTGAATCTCTATTGTCTGATGTATATGATAGTTACGATGGGCAAGCAATAGCTTCACAAGTATCATTTGCTCGTTCGATTAAGCAAGGGCACAATAAAAATCGACGTGTGCGTTCGCGTAATCATACAACGCAACAGCATTATAGTTTAACGCAATATCGAAATTTTACTTTACAATGGCCGATTGATAGATCACAGTTTTGGTTAAGCTCAAAATTTGGTCCTCGAAAGAAAAAGAATGATAAAGCATGGGGATTTCATCATGGTATTGATATGGCAGCATTAAAAGGTACGGCGGTCTATGCGGCAGCAAAAGGAATTGTTATTGAGTCTTCTTATACACCAAAAGGTTATGGGAATTCGCTCGTGATTGCCCACAATGAACATTTTAGAACGCGTTATGCGCATTTGGATTCCATGTTAGTCAGCAAAGGGCATTATGTTAATGCTGGTCAATTAATTGGTCATGTTGGAGACACGGGGTATGTGCATGGTAAAAAAGCATGGCATTTACATTTTGAAGTAATTGAAGATGGTAAGCGTATTAATCCTTTACGAAATTTAAGTAGATAAAATAACAGATTATTTTTTGAAATAACATTTAAATCGAAAGATCAGCGATAATGACACTCGTTCAAAAATTTCATCAATGGCGAAAACGACCGAATAAATCTATCGTTGCAGAATATCTTGAAACCTTCATTATTATTTTGCCGATTGCATTTCTTATTAGAACGGTTGGTTATGGACTTTATAAAGTACCGACGGGTTCAATGGAAACAACGATATTGGTTGGGGAGGGTTTTTTTTCAGATAAATTTACGCCCTTATTTATACCAATAAAGCATGGCGATATTATTGCTCTTAATGATCCTACTTTTATATATTCTGATAATTATTGGGTTGATTTGTTTCAGCGCTATGTATGGGGTCCTACTAATTGGACAAAGCGTGTTATTGGTATTCCAGGTGATCATATTAGAGGCGTTATTGAAGATGGAAAACCGGTTGTATATCGCAATGATGTAAAATTAGATGAACCATATTTAAACAAATTTCCTCTTATTACGTTATATAAAAATAATCGCATCCAAGCGCCACGTTCTTATGACCCAGCTTATTCATATAGTGATCAACCATTTTATAGTTTTAATGACTATGAGGCGGAATTAGGAAAACGTTGGTCAGATATGTATGGCCAAGAATGGTTATTAATGCCGGGAACGCCTTCGTTTGATCACTATGGAAGAAATGTTGATATTTTTGATGTTCACTTGGCGCCAAATCAATATTGGTGTATGGGTGATAATCGACTGGGAAGCAAAGATTCACGATTTCTTGGTCCATTTGATGGTAAATTGATACATGGAAAGATTGTCTTTAGAATATGGTCAATTGATAGCAATGAATCATGGCTTATTTTTGATTTGATCAAACATCCCCTTGATTTTTGGAAACGTATTCGATGGAATCGGTTTCTTCAAAGAGTATCTTGAATCATATATAACGAAAGAAAACAATGTTAGAATTTATTAATAAGTTTCGTGTTTGGCTTAAACGTCCTCATAAATCAAAAATTGCTCAATATATAGAATCTTTTCTTATTATTGTGCCAATTGCCTTTTTTATTCGCACTTATTTTTATGGTCTGTATCAAGTGCCAACGGGTTCAATGGAAACAACCATGTTAGTTGGTGAACGTTTTTTTGCTGATAAATTTTCATATTTATTTCGACCAATCAAGTATGGCGATATTATTACTTTTAATGATCCCAATTTTAATTATTCTCATAACTATTTTACGGACGTTTTTCAACGTTATGTTTGGGGACCTTCTAATTGGACTAAACGAGTGATTGGTCTTCCTGGTGATCATATTAAAGGAGTAATTGAAGATGGAAAGCCGGTTATTTATCGTAATGGGGAAAAATTAGATGAACCTTATTTAAATAAATATCCTCTTATTGCTGTTTATAATAATAAATGCCTATTGCATTCTTCCTACGATGAAAATTTTTCATTTAATGATCAGCCTTTTTATCGAATGGATGAGTATGACGTTGAGCTTGGGAAGCGTTGGTCAAAGACATATGATCAAGATTGGTTACGGTTACCTCAAACTCCCTCCTTTGATCAATATGGTAGGAATGTTGATATTTTTGATATCACGTTGGATTCAAATCAATATTGGGCGATGGGTGATAATCGGTTGGGAAGCTATGATTCGCGTTTTTGGGGACCACTTGACGGTAAATTGATTCATGGCAAAATTATTGTGCGCTTGTGGTCAATTGATAGCCATGAATCATGGTGGATTCTTGATTTAATCAAACATCCAATTGATTTTTGGCAACGTGTTCGTTGGAGTAGGTTTTTTCAATGGGTTTATTAAATTAGTATGGATTATAAAAAAATAATAATTGATATTGTTCATAAGCATATTCCAACATGTAAAATTTATTTATTTGGTTCTCGTGCTCGAAAAACTAATCGAGAGGGTGCTGATTTTGATATTGCTCTTGATGATCTTGTCAAAATTGATCATAAGAAAATATTATTGATTATGAGTGATTTGGAAGATTCTTTATTGCCAGTATTTGTTGATGTTGTTGATTTGCATGCGGTATCAGAAAAAATGAAGATTCAGATAAAGAAAGATGGAATAATATGGAGCGAGAAAAAGTAATATTAAAGTATGAAACCTTGATGCAAGCGGTGAATAGTTTTAAAGAAGCTATAGATTTATTTGATAAAATATTGTTGCTTCAAAAAGAACAGGAATTATCGGGAAGTAATTTTCTTGAGCTTAATATGCATAAGGTAGTTTTAGGGTTGCGAGATTCAGTCATTCAACGATTTGAATATTCTGTTGATTTGCTTTGGAAATATCTCAAAGTATATCTTGAAGAAATACAAGGTGTAAGTATTGATGTTAGTAGCCCTAAAAATATTATGAGAATGTGTGCTAAAATAGGTTTATTGAATGAAAAAGAAAGTGACCTAGCGCAAGAAATGATTGAGCAAAGAAATTTGACATCACATATTTATCGAGAAGAAATTGCTCAAATTATAATAGGCGAAGTTCATACTTATTTTCTATTTATTAATCAAATTTTAGAAAAGAGTAATCCGAAACAGTAGATAATAGTAAAAATGGAGGTTAAGACGAAAAAATAACGTTTATCTAGAAGATCGAAATATAAAAAATTGTTACAACTACAATGAAAGGAAAAAATGAATTTTATAAAAAACATACAAATATTGAGCATTGTTTGTGGTACTCTTGCATTAGTGTCATCATGCCGCTTATTTGAACAAAAAGAAACTCAAGAAGCTGTTAAGCCAGCATTCGTTCTTGTGAACGTATTAGATAAAGAATTTTATGATGATTGTCATATAAAAGGTTCAATCAACATACCATTTGAGAATCTTGAATCATATGCGCAATCTCATTGGGATAAAGATGCAACTGAAATTGTAATACATTGTACAAATTATAAATGTACCGCAAGCGCTGCAGGATGGCAGATGTTGCATACATTAGGCTTCAAAAATGTATTTGCTTATGAAGGTGGTACGGCAGAAGCGATGCACGTGGGTATTGCCGTTGAAGGTCCTTGCAAAGAAATTTATTTAAAAGATTTTGAAAAATCACCTGGTATGACAGAACAAAAAAATGATGGAGAACCTGCCGTAGTAACTATTTCTGTAGAAGAATTAAAGAAAAAGTTAGAAGAATTTGCGGTTAAAGGATAAAACTGTTATATTATCAATAAAAAAAGAGGGCGGCATAGCCAAGGGGTAAGGCAAGGGTCTGCAAAACCCTGATCCCCGGTTCAAATCCGGGTGCCGCCTCCAGAAATTGAAAATTTAAAAAATTGAAAAAATTGCTTGCCGAGGTGGCGGAATGGTAGACGCAAAGGACTTAAAATCCTTCGGAGGTTTCTCCGTGTCGGTTCGAGTCCGGCTCTCGGCACCAAGTCTTTTGTATCAAGTAAAACTTGACAAACATATTTCTCCTATACTAATGTACTTGTAGGTAATTTAGTCTTGTTTACTTGATGTAATAATAGCTGATCAGATAAAGGAAGATTTATGAATAAAGCAATGTTAGTTGAGCGCATGGCAAAAATGTCAAAAGAATCAAAAGCAGTAACAAAACGCTGTTTAGAAGCTTTTATCGATGTTGTTGGCGAAGAATTAAAAAAGAATAGACAAGTTGCTCTTACTGGTTTTGGTACCTTCTCTGTTATGAAAAGAAAAGCAAGAGTTGGCGTTAATCCTGCTACCGGGAAAAAAATGCAAATTGCTGCTAAAAAAGTTCCAAAATTTAAGCCAGGCAAGGCCTTAAAAGGTTTGGTTGCTAAGTAATTAGTAATTTAAAAAAATAAAAAAAGAGAAATATCCTAAAAAAATATTTCTCTTTTTTTTTGTGCAAATTTCTTGCCGTTTTGGTATCCCTCTGGCTATACTCATTACAATGAATTATTAATATACCTATTTAACAATAAAGGTTTCATCAGATGTTAAGCAAAACACAAGCGCAAACAAGCTGGGTTGAACATATAAAATCTACCTTTGATTTGGAAAAATTCATCAAATCATTTGATTTATCATTTAACGGCGTCATGAATTTAATGGTATATCTTTGTGCGGGTTTTTTCTTTGGCTTTTTTTTCAAAAAGTGTATGCGTTATTTATTTTTGAGTATAGTGATTTCTTGTATAGCGCTTTATGCTCTTAATACGTTTCAAATAATAACGATAGATATGATAAAATTGAAAACAATGGTAGGAATACAGCAGTCGGATACTTTTCAAACAGTTGGTAATGCCTATTTAGATTGGATGAAAAATAATATTCCGATTGTTTTGAGCGCGAGTGTAGGTTTCTTGATTGGTTATAAAGTTGGATAGGAAAATAGCATGAGAAAAGGCGATAAATTTGTCGACGGACTTTGTACAATCTTAGAAAAAAATAAGGTTTTTACTCCTCAAGAATCAAAGGATGCAAAAAGATTATTTAAAGCAGAATCGGAAGATGAATTTGATAATTTTTTATTGCAGGAAGAACTTGTTGAAAAAGAAGATTTATTAAAAGCATTAAGTGCCTATTATAATGTGCCATCATTTGATGTGATAGGTCATTTTTTTGATCATTCATTGGTTATTAAATTTCCTCGCGATTTTTTGCTTCGCAATGAAATTATTCCTTTGCAAGAATTGAATGACAACATGCTTGTCGTTGTTGCTGCCGATCCGCAAGATGATTCATTGTTGCCTAATATTGGTAATTATATGTCGTCCGATATTCAATTTATGGTTGGTATTGGTGAAGATATTATAGAAACGGTAGAAGAATTTTATGATCCTTCTTTACAAGTGACTGATGATTTTGATTATATTGAAGCAGAAGAGCGCGATGAAGCACGAGCTCTGGCGCAAGAAGAAATAGAGCTTGATAAAGAAGAAGAGTAAAAAAGAGTATGTTGGAGCGCGAAAATCAAGCTTTTATTGCCTTATCAATTATTGATCGTGTTAATGATATTATTGCGTTAGCAATTGAACGTGATGCATCTGATATTCATTTAGAATCAACGCAAAAGGGATTGAGGGTTCGCTATCGCATTGATGGTACTCTTTATGATCAGCCCATGATAGAAGCAATGAGTGCGGCACAAGTGATTTCGCGCATTAAGATTCTTGCTCACAACAACATTGCAGAAAAAAGAATTCCTCAGGATGGAAAATTTCGCATACAACTTGCTGATAAATCGGTTGATTTGCGCGTTTCCACCTTTCCTGCAATTTATGGCGAAAAAATAGTTATTAGAATTTTGGATCGCACAAATCACACTATTGTTTTAGAAAAATTAGGGTTACAACCAAAAATATTAGAACAATTTAAAAATCTTATTGCTCGCGCGCAGGGATTTTTTTTAGTAACGGGGCCAACCGGTTCAGGAAAAACGACTACCTTATATGCAACGCTATCAGCATTACATTCTGCTGAAAAAAATATTATCACGCTAGAAGATCCTGTTGAATATAACATTGATGGTATAACGCAGGGCCAAATTCATCCTGAAGCAGGATTTACTTTTGAACGAGGTATTCGCGCATTATTGCGACAAGATCCTGATATTGCCATGATTGGTGAAATTCGTGATAAGCAAACAGCGCGTATTGCTATTGAAGCATCGCTAACTGGTCACTTGGTGTTAAGCACATTGCATACCAATGATGCATCATCTACCATTATGCGCTTAATGGATATGGCCATTGAACCATTCTTGATTAATAGTTCATTGACAGGTGTTCTTGCCCAACGTTTAGTGCGCAAGATTTGTACACATTGTCGTGTTGAACAAGAACCAAATGAGCAAGAATTAAAAATACTAGAACGATTGGCGGTGAATATGCAAAAACTCTATAAAGGTCTTGGCTGTTCACACTGTTTTAATCTTGGGTATAAAGGGCGCATTGGTATTTTTGAATTGTTAATTATGAGTAACGCGTTACGTACACTTATTGTGCGCAATCCTCTTTTTGAGGCGATTCAAGAACAGGCACTTGCTGATGGTTTGCAGCCTTTATTGCATGATGCACGAGAAAAACTACAAGCCGGCATAATTAGCTTGGAAGAAGTTGTTCGTGTTATCTGTTAATATTTTTGCAAACATATTTCAAACTCTTTATACTTATTACTGTTTTGTTAATACGATTCGTATTAATTGTTCTGTATTTTTCTTAATTTGCAGATGTGTTGATAACAAAAGGTATTCAGTATGAAAAAATTATATGAATTGGTAGTTGGTTTAATGATTTTGTTGCAAGGTGTTAGCATTTTTGCACAATCACCCAATGATGAAGCTTCAAATCAATCAGGTATATTTACTACTGAAGAAAAAAATAGTGAATCGCCTAAATCACAAGAGGCATCAATTATATTTGAAAAATATAAATATTTGAATCCAGATGCTTTAGAAAAAGATTTAGAGAAAAATCCTGACATAATTAAACTTTATCAACAGGAAGTTGATAGATTAATTGAAATCGACGATTTGCCGGGCGCCAAAAGTGCGACACGTGATAAAATTAATGCGACAAAAGCAATTGAATTTCATGAGAAAAAAAAATGTAATACGCATACATGGCACATTGTAAGTACAGCTGCGGCGAGCGCTGGTTCAATGGCGGTTGCAATTGCTTTATTTTATCTTTTTCAAAAGCCTATGGGCAATAATCAAGAGCTTATTGCAACTTTAAGATTATTAATACCCCAGCAACCAGCCTCACAAAATGGTCATGAATAACATTCATGTTCAAAATTTCTAATATTTCAGTTTCAATAGAAAACATTCAAGTTGTTTCAGATTTAAACCTGACATTAAAATCTGGATCAATTCACGTTCTCATGGGGCCCAATGGTTCAGGAAAAAGTTCTTTAGCTCATGCGCTTATGGGTGATCCGCGGTATGCAATCACGAGTGGCAGTATCTTTTTGGATGATCAAGAATTAACAACGCTATCGCCAGATAAGCGTGCGCAAGCAGGTTTGTTTTTGGCTTTTCAATATCCTTATGAATTACCCGGCGTTTCAGTTTTTACCTGCTTGAAAGAAGCGTATTCAATTATAGCAAAGCAACATATTTCAGTTTCTGAATTTCAGAAAATACTTTTTGATGCAATGGATTTGTTGCACATTGATCGTGCATTTGCGCAACGCAATTTCAATGAAGGTTTTTCGGGTGGTGAAAAGAAGCGGTTTGAATTATTGCAAATGCTCTTGCTAAAACCAAAAGTGGCCATTCTTGATGAAATTGATTCTGGGCTTGATGTTGATGCACTTGCGCAAGTGGCACATGGCATTATCGTTGCGCGTGAGCAAAACCCAGAATTAATACTGTTGATAATCACTCATTATCAACGATTACTCAATTATATTGTTCCTGATGTTGTGCACAGCATGCGAAATGGTAAAATTATTGAAAGTGGTGATAAAAATCTTGCCTTTAAAATTGATCAACAAGGTTATACGGAGTTATAAAATGATTAAAAATTTGTATTACAGTATTATAATGTGTTTTGTTATTTTGTTTGTTGCTTCTGAAAGTTTTTCAATGGATGAAGCAGGCCAAAAAAAGAAATCTTCAAGTTTTATAGAAAAAAAAATTAAACAAAAAAATAACATGAATACGCAAGAAGCGGTTGCTTCGGTGTTTAAAACCGGTATGATTTGCGCAACAATCGGCGGTGTTATATATCATATTGCCAATAAATTTCATGAAGATCCTGAAATATGGGGACCAATGATCCGTGATTCGAGTCTTTTGGCTGGTGTTACTGCTTTGGGTTATGGGATATGGCGTTACATGATGAAACCTGCTACATTCACTGCCCCTGGAAATTCAAGAGTATATTTCGATGATAAGTTTGTATATATTGAACCTGTATCCGAATCAGAATCTGATAATTAGGATTTAATAGTTATCGCATGAATGAATCAGAATTTCAAAATAATTATTATAAATCACCCAAGGGACTAAATGCAGAAATGGTTAAAAATATTTCTGCACAAAAAAATGAACCTGCGTGGATGCTCGAATTTCGCTTAAAAGCATTAGAAATTTTTGAGCAAAAGCCAATGCCAACATGGGGCGCAGATCTTTCAGCTTTAGAAGCACATGATATTCATTATTATGTTAAGCCCCTTGAAAAACAACATACTACTTGGCAATCAATTCCCGAAAATATAAAAAACACTTTTAATGCTCTTGGTATTCCGCAAGCTGAACAAGAATTTTTGGCTGGTGTTGGTGCACAATTTGATTCAGAGGTCATTTATAAAAGTTTAAAAGAAGAATGGGCAAATCAGGGCGTGATTTTTTGTGATATGTCACAAGGATTAAAAAATCACCCAGAACTTTTTAAAAAATATTTTGCAACCATAATTCCTGCTCATGATAATAAATTTGCTGCATTAAATTCTGCCGTGTGGAGCGGCGGTAGTTTTGTATATATTCCTGCCGGTGTGCAGGTAACGATGCCGTTACAAGCTTATTTTCGTATTAATTCTGAAAGTATGGGGCAATTTGAGCGAACGCTTATTATAGCTGAACCTGGTAGTTCTGTGCAGTATGTAGAAGGTTGTAGTGCACCTATCTATTCCCGCAATGCATTGCATAGTGCCGTTGTGGAAATTATTGCGCATGAAGGAGCGAAAGTAACCTATACAACTATTCAAAATTGGTCATCTGATGTATATAACTTAGTTACCAAGCGTGCTGTTGCTTATAAAAATGCACGAGTGAGTTGGATCGATGGTAACTTTGGTAGTAAGGTGACCATGAAATATCCGGCGATTATTTTAAAGGAAGAAGGTGCGCAAGGTGAGATTATTTCGATTGCCGTTGCTGGGCGAGGACAGCATCAAGATTCTGGCGGCAAAATAATTCATTGTGCCTCAAATACGCGTTCAACGATTGTTGCAAAATCAATAAGTAAAGAAGGTGGTCGTTCAAGTTATCGAGGTTTGCTTAAGATTTTGCCACATTTAAAAGCAGTAAAATCAAAAGTGCAATGTGATGCTTTATTGCTTGATGCGCAATCACGTACTGATACTTATCCAACAATTGACGTGAAATCACAAGGTGTTGAAATGTGTCATGAAGCATCGGTGAATAAAATAAGCGAAGAACAGCTATTTTATCTCATGAGTCGTGGTTTTACGCAAGCACAAGCACAAGCAATGCTGGTTAATGGTTTTATCGATGCTTTTGTGAAGTTGTTGCCAATGGAATATGCGGTTGAAATTAATCGTCTTATTGCACTAGAAATGGAAAATTCAATTGGTTAGCAATTATGCGCATGCCATTCTTTATTATGTGCAATAACGTCTTTAAGATGTATTGAACTTTCTTTGAGTGTTCTTGGTAAGTTCGCATCAGTAAAATCAACGTGGAAAATGCCGTGTTTACTCCCATTTCCTTTGTTCCAACTATAACAATCTAAAAAGGTCCACCATAAATATCCCATGATATGCATGCCTTCATCGATTAATTTTTTAAGAACATAAAGATGACGATCAATATATAATTTTCTATTTTCAACATTATCAGTTGCAAAGCCACTTTCTGTGATAAAAATAGGCAAATTAGGGAAATAGTGTGCAACATTTTTCAATGCATAATAGAAACCTTCTGCGTAGAGCGTTTTTCCTCGTTTGCCTTCTACTAAATCCGCACTGATCTCAAAAGGTCGGTTTTTTTCTTTAAACCAACTGATGAGCGTGTGACTATAATAATTGACGCCAATGAAATCGAGTGTATTTTTGGCATTGGGATTTGTTTTAGTAAAACTACAAAGCCAAACAAAGTTTCCTGATGAGAGATATTCAAGGGTGACAGTATTAACCAGATAATTGAATATTTTAGCAGTATGATCAAGAGGATTCCAAGGATTATACGGTTGCACGGGTACTGCGGCATGCGCAAGACTGATTTGAACTGTTTGATCAATTTCTTTAAATTTTTTATAAATTTCACAATGGGCATCGAGCATATTTTTCAGAACAGTGCCACATTGCAGTACAGCATATTTTTTATTTGGTGGATATCTGCCGTCAATATAGGCACCGGCAGCATAACCAGCAGGTTCATTGAAGGTGAGCCATAACTTTGTGTGTTCAAGTAATCCTGCTTTTTTAAATGCTTCAAAAACATAGAGTGCAAATTGTACAAAATATTCAATATTTTCTGCTTTCTCAAATGCACCAAGTTCATCAAACCAAAGTGGCCAAGCATGATGAAAAAGGGTAGGCATTGGTTCAAGGCCAGCATCAATTAACGCCTTTGTATAGTCAATATAATGTTGCATGGCATCTTCATCAAATTCATCATTTTTATGAGGCTGAATTTTACTCCATTCAATAGAGTAACGGAATACTTGTAAGCCAAAATCTTTTGCTAAAGCAAAATCATTTTTATAACGATCCCAGTGGCCGCAGGCAATTCCCATTCTTTTTTCTTCAGGAATATTCTTTTTATCTTCATAGTTAGTCCAATTATTTTGAATTTTTTGGTTGTGGGCTGTTTGGACGCCAGAAATTTGTAAATCAGATGATGCAGATCCCCATTTAAATTCAGAAGGAAATATGAGGTCGCCAATAGTAATTTTTTCCCAGTCCCAGCGTTCTTCATAATCATTGAGATAATACCAAGAAGTACCAGCTACAATTGATGAAGCTAATGCGGCAATGGTATAAGGGTTTTTTTCTAGGGTGCTAAGCCCAATTGCAGGAAGTTTATTGAAAGATTTCAGCGTTGTGCTTTGGGTAATACAGGGGACGATTAAGAGAAAACCAAGGGAAATTATTTTTTTCATACTAATATTCTTTTATTGAAAGGTTAACCTACGCATTTAGTATAAAGTATAGCTCAAAACCATTTTTTTACAATAATACATTTATATATTATTTAAAAAGTTTCAATTAGGAATAATTAATAGTGTCTGCATATTTTTTGTGCAATAATATGCAAGGTTGAATATTCATATTCTAAGGGGTTCTTGCCAGAAATTTGTTGATTAAAACAATAACGCTCAATGACATCTTCTAAAAAATTGTCTTTTTCCCTATAGGGAATTGTGCATAAAAAGGGAAAAGCCCAAATCCAACTGTTAAGCCAATCGGTATATTCTTGTTTGTTTTTGAATTGTAATGTTGTAGAGTGAACTGTCATTTTTCTATTCTGTAATTTTACCTGAAATAGTAGAGGTAGAATGGTATTTTCGTTTTGTGGGAATAAATATTCATCAAGGAGATATTCATCCTTAAGATAAGATTTCCATCGCTCAGAAAGAATTGCTTTTTGAAAAGCATCAAATAAGGTGTTTTGATGAGAACTTTTGTAGGCAATGGTGGCAAGAAAAAGCCCATTGTTTTTTAGGCACGATGAGATTGATTGAAACATTTTTCGTTGTTTTTTTATCCAATGTAAGCAAGAGAAGGCGGTAATGATATCAATATTTTTTTTGCTAATGGTTTTGGCATTTTGTTTAGAAAAGGTAAGATTTCTTATTTCTTGATAATTTTTTTGAGCATAATCGATCATGTCGGAGGATATATCAATACCTGTAACATGCCCATGAGTTTTTTGCGCCATATAAGCGGTGATGATTCCTGGGCCGCATCCCAAATCAACAATTGATTCACTGCCAGTTAATTCAGTTTCGATTGATGAAAATAATTTTTTGGCAGCCTCATTTTGATGCAAAGCATTTTTTTCATATTCACGAGGATTCCATTGTTGTTCTTGTTCCATGCCGAGTGATGAATAAGCATACAAGAAAAGAATACTACTGAGTATTTTTTTCATTATTTTCTCTACTTTTTTTAGTGCGAATTTGTTTTAATAAGTGCTATGCATAGAATAAGAATTATTTAAATAAGGATCAAGAATCTTTTGAAATATTTGAGGATTGTTTCCTGTTTTTTTGAGATATTTTAAAGAGCTCATGGTGTAATGTACAAGGCATATTTTTTCTTGGGGGGATAATTGAGAAAATGTTTTTGAGTTAACGAATTTTTTCAATCGTTCATAAAATTTATTGTCTTGGCCTGATTTTACCGTGGGATCTAAAGGAATATCGTTATTTTGATTTTGTAATGGCATTCTCTTTTTTGTGATAATTGCAAGTAATGCTTTTTGGCAGAGAGCATAATTGACTCCTGTATTTAATGATAAAATAGTCTTGCCGATAGCAATTTCATTATCGTTGAGCCACATAATTGGCGCTGTGTTTGCCTTCCATTCATATTCAAAAGGAAAACGAGGATTAATATCAAAGTGCATTCGCATTGCGGACAATTTTTTTACTTTTTTACTTGATGTTTCATCGAGAGAAAAAAGTTTAATATACCAATTTCCTTGGCGGGTATGGTATTGCACAAAAGAATTATTTGAAGGGTTAAATGATGCAGAAATTTTTGTGGGATTTTGTTGTTGTGTTCTTTTTAAAATTCCCCACTCGTCGTTATCCTTTTTTTGCCAACAGGTAGTATAAGATGTCCCGCCTATATGGGAATATGCAGTAGTTAAAAACATGGTGCCATCGACGGAAGGTTGAATAGTGATTATCGGCCAATCATGTTTATCGCGTAATATTTGTTGTAAGTTCCAGGTTTTGTTGGTGTAATTCCATAAAGTTAATATGCCGTCACAGGGGTGTTTATGGCAATAACCGGTTAGGCCTAATAATAAAAGAGGATTTTCAGATGTTTTATTGGGCAAAAATGAGATTGAGGAAATTGCAGTGCAAATTTCTTGATAGTGAACAGTATTAGTAACTTTATGATGAAAAAAACGATTGGGATTGTGTGTTTGAGATCGATTTGGACGTGATGTATAAACAACTGCTTGTAATTGATCGGAAAAATTTTCTAAATTAATTTCTTCATCAAATTTTTCCCATTGATCAGAATGTTCTGTTTGTTGCCAAAAAACAACTTTTTTATTTAAAAGTCCAAGGGCAAGAATCTTTTGATTAGATGATAAAGAAACATCGATGATAGAATCTGAAGGATTAACGGTAAGAATTTCTTTCCATGTCGCATCTTCAAAGATATTTAAGACACATTCCCCACAGTCATTTTGATGAGTACCTTTTAAATATGAAAGATAATTGTCTCCTAAAAATTTAACACTTTCAATGGCATTATACGGAGATGTTGATTTAAATGATGCAACTTCTTTTTTTTCATGGTCTACCACTGAAAATTTTTTTTGTTTACTGTCAAAAAGTATGCGGTGTTGTAGTGACGGAGAAAAGCTAAAGAAATGTTCATTCCCGGAAAAATCAAATACGTTTTTTGGTAATTGATCATAATAGGGCAATGGTTGTTCATAGGTAATTTGTTGCGTGATATGTTCTGCATGATCGCCTCCAATTTGGGCATATAAATCATGAATTGTTGCAGCAGTAGCGTCAAGATTTGTTTCATCAAACTTTTCTGGCAAAAGTTGCTTTTTCATTGCTTTAGCAGCGATGAAGCTGAGCTTGCGAGGATTCCTGATTTTTTTTGATGATTTTGATAATGCCGTTGCTGATTGTATTTCAGGTGTTAGTTCCATTGTATGAGTAGAATTTGTTAATGCAAAAAGTAACGCGATGCATAGTAGTTTGTTCATAAAATCCTGTAATTATTTTTATTATAAAAATAGATTAGTTTAAAATACATGTTTTCTAATTGTATAGATAATTAATGTTTTGTAAAATAAAAAAACCCTTTATACTCAAGAGTATAAAAGATACATTTCAATATAAAAAAAGGTTATTATTTTTGTACAAAAATTGGCTTTCTTTCATTCAAAAATATTCTTTTTCTGATCAGCAAAAGTTGGCACCTTCTGCGACATATTTTCAAGATCGCAACTTAGAAAATGTTCAAATAGTTTTTATTAATGATGAATGTGCTCAAACATATAGATTTTCGCCGACCAATGCTGAATCAATTATTATTGTTTCTTCGAATATTCAGATAACAATTGAAGATGCTAACGATGTTGAACAAGAGGTGAATGTTGATATTATCTTGCTTGACGAAGTACAAGTAAATTTTTTTGTTAATCAGCACAATGCAAAAAGTAATTATCGATTTTTTTTAGGATTTTCTGCAAAGCTCTATTTTTTTCTGGCAGTTGTTGATGTTCAACCGTGTACTATAAAAGTTGTTTGTCACGTGCTCGGTGCAAATGCTTTGGCAGTATTACAGGGAGTATATGTGTTGAATAAATCACAAGCAATGACTTTGTTTACTGAACAACATCATCATGTGCCGCATACACAAAGTGATCTTTCATTGCGCGGGTTTGTTACTGATGATGCAAAAAGTATACACCAAGGAATAATCACTATTGATGGGCAGGCACAACAAACAAAAGCTTCTCAATATAACAAAACATTACTGGGAAGTATGCATGCACAAGCAAAATCTGTGCCAAGCTTAGAAATCAAAGCTCATGATGTTCGCTGTCAGCACGGCAGTGCAATTGGCTATCTTGATGAACAGCAATTATTTTATTTGCAATCGCGTGGGCTTAATGAATATGAAGCACAAAAAACGTTGGTTGAGGCATTTTTTTCTGATTCTAATGAGTTTTTACAGGATGCAATACAAAAAAAATTAAAGAAACTTTTTTCTTAATATTTGCTAATGAAAATTTTATATTCGTGATAAACAATTTTTATCATAAATAATATACGCCGCAAATGTCATTACGAGGCAACATTGTTGCCGTAACCCAGTATATAAAATTCTATTTCTTTTTCCCTTATTAATTTGTAATACATTGGAAGTTATTGTTATAGAAGTAACGACTTATTTGGCATAGTTTTATATAACATGTAATTTCTTTAGGATTTTATTTATAGAACATAATAATCTGGGTTACCACGGCAACAATGTTGCCTCGTAATGACATTTTCGGCTCATTGGTCGTTATATTTGATCATTAGGTTATTTTTTATGTTGATTTTCTGTTAAGAATAATCACTGAATACTTGGAATGATTACTATGGCCATTTCTTAAAGAAAATAAAAGAATTGAAAAAATCTCGGTTTGCCCTATAATTGAAATGTTTTATAGTATCATTTCTTTGATTTTTATAGGGGATTTTTTTATGGTAAATGTACAACAAAAGTTTAAAAAGAACTTTTTAGCGGCTATTTTGATTATCTTTGCAATGCATAATGCTTCATCATATGCTGTTGTTGAAAAGCCAAATCTGATGCCATTCTTTGTTTTGGGTGGAGCAGGTGTTGCGGCTTTTATTGCAGGAACTCTATTGAATCCAGCAAATTTGTATAATCTTCTTGAAGAAAAAGCAATTGAAGCTTGGATTGCAAAGAATGATTTGAATCAGTTTGGTGAACCAAAAGATACTGTTTATCAAGATGACGTTACTGGACCTTTAGATGGGCAATCTCGTATTGAATATATTAAAGCTAAATTCATTGACGAAGATGTTAAACCTTGGAGAAGTGGTTTTGTGAGATTACTTAATAGAATTAATGGTTTAGATCATAGCGCTGCTACTTTTGCATTTGGTGGGGTAGCTTTGATGTTTTTTGCGCTTGTTGCTTCTACTGTTTTGCATTCTCAATATACGAATGCATCATGGCAAGAAACGATTGCAGGTTGGAAAGCAGATAGTGCAGAATTAGAAAAAAAATTAGTTTCTGATATAAGTGCAGCGGTTATTGCAGGCATGTCTAATGCATCTGTGGTTACAAATAACGCATAAATAATTTTTACATAAAAACATAATAAAAAAGGCACCAATTAAGGTGCCTTTTTTATTTTAAAATTTTGATTAAATAAAATTAAGATAATTCAATATCTTCAGTTTTTTCTAAAGCCTCTTGAACATCGTTTTGCAACGCTGGTTCTTGGAGAATTTCTTGTTCAGTTTTATTGAGCGCTTCTAATTCTTCTAGCGTTTCATCTTGTTTGATGTCTTGAGCAACTTGCGCTTCAGTTTCCTTTGATGTAATTGGAGCAGTTTCAAGATTTTTTTGTTCAGCAGATTCCTGTGCGATTAATTCTAATAACGCAGCAGCTTCTTTGGCTTTTTCTTCTTCTTTTGCCTGGAATGCTTTTTCTTGTGCATGATATTCTTCTGCGCGTTTGATATCATCTTCAAGTTTGTTTAAATCTGTTTGAATATCATTGTTAAAATCTTTTTGGGGTTCATTTTTTGATATTTTTTCAATAAGGTCTGCAATAGCTGCATCTTCAGCTGTATTTTCCATGGCAAAAAGACCATTGAAGGTGAATCCAAGTAAAAGTATATACATAATTTTTTTCATATAATATTCCTTCAAAATAGGGTATTTATAATTGAATAACTAAAAAAAAGCAATAATATTAATTTAATCATTTACTTTAATTATAGCAAAAAACTCAATAAAAATCAATATTTGTAACAAATTTTAGATGTGGTTGATTTCATGAAGGAAAAGCTACTGTTTTTTACATAAAGTTAATTGTTTCTATTTCTTTTGATTTAACTGGTTTCATTGTTCTTTCATGTACTGATTTTTCAGCTGTATTATTTTTGGCAAGAGGTTTAATAGTCATAAATTGACCATTTTTTTTGCTTTGCACTAAGGGTTTATGGAATACAGGTTTTTTGATTGCCTCTTCTTTTCCGTTCATTGTGTTTAGTATTAGCAGATTACCTATAAATAATAATATCAAATTTAATTTTTTCATGTGATTCCTTTCATCACTGGCAACTAAAGAGGTATATTGAATTATTGAACAAATGCAATTGCGCCTTCCTCTGCTGCTAAACGAACTATATCAGCATATGAGTTTGCAGTACTTAATTCTTTTTGTGCTAGTTCATATGATTCACCTTTTTTATTGGGGTCGATACTAAGAAGCAACAAGGCATTTTTGACGTATGATTGTAATACACCAGATTTAAAAGCTTCATTTGCTAATTCTGCAATAAGCATTGTTTTTTCGGTGATTGTTGGGGCATTTTTTATTTTTACCACAAGGGCTTGCGCGTTATCGGCAATTTTTTTAAAATAAGCGCCGCTTTGTTTATTAGTAATGGCCCATTGTAAATCTTTTATGAGCGTTGAAATATCTTCTGTAAGAATTTTGTTATCAATTTGTACTGCTAATGCATTCTTTGTTTCTGCATGTAGACCATTCATTATAAATAAGCCGTATAAGATGATTATTATTTTATTAATTTTTTTCATGTAATTTTTCCTCTATTTAAAATTATTATAGTTTATTCTTATTTTTTATTACAAATAAGGGTGTAATATTCGCACCCTTGATTTATTTTATGCATTAGTAAATAACTGATAAGGATGATGAGTTTTGGCAGAGGTTCTTGGTGCACTACGCAAAGCATTAAAGGTTAGCATTGTGCATAAAAGTGTCATTGTAAAAATCTTATTTTTTTCCATGAGCATATCCTTCTCTTATTTTTTTTCTTCTTGCTTCTGATTCTTGTTGCTGTTTTCTTATTCTCTCTTGATATTTTTTTTCTCGTTCTACAGTTTCACCTGATATACTACCCGGAGGTAATATATTGCCTCGCGCATTAATATTATTTATTAATGTTCCGCTTATTGATAATAGTATTGTTACAATAATAAACTTTTTCATGATTCTCTCTCATTTGTAAATCATCGTTTTTCTTTTTCAAAGCATCGGGGCTCATGTAAAAAAAGAGCCCCGATAGTATTTAATACGATGTTATTTAGTCACAGCTTTTATGGCAGTTTTAGCGGTAACTTTTGCAGCATCAGCAACATCTTGTGCTTCATTATGTTCTTTTTCTGCTGTTGCTTGTTCTGCTTGGGTTTTTTTGCGGCCAATTACATCAAGGGCTACTTGATCAGAAACATTTTTCGCAATTACATTAATCAATTGCGCTTTTACTTCGAGATCAAGAGCTTCTTTTGCGGCTTCTTCTTTTTCTTTTTTTGTTTTTGCGTTTTTTGCTTTAGCTTCATTCTCTTTTTGTTCTTTAGCAAGTTTATTTATATATTCTCCTGCTTTTTTATCATCAAATGCTTCATGTACTTCTTTTAAAATTATACAATATGCATCAGCATTTGACGTTGCTGGTATTATTGCTGTTTTTGGATTTTCTCCTTGATAGCCAAGTTTAGCAGTATAGGTTGGATAGCCAAGTTTAGCAGTATAGGTTGGATAGCCAAGTTTAGCAGCATTGGCAGGAACTATAGCTGCAAGAGTTAACAAGAGGGCAAATGTTGAAATAATAAATTTTTTCATGAGTTTCTCCTTCTAAAAATAAAATAGTATACAGCTCAAGTGAGTTGTATGTATGATTATTGAGCTAACCTGTAAGGTAGCTTTATCATATCTTTCATCTATAAGCATAACAAAGGCAGCTTAAAAAAAGCAAGGGTTCTAAACGGTTTTTGGGCCTTTTTCAAGTGAAAAAAAGTAATAAAAAAAGCCCCCAGTCTTGGAGGCTTTTTTTATTACTTTTTTTGAAAAAATGGTGATTAATTAAAATTAATTAATTCCACGTCAAAAATAAGGTTAGCATTAGGTGGAATAACTGCCCCAGCACCAGATGCACCATAGCCAAGTTTTGCTGGTATGAATAAGCGACGTTTTTCGCCTTTGTGCATAGAAAGCACTCCTTCATCCCAACCTTTTATAACCATGCCTATGCCGATTTTAAATTGAAATGGTTGTCCTCTATCAACGCTGCTATCGAATTTTTTATCTAAGCGTGGGTTTCCTTGTGCATCAGCTAGCCAACCGGTATAATGCACAACGACATTAGCTCCTTTGGCGGGTGTTGTTGATGTTTCATCGCCTTTTTCTAAGATTTCGTATTCTAATCCTGAAGCGGTTTTTATTTTTGTCATTGATTTATCACTTTCTGTTTGTTTATCAATTTGATTGTTCTCTAATGTTTTTTGAGCTGTTTGTGCATCAGCTGCTCGTGTTGTGATTTTATTTGCTTCGGAACCTTCGATTGAACATTGCTCTTTTTGCGATGTGCAGCCAGTTGCTAAAAGCAAACTTGAGAGAACAAAGCTTAAGGCAAAACCATTTTGTAAAGAACGTATAACCACGATTACTCCTTTTTTGTTTTGGGTTGATTATCCTAAAAATTTTTTAAAAAATCCTACAATGCTCGTATCAGTATCGCTAACATCAGTGCCGATAATTTCTGAGTAGGCGTTGAGCGATTCTTTTGCTTCTTTTGAAAGTTTGGTTGGTATATGACAATTTAAGGTAACGACTAAGTTTCCTGCACCTTTGCCGCGCAAATGAGCGAATCCTTTGCCCGGAATTATAATTTTATGATGTACGGGAGATCCTTTGGGAACTTTGATCGATTCTTTAGTGCCGTTAATATTTTCCATTTCTATTTGACAACCGAGTACTAATTCAGGGTAGGTAAGCATTAATGAACAGGTTAGATCATCATCAATACGTTTAAATTTTTTATCTTCAGTAACAATAATACGAACAAATAGATCGCCCGCGCCACCACCGAAAACGCCTTCATCGCCTTTTCCTTGTACTCGTAATTCAGCATTATTGTAGATGCCTTGAGGAATGGTGATAGAGAATTTATCAAGTTTTTGCACGCGGCTTTGTCCTTTGCATGCAGTACATGGTGAAGGAATAATGAATCCTTGACCCGCACATGTTGAACATGGCTGACTAAAAGCAAAAAAACCTTGACGGTATTGTTGTTGGCCAGAGCCATGACATGTTGTACACATTTGTGCTGAAGTTCCCGGCTTTGCACCTTTGCCAGAGCATGTTTCACAGGTGACAAAACGGTAATAACTGATATCTTTTTTGGCTCCCAAATAAGATTCTTTTAGGGAGAGAGTTATTTCCTTGTTGAGATCATGACCGCGCCTTGGTGTTGGACCACTCGCTTTACTACTTTTTTTGCGGCCGCCACCAGCACCACCAAAGAGGGTTTCGAAAATATCACCGAAATTTTCGAATATGTCTTCCATATTCATGTCTTGGCCATAACCGCCCATGTTGTTCATATCGGCAGTGCCAAACTGATCATAATGTTTGCGTTTTTCTTGATCAGATAAAACTTGGTATGCTTCAGCAGCAGCTTTAAATTTTTCTTCCGCTTCAGTATTTCCTGGATTTCGATCAGGATGATATTTGAGGGCTAATTTTCTATAGGCGCTTTTTATCTCATCTTGTGATGCCGTTTTGGAAACGCCTAATATTTCATAATAATCTTGTTTCATAAAGGTAAGCTAACGTTAATGAAAAATGGTTGTTAAAAGAATTTTTAATGTATAAAAAAGTATAACAATAAATAAAAAAAACGGCAAAAATCAAATGATAGGAGGTCGCACATCTTGCGGCGACCTCTATCAATAATGAGTTATTCTTGTGCGGGTTGTTGTTCTTGTGCAGGTTGTTGTAAGTATTTAATATATTCTTCTAATAAATTTGATTGTGTTGACCCATGAATTCCTTCAAATGTTGCAACATGGTTCAAATTATTTTTTACTAATTCTGCTAAAAGATCAGCTTTATTTGGTGAGTTATTACATTTTTGCACAGCCAATTTGAACAGCAGTTCATCAATATCAGGTCTTTTTGGTTTAAGAATGCATGTTGTTTCTTCTTCATCTGGGTCAATATCAAGAAGGCAAGGAGCTGATGATGAGGGCATGTGTTTATTGGTTGGGCATAATTGAGTGTTTTTTGGTAAAATAAATGCCTTTTTAATGTCAGCAATTTCAGTGGTGAAATTTATTTCTAGATACGCAAGAAAGTTGTGATTGTTATCAAAAACGCGGGTGAGAGCTAAATTATCGTTATCAATATCAAAAAAATGTGATCTTGGATAACAAACGGTTTTTTCTAAGGTTGTATGATAAAAATAACATTCTTGTTCATCTGCATTACAGGCAATAATACTGTTATCAGGTGATATGATGATACCGCGAATGAATTTGTTTTTTGGCACATTTATAGGGACTTGTTGCGCAGTAGCATAGTTATTTTCTTTTTCAGAGAGTACTATGGTTCCTTCATCATTTGCCGCTAGAAGATATTCTCCATCGCGAGAACAGGTTAATGCGGTAATCGCTGAAGAAAAATAAGGGCGATATTCAGGAGTATCAAAATCTAGATTTTGTGTGATGTTATTAATGAAAATGCATCGACCTTTATCAGTTCCAAGGATTAATGATGTTCCATCGGCAGAAAAAGTTAATGTTGTTAATTCTTCATCTTCAAGGAGTGAAAGTATCTTTTGCGAATGCTTCATAGGGGTATTGCAGATCGGTATAAAACTTTCTGTGCCATTTTCTGTGTTCCACAAAGTAAGCTCGCCTTCATTAGCTAAAGCAATATAATTGCTTGTTTGTGCGGAGGCTAAAAATCTAACTTTATTGATAAAAGTAAAATCTTTAGAAAGAGTCATTCGGGAATGTTTAAGAGGTATGTAATGGCATTGAGCAGGATCAATCTTAAAATAAGTATCAAGAAAGGCAACATTGCTGCCGTTATTAATAGTTTTATGGGCTTTAAGCTTACCTCGTACGAAAGCAGCTTGTGTCCATATTGGTTGTGTGCCTTTTTCTAAGTGAATGAGTAATTCACTATAAAGCTCTTCGGGCATACTATTTTGTAGCTCTTCAAGCATTGGCTTACTTTCAAGAGGGCTGTTGGTATCAATGTTTTGAGTAGTAGTTGAAGCAACCTGATCTAAGCAGCGATGTTTTAGGCTCTTAAAATGCTGTTTAAGGCGTAATTTAGGAGTAGCCGCTGCTTGAGTTGCGGCTTCTAAATATCCTATTTCTTGTCGCTTATTTGATTGATCTTCTTCCATGCCGAAGATACTTGGCAGGGTAAAAAGCATTATAAAAAAAGTTATTATTATTTTTTTCATGAGCAACTCCTTTGTTTTAAGTAGAAAAATTACAGTTATGCTATAATATTATCATGATTGACAAAAAAGGCAAGCGAAAAGCCCTGTTTTTAATCTTGTTTGAATGTTTTTTTATGTGTGGGAAAATTATAAAAACGGTAAAATCATACAAAAAAATAAAGTCATTTTCCCGAAAAAGGTGAAAATTGCTGGCTGAGTCAGCATATTTTCAATAAAAATGATGGTAGCATTAGCAAATTTCGAGATTTATCGGAGTTGATATGCTTTCTGTTTGATAAGCTGGCATACCAAATTGTTCTTGATACTGTTCCATTAATTTTTTATATCGTGAACAGTCAGCACTGGTGTGCTTTATATCACCTGGTCGTGCAGGAGCGAACGTTATTGATTCGGTAAAATTTGGGAATTCATGTTTTAATTTTTGTATCAATTGCAGTAGCGTTATGCTTGTACCCGTTGCGCAATTGAGAACGCTGCCAGAAATGGCTTGAGCGGGGAGCATTCCTACCTTAAGATTTGTCTCTACAATTTGACTCACGGGAACAAAATCGCGTGTTTGCAGGCCATCCCCAAAGATGGCGATAGGTTTATTTGCTGCCATTGTTGCTTTAAAATGAGCAATTACTGAAGCATAGGGGGCAAAAGGGTCTTGACGAGGTCCAAAAACATTAAAATAACGTAAACTGATTGTTTCTAGATCAAAATTGCTTGTATATTGTTTGCAAAGCAGTTCACCGATAAGTTTTGAAAGGCCATAGGGAGACGTTGGATTGCAAAGTGCTGTTTCGGTGCATAGGCCAGGTTGTTGGCCATATACTGCTGAAGATGAAGAAAAGACAAATCGTTTTACCTTATTGTGTCGCGCTGCTTCAAGCATATGTGCAGTACCAGTAACATTGACGGTATGGCAGGTGAGGGGATCTTGCATAGAACCAGGAACGGATGTTTCTGCAGCACAATGAAATATGAGTTGCTGATATGTCGTTGCTTTTATGCATGTTTCGTAGTGCGTAATATCACCTTCGATGAGGGCAATAGATTGTTTGATGTTGGCAATATTTTCTATTTTTCCTGTTTTGAAATTATCTAAAATGGTAACATAAGCACCATACTGAACAAGTGTTTGCGCAATATGTGAACCGATAAATCCTGCGCCGCCAGTGACTAACACATTGCATTGATTATAAAATGCTTTCATACGAAAATCCTACTCTTTTTTATATATTACCGTATCGTTGCAATGAGTTGTTCTGCGATCTTTTTTCCATCGAGCACTGCTTCTTGCATACTTGAATATTTCCATTCTCCATAACGACCAACTGAGTGAATATTCTGCGTTTGTAAATGTTGATGAATTTTAGGAAGATTTTTTTCTCGCCAAAAATCATAAATAACATAGGCATGAGAAATGGGAATAATTTTTTCGGTAACTATTTCTTTTTGATTAAGGTTAAACAACTTTTTTGTTGCTGTTAATGATGCATGTAGTTTCTCTTTTACATAGCGTGGAGACTTGTTGATAAACGAAAATTCTCCATATAAAGAACTAAATCCTTCAGGCGCCATGCTTTGAGCAAAATTATGAGGAAAGCCAAGCCGATAAAAGGGATAGGTTGATTCAGGAAAATAGATCCAATGTTTATCAGAAATGTCTGGGCGAGCAATGCCAAGATTAAAGTTGACAACAGAATTACAGATTAAATTTTTGGCAGCCTGTTTTAAGCTGCTATTTGTTTTTTCTTCCAAGCGTTGCAATAACTGATCAAGTGGCATTGTGTTGATGAGTATATCAAATGATTCATGCTGATTATTTGAAAAGGTAACTTGCTTAGTGCGAAGATCAATGTTTGTTACGCCGCATTCAGTTTGAATTGGATTTTTTAATTGTTGTGCTAATTTGGTGATCCATGATTGTATGCCACCTTGTTTTGGATAATAAAAATGGGCATTGTAGCCAACCTTATTTTCGAGTGTTGCATCAACTAATGCTCCTTTTACCATTTGCTCTAATGACGTTGAAGGTACAAATCGCCCCATCCATGTTGAGGTGATTTTTTTTAAATTATAAGCAAATATTTTCTTTTGAAAGGGGAAAAAGAAGTTTTTTGCAATTCCTTTTCCAAAATTTTCTAAGACATAATCGTAAAAAGCGTGTGATTGTTTTTTACTTTTTTTGCGTGTTGCAAAGCCTTCAATGCATTCAGCGATAGTTTTTGGTGGCAATCCATATAAATTTATTTGATAGGGGTATTTGGTGAAAGTATCTTGAGAATAAATAAATGAGCGTCGGAAAATACTATTTAAGGTGTCAATACCAACAACATCATAAATTAATTTTTGAAATCCTTGATCGCTTGCATGCAGTAAATGGCCGGTATAATCAAAAGTGAATCCATCTTCACAAATTGAACGACAAAGACCGCCTATTGTTGCATCTTTCTCAACCATAAGGTAGTCAAAAAAATTATTTTTTTCTAAATGATAGGCCGTTGAAATCCCGGTAAGCCCAGCTCCAATTATTATTACTTTTGCCATTGACTCCTCTCTAATGCTTCATCTATATGAGATTTGGCTCTAGTTATAAAACGAAAGCATTAAAAAGTCTAGTTTGTCGTTTAGCGCCTAAAATTAAAGTTTAAGGGACTGTTTGAGGCCCAATGTTTAACGCCGAAATCAAAAGACATAACCTCTTTTTTGAAGTGTTCTGGTAGGGGAGGATAGGGGCTTGCTTCTCTAATCCCGTTCATAACCATATCATCAAGTTCATGAAAGCCACATGTTTTCATCATGAGCGCATTTTTGAGATTACCATTTTTATCAATGATAACGCGAACTCCGGTTACCACAATTTCTGAAGGTCCTTTTTGTAAGATTACACGATCTTGCCGTTGCCATGCATTTTGCATATACCAGGCAATTTTTTGCAGATAACTGAGATAACGCATTTCTTCAAAATCAGGTCGAATATTTTCATTTCCCTCCCGTTCAAGCCAATCATTGCCGTCATTTTGCCATGAGGCCAAAAATCCTGATGCTAAATCATTAAACGTTAATTTTTTTTCAATAGGCGATGCAATTTTTGCTTGATTGCCAGTGTTGGTGCGTTGACTTGCTTTTTGTTGTTGTCCTTGCATTTTTGGTGGCGCTTTTTTTAATTCTTTGGCTTCAATAGGTTTTATTTCTGGTTTAAAAAGCACTTCTTGCACATCATCGTGTTCACTTTTAACTGATTCTTTTTCTTCTTTGATTTCTTTTTGCTCAATGTTTTTTTCAGTTTCGACTGTTTCTTCTTGTTCTTCTGCCTGTTCATTATCTTGTTGATCTTTACCTACAAATTCTGGGATTATTTGATCATAAACGCCAGGGCTAAATTCAGGTTCTTCTTGCACCATTTCAGTTGCGCCAAATTGTGAGGCACGTGGCTTTAGAGCAGCAATTTCTTGAGATTGTGGCGGTTCTGGTTGTGGTTCTTCGGGCATAGAATCAAAAACAACAGGGGCATCATGTTCAACGAGGTCAGGATCTTTTTTACTAAAAAAGAAATCGTTAGTATCAAAGTTCATAAAAAAGAGAAAGAGGAGAAAAAGGAGATTGATGAGGATCGCAAGCAATAAGAGCCAGCGAAAGTTTTTTTCATAAGGTTTTTTATTCTTCATTACTTTTTCCTCACGCCGTTTTTTTTGCTGCCTTTTTTACAAGATACTCTAGAATTGCAAAAGGAGTAAATAAAGAAGTTATTTATTACAAGGGAAGAAATTTTATGAAAAAAGTATTGCCGAGAGCATTTTATAAACGTGATACCGTTACCGTTGCGCGTGATTTATTAGGTAAGATCGTTGTTCGTCAGGATGATGAAAAATATTGTACTGGTATGATTGTTGAAACAGAAGCATATGAATGCACCGAAGCTGCATGCCATGCATTTCGAGGGAAAACAAAATCAAATGAAGCACTTTTTGGTCCTGTAGGGCATGCTTATATTTATTTTATTTATGGCCTTTATTATTGCTTTAATGTTGTTGCAAAAAAACAATCAGTTCTCGCTGGTGGAGTTTTGATACGAGCTTTGGAGCCAATTGCCGGTATTGATAGTATGGAGAAATATAGAAAAACGACAAAGCTCAATCAACTTACCAGTGGTCCAGGCAAATTAACACAAGCCTTGCATATTACTAAAAAATTATATGGTATTGATGTTACTAAAAAAGGACCTTTGTATATTACTGAAGGTATTGAAATAGCGCAAAAAAATATTATTGAGGATAAACGCATAGGCATTGGAAAAGAACAAGATCGGGCGTGGCGATTTTATTGTAAAGATAATTCATTCGTTTCAAGATGATATGGTTGATGCTTGATGATAGTTGCCACTCCTGAATCTTTATATAAAGACCAGAGATGATGCATAGAATGTTCTTTATGTTTTTTATTACTTAAAAAACGTCTAATCTCATGTAAAAATGTTTCTGATGGCGTATAAGGTACTTGTTCAGCAATAAGCCATTGCATGAGAAGGCGATTTTGTAATACTGGATCAAGAGCAAAAAACGCAGAAATATCAAGGTGATAACTTGCACCATCAAATTTTGTTATGGTGTTGAAAGTTTGTGTAGTGAGTCTGATTAAAAAGTCTTCCATTTCATGGAGTGATTTCATCGTTCGTTCGAAATTGCCATTAAATCGTGCGTCGCACATTTCAAGTGCCGGTAAAACTTTCGATCGTATTCGATTGCGTAAGTATAAATCTGAGTCATTTGTTGAATCATGAAGAAAGGCAATGTTCTTTTGTTTTAAATAAGTAATAATTTCAGTTTTATTAGTAACTAGCAAGGGACGGATATAAAAGCCACTTTTAGGGCGCATACTTACGAGTCCTGATAAAGTTGTTCCCCGCACAAGGCGTAAAAAGAATGTTTCTTGTTGATCTTGTGCATGATGACCAAGTGCAATGAAATGGGCATTATGTTCACTGCGCACCTGTTCTAAAAAATGACGACGTAATTTTCTACCCACTTCTTCTTGTGAGCCATTAAATTTTATTGATGTTTGTAATTCGGATGCTTTTGCGCTGATAAATTGAATGCCCAATGATTGAGCTAAATTTTGGCAAAAAAATACATCATAAGCAGAATCTATGCGCCATTGATGGTCAAGATGTGCTGCTATGATAGTAAGATTCAACGTTTTTTGTAAACCATAGAGAAGGTGCAACAAAAAAACAGAATCAGGGCCACCTGATAAGCCGACAATAATGCGGCTACCTGGGGGCATTAATGAATGTTTCTCAATATAGGTATTAATTTCTTGTCGTAACATAATGGGTTAGCCTATCATATTTTTTGGTATTGTACGATTCTTGTTCATGAACTGGTCATACATTGGTGCATGACCAGTTCATTGAAATAGTATTAACTACCAAAGCCGTCTAAAAATATGTTGCGGAGATTGTTCCAGATGCTTGGATTTGAGTTGGTATTTGGTGTGTTTACTTGTAAGCTTTCTGCGAGTGCAATACGTAATACTGCATCATCTTCTTCGATGTCTGTTAGTACGGGTGCGCTAGGGTTGGTAAATCTGCTTGCACGCAGTGCTTTTTCTAATTCTGCTTGTTCGTCATCTTGTCTGCCTGTTTGTAAACTTAATGCTAGTGCCCTGTTGAGATCGTTATCTTTAGGTGCAAAATTGTCATCAGGACTTTGAACTTCTTCTTGTAATAATCTTGCAATTGCTTCATCTTCATCAGTATTTACTGTTGTATTACCGTGCAATTTATTTTTAATTGCTTCATCAATTTGTCTATATTCTTCGCTTTCAATATTGTTAGAAAAAATACAGTGAATTTTTCCCAATGCTGATATTTGTTTGTGCTCTGCCAAAGGACGAATGACAGGGCTTATTATTTCTTGCATTGCTTCTGTTATTCCGGGGCTAGTGTTATAAATACTAACGAGTGCATTGCAAAATACCCCTGTTAATTGTTCATTTTTTTTCGCTGCTGCTTCTTGTGTTAAGCCAACAACAATAGCAGCTCGTTCGATTGGATCTTTTTGGTTAAGATCATTACTAAAGCTTTCGAAAAGATCTTTGCAAGCAGTGGGATTTGATGATTTCATTGCTGCATCAAGAGTATCAACTAAATAGCCGTATTCGCTCCCTTGTTGTTCCATTGCCTGAAGCGTGATTCCGGTAAATAATACGAGAGAAAGTAATAAGGTGTTTTTACCTTGTTTTATAAATAATTTCATAGAATTGTCCCTTCTATATGGTTTAAAAAATATATATTCTAACTTATAATGCATTTTGATTGTTGCTTTTCTTGTGTCTTGTTTTCATTTTCATGAGCACGTTTTTGTAACATTTCTTCAAAATTTAGTCGCCAAATAAAGTCGTTTTCATCAAAATATGTTGCTCGTCCCTCAAATTTTCTATTTAGAAGAGTGTGTAAATTGTTTAGATCAGTACCATAACATGTTTCACTTCCCATAACTGCTTTACCCCAAGGATCCTGTCCTATCCAATGTATGTTAGATATTTCAACGTTAATTCCAGATTTTTTAAATTTGAATGATGTTATCCTGTCTTCTTCATCGAAGATAACTTCATAAGGTTTAATTTTGGTTTTTACTATGTCATAATTAACAAACGAACCAATAAAATTTAAACCCGTTGTTATCAAAGGAATATTATATAATTCTTGATACATCATTCTATTAAATTGCTTTTTAATGTTATGAGAAAAAAAAGAGGGTAAACAATTAATTGCTTTTATATATTCGGCTGCCGTTTCTGGTTTTACTTTTTTACTGATGCTTTCAAGAATGATATTTATTGCTTCAACAGATTTTTCATGGGAAAGAAGTACGGTTCGATTTTTGACAATATCAAAACACTGTTTAAATCTTTTATTTGTCATATGATGAGGAAGAACTAAGTTATTAATCACACAATCATTCTCTGTAATTTCCATATCACCTATATAAAAGCGAGTTTTATCAAACAAACGAGCAATGCATTGAAGACGCACTAAAGCTTCATAAAATGTTTTTGGTATTTTCTTGCAAGAAGGGTGATTGTCGATGTGTTCTTCTAAAATTCTAATCAAAAATGCATCAGCTTCTTCATCTGAGAGCGGAACACCAGTAAGTTCAGCAGATTCCTTTTGTAATCTCATAAAATCAATTGGATTTTCAAAAGTAGTCGCACTTGGATTGGTAGTTTCCCTTGTACTAACAGTGCGAGCAAAGTTTAATTCTTGATCGTTATCTTCAGTTGCAACTTTTTCATGAGGACTTTTTTCTGATAATTTTGCAAGCTGTTCATTTTGCTTGGATTTTATTACTGAATTATATTTTTTAATTGCTTTATGTATGATTTTGTATTCTTGTGTATCTTTATCTTTAAAATCAGAGAAAATATATCGAATTTGTTTTAATGCTTCAATGTTATTAGCTTGAATTAGAGGATGAATGATTGGAGAAATAATTTTTTGCATGTCTGTTCTGAAATTTTTTTCTTGGCTAATAAAATGACCTAGCAACATATTGCAGAATATTACTGTGCGTTGTGGGTTTGATATCGATTCTTGTATCAAATCAATAGTAGAATAAATATATTTTAGTGCTTCTTTTGTGGTAGAATTTTCTTCTGGATTAAATACGGTTAATCCTTTTTGTAACTTACTTTGTATAATTTGATTAATCCTTGTATATTCTTCCGATTCAGTGTTATCAGCAAATATACAAAGAAGTTTTTTTAAAGCCTTTTTTCTTTGGTGTGCTACTAAAGTGTGAATAACAGGATTTATCTTTTCTTTAATTATTGAGGCTAATGAGTCGTTAGCCTGGACAATTTTTACCAGTGCATTGCAAAGTACAGAGGTTACTTGATTACTTTTTTGTGCAGCATATGGTATTAAATTTGCAACTATAGAAACTTGTTCAATTACTTCTTTTTGTTCAATTTCTTCATTGAAATGATGAAGAAGCTTTGCGCAGAGTTGTTTGTTATTTCTTTTTAGTACTATCTCTAGATTATCAACGAAAGAACTATATTCAGGCTTATCTTGTTGTTCCATTGCATTGAGTGTGATTCCGGTAAATAATACGAGAGAAAGTAATAAGGCCTTTTTGCCCTGTTTAATATATAATTTCATAAAAATTGTCCCTTCTATATGATTAAAAAATGCTAGATGGATTTTAACTTATAATACATCTATTTCTATTTTTCTTTAATTTATTTTCTTCAGCTCGTTTTTTAAGAGCTTCTTTAAATGTTGGTTTTTCCCAAAGAGGTGGTAATACACCACTTGGTTCTTCTTTATCATTAGAGGCTTTTAATGGTTTAATATCTCCGTTTATTTCTTCAGCTAATCCTAATTCGTATGCAATTCCTGTTGCTAATTTTCCATCAACCAATGTAGAGCTGCGGCTAAGCCATGCTGAAGGATTATTATTGATATTTTCTAAATGACTTTGTTGTGACCGTGTTTTATGTATCCAACCAGTTCCAAATCCTTCAAAAACATAATTATCTTGAAGAAATGAAATGTGCTTTACTCCCGAATCATTGAATGTGATTGAGGGTTTTATATTGTGTGGCCAACCATGTATATCAATGAATTGATCTTGGATGCATTCAGTAACAATTTTTGGCAGATTTGTAATTGCTTTATCATAATTATTCATATTTTCATGAGAAACATTTTCACTTAATCTTTCAAGAATTACATCAGCAGCTTCAATAACTTTTGGATGTTCAAGAAGGATTTTTTCGTAAGCATTTTTGAACCAATGTTTAAAAATTGGATGAAGCATATGATATGGTTGTTTAATACCATGTATTGTGCAGTTTTCTTGTGTAACGTTGAAATCTTCAAGAAGTTCAACTTCAGATTCTTCAAGTAATCGTGCAATACATCTGAGTTGTGCAATTGCTTCGCGAAAATTTGTAGGTGATTCTGTGAATCTTTCGTCAAGTTGTTTGCTAAAAGCATTATATATACGTTCAACAACATTATCGGCATTGGCGCTTTGTTCTTGAGCAGAAAAAGGTTCTTGTCCTTCTTCTTGTTCCATTGCTTGTATATTTATTGCTGCAAAGAGTGTAACGGTGAGTAATAAAGGTGTTAACCTTTTAAAAAATAGTGATTTCATATACATATTCCTCTACGTTCTAATTAAAAAATAAGAGTTTTTTTATTATGTTTCATTAAAATCGATCCATAAATTCGCTAAAAGAATAAAATGTTGATTGGATTTGTCTTTTTATTTTTCCTATTAATGTTTTAGCGTTTTCTTGGATACAATTTTTTAATGATTGTTCAAATGTTGGTTTTTCCCAAAGTGGAGGGTAAACACCGCTTTCTGGTAATGGAATATGAAAAAAATTGTTCAAAAGGTCTGAAAGCATTGGTGGTAATGTTGCATGAGCGTTAAACGCCATATAGGGATATGTTCCATTATTTAAATTAATTACAACGATTATTGGTTGATCGATTGCTTTCAAATAATATCCACGAACATGATAATTATCTTTAATAAATTCGACATTTATCATGTTTTCATTATCATCAAAAGTCATTTGAGGTTTAAAGTCAGTCAGCCAGCCTTTATTTTTATATTTCCAGCCATGCATTTCAATAAATTCTTCTTTGATATATTCAGCAATAACATGGGGCAAAGATTCAATTGCTTTTTTGTAATTTTCGATATTGTTCTCTGTTGTTATTTTACTTAATAAATCAAATATTAGATCAATTGCTTCAATAGATTTTGTATGTTCAAGAAGAGTTTTGTTGCAAGCGCTTTGAAACCAATGTTTAAAAATTGGATGAAGCATATGATATGGTTGTTCAATGCCATTTATTATACAACTTTCTTGTGTAGCGTTGAAATTTTCACAGAGTTCAATCTCAGATTTTTCAAGTAATTTTGCAATGCTTTGAAGGCGTACAATTGCTTCATAAAAATTTGTAGGTGCTTCTGGAAATCTTTCATCAAGTTGTTTGCTAAAAGCATTATACATACGTTCAATAACATTATCAGTTTGCGCTTGAGCAGAAATAGGCTCTGCAACTTCTTCTTGTTGTTCCATTGCATATGTATTTATTGTTGCAAAGAGTGCAACTGCAAATAACAGGTTTAAACCTTTAAGAAATAGTGATTTCATATCTTTGTCCCTTTTATTAAAATAAGATAAATCATTGTAATTATATTCAATTATAAAATATTATTGATAAAAGTCAATTGTATTATGTATATTTTTGATTAATGGCATTTATTTACTGGTTTAAAGGGGGAATGTGGTAAAGAAGGCTCTTTTTATGGCTTTTTTGGGGGTATTTTTACCCCTTATTTGCATGGAAGAGGATGAGGCAATAGAAAAGCCTTTAAGTAAGCCAGTAGTGTTTATTACTGAAGTGAGCAATAAAACAGGTCAAGATTATGTACTTCGCCATCATAAGGTGGCATTTTCATATATAAAAGCTGGTCAGAAGTTGTTGTTAAACAAAAAAATGAAGCTTGATCATAATGATGAAGATAGTTCATTATTATGGTGGCAATTAAATGAGGTAACTATCACGACGCCCACAAATCACACTCCTTTAGCATCACTGAACTTTTCAGTAATAGTTACCGAAGGAGAGAGTTTTCTTACAAGTAGTGCATATCTTTATAATTATCAAGAAGATCTTGATGGACAATCTGCAAAACCACTTGATAATAACATTATACCATCATGTCGTCTTAATCCTAAAGAAGATCGGTATCATGTGAATATGCAACTTATCTTATCAGGAAATCAGTTGCAAGATTCGATACTTGACGTTGTTCATATCTTGCAACCAAAAATACCTGATAAAAATAATTATATATCTAAATTTTTTACAAATTGACCGTTGTCTTCAATGAATGTTTTTCTGCCTTGTACGTCATCGCCCATGAGCGTTGAAAACCAAGAATCAGCCTCAAGTTCATCTTCAATATTAACTTTTAGAAGAACTCTTTTTGTTGTATCCATGGCGGTTTCCCATAGCTGATCAGGGTTCATTTCACCCAAACCTTTATAGCGTTGCACCGTCATATATAATTTGCTGATATTCATGATTCCTCGTAACAAAGTCAAAGAACCCTTGCCTTCAAGATGTTTTTCTTTATCAATAACTTGTAAGCGCCAGTTATTTTTTTCTAAATCAATTAAAGGTGCAAGTAATATAAGCAGTTGTGTTAGTTCTGCTGAGGTGAAAAAATCAACATCAACATCCCATTGTTTGGTTAAAATTTTAAAATTAATAACTTTTTTATGAGGCGTTGGTGTCGGTGTGTCACCTTCTAAAACTTCAGGTCCAAGTTCTTCTTGTTTGATTTGGATGGTATATTTTTTGAACCATGACCGTAAGTTTTGGAGTAAAATATCGATGCCATCTTCTTGTTTCCAAGGATGTTCTTGTGCAAATAAAGTTAATTGATGAGTATGATCAAACATAACTTTGAAATCACGAGAAACAAGATCCAATTTATCGTCATATTTGCTTATGGATGTAAGAATATTTTGCCATTCTTCAACGCCAACTTCTTTGCTAGCAACTGAAAGCATCGTTGCTTCGCGCGCCCATTCAAAAAGAAACTCTTTGAATGCTTTGTCATCTTTTAAATAACTTTCACGTTTACCAATTTTTGCTTTGTACAATGGCGGTTGTGCAATATAAAGATAACCACTTTCAATGAGCGGCTTCATATATCTAAAGAAGAAGGTGAGCAATAAGGTGCGAATGTGTGCACCGTCAACGTCAGCATCGGTCATAAGAATTATTTTATGATAACGAGCTTTTTTAACATCAAATTCTACGTCAATACCACAACCAATTGCCGATATTAAAGTTTTAATTTCTTCATTTGATAACATTTTATCAAGACGAGCTTTTTCAACATTTAAAATTTTACCTTTTAAAGGCAAAATTGCTTGATTGGCGCGATCACGAGCTTGTTTTGCTGATCCGCCTGCAGAATCACCTTCAACAATAAATAATTCTGAATCAGCGGGATCTTCGTTGGAACAATCAGCAAGTTTTCCTGGCAGTACTAATGATTCTAGAGCGGTTTTTCTTCGGGTTAAATCGCGTGCTTTTTTTGCGGCATCGCGAGCGCGTTGAGCTAATTCAGCTTTTTGTAATACTAGTTTTGCGCTGGCTGGGTTTTCTTCAAAAAAAGTTGAAAGTGCAGCAAATGACCAAGAATCAACAATGCCCCTAATATCATTGTTGCCGAGTTTTGTTTTTGTTTGTCCTTCAAATTGTGGTTCAGGAACTTTTATATTGATAACACACACTAAACCTTCACGAACATCTTCACTTGAGAAGTTTTCACCTTTTGCCATACCAATTTCTTGAGCACGCTTATTGCAAGCTTTGGTGAGGGCTGTTTTGAAGCCAGAAACGTGGGTGCCGCCTTCAATCGTGTTAATGTTATTCACAAAAGAGAATAATTGTTCGCCGTAGCCATCATTATATTGCATGGCGACTTCAAGGATGTATTGATCGTCTTCATTGGTGAAATAGATGACATCAGGGAATAGCGGTTTCTTTTTTGCGTTGATATGTTCAACTAATGAGACAATACCGCCTTCAAAGAAGAATTCATGTTTTTTATTATTTGTTTCATCGCTAATAATAATGGTTAATTTTTTATTTAAGAATGCAAGTTCACGAAGACGAGCTGATAAAATATCAAAACTGAATTCGACTGTTTCTTGAAAAATTTCTTCATCAGGATAGAAACGAATGAAAGTACCGCGTTTTTTTGATTCACCAATAACTTTTAGTGATCCAATTGGTTTACCTTTTTGGAATGTTTGAGCATGGATGCTGCCATCACGATAAATTTCAAGATATAATTTTTTTGAAAGGGCGTTTACCACAGAAATACCAACACCATGCAATCCGCCAGAATATTTATAAGAATCTTTATCGAATTTACCGCCTGCGTGTAACTTTGTGAGCACCACTTCGGCTGCTGAAACACCTTCAGAAGGGTGAATGTCGGTTGGAATACCACGGCCGTTGTCTTCAACCGAGCAAGAGCCATCTGCATGTAAAATGACATTAATTGAGGTGCAATGGCCAGCCAATGCTTCGTCAACAGAGTTATCAACAACTTCATAGACTAAATGATGGAGGCCTTTACTTCCTGTTGAACCGATATACATCGCAGGACGTTTTCTAACAGCTTCCAGTCCTTCAATGACTTGAATGGATTGGGCACGATATTTATTATCAGAATTATTAGACACAGGCTTCTCCTTGGGCAAAAAGCAGAGGACTTAACGAAGTTGGTATAAAAACTATAAATTCAATTACGCTTAGTATAAAAGAATTTAGATTATTTTTCTATTTTTTTACAAGGTATTACTATGAAATGAAATTGTGAAAAATATTTTTTGTATTTTTGCGGCTTTCCATCGAATTTTATTAATTTAATGAGAGCTTAATGTGCAGAATTGTCTTCCCGAGCGTAGCGTGGGGATCCAGATAATAAAATTAGTTCCTTAGAATTAAAAATCAAAATCTTTATTATCTATCGGCCCTATGCGGGCAGCACCAATGTATTGCTTGCACAATACATTGGATACAAGTGCACCAACGTTCCGTTGGATCATTTTTCCCGCGCGTATATGCTACTCTTTACCCACATTTAGTTCTTTAAATAAAAGATAAGCTTGTGTAATGGCTTCTAGCCGAAATAATCCCTGCCACAAAACTTTTGCACCAGGATCTTTATCGTTTTTCCTGCCAAGAAAACCTCCTAATTTTGCTATCATTTGAGTTGCTTCTTTAACAGAAAAAGATTTGGGGGGCAATGTAAGAGTTTTATGATGCGTGCAATATAACGCATCAGCTTCATCGGTTGTAAGAATTAAATTACATGGGGCATCAGGTTTAATTCTTGCAAGATAAGTGATATAAATTAAACGCCAGGCAGCAATTGAGTAAACAGCCAAGGTTCTTTTTAGGTTATCAACCGATTCCATTTGAAATTTTTCTATGCGACAACCTTCTTTTAAAATATAATGATAGCGTTCAATGAGCCAACGTTTTGAGTAAAGGGCAATAAGCTTTTCAGCTTCTTCCAATGATTGAACTTTAATCGTAGTAATAAGTCGCCATACTATTGGATCATTTACTGAGTTGTCATATTCTATTTCTTGCACATAAATCGCTGTTAAATGTATGGTTGGTAATTTTTCATTTTTTCGATTTAAAGGAGAACAAATTTCGACTTCTTTGACTCTAATCGCTAACTTTGCAGTTCTCTTAGAATGAGTTTTTGTACGTTCTAATTCTTTCGTTATAACGCCTAATACTGATTGTTTTTCCAGCAATTCAAAGAGACGCTCTTCTTCGTTCTGTATATTTCTATTTTGCACAAGATGAATGAGTAAATCGCTATTTACACGCCTTTCTGCTGTTAATAAATCATAAATATCGGCACCACCATCACCTATAAATAAATAGCTTTTATTTATAGGAAGCTTTTTTTCTATTTGATAAATTGATTCAATCCAATTATAAGATTCTTTTTCCTTTGTAGGCAACCTTAGCTTATGTTTTTTTTTGCCAAAATCTTCTTTATTGCGTATCCAATACTTTTGATTTATTAGCCCTAATGGAATAAAATTTTCACTAAATACATACGTATTTTGAACTTTTATTCCAAGTGAACTTTTTGTATTAGATAGAGTTCCTAACCCTGAAGTTTTTTTAAGATTTTTAAAAGATGCATCCATGCCATCGCTAACAATAATGACTTTTCCATCAGCATTTTCAGCTCTTTCGACGGTTGCTTGATAATGTCCTTCGAGAATATCTTGTTCATCAATTTCTGTTGTGGCAAGAAAACGATAAGCACCTTTTGCTTGTGCATTTTCTCCGTTGCAAGCTTGTAAAATGCTTGCTGATGGGCTATCGGCAACGGCCTCTAGAAGTATTCTAACTCTTTCATTTCTGCGTTTATCTTTTAATGACATACGATTAGTCTCATTTGCTGCCCACAATTCTTTAATCATTTTTTACTTTTCTTTTTTTGATATATTAACTCTGTATCTCGTTAATTATAGTAAAAATGTGGGTAAAGAGTAGCGCGTATATGCACCACACATCATGATGCTGCGCATCATTCTTTCGGGTGCACAACGCACTACCGGAACAATATTAATGACTATTATCGCTAAGCAGTAGCTTGGGCATTGTTATAAAATCATGTAGAAAAGATTGTTATTCAGAGACAATTTTATTGCCGTAGGAATTAAGCTACTGGCTCAGGGTGACAGTTGTAATGCTACGATAATTATCAATTGCAAGTCATCGGATAAAATTAAAAATTTCCCCATTAGCAAAACTGGTGGAGGACTTTGAGCACGTAATGATCAAGTCCGACTTTTTTGCGTCAAAGAGATACATAAGAGAATTCTCTTATGTGCCCTTGTATCAAAGGTATTGGGCAAACAATACCTTTGTGCTGCCCGCATAGGGCCGAAAAATAATAAGATGGGAATCTATTTTAAGATATTTTGAGAGAAGTAAAATACTTAACACAAAAAATGCATTTATTTGTTAGAATTATTAACTTTATTTTGCCAAAAATGTACAATTTTTCTTAAATGTTCAACTTCACATTTGTTCTGGCATATTGTTTTATCTTGTTTTTTAGATGCGCATTCAAGATTGCAAAATGCTTTTTCTAAGTGTGCACTCAGTACAAGTTCTAGTTCCCCTGAAACATCTTTACATGCCTTTATATCATTTTTTAATGCTTCAAGTGAACTGTGTAGCTCATCATATTCTTTTGTTTCTTTATTTTCTGCTTTAAGTAAAGTTGGCATATTAAAGAGCAAGTTAGCTACCAATAATGCCCACATAAAAGTGTTTTTTTGAATATTCATCGTATTTCCTTAAAACGTTAAGTTAGTTAGATTTATCAGATTTATTTTGCTGAAGAGCTTCATTTTTTTTTCTCTGAATTGCTATAATTTTTTTTAAATATGCCATTTCACATTCTTGTGAACACATTGTACATTCCATTTTATCTGATTCTTTTTGATGTTTATAAAAACACTCCATTATGCATTTTGTTTGTTCGTGGCCTGCGTTCAAGGTTTCTTCAAAGCTATTTAATGCTTCTTCAGTGTTTTGCATGTCTGCTTTAAGTAAAGTTGGCATATTAAAGAGTAAGTTAGCTATCAATAGTGCCCACATAAAAGTGTTTTTTTGAATATTCATCGTATTTCCTTAAAATGTTAAGAATGAGTATACTTGTTATAAAATCCCTTGATTTTCTCTTATTATATCAATAAATATTTTTTTGAAAATTTTTTCTATGAAGAATACTATTTCTGTCGATAATCACTCAAAATATATGCACCAAGCCCTTAAGCAAGCCCAAAAAGCCTATGATAAGAACGAGGTTCCTATAGGGGCAGTTATCGTTTCATCTGATGGCAAAATCATTGGCCGTGCCTATAACCTAGTAGAGAAATGTCAGCAGCAAACTGCTCATGCTGAAATCAGGGCAATTGAAAAGGCTTGCAAGAAAATGGGCAATTGGCGTCTTGAGGGATGTTGGTTATATGTGACTTTGGAGCCTTGTTCAATGTGCATGAACCTGATTTTGATGAGCCGATTTCAAGGATTGGTCTTTGGGGCGAAATCACCAATTTTTGGGTATCATCTTGACAATAGTGGTCCCCTTCAGGTATATAGAAGAGACACTTTGCACATCATAGGGGGCATTGGTGAGCAAGAAGCATCGGCATTATTAAAAAAGTTTTTTAAACAAAAAAGGAAATCAAAGAGTGAGTGATGAAAGAAACCAAGCTGAATCAAAAAAAAAGCAGTTTGAAGAAGTAAAAAATGCTTTGCTTGAACGTAAAAAAGAACTTGATACTGAGCTTGCAGAACTTTATTCTCAAAAAGTTACTGGTGAAGTGCAGGATATAGGAGATCAAGCTTCTTCATCGTCGCTGGAAACCTTGAAAATTTCCTTACAAGATGCAGAACTAGAAGAATATAATCGTATCCTTAAAGCAATAGAAATGATTGAAGATGGCACCTATGGTACTTGTTATGATTGCGGTCAACCAATATCAGAAAAACGTCTTAAATTATATCCCAATGCAACACGTTGTTTACTATGCCAAGAACAATTAGAAGAAAAAAAAGAATCTTAATATACTTTTCTTAAAAAAATTTATACAAAAAGCTTATTTTTTGTTACCATACAACAAAATAAGCCGATGTAGCTCAGTTGGTAGAGCAATTGATTCGTAATCAATAGGTCGTCGGTTCGACTCCGATCATCGGCTCCAAAATTATTTAAGGGGTTTACTTTGACTTTTTTCTTGATTTTGGCATTATAAGCTATATTGCTCTCTAAAAAAGTAACCTTTCAAAATAGGATTAATAAACCGTTCATGGAAGAAACAAAAAAAGTTAAACCTGTAAAAAAAGTTCAAACAGGTAAAGTGCGTGAAAAAGTTAAAAGAGGTACTCCTCTAGCGCATGGCGTTGGAAGACGCAAAAGTTCAGTAGCTCGCGTTGATTTGCGTAGAGGTTCTGGCAACATTATCGTTAATGGCAAAAATTACGAACACTACTTTGATACTGACGTTGCTCGTATTAATGCTCATAAACCATTTGTTGTTCTCAGTTCTGCATTGCATTATGATGCTTCTGTTAATGTTGATGGCGGTGGTCTTAATTCGCAAGCAGGCGCAGCAAGTTTGGGCATTGCTCGAGCATTGGTAAAGCTTAATGAAGCTGATCGTCCGGCGTTGCGTGCGGCAGGACTTTTAACGGTGGATGCTCGTCTTAAAGAACGAAAGAAATTCGGCCAAAAAGCAGCACGTCGTAAATTCCAATTCGTTAAGCGATAATTTCTTTATTGTTCTTGCTCACCTCTATTTTTAAAAATAGCAAAAAAGGGAGTAGTAGGTCATGTGTGGTTTAGCAGGATACATTGGAAATGGTTGGAGCAGAGGCTATGTTATTCAAGGCTTATCTCGTCTTGAATATCGTGGTTATGATTCAGCAGGTTTTTCTTGTTTAAGTGGTAATGATAATACTATTTTATATCATAAAACAACTGGCTATTTAGCTAATCTTATTCAGTGTTTAGATGCTGAACCGATTGATGGGCATCTTGGTATAGGTCACACGCGATGGGCCACTCACGGTGCCATTTCAACAGAAAATGCCCATCCTCAATTTGATTGTCACAAAAAAATCTCAATTGCTCATAATGGTATCATTGAAAATTATCGTGCTCTCAAGCAAGAACTTTTAGCAAGCGGGCATAGTTTTGAGTCACAAACAGATACTGAAGTTGTTGCTCATCTCCTTGAAGCTCTTATCGTTGAAAAAAAATCTTTCAAAGAAGCCGTAAATGCTTTAGTTAATCGCCTTGAAGGTGCTTATGCACTTGTCTGTATTTCCCAAGAATTTCCCGACCAATTATTGATTGCTCGTCGTGGTTCGCCACTTTGCATTGGCATGGGCAATGATGAAATGTTCGTTTCTTCTGATTTGCTTGCATTTGCTGACAAAACAAATAGAGTCGTTTTTTTACCTGACAAATCCTACGCAGTTTTAAAAAAAGATGAAGTGGAATTGTATGATTTTTCTGGTAAATCGCTTCCTGTTATTGTGCAAGAAGTTGATACAAGTTGGATTGATAGTGGAAAAAAAGAATTTGATCATTTTATGCTTAAAGAAATTTATGAGCAGAAATGTGTTATTCAAAAAACAATTGCTTCTCTGCAAAATCTTGGTGATGATCTTTGGTCGCAATTGGGCCTTACGATTGAACAGGTTAAAAATCTTACCTCGCTCACTATGATTGGTTGTGGTACTTCTTGGCATGCGGCACGTATTGCTCAATTCTTTTTTGAAGAAATTACTAAAATTCCAGCAAAAGTAGCGTTAGCATCTGAATTTCGTTTAATGTCATTTTTTCCTGATGATAAAGGTGCTTACATTGCCATTACACAATCAGGAGAAACAGCCGATACGCTTGAAGCATTACGTATGGTGCATTCATATGGTTTGCCAACGATTGGTATTACTAATGTTGCTTCAAGTACCGTTGCGCGTGAAGCGCATGGTTGCCTGGTGACGCAAGCCGGTCAAGAAATCGCTGTCGCTTCAACCAAAGCATTTTCAACACAAATTGTTACCCTATTTTGGCTTGCTCATCGCATTGCCATAGAAAAGGGATTGTTGCCAGCATCAAGCATGGATGAAGCCTGTCGTGATATTTTAGTTGCAGCACAAATATTAGAAATAAGTATTGAAAATTATAAAGCTGAGATTATTTCCACCTTGGCAGCACGGTATGCGCAGTATAAAAAATGTATTTTTTTGGGGCGGCATATTAGCTATCCTTTTGCTATGGAATCAGCGTTAAAATTAAAAGAAATTTCGTATATGTTTGCGCAATGTTATCCAGCCGGAGAACTGAAACATGGACCAATTGCTTTGATTGATGCTGAAACACCCATCTTTTTATTTTCCAGTTTAGATCCGCTTGTGTATCCTAAATTAGTTTCAAATGCACAAGAAGTGAAAGCGCGCAAGGGGCATTTGGTTATTTTTGCTTTTGAAGGGCAGGAAGAATTAATGCAGTTGGCAGATCAGCTTTTTGTCATTCCTCGTGTGCACAGATTACTTGCACCATTGGCCATGACGGGGTTGATGCAATTCTTTGTCTATCAAATTGCAAAAGAGTTAGGTTGTCCTATTGATAAGCCTAGAAATTTAGCAAAATCGGTTACGGTTGAATAATAACTGAATTTTATTGTTTAATTTTTTGCAGAATCATCGGCATCAGTGAAAATTTTTGCTCGTTGAATGTATTTATTTCGTTCATAGTCTCGTGCAATATTTTTCGTTTCACTTATGAGTGAAATAAATCCTAAGGCCAAACTGCTTCCTAAAGTAAATTTATGAACAAATGGTACAAAGCCAGTACAATGATTTGAAAACTCAGGGTCAAGATTAAGCCTTATTGCCAGGTAAGGAGCAATCATAAAATAAGGAATGGCTTGGGCTATTGTTGATGAAGTGGATGCGCTCAAGCCAAGTGCTATACCTGCTATTATTGTTGTACGTGGGCAATAATAGAGAGTTGCTAGTGATGTTCCTAATGGCATTCCAATGAGTCCACCAAAGAATACTCCGCGTATTAAATATCCTGCGTTATTTGCCCAAAAAATTAAATGATGCCTATTTTTTATAAAAAATGGTGGTGTTAATGCTTTTCTAATTTTTTTATGGGCATCTTCTGATAAAGGATTACCTTTTAGGTTAATTGTACAATCACCATCTAATGAAAAGGTAGGCAGTTCTTTAATTAAATTGTTTTTAAGTTCGATGGTTAAACGCTCTTGTAATTTAGAGGGAAGAATGAGAGTGGTAATGCAGTTATTGCTTGCATTGATGTAAGTAAGTTTTGGAAATTTTTTTTTTAGATACGCAATATCAAGTGTTCTTAATGCATTATCGTTAAGATATAATAGCCTAACACTTTCAATTGTTATCTTTTCAATTCCTTTCAAGTTGTCAAGCTTCATTCCTTTAAGCTCTAAAGCTTGGGCTACCCGTTGGTTATAAAATCCCCATTGATTTTTCCTTTTAAGGAGTTTTTGTATTGTTTTATCATATATTCCCGATAAAACAATAACATCAATTTCATTATCTTCTTTTAATTCATCGTATGGAATTATCGCTTTCATTCGTTGAGCTAATTTTTTAGCTACTTTTTCTTTTTGGGGGCCAAGATAATTTATTACAGAAAAAATTGATCGAATGTGATCCTTATCAATTGATTCGATTATCGCTTTAATTTTTTCACTTTTTTCTTCAGGTAATTTAACTTCTTCAAAAAATGGTGTGATGCATTCAAAGGTAGCTTTTAAAATTTCTTTTGAAAGAGGGGTATCTGCTGCCTTCGTTTGAAAAAAACTGATATCGCTTTTAGGAAATCTTCTACTAAATAATTGATCCCAAATATCTGATGTTTCAAAATAAAAGGTATCAAAATCAGCAAGGGTTTGAAAAAATCCACCACACTTTTCTATTGTTGAAGCAGGCACGGTAAAAATGGTGCCATGATAATCTTCGATAATTTTTTCATCAGGAGATGCATGAACTATTTGATGTCTCATGCTTTGTAAGAACGAAATATTTGCTAAAGCAAAAACTAGAATCAAAAAATGAAGTATTCTAATTTTTTTATTCATATGCCTGCACTTTCATCGAAGTCACCAGTAAAAATCTTTGCTGTTGGAACGTATTTGTGTTTTTTGTATTCAGTTAATTCATTTTTATAAAGTTTCCAAGCAATAGATGTAGTTCCTATAATTAAGCTGCTTGCAAGAGCATATTTATCAACAAATTGTAAAAAATGTTTATGTGCTGATGAAGGTGAATTTCCGAATCCCAAAAGCTGTTCTGTTTTTAAAAAGAGGTAAAACGATGGGCTTACTGTGCCTAACAATATATGGAAAAGTATAGATTGTGTAATTGTATTTGGGGCCGGATATTCAGATTTGTAAGATCGAATAATTCCTATAGGTGCCCAAATAAAGCATGTAGATATTCCTGCGCCAGTTAAACTATTAAATAAAAATGATTTAGAGGCTTCTTTAAAAAAATATAAATGATGTCGGTTTCTTTTAAAAAACGGTGGAATTAAGGCTTTTTTAATGTTTTCATGAGCATCGGCAGATAAAGGATTATTTCTTAAGTCTATTTTATTCTTATCATTTGTATAAAAAGGCATTAGTTCCTTAATAAAATTTTGATACAAAAATATTTTTATATTGGCAGGTAATTGTTCAGGGAAAATAGCCTTTGTAATTAGATTATGCTCAGCATCGATATGTTTAAGGTTGGGAAATATTTCTAAAAGATTTTTAATATTTAAGGTTGTTAATTTATTGTTACTAAGACGTAACGTACTAATGTTATTTTTATCAATTTTAATATGTTCGATACCTTGCAGGGATTCGATATTCATTTTTTGGAAATTAAGTTCTTTAGGCTTTAGCGAATCGAAATATGCCGTTTCTTCTTTTTTTTTGATAATTGTACCTATAGATTTGTCATATAGCTTCGATAAAATGATAAAATCAATTTCATTTTCTTCTTTTAATTCATTTGATGGAATTATCGCTTTCATTTGTTGAGCAAGTTTTTTAGCTACTTTTTCTTTTTGGGGGCCAAGATAATTAATGACAGAAAAAATTGATCGCATCTGATCTTTTGAAATTGACTCGAGCATAGCGTGAATTTTTTCACTTTTTTCTCTTTTGTCTTCAGGGGATTCAGCTTTTTCAAAAAAAGGTGTGATGCATTCAAAGGCAGCTTTTAAAATTTCTTTTGAAAGAGGTATGTCAGCAGCCGTTGCTTTAAAAAAACTGATATCACGTTTAGGAAATCTTCTACTAAATAATTGATTCCAAATATCTGGTGACTTAAAATCAAAATCATCTTCAAATTCACCAATGTTTTGAAATAAGCCACATTTTTCTATTGTTGAAGCGGGCGCGGTAAAAATGATGCCATGATAGTCTTCGATGGTTTTTTCATCAGGAGATGCATGAACTATTTGATGTCTCATACTTTGGAGTAATGAAACATTATCAGAGTCATTTTCAAAATCACTAATGGTTTGAAAAAAATCGCCGCATTTTTCTAGTGTTGAAGCGTCTCCCGTAAAAAGGTTGCCATAATAATCCTCAATGGTTTTATTTGAAGTTAGTTCTTCCATGCCATGTGTTGAAAATATGCTTATTATTAGAAAAATGACCATGAAGAGGTTGCAGGTATATTTTTTATAGTGCTTTTTCAATGTTTTCCCTGTTTTACCCTGAAATTTTCATAAAAAAATTGACAAATATAAATATTTATATAAAATGTATAATATAAATCGCTAATTATTATAACGTGTTTTAGGGGAAATATGAAATTTTATAGCTTACTGTTTTTCTTACTTTTTTCTTGTTCTCATTTGTTTGGTTTTGTTTATAAAATTGAAGAATGGTCAAATGGTGATTCTAAAGTAATTTTATTATATGATCATCATAGATTAGGCGAAAAAAACAATGATCAAATATCGGAAATATGTAATAAACAACGAAATGATCTTTCAAATTTTATAAAAATGAATGATGGATTTGTTATTGTTGAAGATAGCCAAATGCCTTTATCTTCGTTGGATTCCACCATTGATGATCCAGTGCGAATTGATTATTCAAATTTTTTTTACGATCAAAAAGAACTTAAAGAAAAAGAATTAAGTTTATTGGGAAGTCCATTAATTGGGTTTAGTTCGTATTGTTTTTATAATAAGATTCCCCATAAAAACATTGAATTTAGGCAGATTAAATTATTGTCTATTTTTAATTCTAGTATTGATATTAAAGCATCAGTAGTTTTTGACAGAGGCGAGAAAATAGCCGAAGAAATTTATAGTTATGATGATAATGAAAAACTCAATAACTGTTATAGGAAAGTATTGGATACTTATGAGAAAACTAAAAAAGATTGTTTAGGGCTATTTGAATGTATGAGCAAATCTGATTTTCCTTTAAAGCTTTTGAGAGATAAAATTAGCTATGAAGATGTATTTAGAGAAACCTTAGAGAATATGTATGGTTCATCAGTAAAAGATTTGAGCGAAGCAAATGTTGTTAGCTGTTTAATGGGTGCTTATGATGTAGAATTTATTGATGCTCGCATAGTGCACACAATTTTTACTCAAGCAGATTCTTTTAAACACATTTTTGTACTAGCAGGTAGTCTTCATACAGAACGTGTTGCAAAGGTTCTTGAAACATTGGATTATAAAAATACTGTTACATTAGGAAAAGATTATTCTCGTGATGTGAACAGTTTTTCTCAAACGCCTTTGCCGATTGATGTTACGCATTTTGAACCTTTAAGGGAATTGACTACATTATCAAAGGGTTTTATTACATCAAAAGGTGCCAAAAATATCAGGGCTTTTTTGCAAAATTACTGAGATTCATGAATCTTAATTGGTGATTTTGGGGTATGGGGCGGATTGGTGCTGGCAAGAATAAAAATGAATAAAAATACTAATGTTGATCCAATTGAAACGATAATACGATATTTATTTTTTTTACACATACACAGACACTTTCGATAGGCATAGCATTAAGGCTTTTTTAAAGATAATTTTTTATGACTATACGTATTAGTATAGCCATTTTCAATTTTGCCGTCAAAAGGCACTATTTTTATTGAATTGCTAATATATAATTTTATGAGTTGTTACCCATCATAATTAGATGCTTCATCTAACTGCTCAAGAGCCTTTTGAGCAGCAAATTGTGAAGCAAAAAAAGGTAAAGAGCAGTTGACCCCCATATTGCGAGGTTCAGGGCCAGTTTTTTTGCCGGTGATTTTTTCAAGGGCAGCCTGGTGGTTTAGGGCATTTTTTATGAGCTCTTGATAGGTGGTATTAACGTTTTTTTCCCCCGGTTTTACCTCTAAGGCGTTATTTCGTACCGTTTCCCAATCCTCGGGTGTTGTTTTTACCGTGCTGGTAAAATATATGCGTTCATAAGAGATCAATTTTTTTAGTGATTTTGAAAAATCTTCAACTATTTGCTCTGTTGTTTTAGGTGCTTTTGTTGGGGGTATATGAAAAAGTTCATAAATTTTTTGTTTTATGCATTGTTGGAAATTTTCAGCTGCCGTTGATTCACTTTTTGATTGCGTTGAGGTTGCCTCATTTACTAATTCGTTTTGCAGTTTAGTAAGCTTTTCTTTATCGTCACTGAGCTTTTTTATTGTGCTGTCTTCTAATTTTTTTGCACTTTCTGCGTCTTTTTTTATTTGTTCAGTCAAAATAATTTTTTCTTTATACATTGTGACGGTTTCATTTGAGGGAGAAATTCTTATTTCTCTTTTATATTCAATGATATCTTCATTGGCTTTTTTAATTTTGAGCTCTTCTTCAAAAGATCTTTTTTTTGCTTTTTCTATTTTTTCATCGATGAGCGATGTTCGTTCTTTCGGCTCGCTTTTTTCTGAGACTCTTTCACTGCAAAAAATAAATCCTGGGGAAGAAATACAGGTAAAAAATATAAAGTAATAGATGAACATTGCGGGCCTCATTTTTTTTTAAGTATCACGTAGTATAAAGCATACAAAAAAATAATTTTAAAACACAATAATCAACATTTGATTTCTTCCATGAGTATTTTATCATGCGCGCTATATGTGTTATTAAGAAATTTTATGCATTCAGGGCGCGTTCTTACTTTTTCAGGGTATGCTTTTTTTGCCATAGTTAACATTTCAATTAAACGCATGGTGCTTAAAATAATATAATCAGAGCCAATTTGTTCTTGTTTTTTTTCTTGCCATGTTTTTTCTTTTTTATCTTTTTCATTAATTTTTTTCTTTGGTTCTTGGTTTTTTTCATGTTTGATTGAATTTTTTAAACTGTGTTCATAACCAAAAAAAGTAGTGAACCATTCCATGTCAGGGGTTGGTGCAAAACGTTGTTCAATTTCAAAGTCAGGTTTTATGCCAATTCCTTGAATAGAAATATCATGGGGAAGATAATAGAGGGCAGTTGTTAACTTTATGGCGCAATCATTGCTTACGGGGATGACTTCTTGCACTGATCCTTTACCAAACGTCGTGCTGCCAACTAAAAAAACAAGCAGTTGTTGATTTTTTCCATGAGCTTTTTTGGCAAAATCATTGGAATATGATTGCAAAACCCCAGCAAGAATTTCTGCTGCCGAAGCGGTAAAATTATTGGTCAAAATGAAGATGGGCATTTCACCGATGTTGATTGGTTGTTGGCGTGTGGTGCTAAAAGTGTCGATGATGTTTTTATCTCGATCCTTTGTCACCACAACAACTGAATTCTTTTCTAAAAAAAGTCCGGAGATATCAACAACAGAATTCAAAAGGCCGCCTGAATTATTACGCAAATCAAGAATGAGTCCTTTTGATTTATTTGAAAGACATTGTTTTAAAAGGCTTTCAAGTTGTTTTGCTGATTTTTCCGTGAACATATTAAGTGCTAAATAATACATGCCATGTTCTTTAAAGTGGTAGCAAAGAGCGTTTTGTTCTTTGACAATATCGCGTGTTATAGTGAATGATAATAATTCTCGATTGCCAGCACGTTGTGCTTTTATGGTTACGGTGGTGTTTCGTTTTCCTTTGAGTTTTGCAACAATTTCTTCAACAGCCATATCTTTGACCGCTTCATCATTGATCTGAACAATTTTATCCCCAGCACGTAATCCAGCTTTATCGGCAGGTCCGGCAGGAATGGTATCAACGATGGTTAAGGCTTCATCTTTATCTTTTTTGGTGTTGTCAATAACAACGCCAATACCACAAAATTCTCCTTGTGTTGATTCTAAAATTTCTTTGAATAATTTTTTATCCATAAATTTTGAATGGGGGTCTAATGTTTGAAAAAGTGCATCTAAACCGTTGATAATTCCCTGTTCAGGGTTTATTTTTTCAAAGTATTTATGTTGAATTAGATGTAATGATTCTGCGTAAGTTTTTGACCATTTATATACTTCCGATTCAAAATCAGGAATTTTTTCTGATGCGCCAGAGAGTTTAATCGTGGTGCAAAATAAGAACATGCTCGCCATAAGCATGTGTTGAAAAAGTGGTTGATAATTCATGAGTCTTCCTTTTTTTATCACGATTGACTTTTAGATAGTCACTCTTTTTATTCGAGGTTATAATAATCATACATACTCATAAATATAAAATTACGCAATAGTAATAGTTGCAGTGAGTATGCGAAAAATGATATATACTTGATAAAAGTTTTTTGATTTTAAGAAGACAATGATGATAGAACACCAAAAAGAAATACCTGGAATTCCTATAACACCTGATAATCAACCGCAATTGCTCATGGTGACCGGCTATTCTGGTGCTGGTAAAAGTACCGTGCTGCGCGCTTTGGAAGATATTGGTTTTTTTTGTGTTGATAATTTGCCAATTCCTCTTCTTAATTCATTTTTTCAATTAGCTTCTCAGTCAACAATGATTGGACAAAAAGTTGCTTTGGGGATTGATGTAAGAAGTGGGCAAAACATGCAAGATTTGATTGATGAACTTAATAAGGGAAATGCATTACGTAATTATCCTATGAAAATATTTTTTTTAACGTCAAATCCTGAAGTTTTGATTAAACGTTTTCAGGAAACACGTAGAAATCATCCGCTTGGTCATACACGCAGTCTTTCGGAAGCAATTGCTTATGAGCAACATTTGCTTAAACCACTCATGGATTTATCGGATTTAGTTTTAGCAACTGATCAGCTCACTATCCATCAATTACGTCGTTTTGTTCGCAACTCGTTTGCGGCTTCAACACAACCACAACTTATTGTTAATCTGATTTCATTTGGTTTTAAATACGGCGTGCCACATGAGAGCAATTCAGTGTATGACATCCGTTTTTTGCCCAATCCCTATTTTATTGCTTCATTACGTCCGCTTGATGGTACAACTCAAGAGGTGCATGATTTTTTATTTGCACAAACTGATGTGCAAGAATATTGGCCCAAACTTGTTGATTTTGTGCATTTTTCCATAAAAAAAGCATCGGAAGAAGGTCGTTTTTTTATGAATATTGCCATTGGATGTACGGGAGGACGACATCGTTCGGTGGCATTTGTTGAAGCGTTATCAAAAATACCATTGGAGAATGTGCAATATGTTGTCCGGCATAGGGACAGTATGCAACATACTTATTCTGAACCATAAAAAAAAGAGGAGTGTTATGATGAATACGAAGCAAAAAATATTGCGTTTGTTTTTTATGAGTGAAATTGTTGTGGTGAGCAGTTTATATCTTTTTGGTTCCCATGGTTTTTGTTCTTATTTAAAAATATCTCGAGAAAATGGTTGTTTGCAGCAAGAAATTGCAATTCTTGAAAAAGAAATTGAAAATTTGCAAGACGAACAAAAAATGTGGCATACTCATCCTACTTTTTATTGTGAGCAATATGCACGAGAAAAATTGCATATGGCTCGTAAAGATGAAGTGATTTATTATAATTCATAATGAAAGATATAATCTATGTATAAACTATCTGCCTTACCCTATTCTTATGATGCTTTGGAACCATACCTTGATACGCGCACTATGGAAATTCATCATGACAAACATCAACAAGCATATATTGATGGCCTTAATAAAATTTTAGTAGATTATCCGGAATTAAAAGATAAACCATTAGTTGAACTTTTGAGTAATCTCAATGCATTACCTGAAGGTGCCTATACTGCCATTCGTAATAATGGTGGCGGTGAATTGAATCACGCCATGTTTTGGAAAATGATGAAAAAAAATGGTGGTGGTGAGCCAAAAGGCAAAGTTGCAGAAGCAATTCATAAAAAATTTGGTTCTTTTGAGCCATTTAAAGAAGAATTTAATGCTGCTGCTAAAACGCGTTTTGGTAGTGGTTGGGCGTGGCTTTGTATTGATAACAAAGGTGATTTGCTTGTTACTTCTACGGCAAATCAAGATACGCCCTTTTCAAATGGGTTAACGCCCATTTTAGGACTTGATGTTTGGGAACATGCGTATTATTTGCATTATCAAAATCGTCGTGTTGACTATATTGGTGCATGGTGGCATGTGGTCAATTGGGATCAAGTTGAAGAAAATTATCGTACAATACTATAAATATAAAAAAGGGTTTTAGTACTCATGAATTTAAAAAAAATACGGGTAATTGTTTTTTTTATTTTTGTTGCGATGAATTATAGTTTTGTATTGTTATCTCTTCAGGAAGAAAATAGTGACCAAAAAGTGGCTATTCAACAGCAAGAGGTACAGATTCAGGATGAAATTAATTCAGAGAATCAAGAAGAAAATATCACGCCGGCATTGCAAGAAAACATTGAATCAGAAATACCAGAAATTGATCAACAAGTTCAAGAGGACCGGATTAGAGATGAATTTTTTGGCATATTAACTTTTATTGAACTAATTCATGACGCTGATAAAGTTTCTCAAGAAGTAGATAATTTTTTTTATACGTACAATGTTACTCCTATGACAAAAATAAGAGATTTTGCTGGTGCTGATAGTCCGCGCATTTCTTTGTTGCGATTGGCTACTCATGCGGCTCGTATTGATGGTCAAGAAGGTAAATTGGCACTTTTAGAGGCAATGCTCAAAAGAGGTGGAAATCCTTTTGTTATTGAAGAGGGCGAACGATTTAGTTTAGCTCAAGAAAATGCACTTTGTGCTGTTCAGCTTTGTCATTGTGATCAAACGGGTTATCTTGCTATTTATGAATATGAAACAGCAAGTGAAAAAGTAAAAGCAAGAGCAAGAAAACGCCACGGTACTTTATGTAAAAATGCAAAAAGAATACAAGAGATGTTTGAAGACTATGAGCCGCAGAGCAATTTTTGTTTAAAAGCATAATAGCTTAAAGCTTTAATTAACAAAGGCGGAGATTTTTTCTCTGCCTTTTTCTTTTACATTATTTTCAGTAACATTAATTCCCAATGTTGCTAAATCACACATAAGCTGTTGAGCAGCATGGTGTAATCTAGTATCAAAATAAATACTCAAAATTCCCTCTTTTGCTGCTGCAACCACATTTGCATAGGTATCATCGATAAAAATATAATGCTCAGGTTCTAATTCTTGTTGCGACAGCTTATTTTTAAAGCATTGATAATATTCTTTTTGTGGCTTTTTTATATAGGGCACACAGGGACAATGATCTGCCGTGAAAATCATGGTATACGTTGAAAAATCTGGTACAACATCGCTCTTAACAAGGCGATCAAAAGTGCTTCGCGTTTGATTAGTGGCGATAGTAATCGGAAATCCTTGGCTGTGCAAATCAAGAAGAATATTAATTATTTCTTGTTTTGGCTTTCCTTTACTTATTGTTGCTTTTATGCGCTCAAGAATGGTGCCTGTTGGTGTTTTTTTCAGAAGAAACGGCCAGTCTTTTGCTTGTTGATCAAGATATTTTTCAATATCTTCTTGATTAACAACGGTAAGTAATGTTGGCAGGTGTAAGAGGTGCCAACTAAAAAATTTTATGAGATCGAAGGTGTTGCATTCTTGCAAGATGTTCCAATAATCATGCCAATTTTGCCAGAAACCTCGTTCAACTAAAACGCCGTCTACATCAAACATAAAGACAGTATTTTTTGGGGTGAATTTTACGTGATTATCTGGTTTATTAATAATTTCGCTTAAGCAGCATTGTTGAGTGATAAATAAAAAAAATAAAAAAAGATAATGAATTTTTGTCATATGGTTCATTTACAAAAAAATAAAGTGATATAAAAATAGATACTTACAAAGTAACGTATGCAATAAAATTTTGTAAAGTGTTTATTGTTAAACTATGAAAAGAGCATTCTTGTCAAAATTAGATAAAAAAGAGATACTTAAAACGTTAATTTTGATCTTAAAATATAAAAAAGTTATGCCATGAAAAAAAATCCTACCCTACAAGAATTGCTTGCTTTAGTTGATGATGCCCATGATTCACAAGAACATAAGATTCGCATTGAAAAAGTAATAGCTATGATGCAACAGGATATCAATCCTTGGCCTGAGCCAAAAGAGGTTACCGATTGTTGTGCGGATGTTATCGCAGAATTTGATGAATCACAGCAAAAAAACTATACCGTTGCAGGGCGCATGATGACTATTCGTGCACATGGCAAAACTGCTTTTGCGCATATTCAAGATAGTAGCGGGCGTTTGCAAGTGTATATTCGCAAGGATATTGTTGGAGAAGAAAAATTTAAATTTCTTGAACAGTTTATTGATCTTGGCGACATTGTTTGGTTTAAAGGATATTCATTCAAAACTAAAATGGGTGAAATTTCATTGCATGTTGATGATTTTGAATTGTTGAGTAAATGTCTTTATCCATTGCCAGAGAAATTTCATGGGTTAACTGATATTGAGACAAAATATAGGCAACGGTATTTAGATTTAATTACCAATGAAGAAAGTCGGGCTAAATTTATTAAGCGTAGTAAAATTGTGCAATCAATGCGCGAATATCTTAATGAACATGGGTATATGGAAGTTGAAACACCCATGTTACATCCAATTCCTGGTGGGGCAGCGGCTCGTCCTTTTGTTACTCATCATAATGCGCTCAACCAAGATCTTTATATGCGTATTGCACCAGAATTATATCTGAAACGATTGGTTATTGGCGGTATAGAGCGTGTGTATGAAATTAATCGCAACTTTAGAAATGAAGGCATTTCAACACGTCACAATCCTGAATTCACTATGTTAGAATTTTATACGGCGTATCACGATTATATTTTTATCATGGATTTTGTGGAATCAATGTTAAAAAAGATAGTTTTGGCAAGTATCGGATCGTTGCAGGTTCCCTTTGGCGAACAGGTAATTGATTTTGCACAACCATTTAAAAAATTAACCATAAAAGAAGCAGTTATGGAATTTTGTGGATACACAGAACATGATTTAACCGATCAAAATGTACCGGTCCTTTTGCAAAAACATGGCATTGTATTGGAAAATAAACAAGCTTCTGTTGGGCAGCAAATGTTTGCTCTTTTTGAAGAACTTGTTGAATCAAAACTTATTCAGCCTACTTTCATTATAGGCTATCCAATTGAAATTTCTCCTCTTTCAAAGCGTGATACAAATAATCCTCAGGTTGCAGCTCGTTTTGAGCTTTTTATGGCTGGCATGGAACTTGCCAATGGGTTTAATGAGCTTAATGATCCCTTTGATCAAGCAGAGCGCTTTCATGAACAGCTTAAAGCGCATAAGGCGGGTGATTCAGAAGCGCATCACTACGATGCTGATTATATTCTTGCTCTTGAATATGGTTTGCCGCCTACTGTTGGTGTGGGCATCGGTATTGATCGCCTTACTATGGTCACTACGAATGCGACATCAATAAAAGACATTATTTTATTCCCAACATTAAAGAAAAAAGAATAACGAATTACTCGTGACCCTTTTCATATTATTGACTAATTGCAATACAAGTTGCTAGTATTGTTGTGATGTCTGTCGGTGTACTATTGGCAGATATTTTATGATAAAAAACATTACTCAAAATAGTCTTGAGGGTATGATATGAAAAAAGGTTTAATGTTAGCAATTGTTATTATGACTAGTGCGGTAATCACCATTAATTCAACGCCATGGAATTGGCTATCACAAGGGGTAAATGAAAATAATCTTTTGCTGAACCTTGCTCTTGAAAGTTTGATACAACAGGTAGATGGAATTCCTTTTAAAGATCCGGTGAAGTTTAATACGTATAAACTGAAATTATCAGAGATTCAAAAGAAAATAAAAAGTGAATCTGCCTTGCTTGCTAAAAACCCTAATGCTGCAGCAGTAAAAAAAATGCAAGAAATGGGCGCTCAATTGGCCATAGAAGAAAATAAAATTTTGGCAGAAGCGCAAAAAGACATGGATCCGGTAGATTTTGTTCGTTTGAAAACGGCAGTTGACAATAGAATGTCACTCATTAAAAAAGAACTTACGTTAGCAAATGTTGCGGATAAGTTAAATGATATTTGGAAAAAATATGCTATTCCAAGTTTTAAAGCGAAAATACTTGAAAATAATCCTATTGCAAATTCCCAGGCACAAGTGAAACATGATGCAAAATTATCATATTATGAGGATCTTTATCGATCAAGAAGAATGCCGTTGGTAAGAAGCGGACTTAATAAATTTTTTAATGGTCAAGTAGAAAGACCTCTGACGATTGGCTTTGTTGCCAGTGGCGGTGGTTATCGAGCGATGATTTCAACGGTCGGCTATTTGAGTGGCATGGAATATTTAGGATTATTAGATGCAGCAACCTATGTTGCAGGACTTTCAGGGTCAACTTGGTGCCTTGTTCCTTGGATTTCTATGGGGAGCAGCATTCGTGAATTCAAAGAAAAATTGATAGAAAAAATCAGAAATAACATGTTTGATATTAAAAATGTACAATCGATTTTAAAAAGTGATATAAAGTCTTTGGTGAATGATATTATTTGGCCTAAGTTTTTATTTGATCAGCCTATTGGTTCAATTGATTTATATGGTGCCTTACTCGCTAAAACATTGTTGGCTGATTTTGGTGAAAATCGACATAAACAGCATTTATCTAATCAATGGTCAATGATTCAGGATGGCTCTAAGCCCTTTCCTTTGTATGCAGCAATTTCGATGCATAAGGCGGAAGATTCATCATATTTATATAATTGGTATGAGTTTAATCCTGTTGAAGTGCGTAATTTAGAAGTTGATCTTTCTATTCCTGCGCATTCATTTAATAGCATTTTTAATGCAGGCATTGCAAAAGAAGTTGCTCCAGAACAAAGTTTAGGATTTTTAATGGGTATTTTTGGATCAGCGTATGCCGTTAATATAAAAGATATAGATACCAAATTTTTTTCTGCAATACAGGCTGAAGAAAAAAACCAATCTTCTTTTGAGAAAGTGAAGTATATTGCTACAACTGAAATTGTAGGAGTAATGGGAGGATCATCGCTAGGAACGTTGCGTGCATCACCCGCACAGATTAATAATCCTTTTAGGGGAATTACTCAATATGCAATTCCTGATTGGTTGAAAAATCGTGAATTTATCACCTTCGTTGATGCGGGTATAGATTATAACCTTCCTGTTCGTTCTTTATTGCGTCCTGCTCGTCGTGTTGATCTTATAATTATTGCTGATGCATCTGGTAATGCAGCAGAAGCAAAAGAATTAACAAAAGTTTTTGATGATGCAAAACGCTTTCATCGATATAACTATGTTCGTGTTGATGATCGGAAAAATAAAACGCTTCATTTTTATAAAGATCTTAACAATAAAAATGCGCCACGAATCATTTATATTAATTTTATAAAAGATGAACAATTGATGCAGCAGGCTCAAAAGAATAGTGAATTAAAAAAGCTTATTGATACGTATGATCTTACTTCATTTGATGTTGTAGCTTGTATGGAAAAAGGTAGTTGTGGAACTTTTAACTTTAATTATTCTGAAAAAGATTTTTTGCAATTGAGTGGTATGGCACAGTTTAATGTCATGGCAAATGAAGAAGATATAAAACAGTTTATTAAAAAAGAATTTTTTACGCCAGAACATGAAGAGTTTGAGTTTGAATTTTAGGGATGCAAAGAGGCAATGTTTGTTGAACTCTTTTTTGTTCGTAGTAGACTAAATATATAACTAAGCATACTAAAAAACTTATATGAAACAACGGGTACATGAGAACAATTCAGGGCGCAAAATATTTATGGAGTTTTGCAGACGTCAATCAACAACAAGCGCTTGATATTGCTGCAACGTATAATCTTTCTTTACCAATTGCGCAAACAGTAGTTGCTCGTGGTTATGTGACCAAAGAACAAATTAATGATTATCTTTTTACTTCATCAGAGCATGTAGGTGATCCTCGATTGCTCAAAGACGCTGAGCGAGCAGTTGATAGAATTCTCTATGCGATTAATAATAAACAAAAAATATTAATTGCGGGAGATTATGATGTTGACGGCATAACGTCATCAGCGCTGATGATGATTTGTTTGGTTCCGCTCGGTGCTCTCATTAATTTTTTCTTACCGCATCGTGTGCATGATGGGTATGGTCTTTCTACTAAAGTTGTTCAGCGAGCTGCTGACAATGATTATAAAGTTATTATGACTGTTGATAATGGTATTACGGCATTTGAACCGGCTGCATTAGCAAAAAAATTGGGCATTGATCTTATTATTACCGATCACCATCGCCCTCATGATCATGTTCCTGATGCTTTTGCCATTATTAATCCACATCAAATAGATTGTCCTTACCCTTATAAAAAATTTGCTGGGGTTGGTGTTGGTTTTAAAATTCTGAGTTTGTTATATGAAAAGCTTGGGTTAAAAATGCCTTCCAAGGCGTATGAACTTCTTTTGTTGGGGACTGTTGCTGACGTTGTACCGCTAACGGGTGAAAATCGTTATTGGGTCAGGCATGGATTACAGTATGTCAATGGGTTAGAAAGCTTTTCATTACGTGTGCTCAAGCAAAATGGCAAGGTAACAAAACCGACGTTATCTTCGCTTGATATTGGTTTTTCGCTTGCGCCACAAATTAATGCTCTGGGCAGATTGGAAGATCCACGCCAAGGAGTAAAATTTCTTATAGGAACTGATGAACAAGAAGTCGTAACTGTCGGTCGTGTTTTATATGAATTGAATCAAGTGCGGAAAGAAATTGAGCGTGCGATTTTTGTTGAAGTTGTTGCACAGATTGAAAATAAGAGTATTGATCTTAGTCAGGAAAATTGTATTATTGCCGCCAGCAAATCATGGCCTCCGGGCGTTATTGGGCTTGTTGCATCGCGATTGGTTTCAGCGTATGGAAGACCGACTATTCTTTTACATCTCACCAAAGATGGCATCGCAAAAGGATCATGTCGTTCAATTGCTGCTTTTAATATGTTTGATGCCTTACATGAAGCTCGTGATTTGTTAAACACTTTTGGAGGACATTCTGTTGCAGCAGGGCTTTCATTATCTATTGATAAGGTGCCGTTGCTCAAAGAGCATCTTGAGAAAAAAATTAAGGCAACATTAACGGCTGATGATTTAAAACAAAAAATGCATTTGGATGCTGAGATTAGATTGTCTGATGTTTCGATAAAATTTATGAAAGATTTAGAATATTTACAACCTTTTGGCAATGAAAATGCTCAGCCTGTCTTTTATGTGCAGAATGTTTCTCTTGTGCAAAAACCTCATTTATTAAAAGATAATCATGTTAAATGTTCAATCTTTTCTGATGGTGTTATAAAGCCCCTTATCTTTTTTAATCGACCAGAATTATTTGAATTGTTAATGCAATATGAACAAGAACAACATTCATTTGATGTAGCGGTGCAGGTTACTGAAAATCATTGGAATGATAAAGTTTCCCTTGAGTTGTTGGGGTTAGATATTGCAACTAAGTCAGGAGTACTATGATTATTACGTTTGATGGTCCGAGCGCAAGTGGCAAGTCAAGCCTTGCAAAAAATGTTGCCAAGAAGTTGGGTTATTATTATTTAAATAGCGGCATGTTGTATCGTGGGTTGGCTTTTTGCTTATTGCATCGTATGAATGTAAGTTTGGATGCATTACATAGTTATCAAGATTTTTTGTCTTGCTTAATGAGATTGTGTTATTGCTATGACGTGAAAACAGGTGATATGACCGTTTTGCTTGATAATGAAAATATTACTTTATTTTTAAAGACTGCAGAAATTGATAAAGCTTCTTGCGCGTTGGGAAATAATAAGCAAGCCAGAATGGCATTAATGGATTTTGAGCGAATTCTTGTGCAACAATATGATAATTTTTCTGTTGATGGTCGCGATTGTGGTTCTCTTGTATTTCCACAAGCAGAATGTAAATTCTATATAACAGCAGACTTATTTGTTCGAGCAAAGCGTTGGCAATCTGATCAAGAAAAACAAGGGAATCGTGTTAGTCTTGAACAAGCAGTTGTAGCAGAACAGCAAAGAGATAAAAATGATTCTGAACGAGAGTATGCACCTCTTGTGATTCCAGAAGGTGCAATAGTTGTTGATACATCACATCTTACTTTAGAGCAAACTGAAGAAATTGTTTGTCAGTATATTTTGCAAAAAAAAGAGGAAGCTTAATTGCTTCCTCTTTTTAATTTCTTGATTATTATGAGATGATTTATTCCATCATCATATCATCTTCAATCATTTCTTTACGTGCAGGTTTGCGTGCGCGGCTTGATTTTTTTTGTGCGGGCATTTCTTCAGTGATCATTTCTTCAACGGCGCTATCACAGAATTTCATTTGTTTTCCGTCAATTGCAGGATGTATTGGGCGGTAATTTTTGCTTTTGCCTTCTGATCTATTGTGTTCATACACGGTTACTTCTTGTCCATTAGAACAGACTCTTTTAACACCACCATCAGGCATAACTTCTTCATAGCATTCGTCCATATTGCGATCGCAAGGTGCTTCGCATGTTTGGCGACAGCAGCCACCACAGCCAGGAAGGCCTACTATGCCACCAGCACATAGTAAGGTAAGTAATAATTTTTTCATACTAATTCTCCTTTGTGAGATTATAGATTAAACACCAAACCTGCTGTTAATGTAATAAAAAAAATTATGAAATTGCAAGTTTTGATTGTATATTTACTTAATTTGATAAAAATACTTTATTGCTTAAGTGCATCTTCCTAATTTGATGATTTTTTTCCAAAGGGTATTCATGCTGTAGAAAGGTCCTTCGATGCGGTATATTCTAAAAAGGGCATCGTATATTTCTGCTAAATATTCTTCCATTCTGTAATATATTGATTCATTTTCATCAATTTTTATTGGGTATTTATGTGGTAACGAAGGTATTTTGAAAAAATTTGTTCTATGTTTTTTACCAAAAAGGCCAACAAGCATAAGTAAATAGTTTATGTAGTTGCCATGAAGGATACTTGGATTATTAAAATAAAAATTAACCCATCCAAGGGGCATTGCTAATATTGTTGCCGGTATTGAAATTGGCCATATAAAACGATCAATTTTTTGTAGTAAAGGTTCATCTTTATGATCTATACATTCTGTTTTTAAAAATTGCAAAAAAGTGCTTATGTGAAGCATGTTATACCCATACAGAGTGAAAAATGAGTAAGCTGTATAACAGAGAGCAATTTTTTTGAGAACTAAAAGGGTTTTTGATTGTTCATTAGTATTGCGAATAATCAAACGAGTTTGTGCTGAAAGGGGATTTTGGGTGAGATTAAGTGAGGCGAATTGTATTTTTTCTTTATCGTTTCGCCAGTTGCATGGTCCACATTTTGATCTGAAATATTTTAATGCGCGTGGTAATCGTTGAATGTTATTATGAGCACTATTAACGTGTATATTTTTTAAAATTTCATAGCTACTCCAGTTATACCACTCATTTATTTTTTCATCTAAAGAATTAATATTGTTATATTTTGCCTTTATGAATTGAAGATTCCAAAATTTGTTAAGTAATGACAAGCAGGACAGAGTTTTTAGGTTATTACGATTCAAATTGATGGTAAGTATGCGTAATTTTTCTTCAGAGGTTAAGGCAAGATGTTTAAAAATTTCTTCGTATGAGTTTATATTTAGGTTTGAAAGATTTAAGCATGTTGCCGGATGGTTCTTTAAGGTATTAATAAATTTTTCTAAGGCATTGGGAGTAGTAATGTTAATAGCAGGAAGATTAAAACAATAGCCGATATTAGGTTCAAATGTACAAAGTTTTGAATCTAAAAATTTGGATTTTACTTCTGCAGCGACAGGGATTTTATAGTAGTCACCAACTATGCCTAATATTTCTCCGTTATTATTAGTTGTTAGTGATTTAATATTTAACAAATTAAAATAAACTAAAAATTCACCAAAGGTGATATTTAATTGTGTAAAATCAATCCCGAGTAAGTGATCTGTTTCATCAAAAGGTGGCAGAACATCATCTTTTGTTAAGAAACCTTGTTCAAAGAGTTCCAATGCAGAATAGCGATATGAGCTTGGGTCTAACTGAGGACTTAATTCTTCTGGCTTACCATAGCGGGATATTAAAAATTTGAGATGATTTATTGCTGAATCTTCAGTACCAAAATAATCGCCTAGTATAAAGAAATCATTTGCTGACTCAAGAGTTTTTCGTTGTTGACGATTTAGCGTTTTTGGTTTTGTTTTTAAAATATCATAAAGAGAAAACATAGATTTTAATTTTTCTCTGGTTAATAATTGACTTGTTCGACTTGTATTTTCTGTAAGATTAATTGTGTAGACTTTTTCCTCTGTTTCTTTAGCATAGAGTTCCATTGTGTAGGGGGTTGTCATGACATTTTTTACATCATCACTATTTTTTTGGAAAAATTTTCCATGAATATCAAAGATAGTGACCAATTGTTTTTTTTTATGATTCATGCAATTGCTTGAAAAGCATAGTATGATCGAAAAGAAAAATATATGGAAAAATAACATATAAAAAATCCTGTGAAAAAGTATTTATACAATTCGGAGACAATTATTGTAAAACATGGGTTGGTACATTTATTGTATTCCAGATTCTATACATTCTGTGAAAAGTGTTTGTATCTTGATGTACATCTTTACATGATTGATATAAAAGAGCGAATGCATCTTCTGATATTTCTAAACAACGATTTTTTCGATCAAATTGTATGTTAGTAGGTATTTTTTTTGAATTACAATAACGACTCAAAAAAAAGAGAAAATAGGGAGTGATGATGCTTCCAAGGCGTGTCATGCAAAACAATGATGTCGCTGACTGTTGATTGTAAGGATCATTTGGCACAAGATGATTTTTATATTTTTTCCAGAATCTATTGGCTATGATTATCGTTCCACTATGTGAAATATCGTTTAGTAAGAAAAATTTGGCAATTGGACCGTTATGATATAAAAAATGTGCTATTGAATAGAATGCTGCTTTTTGTATAAAATGTGCGAATGTATTTTGTGGGCTACGAATAAGTGAACGAGTTTTTAGCGAAAGGGGATTATCTTTTAAATTAAGTGATGCAAAATGAGCGAATTGTTTTTTTTGCATAGTACGATTTCCACAAGCATGTGATGTATGTTCAATAATACGTGGTAATCTTCTTAATTGATTATGAGCAAGATTAAGGTGTATGTTTTTTAATGCAAGAAGCATTTTGCCGCAGCGAAAATCAGGATCAGTTTGTATAGTTACTTCAGTTAGGTGATTATTTTTTGCGGTAACCTTTTTAAGGTTGGGGAAAATTGCTGTGGCGCGCCATCCCTTGTAAAATAAAGGCGGTAATTTTTCAAGATGATTGTTATTGAGATTAATTGATATTATTTTACCTAATTCTTCCTTTGTAAATTGCATATGATTTATTAGTTTATCAAGTTCCTCCAGCGATCGAATATTTAAACTTGACATATTTAAGCAAGTAGCCGGATGTGACTGTAATTTTTTGATGAATTGAGATAGTTCTTCTAAGGTGTGTATAGTAAGTTTGCTAAAATTAAAGTATGTAAGATTAAAGTGACGATTTGCAATAATCTTTGCATCTCTAAATTTTTTATAGCTTTCGTATGGTTTTATCGATCTGGTTAATATTGTTTCACCTTGATGATTTATAGGTACTTCATAAATTAATTCCTGTTGATCATTCAATTTTAGGTCTTCGGGATTTTTTTCTGCTTTTGCCAAAAAAGGGATGCATGCCATAAATTCATTAAAATTCATATTAAAATTAGCTAAATCAATGCCAAGGGTATTATTTTGTTCATTAAACGGTGGCAAAACATCATCTTTTGTTATTAAGCCTTGTTCAAACAATTCTAACGTTGAATAGCGATATGTGCTTTGATCTAATCGAGGACTTAAATCTTCCGGTTTACAATAGTGCGATATTAAAAATTTGAGATGATTTATTGCTGAATCTTCAGTACCAAAATAATCGCCTAGTATAAAGAAATCATTTGCTGACTCAAGAGTTTTCCGTTGTTGACGATTTAGCGTTTTTGGTTTTGTTTTTAAAATATCATAAAGAGAAAACATAGATTTTAATTTTTCTTTGGTTAATAATTGACTTGTCCTACTTGTATTTTCTGTAAGATTAATTGTGTAGACTTTTTCCTCTGTTTCTTTAGCATAGAGTTCCATTGTGTAGGGGGTTGGCATGACATTTTTTACATCATCACTATTTTTTTGGAAAAATTTTCCATGAATATCAAAGATAGTGACCAATTGTTTTTTTTTATGATTCATACAGTTGTTTGAAAAAAAGAGTGTGATCGATAAAAAAAATGATAAGAACTTCATGTTGATTATTTCTTTTATTTGTAACTTTTTTTGAAAATTAATTTATTTTAAACAAATAAAGTATACGTTATATTTGTTCGAATGAAAATAAATTTAACGCATACTTTATTTATGAAAAGAGGCCGGTCATAATAACCGGCCTCTTTTGAGATTGCTGTAAAAAATACTTATTCTTGTGTATTCTTTTTCTTTTTTGATTTTTCTTTTTTAGGAGCAGCTTTTTTCTTTGAGGTTTTTTTACCATTCTTGTTATTTTTTTCTTTTTTTATAAAAGGATCATTTTGAAGTGCATATTTCAACACTTCATCCATTGATTCAACATAAACAATATTCAAACCAAGTTCAGTTTCTTGCAAAATTTCAGCAATATCATCAGCATTTTCTTTTGGTACTAACACTGTTTTCATTTCATGTTGTTTTGCAGCCAGAAGTTTTTCTTTTAATCCGCCAACAGAAAATACGCGACCGCGCAAGGTAATTTCACCTGTCATAGCAAGATCTGCTCGTGTAGGATTTTTGGTAAGAGCTGAAATAAGGGCTGTGCAAATGGTAATGCCTGCAGAAGGGCCATCTTTTGGTGTTGCGCCTTCAGGGATATGAATATGAAGATCTTTCGAAGCATAAAATGAATCTTTTAATCCTAATTCATGGGCGCGTGAACGAATATAACTTAATGCAGCATATGCTGATTCTTGCATAACCTCGCCAAGTTGACCCGTCAGCGTGAGACCACCCTTGCCTGGTAAAACCGTTGCTTCAATTTCTAACACATCACCGCCAACTTCAGTCCAAGCAAGACCAGTTGCTAAACCAATGCGTTCCTTATTAAGATCAAGCGATGTTTTTTTAAATTTAGCATAACCAAGCCATTCTTGAATGAGCTCATTATTAATAATGATAGTTGATTGTTTAGGATTTTTCAAAAGACTTTGGATTGCTTTACGCATTAATTTCGTAATAACTCGTTCAAGTTGACGTACACCAGCTTCTTTGGTGTGTTCACTAATTACTTTTTGCAACATATCATCAGGAAGGCGGAACTGTGCTTTGGTTAAATGATATTCTTTTAATGCTTTAGGAATTAAGAAGTGACGTCCAATATCGAGTTTCTCTTGTTCTGTGTAACCGGAAAGAGAGATAATTTCCATACGGTCAAAGAGTGGGTAAGGAATTCCTTCAATCATATTTGCTGTAGCAATGAACATAACTTTGGAAAGGTCATACTCAACATCAAGAAAATGATCAACAAAAGTGAAATTTTGTTCTGGATCCAAGACCTCTAGTAATGCCGAAGATGGATCGCCATGCATGTCGCGAGAAATTTTGTCAATTTCATCAAGCAAAATAAGAGGGTTAACTGTTTTTGCTTTTTTCATGGCATGAATAATTTTTCCTGGTAAGGCGCCAATATAGGTTCTGCGATGACCACGGATTTCCGCTTCATCTTTAATGCCACCAAGCGAAATTCTGACAAATTCTCTTCCTAAGCTTTTTGCAATCGATTGCCCAAGTGAAGTTTTACCAACTCCTGGAGGGCCCACCAAGCAAATAATAGGTGAGCGTTCCATAGTTTTTGCAAATTTTTTGGCGGCAATAAACTCAATAATGCGTTCTTTTGGCTTGTTGAGGCCGGCATGTTGCTTGTTAAGAATTTTTTCAGCTTGTTCGAGACTGATTGTATCTTTACTTTGTTTTTTCCAAGGAATGGAAATTATCCAATCAATATAATTACGTGAAACAACAGCTTCTGATGAAAAGGGAGGCATTTGTTCAAGTCGTTTTAATTCTTTTTCAACTTTTTCCATAGCCTCAGGTGAAAGACCTAAGTTTTTAATTTTGCCTTTTATCTGTGCAATTTCAATACTTTGATCTTCGCGACCTAATTCTTTATTGATAGCTTTGATTTGTTCGGTGAGATAGTATTCACGTTGGCTTTTTTCAACTTGACTTTGTATGCGGCCTTTAATGCGTTGTTCTGTTTGGACAATTTCAATTTCTTTTTTTATAAGTGCCGTTAATTTGATGAGCCGTTCTTTTAAGTCGGGCGTTTCAAGTATTGCTTGCCGTTCATCAAAAGAAAGGTTGATATGTACGGCAATGGTGTCGGCAATTGAATCCATATCTTCAGCCGTGTTTGCTAAAGTCATTAAATCGAGAGGAATTTTTTCATTAATTTTGGCATAATTTTCATATTGTTCTTTTAAATGACGCCATAATGCTTCGATTTCAACGCTCTTTTTTAGATTTTTTGTTTCAAGGTCACGAATGGTAACACTAATAAAGGCATGAGAGGTATCAACTTTGATAATTTGAGCGCGGCAAATTCCTTCAACCAATATTTTCAAGGCGCCATTTGGCATGCGCATAACCTGGAGAATAGTCGCCCTAATTCCTATTTGAAATACATCCTTGTCGGTGGGATTTTCTATTGATGAATCTTTTTGCGTGGATATAAAGATTGATTTATCATGCTTCAGAGCATATTCCACTGCCTGGATAGAGTTAGTTCTTCCAACAATTATTGGCAGTATGCTTTTGGGCAAAATAATAACATTTTTTAATGGTAATAAAGCCAAATATGTTTCTTGTTCTGGTACGTGTTCTTCTTGTATGTGCTTAATGTCATCTTGATTCATAGTGTTTAACCCTACCTCCAGTCAATTTGTATAAAAAAACGCTGTGCTATTTCTAGTAGTTATAATGGTACATTTAATTTAAGGTGTTTTGTATGATTACATACCTTGATATACGGAAGGCTTTAAGATAAACCTTAGAACAAAGTTTACCAAAGAGCTAAGAATTAGTAAACTTTAGCTTTTACGGGGCTTTTAAGAATAATGAACCAGAAAAATATATAAAAAAAGGGTAAGGAGGTGCATGCCAACGTGCAATAATAATCAAAAAAGATACATTTTGTAAAAATAAGTAATTGATCCTTAAATTGTAAGAGGATTTTTTTTACAAATTATTAATCTTTTGTTATAGTGGGATCGGAGTATAAGTATTTTTAACAAATTTTTATGAGGATCATATGCAGAGTTCAACTATCAAAACTTGGTGGGGCGAATTTACTAAAGAGGAACTTAAAAAGTTTTCTCTACTCGCAGGGATTTTTTGTTTTACTATTGGAGTTTATTGGCTTTTAAGGCCTATTAAGGATGGTGTATTCAATGCCTATGTTGGTGCTGAGTTCATTCCCTATGCTAAATGGGTTTCTTTGGCGGTGGTGATTCCTCTGATTATTCTTTATTCAAAATTAGTTGATGCATTTCCTCGCCAACGTGTTTTTTATGCGTTGAGTGTTGTGTATGCACTTATTGCATTAGGACTTGCACTGTGTATGTTGCATCCTGATCTTGGTATTCATAAAACTATGCCTCAATTGGGCCACCCAGATCTTTTGGGTCGGTTAATTGGTTGGACATCATATGTTTTTGTTGAAAGCTTTGGTTCTATCATGGTTGCTCTTTTCTGGGCTTTTGCTGCAGATACAACAACACCTGATGCTGCAAAAAAGGGTTATGCGATTATTGCCTTTGGTGCACAAACGGGTGGCATTTTAGGGCCTCTTTTGGTTGCAACGCAAGCAGAAAGATTAGGCGTTCCAACGCTTTTGATAACAGCAAGTATGGCTACACTTGGTATTGCTGCAATGGTTTGGTATTTCGTTCGCGTAACACCAAAAGATCAGTTAGCGGGTTATCAAGCAACAGGCGCACATTCAAAGCCAAAAGAAAAGACAAGCTTTTATAGTGATATGAAGTTGTTTTTTTCTCAACCATATCTTTTAGGCATATTTGCGGTAATTACCTTATTTGAAATTATTGTAACTATTTTTGATTTTTATCTTAAATATTATGCTTCATTAGAAATTACGGGTGCTAATGCGTATACTGCCTATATGGGTAAATTTGGTGTGTATACTAATGTTGTTGCTTGGATATGCGTTTTACTTGGTGTAAATAATATTGGCCGCAAATTAGGGCTTTCAGTTGCTTTGGTCGTGATGCCAGTGATTGTTGGTGTAGCTGCTTTAGTACTTGCATCAGCATCAACATTGACTATTGCATTCTGGATTATGGTATGTTGCAAAGGCCTTAACTATGCACTTAACCAACCATCAAAAGAACAGTTATATATTCCAACCACGCCAGAAACTAAATATAAAGTTAAAGCGTTTATGGAAATGTTTGGTTCGCGTGGATCAAAAGCTGTTGGATCAGGTATCAATGCGCTTAAACGTTTTATGACGGTAGAGTCATTCATACTTTTTTCAACGCTTGCTTCACTTGGCATGGTAGGTGTTTGGCTTTATGCGGCATTGTATCTTGCTAAAACACATAAGAAAGCAATTGCTGAAAAACAAGTTGTTTGTTAATACCTAAGCGATATTGACACATGAAAAATACAAAAAGCCTTCTTAATTAAACGGTTAAGAAGGCTTTTTGCTAATAAATGCATTAAGAATTTTTAATATTTAACCCATTAAGCTAATTCGGGGGCCTCAATGAGTTCTAAGCTCACCTTATTTTTTAAATCATTTATTAATATAGAGCGTGAAGAACGGTTAAAGCTTTTATTGTTAGGATTATCATTTTTTCTGGTAATCGGTTCATATACGTTGGTACGAGAACTAAAAAGTTCTATGTTTATGAGCATTGTGGGCAAAGAGTATATTCCTTGGGCTCGGATGTTAGCACTGATACTGTTAATTCCTGGCGTGTTGTTTTATTCATTTTTGGTGGACAAAATACGTCGCTATCAATTACTCTATTTTTATAGTATTACCTATGGTTTGATGGGGCTATTGTGCATGTTTTTGGTTGGTCATCCAACGATAGGTCTTGCTAACACTGAGACGAGTCCTCTCCGTTTGTTTGGGTGGTTTTTCTACTTTTTTATTGAAGTCTTTTCGCCTTTTGTAATTAGTGTTTTTTGGGCATTTGCTAACTCTGTGTATAGCCCTGAAGCGGCAAAGCACAATTATGCATTATTGGTTTCTGGTTCAAAGTTTGGTGGCATGTTTACCGCGGGGGTTGCCTGGATTCTTTTTAGTTATCATGGCGTTATTGGTAATTACGAGTTAAATGATGTTCAAAGTCATCAATTAATTTTGGGGTTCTTTTCCTTGCTTAGTTTATTTGTTCCCGTGCTTGTGTATCTTTTAATTAAAAAAGTGCCGCATAAATATTTGCATGGGTACGAAGCTGTCTATAAATTTGAAAAAGCAAAAGAAAAGGAAGGAGAAGAAAAAATAAGTATTTTCGCTGGGCTTACTTTGCTTATGAGATTTCCTTATATTTTGGGAATATTTGGCATGCTATTCTTTTATGAGATTTTGAGCACCGTATTAAGTTATCAACGTCTTGGTGTTGCTCAGGAGAATTCTACGGATATTTCTGGAGTAAGTGCATTTTTATTTCAAGTCGCCTTTATACAGCATTTCTTTGGCATACTTATTTCATTTTTGGGAACTCGTACGTTATTGAATTTCTTTGGTGAAAAAATTTGTCTTATATTGATTCCTCTTATTAGCGGTTTGCTTTTAACCTATTTTATTTTTAGTTATACACCGTTTGCCGTAATTATTAGTATAATTTTATTGCAAGCAATAAATTATGCTTTTGCTCAACCTGTTCGTGAGAGTTTATACATTCCGACGGTTAAGGATATTAAGTTTAAATCTAAGTCTTGGATTGATTCTTTTGGTTCACGTTTTGGAAAAGGTGTTGGTTCAACATTTGTTGTATTTGCTGAGGCGGCAGGGCCAGCTTTCTTTATGACGTTACATTCCGTATTTTTTGCAATAATAATTGGTTGTTGGTCTTTAACGGCATTATTGCTTGGTAATCGTTATAATAAGGCTATCGCAAAAAATGAAGTTATAGGATTAGAGTTAGAAGGTAAGTAGATTGCATTTATTTTGATTTTTGCTACAGTTAATACAGTTATTTTATAATAAAATCCTTACTTTTTATTATGGGTGGCAATTGATTCATATTCTATGAAGCAAGCCAAAAAGTACGGTTAAAACCCAGGAAGGTATTTAATAATGTCGATTGATCTAAAAAAACTTATTCAAGCGGGTGTTCCGTTTGGACATCCAACTTCAAGTTGGGCGCCGAAAATGGCTCCTTATATTTGGGGACATAAAAATAAAATTTATTTAATTGATGTTTCAAAAACAGCGTATCAAATGCAAAAATCAGCTGATTTTTTGAAATCAATTATCTTGGATGGCAAATCAATTTTATGGATAGGAACTAAAAAGCCTGCGCGAGAAATTATCCAGCAAGCAGCGGAATCACTTGGCTGTCCGTATGTTGCACATCGTTGGATTGGTGGTACTTTATCTAATTTTATTCAAGTAAAAAAATCAGTAACAAAATTGTTACATTTTGAAGATATTTTATCCAAAACTGATCATGAGCATTATACAAAAAAAGAAATTAGTACTTTGCAAAAAAAACAATATCGTTTGAAAGCGAATATTGGTGGTATTCTTAATTTAAAATGGCCTTTAGGCGCTTTGGTTGTTGTTGATGCTCGTAAAGAGCAAGCAGCCTTAAAAGAAGCAGCTGGGTTAGGAATTCCTGTCGTTGCTTTGGTTGATACCAATAGCGATCCTTCTTTGGTTAGCTATGTTATACCTGCAAATGATGATGCGCCTAAATCAATTAAAATTATTATTGATTATTTAGCTGATGCTGTTAAAGAAGCAAAAGACAAAGCAGTTACTCAAGGTAAGAAAGCTCAAGAAGTTGCGGAAATTATTGAAAAAAGCGACGATGTTGCGGTTCTTCTTGACGCTGTTGAAGATGAGCAATCTGAAGAGAGTCTTAAGGCGGCTAAAGTTAAAAAATTTAAAGAGCCAATTAAGCAAAAAACCGATAATAGCGGAAAAAAGATTTAATATAAATCACTCAAGACTAAAGCATCTAATGCATTAGTTCAGCGGAGAGGTGTCTGAGTGGTTGAAGGAGCACGATTGGAAATCGTGTATGTTCCGAAAGGGGCATCGAGGGTTCGAATCCCTCTCTCTCCACCATACTTCGCATAAAGCTTCGTATGGCAAGCCATTTTTTTAAATGGAATTGATATTAATAGAATAAGTTAAAATGCGAAGTATGCCCTTCGTAGCCTTGGCGTAGTAGGGCAATTCTTAATTTTATTTAGATTTTATAAGCTTTTTAACCTGTCGGGTTAAAGCTAAAAAGCTAGTTATAAAAATTGGGGAAGTATATAAGGAACGAGTATTTAATTTGTCAGGTCCGAAAGGAAGCAGCAAGAGTACTTTAGTTTTTGTATATACTTCCCCTTCTTATTTATTGATTGTTTTGGTACAATTAATAGTGATAGTTTTCTTGTTATAAACGTAGTAATAATACATCTTTGGTTGATACGCTTTTCTGGAATTTCTTTTTTTTAATAGTATTTTTAGGTTAGACCATGAATGTACAGCTTAATTTTGCCAGAAAATGGCGCTCACGTAGCTTTGACCAACTTGTTGGGCAAGATATTTCTGTACGTATTTTAAAAAATAGTCTTTATCTTAATCATTATTTTCCCGTGTATTTATTTGCCGGTCAACGAGGCTGTGGCAAAACAACTATGGCAAGAATTTTTGCTGCTGCAATAAATTGTGAGCAATTGCCCCAGTTTCAACAAGATCCAAAACAGTTTTCAGTGCCTTGTTTGCTTTGTGCTTCATGTTGTGCAATGGCAGAGGGAAAGCACCCAGATTTCATAGAAATTGACGCAGCTTCCTATACGGGTGTTGATAATGTTCGCCAAATTATTGATACGGCAGCATTATTGCCCTTAATTGGCAGAAAAAAAGTCTATTTAATTGATGAAGCGCACATGTTGAGTAAAGCCGCATTTAATGCTTTTTTAAAAGTGTTGGAAGAGCCTCCTGCATCTGTTCTTTTTATATTAGCAACGACCGAGTTGCAAAAAATTATTGATACGGTGAAATCGCGAAGCTTTCAATTGTTTTTTAAGGCGGTTAAACCTCCTGTGCTTATTACGTATTTAGAGCATATTTGTGTCACAGAAAATATTGCTTATGAGCAAGAAGGACTTGCGTTAATTGTTCAAGAAACTCAAGGCTCAGTTCGCGATGCTCTTAATGTATTGGAGCAAGTACGTTTTGCGGTGCCAAGTATTACGAAAGCAAGTGTTAGCAGTGTGCTTGGGCATGTTGAGGATGAAATACTCCTTAATTTTTTTGAGAGCATTCTTGAGCGTGATGAAAAAAAGATTTTAACGTGTATGCATGAAAATGCTTTAAGAGATGTTGCTGTTGAATCCTTGTGGAATGGGCTTAATCATGCTGCTCATGCAGCCGTCTTAGTACATTTTAGCTTGCCATCATTTCATTTTATGGATCATGCCACGAGATTAAAAAAAATTATTACCAAGTATTCATTGGAAAGCATTAATCGTTTTTTAAAGTTGATGTTTACCTATGAACCTTTATTTGCAAAAACGCGAGCACAATATAATTTTTTGGAAATGATGGTGCTTGATTTTTGTTCGAATACTTTTGAGCAAGAAAAATTTGGGCCTTCAAATGAACCTGCACCATTACCGCCACAAAAAAAAATAGTGCCGCAAGGTCAAATGGTGAAAAATGATCAATCGAGAGAAAGTGTCGTTGTTACCGTTAGCCAAGATACGCTCATTGAACAGAAGTGGCAGAGCTTTTTAAATTCAGTTGAAATGCTGCAGGATCCACTCTTAAGTTCTATTTTTAAGCAGATACAGTCGTTATCATTTGATGCCGATACTTTTGAGTTAACAGTATCATTTTCAAAAGACCTTATTTTTTTTAATGAATGGTTAGAAAATACTGTTGCATTTTGGAAACCACTTTTTCAAAAGATATTTGGTGAAAATGCTCAATGTAAAACGTTGTTTGTGGATGAGCCGAAAGTACAAGGTCAACAAAATTTCAATGCTTTGTCGCAAGCACCAACTGCAAAGCCAACGGTAATAGCCAAGCAACAAGAATCGTTTGTGCCGCAAGCACCACGTCGTCAACTAAATAAAAATTCATCCTCAATCGATATTTCAGATGTGTCAGTTTGGAAAAATGCTCCTTTAGTTATGGAGTATTTCCCTGGAACATTACAAGAAGTTAAAGAAAGTCATCATGAGTAAATTAGCTAAAGTAGTTATTGTTGGTAGAGCCAATGTTGGTAAATCTACCTTATTTAATCGTTTATCAGTAAATGTTAAAAGTTTAACATTAGATTTTGCCGGTGTTACACGAGATTTTTTATCTGACGTAATTTTTTGGCAAGGATTTTCTTTTGAGCTTATTGATAGTGGCGGCATAAGTCTTAAAAGAGTTGAAGATTCTTTATCGGAAAAGGTTAGGCAAGTTGCTTTATCGTTGGTAGAAAAGGCAGATTTAGTCCTTTTCGTGTGCGACGGTAAAGTTGGGTTGCTCCCTGAAGATCGTGAAATTAATAAGTTTCTTCAGAAACAAAACAAAGATGTTATTGTTGTTATTAACAAAATTGATTCACATGAAGCTCAAGAGCGTCGTTATGAATTTGAAAAATTAGGTCACGAAGTATTAGTTGAAGTTTCTGCTCAACATGGAACTGGCTCGGGTGATTTACTTGATGCTGTTGTTCAAAAAATTGCAAAAAAAGAAGTAAGTTATCAAGAAGATGAACCGGCTTTTTCAGTTGCTTTATTGGGTAAACCAAATGTTGGTAAATCATCACTTATGAACTATCTTCTTGAAGAAGAACGATCGATTGTTGCAAAAGAAGCAGGAACAACACGAGAAGCAATTTCAGAACGACTACGATTTTATAAAGAGACAATTCAATTGACTGATACGCCAGGAATTCGCAGAAAACGTGGCGTGACCGATCTCTTGGAAACGTTAATGGTTAAATCATCTTTTAGGGCAGTTGATAATGCCAATATCATCTTATTAATGATTGAAGGCACAGAAGGTCAATTGAGTGATCAAGAGCTTAAATTAGCATTTTATGCTTTTGAACATGATAAAGCATTGATTTTGCTGATTAATAAAGATGATTTAGTTACTGATCAACAACGAGCAGATTTAGAATTTGATTCTGAAAAATATAAGCATTTCTTGAAAAAAATTCCAACACTCATTATTTCATGCAAAACGGGAAAAAACGTTGGTAAGATTTTACCTCTTGTGCAAAAAGTTTGGCAACGCTCAACTCAATCATTTACTTCTGAACAACTGACTGAACTATTCAAAAATGCCTTAATAAAAACACCATTGTATTATAGCTCACATCGATTGGCAGTGCGAAAAGTGAAACAAATTCGAAAAGCGCCGCTTACCTTTTTGGTGTTGGTTAATGATCCAAAATGGTTTGGTCAAAGTCAGTTATCATTTTTTGAAAATGTGATGCGCGCTCATTTTGATTTAGTTGGTGCTCCCGTTAAACTTATTCCTCGTAGAACAGATTAAAATTGTTTTTTCTTAATTTTGTAGAGAATTTCATTGTCACCTGCTAGGCTATATTGGTATAAACTAAGTATATCAATACATTTAGTGTGGAGTGTGATTTATGAACAAACAATTTACGTTCAAAGGTATGGAATCTTCAGTAGCAATGGAAACATTTGCCAATGAATTATTAACAAAAGTTGAAGATTTCTTAAAGAATGAACAAGAAAAGAGTCCAATTTATATTCGTATGGCATTTGATGCTGAGGAAACTCATCATCATCATGCAATTGAATTTGATTTGAAATCGCCGCGTTATGATCTTCATGTGCACAAAGAAGGTCCTGACATGTATAAGCTCATTAATGAGGTTGTTGATGTTATGATCGAGCAACTGCATAAAGAAAAACAATGGCGTGTTGATAATAATAAAAAAGGTTTAAATAAGCGAGAGTAATTTTACTCTCGCTTAAATGTTTATAGATAATAAAGGCTATTCATTTTTGATTATTGCCCTAAATAAGCTTTTAGTAACTTATTTAAATCTTCTAATGCATCCTCTTTTATTAAGTCATTTGCATCATTTTTATCTAAAAGTGCTTTTCTTTCTTCAATAAGTATAGAAAAGTAATTTATTACGTCCTTAGGTAATGTTGAGAGTACTTCAAGTCTTTCTTCGTCTGAAGGTTCTGCTAATAATTTTTCTAAGGATGCAACGCCGGCAATTTCATTGAGAGTTTTCTTTTTGTTTTTGTATGCAGCGCGTCTTTTTTCAAGTTCCTGTTTTTCTTCTTTGAGTTTTTTTAATCTCATATCTTCTAATGCTTGAGCCATTATTTGCTCTGTTAGATCGCCGACGCCGCATGAAAATTCTCGCGGTTCACGAGGTGGATTCCAACTATATTCAACACGACTTCTTCTTCCAGGAGTTCGTTCTTCCATGGCATTAACATTTGTGGTCATTATTATTAACGACAACGCAATGATATTTTTTATGATTGTTTTCATTTCTTTCTCCTTTGTTTAATGACTATTATTATTCTTTTTGTTGAGTTTATTGCGCTGGCAATTGTTCTGTATTATGTGCATCATATGCTTCTCTGTTTTTTTGTAATAAATTTTTTATAGAATCCAAAGTTGTTACTTTATCTTTATCATTACTAAAAAATGATTTTATAAATTCAATAAATTGTACAAGATATCCCTTGTATTCTTGTGGTATTTTTTCAACAAGAGCACTTTTAATTGAATCTGGTGTTGCATTGAGTAATGAATTTAATGTTGCCGTGCTTGAATATTCATTTTTCTCTTGAAGATCTTTTCCTACTATTTCTTGACCCAAGACTTCTTGCTTTGTCTCTGCATTATTAAAACCTGTATTTGGTGATGAAAGATATTTACGTGCAATGCTAGAAATATCGAGATTAGAATAATCTGAGGCTGTGAGGGTGAGGGGGACAATTATTACTGATAATGCTACTAATTTTACTATTTTCATGAGATACCCTTTTTTTAATTTCACCTATACAGATTTTCTATTTGTATAGGCTTATATATCTTGAATATAGCAAAAAACATCAATAGAAATCAACACTTTTTTGAGTTTACAAAGCATTGATTTCTATTGGAAAATTTAATTTTTAGGTGAAGAATAGTTTTCTAGAGAGAATAATGTTGTTTTAACACGGTAATAAATGCTTGTTCAGGCATCTCATAGAGTTCGCCACCCAATTGCATAATTACTGTTTCAGTTGCAGGATCAACAATTAAAAATGTTGGGAAACCGGTAATGGAATATTTTTCTTTTAATGATGCATAGGGCTCATGCGAAGCATGTGAGCCGTCAACTTTGAGCATCACAAAATGTTTTAGTGCATCAAGAATTGCAGGTTTTGTTAAAACATTTTTATTAATTGCTAAACATACAGGGCAGAAGGTTGCCCAAAAATCAATAAATAATTTTTTATTCCGTGTTAAAGCTTCTTCACGAGCAACATGATAATCAGTGTGCCAATTTTGATTTACTATTTCGTGAGGTGCATATTCTTCACGTACAGCATAAAAGCATACAACAAATGCACCGATGATAAGTGCTGATCCGAGTAAGCGACTACTGTTTTTCCAGAATGAAGATTGTTTTTTTTGTGCATGATAAAGATAATAAAAGCCAGTGAATGCAATAAAGAGTGCGGTAACCCACATCATGATTGAAGGAGAAACGATGTAGCTTAGGTAGTAAAGGCACATGCCTAACATCATAAAGCCAAATATTTTTTTTATTTCGATCATCCAAGAGCCCGCACGAGGGAGTAAATTTATGGAACTTGAAAAAGTACCAATAATCAACAACGGCATACTTAAGCCAACGCCAAAGGCAAATAATAAGAGGAATCCTAAAAATTTACTGCCTAACGTTGCGACAATGCTGAGTAGCAGTGCTAAGCCTGGTGAGACACAAGGTGAAGCTATTGTGCCGCTTGCAGCACCAAAGATGAAGGTAGAAATAAGAGAACCGGCTTTAAGTGATTTTGCAGAAGGCTTAAAAAATGTTGGAATATAAATTTCATAAAAACCAAACATTGATAATGCTAAATAGGTAAGAATTGCAACAAGGCCAGCAATAAATAATGGTTCCATAAGCAATTGCCCACAAATTGGTCCAGTACAACTTGCCAATAATCCAAAGAGTGCAAAAGTAGTTGCCATGCCAAAAGTATAAGAACATGAAAGTAAAAAATTATAGAATAAGGATTTGCCGCCTTGTGATTGTAAAATACCGGCGGTGATAGGAACCATTGGATAAATGCATGGGGTGAGACTTAATAAAATTCCCAGTAAAAATACTAATAAGAAACGGATTGTTGTTGATTCGGTTTGTTTTACTAAGGCAGAAAGATATGATGAAAATGAAAAATTTTCATGCAGATTTTCCGATGGTTTTATTGATTTTTGTACGGTTTTATGGGCATTATTTGATGATTCTAAAATATTTTTCTCTTGTTGTGCATCGTCAGCTACGTTTTTTTGTGCGTTATCAAATGATAGTGGAAATGTTAATTCTTCAGGGGTATGATTTTTATTGCGATAAAAAGTAATATGCAGATGTGCTTCATTGGGCGCTAGTTCTTTTTGCGCAATTGCTTGTAAAGTAAAATCAACGTTACCTTCAAATACTTTTTTTGTTGTTTTAAAAGCCGGATCGTATACTGCCTGTGCTGCTTGTGAACTTTGCCATGATGATAACTGTATGTTTGGATTATCAACAGAAAAATTTAAGAGTTCTTTATAAAGCCATTCTTGTGGATTGAGTTTTGCATGTACTACAATTTCAAGAGTATTGTGTTCAATACGTTTAGATGAAAATGAGAGGGTGCCCCCCAAAAGATTTGATTGAATGTTAGCAAGAAAAACAATACAAACGAGTAAGAGTTGTTTAGTACTCATGGTGTTGACCTCAACTGGCAATTAAAGGGTAAAATTAATAGGTATTTATTGAATTTTTTTGTGCTTACATTACACTACACAACAAGTAGGATAAAGAAAAATTATAAAAAAGCATAGCATTTCATAGTAATCTTGGGGCTGTAGCTCAGTTGGTAGAGCGCATGGATGGCATTCATGAGGTCACCGGTTCGACCCCGGTCAGCTCCACCAATCTTCGCTCCTACGGAGCTTCAATTTATATTTTTATCGAATTGATTGATAACCATTTAAAACACCTGATTTAGAAAACACTATTTGCCAGAGTTGTATTGCTCGTGCTCGAAACAGTCCAGCACATGATAATAAATAATATTTCCACATGCGGTAAAAACGATCATTGTAAGATGACTTTAAAAGGTGCCAATTTTTTTCGAAGTTCGCATCCCAAGCCATTAATGTTTTGTCGTAATCTGCGCCAAAGTTATGCCAATCTTCCATAACAAAATGATCTTGGCTCGCTTGTGCAATTTGTTCAATTGAAGGAAGCATACCATTGGTAAAAATATATTTTGTAATCCAAGGATCACCATGCGGTTGCGAACTATTATTGCCAATTGTATGCAGGAGCAATAAGCCACCATCTTTTAATAACTTATGAGTGTTATTCATGAAGGTTTTATAATTTTTTAAACCTACGTGTTCAAACATGCCAATACTCACAATGCGATCAAAGGATTCATTGATATCTCGATAATCTTGCAATCGTATTTCAATGGGATAATCTTTTGTTATTTCTCGAGCATACTCAGCTTGCTCTTTGGAAATGGTGACACCAACAACGTTAACACCATAATTTTTGGCGGCATATAAAGCAAAACCGCCCCAGCCACAGCCAATATCAAGAATCTTCATACCCGGTTGTAGGTTTAATTTTTTACAAATAAGTTCACATTTATTTTCTTGTGCTTCTTCTAATGTGTGAGCATTTTTCCAATAAGCACATGAATATAACATATTTTTATCAAGCATTGCCTTGAATAAATCATTACCAAGGTCATAATGTTGTTCACCAACTTGGAATGCTCGCGATGGTGATTGTAAGTTCATCAATTTTGCTTTTAAATACATATAAAGAGAATATATATTTTTTGGGGTTCTATTATAGATATCAGAGCGGGCAATACGAAAAAAAAGGTCATCAAGTGCTAAACAGTTCCACCAGTTATCCATATATGCTTCACCAAGAGCTAATGATCCGTTGCTTAAAACTCTAGGATAGAACTGATCGTTATGTACCATGATAGTACAGGGCGCATCATTATTATTAATGGCAATATTTGCTGGAGATAATAAGTTCTGTGCAAATGTTTTTTGGTCACTATGTATAAACTGTCTTGCAAAAAATAAACCAGTAATAATTATTAATAAGCACAAGAAAAATAGTATGGTTTTTTTCATTCTATATCCTCAAATATTATTTTTATCTTCGTTTTATAGTATTCAAAAAATCATAAGAGAATGTAAATAAACTGATTAGTATTCTTTATGAAATGAATAATAAGGGTAAAAGATAGTAGCCTATACTGATTTATCAGGACTAATTTTAAATTAATTATAAATTCAAAAAATGTTGCATATTTATTCAAAAAACAGGGCGCGATGTTTTATGATTGAATAAATATGATTGGATTAATATAAAATTAATTTCACATTGACATTATTTTTATATTTGTTAAGCTTAAAGAGAACATTATAAACAATATGTTAGGAAAAAATCTTAACTAAAAAAAGGAGTACTGATGAAGAGTACAATAAAACAATTTTTTTTCTGGGGAATGATTTTTAGTAGTGTATCGATGCTGTATGGCATGGATGATATTACTCTAGAGACAAATGATGGCGTGCAGATTACCTTGAGTCATGCTTGTGCAGAGCAATCAAAAGTTCTCGCCGATATGATTCGTGATGATTCCGATCTTCCCGAAAAGAATAATGCGGCTAATGAGCCTTTGGCTTTACCTGAAATTGGATCGGTTGAACTTGCTATCATAAAACCAATTTTTGAGTTATTAGTAAAAAACAATGAATTAGCGCTCGAGGAAAAAATTAATCTTGTTTTTAAACATCTTAATGAACAAAATTTTTCAGTCGAAATGCTTATAAAGATTTTAAATAGTGCTAATTGTCTGAATTGTGAAACATTGCTTGAAGGTTGTGCAAAGACCGTTGCTTATAACGTGATTGCTCAATTTAAAATTATGAATATCGAGCAAATGAAAGCATGGTGTTTCCAATTTGATTTACCTGTTGAACTTTCTGTTTTAATCGGTCATCATATGGCGCAACGATATGGTATGACTCAACAATGTGTATTACCGGCATGTATTCAAGAAGTTTTAAAAAATACTACAATAAGTTCATATGTGCTCTCTGCGGACAAAGCTTTGCTAGCAGTTGCTTTGAATAATTGTAGTGATATTAAAGTATATAACATAAAAGAAGGAATCGTAAGTTCGTTGCCGAGTCGATCTCGTGTTAAAGCTCTTTGTTTTTCACCTAACAATGCTAAATTAGCGGTTGCTTCGGATGATAATGTGGTGCGCATTTGGAATTTGGGAACTGAAAAATGTAATCGTCTATCGGCTGAAGAAGGTCTTGAATCGGTGGCATTCTCATTAGATGGTTTACATGTGGTAGCAACTTCTCATAAGCGTAATAAATGGATTATTCAAGATTGGAACCTTATATCTTTAAGATGTAAATCTTATAGGTCAAATTGTAAGTGTTCTGTTAAATTTGATGTGAATGGAGAAATAGTGCTTGATAAAAAGATACAATATAAAACAATTATCGGGCGTTTGCATTTAGTAAATCCAATGTTGCATGATGAAATTATGTCATTACCTATTGAAGGTATATTGCTCATACGATGGGCTTTAGAATTCATAGGCAACGGCCAAAAAATTGATCTTAATGCTAGCCCAGAAATCGCAGAAATTTATACAAACTTAATTTTGAATCAGAAGCCAGCATTGACTAGTTTTTTACAAAATCATGTTGCATTAGAAAAATCATATTGTGCAATTTCATAAATAATTTTATGTGAGGGACTTTAATAGGTTATCGTAACGCCATTATAGGCTGTTAATACTATTTGAGTTCCTCCATTGCCAATCATACCATATACTTCTTTCTGTAATCTGTTCCATGTTTGTTTGTTAAGTAATATGGTCATCGGATTTAACATAATAAAATGTTCTGAGTTGATCATATTAAACTCGGTTTTTGCCGTAAGAGTAGCATTGATTTGAGATGGCAGTGCAATTACAACATTGCTTTTTGTACTGGTGATATGTACTAAGCTTTCAAGGGGCAAGGTTGAAAAGGCAATCATTGCCGTGCCATTTGATTGAACAGTAACATTGCCAACGGCTCCCCGTATATCGATTGTACTCTCTGAAGATGCTTTAATATTTCCCTCTATATTTTTAATTTTAATAGTACCCTTATTTTTTATGATAAGATTGGTTTTATAGGGAACGATAAGACGATAGTCGATTGAATGGTTATTGTTTTTTGCTGTGTTTTTTATTGTTGAATTGATCGATACTTTATTATTGCTCATTTGAGTATTGATTATTACCGTATCAATCTCTTTTTCAGGTGCTTTTTTTATTGCCTCAATTGCTATTTTTGGCAGACTCCATGATTTCACAATCACTGATCCAACACCGTTTTCAAGAACGACGGTACCATCAAAATCAAAATATGCTTCTTTTAAAAATACTTTTTCTGTGTTGCCGGTAATCCATGATGAAATTCCTTTTAGAGAAAAATCAAAACATGATGTATATTGCATAGCAGTGCAGAAAAAAACAAAGTATGCTGACAATAAAAATAAATTCATAACACGATACTTTCTATGACTATGTACAAAAGGAAATTATACGTTGAAGTTTACAAAAATTAGTATAAAGATACAAAAGAAGTTAACAAAAATTTTAGAAAACAATGCTGATGTATGCTCAATTATTCACGCTATAGATGCCGTTGGCGGTAAAATATATCTGGTAGGCGGAGCAGTGAGAGATTTATTGCTTGATCTTCCTATCAAAGATTTAGATATTGAAGTGCATCATATTTCTTTAGAGAAATTGGAAAAACTCTTGAGTCATTATGGAGCGGTGAATCTTGTTGGTAAATCATTTGGTGTACTGCGATTGGAATCATTAGACATTGATTGGTCAATCCCTCGCAGTGATAAAAGTGGAAGAAAACCTGAAGTTACCCTCGATCCTTTTTTAGACATAAAAACAGCATTTGGGCGCCGTGATGTAACTATGAATGCAATGGGTATTGATTTAATCACCTATGAATTAATTGATCCTTTTAATGGCTACAAAGATTTGCAAGATGGTATTTTACGCGCAACACAGCCAATAACTTTTATTGAAGATCCGTTGCGTTTTTTTAGAGTGATGCAATTTATTGGTCGTTTTGAAATGATTCCTGATGCTAGTTTAGATACTATTTGTCGCACGATGGATGTTGCCCATGTTTCAAAAGAACGCATTGAAACAGAATTTAAAAAATTATTTTTGAAATCTAAAAGGCCGTCATTGGCATTTGCTTGGTTGAAAAAAATTCATCGATTAGATATTTTTCCTGAAATTGCAGCATTGCAAGGAGTTGAGCAAAATCCTGTGTGGCATCCTGAAGGTGATGTTTTTGAACATACTCTGCAGACGCTTGATGCAGCCGCATGTTTAAACTATGAGAATGAACAAGAAAAATTAATAGTGCTTTATGCAGCCTTGTGTCATGATTTTGGTAAAGCAAAAGCAACAAAAAAAACAGAAGGCAAAATAACCAGTTATCGTCATGAAATAGTTGGCGTTCCCTTAGCAAAAAAATTTTTAAAACGAATAATGAATAATGCGTTCGTGATACAATCAGTTTGTAAATTGGTTGCTGCGCATATGTATCCTTTGCAGTTTGTCGATGGTAAAGCAACCTTAAATGCCTATAAAAAATTAGCATTGAAATTATCGCCTGAGGTGACCTTGGCGATGCTTGCAAAACTTTCACTTGCCGATAAACAAGGAAGAAACCCTGCAAAATGGAAGCCACTTTCAAATGCAATAGTGGGTATTGATGAATTTATTAAGAAAGCTGAGTCTGCTCGAGCCTTGCATGGGGTTGAAAAGAGAATTCTTGAAGGAAAGGATTTGGTGCCCGAAATAGAGCCAGGGCCGCTGATGGGCTTATTGGTTAAAGAAGCATATCAAATACAACTGAATGAGGGTATTACGCAGAAAGATATTTTAAAGAAGCGAGTATTGGAGACTTTTCAAAGCAAAACAGAAAAATAATCAAATGAATCTTGTTAACTACCCATACTATGCGCTAGACTAGGATAAATCAAAAATCTTTTATTACAAAAGGATCTAAAAAATGGCTTACAGTTTTACCGGGAATAGTTTGTGGTTGTTAGTAAAGCAATCAGACTTAGTAACCAAACTAGTTCTTTTGTTACTTTTGGGCATGTCTATTATTTGCTGGGCAATATTTTTATATAAAATAATTCTTTTGAACGTAAAACGACGTCAACTTAATCAAATGCTGCAACAATTAAAAGAAGTTCAAACATTTGAAGAAATGCGTGTGATCACGTCAGGAATGATTGATACATTGCCGGGCTATTTTTTGAAAAAAAATCTTTCAGTGTTGAAGGCATTGCTTGAGCATGATGCTACAAAAACTCATATTACTCAAAACGAATGCTCTTATTTGCAACAACAAATAGAGCAAAATATAGATGATCTTATGAGAACCGAAGAATCGTATCTGCCATTTTTATTTACCAGCGCATCCGTTTCACCTTTACTAGGATTATTTGGTACGGTGTGGGGTTTAGTGCATGCATTTATTCGTATTAGTGAAAAACAGTCGGCTGATATAACCACTGTTGCACCTGGTATTGCAGAAGCATTAATTACTACCTTGGCAGGATTATTAGTGGCAGTTCCTGCTTTAGTTATGTATCATTATTTGATTGCACAAATTCGTTCAATAGAATATCAACTTTTTACGGTAGCTGATAAATTTAATTGGATTATACAAAGACTTTTTCTTAAAGAGAAAATTTGAGAGGAGCTGTGCTATGCAGTCATTAAAACGTAGAAAAAAGTCGCTTGCTCCGTCATTAGAAATTACGCTGACTCCTCTTATTGATACTGCATTAACATTATTAATAATTTTTATGGTTACAACACCGATGATTCAAAATTCAATTAAAATAGATTTGCCAAAGGGTGCAGCACAGGAAGCAGGAAAAGAGCAACAGGAAATTGTCGTTGCTATTGATAAAAATGAAATGATTTATTGTAATAATAAGCCTGTTACGCTTGAAACTATTGGACAAGTAATAAAAGAATGTTTGGCATCGAATATTCAAAATTCTCGAGAAGCAAAAAGAGTATGGGTACGTGTTGATCGACAACAATCTTGTTCGGCAAATATCTTAATTAGCGTCATCGATCGTATAAAGGTAGTTGGAGGAGTGAAAGATGTTGCAATTGCAACTGAGAAGCTTGCTGCCCAGGCTGCCTAAAAAAAATATTTTTTTTGTAAAATTAGTACTGTTTTCGTTTTTGATTCATTGTATTTTTTTTATGCTTTTATTAATGACTCAATCATTTTTTTCATCTGATGTTATTCGTTTATCAGAAATTTCTGATGGTTCAATGGTGATACTCATGCCTTTGATGAAAACAATTTCTCCAGCAGTTCAGCAACCAACGGTGGTAAAAAAAATAGCATCATTGCCATCTAAAAAACTTGTACAAAAAAAAACAGTTCAATTACCCGTGATGCCAAAAAAAACTATTCCCGTTAAAAAAAATAGTACGCAGAATAAATCAAAAATTCTTCCAAAGATGCCAGAAAAACTAGTGCCAAAAAAAACTATTCCTAAGATCATTCCTAAAAAAGAACTCATGGTAAAAAAGAATGAAAAGCTTAACGAGGCAGTAGTAAAAAAAGATGAAATTAAAAAAGTAGAACCGGTAATAAATTCAAGTTCGGCTATACAAGAGGTCGGTCGCTATGATTTGGAACTCATTGCGCTTTGTAATGAGATTAAGGAGGGGATTGCAAAAGCATGGAAGCGCCCTGCTAACATTTCAGCATTAACGGAATGTCATGTGAAGGTATGTGTGCATTCTGAAACAAATCGTGATGTTGCTATTGTACAATCTTCACAAGCTTTAGCGCTTGATATTATGGTAAAGAATTTTGTGTTGAGTTATCCATTTCCAAAAACTATTTGGCATAAAGACATCGAACTTATTTTTTAATAACCACCTATGAGAATGAGAATGAGAAAAATAGTATATTGTCTCTTTGTTATTGTGAGCTTCTGCACTAATAATGTATTGAAAGCTGATCTGAAAAATAATAATCAAATACAGATGACTATCAAAAATCAACAGCAAGAAAAAATGAAATTATTATTGGGATTACTGAGCCCAACTCCTGAGTTGTTAAAAATTGCCGCTGTTGTGCAGGATGATTTGTCCTGCAAACAACAAAAACTGAGTGGTTTCAATGTTGAAATACAGCATTTAAGCGATATTCCATCAATAAAAAAGATGAAAAACTTTTTTATTGATGGCTTCAGTGTAGTTATTTTACTTTCAATGACCAAAGAAGGTAGCATTGAGTGGCGATTATATGATTCTTTGCAAGCATCTATGCAAAAAGGAAAGCGGATTGCTTTGCAAAACACCGTTGAGGCCACGGCGCATAGTATTGCAGATCAACTTTGGAAGCTATTAACAGGTCAAGAAAGCATTTTTTTGACTAAAATCGCTTATTGTAAAGTTATCAAAAAAGATAAGCAAATCTTAAAAAATATTTATATTCAAAGTCCGATGCAAGATAGCGCTGTTTGTTTTGTTAAAGGTGGTAAATTATTAGCGCCGCGATGGAATAAGGATAAAAATAATCCCTTGATTCTCTATTCTGAAGTAACGCCAGCTAATATTCGGCTTATGTCTGTTGCATTGGATGGCACGAGAAAGATTATTTCTAATTTTGATGGACTTACTATGTTGGCAAGTTTTTCACTTGATGGTCAAAAGGTGGTTTATTGTGCTTCGCATAGAGGAAGTTGCCAGTTATATTATTATTATTTTGATCAGGTAGCCAAAAAAGGCATTACTAAAAGATTAACGCATAACCAGGGTAATAATACTTCCCCTAATTTGTGTGAAAATGGTGATATTATTTTTTGTTCTGATTTTGAAACGAAGAGCCCACAACTTTATTGTTTAACGCCGGCAACTGGTGAAACTAAGAGATTAACGCAAGGCGGCTACTGTGCTTCTCCTCATTATTCTGATAAAAATAATTCGATTGCCTATTCAAAATTAATAGGTAATGATATGCAAGTTTTTATGTATACTATGGATACAAAAGAACATAAGCAAATTACCTTTGATAAGGGCAACAAAGATGAATGTTCATGGTCGCCCTGTGGGAATTACCTGGCTTTTGTTCTTAAAGAGGGCAAAAGTAGTAGAATCGTCATATTTAATATGCTGACCGGTGAAAGGTTTTTTTTGACTGGTGAAGATGAGGAATGTAGTTATCCGGCTTGGTCACCCAACTATACAGATTTGAGCATATTTGCCTGATGGAGAAACAACTTCTATACTAGTATTGTATTTCGCTGCCCTATAGATGCTAAATTCTGCTTATTTTCTTCATAAAATGTCGACAGTACGCATATTTTATAATATAATTAACCAGAACTTTCTATTTTTTATATTTTATAGTACAATTAGAATATATAAATAAGGCGTCAGCTTTTCATAATTCATGAATTGCTGGAAATAGTATTTTTGAAAAATATATAACAAGAATGGGTTAATTATGAAACAAAAACTAAAAAATAATCCTTTTGCGCGCGGACCCAAGCACTTAGTCTTTGTAGTGCTCTTTTTTGTGATTTCCATAGCATTACTCACGAAATTAACCGATTATACGCGTCATGTGAAAAACATTTCATATTCAACCTATCTTGATGCTATTGAAAACAATGAAGTTAAATCGGTCCATATTAATGGGCAAGATGTGTATGGGATTTTGAAAGATGGGACTCGATTTGAGGCGGTAATTGCTGATAATCCTAAAAACCTTGATTTATTACGAGAACACAGTGTTGAATTTTCCGTTGCTCCTTTAGCAGCACAATTTAGTTTTTGGCACTTATTGTTACTTGCATCTTTTTTACTTATGCCGTTGGGCGTATGGTATTTTTTCAGACAATCACGTGGGTCTGGAGGCGGCAGTAATATTTTTAGTATGGGCAAAAGCAAGGCAAAAATGTTTATGCCTTCAACTATTAAGGTAAATTTTAAATCAGTTGCGGGTGCAACTGATGCTAAAGAAGAACTTAAGGATGTTGTTGATTATTTAAGAAATCCTGAAAAATACAAGCGTCTTGGTGCAAAGGTAACACGGGGTGTTCTGCTCGTTGGGGAGCCGGGTAATGGTAAAACATTGCTTGCAAAGGCTGTTGCTGGAGAAGCAAATTGTCCCTTTTTTAGCATAACCGGTTCAGATTTTATTGAAGTGTTTGTCGGTGTTGGCGCTGCTCGTGTTCGAGATCTATTTGCGCAAGCACGTAAACATGCGCCGAGTATTGTTTTTATTGATGAAATTGATGCAATTGGCAGGCAGCGTGGGAGTGGTTTTGGCGGTGGTCATGATGAACGTGAGCAAACGCTTAATCAGCTTTTGACGGAGATGGATGGCTTTGATACGGCAGGTTCATCGGTTATTGTTATAGCTGCTACTAATATGCCAGATGTTCTTGATAAAGCTTTGTTAAGGCCAGGAAGATTTGATAGAAGAGTGGAAGTATCTTTCCCTGATACGCTTAGTCGTGAGCAAATATTACAGATTAATGCTCAAGGGCTTAAGATGGGTGTTGATATAGATTTAAAAAAGGTTGCTGAAGAAACAGCCGGTTTTAGTGGCGCTGATCTTGCTAATCTTATGAATAAGGCTGCAATTAATGCTTCTAAGAAAAATAAAGAATCTGTTGGCCAACAAGATATTGAGGATGCACACAAAGCGTTGCTTGAATCTCATAAAAACCAGTCATCTTCAAGTAATTCAGCTGCAAAAGGTGCCACAAAGGGCAAATTGTTTATGCCTTCTCAGGTAAAATGTACTTTTGATAGTGTTGCTGGTGTAGAGGAAGCTAAAGAAGAATTGCGTGATGTTGTTGAATTTTTAAAAAACCCAGAACGGTATAAACGTCTTGGTGCCAAAATTCCGCGAGGCATTTTATTGGTTGGTGATCCGGGTAATGGTAAAACATTGCTTGCGAAGGCTGTTGCCGGTGAAGCTAATTGCCCATTTTTCTCGGTAAGTGCTTCAGAATTTGTTGAAATGTATGTTGGTGTGGGTGCATCTCGGGTACGTGATTTATTTGCTCAAGCGCGTAAGCATAAGCCAAGCATTATTTTCATTGATGAAATCGATGCTGTTGGTACCAAACGAGTGACGGGTATTGGTGGCCATGAAGAACGTAATCAAACATTAAATCAATTGTTAACAGAAATGGATGGCTTTGATTCTGACGGAAGTGCCGTTATTGTTATGGCTGCTACAAATCGTGCAGAGTCATTGGATAATGCATTATTAAGACCGGGAAGGTTTGATAGAAGAGTGGAAGTTCCTTATCCTGATGTAACAAGTCGTGAAAAGATTTTATCTCTACACGCCAAAGGGGTAAAACTTGATTCTTCAGTTAATTTAAATAAAATTGCTCGTGGGACGCCAGGATTTTCGGGTGCAGAATTAGCAAATCTCGTTAATGAAGCAGCCTTGCATGGCTCTAAAAATCAAGAGCAAGAGAATATTACGGTGCATGATTTTGAAGAAGCGCGTGATAAGGTTATGCTTGGTAAAGAATTAAAAACAATTATACTTTCGCCCGAAGAAAGAAAAATCACCGCATTTCATGAATCAGGGCATGCTCTGGTTAGGTTATTATTACCTGATCATAGTGATCCCTTGCATAAGGTGACTATCATTCCGCGTGGTAGAGCATTAGGAGTTACTCATTCATTACCTGAAAGAGAAAAATATACTCAAACAAAAGATGAGATGTTGGCAGTTATTATGGTATGTTTAGGCGGGCGAGCCGCAGAAGAACTTATTTTTAATGTTCTTGCAACGGGCGCGTCTAATGACTTTGAAAAAGCTACTGAAATAGCGCGGAAAATGATTTGTTCTTATGGTATGTCAGAAGGACTAGGAACAGTCGTTTATACGCAAAATCAGGGAGAATATCAGTATTCTCAAAAAACTGCTGAACGGATTGATGCTGAAGTTCAAAAGTTATTAGAAAATTCTTATATGAAAGTTAAAGAATTATTGAAAAGTAATCGTGACAAACTTGAAACGCTTGCCAATATGTTATATGAAAAAGAAACATTATTTGCTAGTGAGATCTATGCACTTTTAGGTATAGAGCCACGACAGGATTTTAAATTATCCTGAAAATAAGATTCTTAAAAAATTCAGGTTTGAAAAAGCATTATTATTCGCTATACTTATAAAGTATTATCAGTCTATGAAAGGATTATGGGCACATGTCAAGAATTTGTGTTGTTTGTACTAAACGCCCTCACGTTGGAAATTTAGTTAGTCACGCTAGAAATAGGGTAAAACGTTGGATTTATCCCAATGTCCATAAGATGTCTTTTGTTATGGTTGGAACTAATTCAAAAAAAGTTACACGTGGTGCCGTTTGTACAAAATGTGTTAAAGCAGGTAAAGTTGAAAAAGTAGTCTAGAACTTAAAGGTTTAATAGGTCAAAATGGCAAATACAAAATCAGCAAAAAAGCAAGCTAGAAAAAACATTGGTCGTCGTAAGAAAAATGTTATTCGCAGAACTTCAATTAAAACAGCAGTAAAAAAAGTTTTAACTGCTGTTGAAAATAATGAAGATGCAGTAAAGATGCAGGCATTGTTAAAAGATGCTGAAGCAAAATTATCTCGTGCAAAGGGTAAAAATATTCTTCATCCAAAAACAGCATCGAGAAAAATTAGTCGTTTAGCAAAAAAAGTTAACGCTGCAACAAAAAAATAAAAAATTACTATAATGAAAAAAGAGAACATAATAAAAAGTGTTCTCTTTTTTCATTTTAATGTGCTTTAGTTTTTATAACAATTTCTTCTTCTTCAATATCGCCTACTGTTTCAATAATGGTATTTAATCTGTTCAGCCTTTTATTTTGAGATGATTCAACGAGTAATGTTCTAGCAGATCCAATAAGTAAATCTTGTGCTTGTGTAAGCTGTTGTGCGCGAGTATCTTGTGGATCTGGTTGCATACTTTCTGTTAAGACTTCAGGAAAAGTTCTATTTCTTTTATGTTTTGCATTAAGCTTATCTAATTTTTTTTTCTTTTTTCCGAGCATATGAAGAAGACCTGCTGTTACTGTTTTTTCTTTTCTTTTTGGAGGTTTAGTTGTTTCCCTTTTTTTTATGGACTGAGCTAATTTTAAGTGTTGTTGAGCTTGTTCTTCTGTTTTTTTAGCTGCTTCTATGACTATTTGATTGTTAATATATTCGGGCTTGGCTTTTTTAAAATCCATTAAAGACAATAGGGTATCGCTAATTTCTTTAAAATCTTTGCAATCATCATGGCTTTGTCCAGTCTGCTGCATTTTGAGTTCTAGATAGGTAAGTGATTTTTCTATTTTTTTTTGAGCTGTTTGTAATAATTGTAATTGATGTATTTCATCTGTTGTTTTTCTTGCTTCTTGTACGAATCGTTGACTGGAAATAAAATATGCTTTTGTTTTTGCATCATAATACTTGATATAATATTTTTTGATTTTTTCTGCTATAACATGTTTTGTTTTTCTATCTAAGTTTGTGGTATTTTTTAAGGTGTTTTCAAGAAATTGGATAGCAATAAATTGTTCTCGTTTTCCACTACGTTCTCCAAGAACATAGAGCGCCGTAGTATAGAGCCCAAGAGAACTTTCTTCAGTATTCTTTTCTTGAAATGATGATTGTTCACTTTTAATTTTATTTTTATTTGAAGATTCTCTAAAGAGAGTAAGCGAATGACGTTTTTTTTTTGATTCCTGTAATGGATTATTTTTTCTAGGAGCTGTTTTGGCATTATTCCATTTTTTGCTTACTTGAGAACGTTTATCGGATTCAGAATGATATCCTTTTTCATCATCGCCCATGGGAAAGATATTGGCGTGCATTCCTAGAAAAACCAAAAAAAACATACTATGAAATCTCATAAATTTTCCCCTTATTTTGGATGCGAACAGTTTTGCTCTTTAGGCATGATACACTTATTTTGTGATCAGAGTGAACAAATTATACTAGTGATATAGTGGAAAAAAATATACTTATTATTATTTTTCTTGCTTCTTGCCACCAATATAATGTTCATTGCTACTGTCTGTGCCAATACCAGAACTGCTTTCTTCTCGTTCTTGAATTTTTTTGAAGCCTAATTCAATTCTTTTAGCTATTTCTCTAATTATTGGTTTAATAGTAACATAACTTGGATTTTCTTTTATTTTTTTTGCTTCAACTTGATAAATACTCTCTAATGATCTACGTGCTCCTTCCAATATACGTCGATCCAATATCAGTTCTGATGCATTTAAATATTGTAGTGCTGCTTCAATAAATTTTTCTTCAGCTTTTTCCAATTCATCTAAGTATGTTGCTTTTTTTTGGTGATATTGTTTTTTTTCAGTGGCGTAGATTTTTTTTTTGTTTTTTTTCAAAGAAAATGAACTTGGTGGTTGTGGTTCTTTATTTGATTTGGATAATGTATGTGTTTTTTCTAGATTTTCATGTGCATCTGTTTGTTTTGAATGAGCTTTATGAGTAGTTTTAAGTGCTTCTTGATAGCTAGGCAAGAGTTGATAATTTTTTTCTAGTTTTTTTAAAAAATTATCAGCTTTAATATACATATCTTTGGTGTTTTCATCTTCATTAATCTTTAAAGATTCTTCAAAATATTCTTTTGCTTTTGATGCCAAATGCAAAGCTTTTTGAAATAAAGTAATTTGAGTTTCGGAACTTTCTTGTTCTGCTCTACTCGCTTTCATTTTTTTATGAGCTTTATTTTTATAGTATTTTCCCTGATTAAAGTGATATTTTGATCCTAATTCTCGAACAATTTGTTTGATAGTTATCGTAGTATCGGGTTCGACAGGTTCTCCATCGGCAGTCGCATAGGTATTAAATTCTTCAAATTTTGCATAAAGATTTAATGCCAAGCGAAATTGAACAAACTCTTTATGACGTGTATCTATTGTTGGGTGATGAACAAATTTTATAAATTCTTCAAATTCATAAGCATTTTGTAGGTTTGAAGCTTTTCGTCGAATTTCACTGTTCTGAAATCGATGAGGTGATAATGGTGATTTTTTATCCAATACGTAGGGAGATTTATGTTTAGGTAGTTTTAATCTAGGCACATTTTCTTTTTCCTTTCCTTTTTCCCCTTTCTCCATTGATAGTATTTGAGAATTTATCATAATAATGAAAATAAAAGAGAGAAATAAAAATATATTTATATGCTTCAATTTCATCGTCAATTCTCCAAATGAATTTATTAAGTAATTTGGAGTAATACTAAATTTTTTTTTGTTTTGAAGTAAATAAAATTATTTTTTTAAGGATATTTTTTGGGATTGAAAGGCGGTTAAAAATTCTTTTGCAATTGAGGTAGCCACTCGTGAGCTGCCAGCATTTTCTATGAGAATAACTAAGGTAAGTGGTTCTTCATCCTGAAAATAAAAGTAACATACAAACCAGGCGTGTGCCGATGAACTGGCACGCAATTTTTTTTGATGGGAAAGACTGCATGTTTGAGCGGTTCCTGTTTTAGCAAATATGGTTAAATCAGTGAAGGAATTTAATTTTATACATGTTCCTATTTTTACCGCTAATTTCATATATTTTCTTAATAATTTTCTTGTTTCTTGCTTTAGTTCTAAGGGGCGGTAAAAAATGGGTTCATTTTCAAGAATGCGGGGTGTAACTAAATATCCTTCAAAAATGCTCGAGATCATGCAAGCAATTTGTACCGGCGTTGCTAATAAATAGCTTTGTCCTATTGCACAGGATAATGTTTCTCCTTGCCACCAACGTTCGCCTTTTTCTTGTAATTTCCATGCACATGAAGGCACAAGGCCATTTTTTTCCGGAAAAATCATATTTGTTTTTGCGCCAAGTCCAAATTTATGAGCATACTGAGCTAGAAGGTCAACGGAAATCTTTGTTGCGATGTAGTAAAATAAGATATTGCATGATTTAGCAACAGCTTCTTTGACCGTTAATTGTCCATGCCCTGAACGTTTATCGCAATAATAACGCCTTCCACAAAAATTAAAGTATCCGCAACAGTAGAGGCTATCGTCAATTTTTACAATGCCTTGCTCCAGCGCAGCGCTAATAGTAATTAATTTGAAGGTAGATGCGGGGGGATAGCAAGTATCAAATGCTCGATTTAAAAAAGGTTGGCCTTGTTGTAAATCTTGCCAGTCGGGTATAGCAATAGGTTCTAGAAAAACAGTAGGGTCGAAATTTGGTCGGGAAACAAGCGCTTTAATAGCACCATTCTTTGGATTCATTACCAAAAGAGTGCCGGCATAATTTTCAGGAAACAAAGATTCGGCGAGTAATTGTAATGAAAGGTCTATTGTTGTATTGATATTTTCCCCAGCAAGAGCCTTTTTAATTTGAGTTTCCTTAATATTGCTTCCTAAGGAATTGATCGTTTTTAATAATTGGCCTTCTTGTCCCTGTAATTTATTGTGTAAGATTTTCTCTAATCCCATTTTTCCTTTAGTCTCTTTATCTAATTGATTTATGTGGCCCAGGATGTGGCTTGCAACTTTTTTATAAGGATAAAATCGCTTATAATCAGTAAATAAAAAAATATTTTTATTATCAGGAAATTGTTCAATAATTTTACTCAGCTGCTCAAAAGAAATTTCATGGGCAATAATTGTTTTGGTGCCAGTTTTCTCTGCATGTTTAATAGCGGGTACTATTTTTTCGCTTGATGTTTCGGTAATGCCAATAATTTGCTCAGCTACCATGCGTTGAGCTTCTGTAAGGATTTTATTACCTGAACCTTGCCAATAAAGCGTTGTTATAGGTCGATTGGTAGCAAGTAATATACCATTGCAGTCAAGAATATTCCCTCGTGGTGATGTAATTGATTCTGTGCGAAGAAAATTTTTAACACTTAATGCAAAAAAATTATGAGCAGAAATAATTTGTAAATAGAAGAGTCTGATACATATGATCATCAAAAAAAAAATAAACCACCAAGCAAGGGGAATAATTTTCTTTGTATAATCTTCAGGAGCCTTCATTCTTTTTGTCCCTTATTTTTTCAAAGTTGTGTATTGGATGAAGGGTATCACATAATTCTGTCAGCTCTACAACGGTTAAATGGGTATATTTTTCAGTGCTTGCTATAGTTTTATGGCCAAGAAGTTCTTGAACAATACGCAAGTCGGCACCTTGGGTTAAGAGATGTGTTGCAAAAGAATGTCTAATTTTATGAGGAGTGATTTTTCGTTCAATTTTTAAAAATTTTCTAAACATCTCAAAAATTCTTTGAACTGACCTACTTGTTAATTGTTCGTTGCGATTATTAAGAAAAAGATAAGGACACTCACTGATTCCTTGACGTTCAAATTCAATATATTCTTGCAATTTTCTTAGTGCTTTGCTGCCAAAAAGAACAATCCGTTCCTTTTTACCTTTTCCAAGGATTCTAATTATTTTTTGTTCAAAATCAATTTCATCGATTTTGATATTTACTAATTCAGAACAACGCACTCCTGTTGCATATAATAATTCGAAGATTGATTTGTCTCGTAAGGGATTTTTTGTTGGCAGATCTTCATTTTTTATGGTGTCTAATAAATGAATTATTTCATCAATACTGAGATATATTGGTAATTTTTTATCTAAACGTGGACGCGTTAATTTTAAACGTAGTTCGACGCCTCTGCTGAGAATATATTTTTCAAAAGATTGAAAACAAGAAAGTTTTCGAGCAATGGTGCTTTTATCAATTTTTTTATGATACAACATAATCAAAAAACGCTCGAGAGCTCTTCTTAAGGGAATTTCTTCAGTTGCCTGACTATTTATATTTTGCCAAAATATATAAAATTGATCTAAATCGCTTTCATAAGCACGGTACGTGTTTTCCGAAAGATTTTTTTCAACATCAATATGAATGAGAAATTCTTGTTTTTTATCTAAAAAATCTGCAATTGTCATAGTTTGTTTTCCTAGAATTTTACCCTAGTAGCAGAATAAAGTATTACAACTTTTTGCGCAAGAAAAGAGATGATTATAAGCTTCATTTTTAAGGTCAACTTATTCTTTGTTTTTTGAGCAAATATAGTTACAATTTATAATTGATTGCGTGTTATTGGAATTGTTGTTTTTATAAGTTGTTATTATAGATATTGTTCATATTGAATTAAATACTGAAAGAAGATAAATGGACTATCAAGAGCCGTTAAAACAAACAGGCTTTAATTTAATTTTAACTAGCGAAGCTGAACAATCTACTGATTTGACTGGCAGCTATTTTGCAATGCGTGGTTGGCAAATCAAAGCATTCGAGTTGTTACAAACGAAGCCTTTTATGATCATTAATGCTCCAATGGGAAGTGGTAAATCTTGGTTGATTTGTCTCTTAACTGCTTTTAAATTGAAAAATGATCGTGCTTTACGTGCTATAATTACTGTTCCACAAACTATAATAGCATCGGGTTTTGCTGAAGCTAATTTCCAGATGCCAAATGGAGAAAAAATAGATTGGAAAGTTGTCCATAATCTTTGTAATAAAAATCAATCACATAATGGCACAGTAAGATATTTGATCAGCTGGCTTAATAATCCTACAGATGTTTTTGCTGAAAAAGTTATTCTTTGTACTCATGCTACTTTAGTTGCTGTATATAAAAAATTAAAATTTGATAATCGTTTGGATTTGTTAAATAATCTTTTAATTTGGATCGATGAAGCTCATCATGTAAAAAATTTAGAAAATGAAGCTTTTAAAGGCGTTGTAATAAGCAATGCTCTTGGAGAATTAGTTGCATATTGTTTGAATAATTTTTCAAGTCATCTACAAGTTGGGCTTACGACAGCTTCTTTTTTTCGTGGCGATAGAGGATCTTTGCTCACTGCTGCTATGGAATCTAAATTTATTAGATTTAATTTACCCTATGATGAATATCTCAATTCAATGATCTATCTTAAATCCTTTAATTTTGATTTTTTGATTTGTGGTCAAGATTATACAAAAGCAATTGAGTTATTAGCATTGAGTAGAAAAGCAAAAGATATTATTTATGTTCCACATCCTAATTCTCTATATTCAATGGGAAACAAATATCAAGAAGTAGAAAATATCATTAATAAATTTAGTAAGGTTTATAATGGCATCATTTCCAAAAATGTGAATGGTTTGCACATTATTAGCAATGAAAATGGAGATTTTAAAATTCTTGATCTTGTTGATGAAAATCAGCGCATTGAAAAAAAGGACTTTATCAACGATCCAAGATTAAAAGCAGACCGCGAAGCTCTAGATGTTATTATTGCTTTAGGGATGTTCAAAGAAGGTGCCAATTGGATTTGGGCTGATCGTGCTATCATTGTAGGCGCTCGATCATCATTGGTTGATATAATACAAATGATTGGACGGCTTTTTAGAGATGCCCCGAATAAAAGCCATATTGAAGTTATTCAACTATTACCTTTCTCTTTAGAGCAACAAGATGATGAAATGTTTCGAAACAATCTTAATGATTATCTCAAGGCAATTTATGCGTCATTAATTTTAGAGAATATTTTCAATCCAGTAAAAATCAAAATGCCTTTAGAGAAAAAAAAGAATGAAAATAATAATGTTGATTTTAAAAAAAGTAATGATTGGTTGAGCGTTGTAATTCCAGATGAAGTTCAAAAATTATCCTTAGTTGAAGATGTTACTAACCAATTAATCAGTATAATTAATAATGATCCAATAGCTGCTGAAGACACCTTACGGCTTTGGGATGAATATAAGAGGATGATTCCTGAAATTCTTGATGGCTATGGTATTGTTGAGCACAAAGAAGAAGTTGCTAAGCAAATATGGGGTATGTTGTCCCGTCAAACTTTGCGTATGCAAGGAATCTCTGTTGAGGATATTGGTTTTGATATTTTACAAAAAACTAATCCTTTAGAATTTTTACTTCGCTATACAAGTGGTGTTTGTAACATTAATACTTTTGAAAAACTGCGTGAAGCAATTCAAATGAGTCGAAATTTTGTTCCATTTGAAGAAGCAAGAGCTTTTGCAAGAAATCTGGGTTTAAAAAGCTGGAGTGAATGGGTTCAATGGGCACAATCAGATCAGAGACCAAAAAATATTCCTTCAGCTCCAGATAAAGCATATAGAGATAAAGGATGGTTAGATTGGGGAGATTTCCTAGGTACAAATACTATCGCGTCACAAAAACAAAAATTCCGTTCTTTTGAAGAAACAAAAAAATTTGTGCAATCCCTTGGATTAAAAAATGAATTTGAATGGCGTGAATATAAAAAAAATAATCAATTGCCAAATGATATTTCAGGTAAACCAGAAAGAACCTTTGCAAATAAGGGATGGGCAGGTTGGGGGGATTTTTTAGGAACTAATGTAATTGCTAACCAAAATCGCCAGTTTTGTACATTTGTTGAAGCAAGAAAATATGCACATTCGCTTGATCTGAAAAATAAAAATGATTGGACAAATTTTGCAAAAAGCGAAGAACGACCTAGCGATATTCCAGCCGACCCTAGGAGTGTTTATGCTGAAGAATGGTGTGGTTGGGGTGATTTTTTAGGAACCGGAAATATTGCGAGTTTTAAAAAAGAATTTAAAGGGTTTGAAGAAGCCAGAGCTTTTGCTAGAAGTCTTTCTCTTAGGGGTAAAGAAGATTGGTTTACATGGACTAAAACTGGTTTTTGTCCTATCGATATCCCTATTGCACCAAATAGCGTATATGCTAACAAAGGATGGGGAGGATGGAAAGATTGGCTTGGAAATTAGTACTTTTTATATGGTAATGTTAGAAACAAAAAAAATAATAATCACTTTTTAAAGAGGAAAAATTTAATGAAAAAATATGTAAAAATAATAAGAAATAATAATTATAGAAGTATTTTTGAGTCTATGAAAAATTGAAAAGAACTTGATAGTAAAAAAAGGAATTAATAAAAAGTTAGAATACTATAATTATAATTTAACTTGTTCATTACTTAAAGAAAAAATATAAAATTATTTTAGGATAATTGTAATTTATGAATGATAATACCAGATGTTCTCTCATTACAGTTGAAAGTGATGATGTTAAAAAATTAAAGGGTTTAATTCGCATTGATGGAGACCTTTTAACCCTTATTGACCTAGTTAATTTTGAAATGGAAAAGTGTAGGACTAGTAATTGTAAACATTTTCATGGTTATCATGGAATTATTATTATTTATAGAAAGCTTTTTTCAAAAGACAATCGTGAAGCAGTTTTATCTTTCATTGATTTAAAGGATGTAAGCAATGAGCAAAAGGATTTACATAAAAAATTAATAGAATTAAGAAATAAACATGTTGCTCATACTGAAAAAACAGAATATGATCCTGTCAAAGTATTCATGATTATTGATAATAATTCTGGTAAGGCTCTTGATATTAAAATTAATCAAGCTCTTTTTGAGCCTTTGTCCTGTCAGGACTTTATAAATATATTAAATCTTCTTAATGTCTTAAGAAACTGTATACTGCAAAATATTGAAGAAACAAAAAGAGAAATTATTGATGAACATAATAGATCAATTGAGAGTCAATTATTTGCAGAATCGAAATGAGAATAATATTAACACACATAAGTCATAAAGCAGATTAAAGTGAGAAGTGTGGTCCTATTAAGGGGATTATGATGATTATAAACAAAAAAACACAACGAGCGCTCGCTATTATTGAGATTTTGCGAACAGCAACGCAAGGAATGATGCAGCCCATGAGCGAACTTATAGCAAAAGAATATAATAATGATCCTTTTCTTATTTTAATAAGTTGTTTATTGAGTCTGCGAGCTCGTGATGTCATGACCTATCCTGTGTGCAAGTTGTTATTCAAAAAAGCAAGAACACCACAACAATTTGTTGATTTCCCCCTCGAAGACCTTGAACATGAAATTCATTCAATTGGTTTTTATAAAAAGAAAGCTCAAACGCTCAAAGAAGTGAGTAGGCAATTGATAGAACAGTTTAATGGTGAAGTACCGCATACAAAAGAACAATTAATGTTTATCAAAGGAGTTGGTCCTAAGACGGCAAATTTAGTGCTTGGCGTTGCTTTTGGCATTCCTGCTTTGTGCGTTGATATTCATGTTCATCGCATTTCTAATCGTTTAGGATTAGTTGAAACAAAAACGCCAGAAGAAACTGAAAAAGAATTAATGAAAATTCTGCCACCAGAATTTTGGATAGAATATAACAAATTATTGGTAATGTGGGGACAGAATATTTGTGTTCCTGTTGCACCATTTTGTTCTCGGTGCCCAGTATTTGATCTTTGTATAAGAAAAGGGGTTAAAAAAATGCGTTAATAAAATAAAAGGCAACATAATTAAATTATATCGCCCTTTATTTTATTATATTTGAGATTTAGTGAGTAGCGCCGACAATGTGGGTGGTAACAGCTACTTTTTTAGCTACACGTCTTTTAGGAGCAGCTCTTTTAACTGTTTTTCTCTTAGGAGCAGCCTTTTTAGCTACTTTACGTTTAGGAGCAGCTCTTTTAACGGCTTTACGTTTTGGGGCAGCTCTTTTAACTGTTTTTCTCTTAGGAGCAGCCTTTTTAGCTACTTTACGTTTAGGAGCAGCTCTTTTTACGACTTTACGTTTTGGGGCAGCTCTTTTAACTGTTTTTCTCTTAGGAGCAGCCTTTTTAGCTACTTTACGTTTAGGAGCAGCTCTTTTTACTGTTCTCTTCTTTGGAGCAGCTTTTTTTCTCTTTGCAACCATTGTTTCTCCTTGTTAAGGATTAATACTACAACTTCATACCATACAATTTAAATGTAATCGTTATTGCAAGTCGAAGTCAACGGTTTTTCAAAAACAATTTTAAATTTATTTTTTTTTGTTTTATTTTATAATGCCATTTTGTCAATTACTATTGAGTGTAATTGCGGTTTTAAAAGGTTTTTTCATTATTTAAGAATTTTCCTTAATTTTAGTAAGTAATTCATCGAAGGTTATGCCAAATTCTTGTTTTCCATCATTATAACGTAAGGTAACTGTTTCGTTTGCCATCTCTTTTTTGCCAAGAACTAACATCCATGGAATTTTTTCCAATTGTGCTGTTTTAATTTGTCCCGAAATTGGATCTGATGATTCATCTAGCTCTATGCGAACATCTTGATTCTTAAGTTCTTGCATGATTTTCTTTGCATATTCTTTTTGCTCATCAGTAATAGTGAGAATTTTTATTTGTATTGGCGCTAACCAAAATGGTAAATGCCCTTTGAAATGCTCTAATAATATGCCAAAGAATCTTTCCATAGATCCATATATTGCTCGATGTATCATAACAGGTCGTTCTTTATTGCCTTGTGCTGAAACATATGACAGATCAAAATTTTCAGGCTGGGCAAAATCAACTTGTATTGTGCCACACTGCCATTCACGGCCCATTGAATCTCGAATAATAAATTCGATTTTTGGTCCGTAAAATGCCCCTTCACCTTTTTGTATGGTATAGGGTATTTTTTGATTATCAAGAGCCTTAGTTAATGCATTGGTGGCTGTATCCCATAATTCAGTACTTCCCATTGAATTGGCTGGTCTTGTGGAGACAGCAACTTTTATTTCTTTGAATTCAAATTTTTTATAAACAAGAAAAATCATACTGATCATAGAGGATATTTCATCTTGCAGTTGATTAACCGTGCAAAAAACATGAGCATCATCTTGTGTAAATGCTCGTACACGAAATAATCCGTGTAAAACACCAGATAATTCATGACGGTGAACAAGGCCAAATTCTGATAATTTTAAAGGTAATTCTCGATAAGAATGAGGTCGTTCTTTATACGTCAAAATAGCACCAGGACAGTTCATGGGGCGTATTGCATAATGTTTTTCATCAATGGTTGAAAAATACATATTATCTTTATAATGAGCATAATGACCTGATTGTTTCCATAAGTCATCGCTTAACATGATCGGTGATGAAATTTCTTGGTAATTGTAGCGATCAAGAATTTTTTTAAGGAAATTAATCAAAATATTGATAACCGTTTTACCTTTTGGATGAAAGAAGGGAAAGCCAACTCCTTCATCATGAAATGAAAAGAGATTCATTTGCTTGCCAAGTTTTCGATGATCATATTTTTCTGCTTCTTCTTTTAGTCTTTCATATTCATTAAAATCTTCTTGACTTAAAAAAGCAGTTCCTGTGATGCGTTGCAAAGCTTGACCGTTTCTATCAGCACGCCAATATGAGCCAGAAATGTTGAGCAATTTAAAATAGTTGATATCACCGGTTGAAGCAACGTGACCACCGCGACAAAGGTCATAAAAATCTCCTTGGCGTGATAATCCTACGGTATCACCAGGTATTCCTTCAATCAGTTCTAATTTGAAAGGGTTATCTTTGAAAATAACGCGAGCTTTTTCTTTTGAAATTTCTTCATGGGTGATTGGATAATTTTTTTTTGAGAGTTCATGCATTTTAGCTTCAAGGATTGCTAAATCTTCTTCCTTAAAATTTTGATGGGGTAAAACATCATAAAAAAACCCTTCTTTAGTCGCAGGACCTATGGTTAGAATTGTTTTAGGATACAGTGCAACTGTTGCTTGAGCTAATAAATGTGCCGCTGAATGTCGTAAAATTTGTAATTTTTCTTCTTTGTTCATGAAGAATATCCTTTGTATTGGTTCTACTTTTTGAATTCATTTTATCTTTTTTTTTCTGTGTTGACTATTTTGATTGATAAATAAAGAATTTTTGTATAAATGTAGGATTTTTTATTTAAAAAAAAGCCCTAGAGATTTTCTAGGGCTTTTAAAATGAGTAGTATTCTTAAATAAATAAATTACTTCCTGCATAAGGACCAGTTTTAACGGTAACTGTTAGGCCTGTGTAAGAAATAACTTGATCGGTGACATTATTGATTGCGGTAACACCGCTTGTATAGTTTGCTGTATTGCCGCTTGCAAAACACCAAAATAGTTTTGCTGTTGGACTGGAATTGAAGCCCTTACAGAAGGTATTACCAGTATTATTGACTGCAACACAATTTCCTAAAGTGATATTAGCACTATCGGTTGCAAAACCAACGCAATTAGTATTATTACTACTTTGACAGTTTATAGCTGATAATAAGCCTGAACCTCCATTTGTATTTAATAAAATTCCTGAGCCAGTACTTAAAGCAACGGTGGTAGAACACGTTTGTACGAAGCAATTAGTTAACATTATATTGGTACCGGTTGTTGAAAATCCATATGATATAGTACTGGTAATTTTTTGTGCATTGCAATTTGTTATAGAAATATTATTGCCATTAATTAAATAACCATAGCCAGGGCCAGAATTAGAGGCTGCAGCGGTAATGTTATTTATAGAACAGTCTAAAATTTCAAGATTAGTACTTGTGCTATCATTTGTATAAAATCCTGCAGCGACATTATTAGCACGTACTTCAATAACGTTTTGAACAACACAATTTTTAAAGTATAAATCTGAACAATTTGTTTGCATGAAGAATCCGTAGGCTATACTTGAGCTTCCTGTACCATAACAATCGTCGATAAAGCAACTAGTAAATTGAATGTTGTTGCAGGTGGTGATATTAAACGCAATACCGGCTGTACTATATGTTTTACAATGATCAATAGTTGCATTACTAAGAGATGTTAGGGTGAAAGGTTGCATTGATGAACTTATAGGCGATGGTGCCCCAGTAATTTCAATACTTTTCAATGTATAACCCGTTCCATTATTGGCGATAATTCCTTGTGTTGACGTAGTAATCAAGGCTTTTGAAAGTCGTAATCCGGTACATTTTGGTAAATTAATGCCAATATTACAGTCGTCTATTATAATATTTTTTATTATTACATTTATGCTGGATCCTATTACTATCCCTGTATCGGTTATGGTATCGAGATTGATATTGTTAAGAATGATTTTTTCACTTAAAGATGATTGTTGCGGTAAATTTATACCAAAGGTCAAGTTTTGCATTGTTACATCGTTAATTGTTAAGTTGGTAGTGGTTTGTGCAAATCCTATACCGGTACTACTTGATGAATTATTTCCCGAAACAAAAATATTTTCTATTTGTGTTTGATTGCAGCCTCTTTCAATTTGAATTGCCGTTGAACTGCTACCGATACCATCAATTCGTCCATTTTTTATTGTTCTGTTAGTGCCTCCTTGTATGTCTATTGAAATACTAGAATTATTGGTAATGGTATGGTTATTTAAATCTAAAACAACATTATCGCTACTAATAACAATATTCCCCGTGATATCATTGGCAAGACAATAATAACCGGGAAGAGATATTGTTGTTGAAGCTACAATTGGTGTTCCGCCACATAAAGTTAATGCATACAAGGTTGAGAAGGTTCCATTAAAATCAGCATCAAGAATTGTCCATGTTTGTTCAAACCCTGCAGCAAGAATAGTCCAGGTTTGTTGGAATTCAGAATTGATATTGGTGCAACATGCATTGAGTGCACTGAAAGTACCAGATAAATCGGCATCTAATTCTGCAATTGCACTGAAGGTTCCATTAAAACCTGCACCTAAGATTGTCCATGTTTGTTGAAATTCATTGTCTATATTAAAAATACTGGTAAAGGTATCATTAAATCCATCGGCAAGAATGGTCCACGTTTGTTGGAACTCACTAGCAATGAAATTACAGCAGCCATTTATAACAAATATAATATTGTTAGTGTCACTATCAAGTGCGCTGAAGGTACCATTGAATCCTGCAGCAATTGCTGAGAAAGTACCCGATAAATCAGCATCTAATTCTGCAATTGCACTGAAGGTGCCATTAAAACCTGCACCTAAGATTGTCCATGTTTGATTAAAATCTGTCGAAAGTGTTGCTTTGAGATCGGTGATAACACTGTAAGAAAAATTAGTTGAACTTATTGCGGCAATGCTTGAGAACGTACCATTGAAGTCAGCATTAAGTATTGACCATGTTTGTTGAAATTCAGAATTGATGTTGGTGCAACATGCATTGAGTGCACTGAAAGTGCCATTGAACCCTGCTCCTAATATTGTCCACGTCTGAGCAAAATCATTAGTCATAGTATTTTTTAGATCTGCAATAGCGGAGAAAGTTCCATTTGCTTCAGTGTTAATAGTATTGATAACTGAGAAAGTTCCATTGAAGCCAGCTGCCAAGATCGACCATGTTTGTTGGAATTCAGAATTGATATTAGTGCAACACGCATTAAGTGCACTAAAAGTTCCATTAAATCCTGCTCCTAAGATTGTCCACGTCTGGGCAAAATCATTAGTCATAGTATTTTTCAGATCAGCAATTGCTGAGAAGGTTCCATTTGCTTCAGTGTTAATAGTATTGATAACTGAGAAAGTGCCATTGAAGCCTGCACCCAAGATCGACCAGGTTTGTTGGAACTCAGAATTGATGTTGGTGCAACACGCATCGAGTGCACTAAAAGTGCCATTGAACCCTGCTCCTAATATTGTCCACGTTTGAGCAAAATCATTAGTCATAGTGTTTTTCAGATCAGCAATTGCGGAGAAAGTTCCATTTGCTTCAGTGTTAATGTTGTTAATTGCACTGAAAGTGCCGTTGAAACCAGCGCCTAGAATTGACCAGGTTTGTTGGAATTCAGAATTGATATTAGTGCAACACGCATTAAGTGCACTAAAAGTTCCATTAAAACCTGCAGCAACTGCTGAGAATGTACCCGATAAATCAGCATCTAATTCTGCAATTGCACTGAAAGTGCCATTGAATCCTGCGCCTAAGATTGTCCATGTTTGAGCAAAATTATTAGTCATAGTGTTTTTTAAATCGGCAATTGCTGAGAAGGTTCCATTTGCTTCAGTATTAATAGTATTGATAACTGAGAAGGTGCCATTGAAGCCGCTGGCGAGTATTGACCATGTTTGTTGAAACTCAGAATTGATGTTGGTGCAACACGCATCGAGTGCACTAAAAGTGCCATTGAATCCTGCTCCTAATATTGTCCACGTTTGAGCAAAATCATTAGTCATAGTGTTTTTCAGATCAGCAATTGCGGAGAAAGTTCCATTTGCTTCAGTGTTAATAGTATTGATAACTGAGAAAGTTCCATTGAAGCCAGCTGCCAAGATCGACCAGGTTTGTTGGAATTCAGAATTGATATTAGTGCAACACGCATTAAGTGCACTAAAAGTTCCATTAAAACCTGCAGCAACTGCTGAGAATGTATCCGATAAATCAGCATCTAATTCTGCAATTGCACTGAAAGTGCCATTGAATCCTGCGCCTAAGATTGTCCATGTTTGAGCAAAATCATTAGTCATAGTGTTTTTTAAATCGGCAATTGCTGAGAAGGTTCCATTTGCTTCAGTGTTAATAGTATTGATAACTGAGAAAGTTCCATTGAAGCCAGCTGCCAAGATCGACCAGGTTTGTTGGAACTCAGAATTGATGTTGGTGCAGCATGCATTGAGTGCACTGAAAGTGCCATTAAAACCTGCAGCAACTGCTGAGAATGTACCCGATAAATCAGCATCTAATTCTGCAATTGCACTAAAAGTTCCATTAAATCCTGCTCCCAAGATTGTCCACGTCTGGGCAAAATCATTAGTCATAGTATTTTTCAGATCAGCAATTGCTGAGAAAGTTCCATTTGCTTCAGTGTTAATGTTGTTAATTGCACTGAAAGTTCCGTTGAAACCAGCGCCTAGAATTGACCATGTTTGTTGAAACTCAGAATTGATGTTGGTGCAACATGCATCAAGTGCACTAAAAGTGCCATTAAATCCTGCTCCTAAGATCGTCCACGTCTGAGCAAAATCATTAGTCATAGTATTTTTTAAATCAGCAATTGCTGAGAAAGTTCCATTTGCTTCAGTGTTAATGTTGTTAATTGCGCTGAAAGTGCCATTGAAACCAGCGCCTAGAATTGACCATGTTTGTTGGAATTCAGAATTGATGTTGTTGCAACATGCATTGAGTGCACTGAAAGTTCCATTAAATCCTGCAGCAACTGCTGAGAAAGTTCCATTTGCTTCGGTGTTAATAGTATTGATAGCCGAGAAGGTGCCGTTGAAACCAGCGCCTAGAATTGACCACGTTTGTTGGAACTCAGAATTGATGTTGTTGCAACATGCATTGAGTGCACTAAAAGTTCCATTGAATCCTGCAGCAACTGCTGAAAAAGTTCCATTTGCTTCAGTGTTAATGTTATTAATTGCGCTGAAAGTGCCATTGAAACCAGCGCCCAAGATCGACCATGTTTGTTGGAACTCAGAATTGATGTTGTTGCAACATGCATTGAGTGCACTATAAGTTCCATTGAATCCAGCAGCAACTACTGAGAAGGTTCCATTTGCTTCGGTGTTAATGTTATTAATTGCGCTGAAAGTGCCATTGAAACCAGCGCCTAGAATTGACCATGTTTGTTGGAATTCAGAATTGATGTTGTTGCAACATGCATTAAGTGCACTGAAAGTTCCATTGAATCCAGCAGCAACTGCTGAGAAGGTTCCATTTGCTTCAGTGTTAATGTTATTAATTGCGCTGAAAGTGCCATTGAAGCCACTGGCGAGTATTGACCATGTTTGTTGGAATTCAGAATTGATGTTAGTGCAACATGCATTGAGTGCACTATAAGTTCCATTAAATCCTGCGCCTAAGATTGTCCATGTTTGATTGAAGTCAGTTGAAAGTGTTGCTTTGAGATCACTGATGACGCTATAGGAAAAGTTACTTGTGGCGATTGCGGCGATGCTTGAGAACGTGCCGTTAAAATCAGCGTTAAGTATTGACCATGTTTGTTGAAATTCAGAATTGATGTTGGTGCAACATGCATTGAGTGCACTGAAAGTGCCATTAAATCCTGCGCTTAAAATTGTCCATGTTTGATTGAAGTCAGTTGAAAGTGTTGCTTTGAGATCAGTGATAACGCTATAGGAGAAATTACTTGTGGTGATTGCGGCAATGCTTGAGAAAGTTCCATTGAAATCAGCATTAAGTATAGACCACGTTTGTTGGAATTCGGAGTTAATGTTAGTGCAGCAAGCATTTAATGCGGTGAATACTGGTGATAAATCAACAATAGCTGTTGTTGATCCTATATTGGCACGAATATCAGCTAAAATTGTCCATGTTTGATTGAAATCATTTTGAATTTCTGAGCAACAATTACTTAATTTATTTTGAAGTGACTCTAAAAAAAGAAGTATTTCATTAAGATTACAGTTGGTTGTGCCTCCAGCAATTGCATGGTTAGTTTGGGGTCTTGGAGCTTTTGTTGAAAAATCAGCTAAAAGTTGTGCGTATTGTAACATTGTTGGTAAGGCTTCAAGCAAGTCAAGCACTGATAGAGATAAGTTATTGTTGAGTAATCTTTCGTAACATTTTAATAAACTTTTTGGTAATAAGTCTAAGGTGTCATTTAAATAGGCCAGATCAATAATGGTTACTATAAATTCAGCAATAGTAGTATCGATTATAATTTCTTCATTTTCAGAGTATAAATCTTCCGTTTGAATATTTTGAAGGGCGTATAATGATGGAGTTATGCTTTGTATTAGAAAACTTAGAAAAATAATCCATGCTATATTTTTTTTATGATTAACTACAGTCATTTTTTTTCTCTCTTTTTGATTGTTGTTTTTATTTATTCAATAAATAACAAAATTTATTGAGTAAAACCAAGAGTTATTTATTTTCAATGATTGAGGGTAACTATCGAGTTATTGGAGATGATTGGTTGAGATCTTTGCTACTTTCTTTTTGGTATGCTAAAGTTTTTTTTAGAAGAGGATTCTACTTTAGTAAGGAAGCTAATGGCAGAAAAAAAAATATATCTTTTAGATACCAGCGTTCTGATTTATGATCCAACATCATTGTTAAGTTTTGATAATCAATTAGTTGGTATTCCTATAATTGTTTTGGAAGAATTAGATAAGTTTAAAGGAGAAAGTACTGATAGGGGTGCGGGTTCAAGATCGGTTATTCGTCATCTTGATGCTTTGCGCAAAAAAGGTTCATTAAGAACAGGAGTACATTTAGAAAATGGCAGTATAATAAAAGTTTTATTTTTGCCTGATCAACCAGGCCCAATGCCTTTAAAAATGGAAATTGCTGATAATGAAATTTTGATGACGGGGCTTTGTTTAAAAAAACAAGGATATGATGTTTTTTTTGTATCAAAAGATCTTAATGCACGGGTTAAGGCTGATGTGCTTGGCATCGAAGCTTTAGATTATGAAAAAGATGGCGTTTCAAGAGAAAAAATATATAAAGGATGGCGTCAATTAGAACTACCTTCGATACAATTAAAAAAAGATTTTCCCGATGATTTGTTGGATTTAGTAAAAGAAAATTCTTTGGTTCTTAATGAATTTGTGTTAGTTACTAGCCGAAATAATCCACAAAACTATAAACTGTTTCGTTATGTCGGTGGTAAGAATTTTAAGCGGTATCAACCCCCGTTATTCAGATGGCCATTAGAAGCACGAAATCCTCAGCAAGCTATGGCATTAGATTTATTGTTAGATCCAGCTATTCCTTTAGTGAGTTTAATTGGGCCAGCAGGAACAGGGAAAACATTTCTGGCACTTCTTGCCGGATTACAACAAGTTGTGGTTAGTGAAACATATAAAAAAATGCTTATTTCTCGCCCTGTTATTCCATTAGGTCCAGATATAGGGTATTTGCCAGGTACTGTTGAAGAAAAATTGCGCAGCTGGATGCAGCCTATGTATGATAATATGGAATTTATTTCTCATGCGGCAAATGAATTTCCTCGTGAAGGGGATTCATCACATTACCAACAAGAACCTTTTTATGCTGGTAAAAAAGGCATGAGTCGTAAGTATTATGAGAAGCAGCAAAAAAATCATAAGCAGCATAAAAAACAACATCGTCCTTTGGATTCTTTGGATCATCTGATTAGAGAAGGAAAAATTAGTCTTGAAGCAATAACCTATATGCGTGGTCGATCAATACCGTTTCAATATATTCTTCTTGATGAGGTACAAAATTTAACGCCTCATGAAGTAAAAACGTTGATTAGTCGTGTTGGTGAAGGCAGCAAAATAATTTTAGCCGGAGATCCTTTTCAAATTGACACACCTTATTTGGATTTTAGTAGTAATGGTTTAGTGGTGGCAAGTAGTAAGTTTAAAGGTCAACCTTTGTTCGGTATGGTTTTCCTTGAAAGTAGTGAACGCAGTGAGTTGAGTAATTTAGTAAGCCAGTTATTATAATTTTTCACGATAAAAAGGATTGCAGGAAAAGATGCGTTTGGTGATTGACCAAAGCGCTGCAAAGATATTCTTTGTTGCAAGTTCTTGGCAAGCAAAATTACCACAAGTAAGCGTGAACTGACAGGTTGCAGGTCCAAAAAAAGGGCGAATCATTTGCACGATAAAAATTAAAATATGATTGAGAATATTCATATTTTTTTTTCTTGTGTACTGAGAATTATTTCTTTTAAGGTATCAAAAGATAAGGTGATTGCATCATTTGATACCAAAACAATCCAATCACATGATTGATTAAATAATTTTTCAAGATAAAAAATATTTTTTAATCTTCGACGAATGAGGTTGCGTTGAGGAGCATTGCCCGATTTTCTTGGAGTAACTATCAAAATTCGAGCATGTTCACCATTTTTTGGCGCTTGTTTAATAGTAAGCCCATTTTGATGGTAAACAGTACGAGCAGTCTTAAAAAGCATTCTTATTTCGCTCTTTTTAAAACTGCTCATCAATCGAAAAGAAGTTGATTGTGTAATCACAAAACCCTAAACAGTAAGACGTTTTCTGCCTTTTGCGCGTCTTCGGTTAATAATTTTTCTACCATCTTTGGTAGCCATTCTTTTACGGAAACCATGTTTTCTGCTTCTTTTTCTACGGCTTGGTTTATAGGTAACTGACATAGTTAGGAATCCTTGCATATATAATTGCTTGTATAAATTTACTATAAAGTATAGGGCTAAAATGGTTTTTTTTCAAATCATTGTTTTTGGATGGTTTTTACTGGTATTAGCCTCTATGTGAAAAGATAAAAAATATGTATATATAAAATAATTGCAATTTGTATAATAAATTTGATATGCTTAAAATAAAAGTTATATGAAGGAGTTAGTATGAAACGATTGAGTTTACTTATATTTTTTGTTGTTGTAGGAATTCAAGCAAATAATGTTCTTGATAATCAACTTTTGAAAATTATTCGAACGCCTAATGTGCAAAATCGTGCAACATTGGTTGAGGATTTAGTACTTAAGGGTGCTAATCCGAATGCTCAAGAAAATGGAAAAACAGCAATAATGTATCAGATAGAACATACAAATTATCGTGCAGAGATTGCGGCATTGGAACATTTGCTTGAAAAAGCCAGCGCCTTGAAAGCAATCGATTTTATTGCTGGTAATGGCATGACCGCGTTGACTTTTGCTGCTGATCTTGGAAATGAAGCGGCAATGGAGCGGATAATTAGTTTTGGCGGTAAAGGAAGCAAGAAAGATGCATTTGGTAAAACAATGCAAGATTATCTTAATGTAGATCCTAAACAACGTGATCTTGATAGAATAAAACGTGAAAACGCAAGAAAAAATGCAGAGTTAGATCTTCTTGCTGGTGAATTTGAAGAAATTAATATACCAGAAGAACCTTGGACTATGATTGATTAAATTTCCTAAGGGGTACTTGTGAAAAAATTATATTTATTAATCGGCATGACAATGTGTTGTGCTGCAACTCTCGTTCAGGCGAATAATCATGATTCACGTATTAGTGAACTTTTTAGTGCTATCGAGGTTGGCGATGAAACTCAAGTAAATCAATTGATAGTTGATGGTGTTAGTCCAGATGCAGAGTTAGATGGTGTGTCAGCTTTAATGAAAGCGATTGAGCTTTATAAAACACCTTTAGTTAGGTTGCTCCTAAGATTGGGAGCGGATCCAAATAAGATAGCAGGCAATCAAATGACACCTTTCACGTATGCTCTGTCTCGTGATTTGGAATATTATAGTATTTTAGGTACTCGTGGTGGCGATATCAATGCTGTTGATGGTTTTGGAAAAAGAGGCCTTGATTATATTTTTGAACACCATGAAAGGCGAGAAGCTGAAAATAGACAACAAAAGCAGTTAGCAATTCAAAAGCTTATTGAAGAATTTGAAGAAGGTTTGATTGAAAAACAACCTGAAGAAGAATGGGTTATATTAGAAAAGGATTAATTATGAATAGTATCAAAATAAAATATATTTTTTTTGTAGGATTGCTGAGCATTACCTTTGTAGCGTTGCCTTTATCAAGACGTTTATTTAATGAACAGTTAACTGAGCCACTTTTTACTGCTATTAAGAAGGGTGATTTATATGCTGTAAAAAATTTGCTTAATAAAGGAGCAAATCCGAATGCACAACAAAGAAACAAAGCAGCTCTTATGGCTGCTATTGCAATTCCTGTAACTGATGTAAGTGAAGGCATTGTAGCGGTATTGTTGGAAGCTGGCGCTAATCCTAATATGCCTGATTCAAGCTTATTGACGCCACTTGCTTTTGCAGCTTATTATGGCAAACCTCGTGTCATTCAACTTTTATTGAAGTATGGTGCAACAGTGACTGCAGATAGCAGTTTGCAAGAGGTGACTGAAAATAAGGCATTAAAAGAAGATCCTTATCAAAAACTTAAAAGAGAACGAAAAGAAATTGAAAAAGAATGGTATTTAGTCCCTAGAGAAGAGTTAGAAGATGTTGAATCATCAAATCGGGGCCGTTCTTGGTGGTCTTACCTTGGCTATTAATATTTTATTTAATGTGAATTGGATATGTTAAAAAGCATGAATTTAGCCTAAGGGAAAAGATATTAAAATTAGCATTGTCATTGCTGTATGTGTTCAGAGTTTCGGTGAATAATTTTTTGCACAAAGTGGCAATCAAAGTTGAATTGTAAGTTTTTTAATTCCTTAAACGGGTATGCCGGTTTCTTTCAACAATTCGAATGGTACTTTGCCATTCAAACCTTGATGCGGCCGATGTTCATTGTGATAGAAATTATATCCAAGAACAGCATCTTTTAATTCATCGATTGTGTTAAAGATGGATCCTTCAATAACTTCATCATCAAAAGAACGCCAAAATCTTTCAATTTTTCCATTTGTTTGTGGTCTATAAGGCAAAGTTCTTCGATGTTTAATCGCAAAATGAAGTAGCAATCGTTCAAAAGGATGATTTTTTAATTTTTCTGGCGTTGAACAAAACTCAGCACCATTATCTGTCAGAGCTTCATCAAAGGTGATATTATATCGTTGGTTCATATGTAAAATAATATCCATCATAGCAAAGGCAACATCAATTGCCTTTAAAGATTCAATTACTTCGACCCAAACTATTCTCGAAAAATCATCAATTACACCCAATACAAAATATTTCTTTTTAGGTTCAGATTGTACAATTCCCTTAGGTAGGTAATGGCAATCTATATGAGCTAATGATCCTGCAAATGTTCTCACAATCTTTCTTTTTTCCTCTTGCACTAATTTAGTTAATTTAGAAACACCATATTTTCGTAAAGTTCGATACACTGAACTTGCAGAAATACCTTTTTTGATCGAAGGATTTTTCTTGAGAGCTGCAGCGATAACATACCTATTTAAACCTGATTTTCGGTATTCTAAAATTTTTTTTACAAGGCTATCATCTGCAAGTGGCAATTCTTCAAATTTTGGTTTAGGGCCGCGCCTTATAGGCAGTAGAAGTTCGGGAATTCCCTGGGCTGCTTTATAACGCCCATAAAGTTTATAAAAATTCTGGAAACAGAGTTCCCTGGCTTCAAAAAATTCTCGAACAAACCTAAATTGTGGGTGCTTCTTTGCCTTAACAAGCTCATATTCTTCTACATATTTTAGCATGTACTTTATTGAATTGCTAACCAAAGTAGGATACGATGTATTTATACTCACAAAAGAACTCCTGCGTTAAAATTGTTAATATTGCGTATTCAATTCTAACTCTGATTTACTTTTGTGGGTATTTTTTATTCACCGAAACTCTGAACACATACAATTGCGAGCCAACATTGTTGGCGTGGCAACCCAGCATATAAAATTCTTTTTTTATTCTTTCTAATTAATATGGATTTTTATCAATTAGAACTTTATAATCTGGATCCCCACGGCACAATGTGCATCGGGAAGACATTTCAGGGATACTTTGCTCGTTGGATCAGTTGATAATTTTTTTATCGAATTCGCGTTATTTACTTTGTTCTTTTATGTAACGTTCTGCATCTAAAGCTGCCATGCAGCCGGTACCTGCAGAAGTAATTGCTTGTCGATAACGATAATCTGAAACATCACCTGCAGAAAAAATTCCTGGAACCGAAGTTTGAGTGTTATTTTTGACCATTAAATAACCATTTTTTTGAAGTTCTAGTTGTCCTTTAAATGGTTGCGTGTTGGGTGTGAGCCCAATTGCCACAAAGGCAGCATCTACGGCGAGTTCTTTTTGAGCGTTTGTTTTTTGGTTTGTTATGATAACACTGGTAACATGATTGCCATCGCCTTTAATTTCGGTAACGGTACTGTTATACATAATGTTAATTTTTTCATTATCAATAACGCGTTCTTGCATGCTTGGTGAAGCAGTTAATGCATCACCAATATGAACTAAGGTAATCTTATCCGTAAAATTAGTCATGAACGACGTATCTTCCATAGCGGTGTCTCCACCGCCAATAATTATAACTGGCTTATCTTTATAAAAAGTTCCATCACATACTGCGCACGTTGATACACCTTTTCCCCAATACAAATCTTCGCCTGGGCAACCAAGTCTTTTTGGTGTTGCGCCTGTTGCAATAATCACTGAATGGGCAAAAAGGGTGACGTTTTTATTGGTTATTAAAGAAAAAGGGTGCTTGGTAAAATCAACAGAAATAACTTCTCCTGTCATAAAGGTGCAGCCAGCCGCTTGTGCATGTGCACGCATATTCATCATTAATTGAGGTCCCAAAATGCTTTTTTCACCGGGCCAATTTTCAACATAGGTTGTTCCCATAAGTTGACCACCAGGCTTGTTACCTTCAATGATAAGTGGATTGAGCATTGCCCTTGCCGAATAAATGCCGGCTGTTAAACCCGCCGGGCCAGCACCGAGTATGATAACGGGGTGAATTTTTTCTTTGGTAACCATTTATCTCTTTGTCCAATGATAAATTACATGATTTAATGTTTTCTCACGCAAGCAACTTTGTTTAAAAAATGCTGAAGCGACAGGAACTTCTTGTGCTTCTAGTTTAGTTAATGGTAATTTAAAGTAAATAAATTCTTTTGTTCGCGGTGCTTTTGTAAGATGTAATAAGCTTTTAATATCTTCTGTTGAAACAAGTAAATTTTCTTCATAGGCTAATTGATCAATAATCAATGTTTCCTTTGCTTGTTTGACGGCGAGTTTGTGAATGTAATCTTTAAAATTTGGTTGCGTTTTATAAACATGATAATCAGGATTAGTCAAAACGGATTCTAAAACTATTTGTTGTTCACGTAAAATTAAATAATTAGGAACATCAAATTCATGTTTGTTAATGAGCATAGTAAGTGCTTCTTCAACAATTGCTCTTCTGAGTGATAAATCATTTCGATAGGAGAATACTTCAATTAATTTTTGTTGTAATTCTTTATTGGTTTTTAAGCGAAAATGATGTTTTAAATGATCAAGAGAGAAGAATGAATTATGAACAATATCTTTTATTTCAATACAAAAATTATAATTGGTGGCAATAGAAGTACTAAAATATTCCTGAATGCATTGTTGCTTTGTACAAAAGGTTTCATTTTTCTTTTTACCAAGGAAAAGTGTTTGAAATGGCTCATCAGCTTCTTCATTGCCAATGTGTATCCATAAATTTTCTCGGTAATTGTCAAAGGGAGCAACAGCATCCTCAGTTAATAAATGAATATCAAAGCAAACCCAATCACCAATGCGAACATAATTGGTGGTAAGCTTTTTCATTATTGCATGTTCGTCTTTAATGAAGGTTTCAACTTGACGATCAATATCTTTATAATTTTTACGTTTTGGAGATTTAAAAACAATGTTTTTCCATGATTTTAAATTAATTTTGGGCCCGAGTGATAGTTCGAACTGAAATTCTGCGGCTTGATTTGGTTCCAGAATTATATCAAGTAATCGTGGTTCTCCAGCAATAACAATTTTTTGATGTGAAAGTTGTTCATACAAGAACCCAATGACAAAATATTTAAATAAAAATTCTTTAACATGCACAAGAATGCTGGAACGATAATTTTTTTCGACATAGGATAAAGGTGTATTTCCTTTTGCAAATCCATAGGTATGAACTATACCTCGGTGTGCCAATGATGCTTGATGATATAAGACGTTTACAAAGCTTTCCGGAATTATTACTGTCGCCTTGCAAACATGTGGATGTTGTTGATCAATGTTTACTTGTAAGATTTGATTAATTTGTGCCATCGTACGTTCTCCTTTTTTTGGTGCAAGAGAAGGGAATCGAACCCCCACTCCCTTTCGGGAACTGGATCCTAAGTCCAGCGCGTCTACCAATTCCGCCACTCTTGCTTTTAAATTTCTTTAAGAACGAAGGCTTGCTGCGCTAGGCATAGCTTTAAAAAAGCAGTCCATCGTCGCTACTTACTCTGTATGATGTCAATTTTAATGCTTCACCCATTGTTTTTTGCAGTTTATTGAGTTTATTTCAATGTAAAAAAACTGATTCTTCTTAACAAGTGTCGAAGAACTGGCCTGCCATACGAAGCTTTATGCGAAGTATGGTGGGCCGCATTGGAATCGAACCAATAACCTGCAGATTAAGAGTCTGTCGCTCTACCAATTGAGCTAGCGGCCCTCCGTATAATGTATAGCGTTATCTCTTACTTCAATTACTTTTTTAAAGTGTAGCAAAATAAGAAAGAAAGAAAAGGGTTTAAACGATTTTTATTTCATTTTCTTTCTTTTGCGCCATTTGATCAATGGTAACTATAAATTTATCAGTGAGTTTTTGTAAAGTATCAGCAAGTCTTCTGCTATGATCTTCTGAAATTGCCTTACTTTTTTCTGAATCACGGATCAAACTTTGAAAATCTTTACGAACGTTTCTGACTGCAATACGAGAATCTTCTGTTTTTTTTCCTAAAATTTTTACCAATTCATCACGTCGAGAGGTGCTCATTTCAGGTAAGCGAATGCGAATTATATTACCGTCGATAACTGGTGTTAATCCTGTGTCGGTTGCAGAAAGAGCTTTTTCAATATCATTTAAGGTGCCCTGGTCCCATGGCTGAATTACTATTAATCGTGCTTCTGGAATGGTAATAGAAGCGGCATCTTTGATTGACATTGCGGTGTTGCCATAAGCGGTAAATTTTATGCCTTCAACAAGTGCTGAATGAGCTCGCCCTGTACGAATACTGGTTAATTCACGTTCAAAATGTTTGACCGCTTTATCCATTTCGCTCGAAAGGGCTTTTTCAAATTCTTTAATATTAGAATCAGTAAGTTTGAGATCTATCATATAAAATCCTTTATTTTTTTAGGTAACAATGCTGCCAAAATCATGCGATTCTGCCGCATTAAGTAATGCATTTGGTTGAAAAATGTTAAATACACGAATTGCTAATTTATTTTCTTTTGCAAGAGCAAAGGCGGTTGCATCCATGATTTTTAAGTCTTTATCTAAAGCATCTTGAAAAGAAATACGTTTTATTAAGCTTGCATGAGTGTTGAGTCGTGGGTCTGCATCATAAATGCCATCAACATGAGTTGCTTTCCAGACTGCATCTGCTTGTATTTGCAAACCACGCACAATTGCTGTTGTATCAGTGGTGAAAAAAGGATTGCCTGTTCCACCAGTAAATATGATACAAGTTCCTTGTTCCATAGTTTGTTTAATTGCTTGTTGTGAAATTGGTGTGCCGATTTCGGAAGATGGCAATGCGCAAAAAACAGTTGAAGGAATTTCTTCTTGTTCAAACAAATCTTTAATAATTAACCCATTCATGATTGTTGCGAGCATGCCAATCTGATGTCCCACTGAAGTTGTTATATTTAATGCTTTGCCCTGCACATTTCCTCGAAAGAAATTGCCACCGCCAATAACAATACCAAAATAATAGTGGGGCGAAAGGTGCTTGATTTGTTTTGCAATATTTTTAATCATTGCATTATCAAGGTTTTTTGTTAGGGGCGATAAAAAAATTTCACCAGTGAGCTTCAAAAGAATTGTTTTTTTTGCTGACATTATCATGAATTCCTTTTGGCAATTGCTTTATTTAGTTACCAATTTCAAAACGTGCAAAACGACGAATTTTAATGTTTTCACCCAATTTAGCGACAGTTTCTTTTAAATATTCATCAATGGTAATTTTATCATTCTTGATATAAGGCTGTTGTATTAAGCAGATTTCAGAAAGAAATTTGTTAATTTTTCCTTGAACAATTTGCTCAATGATTTTTTCTGGCTTGCCTGAATTTGCCATTTGCGCCGTGAAAATTTCACGTTCTTTTGCAATTATTGCAGCATCAACATCTTCAGGGTTAACAAACAGCGGTTTCATAGCCGCGATGTGAAGACAAACATCGGCAGCAAATTGTTTGATGGTGTCAGTGCTTGCAACAAAATCAGTTTCGCAGTTGACTTCCAAAAGAACACCAACGCGGCTTCCTGGGTGGATGTAGGCATGAACAAGGCCTTCAGCTGTTGCGTTACCAGAACGTTTTGCAGCAATCGCAGCACCTTTTTTGCGCAAAAGCTCAATTGCTTTATCGATATCGCCATTTGCTTCTGTTAAAGCCTTTTTGCAATCCATCATGCCAAGACCGGTTCGATCTCTTAATTGTTGAATAAGATCCATGGTTATTTTAGTCATGTAAAAACTCCTGAAGGGGAATAAGTAAAAATATGTATACTATTTATTTTAATATCTCTTAGTGTGCCAAAAATGTTGATATTGGGCAAATTGGCTTGCTGATCTTAGTTGTTTGCATAAGATATTAAAACTTGATGTTGTATTCTGATTATTCTTCGAGAGTGGTATCAATTTTTGTAGGCTCTTCAAGAATAGCAAGGATTTCGGTTACACAATATACACGATCTCGTTTACTTGCATTTATTTGTTGGATAATGCCCAACTCCTCAAGTTTTTTAATTGCTCGTTGTGCTGTTGTAAAAGCAACACCTAAATTTTCAACAATTTTTTTTGTTGTTAAAAATGGATTAACGGCAAAATAACTAACAATTTCATGCATAGTTGCAGAGTTTGTACCGCCTACCTGATCTTGCCAATTATTAATTAAAGTATTAATTCGTTCAGCCCGAGATAAAACATCAAGTGCTTGAAGTGCAACTCCATTAAGAAAATACATAAGCCATTCTTGCCATGCACCATGGCAGCTGACGTTATACAGTTGTTTATAATATTCTTCTCGCGTTGCTTCAAAAAAAGCACTTAAATATAAAAGTGGTGATGGCAATAAAGTATGTTGCATTAATAATAAGGTAATTAATAAACGTCCAATTCTACCATTACCATCTAAAAAAGGGTGAATAGCTTCAAACTGATAATGACAGAGTGCAATATGAATAAGGGGTGGTAATGATTGATCATATAAAAAAGATTCAAAATCTTTTAACGTGTCCATGAGATTGTCAGGTGATGGCGGAACAAATTTTGCTGTTGCCAAAGTGCATCCCGGTGTTCCAATCCAATTTTGTGTTCTGCGAAATTCTCCCGGAGTGGCATGGCTTCCGCGGACTCCCAGCATTAATTTTCCATGAATTTCTTTAATAAGTCTGAGAGAAAGAGGAAAATCATTGAGGCGTTCTAAGCCATATTCTAGGGCAATAATATAATTTTGTACTTCTTGTAAGTCTGCCGGACTCCGATCAATTTGAGCACCAACTTCACCGGCAAGTATTTCCCCGAGTGTCGCCTGTGTTCCTTCAATTTTGCTTGATAAAACAGCTTCGCGGGTAATAAACGGCCGAATTAATAAATGAGGATTAGGCAATTTGCTGCCTTCTCGAGATAATTTTCCCAAGATATAATCAGCTCTTGATAGTGCATTGACTAAATCAGTATTCCATTCAAGGTGGGGGGGTAATGGGTTTGGTAAAAAGGCATTGTACCCCTTAAGTGTTTTTATAACTTTGCCCGCTGAAGAATTTTTAATATCCATATTTTCCTCTCGTTTTATTCTAATAAGTATACCTGCTATTTTCGAAAATGGCAATAATCGAAAATAAGGAGCGTTCTTATATTCACCAACGAAAATAAGGAATGCCGCTATTTTCGATTATTGATAAAAACGAAAATAGCAGGTTCAAAGTAACAAAAAAGGCCTAGCTTTTAAACTAGGCCTTAAAAATTGTGTTGAAAGTATTTGATTCACTTATCTATTGAACACGGCATCATGTAATTCTTTATTGGTATTTTTACATTCTTTTGTGCAACGCGTGATAAAGGGTGACATATAATGAGGTGTTTTTGTAAGACGAAGATAATTATGTGCCCATTCACTTATACCCAAAGCGCCTATGCCTGTTGATACATATGGTAAAACACCAAAATTACCTTTTGAGTTGCGCAAAACTCGTCGGGTATATCGTTTAAGCGTTAAAAAGCCAAGGCCATTAATACCAAGTGAAGAAAGTATAGGATGAGCATAGCAGAATTGTGCAAACGCTGTTCTGCCAGGATATTTTTCTGCATGTGATTGCCCAAAAGATATATTTTTTAGGGTATTGTCCCATGTGTGTTTTACTGAATGCGCTGTTTTTTTGCATGCTTCTTTTGCTTCTTGCCATGATTCAGGCAATTTCCCTTGTATGACAAAGAAACTATTGGTAAAAATTAGGGTAGCTATAAATATTTTTTTTGAAATAGTCATAAATTCTCCATTCTCTATTTACTATTTTTAGACGATATCTTCTCAAATAAAAATACTATTTTTTACTAATTACGTCAAATTAAAGTCTATTATGTCATTGTATAAACCAACAATATTTTCTATGTGAATTTTTTGCAAGTGAGGGATTTATTGGAAAAAATGAAAATAGCAGATTAAAATCTGAATTTTATGTTAATTTTCTTTCAGTGGTGAGACCAAAGATAAGCCGAGGATTTTTTAGATAATCTGAGCAGCCGGGAATAATTTTGATTCTTCGAAGCTCTTTTCTTGCTTTTTTTATAAAAGCGGGATCTTCATGAAATTTGTAAAAATTACCTAAAGATCCATTTTGTTCATCAGGATTTATGACTTCATAAAATTTGAATCCAAATTCGCTGAAATAAGTAGGATGGATTTTTTTACCATCAACTTCTTTTGTTTTATCGATATACCGAGAATCAAAAAGCAAACGTTTCTTATTTTTTTGTTTGCGGCAATGGATCCATCCACAGTTTTTGAGACAATAAAAATGACCTAAATCAGTATAGATTTTTTTTAATATTTCTTTATCTTGTTCATTATCAATAAAAAGCTTCTTTTTAGGTTTGTTAGAGAGTAAAAATTTATACTTTTTGTTATCAAATTTGAAGGGCTTTAAATCTGCATGTTTTAATAGTTTGCAGAGTTGTTTGGTTTGGACGGGAGTTTTTTTAAGTGTATTAGAAGTAGAAAGTATATTTGCTTCTTTTAAAATGTTTTTGGTAATTTTATCTGGTAATCCTCGTTCTTGAAATACTGAATAATAGTCTTCTAGGCGGTCATATTCTCTTGGTGTGAATATATAAGATTTTTTCTTTAATCGATTATTATATAAGGTATTAAAGAGAGTAGTTGAAAGTATGACTTTGTTGTGAGGATCCATTAGCTTATAACATTGATTTGTCGCATAAATACTTTTTTCCTGTAAGTATATTATTTCTGAAAAACAGATATAAAGCATTCGTGAAAGAGATAAGAAACCAGTGATAAAGGCGCCAGAGAATAACTTATCATTGTCTTTATACATGCCCAAAAACATTACACCAAAAGCAGTGTTTCCAATTAAGGTAGGCATAAAGAATCGTGATTGTATAAATTCGCGCATTAATTTTTGTTTTGGATAATTCTTATTTTGCTTAATTATTTTGTCTTTTTTGACTACTACTGCTTCTGAAAGTTGTATTGCGGTTATGAGCAATAGCAAAAACCATATTTTATATTTTGGAAATGATTTTTTTATGATATGCATGATAAGATTAATCTCGAAAATATTCTGTATTTCTTATTTGTCATAATTAGTATAAAGAAAATATCTTATATAGTCTAATCTTTTTACCAAGATGGACAGTTACATGCTTTCTGGTGCACTAAGGCCTAATAAACGCAAGCATAATAAGATTGTGTCTCGTAAGGTGTGCATAAGTGCCAATCGCATGCGACTTTTTTCTGGATTTTTTAGATCAATAACACGATTTTTGCTGTAATAACGATGGAATGTATGCGCAAGTTCAATGGTATAATAAGCAAGCAAATGTGTTTGATAGTGTTGTGAAATTGTTTCAAGTAATGTTTTGAGTGCAATAATTTTTTTGAGCAGAGCAGTTTCATCAGAATCAAGATCGGTGAGATCTTGTAATGAAATATTTTGCAGAGCAGCTTCGTCATCGGATTTTTTCAAAATACTCAAAATGCGCACATAAGCATATTGAATGTAATAAACGGGATTTTCTTCAGTTTTTTTGAGCGCCAATCCCATATCAAATTCTAAGTGAGCATCAGCTTTACGATTTAAATAAAAGAATCGTGCAACATCTTTTCCGACAGTTTCGATGACTTCTTGCAAAGTAACCATAGTGCCTGCGCGTTTTGACATACGTAACAGTTCACCATCTTCTTTGAGCGTCACCAATTGATAGAGGATTATATCCAAGCGTGAAGGATCTTCTCCTAATGCTTGCATAAGTGCTTTCATCCGTATGACATAACTATGGTGATCTTGTCCTAAAATCATAATGAGGTTATCAAAGCCACGTTTTAGTTTATTTTCTAAATAAGCAACATCAGCAGCAATATACGTATATTCTCCCGTTGCTTTTTGTAGTACGCGATCTTTGTCATCACCAAAACGCGTGGACGCAAACCAACGAGCGCCTTCTTGAAAAAAAGTAAAACCACCTTTTTCGAGGTGTTCAAGAATTGTTTTGACCGCTTGTGCATCATGCAAGGTTTTTTCTGAGAACCAAACATCAAATTTGATGCCGTACTCTTCTAAGGTTTTTTGTATGAGGCGAAGTAATTTTGTTTGTGCATACTGAGCAAAAATGATTTCAGGTTCGTTGATAATTGATTCACCAAATTCTTGAATGCATTCTTGAGCAACGGTTTTTATATAATCGCCATGATACCCATCTTCAGGAAAGGTAACTTCATAGCCGAGTTGTTGTTGACAACGAATTTTGAGTGATAATCCTAATTTGAGAATTTGAGAGCCAGCATCATTAATATAATATTCTTTTGTCACGTCATGACCAAGAAAGCGCAAAATGGTGCCCAAAACATCGCCGATAATGCCGCCACGTCCGTGGCCTAAATGCAGAGGGCCTGTTGGATTTGCACTGACAAATTCTATGCAATAACGTTTTTTTGGTGAACTCGTTGCAGCAAAAAATGATGTATGATCTGCAAAAAGAAGATGTGCAAGGGTGCTAAAAAGTTCTTGGGTAAGAAAAAAATTAATGAATCCTGGTCCGGCAATTTCTGTTTTTTTTATTTGCGCATGAACAAAATCTTTGCTTATTGTTTGAGCAATTTCACGAGGATTTTTTTTGAGCGCCTTTGCAATAATGAGTGCCGCATTGGTGCTGATATCGCCAAAATCTTTTTTATTTTCATCAGTATTGAGTTCAAAAGTTATTGTATTGAATAACTCACTTGTTGATGAAAATGAGGTGGTCAGATATTCAAAAAAACTATGGCGAAGATTGTTCAAAGGATTTTGTGTCATGGAAATTCACTATGTATTGCAGGAAAACTGTTATTTTTATACTGGTTTTTAGCATATACAAAAATTATTGATTGTCATCTTGGTGTTTAGGTTTAAATATTTTTTCGATTTCTTTTGAAGCAATACAATCTCTGTTATATTTTGCACTTTTACGTTGTATTGGGCTCCATCTTATTGTTTTTTTGCATTCATATAATTTTTGATAATGTAACAGTTTAATAATTTTTTTGTTTTCAAGTTCGGTTAATGTTGAATACTGTTTTAAAATTTGTAAATTTTTAACTACATTTGGAGTAAGATATAAATCATGTAGTTGCGTCAGTGAATGCATAAGGGCATTTTTTGTTGGATAACCAAGTTCGACAATTAGAAATTCTAAAATTTCAGGAATCGTTCTGTGAAGTATTCCAGGATGAATTTTATAAAAAGTGGTCTCGTTGGTTTCACTGCTAGGTATTTTTAACTCAGTAGCAGCAATGTTTTCAAGAAGTGAGAGGTGCTTTTCGCCCATTTTTTTTAATTTTTCATGAATTTTTCGTATTTTTTGTTTTTGTTCCTCAATTGGAATCTCAAATTCATCATCTTGTACAATCGCTTCTAGCTTTTTTTTCAATCTAATTTCTTTTGCTATTTTTTTTTCATAAGTTAGATCAGGATTAAGAGGTGCTGTTGAATCAAAAGCTGTTATGACAATTGGTAGATTTATGAAAATGCTACAGAGAAAAAATAGTTTTTTGAACATGAGATCCTTTATAAAGGGTTATATTACCTCTTATAATACTATCAAAAATCAAATTAACTTACAAAAGTTAATCTATATTGTTATTTTTAGTCAAATAGACAATTATTCAAAGTGCGCATATACTTTAAAAAAGTGTATGTTCTTAAAATATGTGAAAAAGTATGAAAATAGCAATTTTAGTTTCTGGTGGTGTTGATAGTTCTGTTGCTTTGCAACTGCTCAAAAATCAGGGTCATGAACTCACCGCTTTTTATCTGAAAATTTGGCTTGAAGATGAGCTATCATTTTTGGGTACCTGTCCTTGGCAGGAAGATTTGCAATATGTGCAGGGCGTTTGTGAGCAACTCGATATTCCTTTGCGCATAGTGTCCATGCAGAAAGAATATTGGGATAGGGTTGTTTCTTATACTATTAATCAAGTTAAAGCTGGTTTTACGCCAAATCCTGATGTGCTCTGCAACCAACAAGTGAAGTTCGGTGCCTTTTATGATCTCATTGGCAATGAATTTGATAAGGTTGCTACCGGTCATTATGCACAAGTTTTCGAAAAAAACGGAGCTTTTCAATTGGCTCAAGCGCCAGACCCCATAAAAGATCAAACATATTTTTTGTCCCATTTGAGTCAAGCTCAATTAGCACGTGCTTTGTTTCCCATTGGCCATTTGCAAAAATCAGAAGTCAGGGCATTGGCAGAACAGTATGATTTACCCAATAAAATCAGAAAAGATAGTCAAGGAATTTGTTTTCTTGGCAAGCTCAAGTTTGATGAATTTTTGCACTATCACTTAGGGGAAAAGCCAGGTGATATGATTGAAGTTGAAACAGGAATTAGCATGGGTACTCATCGGGGCTTTTGGTATTATACTATTGGGCAACGTCAGGGTTTACGGTTAGCCGGTGGGCCTTGGTATGTTGTGTCAAAAGATATTGATAAGAATACTCTTTATATTTCACGATCATATTATGCCCCTGATAAAGAACGTAATCGGTGTGAGGTGAGTCAATTCAATTGGATTTCTGGCGAACAACCAATTGAGACAAATCTATCAGTAAAGCTTCGCCATGGGCCGCATAAACATGAGGCACATATTATTTTTCAGGATGATAAAGCTCAAATTATGCTCAAAGAGCATGATCAAGGAATCGCGCCAGGGCAGTTTGCAGCATTGTATGAGGGAAATATTTGCTTGGGTAGCGGTATAATTCAAAAAACCAGCTAAAAAGCCTTATTTTCATTACTCTATTTTCTGGTATTCTAGTAAAGAAACTGATACATCAACTTAGCTTAATAAAAATTTTAGGAATACTGTTGAATTTATTTTCTTATCCTCTTTCTCATCGTGAATGGCGAATTACTATTCCTACTTTGTTTACGATTATGAGAATTTTCTTGGTTCCTTGGATTGTTGTAACCATGGTTGAGCAACATTGGGGGCTCAGTTTTTATCTTTTTATTGCTGCAGCGAGCACGGATATGATTGATGGTGCTTTGGCTAGGTTATGTAATGCAAAAACATTTTTGGGCGCTTGCCTTGATGCCTTAGCAGATAAATTACTTTTAATTTCTTGTTTTGCCACATTGGCGTTTGTGCATTCACCTTTATTTTCAATTCCCCGTTGGTTTGTTTTTTTAGTGCTTATTAAAGAATTAGTCATGATTGGCGGTTCATTGGTGGTTTATCTGATGAAAGGGTTTATCGAAATTAAGCCAACATTATTGGGTAAAATGACTACGTTTGTACAAATTTGTTTTATTGTATGGCTTTTTTCCTGTTATTTTTTCAATTGGTTGCCGGTAAAAACCTATTATTTTATGCTTGGGTTATTAACGGTATTGAGCGGAGCATGTTTATTGCATTATATTTCAATCGCCATTCGATTTGTAAAAGCACCAGAATAAAAAATCGTATAAAGAGGAATTTATATGCGCATTATAAAATATAGTTTTATGATTCTACTTGTTGTTATTATTGGATTGAGCGCAGAAAGTTTTATACAAAAAAAGGTACCTGCTAAAAAACAACCACGCATTAAGCAGGAAGATGTTGTTGCAACTAATGGTCAATTTTTAAAAGAAACGACACAACTATTAAAAGAACTTGCAACGGTGCAGGAAACAATTGTGAATGATCTTCATGAAATTATGGAACAGTCAAAAAATAATTCTTTTTCTTCTAAATCGCAACAAGATTTGCAACAGTATGTGAATAGTGTAAAAAAGATGCAAAATTCATGTCATGAATGTGCAATAACGGTTCGTAATGAACATGTCGCACTAAAAAAAGTTGTTGTTGTTTAAAGAAAAGATATGTCATGCAGTTTACTAAAATAGTTATTATGATTTTGTGTATGACTCTATATAGTTTTCCTCTTGTTGCAATGCGTGTTCCTTCGTTGAAAGATATTTGTCTGCAGACATTTAAAAAAATTATTATGATGATTTCAATCTTGATGATTTGCCGCAAGAAATAAAAAAAATTACCCGTTATTTAATAGATCTTCCTGAAGAACTGCAACAAGAGACAATTAAAGTAGTTGATGAATCTTTGCCACTGCAATTTTCTGAAGAGAAATTACCGCTTATGAGTTCTTCCACATCTATTGAATTTGATGGCTCATCGTATTTAGCTTGGTGTGATTCAAGAGGTATATTTATAAGAAATCTATTTACAAAAGAAACGTATCAAAAAGATCATGTTCATGATAATGATAGGGAAGCGATAAAGTTTTTTACGAGAGCTCCTAAAGCACTTTTATTTGCAACTGCATCTGACCAAAATATGTATCTTTATTCAGGCCCTGCTCCTTTGCAGTTGTTGCATACTTTAAAAATAGCTAACGAAAGCTTATTGGCATTTTCTTTTCATGATAATCCAATGTTATTTGTTGCGAATTCTGCAATTACGGTAATTTCTAACATTATCAATAATGGGTCTATGAAGCCTCAACAATATGAGTGTGCATTGCCTGCACCAAATATGATCCTTTCATTGGCTGTTGCGCCAAATAATAAATTTTTAATTATAGGATGTAAAGATAAGCCATCATATAAATATATGATAGATGAAGGAGTATTTGAAGAAATTCCCATTAAAGGGATAACGAGTATTGGCATTGCACGTGATAGTGCTTTGGTGGCATTAAGTAAGAAAAAGAGAAGAGGTATATTAATATCAACTGAGGATGCTATGCGTATGAATTATTTATGTGCGAAAACACGAGTGCTTTGTAATGGTGAGGATTATAGTATTCAGGGTCAGATAGTTGAAATCAAAGATAATTGTATAACGACAGTTTTTGATAATAATCTTTGTTCATATAATAAAAATGGTCAATTATTGCATAAGTATGCATTGCCTACGAATATGATTATTACTTCCAAGATGAAGGATTGCTATTGTTTAGTGCGCACTGAGGGATATCGGGAACAGCAGTTTTTTTTGATGCGCCCAGAAACATTAGCCATGAATACCTTGGATAAATTGGTGTATAAACTTGCCATTGAAAAAGCAAGAGCGACACACAATGAGGTTGTTTTAAAGAAATTATTAAGTAGCATTGGAGCATTCAAACAACCTTTATTATTATACAGAAGAATAGACGAAGGGTTGAAATTAATTAACAATCAAAAAAAATTGACTGAAACTGTCTCATGTTTGATTAGTTAAGATCATGTTATATAAAAATATTTTTATATAAAAAACTGCTTTGAATAAAGCAGTTTTTTTTGTTACGCTCATTATTATTACTCTTTTTTTGAAAGGTCATTATTGTGGCAAGTTATAACCGTGTTGTATTAATTGGTAATTTAACACGCGATCCAGATTATAAACAACTTCCCTCAGGGCAAGCAGTTTGTCGTTTAGGGTTAGCGGTTAATCGTCAATACAAAAACAAGCAAACTGGCGCTATGGTGCAAGAAGTTTGTTTTATCGATATTGATGTTTTTGGTCCGCAAGCTGAAAGTTGCCGTCAATATTTGCAAAAAGGTCGTCCTGTTTTAATTGAAGGTCGCTTGAAATTTGATACGTGGCAATCACCAGATGGCCAAACACGCAGCAAGCATTCAATTGTCGCTGATCGCGTAGTCTTCTTGGGTTCAGCACAAGCTGGTGCTGAAGCAGAAGTTTCAGATCTTGATGCGCAAGCAGTTCCTAGCTCTGATCCTGCCGTGTTAGCAGCGGAATCGATGCTAAGTCGAGTAAAATCAAGCAAAAAAAAATCATCATCTGATGAAAATACCGGCGAATTTGCTTTTAAAGATGAGCCACCATTTCAAGATGATTTGCCATTTTAGTAGGTAAAAATTAATGGTAAAAAAAATAATTTTTGGGCTCATGATTACGGTGAGCCCTTTTCTATATTCGATGAAAAAGCTTGCGCAAAAATCAAATGAATTTGCGCAAGCAGCTGAAGAGCAACATAAATATGGAAGAGTGATTACATTGAGTGAAGGTCTTCAAGCGCTTGCGGATGTTTTGGAAAAAGATAAAAAAGGGTTTCTTGAGATGGAAATATCTGCTATTTTTCCAGTGCAGAGTTTGCTGAAATTAAAAAATGCTGAAAAATTTGAGGAAGTTGCCTTAGATAATCAAATTTTAACTCTTGTATTTAGGACTGAAAGCAATATAGAACAAGCAGTGAAATATTTCGAGACACAAAAAGATCTTGACCAAAAAAGTGATTTTATGAAGCCAATCAGAAGGCACTTGCAGGAAAAAGTCGAAAAAATGGGAAATAATGCCGAACAAAAAATTAAGTCGCATAATCGATTTGTTCTTGGCTCTTTATTTTCTTGCTTCATAGCAAGTTTTTCTACGCTTTGGGGATTAAAATCTTTTTTTGATAAAGAAAGTAATAAGTTGTTGTGTTTTTCAGCGGTCGCTTCAGGCGGTTTAGGATTATATCAAGGCGTTTCAGGTTTTAAAAAGCATGCTGTAAAATGCGCAGAAGCAAATAAAAATATGAAAAAATATAATAATTGGTCGAATTCTTTGGATGGTCGGACAATTATAGATAAATAAAAAATAGTGTGGTAATGAAGAAAATTTTTTTTATGATACTAAGTAGTGTGCTTTTACAGTGCACTACTCATGCAATGGAAAAGAAACTCGGACAAAAGAAAACGCTTTGGGGTCAGTGGTTTGGCGGTGCATCATCGTCAGATGCGCCGGAAGTTCCTGTTGAGCGTATTCAATTAATGAATGAACAAATTGAAAATTTGCCTAATTTGTATGTTAGTTCTTTAGCTCAATTACTTGATAAAAATCCCAAAGAATTTTTAGATTTACCCATTCAGCTTCCTATGGGTACTATTCGAGAATATATTGCTCATCAAGAATCTAAGGATACTTATTTTCGGATGAGCAAAGAAGAACATCATGTTCGTATCAATGAGTATATTTCGCGAACTTTTTTTGAAAATGATGAGAATGTAACAATTGCTGTTACAAAGCTGCATCAAGATAAATTAACGACCATGAATTTTAGGCTTTTGCGCGATTTTTTAAGAAATGTTGAAAAAGAAAAAACATGGAATGAGCAAAAGAATTTCGAACGAAAATGTTGGAAATTCTTTCCTACTTGTTTGCTCGGCTTGAATGTTACGATTGTTGTAGGGTTAGGTGCTTTTTTGTTGAGAAAAGAAGAAAATAAGTCTTTAGGATACACCATGCTTGGTGTTGGATTATCAGGATCACTAATACTCTTGCCAAAATTGTATAAACAATGCGTTACTTTAAGATTTTCAAGTAAAAAATTACGTGAATATTGTACTAATTTACAGTTTCTCAATGATGAACAGGATGAGAGCACTGAAATACGTTATGTATCAAATTAAGCGTTAATTCTTTCGATTTTGTATGAATGAATGCTGGTTTTATGTATAATAGTTGAGTTGTAATAGTATTTTTTGATTTTAACGTTGGTCGTATGAAACAAATTAACAATATTTTTTTGATTGTCTTATTTTTGACCGTATTTTCTAGTTTTGGCATGAATGTTGATTATGCTGAAGATGATATTCTTTTTTATAAGCCTTTGTTAACGGTGAGAGATTTTAATGGAAAAATATTTTCACTTCATACTACTTCTGCAAGAAAATCAGAATATATAAAAGGCGCATTACGTTTTAAAACTGATAAGATTAAAGACTTGGGTGATGTAGTAAAAGAGGGTAGCTTTGATGGAATTGATTTCATTGAAGTTATACCTGTACTTCCTGATTTAGATTTTTATAAAGAACCTATTGATACAAAAACTTTCGATACAATTGAACCAACGGCTAAAATTATTAAAATGGTTGTCAATTGCGCTAATCAAATGGGGCCAAAATCAATAAAAACAAAACATTTGAAAGCGGTAATGGCGCTTGCCGATTATTTTCAAATTCCAAAGGAAGGAAATCAATATATTGCCTCACAACTTGAAGAGTGTGCAAATGATGATCCCGCTATTTCTAAATATATGTTGGAATATGGCGGTAATTCCCTTGTAAGTCTAAAAGAAGCAATTATTCCTAGCAGAATGATTCGCCTTTATAACCCTACAGATAACAAAGATCAATGCTCCATTCATCGTGCTGCAGATCGTCGCGTACGTATTTTGTATGGTCATCTTCTGCCAATGGGTCCGATTATTAATGATCCTGCTATTTACAATGGTCCACCTTATCAAGATGTATTTGTGCTTTGGTTAGCGGATAAAAAATTGCAAACTTTGTATGGTATTAATGCATATAAAGAGATTAATGCTCAATATGAAGAGGCTAATCTTCTGCACTATCAGCTTACTATAACGGAATTTGTTAATATTTCCGGTAATGAACTTATAAAACTTGATGTTGATGCTCTTTTGAAAGTTTTTCCAAAATTAAAATGTTTGTATGCATATAATAATCCGAAGATGAAAACTCTTATAATGCCCAAAAAATTACCTGATGGCTTTGTATTAGTACTTAACAATAATCCAATTGAATATATTTCGCCATTCAAGGCCGGACAAGAAGGAATATTGAGTTTTTCGAAAGGCTGTTTAAGCAAAGAAGCGATAAATGTTCTTGAGCAATCAATTCAGCCTAATGTATATGAAAAACGTATGCATTATCCGTTTTTTGCCAAAAGAATTGCTTTAGCTGCGGGTCTTGGGTTTGCGTTGGGCGGTTTTTGTGGATTGGGAACTTTTGGGCCACAAAGCAGTACGGGTTCCTCAAGGAGTAATAATTTTTCTCTTGAATTATTATTGCGAGGAACTGCTTATTGTTTTGTAAAAGGGCTTCAATGGCGAGGGCATGTTTTTGATGAGGATATGAAAAAAGATATTGCCAATACAGAGTTTTTGGCTAAATTGCTTGCCGTTGGTGGTATGATAACAATACCGATAGTTTTTAAATTTTTACCAAATTTCAATTTTACTATTCCCATTTGGCAGAAAGATATTTCTCTTAATATGTATGGTGGTTATCCTGTTTATAAACCATCTAAAATTGTATTAAGTTAAGAATCTTCATCTGATAAAGCAACATAATGATCACTATTGTTATTTTAACAGAATTATTTACGTGAACTTGACGTTTAAAATGAGCAAAATAACCACCGTTGTCATTCCGAGCGAACGCGTGGGAACCCAGAAGATAAAATGAGTTCCTTAAGAAATGTATCAAAATTCTGGGTTGCCACACCCTGCTATCGAAGCAGGGTTCGCAATGACAATTCTGATTTTAATGTCTCTTGCTTTAGGTTAAGTTTATGCTTTTAATTTATCGAGCTCAAGTTAAGTTAATAGAAGTCACAGCAACAAGCGAAACAATAAAAATCAAATAATAATATATTATTGACAAGTTGAATATAAATTTGTCATCCTACTTATGAGACAATGCCAAAATCATAGTAGGGTTCGATAATGTTTTTTATTCGTTTTTTTATCAAATGCTTCCTGCTTCTTTTCCTGTGTACCTGCTTTTTTTTGCAGTATGTAAAAGCTGATCAAGGAGGCAATTACCTCTCTTCAGATTTTTGTAAAATAGAAACATTGTGTAAAGAAGTGATTAATGACTTTACGGTTATGAAATTTGATTCTGCCGTGAATATTACTTGGATTCGACAATCTTCTTATATCACCGATCAACTTATTGCTCTTCAAGAAGCGATAAGTAATTTGGTTGAAAATGAAGAGGAAGTGCGTATTTATTTAACGGAAGATTATGCATATTTACTTGATTTATTTTTGTCAGTTGAACAACAATTCAAAAAATGGCGAAAAAAATATGCAACAAAATCTCATAATGCAGTGGCGGTATGCTTGCAAAGAATTGTTGAGCAAAGTAAAAAAAATCTGCAGCGCATAGTAGAATATAATAAAGAAGTTATAGTGTCGGATGATTTCTTATGCCGTTTTCATTAAAATTCCCATGAACAATCGATGCCAACATAAGCATTGGTGATGCCCGTATTGAAAATTCTTTTACCACCAACAATGAGGTTATAAAAAACACCAACGCGGGGACCCAGGTCGGATGATTTTTTGGTGAAATCATATTCGGCCATGAAATGAATAACATGCATATTCCAACCTAAAAACCGTTGATCTCTATTAACGATAAGAGGATCAAATTGAGTTGTGTCAAAAGGATTGATGCAGTCAAGGTCTTTTCTTGTGTAGGTATAGCCAATGAGACAAGAAAGACCTTTTGCAAAATGATCAGCTTTAATATAGTTACTTACTTCCCACAAGGTGCCAGGATCAATTTTTGCTTTTCCTTTAACTAAATCAAAAAAACCATTTTGTTCAGCAGCGGTTTTCATGCGAATTGTTTGATTTTTTTCAATAAGGAATAAGGCCCCTAGGTGAATACCCGCAGTAAGCCATTCCCAATAGCCCAAAGAACAATCAAATTTTAAGGGAACGCCATAATGACCGTTATAACCAAGGGGAAGTGAAAATACCACGTCTTCATTTCGTTTTTTTGCCGTTGGAAAAAGCACTCCTATTTTTGCATCAACATCAATATAATCAATATAGCAGGTTTCTTCATAATTTCGTACCCACCCTACAAGAAATGAAAAATCGCCAATTCCTGATTCGGATGTGTTTTTTTGGGTTAGGTTAAATTGAGCAAGAATGGCATTGAAATTTTGTAAAAAATCTACCCATACAGGGGTTGTGCTGTTGGGAAAAATATCATCGGTTGGTGATTGGTCAACAAAATCGATGCTTCCAATGCGTAAATAACGAATGGGCAAATATGCTTGGAGAAAAAATCCATTGATAATGTTTTGGTAGAAATTAAACGTTGTTTCAACGGTAGAGAAGCGGCCAAAATATTCAAGTTTACCAAAATTATCTCGTGGCGGTGTTTGTGAAAGTTGTATGAGAATGGCGTCAAGGGGATTTGCAGGGTCTAAATTGGCAACTTTGGTGCCTAAAACGCGCATATTTTGTAAGCCATAAATATTTAAAAGAGGCGTTATTTGTCCCTTATTGTTTCTTGCTTTAGTGGTTGATCCGCCCGCAAGACTTGTATCAAGGGTAGTAAGCCATGATTTTTCAAAACGAGGTTCACCCCAAAAAAAATTGGCTCGATAAAAATGAGGATTATCAATTGCATTATTATTTATGAAGAGAATAATACCTGTTATAAAAATAGGTAAAAAACGTTTTTTCATAATCTTTGTGTTACTTTCTCTGTTGAATAGTTATTTTTTTATGAGTCACTTGCCAAAAAAGATTGCATAAGAAGAAAGACAACCTACTATGCTTGTCACGTATTTATCATATGATATACTTAAATTTGGTATGATTTTAACGCATAATTTACCCATACTCAAGCATTACAAAAGAATAAAGGTTTTATAACAGTATGAATAGTTCAGAATATACACAAGACATGCATGGTGCTCCAGAAGATTTTGTAATGGGCGCTGCGCAAGAAACAAAAAATCATGGCGAAGATCAAAATCAATTGTTTCAATGCCAAAGTCAATTACAAGAGTGGAAAGAGCGTTGTTTGCGAATAACTGCTGATTTTGAAAATTTTAAACGGCGTGAAGAAAAAGCGCGTTTGCAAGTTACTCGTTATGCTCAGGCAGAATTGGTCACCGGATTATTGCCGATCGTTGATAATTTTGAACGTGCATTAAAGCAAAAGAAAAGTGATGAAATTCCTGCTGAATTGCAAGCTTGGTTTGCTGGTATTATTTTAATTGATAAAGACTTACAAAAATATTTTACGAGTATTGGTTTACAAGAAATTAAAGAAGTAACAGAATTTGATCCGCAACTGCATGAAGCAGTTATGACGGTGCAATCATCAGATATTCCTTCTGGTAATATTGTTGAAGTATTGCAAAAAGGGTATCGTTTTAAAGATTCGGTTATTCGACCAGCGCAAGTAAGTATTGCTCAGTAATGTGGAAAAGGTGAGTTGCTATGAGTTCTGAAGAAAATAAAAAAAGAATTTCCGCCAATATTATTTTTGATATTGGCGGTGTTTTATTTCAATCGTATTGTAAATTTCCAGCGGCAAAGGAGTATATTCCTTTGGAGCGTGGCATTGAAATGTTGAAAAAATGTTACGCTCAACAGAACGAACAGGGAAAGAAGCTGCATAATCTCTATATTCTTTCAAATTGGAAAGCACCAAATTTCCACGCATTGACACAAGAATATTCTTCTATCTTTAATCTTTTTGATGGCGTTGTTATTTCGGGGAATCTTCAATTTGCAAAGCCTGATAGAAGAATATATGAACATTTTTTAGAGCAGTTTCAATTAGAGGCAAAAGACTGTGTGTTTATTGATGATTTGCTTGAAAATGTGCAAGCTGCGGAATGTGTTGGCATAAAAGGTGTTCATTGTGAAAATTTTGATGTTGTTGAGCAACAATTAATTACTATGAATTTGCTATAAAAAAATTGTTTTTTTAAAAAAAGTAGAGTAAACCATAGAAATATGGGCATTGACTAATCAGAAAGAGTGTAATAGTACGGGAGAATACTATGAAGCGATTTTTTTTTGTGATAGTATGCAGTTTGCTTTTGCCAAAAATTATGCTTTCTACTTTTGGTGATGACATTAAAAAAGAAGAATTCCAAGCATGGGTTATTTTCAAAAAAAATGATGATGAGTTGTATGTAGCAAAGGAATATCGTTATAACAATGACCCCATTTTTTTTGCGTATATTCCACGAACTGCAGAAATATTAGATGTAACTACTGCTGAAAAATTATGGGATGCATTAGATCAGCAGTATGAAGATTATTTACGAAAAATATTGGAAGCAGTTCAATAAAGTGGTTTAGGTAGTTTCAAAATTATGCAGGTGGTTGTTTGCCACGCAATAAATTAATAACAAATGAAATAACAAAAACAATTAAAAAAACTAAGAATAAGATTTTTGCTATGCCAGCACTTTCTGCTGCCAAGCCAAAAAAACCTAGAAAGCCTGCGACCAGGGCAAGAATAAGAAACAAAAAAGCCCAATGTAATAACATTTTAAACTCCTATTTTGAAGCATTAAATAATCGTATAATAAAAAGTTTAGTGCATTAGGCTTTATTTTTGCAAGATATTGATTATAGTAATTACTTAACATGAACTCGATGAAAAAAATATCGACTTATGAATAAATAAAATATCCCAAAATGTCTTCCCGAGGCACATTGTGCCGTGGGGATCCAGATTATAATATTCTTATGAATAAAATTTCTTAAATTCAATTTTATTGAAATAGTAAATCGAATTTAATTGAAAAATAAAAAGAATTTTATTATCTGGGTTGCCACACCTACTTCGCTAGAAGCTTCGTAGGTTCGCAATGACAATTCTGATTTTAATGTCTTTTTGCGTTAAGCTAAATTTACGTTTTTTTACTTATCTGATTTGGTTATTTAAAATAATTCAAAATACCCACTACCAATTCAATGAAAATAAGAAGAATAATCAATACTGATAATGAGTCTTCGCGAATAATATCAATTTTAGCCTGATAGACGGAATTAATATCTTGAATGATTTGTAATTTATCATCGATTGAAGCTTTCCAATTATCAATATCCAAGCGATCAACAAGTAAAGCATAAAGTTCGGAAATATATTCTTCACCAGCAAGTTTGATACTACTTTTTAATCGTTCGATAATAACAGAAATATCAACTTTCAAAATATTTAATGAGCCAACTTGATCTTTGGGTAACGAACCAATAAAGGGCATATATGCTTTTAATGGTAATGCGCGTACCTCGCGTTGATAGACAACATTGAGTTGTTGATCAAGCATGCGATCAAAATATTGTAATTCTAATTGTTGAATATTAGCAAATTCAAAGAGATCAAGTATTTCACTATATTCTTCGTCATAGACAAAGGCAGCTTGTGTATCAATGATGAATAAATCACCACGATAATACCCAATTGCTGAATCTAGGATTTCATTTTTTTGATATTCACTTAAATTTTCAGTTTCAAAACGGAGCAATGAAACGATAGTGCCGCCATGCGTATCTTTTAAAGTAACGGTTGAAAGTGCTGGTAGTGTATCAACTTGAATAACAGCATAAGAAGTTCTTAAATGAAAAAAACGTGGCTGTTTGATATCATGTTGAATTTCCTTAAAAATTGATCCTGCATCTACCACGCCTTGTTCTTGAAATTCAATATCAAGAGCATTGAATCGTTTTCTTAAGTTTTCTAGAGTATCGCGAAAGGGGATTTTATACATTAATGAGATGACGCCAAAGCTATGAATGTTTGCACTAATGCATTTTGAGTTTGCATGCGGATGCGGTAAATCAATTGGTAAGGGGGTATGATAATTTTTAAAATATTTTGATAGTGAAAGAGGGCGTGCCATCACCGTATGTGATTGTTTAATGTGATCAAGATTGATATCTTCGCCTATATCAAAAGCTTGAAATATAAAAACATTTCCCGAAAAAATTTGATTTGCATTTTGTTCTGTCATGATACAAAGGTTCCTTTTTTTATTCTTTTTTTAGAACGGCAAAAAAAGCTTCTTGCGGTATTTCAACATTTCCCACTTGCTTCATTTTCTTTTTACCTTCTTTTTGCTTTTCAAGCAATTTTCGTTTTCTGGTGATATCGCCGCCATAACATTTTGCAATAACGTCTTTACGGAAAGCCTGAATCGTTTCGCGAGCAATAACTTTTGAGCCCAAAGCTGCTTGAATAGCAACCTCAATCATTTGGCGAGGAATTAATTTTCGTAAGCGGGCAACAAAATCTCTCCCAATATAATAGGCATTATCACTATGAACAATGACTGATAACGCATCAACAGGGCGACCATTAATTAAAATATCCATTTTTACTAAATCTGCAGGTTCATAGTCAGCTTCTTCATAATCAAAACTTGCATAACCAGAGCTCAGTGATTTTAAACTATCATAAAAATCGGTAGCAACCTCATTTAAAGGTAATTTGTAGCGCAAAATGAGTCTATCTTCATTTAAAAAATTCATTTCTAATTGTTTGCCACGTTTTTCCTGACATAATTTCAGGATGTTTCCCAAATATTGTTTTGGCAAAATGATCGTAGCATTGATCATGGGTTCCAAAATTTCATCGATTTTTTGCGGTTCAGGAAAATCAGCAGGGCTTTCAATATCAACCATATCACCCGTGTATTTCATTTTTACTCGATATAATACACTTGGCGGTGTTATAATGGCGGTAACATTATATTCTTGTTCAAGGCGTTGTTTAAAAACATCCAAATGTAATAAGCCAAGAAAGCCACAGCGAAAGCCAAGGCCAAGTGAAATAGATGTTTCTTTTTCAACAGTAACGCTGGCATCATTAAGGGTTAATTTTTCAATTGCATCGCGTAATGCCTCGAGTTCTGACGTATCAAGAGGATAAATACCGGCAAATACCATAGGCTTTGAAGGTTTGAAGCCAGGAAAAGCTTCAACAGGTTCTTTTGAATGGAAAATCGTATCACCAACGCGCGCTTCTTTAACGGTTTTCATACCGGCAATAAGATAACCAACTTGTCCTGCATATAAGGCTTCCATGGGGGTTTCATCAGGATACATTAACCCAAGTTCAAGTACTTCGTATGATTCTCCTGTTTGCGCCAAGGTAATTTTATCGCCTTTTGCAATAGTGCCATTTTTGATAGCAATTAAACAAATAACGCCTTTATAATCATTAAACCAAGAGTCAAAAAGCAGTGCTTTGAGTGGTGCTTGTGCTTGTGATGTTGGTGCGGGCATACGAGTGATAACTGCTTCTAAAATTTGATCAATACCAATACCATTTTTTGCAGAGGCAAGGACATTTTCCTTGGGTTCAATATCAAATAATTTTTTTAACTCTTGGGCAACTCTTTCAGGATTTGCTGCGGCCATATCAATTTTATTAATGACGGGCACAATGGTGAGATCTTGATCAAAAGCAAGGTAGAAATTGGCCATTGTTTGCGCTTGGACCCCTTGTGCTGCGTCAACAAGAAGCAGGGCGCCTTGGCATGCGTAAAGGGACCGTGAAACTTCATACGTGAAATCAACGTGACCGGGGGTGTCAATGAGGTTGAGCAGGTATGTTTCACCTTTGTATTCATAAAACATAGAGGCGGTTTGTGCTTTAACGGTGATGCCGCGTTCTTTTTCTACTTGCAGTTTATCAAGGAACTGTTCATGGCGTTTTCTATCAGTTAAGGTGCCGGTGAATTCTAGGAGCCGGTCAGCCAACGTTGATTTGCCATGATCAATGTGCGCAATAATAGAGAAATTTCTAATTTTATCAGGAGTAAAATCCTGTAATTTTTGTTTTTTTATGTCCATGAATTTCTTGATCTACTTGGTTTAAATAGTTTATCTTTCCTTGGTCAAATGATACTATAAGTATAGCAAAATTTGGAAAATTAATAAAATTCATGAGGAAGGGGCTTAATTTATGGATTATACAGGATTAGTTTACGGATTGATAATAGGTTTATTTATGGGGTTAAGTAATTATTTTATGGATATTACGGTAACTCGTGCTGTGGTTTTGGGGGTAGTTTCTGGTTTAATTATTGCCATAATTAAATTTGTTATGATGATATTGAGTGAAAAATTTAAAGAGTATAAAAATAAAAAAGAAGTAATCACATGAGTTCTTTATTTGATCTCTCTTTGAATAGACTATACTTGAAGCTGTTATTTCTTTTGCTCATAGCTTTTTTTAAGAATAGTATGGCAATGGAACACGCTGTTGAAAAAACAATGTTTATTCCTGTTCCTGTAGAGCTTAAGGCAAAGATTGTTTCTAATGCTATTGGTTATGCAAAAGATATGGATGAAGCCGTTACCTTTGTGCAAACTTGTAAACGAGTCAATCCAGAGCTCGAGCTGGAATATATAGTAGAAAATGAACAAAATTCTGCTCATTTGGTAAAAACTCTCCATAAAAAATTTGAAATACCAAAAGTACAGGTCAGATATATGTTACATACGGATGAAACACAAAAACAGCTTTTGAAAAAAATGAGTGTAATTACCAAATATGCTTTTTTGAATTATACCACGTTATTACACACGCCCTTATCACGCCTAAGAGATTATGCTAGAAAAGCGTTACCACTCTTAGGATTAGAACGAGCCCATAAACTGCTGCAGCAAAAAAGAAAAAATGATGTTCAATTTTGGGAAAATAACGAAGATATTATTGCTCGTTATTCTATTGTAACACAGCCTAAAACTATTGATGTTTCTGTTGATGTTGCTTATGCGGATTCAAAAGCATTAGAGCTCAAGAATTTAGCAGCTTTTCTTCTGTATCTAGCAGAACATAGTAATGAAGTTATTGCCAAGCCTGTCGTATTAAAAAAAGATGAAACATTCTTTTCCTTGCTCATTTCTCAAGTTGAAGGTGTTTTTTATCCATCGCCGTCAAGAGAATCTTCTCTTTATAAAGAAACATGCGCTCGCATACATCTCATTAAATCGTAAATGCTTATTATTGTTGCAAAATTCAAGCAATAATTGCTAAATTGAAATATATAGCTATTGATTTATTAAAGGGGGCTTATGCAGTTTGTAAAAAAATGTGTATACATAGTTTGCATCTTATTTTTCCCGCTGTTTTGCCATTCACAGAGTGTTACCTATAAAAAAGGAATGCATGTTCCCTTAATATTTATTATGGAGCAAGATGACAATGAAACTCTATCCATGTATAGGCTGGGGCCTGATACGCGAGATCTCAATATAGGTATATTAGAACGGAATGCTCCAATTTTAGTTAGTAGGGCAATTTTTTATAATTTTATAGATCGAAGACAAAATTGGAATGATCCAAATCATCGCGAAAATCAACTACTTAAAGATACTTCTATTCCAAATGAAGAATGGGAACTTTATGTTCCTATTAATACGCATTATTTTGCTCATGATAACCAGCTATATCTTCTTCTGCCCAAGACTAAAAAAAATCTTTTTACATCAGCAGTTTTTAATGTTAATTCCCTAAAAAAACTAGATATTCTACCAACTCAAGAAAGCAATGACTATACCCAATTGCTTGAACTATTAAAACCAACTATAAAAGACATACCAGAAAAAGAAAAAATCATATCAAAAGAAACGGTAAAAGAGATTTCGCATGATCTTAAAAAAATATTTGCTACGATCTTACCTCCAAGCAAAGATGAGCGTTCTCTTCCTATTCATCGTCAAGAAGCCTGGGAAGGACCAATTTGGGATATTTATTTTTCTGGCCATGGTTCACCAAAACCCGATCCCGTTATTGCAAATTTAACGCCCATTGAAATGCAAGAGCTGCTTACTTTTTTTAATAATTATATGCGTATAGGTGTTTTAATTATAGCTTCATGTTATCTGGGTGGAGAGAATTTAAGCAGCATTAAATTTAAAGATGATATAAATAATGATAAAATTTTTTTTCCACTCGATTTTATCATTATAGTTAACTCGGTGGGTGATATTCCTACTTCTTTTTTTACAAACAAATCCTTTTTTGCAAATATCTTTGATATTGCTCAAAACTTAGAAAACACTACGCACCATAGTCTTCAAAATTTGTTGAGTATACTCGGTGAAATTAATAAGACATCCCAAGATATTCATGCTCAAACTAATATTCCTCAAATTATTTTGCCTGGAGGCATTGAAATTCAATCATTCACTTCTAGCAATAATGTTATGGTACTTGGTAAAGTAAAAGTACGCACTGCAGAACTTGAAAATAGGCCTATTCAGGTATATCCAAAAAAACTGCATGATGACCCAAAATTTGACTATGTGTTGAATGTGCTTGTATATCCACCAATAATTAATGTACCTCTTATAGTGCGTTCATCCCATCTTCCTTTAGATGTTAATCTGCGAGAACTAGCAAAAAGACAATGGGAAAATTTGCCAACATTTTCAGATATTATAACGCGTAATGAAAAATTTTTTGATGAAGAGAAACAACAGTCTATCTTTACCAAAAAAATTGATAGCGCATTATTAAAGGATAATCAATATCTTTATCCTAATATTATTTCAATGACACATGGCAATGCGTCTCAATATTTGAGCAAAATAGTTGTTGAAGGCGATGCTTTTAAAGGGTCGGGTGGTATATTTATGGCGTTTCGGGATGCATTTTGCAATCTAACCGAAAGGCCAACACTCAAAACTTTTTATATTGAAACGTTAGAAGGGCCGAATGATATTTCTTTAATTTTAAAAGCAGCTCGAGCAATTGCAAATAATCCTCATGAAAAACCTCTTGAAAAAGAATTGCCAGGTGATGGAGAGCATGTTGTTTTATATAATGTAAGCATTGAAACACAAGATGAATATGGCATGGTTGTAATAGTACGATTTCAAATAAATAAAACAGCGTGGGAATATAAGTATGAAGCCTTTCATTGGGAAGCAGCAGACATATTTAAACCTCAATGGTGGAATTTCAAACCAATTAATGCATCAGAGTATGAAAAAAAATTTAAAGAACTAAAGAGCAGAATCATGCGTAGTAATAAACCTTTACGCCTTAAGAAAAAACAAAAATCCCTTACTTCTATTTTTGAAAAACCACTATCGGAACAACAGAAAGCATATGAAGCAATTCAAGAGATTACTCAGCTACGCGAAAAAACAATTCAAGAGAAATAGCAGGGGCTATTATATTAGTAAGTAACGAAGAAAATAAATAAAATCTCACAAAATGTCATTGCGAGTCGACATTGTCGACGTGGCAACCCAGCATATAAAATTCTATTCATTTTCCGTTCATTTTTAGGAATTTTATTTATCAGAACATTATAATCTGGATCCCCACGGCACAATGTGCCTCGGGAAGACATGTGGGTTATAACAAACCATTAATTTTGAGTATTTTGATTTACGTTTGCGTATTAAATTTAAAGTTTATCGTTTTGAGCTTCGCTTATGTTCAGAATGACAATTCCAAAATTTTTTTCATATTCCTTGACTCAGGCAGATCTCTTGATTTAAAAAAGAAAATACATGTCACATTCTTGTTAAAAAAACTATTTTCGTTATACTTTTTGTAACAAATAAAAATTAAATTCTGATCCTGTTGAAAGGTCGTTTTCATGGCAATTGATAATCAAGAAAAAATAGCAAAATTTGGCATTAAGCCGATCCTGATAGAAGATGAATTAAAGACTTCGTTTCTTGATTATGCAATGTCAGTTATTGTTAGTCGTGCAATTCCTGATGTGCGTGATGGTCTAAAACCAGTGCATCGACGTGTTCTTTATACGATGGCACAGCTTGGTTTTTATCATAATAAGCCTTATCACAAATCAGTGCGTGTTGTTGGTGAAGTTCTTGGTAAATATCACCCACACGGCGATCAAGCTGTGTATAACAGTATGGTTGGTTTGGTGCAACTTTTCTCCAAACGGTATCCGTTGCTCGACGGCCAAGGTAACTGGGGTTCAGTTGATGGTGATAATGCTGCAGCAATGCGTTATACAGAAGTTCGTATGGCAAAAATTGCTGCTGAAATTCTGACTGATTTAGATAAAGAAACGGTTGATTTTGTTCCTAACTTTGATGATTCAACGGTGGAACCGGTTATTTTACCAAGCAGATTACCTAACTTATTAATTAATGGTACTGCTGGTATTGCTGTTGGTATGGCAACTTCTATTCCACCTCATAATTTAGGTGAAATTATAGATGCTTGTTTGGCCTATCTAGATAATGAATCTCTTGATGATGAAACATTATTTACCTTAGTGCCCGCACCAGATTTTCCAACAGGCGGTATTATTTGTGGTAGAGCCGGTATTATTCGTGCGTATAAAACAGGTCGTGGAAACTTAATCTTGCGCGGTGTTGTTGAAACAGAAGAAACCAAAAAAGGTACGGCAATTGTTATTACTGAATTGCCATTCCAAGCAAATAAAGCAGAATTAACGATCAAAATTGCTGACTTAGTTAAGAATAAGATTATTGAAGGCGTTTCAAATATTCGTGATGAATCTGATAAAAAGGGAATGCGCTTAGTTATTGAGTTGAAGAAAGGCGAAATTCCGACAGTAATTTTGAATCAACTGTATAAGTATACTTCATTGCAAACGACCGTTTCGATTTTAATGCTTGCATTGCTTGATAATAAGCCTTCAGTATTTAACTTGCGTCAATTGTTGCATGAGTTTCTCGTGCATCGTCATGAAATTATTTATAAACGTACTGTGTATGATTTGAAAAAAGCAGAAATGCGTGAGCATCTTCTTGCGGGTTTCATTATTGCTTTAAGCAGCATCGATGAAGTCATTGCTTTAATTAAACAATCACGATCTGCCGATGAAGCAATTGTTCAATTGAACAAACGCTTTTTATTAACACCTGAGCAAGGTAAAGCAATTTTGGAAATGCGTCTGCAGCGTTTGACTGGACTCGAACAAGAAAAAATTTATGCTGAAATGGAAGAATTAAAAAAGACCATTCAATATTATAAATCAATTATTGCTGATAAATCTATTTTGCGCGCTGAAGTAAAAGCAGAATTGGTTGCTATTAAAAGTGAATATGCTGATAAGCGTCGCACAAGAATTGAAGGACCAATCGATATTCTCACTGAAGCTGATCTTATTCCGGATGAAGAAGTTGTTGTAACGTTAACCCGCAAAGGTTATATCAAGCGTGTTCCGTTAGAAACATACGGCGTTCAACATCGTGGCGGTAGGGGCAAAATGGGCATGACTGCCTTGGATGAATCTGGTGACTTAATTCAGGATATTTTTGTAGCCAAAACCCATGATGAACTGTTGTTCTTCACTAACTTAGGTCGTGTATATAGTTTGAATGTTTTTGAAGTGCCTGAAGGTTCAAGAATTGCAAAAGGCCGTGCTATTGTTAATTTGTTGCCACTGACACAAGATGAGTCAGTCGTGAAATTATTGCCTGCTCGTGATTTAGAAGGTAAATCATTAGTGATGTTAACCAAAGCGGGTATTATTAAGCGTACTGATGCAATGGCATTTGCCAAAATTCGTAGCTCTGGTATTCGTGCAATTAACTTACGCGAAAATGATCATTTAATTTTCTGTGCCCTTAGTTCTGGCGATGATTCAATTGTTATTGCAACAGCAAAAGGACAAGGTATTCGCTTCAAGGAGACAGAAGTTCGTCAGATGGGCAGACAAGCATCTGGCGTGATGGGTATTCGTTTGAAGGCGAAAGATTATGTTGTCGGCATGGAAGTTATTCATGATGACAATGATATTTTATTTGCAACAGAACGTGGCTTTGGTAAGCGCGTGAAAGCAGATGACTTTAGAGTTGCACATCGAGGCGGTTATGGCGTAAGAACGATTCCAACAACAGAACGAAATGGTAATGTTATCGGTTTGGCTGTTGTCAGTGATATCGCTAATGTGTTGCTCATTGATACGGCGGGTAAAATTATTCGTCTTTCCCCAACAGAAATTCGCACAATGGGTCGCCAAGCAAAAGGTGTTCGCCTAATTCGTTTGAATGATGATCAAACATTGTCTTCCGTTGTTTCATTTGAAGAAGTTCAAGAAGAAGGTGAAAATAGTATTGAGCAAAAAGGTCCAAAGAACGACAAGCCAATAAAGTTTGATTCTTATGATGATCAAATTGCAGATTTTGATGCTCTTGAAAATGAAAATCAAGAAGACATAAGCGTTGATTCTGACGAAAGCATTGATTTTATCTAACATGAGTAATCGCACAAGTATGCTGCACCTTTCATTAGTGAAGGGTGCAGGTTCTGCTGTTATCAGTCGCATTTTAGAAATCGTTCCCGCTGATCATTTGTCTGATCTGTATGCGTGGTCGGCATCAGATTTTGTGAATCAGTGTGGTTTGTCATTACAAATGGCACTCGATCTTGTTGCTGGATTAGAAGATCAGAAGGTGCTTGAGCAAGAATGTGCATTGATTGAAAAAGAAAATGTGCAGATTCTTACGGTTTTGGATGATGCTTATCCATCACTTTTGCGCGCTATTTATATGCCGCCCGCTGTTCTCTATTATAAAGGACAAGCGCCGTACAATAATGTTCCTGCTATTGCTTTTGTTGGCGCACGCGCAGCAACAGCGTATGGTAAAAAGGTTGTCGATGCGTTTATTCCGCCGTTAGTAGAGCAAGGTTGGCATATTGTCAGTGGCGGTGCATTAGGTGTTGACACTTTAGCGCATCAAGCTACTTTGCAGGCTGGTGGTCAAACAACGGTGGTGCTTGGCTCAGGATTAATGCATCTTTACCCGCGTCAAAATAAAGCATTGTTTTCTGCTGTACTTGAGCGCGGTGGCACCTTGCTTTCATCTTTTTCAATGAGAATAGAAGCGTTGCCAGGCCATTTTCCCGCACGTAATCGCATTATTTCAGGCCTCAGCAAAGCATGTGTTGTTGTGCAAGCGGCACAAAAAAGTGGTTCACTGATTACGGCATCATTTGCCTTAGAGCAAGGAAGAGAAGTTTTTGCTGTTCCAGGTCAGTTTGATGATCCCATGAGTTCTGGCTGCCATGCCTTGCTCAAGCAGGGTGCTCATGCAGCAACATCGGCACAAGACATTTTGCAGGAATGTGGGCATATTACTCAAAATAATGACGTGTGCACTACGGGCGAGGCGTTCATACAAACAACAATACCAACGGAAACAGAAACTGCTGTTGTAGCTGACCCGTTGCTTTCCTTATGTAAATATCCTATCTCAATTGATGAATTAGAACAAAAAACAAATCGTTCTCTCTTAGAGTTGCAAACTGCATTGTTTGATTTGCAACTTGAAGGAAAAATTATACAAAATTTTATGGGTATGTGGCATACACAATAACTTTTTGCTGTTATGTGTTTGCCATCTTTATATTGACTTTCGTCATTAAGCTTTTTTACTCTTTTTACTAATAATGAAATTATTCATGGTAAAAAGGGGCATGATGAAAAAACTTTTAGTGATGATCGCTTTCTGTTGTTTTTCAGTATTGTTATGTATGGAAGAGCGGGGAAGTATCTATAATTCAGAAAAAGCAATTTTACTACGATTGAATGAATTAGAAGAACAATATGAGCTTATAAAAGATAAATATTTAGAGTTATTGAATGCTTATAAGGCGAATAATGATTCGTTTAAAACTGAAGAAGATGAAAAACAATTTTATGTTGTGTGGGAAGAACGAGATGCAATTGCTAAAGAAACAGAAAAATTAGTTGAAGAATTACGTAAGAAAAAAAAACAATCTAAAAAATTTGAGAAATTTGTTGGTGAATTGTCAAAGGATGCAGGTCTCGCAGGTATTTCTATTCCAGAAATACCTGCACATGAACTTCTTGCTAGAGCCAGTCGAGCGGATTTATATTATCAAGCCGCGTGGCAACCTGATATAATTGAAAAAAGATTACGACAAATGTTAGCGCGCTATCATCAGTTGCAAAATAAAAAAAATGATATGAGTCCAGATAAAACTGATTATGAAGATTATCAGAAAGTTAATGAAGCATTAACAAATGTTGATAATGAAATGATAAAATTAGTAAAAGACGAAAGAACGCCGGCCTATATTTATGAAATTTATCGTAATGAGAGATTTCCTAGTGATAAGCCTATTTTGCCTGCAGAGAGATTTTCTGAGGAACCTCCATTAATTTCAAAAAAACCACTTGCTCCTGTAGAGCCATTAAAGCCAGGAAAAAGATTAAGATGGGCTGAATCGGTTGAAGAGTATGAGGCACAAAGACCGGAAAGAGAGAAAAAACGAGCAGAAAAATTGCTCAAGGAAAAATATATTTCTCCGGCTATTGAGCAATCACTTGAAAAAGAATTAATATTTTCTCCAGAAAAATCAATTCCTCAATCCAAACAATTAATAAAACCTATTGCAAGAGAAAAACGAAAAGAAATGGAAAAACAATATGAAATGCAGCTTAAAAAAATGTTAGAAGAATTGCAGCAAGCTTTATTGTATTTGGCTAATACATTGAGGTATGTATAAATTTGTGAATAAAGCGAATAACGTTTTTTTTAGTTTTATCAAAGGCTGAGATGAGTTTTAAAGGAGAAGTGTGATGAAGCAATTGTATAAAATTTTTCTATTTACGCTGTGCTTAAATGTGAGCACGGGTTCTTTGTGGGGTATGGAAGAGCTAGGTGCTCCTGATTATTCAGTGTTGAGTGATGAACAGATTGAAAATAGATTAAGAGAAATTGGGGCTGTATTCGAGCAACAAGGTGAGTTGTCTGAAATAGTAGCAGAAGAACAAAGTAATTTGATCCGCGAGCAAAAAAAACGAGCAGGAAAACGATTAAGATCGTTTAAGCGTCCTCGACGTAAAAAAACAATTCCTTCTATTTCAGTTACTCCCAAACCTGTTGAAGGAAGAGAAGTAATAAAAACATTTAGTGAGCCGACTGTTGAAAGCGCTAGATATCAACGTCCAGGGCAACCTATAAATTTGCCAGTGATAGGAGCTGAGGGACGATCGTCTCTTAGAAAAACAGGTGGTGCTCAAGCTGGAGGCAAACCACAACCAGAGCAACCATTTGCAGTTTTAACTCGTGAAGAGCCAGTTGTTACAGGAAAAAAACTCTTTAGGCCTCGTCCTAAAAGCTTGGGTGCGCCCTTGAGCCCAGAAGAGATTAAAAAGGCTTTTGCTAAAGAGGCTGTGCTTGAAGAAGAAAAATTACAACCACTAAAGCCAGTTTCGCCGATTGCAAAAAAAGAAGAACCTAGTGGTATTCTTGAAACTATTAAAGAATTTTTTGTAGGTTTGCCCAAAGAAGAATCAGAATCTCGTGAACTCGGGGCATCGGTAATTGAAAAGCGCATAAAAGAAGAGCTAGAATTGCCACCTGTTCCGGAAGAGGTAGCGGTTGCTGCTGAAGAAGTAGAGTTTCCGTCATTTGCTCCCGGTGAGCCATTGCCAGAAAAAAAAGCAGAAGAATCTCAGTTCCTATCTCCTTCCGAGATGTTAGCAGAAGAAAAACAACGTGAAATTGCAAGACAAGAAGCTGAAAAAATTGCCTTAGAGAGAAAGCAGAAGCGCGAAGCTGAAATGCAAAGAAAAGCTGCGAAAAAAGATGCTAAGCTCAAAGAAGCCGAAGAAGCAGCGCGAAGACAGGCTGAGCAAGAAGCTCGTGAAAGAGCTGTATTATTGAAAGCTCAACAAGAAGAGATGCTTAAAAAATCTTTAATAGAGCTGCAGGGATCCTTGCATCAACTCTCAAGTGTTTTATTGCGTGGGCATTCAGTTGAGGAAAAACCAGGGTTTCATGTATTATACTGAGTAATAAGAGAGTAGCTTTTTTTAGCATGAAAAAAGCTACTCTTTCTTTTTTAAAAAAAAGGTAAAAATTGTCTTTTTTGGTAAATCTGGTAAAGTAACTAGTAAAATTCGTTGGCTTAAACGCCTTATTTTATAGTTATCGGAGTAATTACGTATGCCAGTACCAAAACGGAAGCGGTCGAAAGCCCGCAGAGATAAAAGATTTGCTAATAAAGGTATCAAAGTTCAAGCTTTTACTGCTTGCGCTCAGTGTAAAACTGCAATAGCGCCACATCAAGTGTGCAAAAGCTGTGGTTTTTATAAGGGAGCAAAAGTTCTTGAAACTAAGATCGAACGTGGGATCAAGCGCGTTGAATCGCAACAAGCAAAATCAGCAAAAAGCAGCAAAGAAGCGCCAATCGATACTCAATCAGAAGAATAAAAAATGATAGCTGTTGATGCTATGGGCGGCGATTTTGCACCAAAAGTTGTCGTTCAGGGTGCTTATAATGCAGTAATGAACACCTCAAGTAAGGTTTCCATTACGCTTTTTGGGCATCAAGAAGTCATTGAACAGGTATTAGGTGAATGTGATAAATATTGGCGTGCTTTACCTATAAAAATTGTTGATTGCCGCACGGTGGTTGGCATGGGTGATGAGCCGACCAAAGATTTGTTACGAAAAAAAGATTCTTCATTGTTTTCTGCAATTCAAGCAGTTGCAGAACAAAAAGCACAAGCAGTTGTTTCCGCTGGTAATTCAGGGGCGGCGCTTGTTGCTGGAATTATGGTATTAGGAAGGGTGCCGGGGCTGGCAAGACCTGCTCTTGGCACCTTTTTGCCTACCAAAAAAGATCCGGTTTTTGTTATTGATGTTGGTGCAAACACTGATTGCAAAGCTGAATATCTCAGACAATTTGCTCTTATGGGCACTCTCTTTGTGCAGCAAACAACAGCGTGTTCTGAACCTCGTGTCGCTTTGCTTTCTAATGGTGAAGAACCTTATAAGGGTTCGCAAGCTGTCAAGCAAGCATATGAATTATTAGAAAATAGTATGTCGCTTAATTTTATCGGTAATCTTGAAGCGCGAGAAATTTTTAATGGTGCTGCTGATGTGCTGGTGTGTGATGGTTTTGTGGGTAATATCTTATTAAAATCGGTTCAAGGCACAGCTCAAGCACTTTTTGATTGGATGAAACAAGCATATGGTTGCTCGTGGTATGGGAAATTATTAGGGTTATTAAGTAAAAATTTGATGAAACCACTCAAAGAGAAAATTGATTATCGTGAGCAGGGTGGGGCATTATTGCTTGGGTTGAATCATCCTCTCATTGTTGCTCATGGTTGCTCAAATGCTAAAGCAATTGAAAATGCAATTCTTTTTGCTCATTCTGTTGTGCAAAAACAAACAATAAAAAAATTTAACGCCTTGTTATCAGAGCAATTAGTAAAACAATCGATTACCATTACTGCTGTTCGCGATCTTGACTTATCATTTGAGATGAGTTCGTCTTGAGTGTTTCATCAGAGTATGGTAAGTTTTGATAAATTCAAAATTTAATAATAGGAGAAACATTGATCATGACAAATTATATATCTTTGCCTTACTTACAATCATTTATTAATCGTTATACAAAAGGAATAATTATTGTTGTTGGCATTATGGGATTAAGTGCTGCAGCAACATTTGGTTATTGGCTGTATCGTAATCATCAAGAAGAGGCTGCTCAGCTTGCTTTTGTCACTTGTATTCAAGAATTTAATGGTGCTCAACATAATCCTGCTTTGTGGCCTACCGTTGCTTTAGCGGCGATGACAGGTTATCGCCAACATAGTGGTTCATCATTAGCGCCATATTTTCTTGCCCTTGAAGTGCAATCATTGATTGGACAAGGAAAGTTACATGAAGCGATTAACTCATTGGATCGTGTTGTTGGCATGATATCAAAAAGCTCACCATTATATTTTACCTATGCAATTCAAGCTGCACGCATGAAACTTGATAGTGATGATGAGTCATTAAAAAATAATGGATTGCGCGATCTAGAAGCATTGGCAATAAATTTAAAAAATAAAAATAGAGATCAAGCATTATATTATTTAGCACACTATTTTGCGATGCAAGGATCAGGGGATCGTGCTCAAGAACTTTTAAATCAGCTTATTGTTGCTTTCCCTGAAGGTGGTCTTGCTTCATCGCCTTGGACCGTATTGGCGCAAGAAAAATTAAAAGAATACACAGCATAGTTTTTCAACATTACTTAGTTCATAAGGAATATATGAGTCATTCCGATCAAAAAAAATCATTAGTGCGTGTGCGCTTTGCTCCGTCTCCAACGGGGCATTTGCATATTGGAGGATTGCGTGCGGCATTGTTTAATTTTTTGTTTGCACGTCACCATAAAGGTGTTTTTGTTGTTCGCATCGAAGATACTGATCTTGTTCGATCAAAAGCGGAATATGTGCATTCAATTATTGATTCATTAGCATGGACCGATATTGTGAGCGATGAAACGTTGCACATTCAATCAGAATTTATTGCAGAACATAAAGAAATGATTAAGAAATTGGTGCATGAAGGAAAAGCGTATCGGTGCTATTGTCCGGTGCAATCAACGGCGGCAGATGGTGAAAATTATTTTAAATACAATGCGCAATGCAGATTAAAGACACCACAAAATAATGATCCTGAGCAACCATACGTGATTCGTTTAAAGGTTCCCCGGGAACAAAATGAAATTATGTTTGATGATCTTATTCACGGGCCAATTACCTTTGCGCTTGATCAGATCGATGATTTTATCATTGCGCGTTCAGATGGAACGCCAATTTATAATTTTGTTGTTGTTGTTGATGATGCATTAATGAAAATTACTCATGTCATTCGTGGAGAAGAACATATTCCTAATACGCCGCGTCAAATTTTGTTGTATAAAGCATTAGGATTTGAGCTGCCACTCTTTGCTCATCTACCACTCATTCTATCACCGTCTGGTGGAAAATTAAGTAAACGTGATGGTGCAACCTCAGTGCTTGAATATAAAAAGAATGGATTTTTGCCCGATGCATTATGTAATTATCTTGTACGGTTGGGTTGGGCGCATGGGGATCAAGAAATTTTTACGCGCCAAGAGCTGATCGATTATTTCACGATGGCAGCGATTGGGAAGCATGGAGCTATTTTTGATCATCAAAAATTACAATGGGTGAATAGTGTTTATATGCGAGCGTATACAGCTGAAAAACTTTTTGAATGCATAGTGAATGATATTGATGTAACATGGCCTTCCCGATTGAATGGATGGCAGCATGAACAGATTCTTTTGGGTATAGGTTTATTCAAAGAAAGAACAACAACATTAGTTGAATTAATGCACGTATTGCAATCTTTACATGATCTTCACGATGTGCCAAAAAAAGAAGATGTTGCTCAGTGGGTTACTGCAAACACTATTGAACAACTTGCAATTCTACAAGAAAGAATTTCAAATCTGGATGCATTTACAACCGATTCATTAAAAATATTGCTAAAGGATGTTTGTGCGCAATATGCTATAAAGCTGGTAATGCTTGCACAACCAATTCGTCTTGCGCTCACCGCAACAACGGCAAGTCCTGGCATAGTTGAATTGATGATACTTTTAGGTAAAGAAGAAACACTGCGGCGTTTACAAAAATTTTCTGCACACAGTAAGGTGTTCCTCGTTTAAAGGGATATTGCGTATGAAGATTGGATTGCTCTTTCCTGATTATGGCAGTCAGTTTGTGGGCATGGGAAAAGATCTCTATGATGAATCTCGTCTCATGCAAGAATATTTTGAAGAAGCGTATAATTGCCTTTCGATTAATTTTGTAAAACTTTGTTTTGCTTCATCTGATGCTGAATTATCATCAATTGAAAATGCATATGTTGCGCTTTTTTTAACAAGTGTTTCTTTTGCTGCTTTAGTAAAGCAAGAAGGAATATCAATTGCAGCAGTTGCAGGCTATGGTATTGGTGAATTGAGTGCGATATGTGCTGCTGATGGGATTAGCTTGCCCGATGGTCTTTATTTTTTGCAAAAATATGCGTTATTTTATAAAGAACTTTTACCACAATTAAATGTGCGTGCATTCACGGTAAAAGGTATTAGCGCTTTGCTTCTTAAACGTTTTTGTGCGGAATTAAGCAAGGGTGATTTGAGTATTTCAATTGCTGCTTATAATAATGATTATGAACATGTGGTGACTGGTTCTGCTGAGTTGTTTGCTGCTTTGGAGCAGAAGGTGCATCAAAAAAATGGTGTTATGCAAGAAGTTTCTGTTGATGCTGGTTTGCACAGCTCATTTATGGATCCGGTTGTGACAATCTTAGAACAATATTCTGAAAAAATTGATTTTAAAAATACGAATGTTCCTCTGATTGCAAGTATCAATGGTTCTGTGGTGAGTAAAGGTGAGCTTATCAAGCGACGTGTCATGAAGCAATTGCATGCACCGATTTTGTGGAAAAAGGTTTTACAACATTGCATCGATTGGGATCTGATTGTTGAAGTCGGTCCTGGAAAAACATTAACGCCGTTAATTCGTTATATGTATCCTGATAAGCCAATTATCACGGTTAATAATCGTTCTGATATTGAAGAACTTAAAAAAGTTGTATCAGAAATGTCTGTATCCACACGGTAATATTATTTCTAAAATTTCTCTATAAATATTGGATACTCGTATTTTGTGCGGTATACTAACGATATTCCTTTTTAATAATTTCGAAATAAAAAATTAGTTTCGCAGGAGTTATTTTTATGACACAATTTGATATACAAGATACCAATGCAAAAGTTATAGCAATTATTGTTGATACTTTGGCAATCGATAAAGCATCGATAACGCCACAATCATCTTTTGAGCTGCTTGGTGCTGATTCTCTTGATATGCTTGAGATCATCATGAAATTTGAAGATACCTTTGGTATCGAAATTAATGACGATGAAGCGGCAAATATTAAGACGGTGCAAGAAGCTGTTGATAATATTAATCGTCTGCGCACTAAATAGCTACATTGAAATTCATCAAGGTATGTATAACGTTTTTGAGGCTAGTAAGTTTTTCTTGATGTTTGTATATTTCCTGATCATGTTTACAACTTAAAAATGTAGTTTGTTTATTAATTTCCTCTAATAATAAAGCAAGTATGTCTGTTGACAAGCTAGATAGATATTTTTTACTTTCATTAAAATCATCTGCTTGTAACACATTAGAGATTATTTTTTTGCTTGTTAATTTCTTTAATGAAGGTACTCTTTTTTCTGGTAATAGATTAATAACTTCATGTAGAGTATATTTTTCTGCAAATTCTTTAGGTGTCATCGTCTCATATGACCTTCCTAATTCGAAATTAAGTTTTACGTGAGCCAGATCTTCATTATACTTTAAAAGAAGCTTAAAAATGGAAAGATAAGCTTCATATTTTGCTGCATAATTGGGATAAAGATTTCTGAGTTGGTAATTATTTTTTAATTGTGTAAGAACATAATGAAAAGGATTCGCTAAGCTTTCGCCTGGGACCATCATATGGCCTAAAATGGTGGTTATTCCATTTTTCATAGGTTGGTAAACGCCACGATGGAGTAGGCGATGTACCATTTGTTCATCGGCATTTTCTAATGCGAAATATAACGGAGTTTGCGCTTTAGTATCGCTTTTATCAATGTTAAATTCTTTTTGAATCTGCACATTAATTAATTGAAATACTCTGCCCTTAGCAGACTGAAGGACTTCACTAGTGTTATTTTCTAAATTTTCATAGAAAGCTTTAAGTTGTTGCATATCATTAACATCAGAATAAAATAATTCAAGAAGATAATGCAAAGCTGGTTTAAGATCATTACCTTTTCTTAACAAAATAGTAGGATTATTTTGTGTTGCTTCAAACAAAAATTTCATTGGATGTAAATCAGTATATCCTTTTGTATTAAGAACAGAGAAAATTTCTTGTCGTTCGCTTCTATTAAATTCTTCAAGGTTTGCGCCAAAAGCAATGAGTAGCTCTATCAAATGATAATTTCTATTTTGATGTGCATTATAAAGAGCTGTTTTTTGACTTCTCAAACTTTTTGCATTAACATCGGCTCCGCCTTTTAAAAGTTCTTGCGCAACTTCGGTCATATTTGCATATGCTGCACGAATAAGTGGTGTGTGGCCTTCAAGGTTTCTTGTTTCTAAATTTGCTCCAGCTTCAATTAATGCTTTCAAAGTACCGCAATTTCCTTGTGTAACTGCTATTTCAACCAAAGATAATGGCCCGAGTTTTTGTTCTGTAATGGTATTTGGATTTGCGCCTATCGCTAATAATCGTAGGACATAATTCTCATTATTATTTACTGTTGCTTGTGATAAAGCTATATTTTTTTGAGATTGAGTCACTCGAAAGCCAATTTGCTTTTGTTCCATAGCAAATGTCATTCCCATTAAACTTAGAATTGTTATTAAGAGTATCTTTTTCATTGTTTTTCCTTTTATTTAATTTTTTATACTTTATTGTTTTGTTTAATCATTGCTAATAATTTTTGGCCAATTTCAAGGCGTTCGCCATTTGATGGATAATGTGGATGCACTATGTTGCCGAGTAATTTTAATTCATGCTCAGCAAACAAAACGTGACCTTGTGCAAATTCTATTCCGTGTGATGTAGCAAAGATATCAGCTCTAACCTCACAAAAATGTGAACATTCATTCATTACCTTTGATAAAGTTTTTGAGTTATCTTTTTGAAGTTCGTTGAAATCTTCAAGCATGCAACTTGTCGAATGATCTTTATTAATTATATGACTGCTTTCATGAGCTATAATGAACTTTTTAATTTCAAGAGATAACGGCTCAAAAAGTTCTTGGTTAATGAGCAAAAGAGTATCTGTTGAAGCTGCCGGAGCTGGCCCATCCCAAGCAATAATCTTAATATTTTTATTATCCAAGCCGCATAAGCTAAGTATTTCTGTGGCAAGTTGATAGTTTTCTTTTGAAATTTCTTTTGCTTGTGCATAATGTGATGCCATGTCATTCATTACTGCATTATATTTTTCTTGCCATGCATCTTCATTTTTCATAGCTATAAATTGTTCTTGTGTAATGCCAAGAGCGCTTTCTATTGCGTGCCATATGCTTTTGTCTTTTTTATCGACTATTGTTAAGTACTCTTTTGGTGAAGTGCAATCAACAAAATCAGAAAAATTAAAGCGATCAACTAAATTTGGTTGAATTGTGCTATTGTCTTTGTTGTTGGTAATTTGTTGAGCTCTGTAGCAAACAGTGAATAGCATCGTGCAAGCTAATATGATAAATAGGGCAATAATTTTTTTATTATTTACTTTTTTCATTAGATAATCCTTGGTTTTTTATACAACTAATAACTGTTCAATCTTTTCACTTGTTGTTTGTCTGAGTGCGTAGGTTGGATAAAATAATTCGGTGATTTCTTCGCCGTCTCTTCGTGATAACGCATTGTGAACATATTCATTGTAACCGCGAGCATAATCAGTATTAGTGAGTGCTGCAAGCATGTCGGCACGTAATTCTTGAAAGCGATATAATTTGTTCATTGCATAATCGAGTGATGAATCATTCGTGAAAAAACCTTTATTTTTGAATACAAAGCGCGTTTCGTCATCTTGCAATAAAATATGTATAATTTCATGGGCAACAACGAATTTTTGTGCGAGAGTCGACATTGTATTGAATATTTCTTCATTAACAAAAACAACGGGGCCATGTGTTGCAGCGGCAACAGGATATTCACATGAAATAATTTCAAGCGGCTGACATCCTAAATCGCGCACAACACTTTCAATAACTTCTCTAATATGTGGTGCAACTTCTTTGCCAAGGCTTAATTGTTGTTTTAATTCTGCTGTTTCTTTGTCATGTGCTTCTTGAAATTCTTGTCGTAATGTTTTACATGCATCAAAGGTAACGTTAGTTAATGTTGTTACGTCTTTCCAAAGAGCTTCTTCTTCTTGTTTTAACCAAGCAAGATACGCTTCTTTATCACCTTTGTTTTGATTAGGCGAAATGTCAGTGTAATAATCGTTTTTTGTTATATGTTTATCAAGTTGAATAGTTGCAATCAAATTCGGGGTTATTGCAGTTGTTCTGTTTTTGGTATTAAATATGATGGCAGGTACAATACCAATGATTGCGGCTATAATTAATATGATATTCTTATTATTAAAATTCATAGGTTTTTACTCCTTTTTAGGTACTTTTTCTCTCACTTTATATACTCAGTATACCCATAAAATACAAATAGTCAATAATTTATTTTAAATGCTTTTTAGATCATGCAAATAGAATTTGTCAAGGTATATTTACAGGTTTGATAGGGAAAAAGAATAATAGGGCTAAAAGCCTGAATAGTTTTTTTATTATTCAGGCTTTTATTTAATGTTAACTTACTACGGGTTGATTTGTTGTGTGGAGAGCAAGAATTTTTTTGCCTATTTCAAGGCGTAAACTATTTGTTGGGTATTCTTTATATTCTGGGTTTCCCAATGTTTCTAATTGATTAATCATGAACTGAACTTGGCCTTGAGCATATTCTGAGTTGCGCAAAGTAGCTATGATATCAGCTCTTGCTTCGGTAAATTGTGTTAATAAAGCAAGTGTGTGAGTTAGCTCATCAGAATCTATTTTATTGGTGATTTTTATTTTTTCAATTATATATTTTGTTGAATAATCTTTCTTAATCATATGAGTTATTTCATGAGCAAGAGCAAATTTTTTAATTGATAGTGATAACGGAGAAAATATATCTTCATTAATAAATAATGCATTATCTGTTGCAGCTGCGGCTGAGGGATGATCCCATGAAGTAATAGTAATAGTTTCCGGATTAATTCCACAATCAGATAACACTTCACAAGCAATGTTATAATTCTTTTCTGACAGTTTTTTTACGTGTTCATATTGCATAATTAAGGATTTTTCTGTCTTTGAATAAGTTTCTGCCCACTCATTTGATTTTAGTCTATTGCATTCTTCTTTATTAATATGAATAATTTTTTCTAGATTTTGCCAAATTTCGTTTTCTTGCTTATCAAGTTCAGCGATAATAGTTTCCTTTGAGTTACTTTCTAAAATTTGATTGAAATGTAATCGTTCAATAAGATTTGGCTTAATTACTTCATTGTTTGAAATTTGAATAACAGGGGCAATTTTATTTGTTGTGCCAAGTGAATATAAGAAATAATAAGAACCAACAAAAATGGTTAACAGTGCAATATGGTTTAATTTTATAAATTTCATAAGTTTTAGCCCTTTTTTTAGGTATTTTATAACTTTCTTTATTCTCAGTATACCTATAAATTACAAATAGTCAACAATTTATATTAAAAATAGCCAGATCGTGCAAATAGAATTTGTCAAGCTTTTTTTTAATTTTTAATGATGATTTTTCATAATGCTTAGTACGATTTTTTTTAGTTATCTAGGACCGGTTATTCGCTCTTTTTTTACATATTCTTACAAAATTATTGTTTAATTTTATTAGTTCTTACTATCTTAAACTAAGAAATAATAATCATTTAAAAAAAGGAGTAAGTGATGCGAAATCTTGCGGGTATAATTTTTTATTCGGTGGTTCATATATCATTGATTAGTGGTATAGAAATTTCTGATGTAATTAATATGCATGAAGAGAAGCAATATTCTAATATTGAAGATATTGTTGTGCAAAAATTTAATTATGATGTTGGAGTTAAGATTGTTAATCCATGCTTTAGAAATTTTATTATTTCTGTGGTTGAAAATGCTTTAGAGGAAGGAAGAGTGCATACGTTTTCAAATGGTTTACTTAAATGTTATGAGCAAAGTTGTAAAAATGATTGTGTATTTGCTGCAGAAGATTTGAAAGAAGCATGGGAAGATTTGATGCCTGAATTGGTAAAAATGCAAGAGAAAGCGCCACGTCCTGGAGAAGTTCATCCTATTGTTGGGCCTCTAGATTGTGATCTTGCAGACGTTAACGCACTATTGAATTCAATTTACAACTTGCTCTTTGTATGTTGTCAAGAATCATCAATCGCTTTTAATGGCACTTTTACGGCATTATATGATATAAAGGGAACCTTAACGGCGTGTTGCGCTAATATTATTAATGATTTTAATGCTACCTTTTCGGTATTGCTTGAAGGGTCTACGAATACTTATACTACTTTTAGGACCGGATTTGATATTACGTTTACTCTTGCTCAAGCAATTAACCTTGAAATTACTATTGTTACTGACGTTCTTGGTGGTAGTTGTAATAATCTTGCCACTTCACTCGGTAATTGTTGCACTACCATTATAAATGATCTTGCTACTCTGGGGCCACTGATAAGTCCTCTTGCAAATTTAGCTACTAGGGCATTTAATTATGAATGTTCATCATATTGTATACTTGCAATAGCATATCCCACAACTGGGTGTCCAACACTTTCGTTTTGTTTTTAGGTTTTGGGTTGATATTTTTAGTAACGTCTTAGAAAAAGGAAGTTTATGAAAATAAGGCATATTATAGGGTTCGTATTATTTGGCTGCATAAGTATACATTTTTTACATGCAGGGAATAATATAGAATCATGGCCATTGTCAGATGATGTTGATGGTATAACGGTTTTTGAATGTGATGATGCGCGATATATGACAATCGAAAATATTCATTTTGAATTATTAGTGAAAAAGCTCATAAAAAATGCCCTGAAAAACGGCAGATTGCGCAATGTCTCTAATGGATTACTGAAATGTTATGAGCAAATTGGTCACCATAATAATACATTTAAGCTCGAAGATTTGCAGGACGCTCTTCCAGACTTGATTTTTGGGTTGAAACTAATCTCGCTTAAAGCGCCACGTCCCAATATGTCAGATTCTAATAATGCTCTTGTAGGTCCTTTGCCATGCGATCTTAGTGAGGTTGAGAGACTTATAAAGAAAATATCATCATTATTATTCAGTTGTTGTAGTCAGAATGAAGTCTCTTTCGAGGCCACTTTTACTTTAATTGAAGATATAAAAAACACTATTATTGAATGTTGTGCCAATATAACTAATGAATTTAATGGAACATTTACCGTTATAAATCATTTTTTTAGTGGTTTGTATCCTGATTTAACTCTAGAGTTTAATGGAACATTTACTGTATTGACCAACCTTGAAACGCGAAATAATAGCCTTGTTAACGCGATTAATAATTGCTGTAATAGTTTAACTACACAACTTAATAATTGTTGTACTCAGCTTATAGCAACGTCTAGTGCTCTTTATAACAATTTTCAAACTAATGTATATGATGTATTAGTTCGATTAGACCCATATATTGATGCTAGTAATTGTATTGCAAGAATAAGCTTTCCTATTGGACCTTGTTAGAACTTTTTTAAGGAGCTACGAATATGAATATAAAATATTTTTTTACTCTATTTTTTATAATGCAAATACCGTGTGTGTTTTTTTTGAAAGGGCAAACTTTTTCCGAATCATTGCGTGAATTAGATTTGGTGATAGAGTCTGAGATAGTAAAGAAGGGTAATTTGATTGAAATAACAATTGACAGTCCACATTTCAAATTGTTTGTTATTGAATTGGTAAAAGATGCGATAGAAAAAGGTTATTTATATAACCTTTCAAATGATCTTCTTACTTGTTATGAGCAAGTATGCCAAGGCGATAATACCTTTTCGGTGGAGCATATTAAGCAGATATTGCCTGAATTAATGTATGGATTAACTATTTTAGAAACAAAAGCACCACGACCAAGTTTAATGGAAAGCATGGTAGGTCCAACTACATGTGATCTCTCTGAGGTTAATAGATTAGTAAGAGAATTGTTTGAATTGCTTTCTCAATGTTGTGCTAACAACAGTGCTGCATTTAATGCGACATTTACTGCATTGGGTGATCTCGAAGATACTTTAACTGATTGTTGTGCCTTTGTTGCAACAGAATTTGCTGGAACATTTTCGGCCTTAAACTTTGGGTTTAATAGTACTTTTTCTTTATTAGACGTAAATTTTAATGGAACCTTCACTATAATTGAAGCAATTAATAGTAACAGTGCGATAGTCACTTTTACGAATTGTTTTTGTGAGAATTTTATAGCGGATCTCGAGAGCTGTTGTACTCAAGTTACGAATATACTAAGTGCTTTTCAAAGTTCTGTTGCAAACGCTACCGTATTAGTAGGTCAGTTGCATAATATTGAGGCTCAAACTAATTGTATACTTAATTTTAATTTCCCCTTAACAACTTGCTAATTCGTGGTAATGAAAATTTATGATATAAAATAATAAAAAAAGGAGTATAGATATGCAGGTAACGAATAGCTTGAGGTTGTTTTTAATTTTTTATATGAGCTTTGTGATGAATTTAGGTGCAAGCGAAATTTTTCATGAGCAAAATAAACAGGAAGAGAATGTGAGTTGTATTACGCAGGATGAATATATAGAAAATCTGGCACCATTATCTGTTGTAATTGATGATCAACACTTTAAATTGTTTGTAGTAGCGGTTGTTGAAAATGCATTGCAAGAGGGTGTAGTACATAAGTTATCTCCTGGGTTATTACAATGCTATGAAAACATAATTTATGATAAGAATGTATTTTTAACGGAGGATCTCATAAGTGCTTTTCCCGATTTAGAACATGCCCTAGAAAAAGCGCAATCGGAAGCATTGCGTATTAATATAGGTCAGCCTTGGGCGGAAAATATGCATTGTGATTTGTCTGCAGTCGCTAATTTTTTACATGAAAAAGTACATTCATTGGTTGTAAGTTGTTGTAACGCTAATACTGTTGGATTTAATAGTACCTTTACAACATTATTTGATATAAAAAATACACTTACTGCATGTTGTAATAGTATTGTAAATGATTTTAATGGTACTTTTTCAGTATTAAGTGTTGGTTTTAATAGTACTTATAGTATTTTGTATAACGGATTTAGTATTAATGTTGGTTTAAATAATTATTTAAATGAATTAATAAATTTGGAGATACTTATTGGTAGTTGTTTTAATTTAGCTGGAAGTCAGCTTGCTATCTGTTGTGCTACTATGACAGACTTACTTGTAACTATTAGTCAGGAACTTAGCTTTTTAGAGGGTCCATTAGCAAACTTAAATGGTCTTGCTGGAAATAGTAACTGTGTTTTAAAGACTATATTTCCGATTGGCCCATGTTAATAAGAATAGCAATAGTGTTAATAATGCAATAATTTTTTTGATTGAGGTAGAAGGCATATGCCTTCTACCTATAGTTTTTAATGTTTAGCATGGTGATATACTAAGATGAAATGTATGAAAAATTTAAAAAAAATATTAATTGCTACTTTTTTTATAGTTATTAATACATGTTTTTTTTCATATACCACTTCAAATCATGTTGCATTGGTTTCAATGCCAAAATGTGGCACGCATCTTTTGTTAAAATTAATACTTGCTACGGATGATTTTATTGGTGTTACCGGTCGTAGGCGGTTTTTTTTGTTAGATGAAGAAATAATTAATAGTTTTATTAAAAATCAACGACTTATATTATTATCACATGCAATTTATAATAATGAAAATAGTAGTAAATTAGCAGATGATTCTATAAAAAAGATATTTATTTATAGGGATCCTCGAGATCAAATTGTTTCAGCAGCTTTTTGGATAAAAACAATACCACGAGTTTCGGAAAGTGAATGGAGTATAGAAGAGCTTATTGATGAATTAATTTCTGGTGGTAGTTCTATTTGGTCAACAATATTTTTGTCTGATGAGCCTTGGAAAAATCTAGAAAATATAACTTCATTTTATAATCTTTATTTGCCTTGGCGATTTGAACCCAATGTATATGTTACCTCTTTTGAAAAATTGATAGGTGCTAAAGGTGGTGGTAGTGATGAAGTGCAGCTTAACGAGATAATTAATATAGCTTTTCATATTGGTAAAAACTTATCATTATCTGAAGCAAAGGTTATTGCTAATTTGTTATTTGGTGGAACATTAACTTTTCGGGAGGGTAAAATAGGTTCTTGGAAAGAATATTTTCTGGAAAAACATAAGGTTGCCTTTAAAAAAGTTGCAGGGCAGCTTTTAATTGATTTAGGGTATGAAAAAGATTTGAATTGGTAGAATCGTTATTCAAATGAAGGAGAATATTGTTATGAAGCGTTTATTATACATTTCACTCGTTGTGTTTTCTATGCATATGAAAATGCAAGCAAGTGATCCTATTATTGATTATGCAAAAATTAATGCTTGGTGCGCATCAGTTAATCTTACCAGTTCCGAGCTTGCATTGTTTCAGCAGTATTTGCAAAGTTGTAAAACACTTGCCGATCAATGTGTTATTGATCCAAATTTTGTAAATACACCGCAAGCTAAGGAAATTTTAGCAGAGATTGGTGCGGATATAGCTCAATTTTTAAAAGATGATGCTTTAAAAAATACGTTTAATTTATTCCAACAACTATTAAATGAAGAATTAAAACAAAATCCGAGTACATCGAAGAATTATGCAGTAATGTCTATTGTTTATGCTGCGTGTTTAGCTTGTCTTTGATATATTCATAATAATTTTTTTGTAAGATCCATTATTTTGATTAAATAAACCTCATCTTTGGTCTAAAGCCTAAGGTGGGGTTTATTTATTGCAATAATTGAGGGAGAAAAATAATGCATGTGCTATACAATAACCATATATTTAAAGCAGCAATGATAAAAGCAATGCAATAAGCAGTTATATATAATAGGGTTGAATTGGCAAAAATGCCCATTTTATCAGATTGGCTGGTGAATTTTACTAAAGGAAAAACAGCAAAGGGTAGTTGTAAACTTAAAATGACTTGGCTAAAAAGTAGTAATTGTGCTAAGCCATTTTGTCCAAAATACCAAACAACAATGATGGCAGGTACGATTGCCAAGCTTCTGCTGATGAATCTTCTCAGCCAAGGGTGCATATGAATTTTGGTAAACCCTTCCATGATAATTTGACCAGCTAAAGTGCCCGTTATGGTAGCATTTTGTCCGGAAGCTAATAAGGCGAGGGCAAAAACGATGCTTGCCGTTTGTGTGCCTAGAAGAGGGGTTAATAATTGATAAGCATCTTGAATTTCGGCAATTTCATGCATGCCTCGCGTGTGAAAAACAGCTGCAGCAACAATGAGTATTCCTGCATTTACTAAAAAAGCTAAACAGAGAGCAACGGTTGAATCAATTGTGCTAAAAAAAATAGCCTCTTTTTTTGCTCCATCATTTTCTTCATATGAACGTGTTTGAACAACTGAAGAATGTAAGTAAAGATTATGAGGCATGACCGTTGCGCCCAAAATTCCCACGGCAATATACAGCATTTCAGGGTCAGTAATGAGTTGTGTTGTTGGTATGAAACCAAGCATTAGCTCGGATAAACAAGGTGATGATAAAAAGATATTGATTGCAAAGCAGCTTAAAATGGTAAAAATCAATATGATAACAATGCATTCTAAGTAACGAAAACTGCGATGTTGTAGCAGTAATAACAAGAAAACATCTAATGCAGTTACCGTGACACCTGCAACAAGAGGTATGTTGAAGAGAAGATTTAATGCAAGTGCTGAGCCAATAATTTCAGCAAGATCACACGCGATAATTGCTATTTCAGCTAAAATCCATAAGAAAATTGAGAGTGGACGAGAATAATGATCACGACATGCTTGCGCGAGATCGCGTCCGGTGACAATTCCCAATTTGAGTGCCAAATATTGCAAAATAATTGCCATGCAATTTGACATTAAAATGACTGATAACAATGAATAAGCAAATTTTGATCCACCGGCCAAATCGGTTGCCCAATTGCCAGGATCCATATAACCCACCGCAACGAGATAACCTGGTCCCGTGAATGCTAATAGTTTTTTAAAAAATGAAGCGTTTTTGTTAATGGTTATTGATTTATGAACTTCTTCAAGGCTTTTGTGAGGCGATGTTGAATGCCACGTTTTTGATTGATAACCGACGTTGTCTGCCATAAAATGATGTTCCATTTTGAGATTTTTTTAATGTTTTTTATAGTATAACGCCTTAGTGCGAAAGATAAAATAGATTTTTTTAAAAGAAAATAGCGCCGATTTCTCGACGCTATTTTTAAGATACTAGATAAATATGCTCTAAGAGCACAAATTACTCCATGAAGCTACTTTCTCCGCCGGTTGATCTACAACCTTTAGGACAGTAATATGACCAGCTGATGTGTTTAACTGCTTTAGCAGGAACTTCGACCGCTGTTAAACAGCAAGGTGGAGTTGGGCGTGGTTCTTCAATAACTTCACAAGCTGTTTCACATGATCTTGCACATGTACCACAGTTTGAATTTCTATAACGAGCGTCTGCATCAACAACCGCTAAGCCTAAACCTAGGGTAAATAAGGTAACTAATAAAAGCTTTTTCATTAGATTCTCCTTTAATAAAGGTTAAATTGTTTTTACTACATATGTCCGCTACAACGTACGCTTGTATGGACAATTCTCAGTATTGCACAATTAGAATCTAAAAATCAATATTTTTTTAATTATTCTATTCAATCTGAAATGTTTTTGGCTGTAAATACCCTGAAATGATTAGATTTTGAAAAATGGTATACGTAATGAATTAAAAGCTTAAACCCAGTTTTCCCCAAACGTGCCACATTCTGAAAGCATCGTTTCCTGAACCTGAAAACTCGACTTCAGTGCCAATGCCCATAAAAGGAGCCAGGGCAAAGCAGTCCCAAACATAGCCAACATAGGTGAAAATACCATGCGTAAAGCACCCAGGATGGGCTGCAGACCTGATATTGATATCATCAGTGGTGAGGTAAACATTATTAAGAAATGAGCCCATTGTGCCACCATCAGGATCAGAGGCATTTTCGCCACTTATTGTTGTTTTGCTGGCAGTTCTATTTCTATCCTTAGCGGGATCCGTTCCGGTTAGCCCTGCAATGCCATAGGTTGCTTCGGGTATGGTTTGATTCAGGGTAATTTCATCGCGTGTTCGCCCCCAAATATTATAACCAATGTTCCAGTTGAATCCTTTTTGATTATAATCAAGCATAAATACCGCATCGCCATGCGCCATATTATGGGTATTTATATCAAGAGTGAGTATATTTGGTCCGCGGACGATTTCTCCTGCATAGTGTCCGGTGCTATCAAATTTTTTAAAGAGTAAATAACGACTTCCAGGGCCATTTTCTTTTAAATCAAATGTTCTTTTTTGTCGTGTTTTGCAGGAGTGATAGAGATTCGCATTAACAAATCCATGTAATGTTTTGTTGTTATCGCAATACCATAACTCTGATCCAGCAAGAATGCCAAACCCGACTTCATAATGATGAAAATTTCCTGTGCATGGTTCAAACAAAAAGATAGCTTCAGGTCTGTTGCTGGTGGGGAATATTCCGCGGGCATTTAAGCTAATATAATTGCATTCATCTTGTATGAAAGTGTAACCAAGAGCGACTTCAACATCGCCGCCTTTGAATTTTTTTTGTATGCCATCAATTCGTGCATAGTTCATAGGTTGTTTGACGTCAAAAAAAGTTGCTTGTCCATTCCAAGCATCGATTAAAGAATTAAAGGGTGCTTGTGTTGCTATTGGATTACCAAGTTCTTGTGCTCCAATTGTGGTTCCGACAAAACTGTTACTTTCAATTAAATCAACTCCCCAATGAGCCCAACATATGGGTACATGAGCAATAATATAGAGACCATCTAAAATTGAATCTAATTGTGCATAAAAACTGAAATCTATGACCTCTGTTTTTACTTGTGGCCGTGCAGTGATGGCATCGGTAAAATTATCATTGAGTAAAAAGTTTGGGCCAAAAATATCAACACCTGGTCCTGCAGCGGTTCCTGTTTTCATGGTGCTTGAACCATTGAAAAAAATATATTGCCCAACGGCATTCTTGTTGAAAGAAATAGCAAATTCAGAAGCTACTGAAGCAAATCCGTTAATAGTGCAATCTTGCGAAGGCCACATAAAGCGAGCAACGCCGGATGATTCTTGTGCTTTATTTAAGCTTGGTGAGCGTGGATTGAAAAAAGTTTTTCCGAATGTTTCCCGATGATCATCAAAGCTGTTATCAGCTTGTACTGATAAAAATAAGCTAAATAAAAGCGTTGTGATTATCGATATGATTTTTTTGTGCTTCATGTATTTCTCACTTTTTTAATGTATACCTACTTTTTTTAACGTAGTCTAACCCGTTTTGTGGTGAATGGGAAGGTCATAAGTTTTCCTCTAGGTACGCAAGATTAAGGTTATGGGCTGTAGTGTAATGTTTTACCGCCTTTTTTTTAACTTCTTTTGTGTGTTTTAAAGTAACCATGCCTTCGCGGGTAACCACTGCTGCCGCATGCCAAGGTGTTAATGTTGATCCTGGAATAAGATTGATTCCTAATTTTTGACTTACATCACCGTCTTTGCTTGGATGAATCGAAAGGCGTATATAATTTTCAGTGGCATAGTTTTCTTCAATTAATTTGCGCATTCGTATGGCCCCAAGAGCAGCATGAACGCTAAGGGCTTCGGCAATTTTTTTAATTTCAGCGTTGATGGGTATGAGTTTTTTTATTTTTTCTATTGTACTGAGATCAAAATGTTGTTTCATACTCATGAAATTATGACCTTGCGCCTCTTTAAATTTTTTATTAACAGATGCTCTAACCATATCATTATTAGCCAATACTTCTGTTCTTAGCGAATCTAAAAAGGCTTCATATCTAATTTCTTCTTGCATAAACACACTATAGTTAGCCTTATCAGATTTATTAATTGCTGCGGGTTCATGAGCATATTTTTCATTATAGAGTTGCCTAATATCACTTATATTATCTATTTGCAAAGTGGGAAAAAAATAGTCAACAAGACTTTTTAGTTGTCTCTGGTATTTTTCAACTTTTTCTTCTGAGAAAAGTTCGATGCCCCCGCCTTTTTTTGCTGCATTATTGAAATCAAATATGAACGGCTCTCTTGTACAAAGTTTGATTTGAGCGCCAGATGAGTACACAGTTTCGATTTCTTTAGCAATATGGTTAAGCGTAAGAAGTGCACAAAGTTCTGCCATATCTAATGATGGGGCAATTACTTTGCTATCAGAATTAGGGGATTTTATGGGAAATCCTAAAAGCATGAATGAGATTGGCGATCCTTGATTAATGTTACGCCTTATTTTTTCTATAAGTACTTCTTTGCCTGTTATAGGATTATGGCTATTGCTAAATTTACAAATAAATTCAGTGATAGTGCTTTCAATTTCAATAGAACCATTATCCATGGTTATGCGTGGAAGTTGGTTAACATAACGCATGAATGCTTCTGGAAGGTTTCTTAATTGTTGTGGAATGGGATGTATGAGGGGGAAGTTAAAATTTTCTTGATCGAATTGTTTAATAGTGGTCTGGTCGGAAAATCCATCTTCCATGCCAATAAGTGATGAAGAAGTAATAAGTAGAGATGTAATAATAATATGAATTTTTTTAAAACAAAGCATGATTATTTCCTTAACTTTAATGGTAAAAATAAAAATTAAATTTCTATAAAATATGGGCATCGAATGCCGTTAATCATTGTTGATGTTATTTTGTATTTAGTCGTGTCAACATCTTTTTTAAATTGAATTTTCCAATTGTTATTTTTGTCTTGTACAAGTACTCCATGATAAGGCGTAATGTATGACGAAGGTGAAACTTTTATGCCAAATTTTTTGCTTATATCCTGAGAGAAATGTACGGTTAGACGAATGAATTTTTCAGCTGGAAACATTTTAGTAATATAATTGCGTAACCTTGCTTCACGTGCTAATAAATCAATGACAATAGAATCAAGCGAATGATGTTCCAAGACTTTTTTGCTTTTTTTGCAATCAAAATCCAAACTAATGCGCCTTTTGGCAAGCTCTAGTATTGGTGGTAAATTTTTTTTGAAATTTTCGGTACTAGGGTCATATTGATCGATAACAGTATTAATTTCTGATGCATGATTTAGATTGTTATCTTCGATAAATTCTGCTGAGCAGTAAAGCTTAATATTCGGTAAGTCCTTTATGAGTATTTTTAGTGTTTGTTCATAATGCTCTACATCTTCGAGTGGTATTTCAAAAAATTCGGCAAATTGAACGCCATCACAAAAAATTGTTATTTGTGCACCAGGTTCATAAACCAACTTGATCTTATCCAGCATCGTTTGTAGGTATTCAAGTGATCTTCGTTCTGCCATATCGGGTAATCTACTAATAACTTTTTTTTCAGTATTAACGGCTTTGAAAGGAAATCCAATTAAGAGCATTGTAATTGGTTTGTGTGTCTGCATATGCTTGCAAATCTGATTGATAAAAAGTTGTTGTCCTGATATAGGTTGGTCGTTTGTATCTACATTCGCGCTAATACTCCGCTCATCAATATCATAGGTGACTAAGTGCTGTTCAAATATCGTATAGATTTTCTGAGCAAGTGTGTTTTTGTTATTTCTTTTTTTATAGCTATGAAAACAACTCAAGATAGAAATAGCTATTAATACTAATATAAAAATATTTTTTAAATGCATAAAGTGCTTCCTTATTAGGTTTAAATTTTATAGTTAAAATAAATTTGAAAAATGGTAATTATAAAAAATAAATTTACTAAAAAATATTATTTTTTTAGATGATGCAAAATTGTTATAAAGAAATATTGGATAAATCTAAAAATGTTTAAAAATAAATATTTAGTAATTTGTGAGATTATTATTGCGTTAGACGCAATAATAATAAAAAGATAGGTAATAAAAGCTAGAATCAGGGGTGATGATTGAAGGGGAAAAAAGTGCAGGGAAAGCACGTAAAGATCTTTGAGAAGACCCCTGGGGGGATTGAGTGAAATTATTAGTTTGCATGTTGGATAACATGATTAACTCCTTATAAAGTAATAAATAAATAACTACTATTAAAATAGCACCATAAAAATAAAAAATTGTAACAAATGTTTCAAATTGACGTTAAATATTATAAAAACACGTTTTATCTCTATTGAGCAATTTTTTCATAATCAATTTGGCCAATAAGTTTATCAGGATTTAAATTTTTCTTTTCCTCTGATGAAAATTGTCTGGAAATTGTACCATTTTCTAAAATCCAAATTTTATTACCTATATTTAGGGCAATATGTGGATCATGAGTTATCAATAAGGTAGTGATATGATGTTGTTTAATAAATTGTGCGGCATAGTGAAGAAGTTTTGTAGCAGCTTGAGGATCAAGGGCTGCAGTAGGCTCGTCAAGTAAGAGTATTTTAGGGGTGAGTTGCGTTGCCATCACAAAGGCAATAAGTTGTCTTTGGCCGCCTGATAGTGCATTCATAGGTTTTTCTAAAATGGAAGGATCCATACCGAGATTTAGTATTAATTGTTCTGCTCGCTCGTTGGGCATTGCTTGCATGCCGTTAACAAGGCGTGCATTGCGGCGGCTATATTGTGCTATAGCAAGATTTTGTTTTACGGTGAATGATCCTACTGAATTTAAGCGTGTGTTTTGAAAAATGCGGGTAATCATACCAGATCTTTGCTGCTCATTTAATTGAGTTATATCAGCATTATCAAGGGTGATTGAGCCATTTTTGGGTTTGATTTTACCGGCAATGGTATCAAAAAAAGTGCTTTTCCCTGCGCCATTGGCTCCTACAATGACAATGAAATCGCCTGGTTGCACATCGCAAGAAAGATTACGTAAAATATGGTTATTGCCAAATGATACATTAATATTTTTAAGTTTTAACATGGTTATTACCTTATTTTTTATTGAGTTGTTGTTTTATTATGAGTAAGAGAACAATAAGTAATGCTGTAATTAATTTGTTCCAATCTTGATCAAGTTGTAATTCAAAAGTAAGTGCAATAATTGCTTGGTAGGCAATGGAGCCGATTAGAATGGCAACTCCAAAGCTTGCACTGAAGGTTTGGGCTAGTATCATGCCAGCCAATCCGATAATTAAAACGCCAACGCTGGCCCAAATTGAAAAATAACCGGCATATTGAACAAACAATGCGCCGCTTAATGCTGCTAATGTGTTAGAGAGCGTTAGTCCTAAAATTGTATAACCATCTATGCTTTTACCAACGTTAGTAAGCATTTGCGGTGTATCACCAACTGCATGCAGCAAGAATCCAACTTCTGTTTTTAAAAACCAATTAATAAGAGAAAATAATATGATGCATATGAGTGTTAAAAGGAGTAATGATGCATATGGATCTAATAGGGAAGGCAAGAGTTTAAAAATAGTTGAGTTACCGCCTAAGGTCATGTTTGATCCTGCTATTTTTAAGGTGATTGAGAATAATCCTGTGGTAACAACGATGCCGCTTATTAATGCATTCAATTTTAATTTAGTATTGAGCAAACCGGTAGCTATGCCTGATAGGGCACCAGCAATTGATGCTCCAATGAGGCCAATCCAAGGATTAATTCCATAACTGATTATGAAAGCAGTGATGGCGCCGCCAAGTCCAAAAGCGCCTTCAACTGCTAAATTATCAAAATTAATAAGCCGTGATGCAAGATACACCGCTGCAACAATAATGCCGAAAATTAATCCGCGTTCAATAATACCTTGTGTTATTTGTAGTAATTCAATCATTTTATTTCTCCTTTATACAAAAATAATAACGTCTTTTTTTAATGTTTCTGGAACGGTTAATTCAAGTGTTGTTAACGTATTTTTGTTAATATATATTTTGTTAGTTTTTGATTTTTCTAGTGGAAAATCACGTGGATTTTTGTTTTTTGTAAGTATTGCAAGAGTAATTTCTCCTGCTTGTTCACCGCTATTTTTATAATCAACTCCATACGCTGCTAAGGCACCTTGAACAACTGCTTGGTTATAGCAGGCAAAAAGTGGTTTTTTATTGGTAAGTGCAATAGAGGCTATAAGTTCCATAGCTGAAGCAAGCATGTTGTCAGCAGGGCAAATCAATGCATCAGATTTACGACATGCCATAGAAACTGCAGTTGGTATATCGCTTTCCTGTGCAATGCCGATTTCAAGTGCATCTATTTTAATTTTTTTTAGCTCATTTTTGATAAGATTAATTTGCACAAGAGAATTTGCTTCCCCATTACTATAGAGGAGTGCCACAGTTTTTAAGTTTGGTGCGAGTTGATGTATCATGTCAATTAATTTTTGTATATCAATCATATCGCTGATACCACAAATATTTGACTGATTAGGCAACAGAGTTGTGTCTGTTACGGCTGCTATAACAATTGGTTTTTCTTTTTCAATGGCAGCGATAGCTTGTGCGGCAGGAGTTGCTATAGCATAAATGGCTTTAATACCATTGCTTGCATGAAAGCGCTGAGCAATTGAATGAGCATTAGCAATCGATCCCTGAGCATTTTGAATTATGAAATTAATATTATTCCCTAATTTTTTCTTGATGAGGGTAACAAATCCTTCTCGAGCTTCATCTAGAGAGGGATGTGATGCTGTTTGTAGTATGCCTATGGTAATACCATTTTTTATGGTAGGTTGTTTTTTTCTGATCACTAGCGTAACGCTTGTTACTGCTATAAGAGTTAGAATGATTAATCCAATTTTTTTATAATTCATATTTTTCCTTACGAAATTAAAGTAATATGTTTTTTTAAAGACTCAGGAATGGTTAATTCGAGAGTTTTTAGAGTATTTTTATTAATAACTATTTGTTCGCTTTGTGCTTGTTCAACGGGTAGCTCATGTGGCTTTTTTTTGTTAACGAGTACTTCATAAGCGATTTGTGCTGCTTTTTTGCCACTTGCTTTATAATCAACCCCTCGTGCAGCGAGTGCGCCAAATTTAACGAGCATATTATCACTCACTATTAAAGGCTTCTTGTTTTTGATTGTTATTTCTGCAATGAGGCTAATAGCCGACGCGATGGTGTTGTCCGTCGGAGCCAAGATAACATCAGTTTTTCTACATGCTAACTCAACTATGGCTTGTATGTCTGATTCATTGCTTATTGCAAAACTAACAGGGTTTAATCCTTGTGCTTCAAGTTCCGCCTGCATTTGTTGTGTTAAAGCAATTGAATTTGTTTCTCCTGAAGTGTAGATGAGACCAATTGTTTTTGCATGAGGTATTAATTGAGTAAGCATTTCTATTTCAGCTTTAACATTAATCATATCTTTAACACCACATACATTTGTTGTTGGATGTAATAACCCTAAAGCATTGGGGTCAGTTACCGCGGCAATAAAAATAGGCTTTTCTTTTTCAAGAGCACTCATGGCTTGCGCTGCAGGGGTAGCAATTGCAAAGAATCCTGTAATATTTTTGTTAGCATGAAATTGTTGTGCGATTGCATGAGATTGAGCTACTGAGCCTTGTGCATTTTGAGTGATAAATTCAATGTTGTTGCCCATTTTGTTTTTTAATTCTTCGATGAAACCATCACGAGAAGCATCGAGTGCTGGATGTGATGCTGTTTGCAGTATGCCAATAGTGAGGGCGGTTGGTGAGCCTGTTTTTTTTGTACGTTTAATAATAATAAAGCTCGTAACAACTGTTATTATGATTACTATAATCAAAATCATTTTTTTCATATGGGGTCCTTTTCTTATATAACGATTAATTATTAATATGTGTTAACCAAGATTTAAAAGAGGTATCTTTTCCTGTTATACAATTATGATAAGAATTCTTTATTTTTTGTGTGAATTTATTTTGAGTTAATGAAAATTCTTTTTGTTCAATTTGTTTAATTGATGTAATTTCGCTTGCTGTTCCGGTAAAAAATGCTTCTGTTGCTCGGGTAATATCATGCAAGGTTATTGTTTCTTCACTGGTTTTAATATTTAATTTTTGAGCAATAGTTAATACTGATGCACGTGTTATGCCCGGCAAAATTGATGTGGGGGGTGGTGTTTTGAGTATGCCATCAATAACGAAAAATATATTAGCTACAGAGCCTTCTGAGATATTTCCTTCATGATCGAGCAATAAGGCTTCATCAAATCCACGATCTTTTATTTCATGAAAAGCAAAAATAGAATTAACGTAATAACCATTTATTTTGTTATGTATTGGCACTGATTGAGGGTTAATACGTCTAATCAAAGAAATGCCAACATTGATAGCTTCTTTTCCTAAATATTTATCCATGCCAATAACAATAATAGCGCAATGAACCGATAAGTTTTTTGGACTTAATAAGAGTGATTCTGATCCAAAAAAAATAAGAGGGCGGATATAACAGTTATCAAGTTTATTTGCTTTTATTGTATCAATAATTGCTTGTTCTAATGTTGCTTTTGTCCAGGGAATTTTGGTGCCAAAACAAGAAAATGAATGCAATAATCTATCAACATGATCAGATAATCTGAAAATTGCGGGACCTTGTTCTGTTGCATAGCATCGAATGCCTTCAAAAGCTCCTGAACCATAATGCAATGTGTGGGTCATTAGGTGAATTGTAGCCTGATCCCATGGAACTAAGGTTCCGTCAAGCCATATAACTGATTGATTCATCTTTGTTTTCCTTTTATTAATTGTTAACAACAACATGTAAGTTTTTGGCAAAAAAAAACCCCCGTTTTTTAACGGGGGTTTTGCGCAAATTGCCTTATAATTTTTCAAATTTATAATTTAGGCATAATGCGACCCCTCATATATAAAATAAAAATAATAAGAATTGATATAAGAAAGGGCGCAATTCTGGCTTTTGGCTCTGTTAAGGCCACAAGCTTTAGCACCTAAGGATGAGTTGTGAATAGTAGGTTTTTTAATCTTCATATTATTATTTATACCATTAAATAATACAAATAGCAAGAACTAGTTTTTTGGTTATAGATAAGCTTTAAAGTAGAAGAAATTTTTTTTTGAAAATTTAAGAATAATCCTGATTTGATATTGTAATTTTAAAAAACATTTAATTTCATATTGACATTAAATTTATATATTGTAAGCTTATACACAAGCATGTATTATTTTTACCATTTTAAAGAAAAGGAAGGTCATGTTATCTCAACAAAAACCTTGCGAATCTAATAAAAGAAAGCTCAGGATAGAAGCAAAAATGCTCCTGAATATTTCGCCACATCTTTCATTCAAATCTACTCTTCTTTTTCCCTGTCCATTTTTTTCTTTTTTCTTTCCCTTTAGTTTTTAATTATTTTTTAATGAATGGTGATTGCGATCTTAATTCGTGATCATTGTGTCCGGCACCTTCACGTCTTTTTTCGTGAAAATGTTGATTACCTTGTATGTATATAAATAGAACGATAAAAATACGTAGTAATACGTTTAAAGGAATAAAACTATGATATTAAAACTTATAAAGTGGTGTATGCCATTCATCTTGTTGTTATTAAGTAATGCTCTTTTGGGTATGGAAAAACTGTATCTTCATAAAAAAGAGATTGCAACGCTGGGGATTTTAACAGCGGCAGCATATGTCGCAGATTGTTATGATGCACGAGAGATGATTGAAGTAAGTTCGCCAGCCACACCTAAGAAAGTGAGTAATCTTCTTGCGCATTATAAAGAGAAAAAAATCGTGGCATCGGTAACAAAGGATCAGATTAACCATGATAGTGTGTTATCGTTAGCTACGCCTAGTGATAGATCCATTTTGAGTAGAGCGCAAATAAATAGGCTTTCATTAGCTGAAAGTTGGGTGGTAATGCCTAAGATGCGCAAAGAATTGAATAATCTTACTGAATATGTTTGTCATGAAGAGGGTGTTTATAAAGAGCAGGATTATTTCTGCTGTGTGCATGGAACGCATAAAGGTGCATCAATGCTTTTAAGAACTATTTTCGATGAAGTTTTGCATGATGCTCCTAAAGAACATTTTGTGCAAATAAGAGATGTGCAAAAAGCAAAAAACAAAATACAACAAGCAAATGCACAAGAATATTACGATGATCGTTATAAAAAAGCACCACGGGTTAAAGAAATGCGGGTTATACTTTATGGTAACCCAGTTCCAACAGGAAATGAGATGGTTTATATGGATCTTACTGATAATCGAGAAGAGCTTCTCAGTGTTAATGCAGGATTGTATGGGAATACTTCATGGATAAATAATCCAAGAAAAGAGTCAAGCATAGAATTTATTGCAAAGCCGTGTTCGTGGGCATATCAAACTGCTGATGTTTCTTTAAATGTTGTTGGTCTGCTCATGTCGCAAGTGATGGTTCTTCCAAAAATTGTGAGTGCTCTTATTAAAAATCCTTCTGATGTTGTTTATTTGCCTATGTTATTTGATACTTTGGCAAAGGATGTTGATACAACAATTATACAGCAGATATTCAAAGACTATGGTGCAGAAGATCTTTATGAAAAATATAAAGCTGAGCTCCATGACTATGAAAAACAAGCAAGTGCAGGATTATTACAAATGATGATACCGCGAAAGAAAGCTGAACAATGGTGTTATGTTTCACAAATGCTTGGTGTTAAAGCTGGTGATTATTCTGTTATGGAATTACAGGAACAATACAAGGAATTATTGCCGTATGTTCAATCAAGAGTGGTTTTACATTCTGATATTATTGAATATGATACCGTGAATAAAGATAAAAACACGGTTATGAATTTTTATCTTTTAATGGATCCAAAAGGGCTTTCAGCTATGACTCATCGTATGTATGAAATTGCTCAAGAAGTAAAAAAAAGAAGTGTGCAGTAAATAACCATGGATGAAGGAGAAGCTTTGTTAAGCAGCGGCTTCTCCTTCATCCGTGTACGAAGTTGTCAAAAGAGATACTTTAAAATCTTGATTAATTGTGTTTATATCGATTCAATTTTAGTATGGAAGTTTCAGCTGGTTCGCCCTTAAATTCTGAATCTATAACAATTGCATTGCCATTTTCATCACTAAAAATATTATCATAGCCAACATCAAATGGCGCTTCAGCAGTGAGTGTTTTTAAATCTTCGAATGCTGCTTGATTTAATGGTGTGTTATGGTTTATTTTTCTTTCTGCAAAAATCAGTAAAGCATATTTGTGTGAATAACAATTCATTTTGATTTCAACGGCACTTGAATACAAAACAGCAATTTTTAGTGCATCATCTAAAATATTTTGAGCGCTTTGACTATCAATATATTTACCACTTTCTTTATCTTGTATAATAAGTAATTTTCGTGGAAGAGAAACATTCGACAATTGTTTTTCTTGAATAGTGCGCTGCAGTTTAGCATAGGTAAAAAGCCGATCTATGGCACCGCCTTTTTGAATAAATTTTTGTTTGTCAAAAATAAATTCTTCGCTAGGTAAAAAGGCTTTAAGAATAGATTTTGCATTATGTAATAGCTGCGGCAGTGCATCTAAAGAAATTCTTGGTTGATACAAACGAGGTAAAAAATCCTCTTGCCCTTGTGCTCTTTTTCCACCCATGGCTTAGGTTCATCATGGAGCATAAATACATTGTTGTCAGAAACTAATTGACAGTTTTCAAACAATGCTTTCAAGTTCATAGAATCATTTTGCGTTGAATCAAAATATTCTTGAGGCATATATAGCAGCGGCGTGGCATTTCCTCTCCATGCATAGAGTGTTGTTAGTGATGTATTATCTATTTTTGATAATTTTTTATACTGCTTACAGCATTTACGGGGTATTGCTTGTAATTCTGATTTTTTTGTATTAAATAAATCACATGAAAAATTGTTTTTTTTTTCTTCCATGCCATTTAATAGTGCAGTACACATTAATAATGATATAAAAAATAATTTGGATAATTTTTTCTTTCTATGCATATGTTTTCCTAACTGTTTATCTTGAAAATTATATTCGATTAATACAAGTATAATACATTTAATAATAATTAAAATAATAACCCAGCTTTAATTATTACACATCGGATACTATTTTTAGGTTTTATGTATCATTCGCGTACCATCTTCTAACTGTTGAATAACAAAATTATTTTCCTGTGCATATTGTTTCACCAGTTCTTTATCGTGGCAAATAATCAGCATAGTTACCTTGAGTTGCTCTGCAAGTTGAAATAGGCATTGCATAATGAGATCCGCATTTTTTTTATCAAGGGTCGCCGTTGGTTCATCAAGTAATAATAGTTTTGTTGTTTTTTGTAATGCCATGAGTATTGCCAATAATTGGCGTTGGCCGCCTGATAAAAGATAAGCAGGTTTATGTGGATCTATGCCTAATGTTTTAATGACATCAAACAATGTTGCTTGAGGTAGTGGTTTTAAATGTGGATACATAGGTAAGTTTGCCAATTGCAAATTTTCCATGAAGGTAAATTGATTTGCAATCATACTATCATAATTTTGCTGCACTACGTGCACCTGTTGTGTAAATACATGCGGCAACATAGTATTGTGTGTGTTAAATGTGGTGCCATCCAACTGTATAGATGCCTCTAAGTAAGCATCTTTTCCGATGGCTCCTTGTAGTATATTGAAAAATGTTGATTTTCCCACACCATTATCACCTTGAATAAAATGGACCTTATTGGGTGCAAATGCGATTGTTATATTCTGAAAAAAGGATTGAGCACTCTTTTTGTTAAATTTAAATGAAAGATGTTTAATAAACATAGTCATACCCCCAAATTATCGTTGCATGGTTGTTTTCGGAAGGTATATACCAAAATGCATAATACCAACAATGCTTGCACGGCAGTAAAATATTTTAAATTGAACCCAACTTTAAGCAGTAACTGTTGTAATGAAAAGTAGGCACCTGTTCCAACTAATGGTACAGCAACTGAAAACGGTTTTTTTGTGTGCAGTATGCCTTTTCCTAGGATAAGCGCTGTGATGCACAGAAGGGCCTTGCCAAGGCCCATATTAAGTTCAAAAAAGTTGTTTGATTGTGCAAACATATAACCACTTATGCCAGCCAAGCCATTGGCAATCATAATGCCGGTAATAAATACAAATGATGTTGAGGTGCCATAATTTTTAAAAAATTGTGAATTGTTGCCATAGACTGCATATGCATAACCAAGTTGTGTTTTAAATAATGCATACATAAGACTTGTAATAAGGCAACCGATCACAATGAGCACGGGCAGTTCAGGATATTGAGTTATACCGTTAAGCAATCTAAGCGGATTATCTATTTTACTTAACGAAACATACGTTGCTGAAATAAACTGATTAATACCATGGAATAAACCAAAGGTAACAATGCTGCTTAGTAAATGGGGAAATTTAGCTTTTTGAGTAAGCAAACTTGAAGTCATGCCTACCAGTGCTCCACCAAGAAAGCTGGCCATGAGTATGATGAAAATCATCATACTCATAGGAACATTTACAATATTGATCAGAGCGGATGAACCTAAAATTGCACCAACCACATAAGCGCTTTCAATGCTTAAATCGGGGACTTTTAATAATGAAAAACTTACATAAGCTCCAAACATTAACGGTAAGTGCAACATGGTTTGCTCGATAATAACGAGCAAGGTGTTCAACATGAGATCTCCTTTTCTAATTGTTCTAAAGTCTCATGATCAAGAGTCAAATTCTGCATTTTCATGGTGTCTTTATTGATGTGGAGTCGGAAATTAGTTATGGCGGTTACGGGAACTTCATGTGGTTTTTTATTTTGTTGTAGTATCATCTGTGCTTTTTGCGCAGCGCCAGTACCTGATTCGTATTCACTTATTCCGTAGGATAATGCAGCGCCTTTTTTCCCTGACGGCAAATCTGATGCCATCAAAGTAACGCCAAATCGATTGCATAATGCAATAAGAGCATCAACGCCTGCAACCACTGTGTTATCAGTAAGCACAAGCACAACATCTATATTAGATAATGATGCTGCAACCTTTTGTTGAATTTCATTTGTTTGATAAATTTCAACGCTGTGTAATGTTGCACCATGTTTTTTGCTATATTCTTCGATTTCGTTCTTTTGTTTTTCTAAACCGACACCATGGGTTGGATCGTATGCAAGAAGAATGTTTTTTGTGTCCGGTTTAAGTTTAAAAAGAATGCTGAGCTCTTGTTCATAATCTGATTTTACATAAACGCCTGTGGTTGATTCATTCAAAGATTGTAATGAAAGAGCAAACTCAGGACCATCAACACCAGCAAACACATGCGGCGTTTCGAGGTTTTTTTTCTTCAGCAGCTCAGCAATCGTTTGTGAACACATCGCTCCCATGGAAAATATTAGATCATAATTACCTTGCACAATTTCTTCTGCTTGTGCTCGCAATAATGTTCTGTTGCCATTAGCATTGAATGTTGTAAAAACGCATTGCTTTAAGTTTAGTTGTTGTAACTTTTCTTTAAAGCCTTGTTCAATTTCTTCAAGTGCTGGATGTGCTATCGGGGTAAAGAGTGCAATATGCAATTGTTGAGTATTTGTTTGCTCTTCTTTTTCAAGTAGGTGCTGCTTGGCATAATAAAAAGTGATTGCGCCTGTAATCACTAATAATAGTATAATTAGTTTTTTCATTTTTTTTCCTTATCAATTATTTAATGTGCAAAATGCACGTAAAAAGGTATATAAAACTGCGGTTCCTTGCACCAAATCGTTTATATAAATACTTTCATTAGTACCATGTAAGTTTGGCGTAACCGTGAATGGCGTAAGCCCAATTGCTTGAATGCCTTTGTGGCTATAAAATCTGGCATCAGTTGTCGCTTCAAATGCAAAAGATTTTGGACTAATGCCATGATCAGTAACAGCTTGGGCAAGTGTTTGGTAAAACATTGAATCTTCTTTAATTATTTTAAAACGTTCCTGACTTGTTGCTAAAATTTCATAGGTAGTACTCGTATGTTTTTGTATTAATTCATCTATTAAAGAAATTCCGTAATCCAAAGACAAGTGCGATGGTATGCGCATATCAAGCGTAGCTTGCGCTTGCGTAGGAATAACATTCAATGCAGTATTATTTGTACTTAATGAAGTAATATGCATTGAAATATGATGCCCGGCTTGATTCAATGCAACTTCTTGTTGTTGTTTGGATTGAAATGCCGCAATATTTGCCAGAAAATTAGTCAATTCATGAATGCAATTTTTATTAAGTAATCCTGATGCATGGCTTTGTTGCCCTCTACTTGTTATGCATATTTGTATTGGCGTACGTTCATCAATCTTAATGAGCAATTCGTTATCATCTCCTGAAGGCAGGCCTTCATCTAAAACATATCCTATGTTAAATGATGCGAATAATGGATGTTCAACAAATTCTTTCATGCCATGAAATCCACCGCGCTCTTCATCAGGAACCATAATATAATGAATCGTCCTTGCCGATTGTAATTCGCTTTGCTTAAGCATTTTTAATGCTGCATATTGAACTACACCAAGACCTTTACAATCTTGTGTACCTCTTCCATAGATATAATCTTCATGAACTGTTCCTGCAAATGGATTAAATAGCCATTCATCTTTATTATCAGCTGGAACAACATCCATATGATGATTTAATGCAAGGGCAGGCATTTCAAGACAACTGCCTTGCAAGGTAATAATAAGCACGGGATTGCCGGAAGGAAGAATAAGTTCAGTAACCAAAAAACCATCATTTTCTGCTTGCTTTTTAAACAATGCAATAGCAGCGTGATACTGAGGATGTGGATGTGCAGTATTAATTTCTAAATATTTTTGTAGCAAGGTAATCATAGATCACCTCGTTCATTGGAGTTTTGATCCAAAGCACAAGCTACAAGATATCCATATCCTGGAATAGATTGACTATCTGAGAGAGGCTTGCATTCTGTAGCTTTAGGATCAAATGAAGGTTTAAATGCATGATGCCTACTAAGAATTACTTGGGATGGTTCGGCACACTTTAATGTATGTGTTATTGCCTGCGCAAATGAAACAAACTGTTTAAAAATACCATGAGTTCGGCCATCCACGATGCTGGCACCGGCATTTGACTTGGTCAATCCATATACCATGGCAAGATAGGTACTCTTTTTTTTCTCAATATCTTTACGCACTGCATCTGAAGTTGCTTCAAGTGCATATTTGGTTAAAGAGCTATTAATACCTTGTGCACGATATTGAGGGTGGGTGAAATCTGCTCCGTTATAAATGTAGGTTATTGGCAATGACATGATTGTTGTTAGTTGTTCAGGTAAAAAATCTTGTGTAGATTCATCATGCGCAGATATTAATGCACATCCTGCAGAAGTATCTTCTGTGCAGCGTAGTTCATTATTTAAAATATCATTGCATTCATGTTCGTCAGTTATACAAAATAATTTTTTGTAGCCAACAATTGTTTTGTCATTAGAAGCAACAAAAAGCCTTTTGGTTTGGATTGCACTTTGTATGTATGCTGCACGAAATGCTTCTGGAACGATAACGATTTTATCATTATCTTTATATGCATAAGTATTAATCAGATCTACAATGCCAACAGTATCATCATTGGTTGCTTGTCTATATTCGATGTCTGATTCCATGCCCTTTATAAAACATGAATAACTGATTAATAAAACTATACAAGATAATAAAGTAATGTTCTTCATAAAAAATTTCCTTAACTTTGGAAAATACCACTATTTTTTAACAAAAAAGTTTTTAAATCCGGTTATTAGCCGCAAAAAATATTCGGGCTTACGCCCAATGGTTTAACCAAAAAGGAAAAGTCAGATAAGGAAAATTGGAAAATAAAGAATAGGTAAGATAGAGCCTATGAGGAAGGTATTTATTGGCAAAGCCAAAGATACCCTATTGGGTATGTGGTATGGAAAGGTTTCGGGGATGAAAAAAGTATGCTGTTCATGGGCATTCTATCCTCTATTACTATTTTTATTCTAATAAGATATAACCATATTAGCATGAATAAATTTAAAATTCAACTGCTCAATCTAAAAATAGTTGCACGATTGCACAAATATTAGAATTTTTTTTGACAGCAACTTAATTGTACAGTTATTTTATTTGCTATATCTTCTTAAAAATCGTTCATGATTAAATGGTGTTTGATCTTCGAGTGCTCTGCGTAATCGTCTTGCTGATTGCGTGTTATTACAGAGAATAAAACCTTTGATGATATTGTTATCTAAGATTATTTTGTGATAAAAAAGTTTACCCATATCATCTATACCTGATTGTTCAATTGTTTTGTACTGTGTAGGGTAATTTTTTAATAGCCCACTCATAACAAGAGTATTACCAAAGAATGATGTTCGATAGCCTATTAGGGAACCTTGATACTTTTTTTCTATACCAAGTATATTGCTTGCTGCGATATGACCCTGTTTTACTGCATCTCCCCACTTACAGCTTTTAATGAGGGTATTTGTGCCTTTATCGTATATCAAAATAATATCACCGCCGGCATAAATTGATGGATCGCTTGTTTTCATAGTGTTATCTACTATTAAAGCATTATTTTTTATTGTTAAGCCATTTTGTTCTGCAAGATATATATTTGGTTTTACACCAATAGTACTAATTATGAGCGCTGTTTTAATTATTTTGCCATCAGTAAGTTCTATGCCTTCCAGATTGCCGTTTTTTTGTATGATATTTTTAAGTGAAGATTTTGGATACCAGGTGATAGAAGATATATTTTTTATATTTTTTTCAATTGCTAGAGAAGCTTCGATATTAATAGTATTTTGTAAAATATGTTCATTTCTATCAATAATAGTAACTTTTATACCGCGTCTAAAAAGTGCATCAGCTGCTTCAAGACCATTAATGCCACAACCTATTACTGTCGCATCGGTTATAGTATTTTGCTTGATGTAAGCATTAATATTTTTTGCATCTTCTAGGGTGTGAAAATTAAAAATCCCTTTAATTGATTGAGCTTTGGGAGATTCCGGGAAAAGATCATTAGGCGTTGAGCCTGTTGCTAAAAAAAGATAATCATAGCAATAAGTGCTTTTATCATCTAAGGCTACTATTTTTTTCTGAGCATCAAGAGATATTACTTTTTTTACCCAAGAGAAGATCAATGTTGTTACTCTTTTTATCAAAGAGAGTAGGGGCATTTTCTGAGATTTCTTGCGAAACTACTGAATCTAATTTAGTTCGATCATAGGGATTATGATTATCAGAGCTTATCCAGGTAATGTGAGCAAGAGTTTTTTGTTCTAGTATTTCATGTATAAAACCTATGCCAGCTGCCCCAGTTCCAATAACAATAATGTTTTTGACTGGCATCGTATTAGTATTTTTTGTATTAAAAATACTAAATCCTAAGGTTATAGTACCAAGAGTACAGGTTAGTATAGCTATTGCTAATAGTTTATTAAACGTATTCATAGCATGTTTTCTTTCTATAACGATATAAAGGTATATAGATACTTGTTTTATCATTAATACAGAAAAAGTATATGTTTATTAATTATAAAATATTCTAAGCGTCAATAATATCCTGAGGATACAAAAAATTGTTCTGTATGTCTTTGACTTTTGAAAAATTGACAAATTTGAATTTGTTTTCTAGAATTTAATAGAGTATTTAACAATTCAACCCTTTGAGGTGACTATGAATCTTAACATTATTTCCTGTTTTTCACAGACAAGCAAAATTTTGTTCTTGGCATTCATGGTTATGTCATTTTCTCTTCTTTATATGATGGCCTAAGGCCATATATCTTCTTTTCCACAATTATTTTTTTATAAGCGAATCCCTTTTGGGATGTGCTTTTGTTGTAATTTGATTTCATTTTTTAATGAGAGAGATTGACTATGAATTTGTTATCTTCAAAAAATACAAATATTACTTTTGGTTTATTAACGGATTTTGGGCTTGATTTTGCGGTTGCCTCCATAAAGGCTACCTTATTGCGTGAAATTCCTCATTGTTCGGTTATTGATATTGATCATTCCATAGAAAAATTTTGTATTGTCAGTGGGGCATTTGTGCTCGAAAAGGTCTATGCCTATTTTCCTGAAAATAGTTATTTTATTACGGTTGTTGATCCGGGCGTTGGCACCGAACGGAATGGTTTGGTAGTAAAACTTGGATCATATACGTTTATTGGGCCAAATAATGGCTTGTTTCATTATATTTTGAAACAAGAGGGTGTAAAAGTGTTTAAAATTAATGAAGCATGTTTCCCGGAAAAATCGAATACCTTTCATGGTAGAGATATTTTTACGCCGATTGCAATTCAACTGGCACAAAATAATACGAATGCTCTTTTGCCGATTGATAAAAAAGATATTACGTTGTGCGATAGTTTAGAAACGCAAAAAATTATTACTTACATAGATAGTTTTGGCAACATTAAAACTAATATACAAGTTGATCCTACATGGTTTGATAGGTTAATACATTTGAAGATAGATGATAAATCTTTGGAAGTACCCTTTGTAATAACATTTGATAAGGTTAAGCAGGGGCAATTGCTTTGTTATAAAGGAAGTAATAACACGCTTGAGATTGCGGTTAATCAGGGTTCTGCGCGAGATTATTTGAAAGTTTCCGCTGGAAAAGAAATATTTGTTACGTTATAAACTGTTATTTTTGAAAGGATTTTATGGATATTAAAAAATTTTTACAATTTTATGATCTTGATAGTATTAATGAAAAAATAGGTGAAAACTATTGGAGTCCTATTGAAGTTGCTCGGATTAATGATTGGGTCGTTCGTGCTGCCGCATTTAAGGGCGATTTTCATTGGCATAGTCATGATGAAGATGATGAGTTTTTTCTAGTTGCCAAGGGTAAAATTACCATTGATACTGAAAAAGGATCAATTGATTTGAAAGAAAATCAAGGAGCTGTTATACCTAAGGGGCTTCAACACAAACCTAAGGCAGAAGAAAGATCGTTAGTTCTTATGTTTGAGCCTGCCCGTTTAAAATCTAAGGGTGATTAGGAAATTAGTTGCAGGCAATGCTTGGCGTTGCCTGTTTTTTTAATAGTGAGAAAGTAAGTAGTTTTATAGAAGGGTAACTATGTTTTCGATTATTGTGTTATATGCTTTGTGTGCGAGTACTTTTACTATTTGTAAGGCATTGTTAGAGTACGTAAAACCATTGTTTTTTGTGGGCATTCGTATGTTCGTGGCCGGGTTATTGCTTCTTGGTTATACCTATTTGAAAGATAGGCGTGCTTTTTTTGTGCATAAAAAAGATAGGTTATTATTCTTTCAAATAATTCTTTTTCATGTGTATTTTGCTTATATGTTAGATTTGTGGTCTCTGCAATATTTGACTTCATTTAAATCGTCATTTCTTTATAATTTATCGCCATTTTTCGCAGCAATTTTTTCTTATTTTTATTTTTCAGAGAAGATGACCTCTAGAAAATGGTTAGGGCTTGGTATTGGTTTTTGTGGTTTTTTACCTGAAATAGTTTCAAATTTATCTGTTCATACAGCATCTTCATTAATTTCTTTGCCTGAAGTCGTGATGCTTTTTGCTGTTGGTTCGGCAGTGTATGGTTGGATTATGCTTCGTAAGTTAGTAAAAGATGGTGAATATTCCCCCATTATGGTTAATGGTGTTGGCATGGTTGGTGGCGGTATTTTAGCTTTAATTACTTCATATTTTGTTGAGGGATGGGCAATTTCTCCTATCATGCAATTTTGGCCATTTGTTCGTTTAACAGCTCTTATTATTCTGGTTGCCAATATATTGTTCTATAACTTTTATGGTTACTTGCTGACGCGTTATACAGCAACTTTTCTTTCATTTGCTGGCTTTACCACTCCTCTTTTTGCCGCACTTTTTGGCTGGTTGTTTTTGGGTGAAATGGTCAGTTGGACTTTCTTCCTTTCTTTATTCGTTGTTTTCATTGGTTTGTATATTTTTTACCAAGAAGAACTGAAGCAGGGTTACACTCTTTAGGAAGATTATAGTAATCTTTATGTTTTTTATTGTATTGCTTTTTGCCACCCAAAAATTCTATTATTAAATTAATATTATTTAATACTACGTAAAATCTTTGGGTGGCAAGCAATGAAAAATTTTAGAGCTCGTTATATACTAGTTTTTTTTGTGGTGTTTCCAATGATAGCATTTGATGCTGCAATTATGCGTATGCCAGAAAGTGCATCAAATCAAAATATTGTTACTATTCTTGCGCGCGATTTTCCGGAATTTTATGCATTGTTAGAAAAAGCTGATATGGTAAAAACTTTGCGCGATATGTCACCAGTAACCGTTTTTGTGCCGGTTTGGTATGCTTTTAGAAAAATTTCTCCCAACACTCTTAATAATATTGCTCAAGATATCAATCGTGTTAGAAAGCTTGTCGGTATGCATATTATGCTGGGAAGGATTCCTTCTTATCAATTGGGCGGCATTTCAGCATTTCCTACTTTAACGATGCCTGTGTATATCCAAAAAGATGGATCAGGGTCTCTTTTTGTAACGCCGAGTATTACTAAATCAAAAATAATTAGTCGTGATATTCCTGCAAAAAATGGTGTTATTCACGTTGTTGATTCGCTTATTATGCCGGTGACTCAGCGTTATGGTGATCGTCAGCATGAAAAAAATTAAGAGAAAATAACGCTTTTTATTGTTATTTAAGCTTACTGTATTGAATTATTATTTAATTCCCTTTGCAAAAAAACAAAAAAATCGTCTTAATATTGTTTTTGCGTTATTGATTTTTTTATATAATATCATACACTTTGTGATCGTATGGTATTATATTTTATATTTTAATATAGGGACAACTGGTGAATAAATTACTAATATTTATTTTGTTTTTGGGATTTGTAGGAAGTAGTAATTGTATGCAAGAAAAAAAAGAAAAAGAGTTCGTTTGAATGAGGATAAAAATAAGGTGGTTGAAATTCCAAGAATTGGTGCTCATAAAAAGCCAAAAAGGCAAAATGCTAGAACCAGAAAACTGCGCTCTAGCATTGAATCTTATGCAGAACCCGTATTGGAAATTGCTTTGGATGTGTCTGCGCAATATTCTCCTTCTTGCTCTGATCAACGACTAGATCTTCGGGACTTTGTGTTGGAACAAAGTGATGTTTCAGCTAAACCAGATGATGATAATCGCGAGAAGCATGAAATGGCGACGCAGGATTTGAATTCTTTTGCGAGTAATCTTGGCGTTACAGTAACGAGAAAAAAAAGACAGAATCTCACTCAAGCGATGATGCGTGATGTTGCTGCCAGACAGTTTGTAGCAGAAACAGAGGGTTATGAGTTAGTTGAAGAAAATTAATAAGTAGTTATTTTTTTAGGGGCGGATGTTTTAATGTCCGCCCCTATTTTTTTGTCCGTATATTAACTTATGTCTGTGTCAATTGGACCTTGCTCTTGTTCTGGAGCATTTTCCTCAGTGTTGCCTTGTGTTGTTTCTTGTGCTTGCTTATATAATAATTCTGCAACTTTATGTGAAGCTTGGATGAGTTCATCTGTTGCTTTTTGTAGCGCTTCAGGATCTTGAGCATGTTCAGCTAATGCTGTACGTGCTTTTACCAAAGCATCTTCTGTTGTTTTGATATCTTCTTCGCTTAATTTTTCTTTGTTTTCTGCGAGTGTTTTTTCGATATCTAAAATTAAACCATCAAGACGATTTCTTTTATCTATAGCTTCACGAGTTTTTTTGTCTTCAGCTTCATGTGCTTTAGCATCATTAACCATTTTATCGATTTCTTCTTTGCTGAGTCCGCTGCTGCTGGTGATGGTTATTTTTTGCTCTTTATTGGTTCCTTTATCTTTAGCCGAGACATTAACAATACCATTTGCATCAATATCAAAGGTTACTTCGATTTGAGGAATGCCACGTGGAGCTGCAGGAATTCCTTCTAGTCTGAATTGTCCAAGGAACTTGTTATCTTTTGCTAATTCTCGTTCGCCTTGTACCACGCGAATGTCAACAGCTGTTTGGTTAGCTTCTGCTGTTGAGAATACCTGTGATTTTTTGGTTGGAATGGTTGTATTGCGTTCAATTAATTTTGTTGCTATACCACCCATTGTTTCAATGCCAAGAGATAATGGTGTTACATCAAGCAATAATAGATTAGTTACTTCTCCTGCTAGAACGCCACCTTGAATTGCTGCGCCAACGGCAACTACTTCATCTGGATTGACTGATCTGTTTGGTTCTTTGCCAAAAAATTCTTTAACGAGTTGTTGTACTTTTGGCATACGTGTTGATCCACCTACCAAAATTACTTCATCAATAGCATCGCGTGATATTTTTGCATCAGCGATTGCTTTTTTGCATGGTTCAAGAAGTCTTGTGAATAAATCTGAACACAGTGATTCTAATTTTGCTCGTGTAATTTTAACATTAAGATGTTTAGGTCCTGATGCATCAGCAGTTATATATGGTAGATTTATTTCAGTTTCACCTACTGTTGATAGTTCAATTTTAGCTTTTTCGGCAGCTTCTTTGAGTCTTTGTAATGAAAGCTTATCATTGCGTAAATCAATGCCTTGCTCTTTTTTGAACTCTTCAACAAGGTAAGAAATAAGACGTTGGTCAATATCGTCACCACCTAAGTGTGTGTCGCCATTGGTTGATTTAACTTCGATAACGCCATCATGAATTTCAAGGACAGAAATATCAAAAGTTCCGCCACCAAAGTCAAATACGGCAACGGTACCATTTTTTTTCTTGTCATCACCATAAGCAAGTGCTGCTGCTGTTGGTTCATTGATGATTCGTTTTACATCCAAGCCGGCAATTCTTCCTGCATCTTTTGTTGCTTGTCTTTGAGAGTCATTAAAATAAGCTGGCACGGTGATGACTGCTTCTGTTACTTTTTCTCCCAAGTAATCTTCCGCTGTTTGTTTGATCAAACTTAATACTGCTGCGGCTATTTCTTCAGGAGTGTATTCTTTGCCTTGTGCAATAATGCCAATATCGCCATTGCTTCTTTTGGTTACTTTGTAAGGAATATTTTTAAATTCATTAACCATTTCATCATATTTACAGCCAATAAACCTTTTTGCTGAATAAATGGTGTTTTCTGGATTGGTTATTGCTTGTCTTTTTGCCAATGTGCCTACAAGTCTTTTGCCATCTTTGGTGAAGGCTACGACTGAAGGAATTATATTTGACCCTTCACTGCTTGGTATGACTTTAGGTGATCCGCCTTCCATGAATGCTACAACAGAGTTTGTTGTTCCTAAATCTATTCCTATTATTTTTCCCATATTAATTCCTTTGTTTTATATTAAAGTTGTTTCGATTTTAACAGCATTTCTATTTAAAAATATATAATATTTCTATTAAAAAATGTCAATTATTTTTTCAAATTACTTTAGTGTAAGTGACTCAACTTTACTCATTATTTTATGAGGTTTTTTGATTTTTTTATCTAATCATAGTAGGAGTTGCCCCTTTGTCGCATAATTTTCACCTTATGAAAAAAACAATATGTTGGCCGGGGTAGGGCGCCCTTGCCAATTGCAATACTCAATTTTCGCGGCCGCGGCACTCCGTCTTCGAGGCCGGCAGCTTTACCAAGGTGTTTTTAATGGGGCTGCCGGCCTCTCGACTACGTTGCTAAGATGCCTTGTTGAATGTCGCGTCGATTTAAAAGAACAAATGAATAATGAATAAAGAGATAAGGGGCTAGGGTATAAGGGTAAAGAAGGGCATAGTAGTAATAAAAGGGAGAAGGGATGATTGTATATGGGTGTACTATGAGATAGATATATAGATATTAGGTATTATGAGTAAGCCTAGCGTTCTTGCTATGCGGTGACATATGGTAAAGCGCAGTATAGAAGTTATGAGTTATGAGTAAAGTAAAGAAAAAAAAGAATAGCAAGCAAGTAAGAGGAGGGATTACTAGAAAAAAAATAAAAAGAAAAGATTCTACACGCATGTAGGTAACGCATATAGATTAAACAACGTATTAAATCCTTAAAATAGGAACTTTTAATCATGTACCAATACACGTCATCTACTAAATTTATAAACACTAACCTAAGCACGTTTTAACTCTTTTTCATCTTGTATAAAACTTTTTTTCTGAAGCATTTTTTATGTATTAGTTTGATTTGAAAAACTAATAGTATTGCTCTTGCTCTTTACTACTTTTTCTTTCTTCTAAAGTTGTTCATTCCTTAAAAAGGGAAGACGGGCGCCATTCATTTTTTTGAGCATGCTTTTTTGTAATACCTTGTTTTCGATGACATTATTATCTTTGTAAATCTCTTCCCCACTATTTTTTATATAATGTTTCTTTTACAAAAAATTAAGTTTCGTGCTATGCTTGAAACTGTACAGGCAATCGCTTTTGTTTATAAGCGTAGTCGGGAGTTTTCTTAAAAAAAAAGAGGGATTCCCTATGTTTCGCTTAAATGATAAAGTTGTTTATCCTGGACATGGTGTTGCAAAAATTAATCAGATTGTCGAAAAGATTATCGCTGGCAATCAAACGCTGTTTTATGAGCTTACCTTTCTGAATAAAGAAATGACGATTCTTATTCCTACACAAAATACAGAAAGCATTGGCATTAGACCATTAAGTTCACAAGATGAAATAAATGACATTGTAAAAATGTTGGCGGAGCCGGCAAAAAAGATTAATTCATATGAATTAACGGCAACTAATTGGAATAAAAAAAATAAAGAGTATCAATTAAAATTAAGGACGGGAGATTTGCAGAAAATATCTGAAATATATCGTGATCTCAAACATATAGCACAACAAAAAGAACTTTCTTTTGGCGAAAAAAATCTTTTGAATCAAACTGAGGCGCTTATCGCTGAAGAAATATCAATTGTAAAGAAGCTTGAGCCAGAAAAAGCAGTTGAACATTTACGATCAGTATTTGGGTATATTGACAAGGTATCGCATTCTAGCAGACATAAATCATTATAATAGGTTTGAATTAAAACGCTCAGAGATGGATTTCTTCTTTCTCTGAGCGCCATTGTTTTTTAGCACTATGAAACATATCCTTTCTTCACAAAAAAAATTTATTATTATTGTTTCTGGACCAACCGGAGTTGGCAAAACAGATTTTGTTTTGCGCTTAGCTGATAGTTTTCCTTTGGAGATTATCAATGCTGATGTTGGTCAATTGTATACACCATTAACCATTGGTACGGCAAAGCCTGATTGGCGGCATGAGAAGGTCCCTCACCATCTTTTTGATGTTCTTAGTACCCCTCAATCATTAACCGTTATTCAATATAGGAATCTTGTTTTGCCATTGATTGAACAATGTTGGCAGAGAAATACTATTCCCGTGATTGTTGGTGGTTCTTTGTTTTATCTACAATCACTTTTTTTCCCGCCACAAGAATATAGTACACCGTCTCATATTCAGCATGAAAAAGATTTTTTATTGGGTGGCGATGTATGGCAACAACTTTTTGAAATTGATCCTGAACGCGCTCAAGCAATTCATCCCCATGATACCTATAGGCTGCAAAGAGCTCTTCAGATATGGCATGAGACCGGGGTGAAACCTTCATTGAAAAAACCAACATACGATCCAATAGCGCCGTATTTGTTCATGTATTGTACACGTGAACGTCATGATCTCTATGCGCGTATTAATGAACGAGTTGCTACTATGATTGATGCTGGATGGTTAGAAGAAACAAGGAGTTTATTGGGGACACCTTGGCAGGATTTCTTGCTGGCTAAAAAAATAATTGGGTATGATGACATAGTGCATTATTTACTCACTAATTCTCATGACAAAGCTCTTCTAATCGACTTAATCGCTCAAAAAACACGGAAGTATGCTAAGCGACAAGAAACATTCTGGCGGGGATTGGCAGAAAAATTGAATGAATATATTTCGCCGGAACCATTAAAGTTACCAAAAATTACTACGCTCGACTTGACATTATTAGATCATGATTTATATATTAAACAACTGTCATTTCTCATAACAAATCTAAATAAAGAGAGTGAATCATTTTGAAACATTCTAATGAAAAAAAATCATGCCAGTGCAATGATCCAGCAACATTAATTATCGATAGAAATTCTGCTAGCCGTATTGTTGCTTGTTTGTTATTATGCTCATTCTTTCTCTTTACAGCAGGATACTTTTTGGGCAAACGTACCAGCGCAGAAGAAATAATCTTGCAAACTGAACGTACCGCCTTTGCCGATCAATTATCATATGCGATGAAGACTGCTTATAATCCTTCGACCTATAATGATAGCCCGGTTGAATCTGACAAGGTAGAGAATGTTACATCTGAGCCTACTTCCCAAGAAGAGGTTTTGACTGTTGTTGAGACTACTCCGGCACCTACTGATGCGAATCTCTATCAAGCGTATCTTTTTGGCGGGACAAAAAAGGCTGTTAATCAATTTGCTGAACGATTACAAAAAAAGGGTATTAAGATTCAAGTAGTGCAGCGTACAAGTAGAACTGCGCAAGGTAAGATGATACACTGGTATCAAGCAGTAACATCTCTCTACGCAGATAATAATGAACTTATTGCCTTGGTTGATACCATAAAAAAAATTGAAAAAATAAAAGATGTACAAGTTGTTTCGATGCGATCATCGGTGAATGCAGAAAAGAAAGGTAATTCATGATTATAGAAATTCGCAATCAATTAAAAGGCCAGGGATTCAAGATTGTCTTGTGGGTTACTTTAATCGCTATGGCACTCTTATTCTCTCCAGCACTCTTTAGACGGCAAACCGGTGGACGTGCTGCTATAGCAACCGTAAATAGTCATCCTATTGAGATATTGCCCTTTGAGCGTAAAGTAGCTCAAGAAACTGAACGACTACAGTTTTTCAGGGAGCAGTTTGGCGCACAGGCTGAAGGACTCTTGCAATCATTAGGCTTAAATGATCCTAAGGCCGTTGCACTACAAGCACTTATTCAAGAAGAATTGCTTAATCAAACAGCCGATGCATTATCTCTACGCATTGCTCCTGATTATATTCTACAGATTTTACAAAACTCATCACTCGTACAAAAAGAATTAGGCGATATTGTCCCTCCCTACCTCTTAGATGAAGTGCAAGGGATGATCAATCCCACCCGCCTCAATCAATATTTACAACATTACCGACTCACTATTACTGATTTTGAAAAAAACATTGAAAATAAATTAAAGCGTTCAATGGTTCTTTCAATGGTTTCAGCATCAGCTTATGTTTCTCCACAAGAAATAAAGGATTATTATAGTGCCGCACATTTGGGTAAATCTTTCCTCATTGCACAATTTCCCTTCAAGGCTTACTTAGCCAAAGCAAAAGAAATAAACCCAACAGCAGAAGAAATTTCTTCTCTTTTTGAAAAACAACATAAAAAATATTGGATTCATGAAAAAAGATCCGGTGTGCTGTGGGAGTTTTCACCCGAAGCTTATAATATTGCTATTTCAACGGCAGAAGCAGAAGGATATTACCATAATCAAAAAGCAAAAAAATACGTAGCGACTCCCTTACAGTTACAAGTTAAAAGAATTTTAATTAAGGTTAATGATAATGCTGATACTGATGCAGTAAAAGCTGCTGAAAGCCGTGCACAAGAAATCAAAAAAGAACTTGCCAATTCTCCTTCTGATTTTGATCGCTTAGCTAAACAATATTCAGATGATAAAGCATCGGCAAACAAAGGCGGCCTTATTGATTTCTTCAAAAAAGGCGATAAAGATCCTGAATTTGAGCGCGGCGCTTTCCGTTTACAAAAAGACGGTGATATTTCAGATATTTTAGCAACTAATGAAGGATTTGAAATACTACAACGTGTTGCCAGAAAACCAGCTGCTTATAAGCCATTTGCCTTGGTTGAACCTGAAATTATTGCAGAACTCAAGAGACAAAGATTCAAAACTCTCTTTTCAGATGACATGAGCAGATTTATGAATCGGGCAACGGCAGCTGACCTTTTGCGAGCATTTGCACTTGATAAAAAAGCAGTATCAAAATCTATTGACCTTCAAGAAAATGATAATTCTCCCATTCTTGAAAAGCTGTTTAAGCTTAGAGTTGGTGATTGGGCATTCTTTGTTAATGATAATAAAGGATATGCCGTTAACCTAAATCAAATCGAAAAATCACATAAACCAGAACTAGCTCAGGTTGAAAATAAGGTTAAAAATGACTTTTTCGTGCGCAAAGCGCAAGCAATGCAACAAGAAGCTCTTGAGGCTGCTAAATTAGTGGCAAAAGAACAACCTTTTGACCTTCTAAAAAAACAATTTGGGGCAACTATTACTGCTTATGGTCCTTTAAAAAAGGGTGATAATGAAGCATTAAAGGAACTTCATAAAGAAGGAATTCCTGTTCAAGAGATGCTTTCTTTGGAAAAAGAAGGTTCTTTGGGAATTGCTTTTGATGAGCATAATACTGGTTATCTTATTAAGCTTAATGCCATTGAACCATTTAATAATGAAGAATTTGAAGCGCAAAAAGCAGCCCTCTTACAAGAGCTTTATGATGAGCAACAATCCTTTATTGAACGCGGCTTTGTTGCTTCTTTATACAGAAATGCTACACTACATTTTATAGAGTCACTTCATAACAAACAAGAAGAAAACCTTCCTTATGAGTAAAACATCAAAAACTGAAAAAATAATAATTGCTCCTTTAAATGAAAATAAAGAGGCAAAAAAGAAAGCATTAGAAATTACCTTTTCCCAAATCGATAAAGAATATGGGAAAGGCTCTGTTATGCTTTTAGGTTCAACGCCACATGGTGTTGTTGATGCTATTTCGACAGGTTCAATCCTTATTGATAATGCAATTGGCATTGGCGGGCTTCCAAGAGGTCGTATTGTTGAAATTTATGGTCCTGAAGCTTCAGGTAAAACAACATTGGCTATGCAGGCTATTGCTCAATCTCAAAAAAATGGCGGCATTTGTGCCTTTATTGATGCTGAACATGCTTTAGATGCAAAATATGCAAGCAATCTTGGGATTAATATTGATGAATTAATTATATCTCAACCTGATTATGGCGAACAAGCACTTGATATTGCAGAAATGTTAGTTCGTTCCGGCGCTGTTGATATTATTGTCATTGACTCAGTTGCTGCGCTTGTACCAAAAGCTGAACTTGAAGGCGATATGGGCGATGTTCATATGGGATTACAAGCTCGCTTAATGTCTCAAGCGTTGCGTAAATTAACACCCGTTGTTCATAAATCAAAAACAGTGTTAATTTTTATTAACCAAATACGTCACACGATGAACAGTATGCCTTTTGCTAATAAAGAAACCACAACTGGCGGCAATGCTCTTAAATTTTATGCTTCAATTCGTTTGGAAGTAAGAAAAATTGGTTCTTTAAAAAAGAATGACGTTCATTTTGGTAATAGAGTAGTTATAAAAGTAGTAAAAAATAAAATGGCACCACCATTTAGAAAAGTTGAATTAGACTTACTCTTTAGTGAAGGTATTAGCAAAGAATTAGATCTTTTAGATGCTGCCATAACGTTTGGCGTTATCCAACAATCAGGATCTTGGCTTTCATTTAAAGGCGAAAAATTCGCTCAAGGAAGAGAACAAGCACTTGTGTATTTAAAAGAAAAAATTGATTTTGCAAATACCATTTTGCTAGAAGTAAGAAATGTTTTAGCTGTACCAGCGCAATTAAAAGTACTGGCAGCTCAAGAAGTTGATGATTCTATAGCATTAGCAGATTAGTAAAGGATTAGTATAATTAACAATGATTACAAAAGCTGAAAAAAATACACAACCAATTAACGAAAATATTCGTTTTCCTAAAGTGCAACTAATAACGCATGAAGGACAGAATATTGGGGTTGTTTCTCGTGATGAGGCGTTAAGATTGGCACAAATGGCCGGTCTTGATTTAGTGCTAATAGCTGAGAGTGGCAGTGATGGATTTCCTCTTACTAAGATCATGGATTTTGGTAAGGCATTATATGCAAAAAAGAAGAAGCAGTCTGAAGCAAAAAAACATCAAAAAATAATTCAAGTTAAAGAAATTAAAGTGCGACCAAAAATTGGCGAACATGATTTCAAAACAAAAATGAATCAAGGTGTTCAGTTCTTGCAAGAAGGAAAACATCTTAAAATTACCGTAGCATTTAGGGGTCGTGAAATTGTCAATAAAGAAGAGCGAGGGTCTCAACTTTTTGAAAAAATCGATGCCTTCTTTCAAGAGAGCGGCGTTGCCAATCTCATGCAAGAAAAAGATGCAAAGCTTGGTCAATTGTGGTCAAGAACATATTATGTAAAGTCTGGAAAATAGTAAAAACATATTAGGGAATTAAAATGCCAAAAAAGAAAACTCATTCTGGCGCAAGCAAACGATTTAAAAAGCTTAAAAGTGGCTTAATTAAATATACAAAGGCTGGCAGGCGCCATCTTTTAACTAAAAAATCTACTCGTAAAAAGAGAACCATGCGACAATCAGCATATGTCAATAAAGCTGATTACCATACAATAGCACCATTGCTTCCCTAATAAGATTATTTATTAGGTTTTAATGTTAGTATAATAAGAATAAGGATTTAATTAATGACAAGAGTAAAACGCGGTATAAATACCAAAAAAAGACATAAACGAATTTTAAAGCAAGCTAAAGGCTTCTGGGGCCAAAGAAAAAATGTTATTAAGCGAGCTAAAGAAACATTGTTGCGCGCTATGGCATTTGCTTATAAAGGTCGTAAGCTAAAAAAACGTGATATGCGTGCACTTTTTATTACGAGAATTGGCGCAGCTTCAAAAAAACATGGCTTGTCATATAATAAAATGATACATGGCTTGAAAGTAGCAAAAATTGAACTTAATCGAAAGATGTTAAGCCAGCTTGCTATTTATGATCCAGCTGCATTTTCACTCTTAGTTACGTTTGTAAAGAAATAATCTTGACAACTATGAGTGTGGCTACTTAGAATTGGTATAGAGTTACTTTTGATAGTAATAATAAATCTAAGTAAAAAAGGAGAGTTAATGGAAACATTACAAATTTTAGAGTTAAAAATAGCGCAACTTATAGAACGTATTAAAGAATTAAAAGTAGAAAATACTGCTTTACTTGATAAAATAGATGTTTTAGAAACGTCTATGCTTCGCGGCAAAGAATGCTTTGAAGAAGAGAAAGCATTAACGCGAACCGCTGTTGATGATCTTATTAAGAATATTGATTCACTTATAGGTAATCAAGATCAACAATGAAACCTGAAGTAAAAAAATATAGCCTTACTGTTTTCGGTGATTCTTATAGCATTCTTAGTGATGAGCCAGAACAACGCGTAATTTCTGCAGCGTGTCATATTGACCAACTTATGCATGAAATTGCTGCAAAAGCACCTGAGATGCCTTTGCAAAAAATTGCCGTGTTGGCAGCTTTGAAAATTGCTTTGGACTTACATTCTGGCAAATTGGAATACGATGATACTAAGGCTTTTATAAAACATCTTATTGCATCAATACCTTCTGCATTATAAATTTTGTACCATGTTCCATTAACTTAAACACATTCTTTATAATGTGCTACTCTTTATTTCCCACACTTTTTTGAAAACTTTATTACTAAATTTTAACCTCGTTTTATGATAGTATGTTTACTATTGACGGGTAATTTATAGTATTTTATTGCATTAAATAATAGGATTTTATAATGATGGAATTTTTGACTTTTGGATTACTGGGTTTACTCAGTTTTATAAGCATTGGTATTGCAATTTTTTTATTAATTTTTGCAAAACGAAAAATTGATAAGGCTTCTTTGCTCGCCAATGAAGCTCAAGAAAAATGGAAACATGTTAAACGAGATGTTGAAGTTGAACGCCGTGAAGCTTCATTAAAGCTAAAAGATGAACTACATAAACGAAAAAATGAATTTGATCTTGAGATTAAGCGCGAGCGTCTTGAGCTTGAACGATTTCAAACAAAAATTAACACTAAATATGAAAATATTGAAAAAAAAGAACAACGTCTCGACGATCTCAGTCAAGAGTTACAACAAAAAGAGCGCAACATATCACGCGTAAATGATAGGCTGCGCATTGATGAAAATAAGATTAAATCTTTATATACTGAACTTATTGCAAAATTAGAAAATATTAGCGGCATGACTCGCGATGAAGCTCGACAATCACTCTTTGATACCTTACAAGCTGAAGTTAGATTAACCAGCGAAAAATGGATACAAAAAGTTGAAGAAGATGTTCGCACAACAGCTAAGGATCGATCGATTCAATTAGTGGTAAGTGCAATGCAACGTTATACTGCCGATCAAGTGGCACCGCATTCTTCTGGTGTTGTTCATCTTCCCAATGAAGAGATGAAGGGACGGATCATTGGAAAAGAAGGAAGAAATATTAAATCACTTGAAATGGCAACCGGTATGGAATTTGTTATTGGTGATGCACCTGAAATAATAACGATCTCTGGTTTTAATCCGATTCGCCGTGAAGTTGCAAAACGTGCCTTAGAAAAATTAATTGCCGATGGTAGAATTAATCCCACGCGCATTGAAGAGACGGTTGCACAATGTGAAAAAGATATTGATGAAATTATTGAAGAATATGGCAAGGAAGTTGTACTCGAATTTAATTTACAAGGAGTTAACCATGAAATTGTTACCTTGCTTGGTAAATTACACTTCAGAACTAGTTTTTCACAAAATGTTTTAGAGCATTGTAAAGAAGTTGGTATTTTTGCTCGCATGATTGCCGAAGAACTTGGATTAGATGGTACCATCGCATTACGATGCGGACTTTTACATGATATTGGTAAAGCGGTCACCGCTGAAGTTGAAGGTCCACATGCCCTTATTGGTGCTGATATTGCAAAGCGATGTGGTGAAGACCCAATGGTTGTCAATGCAATTGCAGCCCATCATGAAGAAGTTCCCTTTACTTCATTGTATGGCCCAATTGTAATGATTGCCGATACAATTTCTGCATCTCGTCCAGGAGCTCGTCGCGAAACATTGTCTGCGTATATAAAACGTCTTGAAAAGCTTGAAGAGATTGCGTTATCATTTGATGGTATTAAAAAAGCTTATGCTTTGCAGGCAGGAAGAGAAATTAGAGTTATTGTTGAAGAAGAATTCATGGACGATGAAAAAGCAGCAATTCTAGCTCGTGATCTTGCAAAGAAAGTCGAACAAGAAATGACATTCCCAGGACAAATCAAAATTAACGTTATTCGCGAAAAACGTTCAATTGAATATGCAAGATAATAAGGTAACTATGAGTACAAAAATACGAGTTTTGCTATTAGGAGACATTGTTGGATCTCCAGGAAGAATTATTTTCCAAAAGCATATTAATGAGCTTAAAAGCAAACATTCAATTAATTTCGTTGTTTTAAACGGAGAAAATAGTTGCCAAGGTAGAGGCATTACCTCGCGCATTGTACGCTTTTTTAAACACAATGGCGTTGACGTTGTTACATCGGGCAATCATATTTGGCATAATAAAGAAATATATTCTTATCTATCAGAAAATAAAGATCTTTTGAGGCCAGACAATTTTCCTAGTGATTGTCCGGGTAGTGGTGTTGGCATATATCAATGTGGTGGTTATTCTATTGGGGTTTTAAATTTACAAGGCAGAGTTTTCATGCGTGAACACGTGAGTGATCCGTTTCGCGCGGCTGACTCTGCCTTAACTTTTTTAAAGTCTCGAACATCAATAATTCTTGTTGATTTTCATGCAGAGACAACATCTGAAAAAATGGCTCTTGCCTATTATCTTGATGGGCGGGTCAGTGCATTGGTGGGTACTCATACGCATGTGCAAACTGCTGATGAAAGAATTTTACCAAATGGCACTGCTTATATTACTGATCTTGGTATGGCAGGTTCTCTCAACTCTATGATTGGTATGAAAAAAGAATCAATCATAAAAAACTTTTTAACACAAATGCCACAAAAGTTTGAAGTTGACATACAAGGCCCTATGGTGTTATCTGGTGTTTGGGTTGAAATTGATACGGCAAGTGGCAAGGCAACGAATATTCAACGAGTTCGTATTGTTGATGAAGACATTCATCTTGTCAGCGATGAAAAAGAATAAAAAAGGAAAAAAATGCTACCGTTAATGTTACTTTCTGCTTTTTCTGCAAGCACTTATACATTAGGAAAAATTCTTCTCAATTATTCACCGCCAATTTTTCTAATTAGCATTCGCCTTATTATTGCTGGTTTTATTTTTCTTGTTTATTATTATTTAAAAAACAAACAGTTTCCAAAATTGTATAAGCAGGATTACGTGCTTTTTGCACAAGTTTCCTTTTTCTGTTTTTATTTTGCCTATACCATGGAATTTTGGTCTTTGCAATATATGACTTCAGCAAAAACAGCATTTTTATTTAGTCTTTCTCCTGCAATTGCAGCGCTTTTTTCTTATTACATTTTTCATGAAAAAATGACCATTAAAAAAGCTGTTGGGCTTGGACTGAGTTTGCTTGGTTCATTACCAATTATTTTTTCATCATCATCATCAGAAGGTCGCAATGTTTTATTCGTTTCATTACCAGAATTAGCAATATTTGCTGCGATAACTTCATTTGCTTATGGTTGGGTTGTTATTAGAAAAGGTATTAAAAAACATGCTTTGCCAATAATATTCATTAATGGTGTTGGTATGTTTTTTGGCGGTATTGCAGCACTTATTACTTCCTATATTTTTGAAACGACAGTCACGTTAATCCCCTATGGATTTCTCAATGGTTTCCTATAACTGAGTTGCAACCATTTCTTCTATACCTCACTTTAATAATTCTTTTTGGTAATATAATTTGTTATTTATTGTATGGTTACCTCTTGAAAAAATACACGGCCACCTTGGTCACCTTTGGCGAATTGATGACACCGGCATTTGCGGCTTTGTTTGGGTGGTTTTTTCTTAGCGAATCAATTTCCATCTATTTTGTATTTTCTATAATGATTCTTTTGTCTGGCCTTTATTGCGTATATAGTGAAGAGAAGAGGCAAGGTTATTTTGATTTGAAAAAAAAGCATTAAAATAATTTTAATTTGTCATGTATTTCGTTTTATTAATCGCTTCACCTGCTTTTTTAAAATAAAAAGCACAAAACTTAAAATTAAAAAAAACGTTAATGGCATTTCTGCTATTAACGTTTTTTTGTTTTCTGGAGTAACTATTTTTTGTTCAAGAATTAAACAAGATCGAATGTTTCGAGGTTGCTTTTGTTCATCTTTTTTCTTAGTTTTTTTAATTTTTTCATATATTTTTTCATTTCTTGCAAACTAGGCTGACAATTTTTCAAAGCCGCTTCACCGCGTTGAGCAAAAATTGGATCATGTGGTAAATTATGTTTTTTATAAAATGCATGAGTAACATTTTGAATAAGTTCACCTTGTGGGCCGGTAATTAATTTACCATGATCCCCTTCATCAACTATTAATAAATAAACATTTTTATTGCCATTTTCAAGTAATGCGCAATAAATAAGACAAGAACTTTTTAAAGGGATAGTTCTATCGAGTCGTCCATGAAACAATAATATTGGCATATCACATGGCATCATATGTGCAACATTAAGCGGAAAAACACCATTTATGTCAAATGATGGAAATGTTTTTTTGACATATCTAATTGCTAACTTTTTAGAAAAGGGAATCCAACCAATATGAAATCTTCGCAATAAATGTTTCACCACATTATTAAAAGTATCAAATGGTGATTCAAGCACTAATGCTTTTACATTTTCAAGCTGATGTAAAGCCATACAATTGAATGCAGTAACCGCTCCTCGTGAAATACCAGTCAGAACAATATCATGATTTGGTAATTCTTGACGAGTTTTATAATAAGCATAACGCAATCGATCAATATCTGGTTGCTGTCCTAAATTTACTTGTTTAGTATCATATTCCATGTGAGTAGGCTTTGCATCAGGAAAATCAAATACAGCTAAAGGTTTGTTAATAATCCAATATTTATTGTTATCGGGCAATAAGGCTTGTGCTTGATTTTGAGTTGCGCCTAAACCATGAGCAGATAAATAAACAGTTGAGTGGGTGGTAATCGTTTCAAGAGGAAAGTGTATGGTGAAATTTGGTTCAGCACCTAATAATAACGATGGAATTAATAAGGCACTAATCACCATAAGAGCACTCTTCATTGTTTCCCCCTAATTTTTAGTCATAGTTTTTTTCTATAACTTAGAGTTAGAGTACCAATTTCAGCAAATTAAATGCAATATATTTTATAAATAATTATTTTTTTTTATTGCCAACAGTAATGCATTGCTGTTATCAACAGATAATGTTAGACTATAAAAAATATTTATAGCAGGTGAAAAAATGTTAGATAAAAAAAAATCAGTACTTACTGTTGATGGGTTAACAAAAATATTCTCACAGAAAAAATGGTTTGGCAAAAACCAAAAGTCATTCGTTGCAGTAAATAATATTTCGTTTACCTTGCATGAAGGTGAGATTTTAGGCTTTCTTGGTCCTAATGGAGCAGGAAAAACCACTACCATTCAAATGTTATTGAGTTTGATGACGCCAACATCTGGTGTAATTAATTATTTCGGCAAGAATTTTTTCACTCATCGCTCTGAAATATTGCAACACATTGCATTTGCCAGCGCCTATACAAAACTTCCCGGCAGATTAACTATTTATGAAAATCTTGATATTTATGGCAGAATATATGGTCTTTCTGCCAAAGAAAGAGCTCTAAAAATTGAAGAATATCTTACTTTGTTTGGCATGTGGGAAGTTCGTCATAAATATGCCGGTCCTTTATCAGCGGGTCAAATGACGCGAGTGATGCTTGCAAAAGCATTTCTTGCTGACCCAAAAATTGTATTATTAGATGAACCAACTGCTTCACTTGATCCTGATGTGGCAGAAGATGTGAAAAATTTTATTGTTAAACAACAAAAGGAACGAAATATTTCTGTGTTATTTACCTCTCATAATATGGCTGAAGTAGAACAAATTTGTGATCGCGTATTAATCTTAAAAAATGGCATTATCATTGCTGATAATAAACCTCAAGAAATTGCAGCAAGCATTTCAAAAACACGCGTTAACCTTATGATGGAAACTCACGATTTTGCAAAGGTTCAAGAATATGTCAATCAGCGAAATTGGCGCTCTGAAATAAAAGAGCATTTCATAGAAATTCAAGTTGATGAACATGATGTTGCTAACCTTTTAGTTGGACTTGCTAAAATTGGTGTTGATTATTCTCAAATTTCTATTGAAAAGCCAACTTTGGAAGATTATTTTTTACATATTTTAAAGAAAAATTGAGAGATATTTTATGGAAATATATAGAATAAATGCTATGATTTTGCGCCATTTGCTTTTAACTTTTCGTGTTTTTCAGCGCTTTACTGATATTATGTATTGGCCGCTTTTAAATATTATATTATGGGGATGCAATAGTCTTTGGCATGGACAAAACGAATCACCTCTTATTACTTTTATGTTATTAACAGCATTACTTTTTTGGCAAATTCTTTTTCGTGCAAATATGGAAGTTTGTTATAGTTTGCTTGATGAATTGCGATCAAATAACTTTTGTAATGTCTTTTCAACACCACTTACTTTGTATGAATGGATGACAGCCGTTGTTTTTATTGGCTTATTAAAATCAATTTTTACCTTGTTTTTTGGTGTATTTTGTATTTGGTTTTTGTATTCGTTAAACATATTAAGCATTGGTTGGGAATTAGTGCCCTTTCTTGCTTTAATTATTCTGGTTGGGTGGAGTATTGGTTTTTTGACGGCATCTTGTATTGTTATGCGTGGGCAAAATGTTGAAGGGCTTATGTGGGTTGGCGTGTGGGCATTTGTTCCTTTAAGCGGTATTTTTTTTCCTCTTTCTGTGTTACCGCAATGGCTTCAATCTTTTGCTTATTGTCTTCCTCAGCCTTATTTGTTTGAAGGTATACGATCTTTTATTATGACAGGATTAATGCCAACAAGTTTATTAATAAAAGGTTTTCTCTTAAGCATTCTTTATTTTGTGCTCTCGCTTTACTTTTTTAAAAGATGTTTTGAACAAAGTAAAGATTTAGGGTTGGCTCGCTTAGAAAGATACGAATAACTTTTTTTATACGTATATCTCTTGAGTTTCATGTACGCTATTTGTTACTACTAAAAACAAATCAATACATGGAGTGTAATAATGAAACCAATTTGGCAAGGCTTTTTATCCTTTGGATTAGTTACTATTCCCGTATCTCTTTTTACTGCTGTTGAATCAAAGATATTGGGTTTTACCATGCTTTGTGGCACTTGTAATAACCCTATTTCTTATAAGCGTTGGTGTGATCATTGTCAAAAAGAAGTTCTTTGGGATAACCTCGTTAAAGGACTTAAGCTAAAAAAAGACGTTTATTTTATTCTTACGCAAGAAAATTTACGTGCATTAAAACCAACTAAAACTGAGTCAATTACCATTACAGAATTTATTGATTCAATACAAATTAATCCAATTTATTTTGATAACCATTATTATCTAGCACCAAAAAAAACTGGTGAAAAATCGTATTTTCTTTTTGTTGCAGCATTAAATAAAGCTGATAAAGTAGCAATTGGGACTTTTGTTATTAAAGATAAAGAACATGTATGTGTTATTTCGCCTTATCAAAATGGACTCTTACTTACAACACTTAATTATGATTATGAAATTAAAAAATTTGAATATTTAGAAACATTAAACGTTATTCCCTCAATTCCACATGATGAATTAAAACTTGCCTTACAATTAATTGCACAGCGAACAAAAAAAAAGTTTGATATTAGTCATCTTAAAGATACTTTTGCTGAGAATCTTGCTCTTGCTATTAAAAAAAATAAAGGGCGTAGAAAAATTTCTTTAGAGGAAAAGCCAAAAAAAATTAAACGTGATAAATCACTCATGGAATCACTTAAAGCTAGCCTAAGTCATCATTCTAAAACAAAAACAAAAAAAACCTTAAAAAAAGCAATAAAAAAATGAAGTATGCTCCAATTAATGCATTTTATTGCTTCATTATATTTTTCTAGTGTACTCTATGTTCATGAGAGGTTTTAAAAATATTGGAGCAAAAATCATGAAAAAAAAATTTATTATTGCGATAAGTTTCTTTTGTGTCTTATTGTTTTCATCTGATTCATTAGAAGCACATCCTTTATCTTGGCTTTATGATTCGGGTAAGGAATATTTAAGCAATGTAAGCGATGTTGATTTTTGGAAAGGTGCCTGTTGTGTTGTTGTAGGTTTATTTGCCGTTGAAAAATGTGCCCCTTTGGCAAAAAAAACATTTCGTTTTATTTTTAGAATGCCCAAAGAAGAAACTGAAGTTGAAAAAGTTACTAATGAACTTAATACATTAAAAGCTCAGCTTAATCCGCAACAACCATCACCAAGAATTTCTGAAGAAGAAATACAAAAATTATTTCAAGAATGGATAGGCAAACAATATGCCGAAGAATTGCCATCAATGATTCAGATGCAAAAGAATCTTGATGTTTGTTCTAATGGTCTCATTCGGCTATGTAATTGTTATAAAAAAAGTTCTGTGCGAATGGATAGTATTGATAAAAAATTATCTAATATACTAAAACATTTGGATAAAAATAATGATATTTCAACATCTTCAAGTTCAGAAGAGGATGATAGTGAAGAATTCGCAAGAAGAAAACCAAAACATGGCCTTAATCTTCAACAGGTACCTCGTATAAATTTTCAGGACTTGCATAGACGTATTACTTCTCCAACATCTCCAAATCGTGGTTATTTTTCTTCAGGTGGATCAAATGATGCTTCTGATGAATCAAGTTCAAGTTCAGAAGAGGATGATGATGATGGAAGTCCAGCAACAATAACGCCAAAAAGCTTATCACGATCATCTGATGATTCGACGCCGAGAAAAAGTTTTGAATCGGATAGCATTGTCATTCGTAACACAGATTCTGAATCTGATCATGATTATGAACCTTTAATTGATGATGAGGGTAATCATGAAGGATACAAAAAAAGTCCTCGACCTACTTCATATAATGAAAAAGCATTATCACGTGCATTGGGTAGTGATAATTTAAGATCCTCTAAAACGCCTCCTTCTGGCTCACCGCTTAAGAGAACAGAAAAGAAATTGTCAAAGATGTCTTCTTCTGTAGTACTTCCTAAAAAGAAAAAATCTCAAAGCATAAGACCACGTTCTTTAGAAGAACCGGTTAATAAGCGCTTTGTTGAAAAATTGATCGAAGAGCCTTCTGATTACATAGTAACTGAAGAAAATGAACAGGTGCCATTTTCTTGGCAAGCGCCAACTACCCCTATTGGTATGGCGCAACTTGAGGAATCTGAAGTCTCGCCAGTTATTATTGTTGGAGACCAAGAAAACCATGATGTTGCATTGCAACGTTATTATGCAGATAAACCAAAAAATACTCCAAAGGGCAAAGACTGTAGGATTGTATAAATAAAGTTTTTTTACTTTCTTCCAAATATGCAGTATTTTAAGCATGTTGTTATCTTTTATACTACGCTAAAATAATATGTGCTATGAGTAAAAAACTTTCCGATATTCAAAAACAGTTTCCTGAATGGTACCAAGATGTTGTGTATGAAGCGCAATTAGCAGATCAATCTCCTGTGCGTGGTTGTATGGTAATACGCCCTTATGGTTATGCTATATGGGAAAATATTCGAGATATTTTAGATAAAAAAATAAAAGATACCGGACATGAAAATGCTTATTTTCCCATTTTTATTCCTAAATCATTTTTAGAAAAAGAAGCAAAACATGTTGAAGGTTTTGCACCGGAACTTGCTATTGTTACTCATGGTGGCGGTAAAGAACTTGAAGAACCATTAGTGGTTCGACCAACATCTGAAACAATTATTCATTATATGTTTGCGCAATGGATAAAATCGTGGCGCGACTTACCGATGAAAATTAATCAATGGGGTAATGTTGTGCGATGGGAAATGCGCACACGACCATTTTTACGCACAACAGAATTTTTGTGGCAAGAAGGCCATACTGCTCACGAAACGGCGCAAGAATCAGAAGATGAAGCGCGTATGATGTTTCATGAATATTTAGATGTAATTAAAAATTATTTAGCCATTCCAGCCATTCCAGGACAAAAATCTGAAAGTGAAAAATTTGCTGGTGCTGATACAACCTATACCATTGAAGCATTAATGCAAGATGGCAAAGCATTACAAATGTGTACTTCTCATATTATCTCACGCAATTTTTCAAAAGCTTTTGGAATCACCTATCAAACACGCGAAGGTGGCCTTGAGCATCCTTATCTAACTAGTTGGGGGTTTACGACTCGCTCAATAGGTGCTGTTGTTATGGTACATGGTGATCAAAAAGGTCTTGTGTTGCCGCCAAAAATTGCACCGATTCAAGTCGTGATTATTCCTATTTTTAAAACTGATGAAGATAAACAAGCATTGCTTTCTGTTGTTCAAACAATTGCACAACAATTAAAAAATTCTTGCCGCATTAAAATTGACGATAATGAACATATGCGACCAGGTGAGAAATTTTTTCATTGGGAATTAAAAGGTGTACCTGTTCGTATTGAAATTGGTCCTCGTGATATTGCCAATGGCACCGTGGTAATTGCCGATCGTTTGGGATTAGCAAAAGAGACCATTCCTTTTGAGAAAGTAATTGAAGCGGTGCAAGGGCGTCTTGCTTTATTGCATCATGAATTATATAAACGAGCAGAAGAACGATTAAAAAAGCAGTGGCATACTGGTGAAAAAATTGCTGAATTTGGGCCAATGTTAGAAAAAGATGGCGGCTTTTATCAAACAGGGTGGTGCCGCAAGGCTTCATGTGAAGAACAAGTAAAGAAATATAAGGCGACTATTCGTTGCTTACTTGATGAAATTACTTTCTCATCTTGTTTTTTTTGCGATGAATCTTCAATCTCAGATATTCTTATTGCAAAAGCATATTAATAATTTTTTAAACATTAAAAAGCCCTCGATTATTTTTATAATCGGGGGCTTTTTTGTTTTTTATAGCAACCATCTTTAAGCTATGCACATGTAAATAAAATAATAACAAAGCAAACAGCGTCATTATGAGGAGCGAAGCGACATAGTAATCCAGATTTAATTAAAAAATATTGGATTCCTACGGCACAAGGTGCCTCAGAATGACGTTTTCGTGTTATGCACAACCCTATATATATTTTTACTAATAATTTATTGTTTACTAATAACCCCACTGCTTGCTGAGAAAATGTACGCCTAATAATCCTATTTCACCAAGATAGGGCAAAGGATTATTTTTTATTTCATTATATTTAAAATAACAATGCAAACCAACATAGGTACTTAAAAAGGGATTTGCAATAACTACCTGTATTGGACTTGGTAATTTTTTAAATGATTCATGAGTTATCGTTGATTTTATTGTTTTGCCAATAATACCACCTGCAATCGAATACATAACATGTGGATCCTTTAATGTGTTGCTATCAAAAAAACCTGATCTCGCATTGTTGTTGATGCTATGCCAAGCAATAGTACATAAACTTGAAGTCAGGGTAGATGGATCTGATAGCATATTGCCAATGCCATCACTTATTGCACTCGCATTTGTTGATAAACTTAATCCCCCCGATTTTTTGTTCATGGCTTGTAATGAAATTGATAGCAACAAGCAAGAAGTCAAAAGTACTATTTTGTAATTTTTATTCATGGGTTCCTTTTTTAGTGAGGTATGTTTTATAATGATAATTATTTACTTCATAAATACTTATTTTGCAAGTACTATTTTTTAAAGTTGCTTTCAGATGATCTTTTTACATAGTATTGGTACAATCGAATATCAACGATCTTTATAGCAATTTTATTTTTTTAAAAAAAAGTAGTTTTAAATTATGGAATCAATACTTAATAAATTTGAAGCGTATCTATTAACCGAACGACGCATAGCGATTAATACTTTTCACGCTTATATGAATGATATTCGACAGTTTGTCGTTTTTTTGAACAACCAAAATAGCGCTTTGTCCGATACAACATTTGATCACTTAAAATCATTTTTAGCTCAATTAAAAAAAGAACGACTATCAGCGCAAAGTATGTCGCGCAAAATTTCATCATTAAAAAGTTTTTTTGCATGGGCTCATGATACATTCGATTGGAAAAATTATACGGTTGATTTAACATTTCCTAAACTTGGAAAAAAATTACCTAATTATTTGTCAGAAAGTGAAATACAAGAACTTTTTATGGTAGCCGATAAAGATACTTCTCAGATGGCACAACGCAATAAGGTTATGCTCTATCTTTTGTATGTTTCAGGATTACGTATCACCGAACTAACTACGTTGACCTGTTCAAGTATTCATTTTGATACTGGGCACCTTGAAGTTATGGGAAAAGGAGGTAAGGGGAGAATTATTCCTTTGCCACAATCAGTGATGAGCATGCTTCGTAATTATTTAGAAACAAATCATAAAAATTTTATGAAAGTTCACGGAAAAACTGATTGTCTCTTTCCGACTTTGTATTCAGGCATACTTAAACCAATTTCTCGCCAAGCATTTTGGGCAATATTAAAAGAATTATGCAAAAAAACGACAATAAATAGAACTATTTCGCCGCATACTTTGCGCCATTCATTGGCCACTCATTTACTTAAAAATGGTGCTAATTTACGTTCATTACAACTTTTATTAGGTCATGAAAATATTTCAACGGTACAAATTTATACACATGTTGAAGTAAGTTATTTACGAAAAATATACGATAAAAAACACCCACGATCATAAAAAGGTATGTTTTGAACTGTATTGTATGTTTACAATGGTGTCACCTTTTACTATCCTTTTATTATTCTCAATAAGAAAGTTATACATTATAGTATGGTGAATTAATGATTCAAAAATTTTTTTTACTTTGTATGTTTTTTCTAATAATACTAATCCCTTCTATTAGTCTGGGAAAAAAGCTACTTAATAAAGGAGATAAGGCTCCATCTTGGCAACTTTTTGATGAAAGTGGCGTTTTGCATAAGCTAGAGGATTATAGAGGGAAAAAAGTTGTTCTTTGTTTTTATCCCAGGGATGAAACGCCGGGGTGTACAAAACAAGTCTGCCAACTACGTGATAATTTTTCATTATTACAAAAAAAGGGAATTGTTGTATTTGGGATTAATTTTGATAATGCAACATCACACAAAAAATTTAAATCACATCATCAGCTCCCTTTCCCATTGTTGCACGATACCAATAAAAATTGCGCCAAAGCTTATGGTGCCGTTAAATGTCTTGGCGGTTGGTGTCTTCCGATGCCATCACGAAAGACCTTTCTGATCGATGAACATGGAATTATTATTGCTCGCATTGATAAGGTGGATGTTGCTAATCATGCCATGCAAATTCTTAAGGGATTTGAATAAAGAATGTTTCTCTTATTTTAGCTTTTTAGTTATCAATGAAACGCCATAAATAGTTATTAAGCCAACAACAAATCCAGGTACGATTGAATAGATTGGCATGATTGTAATAGAGGGATTTATTATATCCCATGTTGCAGAAACAAAAGCGCCAGCAAGAATACCGGTAATTGCACCATATTTGTTCACCGTGGTTGAATAGAGAGAAAGGATCATTAACGGTCCAAATGATGATCCCAATCCTGACCAGGCATATTTTACCAACGACATAATCGTGCTTTCTTCATTCCATGCAATTGCATAGCCGGTAAATGCTGCGCCAACTAATGCGCAACGATACACAAAGAGCATTTGCTTTGTTGTTGCCTGTTTACAAAAAATATTTTTATAAAAATCTTGTGCAATAATACTCGCAAGTACTAAAAGTTGCGAGTCAACGGTGGAAATTGTTGCCGCCAAAATAGCGCATAAAACAATACCGGCAAACCAAGGATCAAAAAGTGCTTTAGTCATCTCAATAAATATAAACTCAGGCTTTCCAGGAACACCATTCATGAAAAAGGCAATGCCAACAAGGCCAACAGCAACAGCAGATGTTGTTGCTAATAATTGCCAAGTAACACCAACATATTTTGCTTTATGCAATTGTTCTGGATCATCGGTGCCCATAAACTTTGTGAGCACATGAGGCATACCAAAATAGCCCAAACACCAAGCAAAGGGATTAAGGAGAATAGAAAGAATGCCGCGCAATGAAAAATCTGGCACAAGCGATAATGAGATGTTCTTTAGAAGTGCTGCTTTAATAATTGCTGCAAAACCACCAATCTTAAAAAAACCAACAAGAGGAACGAGCATAAGCATTGCTAATAAAAAAAGACCTTGAAATAGATCAATCCATGCAACAGAAACAAATCCGCCCACAACAGTATAGGTTATAACAACAATTACTGCTAAAAAAGCGCCAACATGATAATCAAGATGAAAAGCTGATTTCAAAACATAGCCAACGCCTTTTAAGCCAACGGAAAGATAAATAGAAAAAAAGAAAAATGAAATTAATGCACACACAGAAATGAGTATTCCTGAAGTGTCAGCAAATCGATTTTTAAAATATGAAGCTAAAGTAACGCCATGATACTGTGCCGAGACAACACGTAATCGTTTAGCGATAAACTGCCACACGCAAGACATGCCAACTAAAAGACCGATGGGGATCCAAATTTCATAACCACCTTGCACATAAACGGCAGCTGGCAAACCCATGAATAACCAATCGCTCATATCAGCCGCGTGCGCAGAAAGTGCCGTTAAAAACCAATGTGTTGATCGTCCGCCTAATAAAAAATCGCTTGATTGTTCGGTGTTTTTTTGTGTTTGACTACGCGCTGCAAAAATGCCTATTGCTAAAACAATGATAAGATACACAATAAATGAAACGATAAATTGAATATACATAAAAAAAATCCTCTTTAATCTTTGAACTTACTCATAATAACTGTTTTTGATACAACAAATACTACCCTATGCGGGAAAATGAGGTGGTGCAAAAATAAAAAGGATATATTTCATAGTTTTAAACTTTATTAAATAAAGGTATGTGAAAAATGTTAAGAATAAGTATAGGCTAAAATTATTTTGAAAGCCATAAAGAATCAAGCTCTTTTACTTTTTCTTCAATAAATTTTTGTGCATATTCTTCTTTAGAAGTTGTTAATAATTTCTTTTTTTCAAGCTCTTCACCAGTTAGCTGTGCATAATGTTGTATCGCTAGAAAAGCGTTATCTCTATTGGAACGATAGCCGTCGTGAAGTAATAATTTTCTTTCTTCGTATGCCAATACACTCATTGCATGTATTTTAGCTGATTTTTCATCAACAACATCAATGGGTTGTTCTAACCAATTGATAGCTGATGAACCATAAAGACAATTAAATTCATTTACTTTCTTTTTGAAGAACATTTGTTTATATTCTTTTTTTGAAGTTGCTAACAAGGATTCTTTTTTAAGTCTATTGCCAGCAAGTTTTGCCCACTTTTGTATTACCTGCATTGCTTTATTTGTATCAGAACGGTAATTTTCTTTTGATAAGCATTGTATTTCTTCACTTGATAATAAGTTATATGCTAAATTTTCCTCATTATGTACATCCCATTGATGCCAATCTATTGCACCTCTATTTATCAAACGAATTGCATGTTTTTTTTTCATCGCAATAATAGAAAATGGCAGTAACGCCAAAAGACAGAATTTTAATTTCATAAGCTTCTCTTATTTTATAGCCATAAAGCATTAAGTTCTTTTACTTTTTCTTCAATAAACTTTTGTGCGTATTCTTCTTTAGAAGTTGTTAATAATTTCTTTTTTTCAAGCTCTTCACCAGTTAGCTGTGCATAATGTTGTATCGCTTGAAGTGCTTTATCTTTATCGGAACGATAGCCTTCACATTGCAAATATTTTCTTTCTTCTGTTGGCAATAAATTTAATGCATAAACTTTGGCTGTTATTTCATCAACAACATCAATTTTTGCAAGTCCAACAGTAACATCACGTAAATAAATGACTTGCTCTGCATATTTTTTAGATTTTTTTAAAAATTTTTGTTCGCTAATTGGTTTATCTTTATATGCTAAAGTTATTGTATTCCGAGCAAAAACTTCTAATGCCTTAACGCCTGCTTCTCTATTTGCTTTATATTCATCTAAGCTAATTGCATTTCTTTCTTCTGCTGATAGTTGTCTCATGGCATCCATTTTGAATGTATTATATATTGCTTCAAAGTTTTTTTCTTTTTTTTCCATTGCAATAATAGAAAATGGCAGTAACGCCAACAAAAACAAACGTGATTTCATAGTGCTCCTTATTTTTTTACTAGTTTTTTCTAAATTTTTTTTGTTACAATCAAGGTTACTTTATCATTACCTGTTAGATTTTGTAAAGGTATAAATCATGATACAAGAAAAATATTTTAGTATACAAAATGAGCAACGTTTAGTAGCGCCTTACATAGAAAAGTGGGGCAGAGCGCCATCAATTGCGGTAATGGATGCCGCTTGTAAAATTTTTCATATATCAGAAGTTGATGGTATTATTGGTTATCGTGATGAAGCGGGTTGCATTCTAGTTTTTGGTGATCCTTTATGCAGCTCACAAGATTTACCACACTTTGTTGATACTTTTCATAATCATTTTATTAAACAGAAAAAAACTATTATCTATTTGTTTGCTTCAGAAAATTTTAAACAATGGGCTTGCGCACAAGGATATATCAAAACAGCTTTAAATATGGGCGATGAGATCATAGTTGATCCACTTGTTGACCCTTTATTATTGCGTGGCAAGCAAGCTTCGGCATTGCGTAATATATATGGTCTTCTGAAAAAAACTGATCTTCATTTCCATGAATATTGTGGTCAAAATAATCATCTTGAGCATTCTATGGAAAAGTTGGGTCATGATTGGTTAGAAGATCGTAAAGGACCGCAAACATCACTTATGAATGTTGATATTTTTTCTCATCGCTCTAATAAACGTTTTTTTTATGTGCAAGAGAAAGATCATATCATAGGCGCTATTGTTCTTAATCGTTTGGATTTTTTTCATGGCTGGACAATCAATGCACTTTTTTATGCCTCAGATGCTCCAAAATATACTTCTGAATATATTATTTTGCATACTCTTTCGGTGTTAAGACAAGAAAAATGTCCTTATTTTTCATTTGGAACTTTACCTGCCTCCGATTTAAAAACTATTGAAGGATTAGGAAAAGCAGCTACTTTTTTAGCTCCACATGTTTTTAATATGTCAAAACGACTCTTCCATTTGAATAGCAGAAAACAATATTGGAAAAAATTTGCTCCAATAATTAACCCTTCATATTTGTTATTACATAAAAAAGGAATAGGGATTTGTGATGCTTGGGGGATTCTTCGTGCTTTTAATGTTAAAATATAATCAGTATAATTTTGCGCAGCAACTTTTTGTTTAGTATACTGATTACTTATACTGCAGATACTTCATTTCCTTTATAAGGAATAAAAAAAATTCAAGGGATTTTCGATGGCTCATACTTTTACTATTGATCAAAAAACAATTCTCGGCATGCTTTCTTCTATGCAGCCAATATGCACAAAACGTACTACGCTTGATACAACAGCATCAATATTATTTCAAATTGGACATCGTGAATTGATCTTGAAATCAACTGATTTAGAAATTAGTTTGCAATCGAATTGCATGCTTGAAAGCAGCGATATTGCTGAACCACAATCTTTTTTAGTTTCAGGCAAACGTATTTTTGATTTAGTGAAAGAATTATATGATCAAATAACCTTCACTTTTGAAGATAATCAACTTTCTTTGCAATCTGATCAAGTACAACTTTCTTTGAATATTAAAGATGCAGAAACATTTCCACCATTTCCTGAACGGATTGAAAATCTTATGCAGCTTGATGCGCAGTTTTTAGTTGATATGCTTGAAAAGGTTGCGTTTTTAATTCCACAAAATAATGCAAATCCTGCGCTTAATGGCTTATTATTAGAAATTTCATCACAAGGCTTAATCATGACGACAACTGATGGCCATTGTCTTGCTCAAGTACATACACCAACGGTTACTTTGGAAGTGGAAAAAAAATGGTTGTTGCCACGTCGCGCTATTTTCGAAATCAAAAAACTTCTTGAAAATAATACCACCAAAATGATCTTTATTGGCATTTGCGGTAATCAACTAGTTTTTTCTGGTGAATCATTTAATTTCTTTACCAAATTATTGGTTGATCAATTTCCTCATTATCAAGCTATTCTGCAAAAAAATGAATTTATGCCGGCACTTGTTGATAGAACACATTTTGTGAAAACATTGCGCCGTTCAGCATGTTTACTTTCAGGTCAGTTTTTAGCAACAAAATTTGCTTTTGATAAAGAGCTTTTAGAAGTAGCTATGCAAAACAAAGAAGTAGGGAAATTACAAGAAACATTACCATTGCATGGCTTTATTGGCTCGCAACTTGATATTAGATTCTATGCACCTTATTTATTAAATGGTTTGCAAGCTTTTCCTGATGTTCAAATTAAATTTTATTTAAAAAGCTCATCAAAACCTATTATTTTTGAATCGGTACAGGACACTTATACAATGACATATTTGGTGATGCCTGTTTCTCCTACCAACAATTAATTATTTTATGATGGTATTTTTGTGCGCATAAATCATATTCAGATAAAAAATTTTCGCTGCTTTGAAGATGTCTCCTTGAACATTGAAAAACCGCTTGTGTTAATTTCCGGAGAAAATGGCTCTGGAAAATCATCATTATTAGAAGCAATTCATTATGGTTGTTATTTACGTTCATTTCGCACGCATCTTCCTCGAGAACTTATTCATTTTGAAGCTGATAATTTCTTTATTAAAATGCAAATGCAGGGTGATCAGTTAGACTATAACCTGCAAATTGGTTTTTCAGGTAAAAAGCGATTGGTTAAAATTGATGAAAAAGTAATTACTTCATATAAAGATTTAGCACATTTATATCGAATAATTACCATTACCGAAGATGATCTTTCTATGATTAAGGGCGGCCCTGAAATCAGACGTTTATTTATTGACCAAGCAGTTTCCTTGCAATTTCCTGAATTTATTATGCATCTCAAACGATATCGCCATATTCTTGATAGCAGAAATGCATTGCTGGATAAAGGTTCTTTTGCACGAGATGTGTTCATTATTTGGACACAACAATTGTGGGAACAATCATGTATTATCCAAAAATATAGAATTGAATTGTTACAAGAATTACAAAATCGTACTAATACTTTATTGGCAGATTGGTTTAATGAATCAATAACTATACATTTTGATTATCAACAGAAAAAAACGAAAGCGACATCATTCGATTTGTTTATGGATGGTAGCCATGATTTATTTCTTCTTGAGCAACGTTATAGACGGTCACTGTTCGGTGCTCATTTGGATGATATCTCCATAGAATTTTGTCATAAGATGTCTCGTTCTTTTGCTTCACGAGGACAGCAAAAACTTATTCTTATGCTTTTAAAAATTGCTCAAATGCAAACCATACTTCAACATAATGGTTCAGCAATTTTTTTATTAGATGATTTTATGACCGATTTTGACCCTCTGAAAAGTAAAATTCTGCTTGGCATTTTACAAAGCCTCAAAAACCAACTCTTTTTCACTTCTCCATCAGCAAAAGGCCTTTTTGAGGATTTTTTGCTGACCTATGATACTCAGCATATAAAATTGACAATGTGAAATGTTTCCCCTATGAGTATGTTTTTCATTTTAGGTACTATTGACAGACAATAAAAAAGGATATAACCTACTAGTAATAAGTGCATTATTTATAGTGATTTAACACTATTAAATTTTTCAGAATATTTGACATTATTATGATACGCTTCATAATACTAACTATCAGTAACTTTTTACTGATTTTAATTAGGCTTCATTACTACTCTCCTTTTTTCCACCGCATTGATTTCGATCAATGCGGTGGTTTTTTTTTAAATCAGCTCATAAAGGTAGGCATTGGTACTATCTGACCAAGTCATCGGTAGAATAAATTCATCAACGAGTTTAAATTTTGCATTTTCAGCCAACTTTTTAAGGGTTATCACCCGTAATCCCGTTTTGAGGGTGGCTAGCTTCTCAGTTATCTTTTTCATAAGTTCATCAGGAAAACATGTTGAAGCCAAATAAACAACGGTGGCATCATCAAGATTGGCATCTAAAAAGCTTTCTTTATAAAAGGCCAATGTTCTTTCTTTAGCAATCTTATTGCTTTGGTTTAGTTGTTGTTGGATTTTGATTGCTTTGTCTGCCCGTTCTGAAGAAAGTTCAATACCAATACTTTTTTTTACGGGGGAACTTAAATAGACTTGAATAACCATTTTCCCAACGCCGCAACCAAGATCATAAAAAACATCTGAATCTTTAAGATTTAATTTTTCAGTTAACGTTTTTACTGCTTCAAAAGTAATTTCCCCATAGGTTGAAGCACATTCTAATGATGCAAAAACCTTACTATCTTCTGGTGAGATGCCGAATCCTGAAATACCCGTATAAAGTTCTTGTATTGTTTCCTTAATAGTGGGTTCTTGTATGTTTTTACAGTGAGGCAATATAAAAATTGCTGCTATTATTAAGTATAAAGTCATTTTTTTTTGCATAAGCATCCTTTCAAGGTATTATAAACTCTCTATAAATATTAACAATTAGACAATAAAATTTTCAACAAACTGTTTATAGCGTGAAATATTGCTTACAAGCAAAGGCATTAGTAACATTAACTAATGAGGTTAAAATGAATAAAATTAAGTATTTATTGAGTATCGTATTGCTCAGTATTTTTTTTAATAATGCTACCGTGTTTACGGCAAAGCAGCTTTCATCATTGATGACAACTACTAAGGAACATCCAGAAAAAAAGTATTTTTTTTGGCATCAAAAAATTCCTACGATTGGTTTGCGTAAAGATGAAGTGCCTGTTTCTTCTTTTATTCCTCATTTTTTTAGCTTGTGGCAATTGGCCCCTAAGAAAGGGAAGGGGGTAAAAATAGCAATCATCGATACGGGCATCGCCTTACGCAAAATAAGTCCAGGAGATTATGAATTGCATCCTCAACTAAATCATCATTTCTTTTTTGTGCCAAATTTTTTGAATTTTATGAATTATGCTATGCAAGAAATTGTAACAAATCTTACTGATAGGGTAAGTAAGCATAGTCATGCATTATTACCAGAATGTGAAAAAGTAATTATAATTTCCTTACATGAATATTGTTGTTGTAAAACTATTGATTCACTTATTATTTTTTTAAAAAAGCATGAGTGTTATAATGTTCAGTTTATAAATGACTTTATAAAAATTCTTGATAGTTATGATAAAAAGCGATTTTTTACTTCAATAAAAATACCTACTCACGATAAACATACTCTTTTAGAATTATTACCAATTACCAAAAATACTTTTGGTATGGCAGTACATGGCACGGCACTTTGTGGAGTAATTGGTGCACGTGAGCATCCCATTTTTGGTCCTCTTGGCCTTGCACCTAATGCTGAAATTATTATAATTAAAGCTTTTGATGACTATGGTTGCAGTAATAAAGGAACTTTATTACAAGCATTAAAAAAAGTTCATACTTTAGGAATACCTTTAGTAAACGTAAGTCTTAAGATTTCAGATTGCTGGCAACATGATGATCAGATTTCTCATGCAATTGAAAGGATTATTGCTAAAATCCCCTATGTTGTTGCTGCGTCAGGTAATTGCGCTGATGCTCATGCCGTTAGGCATGAGGCATATCCAGCCCGGTTACCGTCAGTTGCCTTTGACGTTGGAGCATTTTCCTTTGATGGTAATAATACATATTCAATTGCATCATTTTCTCAATATGAGCATTCTATAGGTCCAAAAATTGTAGCGCCAGGTTTTAATATTATAAGTACAACATTGACTGATGATCCTGCTATTGAATATGGTTTTTTTCATGGTACATCAATTGCTACAGCACTTATCACGGGATTTGTTGCTTTAATATTGAGTGAATTTGGTGAAAATTTTACGCGAGAGCAATTATTAAAGGTATGTTATAAAGCAACGGTAAGATTGCAGTCAACACAGGAATGGCATACAAAAACATTGCTAGGCACAATAGATATGCGCTGTGCGCTGTTTATGTTGCATGCCCTGTATCGTTTTAAGGAATTAGGTAGTATTAAAATGGATATTTCCTATGATTTTGGGAAAGATTTTGATTGGTTATTAGAGTTATTGCATAGCATAGTATATAGGTTATGTAATAATTCTAGTGTGCATCCTTATTTTTTAGATCTTTCACATGCGGTTGAGTATGTGGTTGATAAGATGTTTTTGCAATTAAAAACTGATAAGGTTAATTCATCATCTATAAATTTGTTTTCGTCAGTATCTTTTGCTACGCAGCGGCGAATACAATCTGTTTTATAAAATTCATTCTGTTTATATGCCGTGTATTGGTATAGTTGTTTTGTATTATTGAGAATGACGTTTATTGGTTCGGGACAAAAAGTAATTAATTAATAATTCATTATTAAAAGATTTTAAGTTAATCAAGTAGAATAATTTTTACATAATAAACATTATCAGACATTCAAGATGACAATCATTAACTGTTCTTTCCCAAAATTTTACTATACAATAAGATTCACCTTTTAAAATTACAAATGATTCTTATTGTTCTGAAAGTTATTATAATGAACAGAAAAAATTTATTAGTATTATTGTCATATATATATTTTTTACCTCTCTATGCAAGTGATAATGCAAAGCCAAAGAAACAAAGAGAAAATGAGAAGCGTGCGGAGCAAACCCAAGCAGTAAAATTTGAACCAAAATCCTTATTGAAGACAACGATGCTGGCATTTTTCAAGCAAGAACAGGAAAATCTATCTGAGCAGCTTACACAATACCCATTACCAGAAGAACTAAACAACCCTCTTTTTATAAGCGCTCTTGAATCTTATCAGCCAAAAAATACTCTTATAACTCTTATTAAAAACTTAAATCTATCTCCAGAAAATTGTGAAGAAGTTGCTGCTGATATTGTTTATTCGCCAAAGAACATTCATTTGTTATCAGAAGATAAAGTAGAAGTTATTTCTGCTATGCAAAGCAATTTAGAACACGATAATAATCATAACAAAAAAACAATAATAATTTTAGATGTTTTCAAAAAAGCCTTTCAACAATCCTTTAAAAAAAATTTGGAACTCTGTGAGTATACGACAATTGATTCGCAATCCTTGATATTTCAATATTGTCTTAATGAAACACAAGCCCCTTCTGAAGCAATTGCATTACTTTTAAAACATGGATTACCACATGATACTAACCAACTTGTTGGCAATTTTGTTAAAACTTTTGAAGATATACATGATCAAAAATTGCGTGCAGACGCGTTAAGAAAATTATCCTTATTGGTTGATGCACAAGCGCCACTTTATAATGAAGTATGCGAATCAAGCGGTAAAGTCCTTTATCATAACACGGCTCTCATACATACACCCAGTGGCAAAGTCTTTAATAGAAGAACTTCTTGCTTTCCTACCCCCTACGATTACCTTCAACATAAAGTGACAAGTATATTTAAGCAAGAATCTAACAATATTTCTTTAGGGAAAGCTATTGATGTAGATGCCAATAACAAAAAAAAAGAATTTTATATGCAAGCATATAGTTTATTAAAACCTGAATACACTCTAGAAAGCACAAATTTATGAATATGAAAAATCTTGTCCTAGCATTATCTCTTATTTGTTTTTCATGGAACGCCCTACATTCTATGGAAGCGCCACCATCAAAAAAACAAAGAGAAAATGAAGAACAAACTCAAGCAGTAAAATTTGAACCAGAATCTTTATTAAAAATATCAATGCAAGCATTTTTTAATCAAAAACCTAAAAATCTAACTGTACAACTTAATCAAAATCCTTTGCCAGAAGAATTAATAAACCCCCTCTTAAACCGAGCTTTTGCATCAAAGCAAAATAAAAGAACCCTTATTACATTATTTAAAGTTTTACCTTTAGATGATTATGCTGATATCGCTGTCGACATTGCCTATTCAACAAAAAACTTCTATTTGCCCATAGAAGATAAACTACATATTTTTTGTATATTAAGAGAAATTCAAGAGAAAAACCGCGATAAAGAATCTAAATTAACTACTATAGAAACAAAGAAAATTTTAAATACATTGCGAAAGGCATTTAGCCAACAGCTTAAAGACTTTCACAATGCTCCATCGATTCACTCGACGACAATGCTCTTTCATTATTCTCTTAATAATAAACATGTACCCTCAAAAATGATACAATTATTGTTAAAACATGGATTACCACATGATACTAGCGAACTTGTTGGTAACTTTGTTAAAACTTTTGAAGATATACATGATCAAAAATTGCGTACACACGCATTAGAAAAATTATCCTTATTGATTGATGCACAAGCGCCACTTTATAATGAAGTATTTGAATCAATAAAAGCTATAGGCAAACGAATATATATAGAATCATTTCCAACTCCCTATCATTATCTTCAATATAAAATAGCGTCTCTATTTAAACAAGAATATCAAGACAAGCAATCTGGAAAAATTATTGATGCAGATGCCAATGAACAAACAAAAGCATTTTATCAAGAAGCAAGTGGCCTTTTAAGGCCTCGTTCATAATATAAAAGGTTGCTACACATTTTTTGTAACAACCTTTATTTAATTGAATATTTTTACTGTCCTTGATTTTGTTCTTTAAATAGTGTTTCTAATTCTGCATACTTTTTCTTTGCTTCTTCTTCAGTCATTTGATTACCTGTCCAAGAACTTTTTCCTGTTTTAGCATTGGTCAATTGTGAAACTGTATATATTTTATAGTCATCACCCTTACATACTTGTTCAAATTGTTTTGACTTAAAGCATCCATATGAAACTTCTTTAAATTTAATTTCAACAACTTTATCCATTGCACAAATTGATAAAATAGTTAAAAGAGATAGTAATGATAGAAATTTCATAAAAACTCCTTTTTTAAGATAATGATTTTATTTGCATACTATTACTTTTCCACAAACAGCACAAGGTCACTGCAAGTGCATCGGTCACATCAGCTTTATCAGGCGCAACAAGTGTAGGAAAAAGACGCAAAATAATACGCGCAACCTGCTCCTTATCAGCACCACCAAACCCTGTTACCGATAATTTAATTTCTCGTGGCGCAAATTCATGTAATGCTAATGCATGTGTTTCAGCTAAAAGATAGATAATGCCGCGCAAATAACCGAGCTTTAAAAAATTTTGAGCATTTTTACCCAAAAATGGGGTTTCGATAGCAACGGTTGTTACTTGATATTTGGTAATTTTTTCAGTAAAAAAAGCATGGAATATGCCAATGCGTTGAGACAATGTTTTTGCTGACGACATTTTTAAGTAACCGCAATCAAGCAAATATGATTTATGCCCTTCCTTTTTTAAAATACCAAAACCAGTAAAACTAAATCCTGGATCAATGCCTAAAATGATCATGCGTAACTTTCTATTCCAACTCTTGAATTTGCATACAAAAATAAGGTTAGTATAGAGTTATATATAAAAATAGGTCAAGAATAAAAAATAAGAAAATAACATAAATAATTTATTCAACGCCACCAAGATTCAAACGATTACCATGAATTCGTTGTTGTTCTATTACTTCTGACCTTACCAATGCCTCTCTATAACGTATATCTCCCCGTAATTCATCAAAGATATTGGTCAAGAAAGAAGCCATTTCCTGTTTTTCTTTAATAATTTTCACTTCATCCTGCATATCACTATACATATTTTTCACTGCTTGCAGATCAATGCTTAATGCTTCGTGGTTATTGGTAGATTGCGCCTGAAACAAGAAATGATGAACAATAATCTTATTAAGAGCTACTTTATGTTCCTGTAATTCATCGGATTTTTTTTGTACTTCTTTAGATAACAAATCAATACACCTCATAGAATGATCGCAACGAAGACGAGCCAAATCCGCATAAATATTTAATAATCCTTCTTGCTTTTGTACCCGAATGAGAAGCCAAAGGTTACTAATGACCAAGCCGCTGGCTATAGCCGCAAAAAATAACTTCACAGGATTTGGTACTACTTCAATATATTCACGACTTTCTTGGAAAAAATCCGCGTTATATATACCAACTGTTGCTAAAACCGCCGCAGCCCCTATGGTAATACCTAAACCATAAGGAATTACCTGGTCTTTAAAAAATGATTGCTTCGATTGTGTATGATTGTTTTCTTCATGTTCTTCTTGCATTGCATCTAAAGATATCATTGAAAAAACAAAAATAGCCGAGAAAAGAAAAAAATACTTTTTATTCATGATATAATACCCCTAAAAAAACAATACTAATGTCAACAATAGTAAACTATCTTACGGTATTATTAATAAAACATCAAAAAAAATTATTATTCTTATAGAAACTATTATCTTACTCTTCATACTCAGCATCTTCAAAAGAGGTCATCTCTCGTATCCAATTAAGAAAAACAGTTCCTGTTGGGCCATTACGTTGTTTGCCAATGATTAATTCGGCCAATAAGGGATGTTCTGTATCTTGGTTATACACAATGTCACGGTATAAAAACATAATGACATCAGCATCTTGCTCAATGGCACCCGATTCACGTAAATCTGACAACATTGGACGTTTATCAGTTCTACTATCAACAGCACGTGATAACTGAGACAAGGCAATGATAGGGATACTTAATTCTTTTGCAAGAGCTTTGAGTGAACGTGAAATATCAGAAACTTCTTGATGGCGATTTTCATGCTTTTTGGTGCTGTGCAATAATTGTAGATAATCAATAACCAAAAATTGTAAGTTATGTTCTGCTTTCAACTTACGCGCTTTGGCCCGTAAATCCATGATACTCACCATCGCTGTATCATCAATAAAGAACTTTAAATTAGCCAAATGACCTGCTACTCGAGTGAGTTCAAGCCATTCATCAGAAGTTATTGTTGCATTCCTAATATTATGATGAGCAATACCAGATTGCATAGCTAATAGTCGTAATGTTAACTGCTCTGCAGACATTTCTAATGAGAAAAAACCAACTGACTGACCATTATTGGCAGCATTTATAGCAAGATTTAAAGCAAATGCCGTTTTACCCATTGAAGGTCGTGCAGCCAAAACAACAAGATCGCTGCCTTGAAATCCTGAAGTGAATTGATCGAGTTTTTTATATCCACTTGCAACACCGGTAATACCCTTACTGTGACCTTTAATATCAGAAAGATGCTGAAATGTTTTTTTTAGCCAAATATTGAGTTGAACAAAACTTTGCTGCGATCGCTTATTTGAAATATTAAAAATTGTCTTTTCAGCAGCATCTAAAACAGCATCAATTTCTTGATCATTTTGAGAATAACAATTGGTGATAATTTCTGTTGCAGAACCAATAAGATCTCGCAATACTGCTTTCTCTTTAATGATACGGGCATGATGCGACAACATACCAACAGCAGGAATATCTTCTTGCAAAGCAAGAAGATTTACAATCCCACCAACCGCAGCAAGCTGCTCATGTTTTTCAAGTTCATCTTGTAAGGTGACAATATCTATGCGCTTTAATTGATGTGTTAAATCAAGTAACGTTTGATAAATGATTTTATGAGCAGGTTGATAAAAATCATTTGGCAATAACAACTCAGCAACTTCATTCACCTGTTGATCATTTAGTAATAAAGCACTCAAAACAGCTCTTTCGGCTTGTTCGCTAAAGGGCAAACGTTGCCCTAACAGCTGCTCGGCAGATCTATTTTTTTGTGCCCCATCAAGAGAAGCCAATCCTAATTGTTCTTTGCGCATGGATACATTCTAGTTAAAATTCTATGATGATATAACTTATTCTGAGATAACTTTTAAGGTCACTTTTGGTTTTAACCGAGAAGAAAGCTTTATGGTAACTTCATAAGTACCTTTTGCCTTAATTGACTTATCAAATTCAACTTGGCTTTTAGTAATTGAAATTCTTTTTTCTGCAAGTAAATTTACGATATCTTGCGCAGAAATTGAGCCATAGAGTTTGCCATCATGATGGATTTTGTCTTTTGCAATTTTTGCCGTAATCACCGTAGATTTTATCGTTTCAGCAAGCATAGATGTTTCTGTTGCAACGGCTTCTTTTTTATGAACCGCATGTTTAATTTTTGCTGTATAAAAAGCCTCATTTTCAGGAGTAACTTGCACTGCTAATTTTTTTGGAAACAAATAGTTTTGCGCAAATCCATCAGCAACTTTTAATATTTGACCTTCAAGACCAATCTTTTCTACATTTTTTGTTAAAAAAACTTTCATAACACACCTTTCAATCAAAAAAAACTTTATTAGATGACAATAGCATACATGAAAAGCTCACCTTTGAGAACTACCCACGTATTGTTAAAAGTTTGCTTGAATATCCATGATAAGAGATATATTCATTCTTTGTGTAACTCACATAAAAAATGTCACGTTTTTCATAGAGTGACTTGCACATTGCATGTAAAAACATTAATTGGGGTATATAGGAAACTGAAAACCACGAATCATTAACAAGGCAAAGTAAGGTTCCTTTATCAGTAGTAACAGAAGTGGTGGTAATAGGTTCAAAAAAAAGGTCCGAGCACATATAAGGGTAAAGAGAAGTATAAAATGGCAAAAATAACGGTGCCCTCTTTTTTTTTCCTTGGCAAAATGGGGATTTATTTTTCAAAAAAAGGTTTTTTATTTCTTTGAAATATGACCAATAGATTGGCATTCGTTCGGTAAAGAACATGGTGTGAATTTTGTCATAATGATTAATTATGCGACGATTATGCAGAACATATAATGTATTAAAAAGTTTTTGCCTATTTTGGCGATGAGAACCAAGAACTATATACATATCATTCTTACCAAGGCAATCATACCAAGAACCTATATAGCGCGACCAATCATGTAAAGGAAATTGGAATGACGATTCAGGGAAAAAAATGCATTGTATGCTTTTATTCTGCGCACATATACGTAACAAATCACAAATATGTTCATGTACTAACCACGGATCTTTTTGTTCAATTGATGGTATAATGCAGGCAATAGTTGATAAAAATTCTGATTTTTTATTTTCTGCAGTTTTAAATAACCACCCTGCTGCAAAAGGTAAAAAACAAAGCAGAGCAAACAATAAAAACACTTTTTTTTTATACCTAGTTAAAAAACAAGCGCAGGATGCAGAAAATAAAAGAAGTATTAGCAAGCCACCAAAACGGGTGAAATGCCTTCCAACAAATAGCCAATGTGGCCGAATCGCAAGAGGCAACAAAAGAAACCTCAATTGATCACCCTCATAAAAACCAAAAACAGAAAAAAATGCTGTATCGACTAACCAAAAATAAAACCAACTACCAACAACCCAGCAAGCAAGTTTTGTTATTGATATATACCGTGAGTATTTTGAAAAAATAGAAACCAACCCAGAAGATAAAAAAAACCAAAAACCGGAACCTAAGGCTCCATATATAATTAAGATTATACCAGCAAGCAATCGATACGAACCAACACCATGCTGCATTATGAGCACAACAATGCCTTGAAAATAAAAACAATAAAAAACGACTCCCCACAAAAAACCTTCTTTCAAACCAAGCTCAACATCTTGTTGCGCTACAAGATAATAAAGTGGTATTAAAAAAATAAAAACGCATTCAGCAAAAATAGTGGTACCTATAAATGGCAATGCTCCTAAAAATGCTGATAGTATGATCATCAACCATTGTGTATACAGCCATTTTTTTTCCATGAAGCCACCGCAAAATAATCTGTTGATGCATCATGCGCATCTGCATTCGAAATTTTAGTATGAGCAACTATGCAAGAAAGAACATAGAGCTGCCGTCCATCTTCTTGCAATTTTGCCATAAGAGCAAGAGTATCTTCATTAATACTCTGTATCTTTACTATGCATTGTTGCTTTTTTTCACGATCAGAATTTCCTGATGCCGGTAATGCCAAGACTAAATCTCGATGTTTTTTTAAATAGGTTTGTACTGATTTAAAATTATTTTTACAAAGCTCTGAACCATGCTTAAGAAATGCCGCTGTTTTTTGATAATATGCTTCAAATTCCTGTTTTGTTATTGCAACATCAAATGTTAATGTTGCCGTTCGCCATACTACACAACACAACAACGTTAATGAACTTAAAATAAGAAATATTGTTAACAGGGCTGATCCTTGAGACGATGATTTCACGATAGAGCCCTATTTTCTAACAACATTGTTTTCTTAACTGAATTGGATAAAGCAATTGAATCTGATTCACTTGTCAATGAACACGTGATAGAGCAAATGTGCGGCATAGCATGAATAGTTGCTTCATTAAAAACAAAAGAAAGTTCTTTAATATTTTTTGCAAGCAAGCTTTTTTTCTTGCTACTCCATGCTTGTTTGAAAAGTGAATACGTGCCGCTAATACGCCAAATCTTATTTTTTATCTGGCAAATGCCAACATCGCAATTTTGATCATTATCATGCCAAATGAGAAGATTGCTTTCTTTTTTTTTCCACAATTTCATATTTGAAGGTGCCGCTTGGAGTGCATGGCCTAGATAATCTAATGCCGTCAATAATTCTGTCATAGCAACGAGTCGCCGACTTTCTTCTCTCAAATGCAATGAAGAAGTAACAATAAAATGCATTATTCCATATGAAAGGCAAGAAAACAAAAAAAAATACACAAGAAATTCCATAATCAAAAATCCTGACTTATGAGTATTCACGAACTAACTCCACCAATGCATTGATATGAATACTGTTTATTATAATACCCACTCCATGTTACCGTAACATTAAGATAGGAATTTTTTTTAAAAGTAGTAAAGCAAGACGGCAAGGAAATTTTCATTGGCACCTTTTCCCACGTTACCACATACCCATCTTCTTCATACGTTTTTTTTTGGAGTAAAGCTTGATCAACAGTTGCTTTAGCCAAAAATGAACTTGCTACATTCACCGCTTTCCAACGCTGTATTGCTTCATAGCCTGTCTGAATACTCATACTCTGATAATACGCAATAATATACGTAAATACGGCAAGCAATAATAATACTATCAACAACTCTATGAGCAAAAATCCACTCTGCGCTTGAAGCTTCTTTGATTGACTTTGCATAACCATATCACTAAAATCAAAAACTGAACTAGAATTACGTATTGTTTTAACCCATACAACAAGTATGAGATTTTTATGAAAACCAAATCAATCATTTTTTTTCTTTGTACAATCGCCTTTTCAAATGACATGTTCTTATATTCTGCAATGGCTCCGGCACCAAGACCAAATGCTGCTAATAACGCAGCTCAAAAACCCGCAATGCCAGATTTCAATATGAGTGACGAAGACATGAAAATGATCACCGAATTAATTGATAGTTTAGATGAAGAACAAATCGACTTTTTAACCGCCCTCGGAGAAGGAATTATTAAAGAAGCAGAAGAACTTGGCATGGATCCTTTTGATTATCTTGATATGCAAACAGAAGAACTTAAAGAATTGGAAAAGCCTATAAAGCCAACGCCGCCTCAACCAGGAAAACCTCTTGAACCGGAGAAAAAATCTACACCTATTGCTGATGTTAACACCATTGAAATGTTAAAAAATCTTATTCGGTTAATTGGTGATATTCGCCAAAAAGCTGCTCATGATAAAGAGTATGCAAATCAACTTATTCCTTTTAAATATAGGCTTGATGATCTCATTTATTATTTAAATCTTTTAACCAATGAAAAACTAACCAAATACCTTGCAGAAAAAGAATTTGAACCACTTTTGGCTAATTTAAAACAATTACACACTCATTTAGCTGAGCTAGAGCCACAATTGAATATTGCGGAATTCAGCTTAGAGGGAAAAAACTTGTATGAAATTTTAGATCTCCCTCGCACAGCAACACAGGACGATATTGTACAAGCGTATCAACAAAAAATTGCTGCAACAAACCCACAAACACTTGAGGTTCGCCTTATTCGCCAAGGAAAAGAAAAAACAGAAATAGATAAAGCATTAGCTGAAGTCAACACTAAATTTGCTGCTATCAATGAGGCATACACTGAATTACGAAATCAAGAAGAATCAAACTATATTTTTGATCAAATTCTAGCAGCACTTACTGAAGCAACAGATAAACAATTGATCCTTGAAGAAATAAAAAAATTATTCAAGAAACATGAACCTGAAGCACTTAAGGTGCAACAAGAACGTGAAAAAGTGGAAGCCGATGCACGCAAACTACAAGAAGACGCGCTAAGAAAACGTGCCGCGCCAGGACGCATGGTATTTTCCATGCCTCCCCCACAACCTTCCTACTCAACATATGAGCCAAGCGTGCCAGGCGGTGATTATTTTGGCGGACCAAGTTTTGGCGGAGAATCATTAACCCCTCCTCCCTCAGCTGGCATAAAAGCACGCGGTGGCGGTGAAAAAGGTGCAGGAAAAGCTGGTGGTGTCAAAAAAGATGGCGGGAAGAAAAAGAAGAAGAAAAAGAAAGAAGAAGCTGAAAATGCGGCTGAAAAAGGCAAGGGTGGTGCAGAAAAACTACCATCAAAAGTAAATGCACAAGTCGCCATTATAAAAGATAGAATAAAAGAATTTAGTAAAAAGATAGAAGACAAAAAAGATTTGTTAGGTTGGAAGTTCAAAGAACTTATAACAACACCTATGCCTAAACCTTATGATGAAGACGCATTAAAAAAAATTGCTGAGCTCAAGAATTTTATTAATGAATTAAGTGCCATATTGTTACCAATTCCACGAAAAATAAAAGATGGGATCAAAGAGTTTAAAGATGATAAAGCAAATTTGGCTACCTATAAAAAAGTTGTCGGACAAGAATTTGAAAATTTTGAAAAACAAAAACAAAAAAAACCTGGCCAATCAACACCATATCAACTCATTGAACCATTATTAAAGTTTGATGAAAAATTACTCTTACAGCCAAAATTGGAAGCAACACCACTTCCTGTTGACCGTGCAAAAGTTTTTGTTTTAACCGGAGCAGTCCCTGTTGGCACTGTCCTTAATGTTGACGATGCAACTGATGTTGAAGCACAAAAATTAAGTCAATTAAATCCTAAAGAAGAAATTGATGTTGAGGTTCCAGATCCTACAACACCTGGAAAAACTAAAACCGTAAAAGAACCGCGTCGCAAAAATTACTTACAACTATTAAAAAATGCTTACGAAGAAGCAAAAGATCAAATAGACGAAGAAAAAAAGAAAAAATCTTAAAAAATTAATCCTCCTTTTAGTAGTATCTATAAAATAACTATTAAAAGGAGGATTTCTATGAAATTAAGAATATATTTTGTATGTATACTTATAGGTAATAACGCTGCTTTATTTTGTATGGTGAGAAAAAATCCTACGAATAATAAAAAACCGATTTTTTTAAGTCCCAGACCTCTCAAATCTAATACTGCCAAATTCAAAACGCATCATATGTGCATGCTATTATACCTTGAAAATGAAGCAAAAAGAGCCAAGTTAGTTAATGATAACGCAAATCTCCCTATAATTAATACTTAATCTGCATATATTGTTTTTTATCTTTGTTTGCATTAGGATAATCACAAAATATAATAAAAAACGCACCTTAGGAGTTCTTATGAAATTATTGCACTCTATTCTAATGCTCGTAATCAGCACTGTTGCCTTTACTCTCTCTGGCATGGAAAAGACACCTGCTATAAAAAAATACGAACGCACAACAAGATTGCATAAAGAAATTTCTTTTTCTAAATCATATGAATTCCATCTTATCGAAATCAAACAAACAACAAATAACAAAACTAAAGAAGTCAATTATTCAGGTGTTTTGGCACGCAATCATAACTTTTCACGACCAATTATTCTTACTGATTCAGAAGAGACAAAAAAATGTTGGTTAGACTTAAAAAATGCTTATTTATATGAAATAATCAAAAAAAAGCAGTATCATTTGGTTATCAAATGATACTGCTTTTAAATCTATGAGCGCTATAAAAAAGAATAATGTTAACTAATTACCTAATACCCGTTGACAACGATGACACAAACCATCTTTATGATCAGTGATATCCCAGTTCCAACAGCGAGGACATTTTACACCTTGTGCTTGTTCAACACGTGCAGATAATCCTGGTAATTCTGTCACCGATAAACTGTCTGCCGACTTTTGTATGGTAACCTGTGAAACAATAAGAAATTCTTTTAAGAAAGCTTCTAATGATTGATTTTTTTCTTTTAACAATTGCACAAAATCAGCCAAAAGTTCTTTTTGATCATCAGTCAAATCAAAATATACCAAAAGTTGCGCTTCCAAAGAATGCTTAATCAGCCCTTTTTCCCGTTGCCCTTCAATAGCTTTTAATAACGCTGAACGCAATGACAATAATAATACCTCTTGTTTTTTGCGTTTTGCTACAACGGCAAAATCTTGTCCTTGTTGTGTAATTTTTTCTAATGCTGCTTGGTGATGTAAAGGAACTGGCGCCCATCGCACAAGATTTTTTTGTTGTGCAACTAAAGCCCATATTGATTCTAATATATTAAAATTTTGTAAATGAATTGAATGTTTTTTATCTTTTTGATAAAAATCTGAAACTTGTTCCGCCGTTAATGATAAAACTGGTGCCATCAATTTCGTTAAGGTATCCAAAATCAACCAACACATTGTTTGCGCACCACGCCGCTCGTTGCCATTTGCTTTTTCGGTGTATAACCGGTCTTTGATAATATCAAGATAACGTGAACTTAAAGCAACTGAACAATAATCATTAAGCATATGAAACACTGCGGTAAAATCATACGCTGCATATTTTTGCAAAACGGCACTATTTAATTCAAATAATTCTTCAAAAGCAAACTGTTCCAACACGGCAAAGTCATGCAAAGGCAATGCATCTTTTTCATACTCAAAATCATACAAATTAGAAAGTAAAAATCGGCAGGTATTACGAATTTTTCTATACACTTGCGCAACATTTTGTAACACCACCTTTGAAACAACAATATCACCGCCATAATCAATGCTTGATGCCCATAAGCGCAAACCATCAACTCCTAATGCTGTAATGACTTCTTCAGGAGAAACAACATTACCAAGTGATTTTGACATTTTTTGACCGCGCTCATCAACAATAAAACCGTGAGTCAAAAAAGATTTTGTACAAGCTGTTTTTTCTAAAACCATACTTGTCAGCAAAGAACTTTGGAACCACCCTCTATGTTGATCAACGCCTTCTGAATATATATCAGCAGGAAATGCCAAATGTGGATTTTGTTCCAACACGGCATAGTGACTCACGCCAGAATCAAACCAAACATCTAAAATATCTTTTTCTTTAACTAATTTCGTTGATGAACATTGCGGACATTGATCTATATTATGACCAAGCTCATGCAATGAAACGGTATCCCAATATTCAACACCATGTTGTTCAACGCCATCAGCAACAGCATTAATTAAATCGACATTCGTGTGTACATAATCACAATTGGTACACAGCAATGCAGGAATGGGCACACCCCACACTCGTTGGCGTGATAGGCACCATTCCAAACGTCCGCTTACTGTTGCTTTTAAATAATTAATTGATTTTGCCGGCATAAAAGTTATTTCTTCAATTGCCTCTAAAGCTCGTTGCTTTAAATTATCATGCTCTAAACTACAAAACCATTGATTTGTTGCTCGGAAAATAAGCCCCTCGCTACAGCGCCAACAATGAGGATATGAATGACGAATTGATGTTTTATATACTAAGGCATTTTTTTCCGTTAACTTTTTGAGTACCCATATTTGCCCATCAGTGATCGACATGCCAATTAATTCTGCTGGTTCAATACCAATAACATATTTGCCATCAGCACTAATAGGTGAAAATATTTCAAGATTATTTTTTAAAGCAACTTCATAATCGATCGGACCACATCCTGGCGCACAATGCACCGCGGCAGTTCCATCATCAGTTGAAACAGAATGATCAAGTAAAAGTGGCACTTCTAAATCATCAATAAAAGGATGATGCACGGTGTAATCAGCCAATACTTCAGATTTCACCGTTGCCACAACATTTTTTGTAACATGTAATAAAGCACATACCTTATCTGCTAATGCAGCGGCAACACTATAATAGTGTTCATTCACCCGTAAAATTTGATAATCAGTATCAGGTTTAAGCAACACCGCACGATTTAATGGCAACGTCCATGGCGTTGTTGTCCAGACCAAAACACTCACTGATTCATTTTTGAGCGAAGGGACAATTTTTTCTATTGCTTGTTCAGAAAGTTTAAATGAAACATAAATTGAAGGATCTTTACGCTCTTTATATTCAATTTCGGCCGCTGCTAACACGGTTTGATCATGAAAACACCACGCAACTGTTTTTTTCTTCTTTTCTATATAATTTTTTTCAACAAGTTTACCAAAAGCACGCACAATTGAAGCTTCATAGCCAAAATTCATTGTTAAATAAGGATGCTCCCAATCCATAAGTACCCCGAGACCTTTAAACTGAGTCTTCTGTTCTTCAACCCATTTAGCAGCATAGGCACGACATTCTTTTTTAAGATCTTCAGCTTTTAAATCAGGAAACTCTGTGGTAACTTTCTTTTCAATAGGCAATCCATGACAATCCCATCCAGGCGTTATGGGAACATGCAAACCAGTCATACGATGTGATTTTCCAATAATATCTTTTAAAATTTTATTGTAGGCTGTACCAAGATGAATAAAGCCATTTGCATACGGTGGACCATCGTGCAAAATATATTTTTTTTCACCTTCATTATGCATGAATGATTTAAAAAAAAGATTTTCACGTTCCCACCGTTCAATCATTTCCTTATCTTCAACTTTCAAATTTGGACGAATAGGAAAATCTGTATGCGGTAAATTTAATGTATCTTTAAAACTTCCCGCACTTACTTCATGTGTTGTATTTTTTTCTTGAGTCATGGTTTATATTCTTTCATATTTTAATTTCTTTATATTAAAAAATTCTAGCAAAAATAAAGCCTCTTGTCTGAATTATTTAAGCGTTGGTCCTTCTTTCTTTGTTGTAAACAAATTTTGCATTTGCTCAATTTTATCATGATACCAAACACGTGTTGAGAGCCACGGATAATTATGGAGAGCGCCATCTTGATCGCCACAATGCTGTAAGAATTTTTCATACAATGATTTACCAGCCCGACCACCGTTTGGTATACTTAATGCAGCAATAACATCACATTCTACTTCTTGAAATGTATGCAAAAAACGATAGGTCATACGAGATGCACTATGCACAGGACGATCATGATGTTCTTTTACCTGACTAAATAAATATGTGGTAGCTTCATGCGCCCCAACAATTGCCAAAGCAGTACCACCAATTTCATATTTTATTTGTTTAAATGAAGAAATAGGAAGTTTTTTTCTTCCCAATTTCGTTAATGCCATTATCGTACACAACGATGTAACTGGCCACGCTGAAGAATAAGCCAATAAAAATAAATGAAGATTTTTCATATAATAATGAGGATTTAAATGTTTATTCTGATCCAAGACAATATGCGCAAGTTCATGACCAAAAGCCGAATCAATCTCTTCATCTGTTAATTCATCATGTTCACAAGATATATGCATTAAATCTTGACCATTATTAAGACGATTGTTCCAAGTGATAGTCCCCGACTTGCGTAAATAATCTACCATAGTATTACTTAAATATTTAACAAGCACCTTAGTATCTTTATTCAATAAACCCTTTTTTTGAAAAGTTATACAAAGTGCATCGGTACGATCCTGTATTTTTTGCGGAACATCTTCTGTCCCAACACAAGCAAGATATCTCGCATTTGTTTGTTCAATTTCTTGTTTAGTTTGTTGATCCATACCATACCCAAAAAAAGCACAAAACAAACTGCCAAACAACATAAAAAGTAAAAATATATGTTTCAACATATTAAAATTCCTTAAAAATAATAGTTAATAAAGCAAAAGTAATAAAAAACAATGCTAGATCAAACTATAAAACTCATAAAAACTGTACCTAAAAAAAGTACCTACATAACAAAAAAATAGGGGTGAAAAAGATCCTCTTACTGCGCTAGAGGCAGAATAATTGAGGTAATAATAATAGAAATGGTAATAATGAGAGAAAAATGATTATAAAAAGAATGTGGGCAGAATATTACTTCTGAAAAAACGGGAAAAAACGAATAAGCACTCATATCGACTGACATGATAATACCTCTGTTAAAAATATAAAAATAAGATAATCATTACTCATATCTTAACATATATTTTTAATTTTACAAGCTTTTATTCAAATAGAATTTCAAGAAGCACAAGAGGGAAGTTTTTAGCTTCCCTCTATTAATTATTTATTTTTTATTATTAATTGTTCAAAATGACCAATAATATCTTTAGGTGATTTCGATTTTTGATTACTTTTAGCATATTCATAATTTAAACCAAACCACAACTTCTTAGTAAATTCGCCATTATCAAGTTCAGTTGTACCACCCAAATAGAGCGGTAAAGCACTTATATGTCCTAAAAAATATTCTTGACCATCATTTTCAACTCGCCTTTGAACATAAAGCATGGCCGTCTCAGATTTTTGAACATAAGCAACTACAGGCCCACTCCCAAAATCGGGCTCTCTTTTTTCTATTTTCCCACCATCTTGCATACCCTGGGCAACACCGCTAAATAAACAAATAGCGAACATTGCATTCAAAAATTTCATACTTACTCCTTTATATCATTTATTTTATTTAGTTCTTGAAAATCATTATGCAATTCATACCATAATTTTGCCGTTGATGTATCATTAGGTAATTTAGTCATCGGAACCCTACCAAAAATATCTCCCTCATACCCCGCAAAACATTCTATGCCATCTTTTTCTTGGCGCTGAACATATATTCTCTTTCCTAAATCAGTTGTTCTAATATAAGCTTCAACACCTTTATGTAGTTCTTTTTTTAACGTACCGCAATCATTACTATGCATTGCCACTGTTTTAGCACAAAACAAAGAAACAGAAAAAATTACCAATAAAATTTTCATACTTACTCCTTTACTCAATTTTTTAATTCATCGTCTAATTTTTTATACTCACTCTTTAATGCATCCCACAATGCTTTTGTTTCTTTCGTATTGTATAAGGTAACACTCATGTCACTCTGAAAAATATCATAAATATATCCTGAAAAATAAAGATTTTTTGCTTGAGTATGACAACTAACCCACATTCTAATGGCATTGGTTGTTCTGCCATACGTCTCAATGACACCAACAGGACCTTCTAATATTCCTTTTGATAAAATACCATCATGTTGCATCGCATACGATGAACAGTATGTCAAAGATACAAAAAACAATGTATGCAAAATATTCATGAAAAACCCTTAAGAATATATGTTTAAAAATGTAAGGAAATTTTACTGTATTTATTTTAACACGTAAAGCAATGAAAATTATAAAAAAAATGTTATTATAGAGGAAAAATATTTGTTTTTTATAAAAGTACAAAAAAATGAATCTATCTACTAAAAAAATCGGCATTTGGGGTTTCGGCGTTGTTGGAAAAACTGCATTAGCATATTTTGCAAAGCATGGTTTTGTAACAAATGTTATGGATGCAAAACAATTAACCCAAGAAGAATATTTGTTAATTCAAGAATCGAAAAGTACGTTTATACCTCAAGAAAAATGTACTTTTTTTTTAGAAGAACATGATCTCATTTTGGCAAGTCCTGGCATTGATCTACGCCCCTATGAAAGCTACAAACATAAATTTATTACCGAACTTGATCTTTTTTATCATGAATTCAAAAAACCAATCATCGCCATAACTGGTACCATTGGCAAAACAAGTATAACGCACCTTTTATCTTCTATTCTTGGCACTCAAAAAAAAGTAGCAACGGGTGGCAACATCGGCACCGGCATGCTTTCATTGATAGGGCAACAAAAAACTGTTGACTATGCATTACTAGAACTTTCTAGCTTTCAACTTGAATCATGCTCCTCATTTGCGCCGGATTTAGCAATTTGGACAAATTTTTTTCCTAATCATCTTGATAGGCACGGCTCATTAGAAAATTATTTTAAAGCAAAATGTATGCTTCTTGCTCAACAAAAAAAAAACCAACAAGCATTAGTTCCCCTAAATCTTGCACCCATGATTACTCGATCGCTCAAAAACTATATTCAACAATTTCATTTTTTTTGTGATCAAGCACCGACAAAAGATCAGCAAAAACAGTTTCCTCATGCAAACTTTTTTTGGCTTAAAAACAAGAGCATTATGCGGTTACATACTCATCAAACAACCGCTGTAATAAATCTAACACTATTGCCAGATATTACTTTTGCACAAAATTGGCTCATCATAAGCGCGGCTTTGACTCTTCTTGATATTCCTCAAGATATATTACAATCACTGCCATCGCTCACCTTACCTTCTCATCGCATCGAAAAAGTAGCAACAATAAATCACCTTGATTTTTATAATGATTCCAAAGGTACCATTATCGAAGCAACACTGGCCGCCGTTAAAAAATTACAAGGAAAACCAATTGTACTCTTTATGGGCGGCATCAGTAAAGGCGTTGATCGAACAACTGCTTTCAAAGAATTAAAAAATAACGTTTCTACTATTTTTTGCTTTGGCACAGAAGCTGATTTTTTAAAAAAACACGCCGAATTACACGCTATTCCCTGCTTTGCATTTGCCACTCTTGAAGAAGCATTTAAAGGTGCTTTATCGCAAGCAAAAGCAGGAGATCAAATTTTATTTTCACCAAGCGGCGCAAGTTATGATCTTTTTGCTCATTATGAAGAACGTGGCAATTGTTTTAAAAAATTAGTTGAAGAATATAAAAATCAATATTCATAGTCACGAGGCACATTTTTTAATTTTTTTACATAACAATCAATTATGCGTCATTAGGCAGCAAACAAAAGGAGCTACTCTTGTGTGCTCAGCATTGTTTTTTTTATACTTCTTAAGAACATACTGAGTATATTTTAAGAGGAAAAACTATATGTTGCACAAAAAATCATTTCGATTACTTTTTATTCTTATATCTACTCTTTCTTTATCATTTTCTATTGTCCCAACAAAAAAAAATATAACTTTTGGCCTTGCAGGAGATGTTATGCTTGGCAGATTAGTTAATAAAATGATGTTAAAAAAAGACATCCTATATCCTTGGGGAACTATGTTGCCATTATTAAAAAAAAATAATTTTAATATGGTAAATCTCGAGACAACTTTAACAACAAACAAAAAAAAAGTCCCAAAGGCCTTCAATTTCAAATCAAAACCAGAACATGCTCTCGCTTTAAAAGAAGCTAATATCCAAATCGTAAACAATGCAAATAACCACATCCTTGATTTTGGTATCAAAGGCATGGAAGAAACTCTTATTGCTTTAAATAAGACCAATATTTATCATGTTGGTGCCGGTATGAATTTACAACAAGCACAACGACCTGTATTTTTTACAAAAAATGGCATTCGTTTTGCTGTTCTTGGCTTTACTGACAACGAAGCACTTTGGGCTGCAACGGATAAAAAACCCGGCATTAATTATATTACCATACATCAAAAAACTGCTGATTCACTTAAAGATTTAATTAAAAATACCAAAAAAAATTCCGATGTTCTCATTGTTAGTCTTCATTGGGGACCAAATTGGGAAGAGAAACCCAACAAAGATTTCAGGGATTTTGCGCATACCCTGATTGATGCTGGTGTTGATATCATTCATGGACATAGTCCTCATATTTTTCAAGGCATTGAACTCTATAAAAACAAACTTATTTTCTATAGTTGTGGTGACTTCTTAGATGATTATGCAATTGATAAAGTATTAAGAAATGATGAAACTTTTTTATTTGTGGTAACGGTAGACACGCAGGGGATACAAAAATTGCAATTAATACCTGCTATCATTTCAAATATGCAAGTCAATAAAGCCGAAGGCAAAGATGCACTAAGACTCATACAGAAAATGCAAAAATTATCACAAGAATTGGGCACCATGAAGATTGATGACCAAGGACTTTGGCAGCGATAAAAATCACCTGTATTGATTTTCTATTTGTAACACGCCTAATGATTCGATCAAAAAGCTATGCACAAATTGTCAATAATTGACCTTTTTTTAATGTATGGTAACCTAATAATATACAATTAGTGTATTTAATGCTGATTGAAGTGTTATTATGGGTTATTATGAAAAAAATATTTTTTACTTTTTTAGTCATTTTTTGTCTTGGTTCTTATGCCACTACACAAGCAGATTTTCCAGGAAAACAATTTTTACAGGCTACTCAGCAAAAAATAGCATTAGCAAGCTCATGTTTAGTTAATAATGCCTGGCGTATTGCCGGAACATCTTGTTTGCTAACGGCTGCCATTACAACAACAATTATTGCCAAAAATACTTTTGAAGATATACAAATAGCCAAATCACTAACCCCCCTTCTTACACAAAATGCGACTCGATTCTTATTTCCTGTTGGATGTTCTATCGTTGGGTTGCTTTGTTTTAATGTTGATACATTCATTAATAAACAAAAAAAGATCGATGAAATCGATGAAATAAAAGCTAAATTTAAAATTAAAAAAGCTAAATTTAAAAGAAAAACAACTGATGCTTTATTTAATATTCTCAATCGAACAATAATAGAACACGAAAATGAGCAACTTGATTTCTTACATAATAATTAATTATCAGAAGCTTTTAATAAAAAAATCTTTTTATTGAGTTTAAAAAACACTTTTTATTAAACTACTTTTACATCTACATAAAAAAATAGTTTAATAAAAGGAAAATTCCATGCACAAAAATCGCTTCAGATATTATATATCAACGATTTTTATTCTCATATGTTATCAAAATATTTATTCTACTAACGAACTTGCTATCATCTTTGTTGTCGACCAATTTGCTTATCACGCATTCCAAAAAGTTAGACCCTATTTGCGCGGTGGCATGCGCACTATGATTGATAATGGTATTATTTATGAAAATGCTCATTATCCTTATGCAGGAACTTCCACCGGACCAGGGCATGCATGCTTAAATACCGGCGTTACCCCCAAAGATAATGCAATCGTTAAAAATTCATGGTTTGATATAAACAACAATAAAATCACGTGCGATTCTGGACCCGTTGCACAATCAGCAGTTTTCAAACCCGATGGTAGCTTCTATGATTTTGGTAAATCAGCTGCACAGATCAAAGTTGATGGCATTTCAGATCAATTAGTGCTTGCCAACAACAATAATTCTGAGCATCTTGTATTCTCAATTTCAATCAAACCACGTGCCGCTGTTTGCACAGCCGGAAGAATGGGAAAAGCTTTTTGGTTTGATGAAAAATCTGGTCATTTTACGACAGGAAAAGCATATTACTCTGAACTGCCTTCATGGCTTATTTCTTTTAATAAAAAAATTGGCATAGCAGAAAAAAACAATTTTGAATGGCAATTACGTTATCCAAAAAATGATAAAGCATATAGCTTCATTACAACGCATCATTATCAATTTTGTAGAGTACCAAGCATGATCGGAAAACCACTTGGTATTGATAAATTTTCCACCATGAACGATGATCCTTATGCGCCTTTTTCAAAATTACCTGAGTCAAATAAAGCGGTATTAGATGCTTCAAAAGAATGCTTATTAGATGCACAAAATAACAACCCCACAAAAGTTCTCGTATGGGTTTGCTTAAGCAGTCTTGATAAAGTTGGCCATATATATGGCCCGCACAGTTTTGAATATATTGATACGATCTACCACATTGACTCGTATTTAGAAGAATTTATGCAATGGGCTCACACAACATTTTCAGACAAAAAAATTATTTTTGCCTTAACTGCTGATCATGGTAGCGCACCAATACCCGAATTATTACAAGAAGATGGATTTAACTTAGCCCAAAGAATTGATCAAAAAGCATTACGGACAAAACTTAATGCTTTTATCATGAACAAACATCGCATTCCTGATATTATTGCTCACATGGATACGCCGTCACTTTTTCTTGATAAACAAAAACTCGTAACGTTAGAGCCTAAACTAAAAACAAAAATTCTTTCTGATATTAAACATTATCTAAGAAAGCAACCTGGCTTTAAAGATGCTTGGACATTTCATGAATTAGAAAAATCTCCCGTACAAAAACATGATGTTAAAAATTATTTCAAAAACAGCCTTTTTGCTGGACGCAGTGGCGAAATACAATATCAATTGGAACCATATTGCTTTGTCACAAAACATGCTTTAGGAACTGGTCATTCTTCTCCCTATGATTATACAACGCATGTACCTCTGGTGTTATATCAAAAAAATTTCACGCAACAAAAAATTGTTGAAAAATCAGTAGAAATGACACAACTTGCACCAACATTGGCACAATTTTTTTCTGTTAATGCACCATCAGCATGTCTCTATCCACCATTACCAGAATTTAAACGATTCATTGACAGCAATAGTGCACCATAGTAGTTTGAACATGAATTTGATATATAAAGAAATAAACAATTTATTCTACAAATGTCATTGCGAGGCACATTGTGCCGTGGCAACCCAGATTATAATGTTCTAATAAATAAAATTCCCCAAAGGCATCTACTGCCCGCATTATGACAAATTAAATAAAATTGCGTTTTTTATATATGACTTCTTATTATCAAGAATTTTATATGCTGGGTTGCCACGCCAACAATGTTGGCTCGCAATGACACTCGCGATTTTAATGTTTATTTATCAAACTCAAGTTAATTTTTAAAATTTTTTAAGCAAAGACAAAACGTATGTTTATTCAACAAAAACGTCTTTACACCGATCTAAAAATTTTTATTGGTGTCATTGTCACCCTCATCATTATTGGCTTACTCTTTATCTATTCATCAAGTTCTGTATTTGCTTTGGAAAAATTCGGTGCCGCAAATTTTTTTGTTAAAAAACAATCAATGGGTATTCTGCTTGGTTTATGTGCCCTTATTTTTGCACGACTGGTGCCACTTGATATCATCAAAACAATGAGCCCCTATGTTTTTTTTAGTTCTCTTATCCTAACAAGCATGACACTCATACCACGATGGGGAGAACACATTCATGGTTCAAGCAGATGGTTAAAACTCTTTGGCCTCACCTTCCAACCGAGCGAACTGCTCAAAATCACCTTAATAATATATCTCGCTTATTGGCTTACCAAAGATGGCATACAAAGTAGCTTCAAAAGTAAATATATACCATTCATATGCATCATGAGTCTCGTAGCTCTTGTCTTGCTCAAGCAACCTGATTTTGGCATGACGGTCACCATGATCACCACAGCATGCATTCTTTTTTTCTTAGTACAATTTAAAATTAAATATATCATCATTACCCTTGCAACCCTCATTCCTACTTTAATGACCTTAATTTATATTCGCCCGTATCGCTGGAAAAGAATTATTACCTTCTTAAATCCTTGGCATGATCCTCAAGGAGCTGGATTTCAAATTATTCAATCATTAATTGCCATTGGTTCTGGCAGCTGGCTTGGCATCGGCGTTTCAAATTCAAAACAAAAATTTTTCTATTTGCCCATGCAACATACTGATTTTATTTTTTCCATTATTGCCGAAGAAACCGGCTTTATTGGCTCATTATTACTCATTACTTTATATATGATTTTTTTATATTGCGGTATGCGCATTGCCTGGCAACTTAAAGATGATTTTGGCATGCTCACCTGCACAGGATTTGTCATACTCACCTCGCTGCAAACCATCATTAATCTTGCAGTTACCACCGGATTGGCTCCCACAAAAGGAATTGGATTACCCTTTGTCAGTTATGGAAAATCATCACTCATTTGTGGCATGTTCATGGTGGGATTAATTATGAATATTGTGCATAATGACAGTCAACACTGAAATTTTTTCATCGCTGCTTTAAGCGATCGGGCAGAACGTGTTATACCATGCCACGGATCACCATGCTTATTCAATCGATCAAAAACAGTGTCAAGAGTATAACGATCTGATCGTAATGTACTATCATGAATTTCATCCCAATCAAGTGGCGTTGCCACGGGAGCATGCGCCCGTGCACGGATTGCGTATGGCGCAACGCCGGTAGCACTATAAGCATTACGTAAATAATCTACAAAAATTTTTTTGCCGCGCTTTTTTTTATTTATTTCAATCGTAAGATTTTTAGGATCATTCTTTACTAAATATTCAGCAATAGATCGTGCAAAAGAACGCACATCATCAAAATCTTCCGTGCGTTTTAATGGCACCACAACGTGCAAGCCTCGCGAACCGGTGGTCATAACAAAAGGTATTAACGACAACTCTTCAAGTACTGTTTTTATTGATAAAGCTGTTGCACGAATGTGAGAAAAATCAAACTTTTCTCCTGAAGGATCAAGATCAAAAATCATACGATCGGGATAATCTAATTTATCAATTTTGCTCAACCAACTATGCGGCGTAATGCATCCTTGATTAGCTAAATAGACTAATGTAGCTCTTTTATCAATCACCACATAGTTCACCACTTCACCCTGCTCTGTTTTCAATGATTTTCTGGTAACCCATGCCGGGAAATAATCACTCGCATTTTTTTGATAAAAACCCTCATGATCAATACCATTTGGATAACGATGCATTGAGATTGGTCGCTTATTGACATACGGTAACATAATCGGTGCAATTGAATAATAATAGTTAATAAGATCACCTTTAGTGATTCCCTCGCCAGGAAATAATATTTTTTCAATAGAGCTGACCTGAATTGAATAACCATCAACCTTGATAACGGCATTCTCTTTATTCATTGGCGCTCTTTTTTTTAGTTTTTTCTTGCGCAATTTGTTTCATAGTGCGATTAGTCAAAACTGATTTTTCTTTATTTTTTATAACCTTTTTTTGCACAACATTATCTTTCATTTTAAAAAAGAGCCAATTACGTTTGTCATTATGAAGTTTGGTGCGAATGAGTGCATAAGGACCTTGTAATTTTTTTCCGTGCAATTCAATTTCAATTTTGCCATTTTTAACTGCTTGCTCCATCGAAATGCCATATTCTTGTTTTAAATTCACATACGTGCCAATATCCCATACCATAACGGTTCCTCCACCATATTGACCTGCAGGAATTGTTCCCTCAAACGTTGCATAATCAAGAGGATGATCTTCCGTCATAACGGCTAAATGCTTTACTTCAGGATCAGTTGAAGGACCTTTTGGAATTGCCCAAGAAACCAACACACCATCAATTTCTAAACGAAAATCATAATGCAAATGTGAAGCATCATGCTTTTGCATCACAAAGATTGGTTCTTTTGATTTTTTTGTTTTTTTTCCTGAAGGTTCTGGCGTAAGAGTAAAATCGCGCTTTTTTGTATAGGTTGCTAAAGATTTTTTTTTAGTCGGCATCCTGATTCCCTCCACAAGAAACACACCCAAACAAAGAACTAATACAAAAATATAATTTTTATTCATGATTATTTTCCCTTTTGTTATATGACTATACATAAAGAGAAATAGGTGATGCAAGAAAAGAGGCGCGAAAGAAAAATTATTTTCTTTCGCGCCTTAACAATAATAATTAATTTCTCTTTATTGCCATGCCATCGCAAGATCAACAAGCAATCTCACACCAACACCAGTGGCACCCGTTGAATAATAACTAATGTCAGGTACATCAAAGGCTGTTCCTGCAATATCTAAGTGAACCCACGGCGTATTTTCAACAAAATTTTGTAAGAAGAATCCTGCTGTGATAGCGCCAGCTTTATATTTACCGCTACCAATGTTACAAATATCAGCAACGTCTGACTTGATTGCTACTTTATAATCATTATTAAAAGGCAATGCCCACACGCGGTCACCAGAAGTGTGTGATGCTTTTTCTACTTTTTGTGCAAAATCTTCATGCTGTGACATCATACCACTAAAAAAAGGCCCTAAAGCATAAGCGCAAGCACCCGTTAACGTTGCAAGATCAATAATTGCATCAGGCTTATACTGCTTGACTGCATATGAAAGCGCATCTGCTAAAATCAAACGACCTTCAGCATCAGTATTGCGTACTTCAGCTGTTTTACCGTTATAAAAACGTATAATATCACCCGGTTTTGTTGCCTTACCACTTGGTAAATTTTCTGAAAGTGGTGTTAAGGCAATAATATTTACTTCCGGTTTTAATTGTGCCAATGATTCCATTGCGCTAATGACTGCTGCCGCGCCGGACATATCTTCTTTCATTGTTTCCATGGAAGCTGCTGGTTTTAAACTTAACCCGCCAGAATCAAACGTAATTCCTTTACCAACAAAGGCGATAGTTGGAGCATCTTTTTTGTCTGTTGTATATTTCATAACAACCAACTTACAATCTTGTTCAGATCCAGCCGAAACTGCTGCGAGGCCGCCCATGCCCATTTTTATGATTTCTTGTTCACCAAACACCGTAATGGCAAGATTATGTTCTTTTGCAATGGCAACTGCTTTATCGGCTAAGGCAATTGGTGGTAATGCAATGGGTGGCAAATCAATCCAATGACGCGCACGATTAACTGAGTGTGCAATAATTGCGCCTGTTTTCAAACCGCGTTCAACTGCTTTTTTATCATGTGCATCAATAGTACATTCAAGATCAATATTTTGATTTACTTTGCGCTCTGGATCGGTAATAAATTCATCAAAACGATATGCTGCCATATTGGCAATAATAATGGTTTCTCGTGCTAAATAGTCATCTGAAACACCAAATAATGCTGCCGACGGTAAACTCATCGCCGCTTTTGCAATTTTTTTACTTTGCAATGCTTTGATAACGCGCCCTAGTGAGCGTCGATATACTTCAATATCAATTGCCTTAGTATCGTGTTGCTTCCCTAAGCCCGCAAAAAAAAGTGTATGGACTTTTTTATTAACCGAACTCGGCACGGCTAAAAGATTCGTTGCTTTGCCAGTAAATTCTGATTCTTGCATATATTCTGTTAAATCAGGAAAATATTTTTGTGCTATCTTCTCAAGCACCTGTGCATTAAAATCTTGTTCTAAAAAGAAAATGGTTGCTGATGTCTTTGTTTCTAACAAAGGCGTATCAGTAAGTTGTATTTTTACCATGACATGTCCTTATGGTGATGAACCAAATTCGATATACCAATAAATAATTTTACCGCAACTAAGATAAACACAAATGTCTTCCCGAGGCACATTGTGCCGTGGCCCTACTACGCTAAAGCTACGAAGGGTCTAGTGGGGACCTGTCCTCCGAAGTCTTGACGTAGGAGGATCCAGCATATAAAATTCTATTTATTTTTCTTATTATTTTTGTGCTGAAAATTTTTCACAACAGATTAAGCAGTCTTATTTATTAGAACATTATAATCTGGGTTGCCACGTCGCAATTGCTCCTCGCAATGACACTTTGGTTATTTTAGTCATTTGCAAATCACTAATTTGATACATCGAATTCACGTTACATTATTTTAACTTATCGCGTTCTAGTATAACGGAACTTATGGTAAAAAGAACTATGATATTCTGTGGGGAGACAGAAATAATAATTTCCATCTCCCCACACTGTTCTAACGTTTTAAAGCTGACTTCGTTGTTGGTGCTGGTTTTAACTCATCACGACAATTTGCAATACCCAATCCTTTTGGATTACCTTGTAAATCACGATCAACATATAATCGCAATGAACCAAGTAATTCAGCAAGCGCATCTGGATGTAAAGCAACTCCAATAGGATACGAACCAAATCTTGGTGTTGCCGGTTCATATAAAATACCATTATTTAAATCTACCGACCAACCATCCAAGCCTGGATCATAGAATGAAAGATTTTTCTCAAGCACATTTTTGCCAAAAGTATACACGTATCGTTTCACCACAGGACTTTCTTTTTTTGCACTTGGCACATGAGGGAGATAAAGGTTACCTGCCATATCAACAGATATTGCTTTCAAGCCAAAATTAATTTCTGCTTTGATACTATCAGAAACCTTACAACCAACAAGACTCTCAAAATTAACTCCTTGAACTCCCGCATTAAGACTTGTTGCTAATGCATTGGTGTGAATACCAGGAAAATTCGCCGAAAGAGCAGCATTGGTTATAAAATTACTCACATTTAATTGCCATGTTCTTCGTTTTCTATAATCAAGATTTGTTGTTTCTGGCATATCAGAGCGCATCGGTGAAGTATCCCAAACCATTGATTCATGGGCAAAATCAAGAATTTTTGCGCCATCAGTAATGCTTAGCCAATGAGCAGATAGCGGTGAATCTTTTTGTTGCGAACTTTCAAGTTTAACCGTAATTGGTTTAATTTTTCCTGTTGCATCTTGATAGGAACTTGAATACGCATCTTTTGATTTAAGCGTAAGCGCACATCGTTGATTTTCATAGAAAAGTTCTTTGATTACTTGCTTACCAGTTATTGATTCAACGGTGAAAAGAATCCCAACAACTTTTGGTGTTTTGATACAAGCACTATCAGTTGGATCGCACGCACCACGGGGGAAATTATAAAAATCTTCGGGCTTATAAGTTCCTGCTAAACTTCCAGCTGAATTACGCGTTTGCACATAATTTAACAATGAGAATTTCATTGTTGGACTTTGAATAAATTTACCAACCAATTTTGTTTTCACCAAATATTTAGGATTTTGAAAACCTTCGTCTTTGGAGGTATCATAGCCAGGATTATCCACTTGCACTTGATCCCATACAACATAAAATGGTGCCGTCAATTGATTGCCTGTTTGATCTAAATAAGCATACCCTATACGTAATTCTTGCAATGTTGGCTCTCCTCCTGCTGTTGAAACAGGTGCCGCACCTTGATCACCAAAACTGTCACTCAACATAGTGAAATAAGAACCTTGCGCATTACCATATTCTGGAAATTTAACACTGCCTGAAGTAGCAATATAGTTTTTAGTAATTGGATTTCCCAACTCATCAGTTGTTTGATAGGAAGCAAGATCACCAAAGCTCACCATTTGATTATAAATAAGATATTTTGTTGCTCCTTGTTTTTTGAAAGCAACTTTTTTAAGCCCAAAACTATCAGTACCAACCAACAACACTTCACCTTTATCATCAGTAAATAGTGGTGCTTCATACCAACGCGGCGTTCCATCAAGGTTGTAACCATAACCGGCTGTTAAATCAATGAAGTAATTTGATAGCTTTGTGGTAATTTGCACAAAGTAATTATCAATTTGTGTATTATAATAAGCGGTAAATGTTGCTCCTTTATCAGCAGGGATTTTAATACCCGTATCAATCATAACATTTTCTGTTTTTCCGTTTCTTACCACCGTTAATGGCAATGAAGGATGTTCAACGCCAATGCCGAGACTTTGTTTTCCACTTGCATCAATAAGAAGTCCTGCATAAGCACGCATACTATTTAACATCCAACCAGTCAATAATTGCAGCGGTTTACCACTACGATCATACATCATACCTTTTGCATTTGGACCGATATGATCTTTTGCATCAATATCGTAATCGATAAATGCACGACTTGCTTCATATTTTTTACCAGAATCACTCTCAGGATCTGATGCAGGAGGCGCAACAAAATAATATTTGCTCCCTTTGGTTACTTGTTTTAAATACCGTGGTAATAATGCCGGACTTTGCTCAACATACGGTACAACATCTTTGGAAGAAAAATCTGACGGATCTTTTCTTGCAAAAAGATTCGATGCAAGATTAGATTCTGATGGGTACTGATCAAGTGCATTTTTCTTAGCTTCTGCTATGGCATCCAATTCTTTTTTCACTGCAGCATATTGCACATCAAGCAATGGTTGTATTTTGCCTAGTAATATAATCGTTTGTGGCCGTCCTTCTTTATCCATGCGCGCTTTAATAATATCAAATATCTTTTTAACAAAATCCATTAAATCAGAAGTAGTTTTATCAGCAATTGTAATCGTTTGATATGATCTAACAAAGGCACCACCACGATCAAATTCACCACCAGAAATAAGACTTATTATTCGTGTAGTATTTTTATTGAGTTGATTTGCAATAATATTTTCTGGATCAGGCTTACCCGTATCGACATTTATTGGACCTTCTTCATACGTAACATAATAATCTTTAATTTGATCAGTCACCGCCTTTATTTCTTTTCCATTTGCATCTAAAGGATCACCAAGACCCGTTACATCAGCATAAATATATTGACCAGCAAGATATGATTCTTTTGACAGATATAATTGTCTACCACCAAAAGTCAGATCATCACTATACAGATTATTCATCATTGAACGATTATAACCAACTTGCGATTGCTCAATGGTATTCACCATAGCATACAATGCAGCTTTTTGTGTTGGTATAGAAGCAATTTGCGCATCAATAGTTTTAATTTTTGCTTGTTTATCAGCCGCTTTGATTTTTGTATCCGCTTGTGTGGTCCTCTTAAGAGTATTCAATGTTGTTTGCTCATGAGCAATACGACTATCAACACCAGCATTATTTAATGCTAATGTTTTCATTAACGAATCAATATTCTTAATTGGCGTACGAGCATTACCATTTGCTTGTGCATCATACACATTACCATTTGAAAGGCTAATCAAATATTGTTGATCACCAAATTCTTCACCAACGCCATCAGTTCCCGTTTCATTTTTTGAAACCACTAAAAACTCATCCGGATAACGACCTGAAGTATAGATATAATACCCAAGTTTAAGAGCCGATGCATTCAACGCTCGCAAACGAACATTCTCAATAGCCCCTGTGGTGAAATCAAAAGGCCCCATTTTTTTGGATAAAGCGCCAGGATCAGAAACATCAAGCACAGTAATCCAATTTTCATGTGCCGTTTTAATTGCTGCAAGTAATGTTGTCTGTTTTAAATCTGTTAATGCCTTACTGATTGGACTAATACCTTGCAGATTAAACATCGATGAATCAAGCGCCCAATAAGGCTTCACGGGTAAAGAACCCACAAAATTTGCCGGTTTTGGACTTGGGTTATATTCGCCCTGAACAAATAAGGTATATAACGCCGCTTTTGCTTGTGGTAAAGTAGCATCATCAGGTTTTCCTGTTGCAACATTGTTATCTTTTATATAATAATCTCTTAAATTCGGTGCAACCGGCGGTGCATATGGTTGCAAATTTTTATCATAAAAACGCGATGTTACTAAACTAACAAAATAAACAATGCCATTTGAAGGCAATGAAGCAGCAACTAATACTGTTTTGCCGGTTTTCTCATCTTTCATTGCTTCTAAGGCGACAAAATAATCATCAAAGCCACCTTCCAAGAATCCTGCAGCTTTATACGCAAAAATATTTGCATCAGCAAGCGTTTTATCAATCGTTAAAATGGTACCGTTATATTTGAATGGCCCATATTTGATTTTTGTGTTAAAGAATGTTTGCATTGCTTGAATTTGATCAGCAACCGCTTTTGGCGCAGAAAGATCTGCAGGAAGTGCTACATTATTTTCAATGCCACCATGAGCATCATAAGCACTACTGCTGCCATCAACAAGACTTTTCATTTTATCAATTTGCGGATTAAGTGCATAATGTACAAACGCAGAATCTTTTGAACCAGCAGGCAACACCATCGGCTGAGGCGTCATCAAAGGAACAATATTATTGCTGCTATCAAGCATCACCACATAATCAGTAATCGCATCCAATAACAACTGTTTTTCAGCATCATCAGCAGCAATTTGCTTTTTGACCAAATCAACAATTGGTGTATCTTTTGTTTGATAAATATAAACACCTTGTATAACATAGTTTTCATCTCTAGCCGCTTCAGGCGCACTCTCAATAGTAGAGTCACCTCTTAATGCCGCCATAATGTTTTTACCATTGTTTTGTTCTGATTTATTAAATCCTCTAAAACCTTGTACCAAATAAAGCGCTTTTCCTGTTTTATCAATACCAAAGCTTAAACCATCTTGTAATGCTTTAACTGTTGGCATAAGCAATGGAGGAAAATTAGTTATAGATGGCACACCAACCGTTTTAAATAAATTAGCTACTTTAAAATTACCTTGGTAACCAGCCTCATAATCATCAACATAATATTCAATACCTTGAGTTTTTACACCCGCAGAAGCTTTTCCAGCCAATGCATCCAATTGATAGATTAAACCATTTTCAGGTTTTTTTTCATCTATAAAAGGCATTGTAGGAGCATTTAGATCTGCAGCCTGACCATCGCTCACAAAAACAAAACCGGTGTTTAAATGAACCATATCGGAAATATTATCAAAAATAGAAGAACTACCCCAAGGGGTATAATCACTTTTCACCACATAGTAATTTGCAGTCTGCAAGAAAGTATCAGTAATAGGGAACCCATCATTTGGCACACCAACATAGATATTCAGTGAGTTAGCCGGATCTTCTTTGTTAATCCAAAAACCTGGAATTTTAAGCCACGTATATCCCCATCTTTGAAAACTTTCTTTTGTTTCTAATAATTTTTTCTTGGCCATAGCAGAGTTATAACCCTCAATAAGCATATTTGGCGCACCAAAAAGAATACTTATCCACATTTGATCAACCATAAAGAGTGCTTTATTGTATAACGATGCTGGAATTCCCTTCACCATTTCCCAAGCACCACGTTTACCTTTTGTGCCAAAGATCTTTGTTTTTTCCCATTTATTTTTAAAAATATCAGATTTTTCTAATACTTGATTTTCTTTTTCAATAAGATTCTTTTGTGCCTCTTCAACATTTCTGCCCGATTGTTCATAATCAGCCGTCTTTTCTTTCACTTTTGCTTGGGCTTCATCAATTTTTGCTTGATCTTTTGGTTGTATGTTATTGGCATCTTTTAACTCTTGTTTAGCTTGTTTAAGTTCAGTGTCTGCTGTATCCTTTGCCGTTTTAGCATTTTTATACTCTTCTTTTGCAATATCATGCTCTTGCTTATACGTTAACTTTTCATCAGCTACTTTTTCTTTTAATGATTCTTCATATTCAATTTTAGTTTTATTAAGTTTTTCATTAGCTTTAGTTAATTTATCACCAGCTTCTTTTTTTCCTTTTATCGAGGTTGCTTCATCAAATTCTTTCTGCGCTGCATCTAGGTCTGATTTTGCCTTAGTTACTTTTGTTTCTCTTTCATTTGCTCGCACTTTTTGATCTGCAGCCAAATCATTTTTTGCTGTTTTTAAGTCACCTTCTTTTGCTGCAATTTCTTCGGATGACCCACCAGCATTTTTAGCCGCCGTTACCTCATTTTGCGCAACGTCAACAGCATCTTCTTTCACCAAAGATTCACTAATTTGCGCATCAGGAGTACCTTTTACTATTTCTACTTTTAACACATTTCCTTGTTCGGCAAGTGCACGTGGCTTCAGTTCGCCAAATTTGGCAAATGAACCCTCAGGAAGTTTACCTTCCAAAAGCGCCTTATCAAATTGAGTAAAACTTCCTTGTTTTTCTAAAGCATTAGATGCATTTTTAAGAAAATTCCCTTTCTGTTCACCAAAAACAGTAGCTGCTGATTGTTTTAATTCTTCAATCGAAATTGTACCCGCTTTAAATTTCGCAATATCTCCCTCTAAAGCTTGAAGACCTTCTTTGATACTGGAATTCAAAGCGCCCTCAACACCTTCACTTAAGCCTTTTTGCGCAAATTCTTCTGCGCCAAAGGCAAATCCTTCTTGTGCAGCACGACCAATTCCCTGCGCAACACCTTCTTCTAAACCTTCTGAAACCAATCGACCAATAATTTCACCTTCCATAGCAAAATTATCTTCAACACCAAAAAAAGGCACTGCAAGTAGCGCACCGACAAACATTATTTTTAACCAAGAACAGTTTAAAAATTTCATTATGCCAACTCCCCAAAGCTTTCTAACTACCACTTTTAATTTTTTTAACAAATCACTAGCATCAAGTGTATAATAAATTCTAATTGAATTTCAATACATTGCTTTACTCTCATCAAATTTATGCAGCAGCAATTGCTTGATCGACGATCGCATCCTGCTTAATTTTTTGTTGTTCTTTTCCTTCAAGTGACGATTCAAGAACTTTTTGAATAAAACGATTTATTCTATACACATATTTTTCTGGGTTATAGAAAAATGAATCAAAATGGCGGCGGCCAGAAGTAAGCCATAATCGTTTATACCCACGCGCACCATTAAATAAATTTCTTGCCGCACTTACCGGCACTTTTTCATCATTCAAACAATGAATAAAGAAACAAGGAACCATAACATTTTTAATAGAATCCATAGGACTTACCGGATAAATATACGTGTTTGTTGCCGTTGCATCCATATTAGCAACCGTTTTTAACACTGCTTTGAGAAATGATTGCACATACGGATGAAAAGCATATTGTTCAAGCAGCTCTTTTCCAGGCAAGGAAAATTGATAGCCAAAAAATGAAAACTTTAAATTCTCAAGACCTTTTTTAATAACATTTTTACTGTGGTCATAAGGACAATCTAAAATCATGGCACAAAAAAGATTAGGATATGCTGCCTGTGCTTGAATTGATGCAACGGCACCCATTGAAAAACCATAAGCAATAATAGGCATGTGACCAATATCAGGACGAGATTTCAAATAGTTAACTGCCGCAATAACGTCATTCGCTTCATCGCGACCAAAGGTACAATATTGATGTTCGCTCACATTTTCACCATGCGCTCTGAAATCAAATGTCATAACATTACAACACGTAGGAAATATCATACGCAAGAAAGCAGAATCAAATTTATCACACATAAAACCATGACACACGAGCACTGTTGCTTGCGCCTTTGGTTTTTTAAGAAGAAAACCTTTGCGTGTAATAGTAATTAAACCATTTTCATCATAAAAGGGTGAATTAGACGTGAAAACAACCGGCTCTAACTTACTTTTAACTAAATATTTTTCATCTTCAGTTTTAGTAATTTGGCTCATTACACATAACCATATGAGCATCAATAACCGATTATTCCTAACACTCACAACACATCCTCTCAGCTAATTTTATCGTAACATTTTATCTGTACCTGAGTGTAGCATTTTTATTTTTCAATTTGCAATATTTTGCATTTTATTTTTTATAAATACATTTATCTTGGGAGAGTTATTAAGAAAATTTGGCCTCAACAAAAAGATATCAAACCCCGAAATGTCATTCCGAGGCACAGTCCAGCCTATGCTTATCCACGCCTTCCGGCTTGGCAAGCTTCGGCGAATCCACCAATTGTGCCTGTTCGCCATAGTTTTAACGAAGGCGGACCGTGGGAACCCAGCTTATAATGTTCTATAAATAAAATTCCTAAAATTAAAATTTATTGAATCAATAAAAGCAACCTAATTAGGAAATAGGAAAAAAGAAAAAGAATTTTATAGGCTGGATCCCCACGTCGCAATGCTCCTCGGGAAGACATGGGAGATATTTTACTCATTAATCAATCAATAATTTTTTATCGAACTAATGTTAATTAACGCGAACTCGACGAAGCAATATAGATTTCTACAAGCAAAATTAACAATTTTAACAGAATGTCATCATGAGGAACGAAGTTCCGTAGTGATCCAGTCAATAAATTTGAGTTTTATTTTTTGTTTTTCTGAACAAAATCAACGATATCTTTAAGCGAACGCAAAGCAATTGAACGTGCAACCTCTTTTCCTGATTTTAAGAAAATCAGCGTTGGTGTCGATTCAATGTTAAATTGTTTGACAATCTCAGATGAATTTTGAATATCAAATGAAGCAAAGGTAACACTTTCACCCATCTGCGCACATGCTTGTTGAAAATAAGGAGCAAGCATTTTACAAACAGGACACGTGCGAGCATAAAAATCAATAATAAGAGTATCATGCTCGGCAAAGATTTTTTGTAATTCTTCTTGCGTTGAAGGGGTAAGAATGCCATTTTTACAATTCTTATGTTCAACATACAAAACATTCTTGAGCGCTTCTGCCACCGTTGGCGTGAAACCTTTTTCTTGTAAAAATTGGATTGCATCTAGACCTGCCCTCGCACCGGCACCTGCAGCGACGCTCGCTTTTTGATACAAGGGATCTTCTATGTTGCCAGCAGCGAATACGCCATCAACTGATGTTTTTTGGATATTTTCATGCAACACGACGTAACCATTTTTGTTAAGTTGCAACAATCCTTTAAATAATTGAGAATTAGGATCAAAACCGAGAGCAAAATAAACTGATTGAATCGGCATTGTCTCATTTTTTCCTGATTGCGCATCACGCAATTCAAGAGCAGAAACTCTACCATTTGCACCAATAATTTTTTCAACCGCAACATCGCAGCGCACCGCAATATTTTTTGTATTTTTTACATATCCTTGCACAATATCAGCCGCACGCATTTCTTTATCACGCACCAACATGGTGACTTGTTTGGCAAAAGCAGCAAGCTGTAACGCTTTATCACAAGCAGCATCGCCACCGCCAATGACAACCACCTCTTTACCTTTATCAAAAGGCGCATCACAAATAGTACACACACCAATACCTTTACCCCAATATTCTTTTACACCGGGAATTGGCAACGTACGTTGCGAACCACCTGTTGCAACAATAACTGATAATGCTTTAAGAATTTCGCCTGTATTAAGATGAAGAGTAAAGGGAAATGTTGAAAAATCTACATAATCAACATAGGCAGTAATAACTTTTGCGCCAAATTGCTCTGCTTGTTCTTTTAAATCACGCATCATATCACTACCACTCATTTTTTTCTTTGAAGGCCAATTTTCTACATAAGCCGCTTCCATTAATTGTCCACCTTCTTGTTGTCCAGCAATCACGATTGTTTTGAAATTAGCACGCGCAGTAAATAACGCAGCACTCAAACCGGCTGGCCCGGAACCAATGACAACAACAGGAACAAGATTTTTTTCCTTGAGAAGTGATGAAACAGAAAATGATGATTGTTTTGAAGGCTTAGAAGTAAGATAATATAACCCAAAAGCAATACTACAAATAATACTACCAATAATGGCATACCTATAACGTGCATTAATCTTCACAATCGATACTCCTTTTTGCACATTTTTTGTATTGCACTGGGTTACAAATAATTTTTTTTTAAAATGAAACTATAAAAAATCTGTTTTTTTACTGACTATTTTTGATAACCAATAGTTTTATAGGTAGTTTTGGTTGTTTCAATAGTATGTTTGACTGAAGTTCCCGCAACCATAAAACCAACGATTATCAAGGCCATTAAAGAAATCATTTTTTTCATATTCTTTCCTTTTTTTACCTATTTCATTCTGAACCATATTTTATAGGCAAGATTTGCCTCAAATAAGCTCGTTCTTAGTATCAGGGTAACAAAAAAAGCCCCGAAAAATCAATGATTTGAAATTATTGAAAAATATTCAAATATTTATTTTTCGAGGCTTAATCTAGTATTAAATTTAATTTACAAAAATCGTTCTACAAATTCATACAACTGCTTTTTAGTCATCGCCTGATTATAACGACCAACTAATGAACCATCCTTAAAGACCAAAATAGCTGGCACTGAAGAAACATGGAACATTTGAGCTAAATCGAGCAATTGACTTGCATCAACTTTGCAGAAAGCAACTTGATCAATATATTTATAGGCAACTGATTCAAGCGCAGGCATCATCTGCATACAACTTGGGCAGAAATTAGTATAGAAATCAAGAACAAATATTCGTTTGCTTTTACGTATTTCTTCAAATTCTTGCATAGAAGTAAGCTTAATCACCGAAGATGCACGAACCGCTTCAGGCTTGAAATAACGAGATTTCATCTTTTTAGCCAGTTCAGGAGTAAACCCATTATTTTGCAAGAAATTGAGCGCATCAAGTGCAGCACGAATACCACTGCCCGAAGCTACTCCCGCTTGACGATAAAGCTTATCTTCAACATCTCCTGCGGCAAAAACACCGGGAACATTTGTTTGTTGCGTTCTACCCTGCACAAGAATATATCCTTCTTTATCAGTATCAATTTGATTTTTTACCAACCCAGTATTTGGTGTATGCCCAATAGCCAAGAACACACCACTCACCACTTTATATTCTGTTTCCTGGGTCGCATTATTAAATAACTGCACACCAGTAACTTCGTTCTCGTTACCAACGATACTTTTTACTTCGGTATTATAAACAACACTAATTGAGGGAACATCACGCAAACGATCTTGCATCGATGGTGAAGCACGCATCTCGCCCTTGCGCACAGCAATGGTCACTTTTTTTGCATATGCAGAAAGCTGTAATGCCTCTTCAGCTGCTGAATCACCACCACCAACAACAATCACCTCTTTATCTTTATGGAATGGTGCATCACAAATGGCACACGTGGTCACCCCTTTGCCCCAATATTCTTGTTCACCGGGAATAGTAAGCATTGCTGGTGAAGCGCCTGTTGCTAACACTATTGATAAGGCATGTATCTTTTTACCATCTTCCGTGGTGACTTCATAAGGCCATTGTTTAAAATCAATCCCAAAAATAGTGTCATTAACCACCTGCGCGCCAAAACTTTCAGCCTGTTTCCTTAATTTTTGCATAATATCAGGGCCAAGCTCCTGAAACAACCCAGGCCAATTTTCAACTTTTGATGTACCACTTAATTGACCTCCGGGCTTATTGCCGGTAAATAACACCGTTTTGATCTTTCCTCGCGAACCATATATGGCGGCGCTATACCCTGCACACCCTGAACCAACAATCAATAAGGGTACAATATTCTCATATTCTAGCGCAGCTTTCATAGCAATCTTTTGTTGCGCAGGCACATACAGTGAAGAAAAATCAACGTAATGCTGTTTTACTACAAAATAAGCCAATAACCCCGCCAAGATTACTGCTGCACCCGCCAAGTAGCCGACATAATTTTTCATTTGCATAATTAAGATTCCTTTAATAAAAAAATGTTACAATTGGAATAATTTACGGCTTTTTTTTCCTAAAACCGTTTGACAAAAACCTTGAAGAAACACATACTATAAGCATAATTCACCCGTTTAGTATAACCCTTATTATAAAAAGGTAAAAATTCATGTCGCACACAAGAAAAATATCCCTTTATGCACAAGCATCGTTGTTTCTATTAGTTAGTAGTATTACCGTATCGCCTCTTTTTTCACAAGATTCGATTACAACTTCATTTGCTGAATCTGATATAAACATCTGTGCTGAACTAGTTGAAAAGCCTGATGAACAATTGGATACAAACATCTCTGATGAATACACTGAAAAAGAAGCTAAAACAGAATTTAAATTATCTCAAAAAGATCATGCTCAATTAGTTGCTGCATTTCAAACGCTTATTACAGAAGCAGCAAAAGAAAGTAAAACAGATAAAAAAGAAGCAAAAAAATTACCTAATTTAACACCTGCCTTTGTATTTTCTATAATAGTACGCACACCTTTAATTTATCTCTATTACCGACATTGCGCGACGCACTTCAAAGAGAATTGGAAAAATGATGCTTTCGGCGAAATAATGAAATTATCGGCGGTAACATGGTTATTAACAGAACCATTCAAAGATCACACCAAGCCTTATTATGAATATTACAGAGATTCATTTGATAACTATATCAACAATCTCTTTGGTTATAATGCGCCAGAAGAAACAAAAGAAGAAACAGAAGCGGTTATTGCAGCTGCATAACTTCCTCTCAAAAAAGATAAACTAAAATATGGAAAAACCCGGTATTTTTGACCGGGTTTTTTCCTAACCGTTTTTTAACAAAAAATAATTCTTAACTGAATTTTACTGTTTGACAACTGTTTTAATAGAGGATATTATGAAAATACAGATAAATGTATTTATTTTTGATGGAGGCTTATTATTATGAAATCGAAAACTCGTTTTTTCAAACCACTGATTCTTTCAATGCTTTTTGGCATTCTTATGGGTTCTGCACCTTTAATCTATGCAGATAACAGCGAAAACACCCCGGAACAAGAACAAATCATCGATCAAGCACAAACAGAAGAACCTATTCAACTCGATATGCTTGAACAAGAAGAATCACAAGATTCTCATAATGATCAAGAACAAAATTTAAATGCTTTGATGGCGCAAGCAACGCAAGCTCAACAAGCAGAAATGGTTGCACAAGAAATTCTCAAGCAGCTTGATATGCTTGCGGAAATCACCAGCGACGTGGCGCAAATCCTTAACAATAACCAGGTACGCCTTACCCCTGCTGAAAAATCTGCTGCAAAAAAAGAACTGACAAGCTTGGGTACCATGATTGGAAAAATCAGGTATAGCGCCTTCTTACTCGCCCAAAAAGAAAATTTCCCCAGCCTTGTTACTCTTATTAACACGGTTCATGAAAATCTTACGACCGCGATCAAAAGTGGCCTTAAAACATTTCCTCATACTGAATATGATCTTAATACCCGCGCAAATCCAACTGATGACGTTGATTTAGGGCAATTAGAAGAAAGCTTAACGGGAAATACTGATCGTATTACTGCTTTGGGCAAAAAAGCTCCTACCGTTGGGTTATCGACGTTTAATATTATGTATCGCAAACTAAAAAAATTAAATCACGATTATGGCATTGCTAAAAAGTCTCTTTATGTTGTAGGCGGAGCCGCTCTTTTGACCTGGGTAATTTATAGGTTGCATGGCAGACTCTTTATAGATAAACCACAAAAATGGAAACTCGAAGAAAATGGTTCTCCTGAAGAAAAAAGAATTTATAATTCAAAAGAAAGACTTTCTGCAACTGAAAAAGATATATTGGCAAAGACCCAACGAAAAATAAATAATCATAAAAATAACGACTCATCAGGATATATTGACGATAATTTGTTAACACCACAATCAACAATAAAAAAATGGCTTATGCCTATAAAAAAAGCTATTGGGTTCCGACCTCCTGCTCGCGAATTAGGTGGCATTGATAGGATGAATCCAACCACTATTGGATTCTTAACCTATGCAGAGGATACTTTAGGTGAATTTGGATTAAGCTTACTTAGCTTTGCATGTCCCGGTATTGCAATTTTCCCTGATTATATTGCACCAGTGCTTAAAAGTTCTGCTAAATATATGAGTAATTTATTTAACGGTAATATCAACCAAATCGATGATTACTTAGCTGGTGGGCCGGTTAAAAAAGCTGGTTTAATCAGTCAATATGAAAAAGAAGTTTCAGTAACTCTTGATGACGTTATCGGTAACGATCATGCAAAACAAGAGATGCTCAGAATTGTTGCCTATGTAACGAACAATGAATTCTTTGATCGTCCAGGCATCGTGCCACCAACAGGTATTTTACTTGAAGGTCCAACACGAACTGGTAAGAGTTTCATGGCAGAAGCAACAGCAGGAACGATTAAACAAATCGATAAAGAAATGGGCAAGAAAGATACCTTGCACTATGTTGAAATCAAAGCTGCAGAACTTGTTGAAGTTGGTATTACCCAATTCTTTGATGAAGCACAAAATTATGCTCCTCTTATTATATTCATCGACGAATTGGATACAATCGGGCTTCACAGACTGCGTGATAGTAAGCGTTTTGGTGAAATGTTAACAGCAATGAGTACCTTAAATAGAAAAAATAAAAATAAGGTTATCATTATTGCAGCAACCAATAAACCTGAACAACTTGATGATTCATTGCGTGCATCAGGAAGATTTGGTAAACACTTACACTTTGTCTATCCAACATTGGATGAACGTAAGATATTCTTACAAAAAGAACTTGAAAAACGTGCAATATTTATCGAAGAAGAACTTATTGATAAACTTGCTCAAGAAAGCGAAGGCTATCCTTTTGATGCGTTATCTGAAATGTTACGCACTGCGTTAATCGATGGTAAAATTCAAGGTAAGTTGCCTCGTGCAGAAGATTTTGAACGCGCATTTGATGAAGACATCAATCTGATTCTTTCGGATAAATCACCGCTACCTTTGGCTGAACAAGAACTTGTTTCTATTCACCAATCTGGTCATGCTATGGCGCGCATCTTGCTTGATGCAAACTTGCAGTTGACCAAAGTTACCACACGACCAACAGGCGTGAGAATTCCTGAAGAAGATCTTCTCTTTAATGGCTGGAAAGACAAAGAAGAAAAAGATGAAGAACAAAGGAAAGCACGTACAACCGTTGTGTATGGTAGCACCTTCACGATGCATAAACCACACACCTTGAAGTTTGATTCACATCAAGATCTTCTTGATGAATTGACAATCTGCCTTGCTGGTCATGCTGCTGAGAAACTATTATATGGTAACACAAGTTATAGTTATCACGCTGAAGATAATGAGCAAGCAATGAGTATTGCAAAACGCATTGTGTTCGAAGGTATGCGCGAAAAAGACGCACCTAAAGAATTGAAAGAACGCAAATTAACTGAAGCTCATGCTTTAATTACTAAGCATAAAGAGATTGCGTATAATCTTCTTGCTGAACATAAAGAAGAATTGGCATTCGTTGCTCTTGTTCTTCTTAAAGAAGAATTGTTAACAGCAGAGCAAATCATGCACATCATGAATTTTGTTGTTACTGAAAAAGCAAAAGGAAATAAACCAGAAGAAGTACAATCTTCTGATGCAGATCAAGCAATTGCTGCTGCATAAAAAACCTGTTTAAATAAAAAAACTGGCGATGAAAATTTAATACTTTCATCGCCAGTTTTTTTTGAAATACCAAATACAAGATAAACAAATTTAAACAAAAACAAATCACTCGAATTGTCATTGCTGTATGTGTTCAGAGTTTCGGTGAATAATTTTTTGCACAAAGTGGCAATCAAAGTTGAATTGTAAGTTTTTTAATTCCTTAAACGGGTATGCCGGTTTCTTTCAACAATTCGAATGGTACTTTGCCATTCAAACCTTGATGCGGCCGATGTTCATTGTGATAGAAATTATATCCAAGAACAGCATCTTTTAATTCATCGATTGTGTTAAAGATGGATCCTTCAATAACTTCATCATCAAAAGAACGCCAAAATCTTTCAATTTTTCCATTTGTTTGTGGTCGATAAGGCAAAGTTCTTCGATGTTTAATCGCAAAATGAAGTAGCAATCGTTCAAAAGGATGATTTTTTAATTTTTCTGGCGTTGAACAAAACTCAGCACCATTATCTGTCAGAGCTTCATCAAAGGTGATACTATATCGTTGGTTCATATGTAAAATAATATCCATCATAGCAAAGGCAACATCAATTGCCTTTAAAGATTCAATTACTTCGACCCAAACTATTCTCGAAAAATCATCAATTACACCCAATACAAAATATTTCTTTTTAGGTTCAGATTGTACAATTCCCTTAGGTAGGTAATGGCAATCTATATGAGCTAATGATCCTGCAAATGTTCTCACAATCTTTCTTTTTTCCTCTTGCGCTAACTTGGTTAATTTTGACACACCATATTTTCGTAAAGTTCGGTACACTGAACTTGCAGAAATACCTTTTTTGATCGAAGGATTTTTCTTGAGAGCTGCAGCGATAACATACCTATTTAAACCTGATTTTCGGTATTCTAAAATTTTTTTTACAAGGCTATCATCTGCAAGTGGCAATTCTTCAAATTTTGGTTTAGGGCCGCGCCTTATAGGCAGTAGAAGTTCGGGAATTCCCTGGGCTGCTTTATAACGCCCATAAAGTTTATAAAAATTCTGGAAACAGAGTTCCCTGGCTTCAAAAAATTCTCGAACAAACCTAAATTGTGGGTGCTTCTTTGCCTTAACAAGCTCATATTCTTCTACATATTTTAGCATGTACTTTATTGAATTGCTAACCAAAGTAGGATACGATGTATTTATACTCACAAAAGAACTCCTGCGTTAAAATTGTTAATATTGCGTATTCAATTCTAACTCTGATTTACTTTTGTGGGTATTTTTTATTCACCGAAATTATGAACTTTTACAATTGCGAGGCACATTGTGCCGTGGCAACCCAGATTATAATGTTCTAATAAATCAATACACAAAACTAAAACTTATTGAATTGGTAGGTCCAACTAATAGGAAAATAAAAAGAATTTTATAAGCTGGGTTCCCACGGCACAATGTGCCTCGGAATGACATTGGGCGATAATACACATGTGCAAAAGCAAAATTATTTTTTTACAAAGTATTTAAATCTATTTCACTGAAATTGCATCAATTAAAGCAATGCGCTTTTCATAGCGCCCATGCTTGAATTCAGCTGACAACCAAGCAATCAGGATGCGCACACTCTCTTCATGCGTAACATAATCAGAAGGCATCACTAACATATTAATGTTATCATCTTCTTTTGCACTTGCAGCAATCTCTGCATTCCAAGCGACTCCTGCATAAATGCCAGGAAATCTATTTGCAACAACAGCCATGCCAACACCAGAAGCGCAGAGCAAAACACCACATTCAGCTTTTTTTTCTACAATCGCTTTTGTAGCTTCCAGCGCAAATTCTGGATAATCAGAACGCTCATCAGAAAATGCACCAACATCAATCCAAGTGATAGCAACATGCTCATAATCATGCGCCATTAAAAATTGTTTAAGCGCAAAACCACGATGATCAGCGCCGATGACAATGGTATACTTTTTTTTCATATATGACTTTCATACTTCTAAATATTCCCGCTTGTCATTCTGAGCCCTGCGTAGCCTTGGCGAAGCACGGCGTAGGAATCCATGATTTAAGTTTTTTTTATTTTATAGACTGGATCACTACGTCGCAAAGCTCCTCATGATGACATGGTGATTAAATTATTAATTTTGCTTATAAAAAAATACCCTTATTCATCAAATCCACCTTAAATGTTATCATAAAGATCATAGGCAAGCACATCAGTATTAAGACCACAGCGAGGAATTATATGCGTTTGACCATCAAGCGGCCACACTAATTCAATTTGATGACCAACACGTCTAAACACCAATGAGATTGATCGCAATGAAGAATAGAGTAAAGGATCATCATCTTCATCAATAGCATTAAATGAAATAAGATATTGCGCTTTAAATACCGTCCAATATTTACCAAAGAAATATTGATATTCAGCAGGTAATTGTTCAACAACTTCTATTTTCACGGGCGTAAAATAATCATCACCAATTTTTAGTTGAATAGCCCAGAGCGAATTTTTGTTATTAAGCTCAATAACGCCTGGCCCACCAACAATCGCTAAAAGATAGAATGAAATAAAATGATCATTCTCTTCCAATTGATTTTGTAAAAAATTAACGTATTGTTCTTTTGAATAACCACGCTTATGTGAATATGATTGTGCATAAGCACGACGCACAGGATCAGCCAACCACATCGCATCAAAATTACCTAAGGTAGTAAATTGATCGTACACTCTTCCTGATCGAATGTAAGGTTTTACATTTTCGGCATAGGTATCAAGTTTCTCTCCTTGATTAAAAACTTCTTTGCCCCAAGAAATGTATCGAGAACAGCTCGAGAACGATAAAACAAGAAAAACTAACAATGCAGCATATACTATTTGCTTCATACTATACCTTTTGTTTTGCAATCAAAAAACGTTACTAGTATCCTAATTAAAACGAAACAAATTGACAAGCATGTAAGGTTACTTATGAATTCTCTTTCTTTACTCCTTTCGTGGCGTTATTTAGTAAAAACAAAACAAGAACGATCTATCAATACAATGATCAAAATTTGTTTTCTTGGTATTGCCCTTGGCTCTTTCAGTTTAGCATTGGTTGTTTCCATCATGCGTGGCTTTGAACAAGCTACCCATGAGCATATGCAAGGCATCCATGCACACATTATTATGCAAGCATATGGCAATGAACAATTAGATTTTGATGCAATACAACGCGTTTTAAAAAATGAATTTCCGGAAGTTGTTGGCATTTCCCCCACCAATCAGCATTATGGAATAATTCAAGATGGTAGCGGCCAATTAAGCATGTTGATCACCCTCAAGGCCATCGATCCAATCGCTGAATCACAAACAACTTCAATTGAAACAAAACTACTCAATAAAGAATCTTTAAAAAAAAGTGTGCATACTAATCGCGTTGCAATCGGCGAAAAACTTGCTGCTAAATTACACACCAGCATCAACAATCAATTTCAACTGTTATTTGCACCGGCAACACAAGATTGGTCAAAAACAATTCAGTTAGATTCTGCCAATCTCACGGTTGGTGGCGTTTTTAAAACTGGTATTGAAGAATTTGATTCGTCACTTATTCTTTGCACACTTGAACAAGCACAAGAACTTTTTCCCGATGCGGGCATCACCAGCGTTCAATTAAAATTGAAAAATAAAACCGATGAATCAATACTTATAAAAAAATTAAAAAAACGATTTGAGTTGGATTGTTATTCATGGAAAGAATTATATCCAGCATTGTTAGCAGCACTCAGACTAGAAAAATATGCCAGTTTTTTCATTCTCACTTTAATTATTTTAGTGGCGAGTATGAGCATTGTTTCATTATTATTCATGCAAATTATACAAAAAAAAACTGACATTGCCATTTTGCAAACATTAGGCACATCGTTTAGTGATATAAAAAAAATATTTTTTATTATGGGTATGAGCATTGCACTTTTGGCTTGCATCACCGGCTTATTGTGTGCACTTTTAGTTGGACTCATTTTACAACGTTATGTGCATATTGAACTGCCTGATGCTTATTTTGCTACGCATCTGCCCATTGCTTTGGATCCAGAAATTTTTTTGATAGTCTTTTGTGTAGTGATGCTACTCAGCAGTATTGCCGCTTTTATATCGATAAGAAAAATCGATGATATGCTTATTGCGCATTCATTAAAAAATTAATAAAAAACAAGCGGATGCTCTTTTACATCCGCTTGTTTTTTTAACTTTATTACGACATCGAATTAGATTGTAGGATTACTCTTAGAGTCACTTCTTAAGTTTTCAAAAGTTCTTTTTGCACCAGAAGTATATCCTGAACCATAATTACCTGCAACACCACCAACAACCATTGCTAAAACTTTACCAGCAGTTTCTGGATCTTTTGCACTGACCATTGGATGTTTTACTACTTGTTTTACCGTTTTATGATTTGCAAGACCTGTTGCCGATATACCTAGAAGCAATGCTGCTGCTTGTTCCCATTCTTGAGGAACTAAGCCTTTCATAATAAATGACGCAACAAAAAAACAGACCGCAGAAATAGATCCTTCTTTGACAATTCCAGCTGCTTTTTGTTGAGTTGTTTTTTCCTTATATAACGGTATGTCGTTAGCATTACACAAAGATGTTGTTAACAAAGCGAATGACAAAGTAAGAATTAATTGTTTATGTAGTATCATAAGAGATCCTTTTTATTGAAAAAATTTAAGAGAGACATATGTACATACGAACCCTACTTTAACAAAAAATTAATAAAATTAGCAATAAATTACTAAAAAGAATTTCTTCCAACTGATCCAAGAATATAACCTGTTAAACCCCCACCAAACTGGGTCATAAATTTACGATCTTGGCATACTAACCCGCCAATAAAAAGATTCGCAGCAAGATTGGTAACTAAACCTAGAAGATGTGGTGTCATATCACCATTACTCCTTGAGTAGCCTTGAGCAATAAATCCAATAAGCATTGATACAGTAAACGCACGAATACCAGAATTTACTTGTTCGGTTCTTGAATTATCAACTTTTTGTGGAGTTAGCTTGCCATCGGCACCTTCCACAAATTGACATATGTCACCTTTCTTGAAACCCTTAAAACATCTATGTTTTTCATGCCGTGAGTTCTGTTCACCTTCGAATTTTGACGGTAAAGCAAAAGATTGCGCTGTCACACATAACGCCACTATTAATAATTTTTTTCGAAACATAACGATTCCTTTCATCGTTAAAAATAATTAAACATTAGACTTATACAATAAGTTTTCACAACATACCCTTTTTATATATTTTTTCAAATTATTAACACAATGCATACATCTTTTATGCCATTTACAACAAAAAAAATGCAAACTATAGTTACACTGTTTTTAATAGATAAACAAGAAAGAAATCCTGTATGCGCAATGAAAAAAAATATAGCTACAAAAGTTTATTATCTGAATTCAATCTAAAAGATAAAAAAATTCTACTCAGAGCAGATCTCAATGTTCCTTTAAGCAATGAAAAAATTCTTGATGATTATCGCTTGCTGGCGATTTTACCAACGATTAATCTCATTTTAAAAAAAGGTGGTCAGATTATTTTGGCAACACATCTGGGAAGACCTGAAGGGAAATATAATCAAAAACTATCAACAAAAATTTTATTACCATGGTTTCAAAAACATACATATCAAATACAATTTAGCCCTACTTTTGCTGACGCAAGGTTACTAGATTCACCGATTATTTTACTCGAAAATCTCAGATTTTTTCCTGGCGAACAAAATCAAGATCCTTCTTTTGCTCAAGAGTTAGCTTCATTAGCAGATTTTTATGTTAACGATGCATTTGGCCTTCTTCACCGAAATGACACTTCAATAACCTTGGTTCCCACATTATTTGATGCACAGCATTGCACCATAGGGTTACTTATTGGACATGAACTCAACGCTTTAGATAAACTCATTCACCCAGAACACCCCTTTGTTGTTATCATGGGCGGCGGCAAAGTTACCACCAAGTTACCAATGCTTCATCATATTATTAATGTTGCTAACACTATTTTGCTCTGCCCTGCTTTAGTGTTCACCTTTATGAAAGCATTAGGATTTGAAGTTGGTAATTCTCTTGTTGATACTCCTGCTCTTGCAAAATCATTAGCCTTGCTAGAAGAAGCAAAAAACAAAGAAGTAACGCTCGTTTTCCCTGAAGATTATCGTGTTATGCTGCAAGGGAAAGAAAAAAAACTCATTACCGTTGATGCCAATGCTCTACCAAAATCAAGCATGGGTATATCGATTGGACCTAAAACTCTTATTCAATTTTCTAAAACAATTAAACAAGCAAAAACTATTTTTTTTAATGCTGCAATGGGATTTGCAAATCAACCAGAAACTATGCAAGAATTACAGAAACTTTTAGAGTTAGTTGCTCAATCACCAGCTTTCACCGTTGTTGGCGGTGGTGATTCTGTAAGTGCCGTCAGAAAATTTGGCCTAGCAGAAAAAATAAATTTCCTCTCAACCGGAGGCGGTTCAACATTAGCCTATTTAAGTGGCGAAATAATGCCTGGACTCATTGCCATGCAAAAATAAATGTCCCCTTACATTCATTAAAAAATAGGGCACAAACTCAAAAGATTTACGCCATTTGCCAAATCTTTTTGATCCCAATGAGTATGACCATTTCCATGTTCAAAAATTACTAAACCGTGGTTATCATGTTTCATTTTCCAACAAAAATAGGATGGATCATTAAACTTTAATTCCTGTGCAACTTCCTGAACAAATGCTTTTTCACATACCGAACCTTTTTTAGGACTCGAACATGCCAATTTTCTTACTTCATTATTGAAATTAACTTGTTTCATATGTGCCGTAAAAAGATCTGGATCATCCCAAATTACATGTTGTGGTGAAAATTGTTGATTTGTATGATAGCCAACAACACCTTTAAAGCAATTAAAATCTGGATTATCTACAAAATAGCCTACTTTGGAAAAATTAAAGCACTGCGGACTTGATAAATCATGTAAAACAAATTCGGTAATATTTTCAAGGCCATGCAATTCTACAATTTTTCCAGGAATATTTGATAAAAATTGCACAAGCTCATAATGTTTTTGCATATTTTTTTTCTCCATATCTCAACCTTTTTTTTAGTCTTATACTTGGTCAGCTTCTCTCTCATACCTCAAGCTACTATGGGATCGATCCTTGATCAACAAGATTTTTTCAATACACTTTTCTTACTATTGGATAAGGTACAATGATGAGTTCTCTGAAATCAATATTTCAATATCTTGCTAAATGTACTGCACTTTCATTACTTTTATTACAAAAATTGTGTACAATTGAGATAAAACATTCACCTTGAATCAGTATTTTGAGATAATAATTAAGCAAAAAAGAGCTGCTTGTGAAAAAAAAAAATCAATATATTGGTACATGTTCATCATTACCATACTAACTACCCACCTTATCCGCAGCGATAGAAGTCCACATCGTCCTGTTGATAAACAAATTCCTACCCTGCATGCACGGTATCTTAACGATACAACAATGTATAGTTTGAAAAATTCTCATCTTGAAGAAGTCGTTTTTAGGGTATTTGATAAAAAACATTTTTATGCAAATCTGCTTCCTCAAACTGACATCACTTTTCGTTACCACAAAAACAAATCAGTAACCGGTAAAACACTCAGCATCTTGATCGAAGAATTATTAATAGAGCTACAATATTTACCCAAAAATCAAAAGAAAATTAATTTCAAACACTTTACTATCATCAAAAATCAAAACACCGAAACATCATACTACACCGGACTCTATGTACTACGATTCAAAGAGTACCCATTCATCTTAAAATTATTTATAGAAACACCTGAAAGTTTTGTTGATCCTCTTGCTAAGGGCTTAGAACCTAATGTATTTTTTTATACGGCCGGTGGCGTTAGTAGGCATTTGTTAGGATTTACTCGTATAAAAAATTTGCATGAAATAAAAAAACTCACCCAGGCAGATCCGTATTGGAGCATAAAAGTTGATTTTCCAAGAAAATGGTTTTGGTTACCTAAAAACCCTCGTTGGATACATCTTGAAGGCTGGAATATTGGTCCTAATAGGCACGTAAGCACCGTTATTCCCGGTACCTATGCAATTATTTGTGATGAGATTGTTTGGGGTGAACCATATAATTTACAAAATCCAGAACAAAGAAAAATTGCTATGGCCTATAGTAACTTTCTTGAGCATCGCATAGATGCACATATTAATAATTTTGGTATAGAAAAAGAAAGTAATCTCATCGTTCCAATCGATTTTGAACGTTTTCCCATCGCTGTAGGCATGGATCAAAAGTATTTTTCCTGCTATTTCGACTGGTACCTCTATTTATCTGATAAAATGTTCAGTTCTATGATGTTTCGCAATAAATATGACCGCCGTCGAGCACAGTATCAGGCCTATAATGGTTGGTAACCTAGTTTGGCAAACCCCTCTTTTATGGCTTTTTTTAACCTATAAATACCCAAACCTTTTTTGATTAACATACTCTGAACCTGTTCTTTTTTTATATTTCAATTTGACAATTTTACATAATATATTATTATTAAATAATAAGTTACTTTTATTCAATAATAAAAATACAGAAAAAACAGGGAAAACTATGAAATTACAATTATTAACACTTTTAATGCTTTTTTATGCCTGCCCACTTATAAGCATGGAAACTATTGAAAATAACGAAAATAATGATAAAAAAACAAAAGCTATTGTTATACCCCAAGAAAAATTCCAACCACGATCACTCAAAGATACTGCTGCACGTGTTGCATTTTATTTGCTACCTCAACAACCAAATCTTGATGCAATTTTTCCTGCACTACCAACAGAATTAACCGAAGAATATATTAACAAACCCGTTGATTCTGTAGGTCGTACACCAATTTTTTTTGCCAACGCTGAACAAATTCCTACGTTAGTTAAACATGGTGCAACAATAGATGTTAAAAATAAAATAGATATATCAACAATTGAATATTTTATACGAGAAGGTAATTGCCGGGCCGCAGCACAAGCATTGTCACTTACTACTCACAATTATCAATCTTTAAAAAAATATGAAAATCTCATTGGATCATTAGTTAACATGCATAATAAAATAAACCCTACAAACCGTGTTGAATTTCATCGAATCGAAGAAGATAATATTGAACAAATGCATGAAAATCTCATTCAAATTTTGAACAAATTGGGCCTCTGTCAAGACAATCTATTTATACAACCAAAAACACAAATATCTTACAATCTAACCAATAAAACGGATTTATATTATGCACAAACACCCGAAAAAATCGCTGAATTATTGGACAAAGGTTATAAGATTAATATGCAAGATATTTGGAGAGAAGAACCTTTTTTATATCATCTTCAGCAAAATAGACCTCAATGCGCACGGGCATTATTAAACGCCGGTGCAAACTTAATGCTAATAGATAAGAACAGAATTCCTCTTCCTATCTTATACGCAATCAAATTTGGTTATAATACTCTTCTGCCAGATTTATTAACCAAAGAAATGAAAAAATATGTTAATGAAAGTTCCATAGACCTTATAGAACTTGCCGTAGAAAATAATAATATAATCGCCATGCAATTATTTTTAGGTACTGAACTAAATGATAGTGAACTTGCAAAAGGATTGCTTTGTGCAACAAAGAAAAATCATAATAAAGCAATTCGAATTTTACTTAACCATGTCAGTCATTATGATCCAGAAAACAAAGAAAAATTACTGAATAGTAAAGAATTTGATGGCATTACCCCATTAATTCACACAATTTTAGAATGCAATGCAAAAGGAGTAAAATTACTCCTTAAAGCCGGCACTACATGCTTAGAATCATCCCTCATTGATACTCCAAGGGGCCAATCTCACCCATTATATTATATGTATGATATGTTTCATAAGAAAATTTCTGAAAATTCTCAAAATTTTGAAAATGCCAAAAAACAACAAAAAATATATATGAAAAAGTGGAATAAAATTATTAGTCATTGCAAAGAACATGGGTGTAACATTAATGCAATTGACAAAATAAATAGAACACTACTCATAATGGCAATAGGATTCAGTCTCCCTAAAGTTGTTAAGCATTTAATAGATTTAGGAGCAAAAAAACCTTCTATGGAAATGGTTGATAAGCTCTTAAGTGCACATGAAAGAAAGAATGCTTATGAATCACTTGAAAATCAAGAAACCAAAGAGAAAATTCTACGCCTTATAAAAAGAAATAAAGAGAAAATATTATCTTATATAACTTCAGAACAAGCTACATAACAATTAACATCAAGCTCCTATAGTTCTTCTCAATGAGCTTCCCAACTGAGCAAGTTGTTGACCAACATCTTTGGTATATGATTTTATTTTACACCAAAAGCTTGCTTGTTGTTGTGCTTTTTCTTTAAGAAATTTTTCGTAAAGGCCATACCGTGTTAAAAATGATCTTACTTGAACACATTGTTGTGCATTGAGCATTTTTTTATCACTACGTTCAAAATAATTGTAAGGCTTAAGTTCTTGCGACCATTGAGGATATTTAATGGCAAGATTATTGCAGGCACTATCTCGTATTTCCTGTAAAACCTTCGCTTTTTGTTCGTTTTTCATTAATTTTACTTGAGAAGTAAAATTTTGGTAAAATGCTTCAAAAGCTGTTCGATCTTCAGAAGCAACAATATTCTTCATAAAGTAATCCGGTGCAACAAACTCTAATGAACGAGTCTCCAATGCATACGATTCTAAAACACCCAACACAAACAACAGAGTAATAAAAGTAGCTTTCATAACGTCCCTTTCTTTCACCCAACCAAATTTTCCTCTATCTCTTTTATCTTGTTGGCTAAGCTTACATCTTTTTCTAAGCATTTTTCAATTTTTTGCACAGCATGCATAACTGTTGTGTGATCTTTTCTCCCAAAAAAATAACCAACTTCATGCAATGATTTATCAGTATGTTTCTTCATGAGATACATCGCTAGTTGCCGCGCAAATGAAAGATCTTTATCGCGACTTTGGGATCGTAATTCGGCTAATGAATAAGAATATTGTTTATGTAATAATTTAATAATATCATTAAAGTCAATTTTTGTTGTTTTAGGTGATTTTCCGTTTTGTAATATTTTTTTGGCAAGCTCTAACGTAATTTCTTGTTCAGTAAATGCCGCAAAGGCAGTAATACGAATTAAAGAACCCTCTAATTCCCTGATGTTCGAGACAACTCTGGATGCAACAAACTCAATAACATCATCGCCTATTTTTTGATTACAAATCTCGGCCTTGCGCTTTAGAATTGCTATTTTTGTTTCAGTTGTCGGTATTTGAATATCAGTAACTAAGCCCCATTCAAAACGTGATCGTAATCGTTCAGCAAGTCCATTTATACCTGCCGGATCAGAATCACTCGAAAAAACTATTTGTTTATGTGATTCATACAACATATTAAAAATATGAAAAAAAGCTTCTTGTGTTTGTTCTTTATTGGAAATAAATTGCACATCATCAATAAGCAAAACATCAATTTCTTTATATTTTTCTTTAAATTGATGAACTTTATCAAAACGAATAGCATTAATAAATTCATTTACAAAATGATCGGCTGTTTGATACATGATTTCAAGACGTTTATTACTATTTTTTATACTATTACCAATGGCATGCAGGAGATGTGTTTTACCCAACCCAGACCCACCATAAATGAATAACGGATTATATAATTTTCCTAATTTTTCCGTAACAGCATGCGCTGCAGCATAAGCAAGTTGATTGCTTGGACCAACAACAAACGTATTAAACTGATAATTACGATTTATCGAATTCCGATATTTTGATCCTGTATTACGCTTAAGCATTAAATTATTTTTTTTAAGCAAAAAATCTTGCGCTGAAATGGCAGGGATAATCGTAGGATAGGAAACAACGTGTTCTGTTGTTGAAATCAATGGTCGTTGATTAAAATCATTATCAAGAAACATGATTTTTACCATATCAACATTCAACAATCTACTCAAATGCGCTTGAAATAAAGACAAATAATGACTTTTAATCCATTCTTTAACAAATACATTTGGTGCTTTTATGTACACGATTTTTTCATGTACATCCCAATCAGTAAGTGTTACCGCGTTAAGCCATGTTTGAACAACATGACTACCTGCTTCTTGAGCAACTATTTTTAAAAATTCTTCCCAAATTGTTTTTATCACAGCAATCTTATCACTTACTATTGAATTCATTAAAGGTAATACACTATTTTTATCACAATGCTTTATAATAAAGCTTTTTTCACATTATTATTACTTTAGCAGATCAATCTTTATTGCGGAAGTCTAGATTTTTTTAAAAAAGCCTTTTTTTAGGCAATTTTACGCATAGTTAGATAAGCAATAATACCAGAAGCAATTCCTTGAGCAACTATTTGTTGATAATGATGATCTGTTAACAATTTTGTTTCTTCTGGATTTGACAAAAAGCCAATTTCTATAAGCGCAGACGGCATTTCAGAGCCTAGTAAAACTTGTGCTACTGACTGTTTTACTTTTCTATCAATAGTATTATGTACTTTTTTTGTCGCCGCTACCACGTGTTCGTGAATAAGCGCAGCAAGCTTTTGACTTTGAGTACTCCGTGAATGTTTCAATGCATTCAACATCGTCACTTCTGTAGGATCTGAGAGACTCATACCCGGTTTAAATAAATCATAATTCATCCAATAGGTTTCAATCCCCTGTATTTCAGATTTTTGAGCGGCATTTGCATGAATGGAAACAAAAAGATCAACATTTTTTTGATTAGCATATTTTGTTCTTGCATCAAGCGCAACAAAACAATCTGTCTTACGTGTGGAAAACACCTCATATCCTTTATGAGATAACAACCTTGAAACGCGTATTCCCACTTCTAAATTAATATCTTTTTCTTTTACATTGAAACACCCGACTTTACCATCATCTGACCCCCCATGCCCATAATCAAGCATGATACGGGGTTTTGTTGATGGATTGTTACAAGCATATTGCAACAATCCATCAGTTTTCAATTTTAACTGCTGTAAAATTTCTTTATTATGAAATGAAAATATTAATCCTTTATGAGTATTTATGGCATCAAACGATTCGTAGTTGCAGGTAATTTTTTTGGGATCATAGGTAATTATGAGACTAATACCCTTCATTGGTTTGGTTACTTGTGCAAATGCAACGGTATAAAAAGAATGATTTGCTGCTTGAATTTTCTTGATCATTGCTTGGGCCTCACTGCCTTCAATGGTCATCGGCATAAAAAATTGCAAAACAGCTTTTTCAGATTCCTTCTGCCCATTCTTTGTTGGCAGCCGGTTACAAATTGGATCTTGCGTAAAATAACATACCAATTTATCTCCAAGCGGACTTTGATGATGAAAGACTTTTGTTAATTCATTCATCGTTGATGCAGCACTCAAAAATGTCGGTATACAAAAAAATAATAATAATTTTGAATAATTCATGTCCCTTCCCCCTAAAAAAAAATTATCGTATCAAGCTCATTATTTCATTGATACTGTAACAATTTTTAATTCAGTTAGTCAATAGAGTTATTAATAAATTATTTATTTGTGTTAAGTAAGATTATTTTAATAATTGTATTCTCAGCGTATCAGATAAAAAAAGAGGGGATTACATTAAGAAAAGTTTAACTATTTTCTAATAATTTGGTTCAGCAACATAGGCCAAATGACGAGAACGGCCCCAAGCTGTGCAAAATGATTTTATATCATATTCTGCATAAACCTTTTCACTTTGATCAAAAGCAGGATCATGACAAAGCACTTTTTGCTTTTGTTGATCCCAACCGATAACTAATAACAAATGGCCATTGTTATATTCCTTCGGGGCACCCTGCAATTTTCCTCGTACACTCACCACAACGGGAATTGATTTTTGCAACATGCTATGCAACTCAAGAAAAGATGGCAATCGCATAACTTTAAAAAAAACTTCGCCTTCACAATGCTCAAAAGCATGAGCAATATTAAATGGCCAACTACCATACGAATTTAAGCCGTAATCATAAACACCGAGTGCAAATTCTAGTGTATTTGATGGTTGTTTTTTTAAATATCCCATAAGCATACTGCAGGATGTCGGAGAGCACATAACATCAGCCTTGGGATGATCCAAAACCATTTGAGATTGTTTTGGAATACCGCTAATCATTACCGAAGGCAAAAGTCCAATTGAATGATTAAATTCTTCACTAAATGCTGCTAAATTCGCAACATTAATCCCAAGTGCTCTTAATGATGATAAATTAGCACCATCATGAGCAACAACTTTAATCCGTACTCCTTTTGCTAATTTTTTAGGTGGCATTTCAAGACGAACATGACAATATTTGGTACCCAAAGCGCCTTCACTAAAAAAAGATTTTTGAATATCTTTCCCCCAGTTAATCATGGTATGCCAATCATGCCATTTATTTTTTTCATCCAATACTTGAGCATGAAATGAAAAATAGCCCTTTTCAGGGCGAAATGCATTCCAATAAAAAATTAATTGCGAAAACAAAGAAATATCGTTTTTACAAAATATAATTTGTTTACGATTTGTATTCTCAAGAATTTCTGTTGCCGTAAATTCTTTCTTAAGTGACCATGTCCAATCGCTAGATTTTTGTGCATAACAATAAAAATTGGCAGAATTCATCATCAAAAAGATAACAACTATTTTTTTTAAATAATTCATAACGCTCTTTCAACTATTTTCTCTTAACCTAGCATCATTGTAATAAAATTTATTTCTATTTATCAATAAATTTGTTTTTTTTATAAATATTATAAACGCCACACAAAAAAAACGTATTTATTCATTGGCAAACAAATATTAATGACAATCTCTTGAGTTTTTTATTTTTAATTGTCAATAATAATAGTATAAACACTATTTTTTCAATGCATTGCAAGAGAGGCATAGAGCAATGAAAAGCATTACTCGCAGACTACTTTTAACTGCTTTGATAGGAGCATCGCTACCTTCTCTTTATTGCTTAACACCCTACCAAGCAATAACGATTGTCCCTGTTGCAGATTTATTAGGAGACGCGGCACAAAATATAACTTCACAAAAAAACATCTCTCCTTGTTATAATCAATTACCCTTATGCAGTCAAAAAGCACCTGCTTGTTCACGATTACATCAACTACTTTTTAATGAAATTGTCACCGTTATTGAAGAAAAAAATGATGAAGTACGCATTATTGTTCCCAATCTTTTTTTTGAAACTGCTGGTACTACAAAAAAAAATAGTACCTATTGGGCACTCAAAAAAAATTTTGTTTCCTTGGAAATTCTCAAAAAAAATAATATTCATGCAGCCATGCTACCACAACCAATACAGTATGATGATACGAAAATAGTAAAAATTCAACCACGCATGACACTAACACTCTTATTGCCTCATCATGATGAACAAACTAATCATACCTTTTCTGTTGGCACCCGATTTGTTATTAAAAACAATAATGTAACCAACGTTAGCGTCTATGTCTTAAATGCCGACGCTTCCAAAATAACGACAATGCTTATTCCTAAAAAAATTACTCTCGTGGAAAACAAAAATCAAACGCAAGAAGAACGGATAAAAACATTTTTAACATTAATAAAAGTATGGGCACACCCAAAACAAGGCTTTATTCCTTATGTTTGGGGAGGATGCAGTTATACGCACACTTGTTTACACGATGCATTTACAAAAAAACCATCTTCTTTGAATACTTATCATCGAGAAAATTATTGCAAAGGAGTAACAAAAACTGGCTTTGATTGTACTGGATTACTCGCGCGAGCTGCGCAAGCTGCCGGTATGCCATATTATTTTAAAAATAGCACAACAATCTTACACCATTTAAAGGAATTAACACCAAAAGATTCACCAGAAAGCGGGGATATTATTTGGTTGCCCGGCCATATTATGATCATCAGTGATGCCAAAAAAAATCTTGTCATAGAAGCACGCTCTTATGATCACGGTTGGGGAAAAATACATGAAGCGCATATTCGCGCCATTTTTAAAAATGCAAACACCCTCAAAGAGTTATTAGAAATGTGTTCTGCCAACACACCTCTTGAAAGAATAGATCGAGATGGCTTAGTTGCACAAAAAATCCTACAATGCAAGATACTTTCATTGCGCAGTATATGGCAGTAACCTTCATCCCATTTTTTTAATTTTTTTACCAATTTTGCCAGGAGCAATAAGCCACGCAATAATTGAAAAACTAATATACGCCGCAAGCAACAAAAATAAAATAGGAATTCCCCATTGCAGTGAAGCAATAATCAATAAGCTGCCATAAACAGCAATCAAATATACCAATGAAGGCGAATAACAAGTTCCCTTAAAAGAGGAAAAAGGAATGGTTGATATCATTAAAATTGAAAGGATACTCACCACAAACATAATGCCGTGAACTTCAACTAAAAACCAAAGGCATGATTGTGCAAACCAGTCATAATAAAGAACCAATGTTGCTAAGAAAAATGCTGACACCGGCGTGGAAAGCCCAGAAAAATAAGCTTTACTGCTACTCTGAGTAACATTGAATTTTGCAAGTCTGAATAAACCCGCACACAAATAAAGACCAAGAATCCCAACACCAACAGATGGTATGTTTTCTTGAAAAAGACTATAAATGAGAATTGTTGGTGCAAAACAAAAAGAAATGGCATCGCATAATCCGTCTAATTCAGCACCGAGATAACTTGAGGAGCCAAATGCTCTGGCCAATCTGCCATCAAGCGCATCGGCACAGGCTGCCAAGCCGATATAGCAGGCTGCTTTAACTAAATTTCCTTGCAATGCTTCTATAACGGAAATAAAGCCAAAAAATGCATTCGCAAACGTAAAACAATAGGGAATAAGAAAGAGCGATTTTTTACACCGCTTACCACTCATTTGAGCAACAGACCTTAAGGTAATTGCCATAACAGCCCCTTATTTTTTTAGTTGAAAATAATGTACTGACGACAACAGTATAGCACTATTATCATTTACTAAAAAGATTTGGAGTTTTAAGGTTAATTAACCTTCTTAAAATTAACGTTCACCGTATGCCCAGGAGTTTTTGGTTTTTCTTCCCATGCTTCCATCTGATCAGCAACTGATTTTAGCGCACTCAAACGAATATAATTTTTCAACAAATCACAATATAAATTTGTGGCTCGTTTATAATAGGGAGCAAATCGAAAATTCCAAAATTGGTAGCCGGGGAAATAAACAAACCGTTTAAACCAATTTGCTTTTGAAGCTTTTTTTATGCTATTAATAAAATATAAATCACTTTTTTGCAAAATATTAATATTATCGGCAATATTAATAAACGAAGAAACAGTATCGGAAACAGCAGCTTTTGGATGTTGTTGTAATAGACTAACTAAAACTTCCGGCGCATCAGTACACGCACCAACATAACCAAGATCTTTTTTTAATTGTTCTAACTCAGTATTGATTGAATCTTTTATCATTTTTGCCGTAATAGGTTTTTTACCATCAATTTTATTACCGTGCAAATAAACTTGATCATCACAGGTCGTAACATCATGTTTCAGTTTTGCCCGGACTGCATTTGCTGCACCAATAATATTCGATGCAAGAGGCCACATGCTTTTTGCCCAGGTTGCAAATCTAAATTTTTTATAATGCGCCGTTTCAGGAGATGAAGCATCCAACAACTCTTTTTCCAAACTTGAAAAATCCCACCAGCGCTTTAAAAAGCGGGCACTATATAAAGCACCACAACCTAAAGTAATTTTTTTTGCCGTATCAACATGTTCAATAAATTTCTTAATATCATCATTTGAACGAGTAAAATACCACGCTAATGATGCCGCTGTAACAACAGGAATCCCTGCTTGAAGAGTTGTTTTTGGCAAATGCAATACATCTTCAACTGATTCTAATCCTGAAGAATAAGTATCAAAGGTCCAATTTACCCCTTTTGTGACACCGCCATAACAATTTTTGAGTAAATCCATTGAAAAAGAAGAACTTACGCAAAAAAGCATAAGCACTAAAAGAATATTTTTTTGAATTCGTATCATAGAATAACCTCCCAAATAACCATTTATATACTTTATAGAATAGCATATAATAATAAAATTACAATAAATTAACTTGTTTTATTCTCACAATGTTTTCATATTGTAATTTTTTAGGGTAGCATATCAGCATTTATCTGCTCTTGCGTCAAAACAGCCCTTTTTAAAGATGACAGATTGAAAGATTTACCTATAAGCAAGAACCCTTGAAGCCTATTTTCATGCAACAAGTACTTATGATAGAAATGCTCACCCTGCTTAACGATAATCTCATATTCTGAAGGTGGCTTCACAATTGAACCGCAACTGGCAAATTGTAAGTCAAAAAAAGATGATCCAGCCAACAAAATAGCCCCTGCATAGGCCTTTTTATGCCCAGCCATAGTGTGCGCAGCGGTTGCACCCTGCAACATTGCATCTGGCCACAGACAACTTGGCACCTGTTTTTTTTGTAACTGATCGTACACCAAAATAGCATCACCGCCAGCGTAAATATGCTCAACATTCGTTTGCAAATATTCATTGGTCATAATTGCTTTTGTTGTTTCATCAACACAAATGCCTGCATCCTGGGCCAATTGTGTGTTAATGCGCGCTCCTGCGGCAACAATAATCATCTGCGCAGTAAGAATGGTGCCATCACTCAGTTCAACACCTGTCACAACACCTTTTTCTTGGACAATACGCCTTACTGTTTTTTGCAAATGCAAAGACACCGATGCTTTTTTTATAGTCTCTTGAAGTAACTTCGCGCCTTCAGCATCTGCTTGCGCTGCCAAAACCTGATCATTCATATCAACTATGTGCATGCTCAACTGATATTTTTGCAAGGCATCTGCACATTCAAGCCCACTCAATCCTGCGCCAACAATAATTACAGAATCTACTTTATGCTGCGCAATATACTTTTCCAAAAGAAGCAAAGAACGTAATGCATGAAAGGTAAAAATGCCAGAAAGTTCATGCTGTTCTTTAAATAATTGTGGTGATTTTCTGCCGATGCCAAGAAATAACGTATCATACGGCAATGATGTGCCATCACTAAGAATAATATTTTTTTTCTCTGGTTCAATTTTTATCACTGCGGTGTTCAATAATAATTGAATGTTATTTTTTTCAAAAAAGTCAGTTTTTTTGGTATACACTTCTTGCAATGTTTTGCGACCAGCCAAATAATCGGCAATAAAGCATTTATTATAGGGCATTTCTGATTCATCTGAAATACAGATTATTTCTGATTCCTGATCAAGCTGACGCAATTCTTGCGCCGCACCTATACCGGCCGCTGAAGTGCCAATGATTATATGTTTTTTTATCATGTAATTTTTCTATACGAGTAAGTGAAAAAAGTGAATAAGTAAAAGTATAGTCGATGAAACTCATGTTGTAAAAAATAGGTAAAAATGCAAAACTGCCGACAGTGTCGGCAGAATTATCTAAACGATAAAATACTGAGTAATTTCAATAATTGAACCTCAAAGTTTCAATGAAAAACTTCACCAAAAAGACTTTCAAGCCCAACAACGAATGACTTACAATTTTCATCCATAGTATTGGTCCTATTTACTTCTGGCGCACGAGACTCAACATCAGCAACTAATATAGCTAATTTGCCAATCTCTCTTAAATATTCATTATAATTTTTTTTGTATATTTTTTCTTCTTTTCTATAAAGCGACCATGCCTTTGCTTCAAGGCAAACATCATTCAAAACAATTTGTGCAAAGTGCTTATAATATATTAACAACCCATTTTCATCCTGTTCATGTAATCTAAGTACAGATCGCCTTCTATCAAACATCCATTTAATTTGAGCATATTCACTTTTTGTAAATCGTGTTAATTCACCATCACCAAATTCATTATGCGACAGAAGTACTACAGAATTACTTTGAATTTCTTCTAATCTTTTTCTAAATTTTTTATTGTGCTGATCAGAAAAATTTGACTTGCTAGCATCTAAACCAATTAAACCTAAATCTTTTTCCATGGCATATGCCACGACACCTTGTAACAACATAAGAACTAACAATAATTTGTACATACCATTCACCCTTTTAATACTAGTAAATTCAGACAACCTAATGCCTAATTATACAAAAAAACAAAAACGCTACCAACAAATAATTAGATCCACACACTGTATATGCCGCCTACCCTCTAATGCAAAACTGCCGGCAGTGCCGGCAGCATTATTAAAGACCTAATTATATGTTATTTTAACGAGTCACCAACAGCTGTTATTTCTTCCTGATACTGCGCATATTCAGGAATATATTTAGCAATAAGCTGTTTATATTCCTGAATATATTCAGGAGAATTTTTAGTCACCTGATATTTTTCTGCCAACAACACTGATTCATTAATATAATCTGAATTTTCACTTAATTTCATAACTTGTTCTTGCACATGACGATATTTTTCATGAACATGCTTGAACTTTACAATAGAAGACGAAAACGCACTATCAGATTGTGGAGATTTTTTTAACTCTTGCGTGGCATATTTTTTAGTAAGAACTTGCATTTCTTGATCCATTTGCACAAGTTCAGGAGCATATTCATATCCCAATTTTTCTAATGCTTTACCATATTCAGGATCCAAACTATTCCCCTTAAACCGTCGACCGATTTCCAAAACCGCCTCTTTATATTCTGGCGAATTGAATTTTTTTATAGTTCCATCATAACGAGCAAAAAGCTTTCTTGCTTCACTCATATACTCTTCAGGATTGTTATAATGCTGTGCCATATTTTGTTGCGCTTGCTTCAGGGCTTGGCGCAGGGTATCTTCAGGAGTTATTGTAGGCGTAAGAATATTTTGCTCAACTTCGCTTTTTTGCGGCGTAATTATGAGTGAAGTTCCATCAGTTTTAATTTTTACTACTGAGCCTTCTGAAATATTAAGCAATTCAAGCAATGCCTTATCGAGCACAAGAGCATTACTGTTGCCATATTTTACCAATTTTTTAAGCATTTTGGTCCCTTTACGGTTATAATGTTGTACAGTGTATATACAATGTAAAATATACAAGCGTAAAAGTCAAACTTATTTTTACTTACTTAGAAAAAGTCGAAAGTAGCCAACAAATAATTAAGCTTAAGCAATATAAAACTATAACAAATACCGTTCCCAAAATAGTATTCTTACGAATATCTTTCTCCTTAGGCTCAAGCCACCAAACAAAATGCTGCATTAACCAAGGCACGGTAAACCAGCCCAAAATTGCCGTTGAGGAAGCATTTCCCAGAAATAACGTAAGCCAAAATGGCATCCCATGCTGCATCAAAAAATTTTGAACATATGATAATAAAAAAACTACCGGATACAACGTGAGCAACACTAACATATTTTGCTTCCATATTGAATTTTGCTTTGTTGCTGGGTTAAACCAAAACGCAAATCCTCGTGAAGATTTTTCAATATGACTTTCTCCGCTAAAAACATTTAAAGCAGTAACAAATTTTTGACGCTCAAGAGAGTTAAGCCATGCATCTAAATGACTTTCTGAATCAAAAGTAAGCGTTACCACCCAGAAATCATGTACTCCGGAGCGCGGTCGCTCTAATTTGTATCCCAAAAATCCTGGGAATTTTGATTGCACAGCAGCTATTTTTACCTGAAAATCTAAAAATTTTTGCTCAAATTCAGCAGGAACTTGTGTTGAAATGGTAGCAATTGCAACATTTTGGCCCTGTTTATTTTTATCAATCACATAAATATCTTCTATTTCCACTAACAAGGGCAAAACTGTTTTCAATAATTCTTGTCGTTGATTTGATTGTAACCAATTCTTTGCTGCATCTTCTGAAACAAAATACTGCATAAGAACCCAATGAGGCTGCATGGGCAACATCGGTTCCATAATTGTTTGTGATATATACCCGGGAAATGCAATTATTGCTTCATGTAACATTTCTTGCCATTGGGCAAACTGATGACTTTTATCAGATTTTACCTGCAATTGTGTTACCACCGTGACTTTAGCATCATTATTCATAAGCATTCTCCATAACTCTTCTTTTAATACGCCAAATTATTGACAATTTTATCGCCTAACAACTTATAGTAAATAAATGTTATATCCCTACGCGATAAAATTTAAAAAAAAGAAAGGTTCCCTTATGGCAAATGAATATAATGAAGCATTTATGAAACGAGCGATTGAACTCAGTGAGATAGGATCACTTGTTAAAAAAACAGGTGGAGTTTTTGGAGCAGTTATTGCAAAAGATGGCAAAATTATTGCTGAAGGATATAACCAAGTTATCAAAGAAAATGATCCTACATGGCATGCAGAAATGCAGGCAATTAGAGAAGCTGGCAAAAAGTTAGGCTCACCACATTTAACCGGCTGTGTACTTTATACCAGCGCTGAATCTTGCCCTATGTGCCTTTCAGCTGCCTATTGGGCACATTTAGAACATATTTATTATGGTGCACATGTGGAAGATGCTTTAAAATATGGCGATTTTAAAGATGTCGATATCTTTAAAGAAGTGTGTAAAAAACCTGTCGATCGAGTTATTAAATCAACAGAAAAATTACGTGAAGAAGCAGTAGAGGTTTGGAAAAAGTTTTCAAAAATGCCTGATAGAGCACGTTATTAATATCAATTCATTTAAGAAAATGGCGAAGCCAGGCGTAGTTTGCCGAGGATAATATCGTCCAGCCTTTGCTTATCCACGCCTTCCGGCTTGGCAAGCTTCGGCGAACAACCTACGCCTTCAATTCGTAAATAAATATTTTATTAAAATCATTAAAAAAGCTGGCCTGCCAACCGAAGCCTTGGCGTAGGTTGGTGCGCCCGACTGGATTCGAACCGGTGGCCTACAGATTAGGAATCTGTCGCTCTATCCATCTGAGCTACGGGCGCTCTTTTTATATTTAATATTTTTTAATGATTTGACTTAATAGAACATCATAATCTGGGTTGCCACACCTACTTCGCTAAAAGCTTCGAAGGTTCGCAATGACATTCTGACGTATTTTTTACTTCGCATCAACTTCATCAAGTTAGCATTATTTATTATTTATTTTAATCATTTAAAAAAACTGGCGAAGCCAGGCGTAGTTTGCCGAGTTCTACTTCGCTCTTCGAGCTATGAAGAACAGGCCGGAAGAATGGCCTGCCATACGAAGCTTTATGCGAAGTATGGTGCGCCCGGCAGGAGTCGAACCTGCAACCTACGGATTCGAAGTCCGGTGCTCTATCCAATTGAGCTACAGGCGCAAAGGGTACCATATAGAAATACCAAAAAAAAAGAAAAAAGCTAATCTAAAAGATGAATTTTATATAAAAAATACAAAACAAGGCTTATTTTTCTTGAGCAACAATACGTAAATCTTCACGTTCTGCTTTTCTGCCATGAGCTGATTGCACCCCGCGCTCATCAGTTTTTTGTAATATAATGACTGTATAACTATTATCTATTAATTTTTCATGTAAAGCAGCATAATAAAAGCGTTGTCCCGATTTATACGCAACAAGTGCACCTCTCTTTACTGCTTTTTCATTCCATTCTCGTAGATTTTTTAGTTCAGATTCTGGCACTACTTTGCCAAGTATTGCTTCCATAGCAAAAACATTTTTCGAAAAAACAGTAATAAGCAAAACGAAAAAATAAGATTTTTTAAGCATCATACACAACTCCTTTTTAAAGTATTTAAGATATTTATTACCAAAATATACTTTATTATGAAATTGCAACAATAGTTCATCAAGATTCAACCGAACCTGAATTATGCCTATCCAAAACTTCTTGAATTTGAGCTATTATTTTATCACTATATTGATAGCGACGATGTTTTTTAATAAAATCCAAGAATGTTAATCCTGATCGATCTTTTTCGTTAATATCTACTTCTAAGTCAATTAATAATTGTATATTGTGAAAAATTTTATCTGGATACTCTACAAGATAACGCACTAATGATGAACCGCTTTGCAAAATACTCAGGAAATTTTCATTACGAATAATTCTCTCAGATGGTTGCTTACAATTTCGAACTCGATACCCTGCTGAATATTGAATAAATTGTTTGTATAACAAATCATATTCTTCTTTTGAAATCTCTTTTTTCTTTACTTCAGACTTTCTTGGTAATAAAAAGTCAAAAATATGTCTTTCGATCATTTCAGCATCTTCTTCTTTTGAACAATGTTTTATACCCTTACGCAGCACGTCAAGCTTAAGATCAGGATACCCTGAAAGATCTTTTAACAATGCATCAATCCGCTCATTTATATCCAGATTTGCACCCGAAACAAATAATGGTATTAAGTTCATAGCAGATACATATAAAGCTTCAGGAAATTTAATTTGTAAAAGTTTTTCAAGGGCCTCAGGATTTTTAACAATCTGAGGAACAATTCTTTCAGTGGAAACCCAAAAAGGTCGTTGCGCAAAAATTATTTCTTGGCTATATTCGGGCAATAATTTATTTATTTTCACTATTAAATCTACTGGATATGATTCTATTGATTTAAAAATCCCTTCTACACACATACTTACTGTATTTTTATTGTTTTCAACAAAATCAATAATATAATTTTTCAATAAAAGATTATTCTCATCAGGACATTTTTTTAAAATTGATTCAAATGCAATAATTTTAAATACCGGATAAGAATTAAGATTTTGTAACCACTGGTCTAAAAGAGCATTATTTTCATCATTATCAAAAGAAGATTGTTCAACGGCAACTACTACTGCTTCTGGAAAATCAACATGTATGAGATGCCTATTAATTGGTTTTGCTCTTAATCTATTCAATAAATAACAACCATCGGCACGATCATTTCTCTGCAATAGCTTACTGAAACGCAAAATTACAGACGACAATCGACAATCATCATCATCTAAATGATCAAGAATCTCAGAAAACGTATTAACAATTTCTAAAAGATCCTGTAGATTCCTTGAAAAATGAGCTTGCATCATCCTTGTTGCTGTAGGCCGATATCCCGAAACAACACCATTACACCTTTCACGAGGATATACCAATGATTGTAAAATACCGAGCTTACTACTTTTTTGGGGATCACCAGAAAATTTTTCTTGTAAAAAAGGAACTGCAAAAGTATCAAACATTATATTATCACATAATAATTTTCTATCATTCGGCTTTTCTATCCATGCATGCCCAGCATCCAAATGCAGCTTAATAATTTCTTTCCCTTTATTAATCTTATCGGTCACATGAATATCAATCTGATTATTATTATCTTTATCATTGTGTTTTATAAATTGTATTTCTCTCCTGTGATCAGAAAGTTTTTTTGCTAATTCTTCAAGGGTTAATTCACCATCAATATTTAAAAAATATTGTATAACTTTTATAAAATTTGAAACACGAGGATTCAAATCATAATCGCCCTTTTTATAACGCAAAAAATCTTTGCCTGACATAAGATTCATCCAAGCCCGTCCAACCGTTGATTCATTAACCGCATCAACAGCGTGCGCATTGTAAAATTTTTTTAAATCAGGATGTATTACCAAACCTTGTGGCAATCGAGAAAAATCAAACATATTTTTTTCAGAATCATACAATAATGTATTAAAAATATTTTGCATAGAGGCTTCCATGCAGTTTGGCGTTGGGGACTTCTCAGCAAATGGATATGATTTTTGTTCAACAAAAGGCAATGAATATTTTTGCTTAAAATAATCCAATACCGTGTTTTCAAATTGTGTATCAAGAATTTCTGCAAGTGGGTCGGTTGCCAATTTAGCTTCTTCCTTAAATTTTTCTCCAAAAATAAATCTTTTTATAGAATCAACATACGATTTTTTTTGCACATAAGGTTGTTTTAAAGCGCTCGGCAGTTTGTCTTGTATTGCATGTATATAACTTTCAAGATCTTTTTTAGTATCACTTTTTTTATATAAATGCCCCAACAAAATAGCCTGCACCATATAAGGCATATATAAAGCATCTTTATTATTAAAATCGCATTCTTGAGCTGCCCGATCAATAGTATCAAGCAATCTTTCTATTTTTGCTTTGGTGACTTTTGTATCAAAAAGGGTCTTATGAGTCGCACACCATTTATCAATAATGTCTTTTCTTATTTCAGGATTATTAAGATTTTTATGCTCCAAAGCACTCATAATATCCCCTGTAATTTCAGGCGTAAGAGAGGCACCCGGCAATGATTTATTAGCTGTCGGCCTAATATATTCATTTCCCAATTTATTAAAAAGACTGCGCGTCATTGTCGTGGTGGCATCAGTATCAGGACCAAATTGATATACATTTTCAATCCAATTACCTTCACTCAAGGCTGCACCATTTACCGGTGATAAATGTTGTTTTTCACTAGTAAAAACAGCTGATGTACCCTTAAGATTACTCCAATGCAGAGACCGAAAAGGATTATATTTTTGGCAAAATCCAGAAAAAAGGCTTGTTGATGCCTTGAGATTTCCAATAACTCTGCGCTGCATACCCTGCACTTCACAGAAAAAAATCAGAACTATAACAAAAAAAAGACTTTTATAACTCATCCTAAACCCCATTTCAATTATGAAACTTATTACTAGTGAATAGATTATTATAAACTGATAATAATGTCAAAATGAATTACACAGAGGGCGAGCCCTTCCCTGTAGCCATTTCTGCCTGAAAATATTTTGAAGGAAATTTTAAAAATAATTATTCAATTTTCTTGAAATACGCGAGGAATTCTTTATTGCCATCAGTACCGGTAATAGGTGAATCAGTAACACCAATAAAAGTGAATCCCTGTTCTTTGATACCCTCAACAACGTTATGAATAACTTCGGCATGAATCTTTTCATCCTTGATAATACCACCACTGCCAACTTGGCTACGCCGGGCTTCAAATTGAGGTTTAATAAGAACAATGAGCATCCCATAAGGCTGCATAAGTTTTTTAAGGGCAGGAATAACCTTGAGGACTGAAATAAAAGAAAGATCTAAGGTAACCAAATCAACAAGCTCAGGAAGTGAATCAACATATCTCAGATTCGTTTTTTCCATAACAACAACACGAGGATCTTGACGAATTTTTTCATGAGCTTGCCCATACCCAACATCAATGCCATATATTTTTTTTGCACCACGTTGCAACAAACAATCACTAAAACCGCCGGTTGACAATCCTGCATCCAAAACTATAAGATCTTGAACAGAAATGCCAAAATGATCTAATGCTTTTTCAAGCTTAAATCCCGCACGTGAAACAAATTTTTGTTGTATATCACGAAGTCTGATGACAACATCATCAGCAATTTGGGTTCCCGCTTTTGTGCAGGGGACATCATCCACCAAAACCTTACCCTGCATAATCAAACTTTGAATATACGTTCTTGTTAATGTTGGATAGAGTTCAAGCACTTTTTGATCGAGTCTTTTTTTTTGTTTCATATTTTTGTTTCAGGGGTATTTTCAACTATCAATAAAAATATATTCTCTTATTATCATGGTACATCTCTTGCTTTTTTATAAAATAAGTATGTACTCTAAAAATGTTTAATACTAGTATAGCAAAACAACCTCAAGGAAAAAACAAAATGGCTACGCCTCATCTCAGACTTAATAAAGACGCAGTATCTTTTGCACAAGACCAGATCAACAATGGTAATTATGTACATAACAAAAAAACCTGGGAAAAAGAAAAACCTTCTCCTGAAAGCGAAGATGCCTATCTAGCTAATCATGCATGGCACAACTATGGTCTATGGTTTTTAGCAATTAATTGCGAAGAAAGCCAAGGTACCAAAGCATATTACGAATTTCCTCTGGGAAATTTTGAAAAAATCTATTATTCAGCCCTTGTTGCTGCAAAACAACATGCTGAAGAATATCACCATTCTGAGCTTGCTAGTGCAGCAACAATGCTCATACAATTAATTGAGCAAAAAGAAGAATAATTATTCTTTCTCTTTTGTATCAACAACTTCTTGAGCTTTTTCTTCAGCTTCAACTTTTTCAACAAGCGCCTTTACCCCTTGGGTCATTGGATAGAAATAGTCTTTTGATAAACGTTTTTCATCTTCAATGATTTTTTTGAAAGGCACTACAACAAAAATCGCATCAGCAGTTTCAATAGTAACAACATTTGTTTCGAAACTCTTGAATAATGCTTTTCTTAGTTCATCTAATGTTTTAACGCGAATACCATTAACTTCATTTAAAATTCCTCCAGGCATAATAGATCGTGATCGTTGTGCCTGCGAATCGGGGAAAATATGCGTAATAATCAGTGCTGGTTCCATTTGATATTTCATCTCCGCATAACGCGTTAATCCTGGCGCAATATTAACGAGTAACGGTAAATGATTTGTCGTTAAGGGCTGCACAACCATACCGGCGAAAATTTCATAATCAATATCTTCATATCCAGGATATATTTTATGAATGGGCAAAAATTCAGCTTGATCAAAGATAAATTTAAGGTCCTTGCGAACGCCGTTGCGATACACGGTTAAATCAACTTCTTGCCCCAATTTTAACTGTGAAACATAATCAACGATTGAAATCTTATCTTCGTTCCATAATAATTCACCATAAAAATCTATTTTATGACCATTAATTTCATAAATCATATCACGTTTTTGCACACCGGCCTTATGCAAAGGACTATCTTTATAAATATCAACAACATATAAACCACCCGGTAAAGGATTACCCAAAAATTGAGTCAATGCTTCACTAGCATTATTAAATAAAACACCCAAAAATGGTCTTTTTAACAGCATTACTTTGCGCAAATCATCAAGTATTATCTTAAGTTCATTAATCGGAATAAGGTACCCAACGCTTTGTGCGTCAGGAACGTAGGCAGTATTAATACCGATAACTTCGCCTTGAATATTTAATGAAGGCCCACCAGAATTCCCCGGATTTATTGGTGCACTAATTTGAATTAAATGCTGTTCGCGACCACTCACCACACCGGTTGTACTTTTTAAACTTTGTTGGCCAAGCGGATAACCAAGTGCCATGATTTCATCAGCACGATGCACAAAATCAGAATTTCCTAACTGCAAAAACTTAATAGAACCGATTTCTTTTTTGAGAATCTCCATACCTTCAGGCTTTACTCGTAACAAAGCAAGATCACGATCGGGACTCACACCAACAACCTCAACATCTATTTGCTGTTTTCCTAGCGAAGGGATTTGAATCCAAACTGATTTTGATTGATCAACGACATGAGCATTGGTTACAATTTCGCCTTCTTCATTAATGAAAAAACCGCTTCCCGTAGCTTGATACGGCGTTGGTGTTTTATAAGGTTGCAATAGGTCAGGGGCAGCTTTTTGAGCAAATATTTGTACAACGGTATCTTTTACAATCGTTTGTAAATCACTCCACGTCTGCTGTCGAGAAATTATTTTTTCAATAATTGGCGCTTCTTTGCCTTTTTCACCGGCAACTGCCAATTCTTTTTTATGCAATTCTTGCAGTGAAGAAGAAAGTTGTTCTTGCTTTTTATATAAAAAGTAAGCGACTCCAAAAAGTAATACGAATAAAAAGATACATAAAATAGTGCGCAACAATTCAACGATTTTCATTAAGATTCCATTTCTTATAAATAATGGTACTATACAATAATATTTGAGTTTTATCATTCCTAAAATAGGATAAAACAAAAAATATAACAAGAACGAACTCCAAAGCACTCAGCGACTAGAATGAAAGGAATATGTATTGCAATGAAACCTGCAGAATCAGTCGTTACTCTCGAAAAATTAGTTGCCTTATGCAAAAGAAGAGGATTTGTCTATCCATCAGCTGATATTTATGGTGGGTTAAATGGCGTATATGACGTAGGTCCATTAGGCACTCTGCTCAAACAAAACATTCGCAAAGCATGGTTAAAATCAATGTTTGCAGCGCAAGAAGATATTCTTTTACTTGAAGGAGCCCTTCTTGCCCCTGAAATCGTTTGGAAAGCTTCAGGTCACCTTGAAAATTTTAATGATCCTTTAGTTGATTGTTTAAACTGTAAACATCGTTACCGTGCTGATGATATTGATCTTGATAAATCGTGCCCTCATTGCGGCCAAAAAGCGTGGACCGATGTTCGCCAATTCAATATGATGTTCAAAACTAATGTTGGCGCATCAGCTGAACATTCTACCGATGCTTATTTACGCCCCGAAACAGCTCAAGCAATCTTTGTTAATTTTAAAAATGTTATGCGTTCAAATCGCATAAAAATTCCTTTTGGCATCGCTCAAATCGGTAAGGCATTTAGAAACGAAATCACCCCAAAACAATTTTTATTTCGTATGCGTGAATTTGAACAAATGGAAATGGAATGGTTTTGCAAACCTGAACAATCCGATGATTACTTCACGTTGTGGTGTAAAGATCGTTTAGCCTCTTACTCCCATTATTTTGGCTTACAAGAAGAAAACTTACGAATTCGCTATCAAGAAAAAACAGAACTTGCACACTATTCAAAAGCAACGGGTGATGTTGAGTATCATTTTCCCTTCGGTTGGAAAGAAATTGAAGGCATCGCGCATCGCGGCGACTTTGATTTAACACAACACAGTAAATTTTCAGGAAAAGATCTAGCAGTTTTTGATGAAGAAACCAAAACTTCGTATATGCCTCATGTTGTAGAAACTTCTGTTGGTGTTGATCGTTTGTTTTTAACTATTTTGTTTGATGCCTATCATGAAGATGTTGTTGAAAATGAAACACGCGTCGTTTTACGTTTAAAACCAACCATAGCGCCTATCAAAGCTGCTTTTTTACCCTTAACAAAAAAACAATCTGAACCAATGCACAAACTCTATCAAGATATAAAAAAATTGGCTATTTCTCTTGAATTTGATGATTCAGGTTCAATTGGAAAACGGTATAGACGACAAGATGAAATTGGCACGCCGCTTTGTTTCACGTATGATTTTGATTCAGAGCAAGATAATTGCGTTACGGTACGACATCGCGATTCAACTTCGCAAGATCGAATACCATTAGGAACTGTTAAAGAATATATGAAAGCTATGCTTTCACTGCCATAAAAAAAATATAAAGGAAGGAGTCTCATGGTAGCATCATTCTCATTAAAACGAGTATACGATTGGTTCGGCAAACAGGTGCACACACCCTATGCAACACCATTATTAATATTTTTATTTTTTATCGAAGCAATTTTTTTTATACCGGTTGATCCGTTATTAATTTTATATTGCATTGAAGATCGTTCAAGAGCTTTGTATTATGCAACATTGGCAACACTTGCTTCGGTTGCCGGCGGCATTGCTGCTTATTATATTGGCTACGCTATTTGGGAATCAATTGGCACAACACTCGTGAGTTTTCTCTTTAGCCAACAGCAATTTGATCATGCTATAGAACAGTATACTTTATATGAATCATGGGCTGTGTTAATTGCAGGATTCACTCCATTACCTTACAAAATAGTAACGCTATCAGCAGGCTTTTGTAAATTACCGCTTATTCCATTCATTGTTTGTTCTTTTATTTCTCGAGGAGCACGCTTCTTTCTTGAAGCAGGAGTAATAATGATTTGGGGAGCGCAAATTAAAGAATGTATTGACCGGTACTTTAATCTTCTTGTACTCTTATTTACAGCTTTATTAATTTTAACGTTTCGATTCATTCGATAAAGGTTTAATGCAGAGGAATAGTTACTTATGTCGCCGCGGAGTATGGCACAATTTTCACCGGCCCGTTTCATTCTCGTTTCAATTATTGCTGCTATCATTGTTGGTACAATTTTATTATCGGTTCCATGGAGTCAAAAAGTTCCTATTCCTTTCCTTGATACCCTCTTCACGGCAACTTCAGCATTATGCACCTGTGGCCTACTAACCATACCTCTCAGTAATTTCACTCCATTTGGCCACTGCATGCTTTTAATACTTATTCAAATTGGCGGACTGGGACTCATAACACTGACCTTATTTTTAATGTCTTGTTTTATTCGTTTTGGTTTTGCAACACAACTCATGGCTGGACAATTGCTTGAACTTGAATCATGGAAAAATATTAGAAGTATTCTTTTTTTTATCATTCTTGTTAGCCTATGCATTGAAAGTCTTGGCGCTCTTTTAATATTTGGCAGTATTTATCAAGATTACACACTTTCTAAAGCTTTTTTTCTGGCAACGTTTCATGCTGTTTCATCATTTTGTGATGCAGGGCTTTCACTTTTCCCCCAAGGATTTATCACCCACAAAGATAATTTTATGCTTTTATTAACCGTATCATGCATTATGACTTTTTCAGGACTTGGGTTCATTACCTGGTACGATATCATGCAATGCATAAAAACATACAAACAAAGAAAAAGAAATCATCTCTCATTACATTCTAAAATTGTTATTTCTATGACATTTATTCTGATTTCATCATCAGCACTATTATATTGGATCCTCGAAAGACACAATACACTCCTTCCCTTGTCGATGCCGCTCGGACTGACCAATGCTCTTTTTAATGGCATTGCACTCAGAGGAACAGGATTTACAACAATACCCATTGATCAATTACAACTAGCTACCCTCTTATTAATCATGATAATGGCATTTATTGGATCATCACCAGGTTCAACGGGTAGTGGTATTAAAGTTACCACCTTTGCAATTCTGATAGCGACCATAAAATCCGCCATCAAAGGGCAAACAATTGTCACGATTATGGGAAGAACAATTGCCAAAGATCAAACGTATAAAGCAATTGCTATCATTGTTCTTGGTTGTACTTGGATTCTTATAACCACCTTCTGTTTACTCATTACTGAACAAGGAATGTCATTTTTGGATATTCTCTTTGAATCAGTGTCATCATTTGCCACCCTAGGATTATCAACAGGAATTACCCCCTATTTATCTTCAACAGGAAAATTTTTTATTATACTAAGCATGATAATTGGGCGAATTGGCGCTTTAGGTCTGGTACTCGCTTTCTGGAAAAAACATGAAAATCCAGAATTTTCTTATCCAGAAGAAAGAATTATATTAGGTTAATTACAAGAAAGGGTACTATTGTATGAAATTTTGCGTTATTGGCCTTGGTCGTTTTGGCTTTAGAGTTGCCACAACCTTAGCTGAAAATGGCATGGAGGTTCTTGGTATTGATAGCAATGAATCAATTGTTGCCTCAATACGCGATCAAATTACCCAGTCAGTATGCTTAAAAGTACAGGATGAATCATCATTGCGCTCTATTGGCATTGAAGAAATGGATACCGTAATTGTCGCTATGGGCGAAAATTTTGCACAATCTATTTTGGTTACCGCGCTATTAAAAAAAAGACTTAATATTCCTCGCGTTATCACGAGAGCCGTTAGTGAAATCCATAAAGATATTTTGAAACTTATTGGATCCGATCAAGTTGTTTTACCTGAACAGGAAATTGGTAGCAAATTAGCTGATGATTTAAGCTATCCCTATGCGCATATTACCAGAATTACCCAAGATTTTGGGTTTAGCCAAATCATTACTCCTTCAAAATTTGTTGGAAAAACAATAGGAGAGTTACGGCTTTTTGATAAATATATGATTCACTGCATAGCAGTCAGAAAGAATGATACCATCATTCCCATTGATGTCGATTATTTAGTTAATGAAGATGAACAATTACTCTTTGCCGGTCCTATAGAAAAACTTATTACCCTAGCAAAATTAGCATCATAAAAAAAGCCTCCCATTCAGGAGGCTTTTTAATTTTTTAAGGGATAAAGAATTCTGTTAAATCGTTTCAATACGAATAACAGTAATTGCTTGACGGTGACCCTTTTTTACTCGTGATTTTTTACGTCTTTTAAATTTAAAAACAATTAATTTAGGTCCGCGCATTTGTTTTACAATAGAAGCCTTAATAGGATTCCCTAAAAATGGCTGCCCAACCTGAATGTCATTATCACTATTTTTGCGAAGCAAAACATCATTAAATTCTAAGCTAGTACCAGCTTCACCTTCAATTTTTTCTATAGCAATTGTTTTTCCTTCAATTGCCTGATACTGTTTACCGCCCGTTTGAAAAATAGCATAACGAGGAAACAAAGATGTTTTTTGTTCTGTTGCCATCAAATTTCCTTTTGGAATTACTTTAAATGAAAAAATATCTGCCTTTTAGTTTACCATATTGTATCATTCTGTCTAGAATGTTTATGCATTACCTTAAAAAACGTACCCTTAGAATAATAATGCCTTTTGTGATATGGTATAAACTATATCTTACCTATTTTTACTAAAATTAACAGCAAAAAAGAGGAATTTTATGATCATACCTATAAAAATAAAGTTCTATTTATTCGCACTATTAACCTGTTTTTCCCTAGCGGCACAAAATTCATCGGTACTTGTCCCCTTGCCAACCATGAACCAAATCAACTTTCATTTTGTCAGAAGTTGCTGCAATCAAGCACAAGAACTCAGAAAAGATTTATTAGAGATACTTCGTGAACTTTCTGAAAATATTGATTATTGGAGAATGCAAAAATTAACCTCATTAAGTTATTTTATTTCAAAAGGACCAACCGGTTGGTTTTCTGAAAAATCACAGCAACAAGAACTTAATGAAAAAATTACCTTTTTAAAACAAGCATTAGAGCAAAATGCTTATTATTTGGGTAGTATTCAATATTATCTCGGCCAAAACTACCAGGAAAAATCAACCGAAGAAATTGAAAAAAACATGCGTGAACTCCTCTTACTTATCGAACAATGCGTTTCCTATAAACCTCTACCGCCCCCTCATGAAATTCAACCAGAACAACTACCCAAAACTCAGTGGGCAGAATTACTCATAAGTAATAAAAAAAACCTCATCACCTTCAAAAAAAGAATGCTGCATGCCTATTTTGGTTATAAAAAACCAAATCATTTTAGAAGAAACTGGTTTGCCTATTCAGCGACAACCATAGGTGCTCTTGCTTTGGCAACCTATGCTTATCAAAACCAAGAACAGATTAAACAATGGTATTCTAGTCTCAATACTGCATTAAATAATTATTGGCAAACACATATGCACGATCCTATTGTGAACTCAATAGAAACACTTACTGACAAATCAGCTTTCATAGAAAAACAACCAATTGATGAACAATCAGTAGAAATTGAACGACAAGCAAGAAATGAAGCAATACGATCATATCGAGAACAACTGAATCAAAATCAAGAAATGCATGGAATTTCAGGAACAATAGGGTATTATTGGCGAGCAACGCGAGATTTTTTTTGGCCAAGAAATAAAATTACTGAAACAGCAAGCAACCATGACATAGAAAAAGAAATTGAAGACGCCAATAAAGGCCATATTGCCAAAATTATACGCGATAGAAATATTTTAATGAGAAACTCAATTAGAAACACAATCTATGGAGAACTACCCCAAGCAATAGAAATTGAATTATTACACGCCAAGACCCAAGGAACTGAAGTGGCTAAAGATGTAATAGAAACTCACAACCTCCTTGTAAAAACACTAAGATCATACAGGCTCATTATTGAATTACTAGCATTATTCCCCACCGTACTTTTAGCAAAAATGCTTTATAATACCGGAAAAAGCGGTCTTAGCTATTTTAATCAAAAAAACAATCTACCCCTAAAAAAAACTATTAGATTACTCCATCGCACCTTAAACAAATATAGTAATACAACAGAAATATCATATACCGATCAAGGATTATTAGTTTTTTGGGTACATGAATTGAAAAAAAGCACGACTGATCTTCCTTTGGATGATCAATATCCATTCATTGAAGATCTTAATGATCTCCTACTCCCAAATTTGACTGTTGAACAGAAAAAATCAATAATTCAACGCATGTATGGAACCTATACGTTTTTAATACCAACAGCATAGTACAACAATTTTGAGGTAACTATTGCTTTTAGAGCGCGTTATGTGTTAGGAAGACTCATACATTTTTAAAAAAAACAGTAATAACCCAAGAATAATGCAAAAACCATTGAATTCTAAACACTTTTTTGGCTATCCTTAAAAGAGATAAGCAGTATTGGTTTAATCAGCTGCTTTGTTAAAAACTCTTTATATGATACTAGAGACCTCAATCCTATTTTTCCCCATGCTCTTATTTTAATAAGCTGCAATAATTTTTTTTATTGCATATAATTTTATATATCAAAAATTTGAAAGGTATTATCATGAAAAAACAATTAATCTTAATAACCGGTTTATTAGCTTTAACAAACGCGGCCTTTGCTGGAGAAAACACTCCTGCATTAACCCTTAATGCTCTTGCAAAAGACATTGCCGATATCACCAATGAGTCAATAGTAGTAAAAACAAAAAAACTTTTACCATTAACAGCAGCGTCAGATTTCAAAAAATTAATTGATGCAAACTTTAAAAAGTTAACAAAGAATGAACTTTTGAACATTCAGGCTGCATCGTTAGCATTACATGATGCATACAAAAATGCTTCTGAAAAACTTGAAAAAGTATTATCAACAACAGTTGCTATTCGAGAAATAACCGTTGATAATCTTATCAAAGTTTTAGTCAATCTTTATAACGGCGAATCATATGCTGATGCTGTAAAAGGTCAAGTTCCTGGTTTCACTGAAGGACCTGCAGGCATGATATTGGCATTAGTAGCGAATGCTGCTAACTTAGTACAAAATTTACATGCACACTTTACAGAAATAAAAGTATTGCCTGAAGTAGTAATACCTGCAAATATTCAACATGGCGGCATCATAACATCAGCGCCAACAACATTAACTCCTGCCATTATAAAAACAACTGAAGGTACTTTCATTGCTCAAAACGAAAAAGCAAAACATTTTATTGCGTATGCAATTGGTCGCTTAGTTATTTATAAAAGCGAACTTGTAAATATATTGCCCGTTGAAAAGAAACAACCTAAAACTACTGAAGGAACTTCTTTTGGTGGCTCAACAAAATCAACAAGAGCTATAAAAACTACTGAAGGCACAACAATAATCAAATAACATTTGAACACAAAATCAAAAGGGCGAATTATAATTCGCCCTTTTACTTATCAATCTTCTCTTTCATAGCCCATAAAAAATCAAATGCCTGTTTGGGCGAAAGATTATTATAATCTAACTCATATAAATCAGACAAAAGTTCTTTCTGTTGCTCAACGGTCGCACGTAAGGTAATCAAAACATCATTGGGCAGTTGCATAAGAGCGCCTTTTTGCTCTGGTGAAGGCTCCAAAAGCAGTTGTAATATTTCTTGAGCACGACGAATAATCGGATCAGGCATATGCGCAACTTTCGCAACATCAATGCCAAAACTACCATCAGCATGACCCTCAAGAATTGAATATAACAATGAAATGCCGGCAACAGTTTTTTTGCTTGCTGCATGATAACAGACAATACCAGGAAATTGTTTTTGCAAAACCGTTAATTCATGATAATGGGTGGCAAAAAGACACCGCGCCTTCACTATTGAATAAATATATTCAATAACCGCCTGCGCAATGGCAAGCCCATCAAACGTGCTCGTGCCACGACCAATCTCATCAAAAATAATAAGACTTTTTGGGGTTGCTTGTGTACAAATTAAAGCAGTCTCTTCCATTTCAACTAAAAAGGTACTTTTACCGCCAGCAACATTATCACCAGCCCCAATACGTGAAAAAATTTTATCAAACAAAGGTACATTAGCCGATTGAGCAGGCACAAATGAGCCACACTGCGCCATTATACTGATCAAAGCAACTTGTCTCAAATAGGTCGATTTACCTCCCATATTTGGCCCGGTGATAATCCACAACGTTTTTTCATCACAAAGTTGTGTATCATTGGGAATAAAATGATTCTGTAATTGCGAAGCAACAACAGGATGCTTCCCCTGCTTGATCATAACCGTGCGTTCATCATTAAAAATTGGTCGAACATAGCCATGCAAATAACCAATCTGTGCAAACCCAAATAACGCATCCAATTGTGATAATGCTTGCGCTATTTTACGCAAACTCGTTGCATGAGACATTACTTCAGCCTTAAGACTTGCAAAAAGATCTTTTTCTACTTGATCAATATACAAGCGCGCTTCATTCATTTCTGCTTCTAATTTTTTAAGTTCAAGCGTTGTAAAACGCTCTTTACCCACTAAGGATTGTGAACGAATATAATCAAGAGGCACCAAATGAGCATTCGGTTTTGTAACTTCAATATAATATCCTTGAATAGTATTATAGCGAACTTTAAGTGAAGAAATTCCCGTCTTTTCTTGTTCTCGTTTTTCAAATTCAAGTAATAATACCGTACTTTTTTCCACAAGATCACGCAGCACATCTAATCGTTCATTAAAACCAGCAGCAATAATCCATTCTTTTGACGTATCAGTATTCAATGCACATGATAATTTTTTGCATAAAACATCACCACTATTCAAATAGTGCGCTATAGAACGCAATAACGACGGCATAGTATCTTGCTGCAAAGAACTATAAAGTTCAGGAATACTATGCAAAATCGTTAATAAAGCAGTGTAATCATGCACTGAAGCACGCGATAAAATTATACGCCCGATAACCCTTTCTGCATCACCAATGCGCTGTAACAAAGCTCGAATATGTTGCGCCAAAGAAATATCAAATATAAATCGCTCAACAACATCCTGGCGTTGTTTAATGGCATCTAATGTCACTAAAGGTCGCATAAGCCATTTTTTTATAGTACGTGATCCCATTGCCGTCACGGCACCATCCATCACCTGAAATAAGGTATTTTTTCTGCTGCCATCTTGCGTATTTTTTACTAACTCTAAATTACGTTGCGTTGCACAATCAATGCTCAAAAAATCTTCCGGTGAATAGATATTCAAATTTCTGAACTGATCAAGCGCAACTACCTGATTTTTCTTTAAATACCCATAAAAAATAGCCAAAGCTCCTTGCAAAGGTTCATAGTGCATAAGATGTTTTTTTGCATCATCATGAAATTGATTACTCCACTTCATAATTTCAGGTGTTAAGCTTATATCGTGATCAAATTGCGTGGTATAATAGCCTAATTTAGCAAAATAATGATTATATTCTTTACCCTGTTTTGTACCTGGCAGCACAATTTCATCAGGCATAAATCTTCCTATTTCCGCTTCCAATGATCGAATTTGAGCCTGAGAAAGTACTGTTGCAAAAAGTTGTGCTGTTAACAATTCACCAAAAAGAAGCCCTGAATACTGTTCCCCAGGAAAAAAAGAAAATAAATACGATGCAGACTTTTCATCTAATAACGTTGCATCAGTTAAAGTACCAGGAGTAAAAACCTGCGTCACCCCACGAGCAACAACTTTTCCTGGCGTTGCTGGTTCAAGCTGATTACACAGTACCACCTTGAATCCATTACGAATTAATTTGGTAAGATAATGATCAATCGCATGAACCGGAACACCGCACAAAGGAATTGGTTCACCATTATTTTTACCGCGTGCTGTTAGCGCAATTGCCAAACAAGCGGCAGCACGTTTGGCATCATCATAGAAAAGTTCATAAAAGTCACCGACTTGAAATAAAAGCAAAGCATCGGGATAGTTCGTTTTTATTTCAAAATATTGTTGCATTAAGGGAGTTAACGATAATGCTGGATTTTCACTGATGATCATACCAATAAAGCCTTTTTAATCAAATAATCTAAAAGAACTTTCATTTTACAAAAAAAGCATACAATCGTCACTGTTTTTACCTAACCTTTTGTCAATAGTGACTATATCTGTTAGAATTAAAAAGCTAAAAGACTTTAACGGAGGAAAAAATGTTAAAAAAAATAACTATTCAAAGAAAGTATCTATTACTCTCGATAGTCACTTTTATTTGCTTTTTTAGTAAAAGTCATGGTACAACTCAAAAAGTACCCTTAATTACCACGGAACCAACGATTATTTCTATGAATAAAGTTCATAAAACACCTTCGTCACTCCATTTTTTATATAAAAACACCATTGGAAAAATAGTACGAAGCTGTTTGACAAAACCATGGGCTAGTTCATTAGCCGGTTGGATGTGCGATAAGCGTTTTAGCTCATATTATATCAAACCGTTTATTAATACCTATGATATTAATATGCACGAAGCAGAAAACCCCATCACGCATTTTAGAACTTTTAATGATTTTTTTATTAGAAAACTCAAAACAGATGCTCGTCCTTTTGATTCTCACCATGCAACGGTAATTTCTCCTGCAGATGGCACCCTCATAGTAATTGAAAATATTTCCCAAACTATGCATTTTCCTGTCAAAGAATCAAAATTTGATCTAGCGACCTTTTTAGGTGATAAAAAATTAGCTCAAGACTATGAAGGCGGCACATTACTGCTTTTTAGACTTGCTCCGTGGGATTACCATCGTTTTCATTTTCCGCTCAATTGCACACCTTCAAAAGCAATCCGCATAAAGGGAATTTATGAATCTGTTCATCCCCTTGCTTATTTTAGTGGTGTACAACCACTCACCCAAAATGAACGGCACCTTACCCTTTTAAAAACAGATTGTGGTGATGTTGTCATGATTAGCGTTGGCGCACTTTTTGTTGGTGCGATCAAACAAACTTATACACCCGATAGCATGCACAAAAAAGGTGATGAGGCTGGTTATTTTTGCTTTGGTGGCTCAACGGTCGTTTTGCTGTTTAAAAAAGATATCCTAAAGATCAACCCCGAGTATGTTCATAACTCAAAAAAGGGTAAAGAAACATCGTTGAAAATGGGAACCACTATTGGCACAAAAAACAATAATTTAATAGGATAAATAGCTCCGATTGTCATTGCGAGGCACATTGTGCCGTGGCAACCCAGATTATAATGTTCTAATAAATAAGATCATTATGAAAAAATAAAATTATATGAACATAGTTTTAGTTTTTTACGTTGCGGGGAAAATTTTTATTGAAAATTTAATAGAATTTTATACGCTGGGTTGCCACGGCACAATGTGCCTCGCAATGACAATATTGTTATTAATGTTTCTTTATTTCAGCCTAGCATGCTTCTATTCACCAAATCTGTATTAAATTCTAAATGAAAAAGAGGTCTGCTTGTTAAAAACAGACCTCTTAAAAAATTCTTAGATAAATGAGCTTTTATTTGCCACATCCACAAGAACTGCCACATGAACCTGCGTGACAATGACCACTGCAATGCATGAAAAGCATAACAACAGTTAATGCACCACAAACACCAAAAGCTGTATAAATAACTTTGGTAAGATGTGCTAAATTTCCCATTGCAAGAATATCATATCCTGCAGCCAACAATCCAAGATGGATCGAGCCTAAAGCGGCAATAAAAACAATCAAGTAATAAACGAATTTCATTGGTGAATGCATATCATCTCCTTTCTTTATGACGACACTACTATACAACTACAAAAAATATGATTACATAAACCAGTGCAATATGCAATAGTTTCAAATTCAACCATTATATTCTCCATCACCACCATCAACAGGAGCAGGGCCATCTCCACCCGATGTGCTTCCGCCAGAACTTGGCGTTGCAACTTTTGGTAATTTTTTCTGAATTTCATCTCGTTGAGTTCGTAAATCCGTTTCCAAACGATTATTCTCCTGCACAAACATACCTAATCCATTAAGCAATGCGCCTTCTGTTAATGCCGCAATATTTTCCCTTACGCGATTAGAAATAACATCAACTGGCGTTCCAGCGGTCATTTTACTAACTGCTTCAAATATACGAGCGCTTTCACCTTGAATTGATGATAAATATGCTTGTCTTTTGCGACGAATATCAATAAATGCATCAATATCTTCGACTAACTTACCTTCTTGCCCTAAAATATTTTTATTAAAATTTGCATCAATCAAAATACTATCTGGCGCGCTTATAATTAAATCTACCGTTGAACCTACACCCTTCAATATTCCTGCATACTCTTGCACAATTCCCGTGTATGATTTTGCAGCATTCAATAACGTTGTTTCCAATTTTTTCTGCTGTGTTTTATTTGGATTATTTGCTATGGCCGCGTCAATGACCTTAACTGAAGCATTGGGAGCTACGCCCAAAAATTCTGCATAAGCAGTACGCGCATTTTCATAGTTTTTGCTCGCTATATTCAATCGTTCTCTAATACCTTTAGGCTTATTAAAGATGGCGTTAATTTTTTCATACAAATCAGCAAAGAATTTTTTGACGCCCCTCTTTACTTCTACAGGAAGAACATCACCAACCGAAGGAGCAAGACTTTCATTTTTTAAACGCTCTAACGCTTTTTCAAGTTCTTTTCGCGCCATAGTTTTTTCTGCTATTTGTTTTTTTGAACTAGAATCAAATGCTGCAAGCTCTTTTTTAGAAGCATTGCCAATCTCTCCAGCGTAATTGCCAACTTCCACGGCAGCTTTCCCAACGGCTTGCAACGCCCTTCCTAAAACACCCACTTTTGAAGCAATATATTTCACAGTAGGATTCTTTAACAATATTTCTGTGTTTTCAGCTGATTTAAGGACACGATCAACTTGCCCAACAACCTTTTTCCCGGCAACAAGATTAACAATAGTCTTTGGCGTTCCGTCTGCTTTAAAACTTTGAACATGCACATTTTGATTGATCGTTTCTAGAAGATCTGTTGAATTACTTACGGTGTCAGGAACTGTTTCAAAAGAATTGCCAAGATCCGCAAGTTGTTCTCCAGCCGATATTACTTTCTCTGAAAACATATCAACGGCAACCATTTCTTTTGCTATGAGATAATCAACGCCACCCTGCATTGCATCAAGGCCAGTAATCAATAGTTTTGTGCCTTGATCGAGAGTGCCTTTTACCAATGCGTCAATCACACCGCCTGGCGCAACATTTTCTTCGGAAACGCCTGCCGGTAGTTTCTCAGGAATTTTAGCTTTCATGGCAGCAATGTCGTTGCTAATACTGTCATATAACTCTTTATAGCGGCCATCAGTTAACGAATAATCTTGCATAGTCGCTTGAATATCTTTCAATGCTTGGTCAAGATTTTTTAATGCTGCATTTTCATCAGTCTTTGCTAATTCTCTATAGTCTGCCATTGCCTTGCCGCGCTCTTCTTGCAAGACAACGATTTTATCAAATGAAATTTTATCAGTAAGTTTCAACTCTTTACCAAGTGCAGTTTCATGGCGCGGCTTTTGACCTGGTTTAAAATTATTTATTTCCTGTAATCGTTCGTTCATGCCTACAACAACTTCAGCAAATTCCAAACCTAATTTGCTAACACCAGTTGCTAAGTTTTTCAGAAGATCAGCTTCTCGAGTATATTTTTCTGGCGAAGTCACACTTTGCAAGCGTGCAGTTTTTAATACATCGGTGATGATTGCATTTTTCCGTTCCAAAGATTTTGCTTCTTTAATACGAAATTCAACCACAGAGGGCGACAAGAGACGTTCATTAAGAAGATTAATCACGCCTTTATCGGCAATGTCATAAGCATCTACAATAGTCCGCAATTCATCAAGAGCTTTCGCCTGTTGTGCAGGTGTTTTATATTCTTTCTCAAAAAACAGTTGTCCTAATTCTTTTTTTAACACTTTAATTTGATCAGAAGGAATTTTTTCTGAAAGTTGCAATTTACTATCAACTGCATTATTGGGAATCGCTTGTGGTGGATTTTTTTCAAAAGTATCAATTTGAGTAAGCGTATTTTTTATTTCATCTTTTATTTTAATAATTTTTTCATCAGAACTTCTGTAGGTTGCAAGAACATCATTAAGTACTTTTAATATTTCTTTTTGTGCAGCATAGTCAAGCGGACCTGTATGCTCAAATGTAATCTTTGATTTACCCATACCAAGTTGAATAAGTTCCCCTTGCATAAAAGCAATTAATTCACTTTGATTCTGAGCCAATTTTTTGAATTTTTCTTGAAAAGCATCTTTATATGAATCAGCAATCGTTCCACCGCCTATTGAAGTACCACCCTTAGCCAATTCATTTTCTATAGCTTGAATTTTTTGTTCTATTACTTTTTTTCGCGCTTCCAACTGGGCATTTGCTTCTGCTATTTTTGCAGGATCTGCCATTTCTGCCTTTAATGTTTCCACGTTAATCTTTTTTTCGGCAGTAATTCTATCAAATTTAGCCCCTTCAAATAGTTTTTCCTGCCTATCAACTTCTTCAGTATTTTTTTCTAATTTAGCTTCTTCAAGCTTTTTTTGGGCATCTTGTTCTTTTATTTTTGATTGCTCTTCCAATTTTTTAGCAGCTTCCAATGTTTCTGGCTCTCTTGCAGGTTCCCATACTTTAGCCTTGCCTTCCCGCACTGATGCAACCATATTTTCTAACACTGAAATACTTATTGCACTCATCAAAAGCCAAAAAAATAATTGTTTTTTCATCGCAACCGCCCTATCAAAATTTTTAATTATTATTTTTTATCAACATCAATAATCTATAGTTATAAATAGGATAAAAAATTTTTAAATTAAAAGTCAATAATTTCTAATATTGATAAAAAAATAACAAATTATTTGATAAATTTAGTTTTTTAAAGCACACTTGGTAGTAAATAAAAATTTACACTAAAAGAAAGTTATATATATGAGCATTCGAGCTGGTCTTGTCGGGTTACCCAACGTAGGAAAATCAACACTTTTTAATGCCTTAACGAAATCTTCTGTTCCTGCAGAGAATTATCCCTTTTGCACCATCGACCCTCATGTTGCCATCACCAATGTTCCTGATGAACGTTTGGGAACACTACAAAAATTATATAACAGTCAAAAACAAATTCCTGCAACGGTAAGCTTTGTTGATATTGCGGGCTTAGTAAAAGGTGCCGCTTCGGGAGAAGGTCTTGGCAACCAATTTTTAACGCATATTAGAGAAGTTGATTTGATCATTCACGTTGTTCGTTGTTTTGAAGATTCTAATATCATCCATACTGCTAATGAAATTGATCCCTTAGCTGATTATGAAATTATTTGTGCAGAACTTATGCTCAAAGATATCGAATCCGTTACCAAACGCATCGAAAAAGTAAATCATCTGCTTAAATCAGCCAAAAGCAAACCTGCAGAATTCAAAGAGCTTTCAGCTGAACTCATTTTTTTAGAAACAATCAATAAAGAACTCAATAAAGGCACCATAGAATCAGTGCATGCCATTATTGCACAACATCCTGAAATTAAAACGATATCTTTGTTGTCGGCTAAAAATTTTATTATTGTTGCCAATATTGCTGAACATGAAGCAGAACAAGGCGGTTATGACAATAATAAATATTATCAAACGCTCATCAAAAGATTTGGCAGTGATAAAGTTATTCCTATCAGTGCAAAATTGGAATATGAACTTTCTCAGCTCAATGAGGAAGAAGCTGCTGAAATGATGGGTTTTATGGGCATTGAATCAAGCGGATTAGCAACCATTATTCAAAAAACCTATAAAAATCTCGGATTAATTACCTTTTTCACCTGCGGACCACGAGAAATTCATGCCTGGCCTTTCCAAGCAGGAAAAACAGTTCGTCAAGCTGGCGGCGAAATTCACTCAGATTTAGAGCGCGGTTTTATTTGCGCCGATGTTTTCAATTGTGCTGATTTCTTTGCTTTAGGAACTGAAGCTAAAGTTAAAGAAAAAGGCAAAATGAAGACTGAAGGTCAAGATTATATTGTCCAAGATGGTGATATTATTAACATTAAGTTTAATGTTTAAAATTACCTACAATTATTAAACATTACTCCTTCAATGCTTTCAATAATTGATCAAGTTTATTTTGTTCATCTTGAGAAACATGTTTCTTCAATTCTTGCACAAAGGCTTCTGGACTTTCATTTAGTTTTTCTTTGGCCGTATTTAGAGATCTAAGATCATCTGATCCAATTGCAACATAAAAAGTACCACCTTTATCTTCTTTTATAATAATATTAGGAAGAAATTTTGATTGACGAGGAAAAGCCCTTATAAATTTTATTACGTGGTTTAAATCACCTGCGTTAACAATAACTTGTTGTAAAGTCTCTTGCCAGGGCTTATACTCCTTTTCCCTTTCCAACTCTTTTTCAGCTTCTAATGCTTTCTTGCTCTCTATTTCTATTTTTATTAATTCTTCTAAATGATTATAATCCTCGTCAGTAAACAATGCAGTATTAAACATATAATCATTTAAATAATCAGCTTCAGGATTAATATTAAGCAATACTAATCTATTTTTTTTATTTAAAAGATCAGGAATCATAATTTTTTTTACTTGATAACCAGCGGGTAAAGAACCACTCTTAGGCAAAGGTATTTTTGATGCTTCTTTTAAAGATTCTTTCTTTAAATACAAAGGATCATCTGCTAACAATTGTAACTTTGCAATAATTTCATCAATAGTATTTGCCGAGCGAAATGCATTTAAAAATTGTTCATCTGATTTCGCTTCTGCTTGCGCAGTGTGTTTCACTACGCTCCTAAGCCCCCTACGTGCTACACCAATATCTTCAGACGATATTGATAAACCCGGCTGCTGTTGAGGTTTTTCTTTTTTCCCCTTGCCCGGAGTGATTGTAAGCGGTTTAACCTTAATCACCTCAACTGGCGGTGCAGGTGGAGGTGGCGGTGGTGGAGCACCAGGACCAAAAGGAATTTGGGTGGGTACTCCTTCCCTGGGAGGCTGTTCTTCACCTGTTTTCAATAGTACATTCATAACATATTCATTAAAGGGAATACCCCTTCTTTGCGCTTCGGCTAATAATATTTCCAAAGCTTCTTGATCAAATTTTGATAAACTTAATTCCCTCTTTTCAGGCTTCTTTCCTTTTTTAAGCATAATTTCCAATGCGTTCAGACTCCTGATAAGCTGCTCAAGGTTATTACGCAAGGTTCCCGGCTGGTGCATACCCTGCCCAGAAAAAACCAAACAAATCAGAAAACTCATCAACCATATTTTAATGCTTTTTATTCTCATATTTTTATTCCCTATTTTTCAAAAGAAGATCTATAAAATACGTATCATAAAGAATCATACAAAAACAAGAGAATAAGCCTTTATTTAAACAAATTTTCAATCTGAATTATCACTCGAGTTGTTTTTAAATATTCTTTACACACAAATGAAATGCTTTCTTAAAAAAAATGTGGTAAAATAGGTTAGAATTATGTACATACTACAATACATGTGTGTACTGGTTCATTATAGGAATAATAACTATGAAAAGAAAAAAAGGGTATTTTTCAATATCAGCTGTTGCTGAAATGTTTTCAGTTCACCAGCAAACCATTCGATTATATGAAAAAGAAGGTCTTATTGCACCCAAAAGGTCAGATGGCAATACCCGCCTATTTTCTGAAGAGGATGTTAATAAGCTTGAGGAAATTATTTATTTGACCCATCAACTTGGTATAAACCTGGCTGGAGTTGAGATGATATTAAAATTACAAAAAAAAGTACAAAAGCTGCAAAAACAGATGAATATGGCATTTGATGATGTTAATGATGCTTTGGTCAAAGAAGTCATTACCTGTAAAACAAATGCTCAAGAAAATGCAAAAAAACTCATGAACATGAAACATGCTCCTCTTTTGCAAAAAATGCATGATACTCATCGAGAGTCTAAACCTCAGCATGAAGAAACTGTTGACCTCGTTCAATGGAAAATAGATTATGATGAATAAACAATGCCTGGAGGAATTATAATGATAATAAATACGATAAAAACCGCTGTGCTTCTTGCAGCATTAAGCGGGATTCTCCTTGCTCTTGGAGGATTTTTAGGGGGTTCAAGTGGACTCAAAATTGCACTTATCATTTCTCTTATAATGAACTTTATCACCTATTTTTTCTCAGAAAAAATAGTATTAAAAATGTATAAAGCACAACCACTTGATACTCATCGTTTTAAAGATATTTATGCGATGGTCCAAGAATTAACAACAACAATGAATATACCGATGCCTAAATTATGGCTTGTAACAACTGAAGTGCCTAATGCTTTTGCAACAGGAAGAAATCCAAGTCACGCTTCAATTGCCGTAACAACAGGAATTCTTGCTATCTTAAACGAAGACGAATTGCGTGGCGTACTTTCTCATGAACTTTCCCATATTAAAAACCGGGATGTTTTAATTGGTACCATCGCTGCAACATTAGCAACGGCAATTGGCTATATTGCCAACATGATGCAACATGCTGCATTCTGGGGAACACTCCAAGGATCTCGTTCTGATAAAAAAGGTAACAATCCTCTTGTTATGATAATCATAGCGGTTCTTATGCCTATTGCTGCGGCATTGATTCAATTTGCTATTTCTCGTTCACGAGAATTTATGGCAGATGAAACAGGTGCCTATTATTCTCGAGAGCCTCTTGCTTTGGCATCAGCTTTAGAAAAACTACATGCAGGAGTTCAACAAAATAATTTTAATAATCAACAACAAGACGCAACAAAAACAGCGACAGCTTCTTTATTTATTGTAAATCCATTTACCAAAGTAAGTTGGAGTTCATTGTTTTCAACACACCCGCCAGTACAACAACGTGTTGATAGATTACGAAAAATGTTAAACAAACATTAATAAGGGGATTTGCCATGACTCAATCATTCAATAATAATAACAATGGACAATTTGTGCTCTCCTATGAACTTCTCTATTTACTGCAATGGCTTGTTGACCATGAATCTGAGTCATTAAAGAAAATTGTTGCACGAGCTGTGCGGCAAGGATTTCGTGATTCGATTACTCATAAAACAAATGATACCATCGAATTACAATCTTCAGATGCTCACATTCAAAATAGTATTGCAGATTTTTTAAGCCTTTTAGATATTCTCTTAATTGAAACAACAAACGAACAAGGCGTAAAAAAGAGTTTAGAACGAAATATGATACCTGCATTGAATCACATTGATTCAACTATTTGCAAAAATGAAACCGTTGAATCAAGCTTGATAAAAGCAAGTTCAAAGTTAGATCACACTTCCAATGAAAAGCTTCAAGATGCGCTTTTAAAAGAAATTTTAAAGCAATGGAAACCTGATAAAAAAAGTTTAATGAATTAACAACAAAAAAAGCGCTCTAGTTTTTCCTAGAGCGCTTTTTTTTATACCGAATCTATTTACTTTATTGAAAGCTACACCATCGAGAAGATTTTCCTGCATCTGCAACCACTTTTTTTGTCTCTTGAGGATTTGCCAAATCAAGCCATCTCATAAATACGTTATAGCCAATACAATCATGAAACGGCCCTGTTTGCAGATCTACGGTCTTATCTTCAGGATCAAAAACAGTTATTACCCTAATATCTTGGATAAGCTCGCTAACTTCTTGAACAGTGTTTGATTGTATTGCTTTATTCATATAAGACGACGCAAGCTCTTTTCTCTTTACCCATGGCGTAAGCAATAATTCAATTTTTTTTACATCATACTCTGGTTTTTCCATCGCAATTACTTGAAAGAATGAACTCGAAGATACTAATAATGAACATGTTATTACAAAATTTCTTATATTTTTCATACGACCCCTTTTTTTTGTAACGTTAATTATTCAGGATACTACTACGAATCATATTTCGGATCAATGAATCACCAGATTTATATATATTGTTTAATCGATCTTATTTCCCAACAAAAAAAGGGTGTTTAACAAACACCCTTTAAAAAAAATACTCTTTTTTTATATAATTATTTCTTTGGCGGTTGAGGAACTTTTGCCCCTTTTTCACGCGCTTCAGAAAGCCCAATTGCAATAGCTTGTTCTCTGCTTTTTACTTTCTGCCCACTTTTCCCGCTATGCAATTCACCTTTTTTATATTTATGCATTGCCTCTTCTACGGATTCTTGAGATTTTTTACTATATTTAGCCATTTTCTTCTCTTTTATTTTTTATAATAATTTGTTCTAGCAAAACTTCTTTTTGGTCTTTTCTTATATGTTGGTTCACAGCATGTTTTAAAACCTTTTGCATTATTATATTTATCACAACCATGAACAAAATATTTTTCTCTATCTCGTTCTTTGCAGAAACAAATACCTGTTTCAGGATCTATAAACGGTGCATCACCTGGTTGATCTGGATCGCGAGGACCACATTTATAAGAACAATAACATTGGCAATCATATACTTTTGATTCTGATGAAATAGATTTTTTATCTACATATCGATGTTTAGCATTTACTAAAGCAAAGTTGGTTAAAAATAATAAGATCAATACACTTTTTTTATTCATGATAATATACCCCTACCTTAAAGATTCCAAGACTTACAATAATGAGTATATCACTCCAAATTATTTCAATTCAACACTTTTTAATAATTTAAGTTTTAAAAATATTTTCATAGCGAACAATGAGTTGCTTAGTAAAATCCAAGTATCTCTAGATTTTCTCGCAATTGACACATTGGCAACCCAAAAATCATCTGACAATTTGAAAGCTATTTTCTTTATTGCTATACTAAAGAATATTTTATTTTTATAATAAATTTTTCAAAATACCTTAACTATGAAATGCTCATGAAAAATAATTTCTTTTCTTTATCTACACGATTAATTACTCTCACCTTCTTTTTTTTTAGCTTAATACAATTTCATGATAGCTTTTCGATGGAAGCAAAAGATTTAGATGATGATAGTCCACTCAAACAACAATATCTAAACACACACAAGCATAAAAAAGAATCAACAGGACCTTTATTATTTTTCCACAATTTACCTACCGAATTACACGAAGAAATAATTGAAATGCTTATTGAAGACAAAGATAAAGCAACAATCCTTCCTTTAGGTTATGCCGCATCGTACCTTCATGTATCAAATAAAACCCAACGTGAAATAAAAAGCAAAATAGCATTATATCATGCAGTGCATATCATAACAAAAATGCCTTTATGTAAAACACCAGAAGAACGCATTGCATTGCGCAAATTTGCTTCTAGTGCCAACAAATGCATTACTTATTGGAATGATATTCCAGAATATTCATTATGGAATACTGGTATAGGACTAAAACGTGATATAAAAAAACAATTTAGAAAATATCTTGAAAATAGTGAAAAGCATGCTGAAAATTTAAATGAAAGGCTACACGCACATTTTAATAGAGCATTAGAGGATGAAGAATATAATGAAATATGTACTAACATTATCAAAGGATATTATACTACTCGCGCTCTATTTCTAAACGATTCGCATCAACTAGAAAGTAAATTAAGAGATAAAGCAAATAAAGTTTTTAAGTCTTGCTTATGTCTTCGTTATTGCGTACCACTCAATTGTTGCTATATGGGAATAGGAGGTATCACAACAACATGCTGTATCGTAGGCCCAACCGGTCCAGCCGGTATAGTTGGCACATTGCTTATGTGTGGTAGTTGTTTTTGCATTATATCATCATTAATTACAGCAACACTATTTAGCGTAGAAGAATTTTTTTATGGTTATAACCCCACCGTAAACATAGATTATTGGGAACAACTAACAAACATTCCCAATACACAAAAATATATTACTCTTACTAAAAAAGAAATTCTTAAGCTAAAAAACGAAAAAAATTTTGAACTTCTTTAGTAAAACTCAAGTATTTCTAAATTTTCACGCAATTTGCACATTAGCAAACCAATAATTGTTGTTAATATTTTTATATTTATTCTAAACAATAACGACAATTTTTTTAATAAATCAAGTTTCATTAAAAAAATCATTAATAATTTTAATTTTTATATCTGCCAATTTGAAAGCTATTTTCTTTATTGCTATACTAAAAAATATTTTATTTTTATAATATTTTTTTCAGAATACCTTAACTATGAAATGCTCATGAAAAATAATTTCTTTTCCTTATCTACATCATTAATTACTCTCACTTTCTTTTTTTTTAACTTAATACAATTTCATGATAGCTTTTCAATGGAAGCAAAAGATTTAGATGATGATAGTCCACTCAAACAACAATTTTTAAACACACACAAGAATAAAAAAGAATCAACAACAGGACCTTTATTATTTTTTCCTAATTTACCTATCGAATTGCACGAAGAAATAATTGAAAAACTTATTGATGACAAAGATAAAGCAACAATTCTTCCTTTAAGCTATGCCGCAGCATACCTTAATCTATCAAATAAAACTCAACGTGAATTAAAAAACAAAATATCATTATATCATGCAGTACACATCATAACAAAAATGCCTTCATGTAAAACACCTAAAGAACGTATTGCCTTGCGAAAATTGGCTTCTAATGCCAATAAGGGCGTTACTTATTGGAATGATATTCCAGAGTATTCATTATGGGAAACTGGTATGGGACTAAAACGTGATATAAAAAAACAATTTAGAAAATATCTTGAAAATAGTGAAGAACATGCGGAAAATTTAAATGAAAGGCTACAGGCACATTTTAATAGGGCATTAGATGATGAAGAATATAATGAAAAATGTGCTACCATTATCCAAGGGTATTATACTACTCGCACTCTATTTCTAGACGATTCTCATCAACTAGAAGGTAAATTAAGAGATAAGGCAAATAAAATTTTTAAGTCTTGCTTATGTCTTCGTTATGGCGTGCCTTTCAATTGTTGTTACATGGGAGTAGGAGGATGTGTAACAATATCTCTAGCACAGCCAACCGGTATCGCTGCCTGGATGATGCTAGGTGGTAGTTTCTTTTGCCTTTTTTCAGGGCTTTATACTACCATATTATTATGCAACGATGGTACAGATCATCGTAGTTTTTTTGATCATCCAGAAAACACCGATCATTGGGAACGACTAACAGGCATTCCCAATACACAAAAATATATTACTCTTACTAAAAAAGAAATTCTTAAGCTAAAAAACAAAAAAGATTTTGAACTTCTTTAGTAGAATCCAAGTATCTCTAGATTTTCTCGCAATTGACACATGGGCAAACCAAGAATTGTTGTATACGAACCAGAAAGAGACTGCAAAAATTGTGCACCATAATCATCAATTGCCATTGAACCAGAACACTGTAATGCATGAGAATATTCCAAATAACGATCAATCCAAGGTGCCGGAACTTTAAAATTACACGTTGCTTCAACAAAAACAAGTTTACGATCAATAATTTGCCATTCATTAAATTTATAGATCTTTTTATCAAGACAAAATGCCGTTCCAACACGCGCAGATCCAACTCTCAATGAATTAATCATTTCATGGGCATGATCTCGTGAAATTGGTTTGCCAAGAATTGCACCTTGTGCATTTTGCGTTAACGTATCAGCAGTCAGCACAAAGAGTTCTTGCCCCTCTTTGACATTTGGCATAATCACTTGCGCTATTTTATGCACTGCTATCGATTCAACTAATTTTTGTAATGGCATTCCCCAATCACACTGCGCTTCATCAGCTTCTTGATCTAATAAAACATAGGGAATAGCAGCTTGTGCTAAAAGCAATCGCCGCGATTTTGATTTTGATGCTAAAAGAAGAATATTGTTCATGGTTATTATACAATCTAGAAAATATGGTTATTTTATGGTTAGTATACAATAAATTATAATTTTTAGCGTATAAAGTTTTAACAAGGGACTTTAATGAAATCAGATTTTATTAGTTTCACCGTCACAACTTGTAATGTTTTATATCAAGCCTATTATATTCAATACGTTAATTCAGAACCAGTTTCAATAAAAAAACGTTGTTCATATTTTAGAAAAGCATTACGTAATCAAACAGCATTTTTTGACTCTGATATTCTATGCTTTCAAGAATGGCCCTATAATCCAGGCACGCTGAGACCACAATTTGAAGCAGAAAAGTTAATCGTAAATAATTCTCCAATAAACAAAAAAGAATATTTTGAACAGCATGCATCATTACAACCACGTTCTTTTTTGTCTGGTTTAAAAAAAAATTTTTCACCTGACAATTATTATTATGTCATGGATAGTTGTGCACAAAAAGATAGTATTTTAACCCTTATTAATAAAGAAAAGTTTACGCTTGAATCATACGAATTTTATACCCTTACACCAAACAAAAAAATGCTTACCACCATTGTTACCTGCAAAAAAAGAAAAAAGCATTTAGGCATTATTAATATTCATATTCCTTTCAACCGATCGCAAGATATGTCTGAAGCATTTGAAGTAATAGTTGCACAAATGAAATGCTATCCAAAAAAATATACCTGGCTCATCTGTGGCGATTTTAATTATACCGTACTGCAAGGAGTAGCTGATCTTAATGAAGAGCGTTACCATCATTTAAAACAATATTTTAAAGGCATGAAAAGCAATGCTGATTATGACATAAAACCAACATCAACAAGTGGTGAGAAAAGGTTTAATTTGAATGATTTTATTTTTTTCAACAGTGAACGCCTTATGCCACAAAAACTTTCACTCTATCCTGAAGATTATAAAAAATTACTTCGTCATACCCAACACATCGATGAAAAATATTTTTCTGATCATGCAGTAGTACGCATGAAATTTTTATGGGGATCAATCAAAAAAATCGAGTGATTCAAGTGACTCACGTAATTCATACAGCGGCAACCCAATTGCCGTTGAATAGGAACCATTAATTGTTTTAACAAATTGCATACCATACTCTTCAATGTTCAATGCTCCAGCAATGTTTAAATATTCCGGATATTCTTCAAAATATTTTTCAAGCCAAGAATCAGGAAAATCTAAAATATAGTTTGCACTCACATATTTTTGTATGCGTTGATCAACAATCCACGATCCATTGTTGAATATTTTTTTATCCAAACAAAATGCCGAAGCTACAACTCCGCCATCGCGAGATGCTTGAATCATCTTTATGGCAGCTTCTTTACACGATGGTTTACCCAAAATGGTACCGTCTTGAGCTTGTAACATTGTGTCAACGGTAAGCACAAAACAATGCTCTCCCTCTTTACCTTCTGGCAAAATCACCTGATGCATTTTATGCAATGCAATTGATGCTAATAATTGTGGAAAAGGCAATGCCCAATCACATTGCGATTCATCAGCATTCTGTTCAATTATAGTGAAAGGAATTTGTGTCTTTTGCAATAATTCACGACGAGGAGCTGATTTTGAAGCAAATAATAAAATATTTTTCATACTATTTTTCAACTATTTTAAGATTTTCTAGCATTTTTTATGCGTTCAACAATTTCTGGTACTGTATTATCGTTTATTTTGACACTTGGATGATGAACATCTGCACCTTTTGAAAGTAAAAATTCTACACTTTGAATCTCATTTATTTTAATCATACGTGCCAAAATTGATTCAGGCGCTCCCAACAACTTTTCATCTTCTATCTCATTAACACTACTAATTTTTTGTTCAAGTAAAAATTCAGCAACATGAAAATGTTTATTATTTAAAGCTTCTTGTAATAGATCAAAACCGAATTCAGTCACATCGGCATTATGTGCTAATAATAATTGCACCGTCTCAAGATTGCCTTCTACAACTGCATAAAAAATTGGCGTCTCACCATTATAATCTCCCGCATTTACATTAGCTCCATTAGAAAGAAGAAAATGAATCACTTCTTTTTGATTATTTAATATTGCACCATGCAAAAGTGTTAAAGTTGTTTCAACGCCTTCTTTAGCACCGTTTAGTGATGCATCAAAAGATAACAATGTTGCTAAGCATACAAGGTGACCATTATATGCCGCATAGCAAGCAGGTGAATATCCTTCATAATCAATTTCATCAATTGGATATTTATTGTCAATTAATAATTTCAAATGCTCTAAATGGCCATTTTCAGCAGCAAGATGAATGGGGGTCCTTTTTTGCCAAATCTTTTTAGTAAAAAAATTAGTCTCCTTTGGCTTTATTTTTTGTTCTTCCAATACATGTCGTAGAAAGCCAATATTTCCACCGGCCTGCGCAGCATGATGAACCAAGCCACACCAACGCGTTTTACCCGAATGTTGCTTAAAAAGATCTACCGCTTTTTCATCTGGCATGCTCATAAAGCCAATTGCCACCTTCATATAATCTTCAGGCTGATAACCTTTATTTTCAAACAAATATTTCATTACCTCAAAATGGCTTGCAAAACTTGCATGCACAATGGGCGTTTCACCTTTTTTATTTTTCGCTTTTACATCACAACCAATACTATGAAGATAGTGCACTTCTTCAAGTTTTCCTAAATAAGAATATACATGCAATAACGTATCACCCACCGCATTCTTGTGTTTTGCAATATGAAATGATGCAACATTTGGGAATTGGCACAAGAAATCCAGACCTAATTCTTGATTCTTAGCATATTTTTGATCATAAATATCTTTACCGTATTGTTCAGTGCAAATTTCAGTTAATCTTTTTGGATTAAAAAATATAACAACTTCTGAACGATCAGATCGTTGTTTTTTGTCTTGATGCATCGAAAAACAAGAAAAATTCATGGAAAAAATAGATACAAAAAAAATAATAGAAAAACAACGAACTTTCATTTTCATACTTTTGTCCCTTGAAAAAACCACAATTTATTTGTTATATATCCTATATTAAAAGTGGCATTCGTTTACTACCCCGATCTTCTTCACCTACAATATTTTCATTTGGAATACCAGAGTAAAAAGATAAGAATAATGCCAAACTCCGGTTAAGCCCAACTCTCGCCATTTTATACGAAAGAGATTCACGAAAATCAATTTCTTTAATTAACTGAACTCCCCCTTCTTCATAAATTTTTTGCAATAAATATTTTAAACAATTAAGATTTCCACCCCTTAATGCAGGAAAATGTAATAAATCAATAAAACGGCGATTTTTTTCGGCAATATATTGTCTATAAAAATTAAATGCTTCTACCCTTGGCATGGCAACTAAATGTCGCGTTAATTCATGTAACATAGATTTATTATTTTCAGCAAAATAATAATCTTTATCATGTAAAAATAATAGTTCAAATAGTTCAAAAGGACCGCATTGTGCAGCAAAAATCATTGGCGTTTGCCCTCTACTATTTTCTTCCAAAGGACTAAGGCCAATGCGTATAAGATACCTCACATTCTCACATCTTCCGCCCGATGCATGAATATGCAATAAAGTATTATCAATTTTATCTTTATACTGCTTTACTACTTGGAAAGCAACATCATCTGGCAATTGTTCCAATACATCAAATCCAACATCTTGATCACTATAATCTTGCCAATCATAAATTTCTTTAGCAAGAATATCCATCAATTTTTTAGGATTAAAAATTTGAACAATTTGATTGCCTTCATTTTCTCGTCGGCTTTTTTTATTCATGGCGGTACAAGAAAAAATCACCGTAAAAATCAACAAAAAAATAATAGAAAAACAACGAACGTTTATTCTCATATTTCTGTCCTCTGAAAAAACCTTTAAATGAAAAAAAATCATGTAGAAAAACATGATTAATAGTATGGGTGAAGTCACTGATTACACTTCAACTCCACAATAACTTAAATGATATTAGCAAATTCAGCAGATTTTCACCAACAACTCGTTATAAATTACAGAGCGAATAATTAAATTAAAAGGATTTTATAATTGAGCCATAACTTGGGTTAATTATCCGATAGTTGTATAGTAATTTTTAACATAGTAAAATTTAATCCATACATATATTTTTAAAAAATATTAGGTGTGCTAATGATAAAAAAATTAAAAGCAGTTTCTAAAAATGCAATTGATACTATTTCTGCAAAAGAATATATTCAAACATTAGTTAGATTAAAAAAACAAATTCAAGAAGCACAAGTTAAGGCAATCTTTGCTGCAAATAAAGAATTAATAAAATTATACTGGTTTATTGGGCAAACAATAGTAAACAAGCAAGAAGAAAGTGGCTGGGGCAATAAAAATATTGAAAAATTAGCAAAAGACTTGCAAAATGAGTTCCCTGGATTAGGCGGTTTTTCGAGATCAAATATTTTTCGCATGCAAGCATTCTATCGAGCTTATGAAAAAGTATCGACAGTGTCGACACAATTAGAAAATAATCCTTTATTTACTATTAGCTGGTCACACAATACTATTTTATTAATAAAATTAAAAGATACTAAACAGCGGTTGTGGTACGCACAACAAATTATAACCAATGGCTGGAGTACAAGAACTCTTGAAGCACAAATTAAATCTAATCTTTATCAAAGGGAAGGCAAAGCAATCACTAATTTCCGACTAACATTACCAGACCCGCATTCTATGTTGGCCCAACAGACATTTAAAGATCCCTATGTTTTTGATTTTTTAACGTTACATGATGAATACCTCGAACATGACTTAGAACAAGGCATGATTGATAATGTGCAGGAACTTTTGCTTGAAATGGGTAAAGGATTTGCTTTAGTTGGAAGACAATATCATCTCCACGTTGGCGATAAAGATTATTACTTAGATCTTCTTTTTTATCATTTTAAATTGAGATGTTTCATTGTTGTTGAATTAAAAACAGGTGAATTCATACCAGAACATGCAGGTAAATTAAATTTTTATCTTTCAGCAGTTGATGATCTGGTAAAAGGACCTGAAGATAAACCAACAATAGGCCTCTTATTGTGTAAAACAAAAAATAATTTTACCGCAGAATATGCGTTGAGAGATATTAATAAACCAATTGGAGTAGCCGGTTATGAAACAGAAATAATGAAAAAGTTGCCAAAAGCATTAAAAAGCAATTTGCCCACCATAGAAGAAATCGAAGCAGAGTTTGAAAAACATGAAATATTAACAGAAAAACCTAAAAAAGCAACCGCACCGAGTAAGACAAAAGCTAAAAAAAGATCTCAAACAAAAGTAAAAAAAACATGAAGGCAAAGACCGATATTTTTTAAATCTTCTTAATCAAAAAAACATAAAGATTTTTTTATAGATATTTTTCATAGATATACTAATCTTTAAGAATGCAAAGCAAGAGTAAAAGAGCAAAAGAAATTATACTTATTGTCTATTTATCTTCAGATAAAACTTCGCCAAATTCTTTAAGTGTTTTGTTCATAAGCTCGCACATCCTCCAACAATGCCTCTGTAGCTCATCATGGCGAAGTACACACTCAAGCTTACAATCACGATTAAATTTTTCACGTAATTTTTCCAGTTTTTGCTCTTTTGTTAGTTGCGATTGTTGTATAGCATTTACTTGATAAAACAACATAGAAAATATGAATAAGGGGAAGTAATTTTTCATAAACATTGTGACGCCTTATAGAATTTTAAACTACACATACTCTTTTTGGTGTGATTTTAAACAAAAATGAATACGTTAAGCAATTAAAAATATCGATTAATATTGACAACAAAAAGACTCATGACAAAACAGTAAATTAATTCCGTTTCTTCATGAGTCTTTTATTATTTTTTTTCCCCAGGAACTTTAATAGGCAAAAAAGTGCATTTGCATGATCTATTCAATCTAATATATGGTTCTAATTTTTCTTTGAGTTGACTTGGTATATTCGCATAAATAGCTGAAATTTTTATTCCTGCTTTTGCATCAAGTTCATTAGTATGAAGAGGACAAACTTCAAGCTTACTATTATTCTTTTTTGCCAAGGCAACTTTAGTTATCAATAATAATTCTTCAAAATTTAATTCTTTAAAAATATTTTCAAGAAATAAACTAGAAATATCCCACAACACAAGATGACTTTCAGGATATCTCTTGCCTAGTGAAATGCTAGCCATATGTGATCCATTCTTATTAAAAGCAACAGACCAGACTGGTCGATCGTATGAAAGTGTTTTTATACAAGTATAATTACTTGTTTCCCAAAACTTAATTGTTCCATCTTGCAATCCACCAATCAAATATTTTCCGTCTGATGTATATTGAATTGAGTTAATTTGCTCCTCATCATTATTTAAAGGTTTTTCACCTCTTTTAATATCTTTAATACATGCATAATTATTAGTTGTTTCGTAAATAGTAATTTTATTACTTGATGCATAGGCCAAAAATTGACTATTAGGTGAATAACATATAATTGGTGATACGAAAGTATCATAATCAACATCAATAGTTTTTAGGCAATTTTTTAGTTCTAGATCCCATATTTTTAATGAATTGCTTCCATTTCCAATAGTGCTTATTGCAAGAGTTCTTCCATCCGGCGCATATTCTATATTTTTAACCAAAATATCATTAGTTTTCAAACTATGAGCAACTTCCATAGTTTCCATATCAAAAATAACCACTTCTCCTCTACGACCACTGCCAACAGCCAGCTTTTTTAATGTTGGATGATATGACATACACTTTGGCCTAAATTGCCATGAAAGCTTTTTATGGTTGAGTAATTCTTTTTTATTAAGATCCCAAATACAAACTGTATCGCTTCCACCAGTTGCATACGTTGAACCATCTGGAGAATAAGCACTTGTCTCAAAATACATTTTATCTCTGAGCATTCTATTTTCATTTCTCGAGGCAAGAGACTGCCAATGTGTTTTATCAATTAACGTTGTTTTTTGTTGTGTCTCACGGTCCCAATAACAAACGGTATCATCATCTATCTGAGTAATAATTTTTTTTCCGTCAATATCATAATGAACTGATCGAATTTGACCGTTATTATTAGTTAATGTTATTGGCTTAATTTCTGCTTGCATTGGATTATGAACATGCTCAAAAAGATCACAAGATTTCTTAAGATATGCCTGCTGAATTAAGGCCAAAAGCTCATTTGGTAATTTTTGTAACATCTTTTTGGTCCATACAAATGCACTAACAATATAAAGATCACTATTTTTTGAAAAAGTTCTTACTGCAAGAACATCTGCACACTTTTCTAAAATAGGAGGACAATCTAAATAGTTGGTTGTTTGAATAAGTTTTAATAACGCATTATCAGATTGTTGTTGTAAAATTTGTTGAGATAACTGAGTATATTGTTGTTGTAAATTTTGTTGAGATAATTGAGTGTCCGGTTGTGGCAATCGAGAACCTTTAAAATTTTTTTTCAACAAAGGTTTTATACTTTTAAACATTGCCGTTGAGATGGGCAAGGGAATTACTTCTTGCGTTTGATCATCAACATCACCCAATAAATGTGAAATTGTCCCTGATTGTTCAGCAATTTTACGCTTAAGACTGACAGTATCACCATTTTTAGTGAGAAAACCTATGAGCTCATTAGGATCATTTGGTTGCTGCATTGAATGCATGGTTACTATCGTAAAAAATGTCAGAATACATAAAAGAGACTTTAAAGCTTTCTTAAAAATCATAATTATTTCTTTCCGTAGTTTTTGGGGTCCCAGGAACTTTAATAGGCAAAAAAGTACATTTGCATGATCTATTCAATCTAATATATGGTTCTAATTTTTCTTTAAGTTGACTTGGTATATTCGCATAAATATCTGAAATTTTTATTCCTGTTGTTGCATCAAGTTCATTAGTATGAAGAGGGCAAACTTCAAGTTTAGTACTGTTCTTTTTTGCCAGTGCAACTTTAGTTATCAATAATAATTCTTCAAAATTTAATTCTTTAAAAATATTTTCAAGAAATAAACTAGAAATATCCCACAATACAAGACGGCTTTCAGGATATTCTTTTCCTGGTGAAATGCTAGCCATATGTGATCCATTCTTATTAAAAGCAACAGACCAGATTGGTCGATCGTATGAAAGTGTTTTTATGCAAGTATAATTATTTGTTTCCCGAAACTCAATTGTTCCATCTTGCAATCCAGCAATCAAATATTTTCCGTCTGATGTATATTGAATTAAGTTAATTTGCTTATCATTATTTAAAGGTTTTTCACCTCTTTTAATATCTTTAATACATGCATAATTATTAGTTGTTTCGTAAATAGTAATTTTATTACTTGCTGCGCAGGCCAAAAATTGATTATTAGGTGAATAACATATAACTGGAGGTCCGAAAGTATCATCACTATCATCACCAACATCAATAGTTTTTAGGCAATTTTCTAGTTCTTGATCCCATATTTTTACCGAATTACTTCTTCCAATATTACTTGTTGCAAGAGTTCTTCCATCCGGCGCATATTTTATATTTTTAACCCAAATACCATTAGTTTTCAAAGTATGAATAACATCCATAGTTTCTATATCAAAAATAACAACTTCTCCTCTAGGGCCACTGCCAACAGCAAGTCTTGTTAGAGCTGGATGATATGACATACACATTGTCCTAAATTGACGTGGAAGCTTTTTATGGTTAAGTAATTCTTTTTTATTAAGATCCCAAATACAAACTGTATCGCTTCCACCAATTGCATAGGTTGAACCATCTGGAGAATAAGCACTTGTCTCAAAATATATTTTATTGCTGTGTATTCTATTTTCATTTCTCGAGGCAAGAGACGGCCAATGTGTTTTATTAATTAACGTTGTTTTTTGTTGTGTCTCAGGGTCCCAATGACAAATGGTATCATCATCTATCTGAGTAATAATGTTTTTTCCATCAATATCATAATGAACTGATCGAATTTGACCGTTATTATCAGTTAATGTTATTGGCTTAATTTCTGTTTGCATAGGATTATGAACATGCTCAAAAAGATCACAAGATTTTTTAAGATATGCTTGTTGAATTAAGACCAAAAGCTCATTGGGTAATTTTTGTAACATTTTTTGGGTCCATACAAATGCGCTAACAATATAAAGATTACTATTTTTTTTAAAAGTTCTTTCTGCAAGAACATCTGCACACTTTTCTAAAATAGGAGGGCAATCTAAATAGTTAGTTGTTTGAATAAGTTTTAATAACGTGTTGTCAGATTGTTGTTGTAAAATTTTTTGAGATAACTGAGTATATTGTTGTTGTAAATTTTGTTGAGATAATTGAGTGTCCGGTTGTGGCAATCGAGAACTTTTAAAGTTTTTTTTCAACAAAGGTTTTATACTTTTAAACATTGCAGTTGAAATGGGCAAGGGAATTGCTTCTTGCGCTTGATCATCAACATCACCCAATAAATGTGAAATTGTCCCTGATTGCTCAGCAATTTTACGCTTAAGACTGACAGTATCACCATTTTTAGTGAGAAAATCTATGAGCTCATTAGGGCCCATAGGATGCATGGTTATTGTGGTAAAAAGTGTCAGAGTACATAATACCAACTTTAAGGCTTTCTTAAAAAACATAATAATTTCCCCTATTTGAAAAAACAACGATAAGAACCAATATTTATATATTCAATTATAAACTATATTTAACAAAAGTCAATATATATGCCCTATTAGAATAATAGGGAAAAACAGGTTCAACAGGGATAAAAAATCTTTAAATCAAAAAAAATCATGTAGAAAAACATGATTAATAGTATGGCTGCCCATCATAGACATGTTTAGTCAGGATATCCAATTTAGCTTTAGTTTGCAACACGTACAGACCGTAGTTTCAAGTCTTACGCATAACCATACATTTCCTGCTCAATAATCATTCCACTTTAAATATTCAGATTCCATCCCATTTTTTTTATTTTTTATAAGAATAACTTGTTATAAGGTATAATCGGTTGTCATATCAATCACCTAACCCAAAAGGAAAATCATGACAACCGATATTCAAAATGCAATTGTTGTATTTAGAGATTGTTATATCACGATAGATAGCGCCAAGAATAGCAAAGATTTCGAAACAGAGCTACCAAAGTTTCTCGATAAATTCGTTCAAAACACAGCTTTGAAAGAAGCCTTTCTCTTGATTAAAAAAAAATTTTATCAACAAAAAGATAGGCTTACTGAACTTGAACAAAGAGCCCTACAAGAACTCAGGGAAAAATATATTGAAATAAAAGACATTTGCGACAAAAATGAAATCGTTATTCCTCCCTATCGAAATGATTTTCAACTAGATAAAATTAAAGATCATCAAGAATATACACACTTAATGAACATAAATACATTCGAAGCCTACGAAAAGCATTATCTTCAATCAAGCAATCCCCTAGTTGTCAGTCTGCATGATGCGTTGCAAGATATGCTTTATATTATCAATGCTAAAAATTTAGATCCATTCAATATTGAGTTTCAAGGCTTCACAACTTGGAACCTTGAACGCCAAAATCTTCAAGATTCTGTATGGACCAGTTTATTGTGGCTCATACAACACAACCTCTATGGAACTTTGCTAATAGAAGAAATTTCATCTGATACAGCACCAACAAATCGATTAGAGTCTATGCTTAACATTATCCTAAAAAATACATTACAAAATGAAATACAATTTTTGATAGAGGGAAAAGCACATGCAAAAAAAGTATATGCACACACACTTAATCAATTAGTTAACTTACAAAAAAATACCAGAACTGTATCACAAGTCTTTTCTTCTGATAAAGAATCAATATCGAATACAGAAAATTTGCAACAAAAAACAATCATCACTTCCATTAATAATAAGCAACCAATTATTATGGCCAGGCTCGGTTCTAATAATAAAATTATACTGTCAGCCGATAACAAAGATGATATAGAATTTAAGAAATACAACATCAACCATGGAAAACAAGACGAAACTCTACAATTTAAGCTGCTTTCTCGTTTATGGAATAAACCGGCAGGCATTTTACAGAAAGAACTAGAGAAAGAATTAACGGTCTCTGCCAGAAAAATTTACAAATCTTGTAGTAGCATTAATAACCGCCTCAAAGACTCCTGGCGCATCATTGATAACTATATTTCTAGAATCAAGGGAAAATTAAAAATTAACGATAAGTACCCAACAAAATTTTATCTCGCGTAATACCTATTTTGACACATACAAACTTAGATATGTTGCACATAGCTTCGCTTATAATTAGCACGAATCCTCCATTTCAAAAAATAAAAGATGCGCCCATTTTTTACGTCTGGGCGCTAGCATTCAATCATCTCCTCAATTATCTCGGCGAATTTCTCCTATAAGTCCCCCCCATTTTGGTGGATAACTACTCAAAATATTAATTTTTTTAATAAGAGGTAGTTATATGCAAGTACTGCAAAAAGAAGATATCGGTATATCTCAATTTTCACAAACCGACTGGAAGCGCCTTACCGACTATGTAGCCCTTCTCATAACAATCGCACATAAAATACATAAAAAAAACGCGTCCTCAACAATGGAGAATAAGCATGAACATTAACTTAGAACGCGAGCTCAGAAAACATATGACAAGACACAACCTTGATCCTAATCCATATGAAGGAATTATCGCTGATGGGGAAAGACATGAATATGAAGCATATATCAATGGAGAATTAAAAACTGCTCACTATAACGCATTTTTAAATCCGTTTGATGAAGAAGAATCATTAATGTGCACGTATGGATTAGAGAATGACAGCAAACAACAATATACCTATTTATCCCATCCACAAGAACCATTTAAAAATATTAAGTAAATGAAAAAAGCCACCTAGGGTTTCTGCCTAGGTAGCTTTAATACAATGAAAGAATTTCTTATGAATAATTATATCAAAAATCAACATGATTTAGTAGAAGAACTCCACAATCACATGACAGAAAATGGTTTGCCATGCGAAGATCAAATCATTACAGATGGTAGAATTCACCGATATTCAACAGATACACAAAGAAACAAACGTGATGAATGGTATATTGCCTATGAAGGAACCTCTTTGCAAGATCGTCTATATTTAACGGTCATATATGGCTCATGGAGCACAGGAAACCAATATATTTTCAAATCTTATGACAAATGCAACATATCAGATATGGAACGACAACATCTGCAATCAGAGTTCGAAAAAAAGAAAAAAGAAGCGGAACAACAAATAAAAGATGCACAAAATAATGCCGCAATACTTGCTACAAAAGTATGGAATGAAGCTTTAAACGAACCATCTTCTCAAGATTTCCTTAGATATCCAAAATCTAAAGGAATTGAAGCAATAGGTGCAAAGTTTACTATTTTTAATAAATTCCCAAGAATATTGCTTCCCTTAAAAAATATAAAAGGTGAGATCCGCTCACTACAATCTATTTATGTTGATGAACGAGGCAAAATAATTAAGCGTTTTCTTCAAGACGGAGAAAAAAGGGGAAATTTTTATAATCTTGGAGAACTTCTCGATGGTAATACTCTGTATGTTACTGAGGGCTGGGCAACCGGTGTCAGTATTTATTCAACAAATGTTGGAACAGTCGTCATTGCTTATGATGCTTACAATCTACTTCCAGTAATTGAAAACCTAAAAAAAGCATTTCCAAAAAGTATAATTATAATTGCCGGAGATAATGATGAAACCGGCATAAAAAAGGCTAATGCGGCTGCTGATGTTTTTCAATGCAAAACTATTTTTCCGGTATTTCCAACAGACAAAAGATTAGATCCCCATGATAAGCCCTATACTGATTTCAACGACCTTCATCAACTATGCGGATTAGAAGAAGTTAGAATGCAACTCTGTTCTGCAAGTGCGATACATTGCTCTTCAGAAGCTATTAAAACTGATGATCTCAAAATTGTTTCAAAAAAACCTCTTAAAGTAAATGATCCATGCGCAACATTCTCTACAACCCTTCTCCCGCCAATCTTAGGTAACTATGTAAACTCTATCTGCGCAACAACGAATGCACATCCGATCATGGTAACAAGTGCTGTTATGGGCATGATATCAGCTTATATTGGAAAACGTGTGTTCATTTCAGATGATCAGTATTTTCAAACTCTTTATCCAAATATTTGGATGATAAATGTTACCGGTAGTGGACAATTCAAAAGCACCGCATTAACTAAAGGCACCAAACTTGCATTAGAAATTTCAAAGGATGTCGGAGAACTTACTAAAGATTTACGCAAAGAACTGCAACTCGAAACTGATACCAAAAAAATAAAGGAACTCAAAGCACAAATCATTGAAATATCTATCAAAGATGTTGTTTTGCCAACTAAAGTTACTACGGAAGCTTTACTTGAGCATCTTGGACAAGGACATTCCGGTATTATTTTACCAAGCGAATTTGGTGGTTGGCTTTTAAATCTGGAAAAAAGCTACAATGGCGATCTTAAAGCACTACTTACAGAGCTGTATGATGTTCCTCGTAGTTATCGCTACAAAACAGTAACACGAGGCGACTTTATTTTAAATGAGCCATATATTTCTATATGCGCTGTTTCTACACTTGCATGGTTAAAGGCACACATTAAACCTGAAGATTTTGCTAGTGGTTTTTTTGCAAGATTTCTTATTTTCGCTCCACCGCATGAATATGAAATACCACCTGCTTTGCCAACTAAAAAAACAAAATCAAATCAACAAGCAGAACAAAAGGTCAAGGAAATATTACAAAATATGGACAACTTCTATAGCTATACTTTTTCACATCAAGCAGAAGTGATTTTTGAGGGCTTTCATCAGGATATTTACAAAATAATGCCTTCCTATAGCGATAAATGCCAAGAAATACTTGAACCACACCTTAAACGCTGGAGTCCTTGCCTTTTAAAATTGGCTATGATTATGCAACTTTTTATAGACACGAAATCTAAAGAAATAGGAGTTGAAGCCCTTTATTCTGCCTTTGCCATTCTTATGCCGGCTATAAAATCAACCGCTAATTTAATTGAAGGAGAACTCGGGGAATCTGAACATCAGCGCAAGTGCCGTAAAATACTTGAATGGATTTGCAAGAAAATTGTAAAAACAAAATCCTCTGTTAGAAGGCAATCCCTTCTCAATTCACATCAACTGGATGGCGGATGCCAAGAGTATGATTACATTCTTGAAACACTTATCCAACAGGGAAAAATTTCATGTAATCAAATTGGCCAAAAAAACGATTGGTTATATCAATTGCTAGAGCAATCAATTGAAAAAGTTGATGAAAATTGAACAATAATTTCAACATAGGAACATTTCGATGTAGACGATGGTTATGAATATTATTAACGATTAAGTTTAAAAGTTGAAACAAATCCTCTTCTATTAACATTACAACAATGGAAATTGATTGGTTTCAACTTTTAAATCTACAAGATTATTCTTGCTTGAAATGACGATCTATTGCCAATATTGATAAGTTGACTTTTTTTCAATCTACTTCAACTATTTCAACTTATGAAGATAATATCCCATTATTTTCATCTGTAATCAAAAAAGTCATCCAAAAAAGGTTCGATTTTTACTCCATGCCAAAGTCGTAATTCTTGGCATAGAGCTTCGTGAGATTTGCATTCATAATCAAACTGCTTGTCTTTGAGTTTTTGATATTTCCCTTTATGCATTCGAGGAGGTTTTTTGGAAAGTTCTAGATTGCCTTGTTTGTCTTTCATACTATCTTTAACTTTTTGACTCATGTATTCATAGCGCTTAGTTGGTCTTAGGCATTGAGTTTCATAGCTTAGGTTTAAGCACTTACGACAAAGAAAAATGCTTTGCTGTGCAAAATAAAGTATTCGCATGCGTCTTTGGCATAAAGGACATTTAAAAAAATAACGGAATCCGCCATAATTGCAGGGCTGCTTATCTATAGGGATGATATAGGAATAATCTTTATGCTTTCTATAGGTAATCTTCAGAATATTGCCTTGGAATATAGCTTTAACCCCTAAAGGCTGCACGCTAAATCCAACCATAGCCTTAATATGCTGCGCTAACTTAAATGAGTCAATGGTGGGTAATTTTGTGCAAATAATTCTTGGAATGTGTTTTTGCTTTACCTTCCAGTACCATCCCCAATGAGCCATAATTTTCTCCTTTATCGAAATACATAAGCAAAATTAATATATTCTGTATTTGATTTTATAACTATCAATTAGCTACACGATATATAAATTTTCATGTATAAATTAATTTGTAAAATAATAAATATGCACATATAAAGGTTTTTTTGACAGATTATTCTATATGGCTACATTAATATATAGTAAACATTGAAAGTTTTATATGAATATTCAATTTTTTGGTCTTTGTATTACTCTCTTTGGTTTATTATTTTTTGCTGAATGCAGCAAATATAGCACATATGATAAGGGTTATGAGGCTGCATGGGAAGATGAGCGGGCCTGGTGTTGTGCAACTAATCAAGAAAAAAAAATGGTTATGAAAATGGGCTTGATGATGCTTAGATGTATGATGAAGACTACTTATGTAGGAATGATAAATGAAAATATTTAAGATCTATATTATTCTTATCCTGCAGCAAAAGTAATATACTATGTCTATCTTATATAAATCCTCCGAACGAAAAAAATTAATTCGAGCTCTGATTGAAGCAGCTAAAGGCGGAATTGATGGTATTATTTTAACAAATATTGACCCAGAAGCTGATTATAAATCATTGCTCGAAAAAAACCGTAATATTTTAATCAAGCATGGTCTTTCTATAGAACATGCGATTGATAAATTAAAAAACGAATCTATCAAAATAACTTTAACTCTTTTACATAATCCATCTGGCCAATATATAAAATCTCAAATAATTTTACCAAAAGAAAAATATAGAAATTCTTTAGAAGAAAATTCTCCAGAAATATTTCTAATGAGTAGAATTTTATATGAAGGGTTGCTTGGAATTGCCTCTTGTAATAATGCTATTGAAGCTGAATTATTTGCCCCTAAAATAAACCCTCGCAATATACCTCCTATTGAGGAAAAAACAAATTCTGAATTGCCAGTACGCAGAGAATTTAGTTGGACTGATATTAAGACATTCTTATACTGTAAGCGATGTTTCTATATTGATAAAAAGCTTGGCATTAAGCAACCAATTGCTGATGGAGAGGTTTTTGCTTTATCAAGAGCGGTTGATAGTCTTTTGAAGAAAGAATTCGACCAATATCGAACTAGAGGAGAAGCGCATCCAATTATGCCCGAAGGTTTTAAACCATTACGTCATAAAAAATTAAAAAAATGGCAAACCGCTTGGTCATGGGAAGAAAAAAGAAAATATGGAATTCAATTCCATCATGTTTGGGAGAATTGGTTTGTGAATGGTGGGGTTGATGATGTATGGATAAATGATAAAAAAGAACTGGTTATAGTTGATTATAAGACTATCGTTAAATCTATAATTTATCCGAATTTTAGCAATATTCCATATCTTCACGAATACAAGAAGCAAATAGAATTTTATGCTTGGATATTCAAAAAAAATAATTATACTGTTTGCTCAACGGGTTATTTACTTTTTTGCAATGCAATTACCGATAAAAATTCATTTGATTGGAAGCTTGAATTTGAACCATATTTATTTGCGCATAAAATTGATGATTCCTGGGTCCAGGCAACAATTTATGATGCATTGGAATCATTACAGAGTGATATTGTTCCTATGGCAAACCTTAATTGCAAGGCTTGCAAGTATTTTAATAATTTAACTACCAAAATAAGATTTATTAAGCATTAAGAACCTTGATAAGTTATTACAATAAATAAGGCCTTTTCATAACCAATTGTTTCAACCATGATGTTAATTCATCTTGATCAACATATAATTTTTTTATAAGTACTTCTAGATCATAAAGCCAACGTATTTCACCACTATCAATAGCTTTCAGAATATCCTGTATTCTTGATGCGTCTTTATCCAGCTCATCATATCGTAGCATAACAATTTCTTGAAGACTTCTTGGTATATTATAATCATTTCCCTTAATTATTGCCTTAGCTATGCATTCTTCAATTATAGCTGACAAACTTAACCTTATTTTACTTAATCCCCATAGATGTATCAATTCTAGGCTGGAAGTTCTTTCTAACAAAGTTTTTCTGAAAACACCCGCCTCTTCCTTAGTATAATTTTTGAGTTCAGTAAGAGTAGAAACCGCGGCATCTGTTTGATGATCAAATAGTATTTCATCATCATTACGTAAAAAATTAGGAATAATGCTCGCCAAAAAACCAGTCCGTAAATTCCCTGCTCTAAAAAGGTTAAGTTGCGTTAACATACTTGAAACTATAATTTTTGCCTCAACAGCTGCTTCTTCTATCGATCTTTTATCTTTCACTCCTTCTGAAGATGTATCAACCAGTTCAAGCACTTTATCAAATTTCGCATTCAGTCTTCTCAAATAAATATCTGTATTGGTGTCATTATGATGACAATGAAAGGTAAAACTATCATGAGATCTGCAATAATTTTTTGATTCTCCACGAGGCCCCATCAACAGAAATAATAATACTACTATCACTATAAAACTTAAAGTTTCATTCTTCATATAGATACCTTACGCTTTGTATAAACTATTTTCAAAAGAGCTTGTTATTATATTAATCCAACATCATCAATAAGTATTTTTCTTATAGAAATTATTATTATAAAAAAATAACCATGTTTATTATAATAATAAAACCTTACAGAAAGAAGTCAAGACGCTCAGGCGCTCAAACATTTTAACTTCTTGACTTCTTTTGGAACATAGCTAGAATGACACCTATAATATTAAGGTTATAAATTGTTCAGTTCTTTAGGAAAAATCTATGCAAGAATCAGCTATTCAAAAAAAAGCAAAAACTACAATCTATATGTCAGAGAAAGACGAAAGCCTCTTAAATGAGATATTTATTAAGCGCCTTCGTAATCGTAATAAGACCGACAGATCAACCATTCTTTGTGAAGGCATCCGCTTGCTGTATGAAAAAGAATTAGGTCATTCTACCAACGAATAATCATAAAATATGAAGTCAATTCTCATTGCACGTGTTAGCACAGAAGAACAAAGGGAAGCAGGCAACTCACTTCCTGCACAGATAGCCCGTCTTGAAAAATATTGCCAAAATAAAGGCTTTCCAATTCTTCAAGTATTTAGCTTTGATGAAAGTGCGCATGAAGGACCTCGAGATGAGTTTAATGGTATCATTGATTTTGTACTTGCACAAAAAGAGAAAATCGCCGTCTGCTGTGATAAAGTCGATCGCTTATCTCGCAATATTTTTGACAAAAAAGTCGCCATACTTTATGAAAAAGCACTTCAGGATAAACTAGAGCTACATTTTGTATCAGATGGTCAAGTGCTAAACAGTCGCATTTCTGCCGTAGAAAAATTTCAATTTAGTATCAGCCTTGGTCTTGCAAAATATTATTCTGATGCAATCAGCGATAATGTAAAACGCGCTCAAGAGCAAAAACTACGCAAAGGGGAATGGCTTTCAAAAGCACCGTATGGCTATTTGAATATCACCAAGGAGGATGGCACCACAGATATCATAGTTGATGATTATACCTCAGCAATCATTAAAAAAATCTTTGAGCTCTATGCAACAAAGGCATACTCAATAGAAACTCTGTCCCAAAAACTGAAAGCTGACTTTAACATTCAATGGTCCAAGAGTTATTTTGCCAAAGTCCTTGGCAATTCTTTTTATCATGGTGAAATGTTGATAAAGGGAAAATTATATCCACATCGGTATCCGCCTCTTATTTCAAAAACACTTTTTGAAGAAGTTAAGCAAGTAAAAGATGGCTTCAATAAAAAACCTTTCAAATATGCTGGTCTACCTTATATGTATAGAGGTCTTTTGCGTTGCGGACATTGCGGCTGTTCAATTACCCCCGAAAAACATAAGGGATTCACCTACTATCATTGCACGCAATATAAAGGAAAGCATGGTGCTAAGTGGTTGCGAGAAGAAGAAATAACAGAACAACTTGGGCAAGTATTCAAAAGCCTTCAACTACCAGAAGCTACCGTACAAAAAATAACTGACAATCTTAATGAATTACATAAAGATAAAATTAAATTTCATAACCAACAATTTGACAAGCTCACCAATGAACAAAAAATAACAACAAAAATGATGGATAACTTATACCTTGATAAACTCAAAGGTAAAATTTCTGATGAGCAGTATGATAAGTTCTATCAATCTCTTAGCGAGCAAAGCGAAAATCTTAACATGCGCTTACTTCAATTACGAGAAGCAGAAGACAATTATTATACTACCGCAAAATATGTGCTGGATATTAGCAATCGTGCATATGAATGGTTTGTGAGTTCAGAAGTGAATGAAAAACGTCAGTTAATTAATTTAGTACTATCGAACTTGCGTATTGAAAATGAAAAAGTGCTCTACGACGCACAAAGACCGTTTGATGTCATTATAAATTCGATTGATAATAAACGATGGCTGGGGCGGAAGGATTCGAACCTCCGAATGCCGGGACCAAAACCCGGTGCCTTACCACTTGGCGACGCCCCAAGAAAAAATTTCTAGAATTTAAGAGGAGTGTTTTTTACTCGTCTGCTTCAGTACTGAATCCAGATTCGACTGCTTTGTTATACTCAGTGATAATTGATTCTTCAATCATCTTGCGAGTATCAGCATTCAGAGGATGAACTATGTCGCGAAATGAACCATCTTTTCGTCGACGTGAAGGCATTGAAATAAACAAACCCTTTTCGCCTTCAATGACTTTTAAGTCTCTCACAATAAAACAGTCATCAAAGACAACGGTTGCATATGCTTTAAGTCTACCATTTTCTTTTGCTGGATAAACTTTTACCTCAGTTATTTTCATCTGCATGCCCTTACAAAGATCGTTACTATCTCACTTTAGTTGCCTGTGTCATGCAACCTATGCATAATGTACCGATACTGATCGATTTTGTCAAATTATTTAGATTCATTTTTTTTCATTTGAGCAACACGTAATTTCGCTGAACGAGAAGAAGGATTTTCTCGAACTTCTTCTGGCGTTGCAACAACTACTTTTTCAGTAATTATTTCTAAGCGGAGCTCATTACGAAAGAAATCTTTTACTTCACGATCTTCCAATGAATGAAAACTAATACAAAGTAATCGTCCGCCAGGATTTAGAATACGTAATGCTGACGGAAAAAAAGAATGAATATTCTCTAATTCCTTATTTACATACATGCGCAAAGCTTGAAAAATTTTTGTCGCAGGATGTGTTCTTTTTTTATCACGTGGCGAAACACGCTCAATAAGCACGGCTAATTGGCGCGTTGTTAATATCGGTTTTTTTGTACGTTCTTCCACAATCAAACGTGCAAATTGACGCGCACGCGATTCTTCTCCTAAATAGCTGAAAATATCACACAATTTAGATTCTGTTGCTTTATTAACCAATTCTTGTGCAGTTACTTTTTGATGCGAAGGCGACATACGCATATCCAAAGGAGAATCCTGAAAAAAAGAAAAACCAGCACGCTCAGTTAATTGATATTGTGAGGTACCAAAATCTGCTAAAATACCGTCAACGTGCTCAATACCTTCTTTTTTTAATTTCTTATCAATCTGCGCAAAGTTAGCCCAGAGCAGTGTTAACCGCCCTGGAAATTTTTCTTGCATAGGATACCCATTTTTTTCAAGCGCAACGGAATCCCAATCACAGGCAACTACCGAGCATGTGGGTTCAGCTTCCAAAATTGCGCGGGTATGCCCACCGCCACCAAACGTTACATCAAGATAAAGTCCGTGGGGTTTAATCGCTAAATATTCAATAACTTCTTTTATTAATACTGGTTTATGATACGTCATATATTATAAAGATTCCTGTGTCATAGCTTGTACCAAATTACCGAGTCCTATACCATTAGAACCTTTTACCAAAACAACTGAGTCTTCTCTCAAATCTGTTTTAACCATCTCTAAAGCATCTTGCCATGTTGCAGCATGTTCAACGGCCAATCCAACAGGAACTGTTTTCTTGGTCCATTCAACGAGGTTGCCAACTAAATATACCTTCTTTAACGTTGGTACTTTTCGTAAAAATCTACCCAATTGTCGATGCCAAAAAGGGCTATTCACGCCGAGCTCAAGCATATCACCTAAAACAGCAATTTTTTGTGCTTTTGTTTCTATTTTTTGCAAAGCAAGCAAGGCAGCTTTCATACTTTCTGGGCTTGCATTATAACAGTCATCAATCATAAGACCTTTACCTGCCTTAAGTGCTCGTTGCTCAAATCTGCTTTCAACAACAAGTTTTTTCTGAATAGCTTGCAAAATTACTGGTGTTGAAACTTTCAAAAGATGAGCCATAGAAATAGCTGCCAACGTGTTAAACACAGCGCCAGCATGACTTGATTCTAAATCAATTTTATATTTTTCATTATACAATTTTAGGATAAATGATGTATGATCACTCGTAACCCTAATCTTACGCGCTTGCACTTGATTCGTAGTTTTTGAACCAAATTTTAGCACCGGATGGCGATAAGCAATATTGGATAGAAGTAATTGATCACCATTAATGATACCAATATTATCTTCTTTAAAAAGTGAAAAAATATCTCTTTTTTCAGCAGCAATATCAACAATTGAACCAAGACCTTCCATATGGGCATGCCCAATGCCGGTGATTAATGCCGTTGTTGGTTTTGCAATCGCAACAAGTTGAGACATTTCACCACGTTTGTTAATACCAAGTTCAAAAACAGCAACCTCATGTTCTGGTCGCATTTTAAGAACACTGAGCGCCACACCAATGATATTATTTTGATTGTCGGTAGTTGCAACAAACTTTGTTTTATTATACGCAAGAATCGACGTTAATTGTTCTCGAGTCGATGTTTTTCCAACTGAACCAGTAATACCTACAACGGGGTAGGTAAATTGATCGCGCCATGCTGTTGCTAGTTGTACTAAAGCAGTTTTTGTATTAGAAACTGTTGCTACAAACATTTTTTTCAAAACAGCTTTATCAACTTTTTTTAAACATTCTTTTTTGTTTTCAGCAATCAATAATCCTGATGCGCCCAAACTAACTGCTTGATCGATAAAATTATGACCATCAAAATGGGGCCCTTCAAGCGCTATAAATATATCACCTTGATTCAATGTTCTCGTATCTGTTGAAAACTGTGCAAAATCAGGAAATATTTCAGATACAAATGAAATTCCTGGTAATGCATTTTTTAAAAAATGCTCGCTCAAACGCATCGATGAATCTCCGCTTTTTTAATATTAAACATGTGTGTTAATTACTTTTACTTGAGGACAAAATGGTCATTTTTTGATCACTTGTCAAGTAATATAAAAAATTAATTATAAAACATTGGTAATAAATGTCGAATTTATTTAATTACTTTTCTTGTTTTACCACCTGGCTCTTGCATAATTATGCCCTCTGATTGCAAACGATCTATAATTCGTGCTGAGCGATTGTAGCCTATACGAAATTTGCGTTGCAATAATGAAATTGAAACTTCATCAACAGTACTCACAAATTGAACAATATCTTGATACAATGCATCATCTTCTTGAAAAATATCTGCCGATGAAATGGCGAAATCCTGCATTATATCAATATAATTTGGCAACTGTTGCGCACGAATATGTGCAACACATTTAGCTCGCTCTGCATCTGATACAAAAGCACCATGAGCACGCTGCAATCGAGAAGCTGAATCAAGAAAAAGCATATCGCCTTTGCCAAGTAACTTATCAGCACCACCACAATCTAAAATAGTCCTTGAATCAATTTTTGAAGTTACCCTAAAGGAAATGCGACTGGGAAAATTAACTTTGATTAGTCCGGTAATAACATCAACTGAAGGTCGTTGTGTCGCCACAATCATGTGAATGCCAGCTGCGCGTGCCATTTGGGCAATACGCGCTATCAAATCTTCAGTTTCCTTAGCAGCAGTCATCATCAAATCAGACAATTCATCAATAACAATAACCATAAAAGGCATGGGTTTGAGCTCGGGATTTTGCTGACACAAAAGATGATAATCAAAAATGTTTCTTACTTTACACGCTTCCATATGCGCATAACGCTCTTCCATTTCTGAAACAACCCATCGCAATACCGGCGCAGCTTTTCGCGGATCAGTGACAATTGGCACTAATAAATGGGGAATATCCGCATAAGCGGCAAATTCTAATCGCTTGGGATCAATTAAGAGAAGTTTCAAATGTTGCGGCGAATAGCGACACAACAGACTGATAAGCATCGCATTCAGTGCAACTGATTTGCCAGACCCTGTTGAGCCGGCAACAAGCAGGTGCGGCATTGATGCTAAATCAACAATCACCGTTGTCCCAATACTATCCTCACCTAAAACTAACGGTAAATAATAGGAAGTTTGTTGAAATTCTGCTGATTGCAAAGCTTTGCCCAGTAATACACCACGCCGATGCTTGTTGGCAACTTCAAAACCCACCACCGATCTACCGGGAATAGGAGCAATGATACGAATACTCACCGCTTGAAGTGCTAACGCCAAATCATCTTCTAAAGCAATAATTTTACTAATTTTAGAATCAATATGTGGCTGATATTCAAACAAAGTAATCACCGGTCCAACCTTGATGGAGATGACTGAACCATGAATCCCAAACCGTTCTAATTTTTCTTCAAGCACTTTTGCAAGCAACTGATTACTTTTGATCTGCTCACTACTATTACTCTGCTGGTCAGCACAAGTAAAGAAAGAAGATGATGGCACAACATAAGGACATTCTTTTTTTTGTTGCAGTGCAGCCGAAATTTTTTCTCGCTTTTCAGGCATTACCGGTTGTTTATATGCCGGCTGCTGTATTGTGTGCTCAGGTTGTTTTGCAAAACGTTTATTCCAAAATTCTTCTGCTTGCAAATCCACCATTTTATCCGGATCCATGACACCCAATTCAAATTCAACAACTGAATAAGAATCTGTTTGAACCTCCGAGCCATCAAATAAGCGATATAACGCCTTTGTACATTTCTTTATACTACGTACTGTTAATGGTGCCGCATACAACAACATCTTACCAACGTGTTTAACTACTATAACACCATACTTGCCAACAATAACAAAAGAAATTCTAGAAATAAGTAGTATGCTTATGGCTAAAACAACACACAAAAAAATGATGCTTAAAAAGTCATCAAACAATACCTTCACCCCTTGAGTAACCATATACCCAAGAACACCCCCGGGCACTTGAGCATTCATTGGATCAACGTGCGTTATGTTGCTCAATCCAGCAAAGGCTGCTAACGCCGTGCCATACGCAATATAAGCATCAAAATCAGATTTAAAACTTTTCATTGCAAAACAACGTAAGGCAACGAACACCATAAAAAAAACAAAAATATAAGCCGCACTACCACACAAAAAAAATAACAATGCAGCAGTATGTGCGCCGCTAGTTCCACACATATTAGAACAAAATAATTTGTAAGAACTAATATAAATAATTGATGGATCTTGCTTATCAAATGACCATAATGCACATGCTAACCACACGGCAAAAAGGCTCATACTCATGCCATAGACTAATGTTCTTGAAAAACGCGGTAGTAACGCTTGCAAAGAGCGTAATTTTTGTAAATTAAACACACATCCCCCTGTTCATTTAAAAAAAATTGAGCATCATAGAAACCAGCGAAAGAAACAAAACATAGTAACCAAATAACCACAATCTTTTTTGATTAATAATGTGCTGGACCAAACAAAAACCTCCATAGGCGCCAAGCATTGCTACTAGAATAACCAAGCCGACAGAGAGATTCAATAATTCACTCAGATCTCCTTGCGCTTGATGCATTTCATAGGCACCTTTAAAAAAACCAGCAACACTTATTGGCCATTCAATTAAAAATGAGAATATAAATGCTTTTTGCGCTGAAAAGCCAAGCCAACGAGCAACAACAAACGTTGTTCCAAAGCGTGAAATACCCGGCAACAAAGCAACACCTTGGGTCATACCCAGAAGTAACCCCGCCCACAAAGTAAATGGTTGCTCTCGTACTTTTGTCGCACAACACACAAGAGAAAATAATAAGCATGCGGTAATAAAAAAACCAAGCGCCAAAGGGAAAAATGACGTGCCAACTACTGAAAAAAATTCATACCAAAAAACGGTAATTGCATCGGCAATAACACCGGCAACAAACATCGTTTTAATCTGCTCTTTGCTACTTATTTTCAGGATTCGCAACCAAGTCCGCCAAAAAAATAAAAGCACAACAACGGCAATCGGACCATGCAAAAGATGATCATAATATGAAGGAATTTCATACAAAAAAATCCCAAAGGTTTTTGATAAAAATTCATGTAATAACAGTGCATGTCCGGAACTGCTTAGGGGAAAAGGTTCAAGAAGAATTGGAATAAGAAAAAAAATAAGTAACAAAAGCATCAAATATCACTTTCGACTATATATAATATGCGAATTCGATAGATAAAATCATCTAAGCTAAAAAGAATTAAGCCTAAAACAAAAGACATTAAACCCGAAATGTCATTCCGAGGCACATTGTGCCGTGGGAACCCAGATTATAATGTTTTGTTAAATTAAATCATTATTGAAAAAACCAATGATCAAGAAACAGAACAACATCTCTTATACATAAAAATAATTTTTAATCTATTGTAAAAATTGTGCAACCCAAATAATTAAAAATAAATAGAATTTTATAATCTGGGTTCCCACGGCACAATGTGCCTCGGAATGACATTTCGAAACATTGTCAGTTATAGGTGATTATTAGGTCTTCTAAATTTTCATTGAATTTCCTTTACATAACACTTCACATTTGCAGTATTTGCATTATACGTATTTTTTCTTGATCAGTCGATCCACTCATAAATAATTTGACGAATAACGCTAAATATATTAGCGTTTGGTGATCGAGAACGAAAGGAGAAAAATTCTTACAAAAAATACAATCAAACTATTTTTCTTATCAGATCAAAATTGTCTAAAAGGAGCATTTTTATATGAATCAAAAAATACTAAAAAAAATACTGAATTTTACCCTCTTTTTTGCAACTTGTTTTACCATAATTGCTGCAGAAGATGAGTCGACAAAAAATTTCGGCCATAACTTTTTTTCAAACCGCTCGCAAGGCAACGATCTACCCCGAAGATTAGCTGGCGTTACCCCTCAATTTCTTGTTCCTTGTGATACTGATTGCTTAAACGGTTACTTTGCCGCAGTGCCAAGCTATATGCGTTCATTTGATCGTGATGAAATTGGTGATTATTTCTTTGTTAATGGTACGAATACCATGACATTTGGTGCTGAAGCTGCTGCTGGCATAGACATTTTTGGACGCAATTTTTATTTAAACGATCAATTCAATGGCCTCTTAACAGCATTACCTCAAGTTGAAAACTTTGTTGCTGATTTTCAAGTGCGCGTAAATTTCGATGAATGGGTACAAGGATTATATGCTGAATTATATGTTCCCATTAACTGGACCAGTTGGAAAATGTCATTTGATCAAACAGTCAACACCACCGGCCAATTCATTGCAGCAAACCAACTTGGTAACACGGTCGATGTTAGCTCTCCTATTGGCAGCATAAAAACAGCTTTCAATGGTCAGATTCTCAGCCCTAATTTGCCCGATTTAAAACAAACATTACAATATGGCAGAGTAAGTGATGATACAGAAACCGGCAAAAAATCTAAGGTACGTGTTGCTGACGTTGAGTTGGCAGTAGGTTATAATTTCTTGTGCTGTGATATGTATCATGTTGGCATAGACATTAGAGGTATTTTTCCAACCGGCAACAGACCAGAATCAATTTTCTTATTTGAGCCTATTTGCGGTAATGGTAAACGCTTTGAAGTTGGTGGCGGTCTTAATGCACATTACGAATTCTGGAATAATTGTTGTGATTCATCATTTAGCGTATGGCTTCAAGGTGTTGCTTATCATATATTCAAAGGAAAACAACGCAGAATTTTTGATTTAAAAAATGCTGATGGCACACAAAATGTAGGAAGCAATCGTTTGCTCATCAAAAAATATGCCAATAATGCCTATGCAGGAGAAGTCTTATTTGGACCAAACGTTTTAGCACGTGAATGTAAAGTAAGTAACTCAGTTCATGCAAATCTTGTTGCGCTTTTTGATTATAAGCGATGTGGCTTTAATCTTGATGTTGGTTACGAATTCTGGGTAAGAACAAAAGATAAGTTAGTCATCACACAACCAATTCCCGCAAACACCTATGGCGTTGCCGGTGATTCAGGAACTACTGGTACACCCGCTAGACCAAATCCTAATGTTAATAGAACAGCCAGCACAACAACTATTAGCGGTGCAAACGCTGCTGTTTATGATGCAACTAATGTGTATATCTCCACCGACAGCCTCTCAATTGATTCTGCAATCAACCCAACGGCAATGTCACATAAAGTTTTTGCTCATGTGAGTTATGTGTGGGATAACTGTGATTATAGTCCCTTTGTTGGTATTGGCGGTGAAACTGAGTTTTCAGGAAAGAAAAACTTTGCACTTAATCAATGGGCAGTGTGGATTAAAGGTGGATTTGCTTTTTCATAATAAATATTAAAAAGGTACAAACAATTTAAATGATGAGAGGAGTATTACTACTCCTCTTTTTTTTGATATTTTTTTAATAAGATTTCAATTTTTCAAGATCAGCAAATGCATTTAGATCTTGCTCAATATTCATATGCAACATTTGCAATGATTCAAATAATGTTTTTTTATATAAAATCTCATAATTATTCAGAAGAATATCACTATTGCTTTCTAAGATTTGCGCACAGGTATCAAATTCATGTTGCATAGTCGCTTGCAATGATTGCGCTTGTAAAGCCGCTAAAGAATACCATTTGACTTGCGATGAAGAAAATTTCATAAAGCCAAACACATATTCAATTTGTTGTACGGCAATATTCCAACTACGTTGAAGCTGTTGCACATGATAGATTTTTTCTTCCTGTGTTAATGACACAAGATCTTGGTTAACCTTTATATGTTGTTGATCAGACAGCAATGAAATAGTTTGTGTAACAACAACAGGCCGATTCTCAAGTTTGCCAGCATGATATTCAAGAGTAGTAAAAAGTAACGAAAGCTGCGTATGCTGTTTTAGGAACCATGCAAGGTTACCAGCATGAAAAATGCGAGCAGTGAATTTATCAGCAGCACCATCTAAAGCATTAATATACTTACTAATTGGTCCAAGAGAATTATTTAATCCGGTAAAAAGAGCCAACACAGCAGTTTGTTGTACCAAAGTATAAAAATTTTCTTTTGCCCAAACATATACCCAAGGAATTAAAGAAAGATTATCTTTTGCTCGCTTAGTTGCACCTTCACTATTCAAAAACCAAACACCATCAGGCGTTAATTGTGGGTAGATTGGTTCTTTTTTTTCAATTGGTTTTATCACATCGATTAAAGGTTGAGAAATGATACTATCAGTTTGTGGCACTTCAATCTTCGCAATAGGTTTTATTGGTGAAGGTTGCCCGCCATATAAAAGCTGATAGGTTACATACCCAAGACCGGCTAAAGCGCCAACAATAATAACTTTTTTATGTAGTGCATTATGTTCTAATTCAGTTTTAACTTTGTTAGCATACCACTCAATGTTTTGATCATTAATGCGATTAAATGATAGTATTAAATCTTGGTCAGCTGCTTGTGCTACAAAAACTGATAAGAAAAGAAGAGAAATACATATTTTTTTTAAAATAATCACGAATAACCTTCACTCAAAATAAGATCGATTGTATTCTAATAAAGCTGTAACGTTAAAAATATATCAATTGTTTTTATTAATTGATAATAAAATATATTCAAAAAATGTAAAGGAGCTTGGTTTTGATCACGCAAAATAAGATATTCAAATATGCATATAAAAAAACAATGTTACTATCAATAATTCTCTCATTTAGTAATCTTATCTTCATATCTTCATGGTCGATGGATCCTCATCAAAGACAAATTACTCAAAGCAGTTCAACTCCTGTTACTTGTTCACAAAATTTATTATTAAAATCGTTATATATTGGCAGCTGCATCTTGAGCATTGGCTATGTAGCTTATACTTCTGCCTTATCAACAATTGAGGATGCAGAAAGCAGACATCATAATGATCCTGAATCAAAAGGAGCGGCCATATTTTTAGCAACATCATTAACAGGCGGCTGCATAAGCCATTTTTGCTATAATTTGCTTTTTAATACAAAAACGCAACCAGCAACACAAAATAATTCGAATCGCCAAAAAAAAATACGGCATAAAAAAAATATAGGCTGGGTAAAACAAAAAAAGATAAAGGGAAAAGTGCCTTATAGAAAACAAGCTAGAAATTAAATTAATTTACAAAATGCTCTCTAGACAAAAATATCAAACATATTTACCATTAATAGTTGAAAAAGGACAACCTAAGGTATTCAAAATGAAAAACATTCCTTTTTTTACCAATCTTTTTTTTCTTGTTTTTTTTGTATCTCAATCCTATTCAATGGAAACTGAAAACAAGTCCATTATAAGCAATTCTTTTTTAAAATATCTTTTTATTGGCTTAAGTACTGGCGGGACATTAACCCTTGCATGCAGCGCTTATCAAGACATGCAACACATTGCTAAAGATAAACATCATACTGATCCTGAAACTGAAGCAACTCTAGCTTTTCTTGCAGCTACAACAATAGGTTATTGTGTTAGCAAATTTGTTTATAATTTTTGGTTTAGTCCAACAAAAAAACAAGCACCAACCATACATGTACAAACGCAATCAAACAGGTTCAAAAAACAAAAAAAGAAAAACAATCTGGAAAAAGTTTGGAGAATAACAGTTAAAAAAGCAAATCGCAGAAAAGATAAATCTTTTAAAAATTTTTAAATAACTCTTTTAAATATCTTCCGGTATGACTTTTTTCAACCTTGGCAACTTCTTGCGGCGTTCCTTGCGCAACAATCATACCGCCAGCATCGCCACCTTCAGGGCCTAAATCAATCAAATGATCCGCAATCTTGAGCACATCAAGATTGTGCTCAATAACCACCATCGAATTGCCCTTAGCAACCAAATTATTAAGTACCGTAATTAACTTATCAATATCACTGTTATGCAAACCCGTTGTTGGTTCATCGAGAATATAAAGCGTTCGATTACCACGTTTTGCAAGTTCATTCACGAGCTTAATACGCTGCGCTTCACCACCTGACAACGTTGTTGAAGGTTGGCCCAACGTCAAATAATCAAGCCCGACATCACAAAGAAGTTGTAATCGTTTTGCAACTGATTTATGGGCCGCAAAAAACTCAACGGCTTCTCGCGCTGACAAGCTCAATATGTCCGCAATAGTCTTGTTCTTATAACGTATATCCAAAGTCTCTTTATTATACCGTTTCCCACCACAAACCTTGCAAACCATAATAACATCAGCTAAAAACTGCATTGATACGGTAATGGTTCCATCACCACGACATTCAAAACAACGACCATCTTCAACATTAAAACTAAATCTGCCAACTTTATAACCACGAGCATTACTTTCAGGAAGCGCTGCAAAGAGAGCTCGAATTTCATCAAAAATGCCTAAATACGTTGCTGGATTTGATCGTGGCGTTTTGCCGATTGGTGATTGATCAATCACCACCAATGATTCCAACACCTCTGCACCGGTTAAGTTATCGTCAGCTTGTAAAATTTGCTTTGATCTGCCTCTGCTTGATAACGCTCTTTCAACCGCTGGCACTAATTCATCAAGAACCAAGGTACTTTTACCAGAACCAGATACCCCTGAAACGCAACATAAAACGCCTAGTGGAATTGAGACTGAAAGATCTTTTAAATTATTTTTTTGTGCATGCTGTAATGTTAAATACCCTTGCGGCGTTCGAATAGCCTCAGGAAAAGCAATAGTGCGTTTACCTGCTAAATAAGCACCGGTCAATGAAGCCGGATTTTGCGCAACTTCATCAGGGTTCCCAAATGCCGTAACTTGTCCCCCCAAAATACCTGCTGCAGGACCCATATCAATCAAATAATCAGCATGTGCAATGGTATCAAGATCATGTTCCACCACCACAACCGTGTTTCCTTGATCACGTAATTTCTTGAGTGTTTCAAGTAAGCGATCATTATCTCGTTGATGTAAACCAATACTTGGCTCATCAAGAATATATAAAACGCCCGTTAATGCTGAACCAATTTGAGTCGCAAGCCGAATGCGTTGACCCTCACCGCCGGATAGCGTGCGCGCGGTTCTATTGAGAGACAAATACGAAAGGCCAACATTGTCTAAAAACATAAGCCTGTTATGAATTTCTTTAAGAACTGTTTCCGCAATCATTTTTTCTGTTTCATCAAGTTTTATACTACTAAAAAATGCAAGTGATTGGGTAATTGAAAGATTTGCAATATCTTGAATATTTTTACCATTAATCTCAACAGCAAGCGCATAAGGATTCAAACGTTTTCCATCGCAAAAAGTACAGATCGAATTTTGTGAAGCCGCTGAGAAAAAATAATCGTAGCCTTCTTTCCACTCTTGTGCTCCGTCTCGAGCCCAAGGAATAACGTTTAATATGCCAAGACCATGACAATTCTTACAAGCGCCAATGGGAGAATTAAAAGAAAAAAGTCGCGGTTCTAACTCAGGAAATGAGGTGGCACACTGCAAACAAATACGACTTGAAGAATAAACATGTTCAGTTTCACCGACAATGATTTTACAAAATCCTTGCGCCAATGAAAATGAACGCTCAACTGATTCTTGCAACCGCGAGCGTTCTTGCGATGAAACTTCAAGAACATCTAATAACAGATCAATTGAGTGCTTATATGTTTTTCCTAATTTTAATCCCATTATTTCTTCAACATTGGTAAAACGATACTTCTTACCATCAATGTTGAAACGGTAATAACCTTGCGTAAATAATTCTTGTAGCTGTTGGATAAATTCACCCTTTTTAGCAATCACTACAGGAGCAGCTATTGTCACCGTTTGTTGGTCAAAATTTTTCAAGACCATGCGTGTGATATTTTCAGGAGATTCCGCAGCAATAACAACAGAACATTTTGGGCAATGTGCTTTTCCAATACGCGCAAATAATACGCGTAAATAATCATAAATCTCTGTAATAGTACCAACGGTTGAACGAGGATTATTACCTACCGTTTTTTGCTCAATAGCAATTGATGGGCATAACCCTTCAATGCGATCAAAATCAGGCTTCTTGGCAATTCCTAAAAACTGACGGGCATAAGATGAAAGTGACTCCATATACCGCCTTTTGCCCTCAGTGTATAAAATATCTAAGGCAAGAGTACTTTTACCCGAACCTGAAGGACCGGTAATTACCGTAAAGGCGTCCTTAGGTATTGACACACTGACATTTTTTAAATTATGCTCACGCGCACCGACTATAGTGATCCATTTTGTGCCTAATGTATTCTTTTTTTGCTCATTCATTCTGTATTTCCTTCTTTCATAACCAACTAATAATTTTTTTCAAATTAGATTAAATAACCATAAATAAATATCTTTATTTTACCATAAATACCAAGATCACACAACTGGAGGTTCACAAGCCCAAGAAATAGTTACTTTTTAGCTATAAAATAAGAAACCGTTGTTTTTTTTCATTTTTTTGCAGTATATAATATAAAATACGTTTTTCCCTTAAAAAGATGAGGCTAAGGTGTCAAAAAATAGAATACTTTTACTCTTTTTCTCATTATACACTACACTACTTTTCTCTTCTGCACCTAATCTGCCTGATGCTGAAACGGTCATTTACCTTAATATTGACAACAAACAAGAAGCAACCAACTCAATACAATTAAACAAAGAGCCAAAAAAGAAAGTGATCCGTTGTTCGACAATTTCAGGCGATAAACTTAAAGAATGCGTGATCTCTTTGACAAAAGCAAAGCAAAAAAAAATATTACTAAAATTTTCAAAACAGCATCGAAGTGCATTTTTTAGAACATTTGATGGTGAAGGATATGAAAATTTTTTGGAAACGTTTACTGATGCTGAATGGAAATTTTTAGTGGCAAAGCTCAGCGAAAGTGAAAAAAAACAATGGCCAAAAACAATCAAAGAACAAAAAGACAAAATTGCAGCAATAAAAAAAGCTGTTGATGAAGAACATAGTGCAGCACAGACGGCAATAAAGGCAGCTTTTTGGTCAATAACAACATCTATTGTTATTACTCCGGTTTTATCGGGTCTTGTAGGATATCTTGAAATAATAAACCATAGAAAAAAAGTGTTCGAAGCAGAAGAACAAGGAATTAAAAAATATATAGAAGAAAAATTTGGTTAATACTTAAAAAAAAGGAAGCCTATGAAATATACAACACTTATTGCAATATTATTAGCAATTGATGCTACAAACAGCGAAGAAGCAACACCAAAAAGAAAAAATGTAACGGTGTATGTTTCAAGCAATAATTTCAATAGCGCAAGCAATAGAATCGATGGTCACGAAACAGCAAACCACCAACCACCCATTGTATATCGCTTAGTAACGCAAGAACAACCTCGTTACCTACCAGCACCAACAACACCAAGTATTGCAACACCACAAACACCCCTACAACCATCTTTACTACAAGAATCATCAGTGCCAACCCCTACATTACCACCGCCAACAATAAGAACCCCAAACACGCAACCTGCATTAGAAACAAACAATTCCCCACAACCATCCTGGCAACTTCCTTCTGTGGGTGAAATGCTCACAAGCTTCAAAAACACTGCTTGCTCACTTAATCCTTATACCATTACCGCAGGAGCACTCGTCGCCCTCTACGCAACATATTTAATAAAGTTATACAATACATCATATAAAGTTATGAAAAAAAATACGTGGGCAAGCTGGAAAGAACATATTCCCGTTGAAGTCATGCTTGAAGTACCTCATCAAGAAGTGGCAGAAGAATTGTTTAATGCCATTAAAGCAAAATATCTGCCTGTTCATGGCGCAGATTTAATGACGCCAATTGTTAAATTCAATAATGCGGTTGACCACGAATTGGCACAGCTTAATCAATTTATACGAATACATGAATGGCTCAACTACACAAAATTGGGATATATTTTCCCCAAACAAGAGATTGAACTTGTGCAAGCGCACACAAAAATTAAACGCTTAGTGTTTTTAAAAGATGTTCTGCTTGCTTGGATGAGTGATTATAGCAGCGCCATTATGCATGACAAATTTATTCCAAGATTTCAACAACAACGAGTACAGCAACTGCAACCTGAATATGTTAGTGTTGTTACTACCAACACAATCGAATGTATTTAAAAAAATATTATTTTAGTGGCGTGCTCATACTCAGTATCAGTACGCCGCTCATTGCCACACAAAACAAAAAAAAGAGCGCCCACGAGGCACTCTTCATCATTTCTACACAGTAAAAATAAAAGCATTGAACAACATGTTGCACAACTTTATGCTGAAAAACCCTATTTACAGCATTATTATATGCAACAACCACTACAAAATACTTCTTCGATTTCTTTGCATAAAAAATTTAAAAAATATATGACTTTTTTTTCAAAATATGGCATAGATTTTTCCATGCTTTTATATTGTTCCTATGCAATTTATGTTAAACATAGTGAAATTTATACAGAAAATGCCGATTTAACAAAAAATTCTGGGCTGAAAAATAAAATTCTTGAATATATCCCCAAAAATATTATTAATGCCCCAAAACATACCTGCTTTTTTTTTGATTCACTGGAAATAATTATTAAAGCTTTTGTGGTCAAAACAATTATTAAACTACTCATCTTTTTCGTTGAAGTAGGGTAACCGTCAAAAACTATACGCAAGTGATATGGTTGGTAGTTTTCGTTCGTTATAACAAAAATCAAACGTAATAGTCTCAGAAATTTTGGTATTGATTAAAGAATTAGCTGCAAGGCCATAGGCAACGCCAAAGCCAGCACCGGCAATAACTTGGGAGATAAAATGGCGATTACTACCGACCAATACACCAAATGATAAACCAGCAAATAAACCCAAAGGAATGGCTGCTTTCAAACCATATTGCAAACCCCACAGCGTAAGCATATAGGTTGCCTCAATCATATGTCCTGAGGGAAATCCACCATAAGCACGTTTTTTATTACTAAATTTTTCATTCCAGGGCCGAATGCATGCCTTTACGCGCATTTTTTTTACAATATCTTTTGCAAGCAATGCCGATGCAGCACCAATGCCAAATATTCGTGCTGTTAAACGTAATCTCTCATCAGATGAAAGAAATGCAAGACTCGTTAAACCAATAATACCAACATCGCCACCCTTATTTACGACTTTCACCAAAGTATCCGGCATCTGATTTTTGTTTTTGTGATGGTGAGCATCATAAAATTTTTCATGCAAAGGATGATCTGCCATGCGTGTTGCAATATATAACGGCGTGAATGCAGTAAAAACTTTCACCGTATCAAGGCTCAATAAATTGCGATTTAAAAGAATTGCTTCTTCCAACAAAGTAGCAACACCATTCACCATACGATAGGGCAAACGATCTTTCTTTTTTTTTTGTTTAAATTTTTTACATGTATTCGTCTGATAATGGCTTCTGTGATACTTGTTGCACGCATAACCATATAATGGCATCATAAATACCATTAAAAAAATTAAATATCGTCCCCAAAACATATACCTACCTTTCTTTTGCGAAAGGTCATTTGTCTATTCCCCTAGACATTCAGTATATATTTATAGAAAAGAGTAAGGCAACATATTTAAATAAATTAACAAATTGCTAATTATTTTCTACTAGCCTAGAATGAAATTTTAAGTTTGCTGACGATAAACCTTCATCGGTAATATCTTCACATTGATCTTCTTTAATTGCCACACATGCAATAATGTTCTTCTTTTTCATAGCTTTTTTACGAATTGGCGTGACAGCCATTTGTTGATAGAGTGAAATATCATCTGCACTCAGTAAAAAATATCTACCCTGATTGATCACTGAAACTTGTTGCCGATTATGAGTATGATCTATATTATTTTGTGCTAACCACCGAGCAATTGCTTGACAATGTTCTTCAGTTACTTCGGAAAATAACTTACCTTTTTTAATGATAAATCTTTTAAAAATATAATTATTATAAGTATAATTAACAAAATCATAAAAGGTTATTGATGGTTCAATACGTGGGTTGCCGATAAAATCATAAATATCAGAATATAATTGCTCTTTCTGCTCATTAGAAATTGAAAGCTGCTGAGAAAAATTGAAAATTTTTGTATGTTCATCTTCGGTCAAACTCTTAACAGTGCCTTTTTTTTCTATTGTTACCTTAGTTTTTTGGCCCAGATGCAATAATTCTCTACAAAAAAATTTCGATTCCTGCATACCTTTACTAGCAAACGTCAAACAAAAAAGAGCAATAAAAAATAATATTCTACGCATCATAAAAAACCCCAACACACAAGTTTATATCTGTTTTATACACGTTATTATATATTATACTATTTAAATTAATATCCTGCAGGATGTTTTGTATGCCATGCCGTTTTTTGTTCATAAGCATAGGCAGTTTGCAAAAGTAATTCTTCACTTAAATGTGGCCCTATCAACTGAAAACCAATCGGCAGAGCATCAGTTGAAAAACCACAAGGAATCGACAATGCAGGAATACCGGTAATATTCATAGCACACGTAAAATAATCTTGAAGATCCATTTGCAACTTATTATCATCAAAAGCACCAAACTTAAATGCTGTTGTGGGCGTTGTTGGCGCAACAAGAATATCTACTTGCCTGAAAATCTGATCAAATTCATGTCGCATCATCTGTTGAGCAATTTTTGCATTATTATAAAATTCTGCCGCATGACCAACTGATAATACATAATTACCAATCATAATTCGTGCTTTTACCTCTTTGCCAAAACCAGCTTGACGTGATTTTTCATAAAGTTGCAACAACGAATGCGCTTCTTGATCGCGTAAGCCATAACGCACACCATCGAACCGTGCTAAGTTAGAAGCAGCTTCAGCGCGGCTTAAAATGAAATAGATTGCTGCACCATAATCCATGCTTGGCAATGAAACTGTCTGCACAGAAGCACCCATTTTTTCAAACTCTTTAATCGCATCGGTAATGGCTGTGTGCACTTGACCATCAACACCTTCAACATTTAAAGCATTATCAATGATACCTATTTTAAGACCAGGCTTAATACCAGCATGCAAAGATTTTGTGTAATCTTTTTTCTCAACGGCAAGCGTTGTAGAATCTTTAGGATCAACACCAGCAATTGCACTTAACACTAATGCATTATCATGCACCGTACGCGTTGCAATACCAATCTGATCAAATGATGAAGCGTATGCAATTAAGCCATATCGCGAAATTAATCCATACGTTGGCTTTAAACCAACAATACCACAAAATGCTGCTGGTTGACGGACAGACCCACCTGTCTCAGAACCAAGCGACCACGGAATTAACCCCGCAGCAACAGCGGCAATAGAACCACCACTTGAACCGCCAGGAACTCGATCAAGATTCCAAGGATTTCTCGTTTTTTGAAATGCTGATGTTTCCGTTGAGCTACCCATGGCAAATTCATCCATGTTTGCTCGCCCTATACACAAAGCACCTTCATGCTTTAAACGTGCAATTGCCGTTGCATCATAGGTTGCTCTATAATTCTCCAACATTTTTGATGCGCATGAAGCAATACGATTTTGTTGGCAAATATTATCTTTAATAAAACCTGGAATACCATTCAAAATTCCTGTAGGAATATATTCTTTGAAAATTGAATCTTTTGAAAATATCTCTAAAGAAGAGCCTATTTTTGCATCATATTGAGCAAAACGGTCAATAAAAAAATCCAATAATTCTGGATGAGAAATTTTTTTTTGTGTTAATTGTTCTTGTAATTCACGGATTGTTGCAAAAGCAAGCGTATTCATAAGCAATCGATTCCCTAATTATGTTCTAAGATGACAGGTACAACAAAATAATGCTGTTCGCTTTCAGGAGCTTGTTCTAAAATTGGTGCCGAATCAGTAGGAATAACAACATCTTCACGCATAACATTAACATTTTTTGTGAACTGGTTAGGCAATATCCCTGTTTGTGCAATTTCTTGAACTCTTTGTGCATAGCTTAACACCGCTTCAATCTGCTGCATCAATGAATTTATTTCACCTTCATCTAATGCCAAGCGTGATAAACGGGCTAAATTTAAAAGTTCTTCTTTAGAAATTTTTTGCATGAATAGCGTACCTCACCAATGTAGTATTTAAATAGTTTTACGTTGCCACCGTTCACCACGGAATCTGTGAATATAAATAAGACTCATTAAAGCATTACCAATATAAAATGAGCTATATACCAACAAAAATTTCAGGGTTAAATTTTCAAGTGGCAAATGTGCCAAAATCCACGATACAGGAGCAAAATAAAATACGCATACAGCCAAACGCACCCACATAACGGCGTTTACATTTGCTGCACCACGTAATGCACCTGAGAGAATCAATTGTAACAAATCAAAAAACACAAGTATACTCAACATCGGAAAAATTCGGGCCGAAAAGGCAGTAAATTTATTTTTTTGATCAAATAATGAAATAAAATATTCCGGCCACAATGAAAAAAGTAACAATATTGAAAAAACAAATACCGAAGAAAGAAAAACGGTCTTTTTTATATTACTTTTTATTCCTTCCCAATCATGCCGACCATAAGCATTACTCACTAAGAAAGTAATTACATTGGCAAAAGCAGCAGCTGGCAATATCGCAAATCGTTCCAAATCTTTTATAGCAGTCAAACTAGCAATCACATATTTTCCCATTGGATTGATCATATACCCAAGCCACATATAGGCAGCAGCTAAGGTAGCCTTATCAATCATCACGGGCAACATAAGCGTTATTAATTCTTTAATGTGTTTCCAATCTTTGACAGGAGAAAAAAGCTCGATTCCATATTTACGATTTTCACGGTCAAAAAAAATATAGACAAATGATGCTAGTAACATAACTGCATATTGAATGACTGAAGCAATCGCAGAACCTTGCAACTGCATTTCAGGAAAACCCCATTTTCCAAAGATTAATACATAATCAAAAAAGAGAAATAAAACAGCCCCAAACATAAAAATCTGCATAGGGATGCGAGGTTTTTTTATACCGCGCAAAAAACCAATCACCGCAAAATAAATAAACATAAAAAATATACTGACCGCTTTTAAGCGTAAATATGGTACACCCAAAGCAATCATTTTTGCCGGTACACCATATAAATAAAAAATCCAATACGCCCCAAAAAAAAGAATGCCTGAAATAACCAAGCCTGAAGCGACGGTTACCCAAAAAGCATCTACAAGCGTTCGCCCCGCCTGCTTGAAATCTTCAAGTCCATTAAAATGTCCCGTCATGACAACAGTGCCAACACAAAAACCTTCGGCCAGCTTTGTGATGACATGCAATAACGTGTTAGTGGTACCCACCGTTGCATATATAGAAGTTGATTTTAATAATGAAATCCACTGAGAATCAATCAAACTTAAGAGCAACACCAAAGAAGTAATAAACTCAGGTACAAAATAGGTTAAAATTGTCCAACAACTCTCACCATGAGCCTGATCACAAATGCCAGAAATATAACTCGCAACTAATTTTTTTTTCATAGGGCTCCTTTAGTGAGTTTTTGTAAAACCAATGAAGAAAAGCATTTTTTCAAACGTTGTTTTCGATGAGTGTAGATAAAATAAGATAACTTTGCAATTAGCCCCTAACCACTACCCATTGACAAAACCTTAAAATTTGTTACTATTAGTATTATAAAACTATTAATCACCCCTATATAAAGGATATTTATATGAAAAACTTTAAACAATATGTCATATTCGCTGGTTTGAGTGCAGCATTTTTATCATGTACCCTGCAAGCCATGGAAAAAGAAGAAATGCCGGCAGAATATGAAGAGGTATTGGCTCTCTTATTAGCAGGTTCAGAAGAAGAAACAGCATCAGAGATGCCTAGCTTTTTACGAAAAGCAGATGAAGGCACTAAATCTCGCCCAAAATGGCAGATTAATCAAGAACTCGTTCAACAAGAACAAACTAAATTTGGCTGTGAAGAAAGAGCGCGAGTGAAAAATTTACCAGAAAAATCAAAATCGTCTAACACAAGTTCTGCTAGAACCAAACTTCAAGCACCAAAGTCAAAATCTTTAAATACGGGCTTATATGCAATTACAGAAGACGCAAAACCTCGTCCAAAGAAAACACCAAAAAAGAAAAAAACATTAAAACCCGCCGTTAGATTAGATTTAAATAGCATTATTGAAGAATAAAAAAGACCTTATTTACCTGTAAAAAAGAGAGTCGCTTTCTAGGAATTATTCTAGAAAGCGACTCTCTTTTTTTATAATTTTTATAATCTTACAAAAATCTTATTATTTACCTTTACTTGCGGGCAAACAGCTGCTAAATTTAAAATAAAAAATCATTATAAATAACACCGTAATGCTTTCATTATTCCTATTATGATTTATTTTAAAATCATGCCTTTATCGGCATTTTGTTTTATTTTTTTGTACTATAACCATATTTTTAACCATTAAAATACTATTGAGCCCATGTTATACACGTATTATGCCCCTGTTGTGATTTATGAACCATCTTACCCACCAATTTATTTTCCTTATTAAAGAACTTATATTTACTCTCACCTATTTTTCCTATACGATTTCAGATATAATTTCATAAAAGTTTAATAGTATTAAAAATAAAAATAAGAGTATTGTATGTATAAAAAAATTATCTTATTACTCACGATCGCAAACATTATACTCAATGCCAATGCCGGTTGGAACGAAGTTGACAAAAAAACATGGCCATTTTTTGCTTGGCACTATGTTCGGAAGCCAGTCAGTCTTCTGACAAGAATTCAAACAAGCGATCATATCGATGCTGTAGAACGTCAAGAAAAATCGGCGCATGAAAGAGCTACGAAAAAATTGCATAATCATGGCTATATCACAACAAGAGAAAAATCCACACAAGAAAAACATCATGCAAGTAGAAAAAGATTTTTAATCGGGATAACCTCAGGATTCGTCGCTGGTGGATTATTCACTTTGCATCATTTTTTTGGCAATCATGAAAGCGAAAAAATCAGTGTAACAAAAACCCTTGGTTTTCTTGCCGGAGGTTTGGCAGGCTTTTGTTCAATCGATGGTTTTTATGAGTTGTGTAAAGCAAAAAACTATGTAAATTATCTTAAAATCAAAGAAAGATTTTATGGAAAATCTACTCAAGAAATTGTGAATGATTATCCTAAAGATAACTAAAAGATTCATTTTTAACCAATAATCATTGTCTTTTATGCAACTTTATGATACTTTCTTGATACTTTTTTTATAGTATATATACCGCTTCAAATAAAGTGAGCATCATGAAACGACATATTTTAATTTTTGTTGTAGTGTTTTCTACGTTTTCTTCTTATACATTTTCAATGGATCAACAACCACCAGGAACAATAGATCTTTTCAACAAAACAACCGAATTACCTTGCTGTACTACAACCACTCTCGCAGAAGGATTCCTGGATTGCATTATGACCTCACAACGACTCATGAATACTCTTCCTATCGATGAGATAACCCCCTCTTGCGGCCTCAGTAATGGCGCACATGCAATCGTCGCCATAGGATGTGCCATTTTTAATGCTTGCAAAAAACACGACGATTAATAATCTTAATTAACCATTATGAAAAAACTTATACTTTTACTGTTGTTGCTCTTTACCAGTGCCTACAGCATGCATCATGATAATGCAAAAAAAAATAATCTTTCCTGTTGTTATGCTATGAGTCTATTCTGCATAAGTTATACTGCTGGAACAACAACATTTACTCTTGCAACAAACTATTTTCCTGAAGAAATAGCTTTCCCCTGCGCACTTGGTATAATCACTAGCATTGGTACATGGAACATCGGCAAAGGATGTTATACTCTCAAAAAAGAATATAATAGGCGCCATAAAAAAGAAAAAAAAGATTAAACACAAAAAAATGTAAGGATGATGATGATGATAATGAAAAATAAAATAATCGTACTGCTCTCTATCTTATGCATTTTTTCTCAAAAAACAGTTTTTTCCTTCGCTCTTGAACAACCAATAAATCCGACAGAAACAACAAAAGTATTAATGGTTGTCGCTCATGACGTCAAACAATCATTAACCTATTCATTATATGATGCTATTTCAGAATTTCTTGCCACAAAAAACAACCTAGAACTTTTAACCTTAGATCTTTATGATCATGCACAAGAAATTCCTTTTTACGTGCATGATATGCAACAATTAGAAGCTTCTCCCTTTTTTCAACAAAATAAAGAATTAATACTTCAAGCCGATAGACTCATCTTATTTTTCCCCGTGTATTGGTATTCAACACCTGGCATAGTAAAAGCATGGATTGATCTAATCACGCGTTATGCATGGCAATACAAGGGTGGAGAATGCGCAGAACCTTTGCATCACATCACCAAAGTTCTTTCCATCAACTCTTCAATTGCAAAACAACCGTGGTATAAATTTCTGCTTGAACATCCTGTACAACGCCAAATAACTGACACCTTTAAATTCATGGGCGTGAAAACAGTAAAAAATTATATGATTTACGATGTATATGCAATGACGCCAAAGCTATATTCATCACATTTGGAAAATATAAAGAAGTTAACAGAACAGTTGCTTGTTTAAACAAAAAGAGAAGCACGATTGCTTCTCTTTTTGTTTATTATAATGTATGAGCTTTAGCTATATCTTTGCACGATGAAATCGTTCATTTTGCTGTAATATGGCCTGATTATGCATTGTATTAATATGTACAAAATCATCATGATGAGCTTGTGTCATGGCAAGATGAACTTTACGATCGCAGTATTGTAAAAAAAAATATAAAGCCATTTGTGCAACATTAAGACCAAGTGAAATAACTGTTGCCGGACCAACATATTTAACAAAATCTTTACACCATTGCGGCACAAAATAAGAATTATTTTTTTGATTTTTAATATGAGCAAATCCTACATCTAAATCATCTTTAGTAAGAGTCATAGCAAGACAACCTTCATTTCTTGCCGTAAAAAAAGCTCTTGAAAGGGCAATCGTTATGCAATCCTCTAAATTACGAGGAGAGAAACCAACTGTTTTTCGTGCCAAATTTTTAATAATTGAAGAAATATCATAACAACTAACCTTGCTTTTTGTTATATAGTGACTAATAATTTTTTCACGTGCTATCAAACCTGGCAATTTAATTTCATATACACTTTTTGCAAAACGACTTTTTAACTGTTCAGGCAAATCAGAAATATGATTTGCTGTTGCAATAATTAAAATATTATTTTTTGCTTTGCATTCATCAAGCAACATCCATAATACTTCGGCAGCCGCCATATCAAATTCATTGTTATTTCTTTTTTTAATGAGTGTCTGCAATTCATCGATAATAACAATATATGGTTCATCCATTGCCAATATTGGATCAAAAATTCTGAGCAAATTGCTCGGCCCTGAATTTATGTATTCATTAGCAAGTGTCATAGCTCTGATAAAGGTATATGGAATTCCCGCAGCTTGGGCAATAGCATGCGCAATAGTACTTTTCCCGACGCCCGGAGGGCCAACAAGAACGATATGTTGTGGAATGAATCCTTGATATAAATCATTATCAAATCGATTTCTCATAACTAATGTTTCAATGATATAACGCAATCTTTCCGGACATTGCAAAAACAATTCTATAACAAGATCTGAATCAAGAATGATATCTTTTTTTGAAAGGCATATTTCTGTATTCTTTTTCCTAAACTCTTCCTCTCTTGCTCCTAACAAACGATCAATTTCATCAGAAGTATTTTTAGGTGCTTCAGAAGAAGACTCTTGATAAGAACTATTTTTATTATCGTTTTTAGAATTTACTTGACCTAGTATTGTCTTATTATTAATAAAAACAATAACAATTAAAAAAAATCGTATTAAATAATTCCGTTGCATTGCATATCCTATTAGTTGAATGGAATTTCATAAAAAGCTCGTGTCAAATATGCCATAAGTCCTGCTTCTATAGTAATAAAAGCAAATCTAAATGCACTAAAAAAATTAAAATTATCGAATCTATCTTCATGCCGCTTTAAATAAAAATCAAAATAAGGCACATTCTTCATTTTATTGTTTTGATGAGCAACTATACCCAAAGCAGCTGCCATAATACCACAAATCACCGTAGGCATTTTCATATTAAATTTTGCATGACAATATCCAGCAATATTTGCCAAAACAAAGGTATCAAATAAAAGACTCAATAGAATTTTTAGTTGAAGAGCCTGTTCTTGGTTGTTATATTCATTAATACTTCTTTTTGCAGCTAAGGATTCACACCAATAATCATCAATAGTAACAAAGCTTCTGCCGGTATATATGGTTCTTCGAAAAGTTGTTATCTGATCTGCATAGTGTTCTAGATCAACTGCAGCAATTTTTATTGCATCAACTGAATCTTCGATTTTTAATAATCCATCTAATATAAAAGCATAATTTGATTGAGTTACCATTAAAAAAAGGATTAGTATAAAAATTTTTTTCATATTTTGTTTCGCTTAATAATTTTTTTTAACTATTTTTTTAATAGCTCTTTATGTTCATTCAAAAGAAAATCTTTAAACCGCTTCACTATGTGCGCTATATTTTCTTCAGCTGAATGATCTTTAATATTATATCCATCATCATAAACATGAGGCATATAAATCAAAAAAGCATTCATTTCTTCAGGGTGATCAAAATCACAATATATGCTTTCAATTTCATCTAAAATTTTTCTATTATCATAACCTTTACTTAGTAATTCTTGTAATACTAAAAAACGCCATTTTCTTGTTTCGATATTCCATTCTTCTGAATTTTCATCTATATTTTGGTTTAATTCGCTCAATATTTTTTTGACCATTTCATCAATTTCAAAAGTGTCGTTTACACCATAAGCCAATTCAATAATATCTTTATTCTCTAATTTATAATGATCTAGTAAATATTGAGTTGCAAAATCCTCAATAAAAGAGGTATCCACTAATTTTAATGTTCTTCCAACTAATATAGTTTTCCAGGATATTGAAATAGCATTCTTCTTGAAATCTATTAATTTGATCATTATTATTAATTTTCTGTTGTATCTCTACTGATCTTTGTTAAAAAATCACAGGTAATCCAGGGAGATTTTGGATCAAATGATTCCAAAATAATATTATAATTTGATTTACCTAGATGAATCCCTTTAAAACGTTCATTCAAAAACTCTTCAAGGTTTAAAATATCTTTTGCAGGTTTTTCTTCAAAAACATATTCTAATTTTTTTAACCCTTCTTTCATTAATTCATGACCTTTTATTAAATTACCTTTTTGAAGGTAAAATTGTCCCAAATCAACATAACTCCACAGATATTCACTGCATAAGTTAATTGAATTGATTAAACATTGCTCATACATTTCATCATTTTTTTCATCCAGATAATACCATGATTTTGTATATTCAATTAATGAGAGTAATGCTTTATCTTGAGTTTGTAGTTTGCATAATCTTTCAAATAACTCATCATCAAAAAATTTACAATTGCTCACCATGTATATTAATACAAGTGTTATTTTTACATTATGGGGATCATACTCAAGAATTTTTTCAAGGCATGCTATTGCTTTTAAGTCATCAAACAAAGGACGATGATATACGGTTAAAGCTAGTTTAACCCATAAGTAAGTATCAAAAGGGTTATTTTTTAAACAATCTTCCAAAAAAACTTCTAAAGCTTCGGTGTTTTTTTTGGACCTTTCATGACTATACATTTCAATTAATGTATGTAATTCATTTTTATTCATTTTTTTTAATCCATCTTTATTAATTTTCCAATTACTCTATCTGAATAACCGAAAAAACAATTAAAACTTGTTACAATTCCTTTATTTATATGAATTCTTACCGTCCCTTCAAACCCATTGATAAATGTTTCTATTTGATTTCCTGGTTCTTGTAAATAATTAGCAATATCTGCCCTTAAAATTTTTTCGACAAAAATATTGAAAGCCTCAAAATCTGATAAACCGAATTTTGATATTTCATGATCTGGATCAAATGCGTGTTTGTAAATCTTACGGGTTACGTCAAATTTTTTGATAGTATTTTGAATTACGGGTTCTACAGTATAAATAATATCTTTATCATTTTGAATTGGAGCATCGAGCGGGGTTTTTTCTATTATTTTTCCCAATGATGAAGGTAATTTATATTTATTTGCTTGATCACCTCCATTCATCATTTCTGATAAAGCAACAACATTTTGCGCTCCAGCAGAAGTTATAGCAACTGCCGTTGACCCTACAACACCTGCCGCAAATTCTAGGGCCTCAACAACATTTTCAGCTGCGGCTATTGGAACAGCACGAGCAACTGCACCACCAGAAGATCCGGGATCAATTCTATTAAGAAAAGATTCACCTTTTTGCACAATATCACTTATGGTACTCGAACCACCCATTTTTAACATAAGCTTCGGTAATGAGAAAACCACTTTATTAAGTGCTGTATCAACAATAATTTGTGCTAAAAACTCTTTTTTTTGAGCTATTTCCAGTTTTTGCCAACCTTCAAAAAAATTATGAATTAGTTGATTATAATGTTCTGCAAATTCAACTTGTTGTTCAGGTGTGGATGCGATTCCAGCTAAAGAATTCTTACAAACATCAAGAATGACACTTGCGACACATTTATAACCTTCAATTGTTTTTATAACATAATCAGCAGGATTCATGGCTGTTTTAATAAGGCAATCCTCAATTTCCTTTAGAGGGGGATCAAACACGGCAATTTCAACCATATCCTTGCCTATAGTAAACACACCTTCTGCTAAAGTGACGCGACTATCTTTATTTAATTCATGCGCACGAGCAATAAGAGTTTTATAGGTTTCAACAGCCTGTACTACACTACTATCACTGAGTTGCCCACTTAAAGAATCGATTTTAACAAAATGATCAACCATTTTTTCATGCAAAATATTTTGTTCAACCGTCGTCCCAGAAAACTTTTTTAATTCTGCCAATGAAATAGTACCAACTTCCTTGCTTGTAACAAGAAAATCTGTTTGCGGAACAAATAGTTTTTCCATTGAAGGTGATCTGCGCAATTCTGGTCGCCAATTAACGCCAAGCTCATTTTCCAATTGATATACACAATCAGCCAATTTCATTTGAGCATCAAAAGAATAGTTACTGCGCACTTGTCGTGCATAAGCATCCAATTGCACTAATTGCTCTTGCAACTTTTGAGTCTGCTCTTTTGGCGCCCCTGCACTGATATTATTTTTTATTTCATTCATCAAATTAGCAGCCAAGGGAACTACTCTACGCTCAATGACGAAACCCTGAAGGTATGATTGCGTTAAAGCAAAATTATCTGGTTCAACTACTTTAGCATATTCCTCAATACGAGCATCATACACACCCCGTAGAGCTGCATAAAGACCGACATACAATTCTGTAGGTTTGTTATATGCATCAGTTATGTTTTTTGCCTCTAAAAAATCACCTTTCAAAAAGGCTTCTCTCATTATTATCAGATCATGATTAAAGCCATTTGCTAAAATATTTTTTTTAATTCTTCTATATTTATGTTACCGTGCATTGCGCAGAAAAGACCTTTAACAAGCCCACACCACTCGGTAGTTTTATATTTAGCCCAAGGGAAAAGCTTTGTTTCTTGTGCTACAATTTCCTGAAACTCTGCATTTCTTAAAGCTAAATCTTTAATAATAGCTAAATATCCGCATGGTTTATGCACTTTCAATTCATTAGTTATTATCCTGGCAACTTGCACTTTTTCATAAGCATTTAACTGTAAATTTGGGCATCCTTGAGGGGTATATAAAATACCGATAAGATTATCAATTGTTTTGGCCTGTTGCTGACCAAGAGAAGGCTCACTAAACTTACTAAGCGATAAAAGTTGCTGCAAAGGCTCATTATTAAAGTGTATACTTAACGTCGAAAGATTAGAGACAACTTCTTTATTTATCCGATTATTTTCAATGTGCAATGCATAATGTCTATCTACTAAAATTTGCAATTGTCGTTGGGATAAATGTGGCGCATTATTTTTCAATGATTCAGCTCTTGCAAATCTCGAACTTTCATTACATTGATCTATGGGCCATTGATTCGACACTGAATGTGAATTGACATTAATAATCGTTTGCCGATTATGATTATCTTCCATAGCATTTGCATGGAAAATGACCTGATATGAAATTACTAAAAAAATTATTTTAAACACGTACATCTTTACCTATTTCGGAAGTATTAAACCACAAAGCCCAAGGGTGCCTTGCAAAATCAATCCCCAGGTTGACATATGAAGTTGCATCATTAATTGTTGATGACTTAGTTCTCTACTAAGTTCAAGTTGATCCTTATGCACCCGTTTTTGGAATGCTAGTTGTTGCTCATTAGCTTTTTCTTGCAACACTTTTTGCTGTGCCATTTGCTCTATATGTACCTTATTTTGAAATACTGCTTGTTCTTTTTGAACTCTATCTTGAAAATCTACCTGCTGATCATGAGTGCTTTCATAAAATTTCATTTGTGAAGCTTGAAAAGTACTCATAAGTGCCAATTGATCATTGTGATTAGTTTGCGCAAGCTTATATTGCTGATTCATTGAAAACCATTGCAACCCTAACCCAGCAACAACTTGAAATGTTGATAAAAAAAGTGGATAAAATTCTCTAAATGTTTCTTTATGACGCTTCCAAAAACCCGAAGCTGTTTCGCGTTTAATTACTTGAATTTCTTGTATTGCTGCAATAAAACACTCTTTTGTTACAGGAATACATAATTGAATAATATTAAAATCTTCATCGACATATTTTCTTAGTGCTAACATACTTGCAGCATCTTGCACTTCATTAAGATCGCGTCCCTCAAAATTGGATGATTTTTTTGATAAATCTTTTATTTCTTTATCATCCAAGACAACATCAAATTCTATTTCCTCATTAAATTCTTCTGTTAATTCTGTTCTTTCCTTCTCAAAATTATTTTTTGCTCTCTTGTTTTTTATATAATGATAAAATTGCTCACGACGCTTAAAATCAAAATTAGGAATTTTAAATATCGACCCTGAAAAACGATCTTTAATTTGTGGGGGTAATACTTTAATATCATTTGTTGTTGCAATAAAAATTATATTTTTATGCGTTTCAAGACTATCTAAAATATTCAACAATACTGATAACATTTTCTCTTCATTATTTTTTCCAGTTTTTTCATCTGTATTTATCACAGAAGTAAATTCATCAAAAATAATAACATTAGGATCTTTACTTCTTTTTGCAAGAAGAGGATCAAAAAGCTGCCGAAGATTTTGTTGTCCTGAGTGCTGATATTGATTAAGTAATGATGCTGCCACAATAAATTGACGAGGAATATCACAATAATCAGCAAAAGCTTTTGCTAAAGAACTTTTACCCACACCAGGAGGGCCATATAATAAAAATTTATTTTTGAAACAACTATTTTGTGATACAAGTCCATAAGATCTAGGATTTGCATACAATTTAATAATGAATTTTAATTTTTCAGGAGCATGGTCAACAAGCGATCTTACAAAATTTGAATCTAGTTTTTCATAATTTGATGAGTCCTCGCCATCAAAAATTGGTCTAAAAAATCCTTCCCCCGGAGATTTTTCTTCAGTTGATGATTTTTCTTCTATTGGCGTACCACCATGCAACTTAGTTAATGTTTCAATCACCGCAGCTTGTACAAATCTTGAAAATTGTTCTTTATTAACAGGCATATCATTTTCAGATGATTGAGCCGTAGGACTTCTATCAGATCCATTATTATTTGGTCTGGGAAAAGTCACAGGATATTGCTGACCTTCACGATTCATTGCTTGAAGAGATACATCAAAAACAAAAAAACCTAAGAATATACTTAACGTTAGAAAAGATTTGTGCTGAATTAAAGAGCTCCTGCGTCATTAAATGGTGATAATAAATTGCTCTCATGCTAACGGCTTTTTGATAAAAGTAAATGAATGGTTACTTTAACAAATCAATTGTAAATCTTTTAACAATAACGATCAACACACTTAATTGAAAAAATTTATTTTTTGAACAAGCATGCTATCATTACATTTATACAATCAACTATGCACAGCACAGTCTAGTTAAACAAATCAGGATACATTATGAAACTCACTACACACACATTACTATTCATTACACTCTTAAGAACAATTTCTTGCATGTGCATGGAAAATACAACTCAAAGAATAGTCTTATCTAGGCCATTAAGTTTAAAAAAACATTGTCGTGCGAGTTTTTTCACACAAGAAGCATCTCAGGCCGGCACACAACTCAATCATGCTGTTATAACAAAAAAAATTCCTGATGAACTGGTTGAACCTCTTTTAACACATGCAACAAAAAGGAAAAATGCGGAATATTTTTCAACCTTATTACAACAATCTTCATCAACACAATCATTGTATCCCTCACTAGGCCTTACACTTGCCCGTCAAAATTCTAATGATCAAGAAAAAAAACAAAAAAAAATTACTACACTATTAAGGTTATGCACAAACCAACAAGATAAAGAGATTTTAAAAATATTTCGTTGTTGCATAGATAATGAAATGTCAGCAGATGCGGATATTTTTGGAACAGCCTTGTCACATCATTATGAAAATACCTGTTTATTTTTATTAAAACATGGATGCCAACCACGCAAAAAAATAGTGGAAAGAACAATAGAAACTATGGTCATTAAATATCCAATCCTCATTGACATGGCATTTCACTCTAAAAAAATTATGGAATATACAACTGAAGCATGCCAATGGCACAAAAATAACAATAAATTTTCTGCATTAGATGATGAGACTTTTAACTATTACTTTATTTCCCAACACATATTCAATCAAGGCATCCAACAATTAAAAATTTTAAAAAAGTTACACTTTATACCCAATGATAAAGGATTTATAGAACTTGAAGATAAAAGCTATCAAGAAAAAAATAAAATTACTCTCAATAACTATCTTTTTACCATAATGCATTACCTTAATTCAAATTTTGAATACCTTTGTTTAGAATATGGAGCAATGGTATTAGACCACTTTTATGGATCAATGATGCCTGAAAATCAAAAAGACCAAGAGCAAGAAATAATAAACGAAATGATTTTTTCAGCAGTGGGAGAATATTATAAAAATAATCCTGAAAAAAACACCCTTAACAACTTACTTGCAATGAATACCGGTTTACCATCAACATATACCGAACATCTCAAAAAATTTATGCAAATTCGACATCATGCATTACATTTTTGTTTTAAAGTATTCAAGCTCTTTAAAGAATATTATCCACAAGAATTTACGCATATAAAATCAATAAAAAAGGCCACCAAAGACTATTGTAATACAACAGAACCTTGGAAGCCTTATAACATTCCACAAATGTTTAATGAAAAATAATCAATTTATTCTTTTGCGATATGTAGGTTTACGATATTTTTTAATACTTCTGGAAGTACTTGATAACACTCTTTTTCTTCAGGACTTAATACATAATAATCCTTACTGTTTATTATTTTTGCCATCAACAATGATGCGTCTAATGAACAATTGCGCAATGCTACCTGAGTTGCCTGTATATCATATAAAATATGGTCAGTAACAATTTTATGTTCTTGACTTCTTCGTATAATTATTGAACCATCTGGCTGGCAAAGAATAGAGTAAACGTTATTATTCTTAAAAACGTTGTCACCTTTTTTTATGTCCCATATTGATTTTATTCCTGAAGTATACGGAGGTCTGAACTTCCGGCCTCCAATAATGATATATTGATTATTAGGTGTAATATCAAAGGAATCTATATCATCTGGCTGCTCTACTGCGCCATATGCATTAAAACATGATATCATCTCTTTTGTTTTCATGTTATAAACATAAATAAATAAATCTTCATCTAATATTGCAAAAATCTCTCCATCAGAGGAACATGCTATGGAATGTACATTATCAATTGCATAATCTAAAGTCGCAATTTCATCCCCAGTCTTTGTATCCCATATTCTACATAAACTATAATTCATGCTCGACTCTCTATCTTGATCAGATCGTGATTGGTCACATAAATTAATGCCACATGTTATAAGTTTACGGTGATCGCCAGTAAAACAATAAGGTAATACCCGTGCGCCATGTCGTATTGCTATTTCTTTCTTGCCAAAGAATAGTGAAGTTATATGATGTCTGCGGCTTTTTTCTTCTATAAAAACTACTGCTTGATCTGAAGAATGCCACAATAATTTTGCATTATTACTTGGCGATACTGTTTCTCCAAGGCACGTTATTAATTCAGTATCAAATGAATAATTACAAAGATAAAAGCGTAGTGGGTCATCATTAAAACTTACCTGCATTGTTATTCCTGAACCATCAGTATTAAACTGATATAATTTTACCATTGATATAAAACCTGATTGATGCCCTGTTGCTGTTATAAGTGCATGTTCCTTTCCTCCTATTATTCGCATATCACCTTGCTTGTAATCAAATATCTCTCTTGTTGTTTTTCGTTTTAAATCAACAATATTTAAACCAGTAGTATTTTGAACAACAATTCTCCCATCATTTGAAAAAGAACATTCACCAATACCATTTAAAAATTTTATATTTGAAGCTATGCTTTTTGTAATAGTTTTTTGTAGTTTTTCATTAAATATCGTTGCAATCTCATGTGATAATTCTTCAAACTTATAATCACCATTGCGAGGATTTGCCAAAATATGATCACGCCCTAAACTAATGGCAGCTTTTAATAATACCGAACATCCTGTAAAATCACCTAACATTGCTAAGTTCATAATTTCTTCAAAAGACAACTCTTTACTGACAAAATGTTGCTTGACTGTCTTAATAATATTGAAATTTTTAATATTGAAATTTTTTAGACCGATACACTGCTCTTTGATTGATTTTTCTTTTACTGCAAATGACTTTATAAGTAACTCTTTTTTTTCTTGTGCGTCATTTTTTAATTTTTTTATAGAATCTTCTAATCCTCGAGAAAATGCAGATTGTGGCAAGGGAGTAAGTTGTAATTTTTGTGGAGAAAATGCAGATTGTGGCAAAGGAGTAACGTGTAATTTTGATGAGGATATTAACTGACCTATGTTACTATTTTTACTATATAATTCATATAATTCATCGCATTGTTTTGTTAATAAAAAATCTAATTTGTCTAACTCTTCTTTTTTTTCTTTTTCTAAACAAGCAAGACGTTCAATGCATTGTTCATCAAGATTAAAAACAATTTTTTCTTTAGCTTCTTCGACCGCAAAAAACATATCCTTAAGAATAGTAAGACCTTGTGCAAAAATAGGAGCATAAATAATATTTTCACTATCCTCTATATCACCGGCAACATTATTCAATGTTGGCAACAGTCGTAACCAACGTGTTGGCATTATCACTTGTTGATCATCAGCCGTTTTAATAGTTACAAATTCTTCTTCCTCAAAACCTTCTTTTTGTTTTTTAAATAATTCTTTTGCCTGGGCGTTTTTTTGCTCTTCTTCTCGTTTCCTTTTTTTATTTGAGGTTGGTATGCCTTGTTGTTGCGATAATAGCTTAAAAGCTTTTTCCACAAGAGGTATATCAAGAAAGTTGAATTCATCTTTATCGTAATTGAGATGTGGTTGTGAAAAAAAATTTGCTATATTTAATACTTTTTCTTCTTCAGGTATATCTGACACCGTTTGAAGACCACTAAAGATTGTCTTACAAATATTAAGAGTATTATACGATACCTCAAGCTGAAATGGGTTATCTTGCGACGAAGGTTCTTCTCCATGAGTCATATATTCCAGTGTATTACTGAGCATTTTTTCGTTGTCTGTAAAAGAAATAGACTCATCGTTATTTTTTGATTTAACCCAGGTAAGAATGGGTTGGTTTCCTTTTTCCATACCCAAAAGAGGTATAAATAAGATGCTTAAGAGTGAAAATAAGGTTATTTTTTTGAAGTTTTTCATTATTTTTTCCCTAAAATGGAGTGGCTTGATCAATATTTCTATGAGGGTTATTTGCCCTTGATATAATCATATTATACTATTTTAAATAAAAGTCAATTTGAAATTATTACCAACTCTGATTACCTATATCAATAAAAAAAGGCCCCCAAAGACTATTGTAATACAACAGAACTTTGGAAGCCTTATAACATTCCACAAAATTTTAGTGAAGAATAAATATCTTCTTACAAAAATTACCCATACAAAACAAAAAATCTGAAAATTAAGAATATAACTATTATTTTTAAAAATAATGATTATATAAATTATTGAATGCTTGAGGCTCTTTATGCGATTTCATAAATTCAACAATTTCTTGCGCAATTTGTTCAGGCGAAAGCTCGCTCGTATCAATTTCTAAATCAAAACTTTGGGGAGTTAAACTTTTAAGCATTGAATACTGCTGGCCTGCCGCTAAGCCTTTAAAACCACCTCGAGCCTGTTCACGCTGAGCTGCAACTTCTGGTGAAACCGTTAAATTAATAAAATAAACTTTATAACCATGCAAATCTTTTACGTATTTTTTAAGCGAATCTTCATTAGATTTTTGGTCTGCTGCAGCAAAACCAATATCAGTAATACAATTAAAACCATTTCCAGCAAAAGTAGCTATTATCTCAGGTATTAGCATAAAATACCTTTTGGCAAACACCCCTACTTTAACAATAAGAATCTGCTCTCCATTAACGGTAGTAGGTTCAAAACTTAACCCATCTTGTTTTACCTTTGAAGTTATTGTAGCAGTGGCAGGATTAAAGTTAACAAGCCATTCAGGTAACATAGTATTTAAAGAGTCTATACCTACATAGGCATAAGGATCATTCATTAATCCCTGTATTTGTTTTGCCGTAGATGTTTTTCCAGCAGAAGAAATGCCATGCAAAATGATAATTGTTCCGGCTTGTTGGGCAGAAACACTCTTTTCAGCATCTCTACATGATGGAAAAACAACTAAAAAAGTTGCAATAATAACCATCATTAAAACAAGATTGGATCGCAATTTCATATATAACCCCCACAATAAATAATAAAAATACTTATAATTCTATTTTTATTATACTTAAACTATACCTTCAAAGCAAGAAACTACCCATTAACCTGTTCTTTTAACGTAGAGCTTATACTTAAATTCGCTAAAAATTAAAAGCTTATGCAAAAATTAAATAAAAAAGGCTACCAAAGACTCTTGTTATACAACATAACTTTGGAAGCCTTATAACATTCCACAAAATTTTAATGAAGAATAATCAAATCAAGATTATTTTTGCACAAAGTTAAAAATGATTATTTCTTCATGCTTTTCAGCGATAAAATAATGAAAAGCATAAGCAGCTAAAACTGCACCCAATAATGCCCCGCCAACATACATTGCAATATGCGACCAGATAATTGACACACCCATTATAATTGCAAATAATGCTGAACCAAGCGCAATAGCAGGATTAAACAAACCTCCAGAAACTGGTCCTCCAACAGCAGCTAATGCAGGAATTGAAAATCCTATTGCAAAACCAAAAATATCATTACCTTTATATTTTTCTGCAGTACCAACAACAAGAATAATAAGGGCAAATACAAATGAAAGTAATACTTCCATAATAAATGCTTGCAACAGGCTGATATCAACTCCTGGTGTTGGTAAAGCAACATGCCTGTGCAAGAAATACGCCATTGCGAAAGCAACAAAACCACCAAGAACTTGTGCCAACCAATACCAAGGCAATTTATCCCATGCTAACTTACCGCGTAATGCCATAGCAAGTGAGACTAAAGGATTATAATGTGCCCCTGAAACAAAGGCACCAATATATACCCACACCATTAACATTGCACCAATAGCAATACTATTAAAACTCATTGCAATCGCAAAAACAAGAAAGAAGGTACCCAAAAATTCCATGAATAATCTTTTCACGAAGTCTCCTTTTTAAATAAACGATGAAAGAATAGAACAGTTATAACTTTACTGAGCAAGAATTCTAGAAGTCAAGGAGATGAGAAATTTCTTGGCTTTTTAAGGCAAAATTGCCCTTATTTTGGCCAATATTTAGTTTCTACTTGAATTATTATGTAGATTTGATAGAATGGTACTATAAACCTATTTTTATCAAACATTTTCACCTTAAAACTATAAATTAAACCTTAAAGGAGCCCTTATGAATAAAAACATTCAAACTTTACTCCTGTCAACGCTAGTATTACTACCCATTTTAGGCATGGAAAATCAGCAAGAAAAAGAATATCAAGAGCAAACAAAAAGTGAGTCAGCTAAACTTCTCAATTATATAGCGCGAACCATGACTGATGTCGAACTTTATAATAAATCTCCATGGCAAATACAAGATATTGTTTTACATCTTGAAGGGTTTGATAAACAAGTAATTGATTTTATATCACAATATAACTATAGCTACGATGTTCCATCAAGCCCAGAATACCTAGCTCATGTTAAAAAAGTTCAAGAATTACTAAAATCTGAAGGTGCCATTACTGCAATTGCAAATGTTTTTGAAATAGATAATGAACCTGAAGTATTAGCCAATATTATTAAAGATAGTGCTACTGGGACAATGCCAATATCTGATTTCTTTGGCAAAGATTCAGCATCGACACCAACTACAATCTCAATCGCTCCCATTAAAAAAGAAACATCGCTAGCAGCATATAGAAAAAAAACAGTAGGCACTCAAAAGCCCAAAATTACAAAAAAATCTAAAAGTTCAAAAACAAGAAAGATAGAGGATATTTTAACAGCACGAGAATTCTTAATGCAACTATACCCAACGATAACCACCTTTGAATCCGGCGCAAAAGATTTTCATTGCATTTTTTCTTGTTGTGATACTGGAAAAAAGACTTTTAAACAAAAACACTCTTTAATTAAGCATATTAAAACAAATCATCAAAAAGAACTTGATGCAATAAATAAAACAGAAAAATTCGATAGAGTCATTACCGCACGAACGCTAAACCGAATAATGGATTATAGTAATAACTTCAAACCACACAAAAGAAGTTTAGTGCGTCCACAACAGTAATTATATTTTTCAAACTTGTTTATAGCTTAATTTAAAGACTTGCTTATGATGCATGAGCTTTATTGAGTGGGATTCCAACTTCATCTATGTGCAACAAAGAACATACAAGAGCTAAAGATTCATTTGGCAACAATGCTACACCGCCCCACAATAAACTTAATCCTAAAGCTCCAATAGCTACTGTTCCAATGAAAGCTCTATCTTTTGTTAAAAAAGTATGCTTTTTATCAACTTTATTTTCATTGTAATGGCGAATATTATTTTTACATGATTTTTCTTGGCCAAAAATAAGAATTTTTCGCGCTAATTTAATTTCTTCACTGGATATAGGTAAATTCTGAGTTTTATCTTCAGCATAAACTCCAAACCAAATACCACCTAAAAATACTAGACTTTTAAAGAATTTCATCTATTTTCCCTTGCTTATAAAAATATTTCATATTTTTTATATTATATCTAAAAGCCCTCTTTGTTACAACAATAAAGACTTCTGTATTAATTTTTGAAAAAAACTAATACAGAAGTCTTTATCATCAACGCTATACCTTCTCTAAGAAGATGAAAATTATTTTTGTTTATTCCACCATTTTTGATCATCTTTTTGCCAAGAACCACACATCAGAAAATCATTCAAACAAGATGAAACAGGAAAAGATATCGCAAAGCCAAGCCCAACTTTTAAACACGTCATTTTCTTACTATTAAATGAATGTAATCCTAATAATGCATTTGACCATGTGCTCCAATTGCCTAAATAGATAACTGGTTTAAGAAAATTTCGCCATCGCCGAGCCCACATTCTTATTTTTGTAAAAAAACTTGCCCGTCTATAGATTTTTTGCAATCTTTCTTGTGTTTGCATTACCTTATGTTTTGTTTCATGACTTTTTAATAATGATGAGCAAGTTACTAATTGTTTTCGAATTTGTTCTTCTCTCATCGATGAAAATTTCTGATTTTGTTCTGCAATATTCTTTTTAATATTGGTATAGGCTACATTTCCTAAAATTTCTTCTAATGTCACATTGGTTAGCCTCGCATTATTGCCAAATGTAGGCAAAAGAGGCTGTTCACCATAAGAATGATATTTATCATATACCAAAGTATGAGAATCTAGACTAAAAACCCTAAATCTATTGCCAAAATTTCGAGAAAGTTTTTTCCCTCCTAAGCATCCCCCATCATCATCGGCTAAAGGTCTTTCGCGAATGCTACACAATAAATGAGTGCTATTGAGACTTTGTAATTTAATTGCTGAGAGCAAAGGAAATGATAGTTGTGATACTTTCCTCCAAGTAACTTTCTTTTGACCGTCTATTTCTTCAATACATTTTTTTATCACTTCAACATAAGTTTTATCGTCAGGGTCATAATTAACAGGATATTGTATCATAGCAATCGAATTTTCATCTTCTGACACTATAAAATCATCACATTCTATTATTTCAGTTGTTGGCAAAGGAACCACAAAATTATCTGTCCTCACTACTGCTTTAGTCTTAATACATAATAATTCATCAGGAGTTAAAAGAACTTTTAAATATTTTGGAGAACTAGGAAATTGCTGCTCATAAGGAATTCCATAATGAATCCAATTATCATTATAACGATAAAGCTCTACCCTATCATTCTGATTGGTAAAAGGAAATTTAAATTCTTTAACCTCATTCCATAGAGTATCATGCAAAGAAAATATTTTTGCTAAAGGATAATCATCTTGCGAACGTACAGCAACAATACATGATGGAATCATAGAATGTATTTTAAAATCCATACAAGAAGTCATTGAATTATCCAAAGGTATTGGATGAGTATTATTTTGAACAAATATTTTTTTATCAGACAACTGAAAAACTTTTTTTTCTCTTAATGATCCATTACCGCTAGGAATATGAACTGAATATAGTATTGCATCATCGGTGACATCGTTAAGAGTAATCCTTTCTGTTCCATCGGGAACGAACAACAACTCGGGACATACGATCTCTCGTATTATCTCACTTCCTTCTAAAGAAGGAATGTAACGCTGTAATTGAATTTTTTTTTCAGAAGAATCATAAGAATCAACAAGCGCACATACCGCTTTTCCATCAGACAAAACTTTAAAATCATAACAATGTAAGCAATCTTTTGGCATTAATAAACGCTTCCACTGAGAATTCTTAACTTTTGTTGCCATACATAGTAATGATTTGTCAAAAGCATAAAATAACTTACAAGCATCATTGGAATCATTGCCAAAACTGTATTGAATATAATTAGAATCAAATGCTTGAACTGATATTTTCAAACCAGGATGAATACCAGGTAATTCAAGTTCAGAATCCATTTCACATTCTTTTACCGTGTTAATAAGGCGAACTGTTGGTTTTTTAGCATAATAGCCATTAACAATCGGTGAATTAAAAATGACTATTGCTTGTTTACCATCTTTTGATATGGCATAATTATCACATACGATTGTTTTTTCAGAATCATTTGATTTCAGTAATAGCTCATGTCCTTTTTTTACCAAACAAAGCATTCCATCTTCAAAAAATATTTTTTTAACACCTCTTTCTTCATTATTTTCTACTTTTAAATTATACTTCCATCGCTTCTTTCTTCTTCTTTTTTTTTCATCTTCAATATCTTCACGTTCAAAAAAGGCATTAAAAGTATGACGTGCTAAAATATCATTAACTTCAACAGGGACCTCAATAATATTACCAACCCGCATTGTATTTTGCATGCTATTAATTTTTTGACCAATATCATCAGTAAGATTGTCAGTCGTCATTTCATCAATACCAAAAGATTTGTATTCATCGACCATTCTTTTCTGTACATATGCTTTGGCAGCGATATCAGTTAATCGAGGAACAATTCTTGGAAAAGTTACTGCTGAATTATCAGATATTTCCATTGCAACGGCTTGCGAAAATAATGCACACAAAAAAACAACTACAAAAAAAATAGTACGTCTCATAAAATCCTCTACCAGTAAAAACAAAGCGTGATTACAAGTATATAAATTTTTTTTTTAGTTACAATGCAGAAAAATCAATGATTCTTGAAAAAAACTAATTTTCTTTCTTTATCGCCAACGCTATACCCTCTCTCTTGAGAAATATAAAAATTTTCAACTGCCCCAGGTTGCCAATGCTCAGCTGCCCAATAAACAATCGTTGCATTTTTATACAGCGAAGAAGGTTTGAAAATCTTTATTAAATCAATCGGCTGCAATGAAGCGCGAGCCAAGAAAAGATCAATTGGATACGATGTTTTGCGTAAAAAAGTGCGCCAATCTAAATTACACACTTCAATATTGGTTAAACCTAATTCTTGAATAACCATCTCTAAAAAACGAATCTTCTTTTCAGTAACTTCAATAAGAATCATAGGAAGATCGGGATACCGAATCTTAAGTGGCAACCCAGGAAAGCCACCACCCGTTCCAACATCAGCACAGTAATTAATGGTGCTAAAATCAAGATAGTTCGTTACCATTAAAGAATCTTTAAAATGATAATTCACCATAGCAGCATCATCCGTAATGGTGGTAATATTGAATTCTTTACTCGCCTTCTTCAATAGGGTGGCATACTGAGCAAATTGTTCAATTTGTCGCGGTGAAAGATGGAATTCTTGTGCCAGGGTGTTTAATTGTGTGATGAGTTGATCAGCCAATGATATCCTTAAGTTCTTTATTAAATAATAGATTTTTACCATTATTATTTGGTATGGTTATTACTAGGTATAGTTAGTGTATAAAATTGGAAACAAACATGCAAAAAAAATGCCTTTTTCTGGTTTGCGCCATTGCATTTACCTTTAATAGTCACGGCGTTACTACGATTGATCATATTATTACCTTTTTTATTCAACCGTATTTAATTGATGATATTTCAGAGCAAAAAACTAAAGAATCCGTGGAAAAGTTACAACAAACGATTTCAACCCCCGGTAAAATATCCTATAAAATTGTAAAAGGACAAACTCCTGATTATCAAACAGGAATATTGGTCACCTACAGCGGTTATCTTGTTGTTTCCAATATGCTGGGGCAAATCACCCTACCAAGATTAACGCAAAAACCAGTCTTAAACATTCTTATTACCGAACAAATTGAACCAGTCATGATGATAGGCAATACCGTCCATCATTGGGAACTATCAAAAAATACACCGGCACAAATGTATTCATTAGAACGCAAAGAGGATGCGCAAACAAAACTTGTGTATTGGGAATATCAAGAAACAGCTTTACCAACAGACAATATTATTCCCCTCAATACCATTGTAATTTTAACAAAACCGAAAAATATCGTGGTACCCTTGGGCATAACGCTCACTGATACCAGTCAACAATGGATTTTGCCAACGTTATTTGCAAGAAAAAATATTAATACTCTAGAGCCAGCATTGTCAGCGCTTAAGGTCCGCCAATTTTTTGGTCCAATCAATGTAGTACGTAAAAAAGCATCCGATACCAATTATGCTTCACAGATAAGCACGCAATAATGACCCATGTGTGCCAATTTTACAAATATTGTTATACTAAGAACGTATGTGTTCAACATTTTCATTAAGGGAATGCTATGAAATTACAAATTTCATTTGATCTAACTGATTTAGATAAGGCTATTGCCATTGCAACTCAGGTTGCCCCCTATGTAAGTATTTTAGAAGTGGGATCACTTTTATTATATAAATATGGGGTTGCATCAGTCGAACGGTTTCGAACAACCTTTCCTGATAAAACCATTTTAGTCGATGCAAAGATTTTAGACCGCGCTCAAGAAACGGTCACCTTGCTGGCAAATGCCGGTGCTGATTGGATAACGGTCATGGCGGGTACCAGCAGCCAAGTTATTCACGCTGCCTGCACCACGGCACATGAGCTTAATTGTAAAATTATGCTCGATTTACTTGATGCCAATTCACTTGGCCAATCAGCCCTTGAAGCAAAAAGCTTCGGTGCTGATGCACTTTTATTTCATAAACCTCATGATGAAGAAGCGTCACTTATGTTCCTTGATAAATGGGACATTGTTCGTGGTAATACGACACTCCCCATTTTCGTATCGGGTAAAATTGCTCGCACCATCATTGATAAAATCATGGAAATCAAGCCTGATGGTATCATTATTGGCAAATCAATTATTGATGCAACAGACCCCGTTGATGAAGTTAAATTTTATCACGATCATTGCACGCCAGATCTTTTTATAACCACAAAACCTCAAGAGCCATAACGCATACGAATGTTAATGTGCACAATAAATAATTTTTATCAAAACTAAGTTTTACAAGAATGTCATTATGCAATGACATTCCTGATTATTTAATGTGACTTCGATAAAAAATTTAGAAAACATGGTAATCAACTATAACTGACAAAGCCCTGCAATGTCATTCCGAGGCACGTTGTGCCGTGGGAACCCAGCGTATAAAATTCTATTTATTTTCCCTTTATTTGAACTACAAATTGTTCATACATGAAGGGCGCCGTTTAATTTATCATTAACGCAAACTCGATATTCAAAATAAACGAAATAATCACCGTTGTCATCACGAGTCACATAGTGACGTGGTGACCCAGATAATAAAATTAGTTCATTAAAAAAAAATTTACCAAAATTCTGGGTTGCCACACCCTGCTTATTGAAAGCAGGGTTCGCAATGACATCTTTGATTATTTTATCATCAACAAAGTATTAACTTGACTGATTAATAAGATTAATTCGCATTATGTATTGTCAGTATCAATATATTGCCATGTTGCACTATTCATAGCGTTTGTTTCGGTCTCAACGTTAACTTTTAAATTACTAACTGCAGCAACGAGGTCTTCAGGTTTGGTTGGCATGCCACCCAAAAAGTCATTAATATATAATGAGCCAAAACTCGTATAAAGCAATGAACACCAGGTTGATAACGCTTGATAGGCCGTTGCTTTTTGCGTAGTTGACGTAGCCTTTTTCACAAAGCCATCAAAGCCATGTTGAATGACCTCAGCTATAGTTTTACCATCGGGAAAATTTGAACGCTGCAATGCTAAGGTGATTGTTGTTACCGCATCAACTGAAATTTCATTTTTAAAAATAATACCATTTTTTTGCATATACTCGTTCACCATATTCCCAGATTCTTTTATAACAGAATCATCTATTTTATCGGCATTACCTTGCGCTAACAAGCTAAACCCCAAGACATACTGTTCTTTTGAACCGAGGACAGAACCTGAATAAAAAATGAGCGCATCAAGGAAATTACCTTTTAAATCATTCAGCGCTTTTGTCGATTGTGCATCAAGCCCTGTTACACCTTCTGCGCCACCTGATTGCTGCAAGGCCGCATTATAATCAGCAATAATCTGATCAAGCGATTTCTGGGTTGTTGTTCCATCATCATTTTTTATCGTCACACCATTTACTCGTGCATCAAGGTACTGTCCAACATTTATTGTTGCGGCCTTACAAACATTTTGTAATCGCAATAATGCGACTGCATCAGCAAGTGCACTTAACTCAGGTGTTTGTGGGGTAATATTGCGATATGCCTTTTCTGCTTTTACATACAATCGTGAAGATACAAAAAACATACCCTGTTGCACCAAAATATCGCCACCATTTTTACAATACTCCGCATATTTTTTATAAAGATTCTGATCATAACCATAATTGATAATGGCATTGATATAAGCTGCCGAAATAGAATCCAACACCGTTACATGATAATCCGCGGATCGAGGATCACCAATTAAAAATACACTTAATTCATCGCCCAATTTTTTACATAATTCGCCAACTAATGTATTTATGCTTTTTCCTTTAGCACTCGTTCTATCAATAAAATTTTGATTAAGAGCATTATCACAATTGAGAATCATTTGCTGATAATTATCTTTTATACCATTCAGCAAATCTAGATAATCAGCAATTTTTACCGACATATCATTTTTATTCATTTTTATTAGTTTTTTATACGCATCACTCGCCTTGAGTTCATTAATTTTTATCTGATATTCATACGCCTTTGAAAAATAAAGCTCAAGAGTTTTATCGAGTATTTCTTGATAAAGATCAGGACGATTACCAGGCGTGAAAGAAGCTCTATTCACTACAACACGATCCTTACCCGGGGCAAAAAGCAAAGAAGACCACAAGTAAAATAAACTTGCAGAAGGGTATTCTAAATAAAACATAGTTGTTGTATCTATTTGCGCCATAGGAAATTGTGGCATTGGAATGTACAGCTCATATAAGATATATTCAAGAGTACCGTCCTTTGCATGCACTTGTTCCAATGAAAATGATGTCTTTTTCTGCGCAACCCGATCAGTCAACTCTTTACGAAATTGTTTTGCATTCATGATAATATTAACGCAATTTGCTTGATCATCTTCATCATCAAGAACAGCTGCTACCGCGGCAATAATAGCATTTTTTTCTTTTCCTAATGATGACTTCATAACTTCAATCAATTGCGCATACATTGATTCACCAAAAGCATCTTTAATCCACCAATAAAGATAGATATCGATCATCACAGAAATTGTAAATTGGGAAACTTGTTCCTTGGAATACCCTTTTATTGTTGCATCAGAAGGAAATTGATCAGCAACAATTTTTGGCACCGGTTGTTTATACATCTTCAAATCATAAGAAGCTGGTGCGCTAAAAGAATCAAATTTAATTGAACCTTGTGGCAAAACACTATCACGATACAATGAACCATAATACAGTGTTTTTGCACTATCAAATTGCTGTTGCAAAGTGGTTACTTTATCATATCTATTACCATTTTTATATTGATTTTGTGCATCTGCATAGCATGGGTACGCCAAAATATAGTCTTTTTTTTGAAAATAATAATCTCCCAATTGTTTAGTGACGTCAGCTAATTTAAGAGGCGGATTAGCCAAAATAACTGATTTTTTTGCCGGCAAGAATGTATCAGTTATTGCCTCTTGTGCGTCAACAGTTTTTTCTAACAATAACAAGACTTTTCGTTGATCAAGAGCAATGTTTTGCGCTAATTCATCTAATACATCTTCCTGTTGGACTAATGCTTGATCAAACCGTTGTTGCCAACGTAAAACTTCTTCTTGATTTCCCGATGAAGAAGTAAGCAAACTGTTGTTGTCAACAGCAGCAACCAATGATTCAACCGTTTGGAAAAAAGGCACTATTAACTCATCAATACTTTTTAACACCAGTTCAGCTTGCTTTTCATCATTTTCAACCATAGAGAGAACATATGAGTGATAACGAATTAAAGCTGTTCCCAATGCTGGATAATAAGATTCAGGGACATGAGTGCCAAATGCCAGTGCATATTCATCAATTGCTTTTACATAATCAGCTCTAATCTGCGTATCACCATTTTTATATAATGCGCTATAAAATCGAAGCACTTGCTCCCAAGCACTATCAGCCGATGAACTATAACCAACACCAATGGTGGCTTTCCAAGCATCTGATGATAATGCTAAAGCTTCCTTTTCTGCTTTTTGAGCTGCTGCATAAATCTCTTGCATAATGCCAGGTTGTGCCATAATTTTTTTTATCGCTTCATCCAAAAATTGCTGCATTTCTTGGCTTAAATAATGATTTCTCAATTGTGCATTCGTATAATAATGAAATGCTAACACTAAATCGGTGGTTTTAGCTGCTAACTCAACAAACATTTTAGTAATATGACGCTGAGCAATAAGCGCATAACTCCATGAAGTGGTTTTATCAAGAGAAAGTGTTGCTGGATACAACGGTATATAGCCAACAAGTTGTGGATTTTTTACATATAATTCATCAGCCAATTGATATAAAACAACAGCTGATTTATAAGATTCTTGAGCAGCAGCGATAGAGCCTGCATTGAGAGCAGCATCCCCGTTCACTAACAACGTATTTGCTTCGATAATTTTTTGTACTGCTGATGCAGCAAGATTAAGCACATGCACACGCGTTACCACTTCCTGTGAAGGGGCTGTTAAAGAATCTTGGTCTGCGCGAGTTTGATACCCTGTTACAATATTTAAATAATATTGAAAAATATTTTTATAAGATTCATTCAACGTAGCAATAAAAGTCGTAAATGCAGCATTCTTTTCTGGAACAATGGTTGGAGAACCACTCGAAACCACCACATCAGTAAATACTACCGCTTTTTTTTCCAGAGCATCACTAACCGATTTTGCTTGATCAAGATAATATTGCGCTTCAACATCAAGCAACACAAGCGAAGTTGTGCTGGCATCAACAGTATCTCCTGCATTTTGAAATGCCGCTTGTGCTTGCGTATAAAGATCGATTGCATTCTTTAAATCATTACTTTTTTTTGCCGATTCTGCTTGCTTTAACAGTGCTGTCGCTTGTGTTAAATTAGTATATAAACCAATACAATTTTGTTCATTATTCCCATCACCAGCGATTTTATAATAACCAGCGGCTTTTTTATAATACGCGATTGCCATTTCACGCATTGGTTGCGTATCTTTATCAAGACGCATTTTTTTCATCTGCGCTTGCGCACTTAATACATATAACAATGCAAGAGTACTGCTTGCAGCTCGAGCATCAACCGCTTGTTGATTTGCAGGTAAAGCTTTATTATCGCTCATAATTAATGCATAAAATTGCTCAGCATAAACCAACTGTTTTTCTGGATCAACCCCACGGGCAATCAAGCCATTTAATAATGATTTATAGCGATTATAGGTTAAATTTACTTTTGTTTGTAAATACACTTTATTCAGATATGCTTGATCGTCTTTAAAATAGGTTGCAATAAGATTTTTTATAGTGGCATCATACCCCAACCCCTGAACATCAGCACTTTTTCCCGTTCCCAATAATTGTGTTACTAATGAACTATAGAACGGATACGCATCATTTCTTTTCAAACGATTAATGTTAGTAAGTTGCATTTCTAAAAGATTAGAATAAAAATATATCAATGCGCGAATACTCAATACTACATAATTTGTTGTATCATCAATAGCAATTGGTTGCTTGTTTTTTTGATATATTTCAGAAAATTGTTGTGTAAGTTTTTGCCACTCTTGCGTGACTTTTACAATACGAGGTACAAAACTTGCTTCAAAGTTTTTTGCTTTATAAAGATCTGAAATAATAGCATAATTTTCTGCTGAAATAGTATTAAACGTCGCCATAAGTGGTTTTAAATCTTGAAACAGCTTCATCATAGAAGCGTGATAGGCAGCAGCTTCTTTTGCAGCTTTAATCCGTTTTTGTTTATCTTCTTCAGCTTTTTTAGTATATCCTAACGCATTTTGCGTACTACTAACGATAGTTTGTAATTTATTAACCTTGGATTCAATAGCCTGCTTGCCAGATCGTATTTGTGCATTAATGGCTCGTCCTCTAAATGGTTCAGGACGACTTGTATAAAGACCAATTGCTGTTGTATTTTCTTTATACAATGTCTCAATAGCTATTTTTGCATCATTTGACTCTTTTTTTAAACTAATTTGATTTTGTTGCGGCAGCTGTTGTATTTCTTTTTCCAGACAAGAAAGTAAACTAAGTGCCGTTTGATATGATTGAGTAAGATCAGCAAGAACACATTGTTCACCCGCACAATCAACAAATTGAGTTGTATCACACTCATTTGATTGTGATTGTAAAGAAAAGATTAAAAAGAATAGACTACTTATTACTACTACAATCTTCACCGCACTCTCCTTACAATCAAAATAATTACTTTTTGATTTACTGTAGGCTATAAAGAACTAATAAAACAAGATTTTACCATTGTTTCTATTTTTGAGTTTTTTCATATTGATCTTTATAGAGCTGTGCCAATTCCTTTGGCGATGTTGTTTGCTCAGCATCTTTATCAGGCCGATAACCCATAAAACGGGGAAACCTTAAAGCAAATCCAAGCTTCTCATCAGTTTTGCCGGCGGTATGTAATGGTGATAAGGTAATCTCATCTGCTCGAACAACACAAACAAGTTCCGGATTCACCCACACATCAGGATACAATTCTTTGGCACAATCAACGTTAATAGGTTTTTTGGCAACGCGTAATGTATCACATTTCATGCGTAACTCTTTCCACTCATCATCTTTTAACCCAGTACCAACTTTGGCAACTGTTTGATAGGAATCAGTTGATTTGTTATAAACACCAACTAAAAATGCGCCAATACCAAAATGAACACGTTTGCCTGCACCTGGATAATACCCCAAAATTACCGTGTCAATCGTATCTTCCAAATGACTTTGCGTAATCCGTTTTAACTTAATCCAATTAAAATTTCTTTTACCAGCCTGATACACAGCATCATCCTTTTTTATCATAACACCTTCAAGGCCTGCTGAAACATTTTCATAAAAATAATGCTCAAGACTTTTTGCTGATTTAATTTCAACTTCTGGAATAAGTTTAAGTGCAGGATCCACATTTTTCTTTAAAAGATGAGCTAGTTTATCACGCCGCGTTGCATGCGGCTCATTAATCAATTCATGACCATTTAAATAGAGAATATCAAACAAAAATAACTGCAAGGGCAAATCCTCTGCAGCTTTTTCAATATTATGTTTTCTTTTTCGTTTTACTGTTTCTTGGAATGGCACAAAACTTCCTGTTTCCGGTTCATAAGCAATTGCTTCACCTTCTACAATTAATGTTTCCACATCGAGCTCTTCAAAAGCACTCACCAAATCAGGGAACATAGCTGACATATCAATAAGATTACGAGAAAAGAATTTAATGATAGGTTTTCTTGGATGTGTTTTATCAAGATGCACTTGCAATCGGAAGCCATCAAGTTTTGGCTGCGCAATGCATTTACCAATTTTTTCAAAAACTGCCTCCGCATTTGGCAATCGTTCTGCAGCCGCAAGCCGAATTGGTATGCCCACCGTTGTTTTCATATGTTTAATTGCTTTTAAGCCCCCTTCTTTGAGCGTTTGCGCAATCAAACCAATATCAGCACAAATATTATACGCCGTCTCAAGTTCAGATCGAATACTCTTATCACCAACTTCCATCCATGATAAAGCATCAATAATGGTCATATCAGAAAAACCAAGTCGCAAAGTGCCTAAAATAATTGAAACAACATATTGAGCAGATAAAGGATCAAGATCATTGAGCAACGCAACAATCAACTGAAGGCGTTCTTCTTGCGAACCAGTGCCACTAATTGCTTCAAGTTCTTCAAGTTTTTTGAATACTTGTAACACCGTCATTGATTGTTCAGATTGATCTTTATATAACGCTGAAACAACCAATCCCAAATCACCCAATTTTTTTGATTCATGCTCAATAGTAGCAACGGTGTGATGAGTTAATGATGCAATAATTTTTATCATACTTTTTTGAGCAATATTAAATTGCGTGCCTTCATACGGCGGACGCAACATACCCAACGAGATATTACTTAATATTCGCGCCTCAGTTGGCGTAGCTTTTTTGAATAAATTGGCGAGCAACTCAGTAATTTGTAAACGAGAACTTACTTGATTAATGGCATCAAAAACTTCTGCCACACTTTTAAAATTCATTGATACCTCATGTATATTTTTAGATGCATAGATGTTTGTATTCACCATATCACGGCTCATTGAACAGTGCAAAAAAATGCACCCTACAACAATTACAACAAAAAAAATATTATGCCGCTTCAAAACTTTTAAGAAATTGTTTAATATTTTCTGCATGTCGCCAGATCCCCCACCAAGAAATAAATAGAGTAAGCAGAAAAAAATCAGTGATTTGTTGAACTAAAACAAAAACAAAAATTGGCAACAAAAAAAGCGTTATAACTGATGATATACCAATATTACGTGTTTTCATAACACCGCAAAGCCACAAAAAAAGCATTGCACAAAGCACGTATATATTGAAAGCCGCCATAATGCCAACCGAAGTTGCAACACCTTTGCCACCTTTTCCACCCAAAAAAAGAGAAAAACTATTGCCTAAAATGAGAAATAATGCGCACAGATATTGCATAGAAAGAGCAACTTCGCAACATTGCAAAAAATAAAGATATAAAAATGCCTTTGCCGCGTCAGCTAAAAAAACCAAAAGAAAGTATTTTTTCCCTGCAATGCGGGCAACATTGGTTGCACCAATATTACCAGAACCAAGCTGCGTTATATCAGCAAAACCTGCACAACGGGCGATTATGAATCCCATTGGAATTGCGCCAATTAAATAGGCGATACTAGGCAAAAAAAGTACTATCATAGAGACAACTGCTATTTTTATGATTTTATTAACATCTACTTTAAAATGATAATAGGAACAAACAAAAAAACAATCTTTTTTCGCTTATTCCTATTATTTTAGTATTCAATTAACTATTTTGAAGCAGATTCATCAGCTAAATCTACCTTTTCTTTATTAAGGCTTTTGCGTATTTCGCCCATAAAAGCTTCCGACACAAATGTTCTACCAGTTCTAGTAAACATTTTGTTGGATTCCTTCAATGCTCTTTCCCTTCTTATTAATCTTTCCATAATCCTTAAATTACTAGTATCTTGAGAAAGATATGCAAAACACCCACAATTATTGAATGGCAATGCTCCCTTTTCCAATAATAACTCCACCGCCTCTTCATCTTCTATAGCAACGGCTAGCATTAAAGCATTTTTATTGAATTTAGAACATTGATCCACATAAAAAACCGTTTTGCCATTGTAATCTTTTGTCACCAGACTTTCATTACCATTAAGCAATAAACGGATAATATTGATATTTTTTGATGCTACCGCCATTATCAAAGGAGTTGCGCCATTATCATTATTTATATCAACACGAGCTTTGTTTTTTAACAATGTTTCAACAACACTTTCATGGCTATACATTGCTGCTAAATGTAAAGGAGTGAGGCCATCACCATCTTGCGCATTAACATTAGCACCACGATTTATCAATGATTCTACTTTTTTTAATTTTCCATGCGCAGCTGCATTTTGTAATCTTCTATCAATATTTTCAAGTAAAGTTCCTGTATTAACAGTTCTGGGTCCAATTGTCTTTTTACCAAAACTAACATGATAATTCGCAATAATTAAACTTAAAAATAAAACACTAAACTTTTTATTCATAACAAACCTTAATTATTAACTACAAAATATTGATTACCATCTTTTTCCAACATTGCATAACCATTAACATATTTAATAATCCCATCATCGCTTTTCTTACTTTTTTCTTGCTCATTTTCATGTTTCTCTTCTTTATCTCCATAAACAACATTAATCATATCACCTAAGCTATAATATTTTTCCTGCGTCTTATTAAAAACTTCGTGAACAATTCTCGCTTTTACCCAATTAGCATTCTCAGCTGCATCCTTAAACATCTTTTTTAGATGATCATCAATATTAATATTATGTCTTTCTGCCCATTCTTTATCAATAAGCAACTGTTTTTTAAAATGCGCAAATTCGGGCTTTAATAGTAACAACTGATATTCACGTTCCTGTCTGGAATATGTTGATTCAGCTTTGACTAAATTAATAGAACCTAAAGAAGCCACACAAAAAAACACCCATAAAAAATTTTTATTTATCATAAAAAACCCCATAAATACAGTATTTTTAATATAGTTTACTTATATTAGTATATATAAATTTAGCCTTCTTACAATTAACACCAAAATAGACTATAAAACTTGAATACCCTTCATATTTTATTATTTTCTCTCATTTTGCTATTTTAAAAAAAACAACCTTAAAAAAACGGATACTTATGAACATTGTACTAAAAAACACTCTATTTCTACTCATTATAACAATCACGATTTTTATCCCTACTCATGCCCTCAAAAGCCTTAAAAATGCCGCTCCAGCCCAAGAGGCATTGTTCCTAGCCTCCTTAAAAAAAAGAATTATTGAACAAAAAAATAAACGGATTGCACGCCTTGAAAGAAGTAAAAAATCCAAAAAACGAGCTAAAGCAGAAGAATTAAAAAGAAGGAAACACCTTGATCACATCAAGATCGTTACAGAGGACGGCACAACTACCTATCTGCAACTTGAAAATAGCAGAAGTGGCTATTTTGGAGGCAGATCACACCCCTACGATCAACAAAAACTAGCAATAATCTTACAAGAGCTTTGCAAAAAACATGGCTTAACCCTACAAAATGTGACTGAAATCTCAGTCTATCTCAGTACAAAACAGAGAAAAAATTGCATTTTGGGCAGTTGGTGGACCAATAATGATCTCTATTCTGCAGCTTTTTACCTAGGAACCACCAAGGCAGAAAACCCTACACGAAGAGATTTCATAAGAAATTTACAAAGACGGCAAATATAACGTCACACTTTCCCCTTTGATGTAGCTAATTAATCAATAAAAAAAGCCTATTAATCTCTGCACAAAGCAAAACACATCTTTTCTATTTGTAAATTTTTATAAAATTTGACTTATGTTATTTATTTATTATAATTACTAGTATGCATGTATTGCATAACAACTTATTTATTACTATTCAAAGTATCAAAAGATGGAGGAACAATACTTATGAAGAAAATTTTTATACTCTTATTACTTTTAGTTGGTTCACAACAAACTTTTGGCATGAAGCGTGCCTTACGCTTTCCTATAAATCCTGCCAAAGCAATGTTCACTAAGTTTTTTACAAGAAAAAACTATGGTGAAGCACTTACTTTAGCAGAATCATGCAAAGACATAGGAAAAAATTTATTTAATTCCAAAGAAATAACTATATTCGGTCAACAACTAGAATCAGAAATATATACAACAAATGAAGAAATAACTAAAGACATGTTAAACCCACTCAGAGAAAATTTTGGTTTAATACTGCCTGCTTCAACCGCACTTTTAACAACAACGCAAGATCCAGTGCTTTTGGGTCTAGGAGTAACAGGATTAACACTTGGTAGTCTTGGCTTAAAAAAGCATTGTGATTATTGGATAAATAAAATGAAGTACAAATCATTAGTTAAACACGCTGAAAAGTTTAACGAAATATTCTGCAGCAAAGAAGAGAAAAAAGAACAAGAATTAAAAACAAAATAATTGAGAAAAAACCATGAAAAAACTATGTATACTCTTATTACTTTTAGCCGGCACGCACCAAGCTTTTGGTATGAAAAGCTTCAAACAACGACTCATGCCACTTCTTGAATCACAAAATTATGCCACATTTTTTGATCTAACAAAACGGTACAGCCACGTCTCATTATGTAAATTATTCACTAAAAATGAAAAAAAACAAGCCTTAGAACCTGTACAAACAAAAATAAAACAAAATGATGCTATAATAAAAACCACTGAAAATAGCTCTTTTAGAAAAACAGCTTGGTGGATGCTCCCAGCTTCAACTGCATTATTGGCAGCAACAACTGATCCTATTCTTGTGGCAACGAGCTTAGCAGGTATAACTGCTGGCAGCTTTGGATTTAAGCATCAATGCGATTTATTTGCAAGTCGCATAATGAAAAATGAATATACAACGATCTGGAAAAAATTACATGATTGTTTTGGCATAAAAGAACAAGAATTAAAAACAAAATAAAAAAAATGCGCAGAAAAAATTTCAACTAACAGAATGAAATTTTTTCTGCGCAAATTGTTTCATAAAAGATTCATAATAAAAATAAGCAGAAATAAGTGATAGAAATAATGCTGCACTTAAGGCAAGTGAACTATATGATGAATCAAGAATGACCATCGTTATATATATAATCTGCGCAATTGTTTTTAATTTACCCAACCAAGAAACATGCACATTAAGAGCATTCTCTAATGCTACAATGCGTAATCCCATAATAAAAAATTCACGTCCAATAAAAATAATCGCCCAATAAAAATAAATTTTATGAGTAGCAACTAAAGTAATTAACGCTGAAAAAAGAAGAAATTTATCCGCAATAGGATCAAGAGCACGCCCAAGAACTGTTTCTTGATGATATTTACGTGCTAAATAACCATCAAGAAAATCAGTAAAACTTAAGAAAACAAAAAATAAAGCAACGCAATACGTTGTGTATATATTATTGTACGGTAAAACATACATCAACAGAAATGGTAAACATAAAGGAGAAACCACTAAACGGAATAAGGTAAGATATGTTGGAATATTGAAATCGTGAATCTTCATGCTTCTTTTTCTATTAAAGATTGCGAAATATGGCGCTAGCCGGTCCAGCCTTCGTTTATCCATGCCTTCCGGCTTGGCAAACTACGGCGGACAACCTACGTCAATTTTCTAGTTATAACAAATTCATTTAAAGAATTGGCCTGCCAGCCGAAGCCTTGGCGTAGGTTGGTGGCGACGCAGGGACTCGAACCCCGGACCTACGGATTATGATTCCGCCGCTCTAACCAGCTGAGCTACGTCGCCTTTATCTCTATTAAAGAAAGTTTACCTAAATTTTTAACTTTTGCATACCTAAAGTATACACATAAAAGGAAAAAATGGAACGTAAAAAAAACAATCCACTAATTAATGTTGCAACAATACCAACCATCAATGTCAACGCAAAACCTTGAATTGGACCTGCACCAAATTTATATAACACAATACCAACAATAAATGTTGTAATGTTGGAATCTAAAATTACTTCCATTGCATCAGAAAAACTAGAATTTATAGATTTCCCAAGTGGCATTCCTGTAGCTAATTCTTCGCGCATTTTTTCAAATATTAAGATCGAAGCATCAATTGCCATACCAATCGTTAACACCATACCAGCAATACCCGGTAAGGTTAATGTTGCTTGCAAAGCGCCAAGAACAATCAAAATGAGCAACAAGTTAAACACCAATGCCATGACAGCAAAAACACCGGCAAGCTTATACATGATCACGCTAAAGACAAATAATAAAAGCAATCCAACCAAACAAGCAAGTAACCCTTGACGAATTGATTCTTGTCCTAAAGATGGACCAATCTGACGTTCTTCTTCAAAAGTAACCGGCGCCACAAAAGCTCCCGATTTCAACATTGAAGCAAGTTCAGAAGCGGTTTCTAAAGTAAAGTTACCATGAATAATACCTTGTGCACCAATTGGCTCATTGACACGAGGATCAGAAATAACAACACCATCAATAATCACCGCAAGTTGACGATTATAGTTTTTACGCGTTAGTTCATTAAACTTTTGACCACCCTCTGGATTAAATTCAAAATGAACAACAGGCTCTGAATTCATCGTTCCACCAAAACCTGCGTAGGAATTTTTGAGTAAACGACCTGTTAAATCAGTAAATGCTGGCACTAGATAATATCTCTTTGCACCCTCTAAGCTACGCGATTTACCAGGAATAATAATCATACCATCAGGTAATTCTCCGTCGTAAGCATCTAAAACTTCTTCAGGACTGCTGCCAATACGCTCAATCAATTTAATTTCTAATAACGCTGGTTTTCCTATCATTGCTTTCGCTTTTTGAGGATCATCAACATTTGGCAATTCAATAATGATACTTTTTTCACCTTGTGCGGCAATAGGAATTTCACCAACACCCAAACCATCCAAACGTGTTCTTAACACTTCGATATTTCCTGCAACAGCTGCATCACGAAGCTTATTTGCATAAGAATCTCTAAAGTGCATTGAAAGCTTTGTGCCATCAACTGATGAAACTATTTCTTGTTCTCTTTTTAAAATTTCTTCTGCAGCTTTTGCTTGTTCATAACTTTCAAACGTTAACGAAGCATTGTTACCGGTAATTGAATGTGACAAAGGTATAGCCAAATTTTCTTTTAAAAGACTTTTGTTTAATAAAATAATTTTGTCATTCAAATCGATCTCAAGAGCTTTATCAACTTGAACACCCAAAGTAATATAAGTTCCACCCACAAGATCTATACCAAATTTAATGCGATCTTTACGTAAATGAGGAACAAATCCTTCAAAGGTAAACAAATAGAAAAAACCTGCAACAAATAATGCAACCCACATAATAAAACTTGAACGCAAAAACGTACGCAAAGATGAATTCATACGATATTTCCTTCTAACAATGCTTGAATCAATTCTACTCTTATTTCAATTTTCAATTCAGACCTACAATACGAAGCGTTGGCAAAATAGTCCAGCCTTCGCTTATCCACGCTTACCAGCTTGGCAAGCTACGGCGGACAGCTTTCGCAGACATTTTCTTATCATAAGTCATTTAAAAAAAATGGCCTGCCAGCTGAAGCCTTGGCGAAAGCTGGTGCGGAAGAGGGGACTCGAACCCCTACAGGATTTCTCCCACAGCCCCCTCAAAGCTGCGTGTCTGCCAATTTCACCACTTCCGCTGCTTTCTATCTCTATTGCAAAAAATTTTAATGCTCTTAATGTACTGCATTTGAAAGAGATTATCAAACTTTAGTTCACTGCAACTGGTTTTGGCGTTGAAGTTTTATCTTCAATTTTCTTCACGCTTGCTCGTTTAGCAACAAGAGTATCAGTTTTTTCACCAAAAAAACTCATGCTGTATTGCCAAATACTACTGAAAAAACTCATTGGATAATCCCAAAGACCAATAAACCAATCAAGCCATCCTGCTTTTTGGGTCGCTTTTTTTTCTAATGCTTTTTTTGTTTTTTTCAATGCTTCAACACTTTTATCTTCTTCAACATTTTTCACCGTGTTTTTTTCAACTCTTTTTTTATCAGCATCTAAGAACCGTTCAACTTCTTCTTTAAAATTAACACCTTTATCTGCTAACGCTTGCATTGAACTTTCAATTTTAGACATTTCCTGCTTTATATTACGAATAATACCATTGAAATAATCTTGCAATTTTTCTTTTAAATAAGCGTCAACAGCTTGTATGTTTTTTAGCAGGCCTTGGGTTTCAAGATATAATTCTTCAGCTTTTTCATCATTAAGCACTTTTTTGATGGCTTGAAAGTTTTTCCAAGCATTTGCCTGATAGGTATTGGCAATAGTAACTTCTTGTTCAACTTGCATAATGACATCATCAAGAGAATTTGCTAGATCTGTTGCTTTTATTGTCTCTTCTTGCAATTGCTTAATTTCTTTTATTTTTGCATCTAACTCTGTTAAAGCCGATCGTTCTTCCTCTGTTAAATCTCCGATAGCTTTTCGTTCAGTTTCAAGTTCTTCGGTCAAATTATTGAGCAATCTTGATAAATCACCCATCTCAAAACCAATTTTATTAATAAAAGCGTCAAAATCACGATCTATTTTATTACGCTTAACCAAAAAATCGATTCTTGCTTCTAAAACTTTAGTAAAATAACCATTTATTTGTTCAATAATATCTACCGTCTTTTCAAGGGCTTGTCGTTTTAAAAGCCAATTGCCACCTTCTAATTCTAAAGTATCAATGCCTTCACCTTGTATCTTTTGTTTTGCAACAATAACTTTTTTTTCTTGCTGCTCTGAAATAACTTTTTTTTCTGTATCTTGTTTTGCCAAAGCTTGTTTATCAGATTCTGCTTTTTCTTGAGCAATTTTTTTCTGTTCTACAGATTTTTTCTCTTCCTCAGATTTCTTTTTTTCTTCTTCTAATTTTTTAGCTTCTTCAGACTTTTTAGCTTCTTCGGATTTCTTAGCTTCTTCTTTTGTTTGATCTACCTTTTGCGCAGCATCATTACCTTGATCAACCTTTTTTTTCGCTTCGGCTTTGTTGTCTTCTTGGACCTTCGTAACCGTTGCCTGATCAACTTTTTTCTCTTCTTCAACTGGTTTTGTAACCGGCCCAGGAGTAGGTTGACCTACTGCTGGGACTTCTGCGTTAATTTTTACTGTTGCGTCTTGCGCACCTACGCTAGAAGCAAAAAACAGAGGGACTAGTACACTAAATTTCATAAATTGATTCATTTGATACATCCTTATTTTTTAAAAAAGGCTAAAGAGTCCTTGCCAATTCCTTTAATTCACTTAAGAGATTTTTTGAGAGCTCTTCCGCTTCGCTTGATGCATAGCTCCACTGCACACCTTTATCTACACGAGTTAAAATTGATCTATCACTTTTAATGTCGATAATATCAATGCGCACAACATTCATCAATGGGTGAACAAGCGAAGGCGCTCTTACAACACCGGCACGGCCCAAAACACTATAAGCAACATTATTTTCTTCCAAGAAACAAAGCATAACTTTTTTTTGCCATACCATATTATGGTATCCTGTATGCTCTTTGTGTATTGAAATTAAAATACTTTCCAATCCTTTTGGGTATACGCAATGAATCGGCGTTGTATGTGGCAATCCCTTTTCAGAAAAGGTTGCCAAAATACCTACAGGGGCTTTTTTTAAAACCGCAATTAAATCATCCGGAAGTTTTACACCTACATGTTTTGACATTATTGTTCCCTTAAATCTTTAAAAAAATAATCATATAAGAAATTGTATATTTTTGCTCTTTTCCATTAAAACAACCTTTGATAGTCTTTATTTTTTCCCCCCGTCTCCCCCTTAAGCGCTTTCTATCAAAAAACATAGTTCTGAAAATACTTTTTATTTATTTTGCATTAAGAAAAATAAACTGTGTATTTAGTGTAACAGGGCTGTCAAGAGCCCCGGGCATGTAAAACACTTCTTTAAATCGACTGAATCGACATTTAAAGAATTTTAAAATTTATTTTTTCAATGATATGCTTGCTACGCATTAAATCTTCATCACGTTTTGTTATAAGGGCCTGCTGATTTGCAAATTTAATCATTTCTACTCCCTTAAAGATGAAAATTATGTCTTGCATAACGCCTTCTGGCAATTCTTCGCCCTTATAAGAAAGAGAAGTAAGAAGCTCATTATCAGTTTGAGTGGCAAACTGTTTGCCATAGTGATGACAAAGAAATTCTTTTATAAGGGTAGTGAGCATCGCATACAAAACTTGATGCGAAAGAGTATTTTTTTGCTTTTCCAAAAACGCAATCCGCTGCAATGCCTTTTGTGCAGCAGTTTCTTTTTTTTGTGCATTTCTTTTTTTTAAGAAATAATATAAAAACAACAAACACAATCCACAAAAAATAAGAGCAATAACAAGCAACGTGGCTTTTTTCTCCCACCAAGATGGTGTGTACCACATATCGTAAATATCATATATTTCAATAGAATCCATACTAACGACCTTACTAGTGTAAACGACGTACAAAAAACAAAATAAGTGAATCTACATATTGATCGTTATTATCAATATCAATATAATCAATACCATTTTTTTTAAAGTCATTATTTTGCTGCGTTATTCGATCTTGAAAAAGTTTCTCATAGCCATTACTACTTTTTGAACGAACATCAACAATTATTTTTTGTCCCGTCTCGCTATCAATTAGATTTAAAAAGCCAATTGTGGGCAATTTTTTCTCATATCTATCGCAACAACGAATAATGACCGTATCAAATTTTTTTGCAACGCAGGTCAATGCAACTTGATCATAAGTACCAATAAAATCTGATAGTATACATACTAAAGCATCAGATCGAATAATTTTACTCAAAAATGCGCATGCCTTATTAATATCAGTTCCTTTTTTTAAAGGCTTAAAATTCCATAAAGTATCTATTACCACTTGAGTATGCTGAGTACCAGTTTTTGGGGGCAAATAATATTCAATTTCTTCTGAAAACAGAATTAATCCGATTCGTGCTTTATCATGTTGTGCGGCCAAAGAAAGAATTGTGGCGACTTGTGCAATAGTTTCACGTTTTATTTGTTCTGTTGAACCAAACAAACTTGATGCAGAAACATCAACCATCAACATAATTGTTTTTGAATGCTCATGAATATATTGTTTAACTAACATTTTGTTCATGCGAGCACTACTTTTCCAATCAATAAATCTAACATCATCACCAACGTGATAATCACGAATTTGATCGAAATCCATACCATAGCCTTTTTGCTTTGAACGGTAATCACCTACAAAAAAACTATTCATAATGCGTTTTGTATGCAATTGCAACAGTTTTATCTTTTTTTGAATTTCTTTTGAAATCATAGTACCAGTCTTAGCATTAATAGAGACCATATTCTTTCAATATTTTTGGTAATTCAATCGATCCATCAAGCTGTTGATATGTTTCCATAAGCGCGGCAATGAGACGAGGTTGCGCAAGTGAAGAACCATTCAACGTGTGCACATAGTTGGTTTTGCTTGCAGCAGATGAGCGATAACGCATTCCACCACGACGGGCTTGGAACGTTGTACACATACTGCATGAAGAAACTTCCATATAACGATTTTGTCCTGGAAGCCACACTTCAATATCATAGGTCTTTGCCGAGGGAAATGAACAATCTTGTGCAGCTAATAATGTTACACGATAATGAAGACCCAATGCACGCAAAATTCCTTCTGCGCAACTTACCATACGATTTAATTCACTCTCAGATTCATCCGGTAAACAATAGGTAAATAACTCAACTTTTTCAAATTGATGAATGCGCAGCAAGCCACGTTCATTAGCACCATAACCACCTGCTTCTCTTCTGAAACAACTTGTTGCCGCTGTCATGCGAATGGGTAATTCTTCAAGCGAAAAAATTCTATCACGATACATATTTGCTAAATTAACTTCTGCTGTCGGAATTAAATATAAATTATCATTGGTTGCATACACATCGTCTTTAAACTTTGGAAAATTACTCGCAATCTCCAAACTTTTTTCATTCACTAAATAGGGCGGTAAAATGTAGGAATAACCGTGCGCCGCATTATGTTTAAGCATAAACATCTTAAGAGCATATATTAATTTTACTGCTTCATCTTTATAAAAAACAAAATTGGTACCGGTCATCGTTGCCGCAGTCTGAAAATCAAACCACCCTAATGCAGTACCCAATTCCAAATGATTTTTAATAGGAAAAGTAAATGTTGGCTTTTCACCAAATTCTTTAACAACTTGATTTGCCTCTTTACCACCTTCGGGTAATTCTGGCAAAGGTATATTGGGACAACTTAAATAAAGCGTCTGGAAATTTTTTTGTTTAATTTCAAGCTGCTCTTCACGATTTTTTAACGTAGCAGAAAGAGCAATTGCCTCAGATCTAAGAGCCTCAGTAATACCCGATTTTCCTTGTTGAGCAAGTTCATTTTTTTTATGACGTAATGTTTCAATTTCCAGGGTAAGCGAACGCAATTCTTGATCAAATTTAATTAATGAATCAACATCAAAAGCAGGTTCTTTTTTATGTATTAGTTCTTTAAAGACATTAGGATTTTCACGTAAAAAATTCAAATCTATCATTTGTACAGTAGCCTTCCTGAATGTCTTCCCGAGGAACGCAGTGACGTGGGGATCCAGAAATTTAATAAATTCCATATGATGAATTAACTTTATTATCTGGGTTGCCACGCTACGCTCGCAATGACATTTATTTTTTCAAAAATTACTTAGATTTATAAGAAAAAACTATTTTCTCATGAACTTACTAAAATAGAAATAGTTCATTAAAGAAAAGAATACCTAAAAAAAACTGCTTTGAAAAGAAATAAGGACCGATAAACGGTCCTTGTACAGGCAATAGCTTTGTTTCGTAGTCAAAAATACCACTAAACTGATCTAACAACCTCTTTAAGATTTTTTCCAGGTTTAAACCTAGGTACGTTAATCGCAGGAAGATTAATACGTTCCTTGGTTGCTGGATTTATACCTTTACGAGCAGGTCTTCTTGACACCCAAAAGGTACCAAATCCCGCTAATTGTAATTTATCGCCTTTTTTCAATGTGCGTTGAACAATTCTTGCAAAACTATCCAACACTCTTGAAACATCTTTTTTTGCAAAAGTTGTTTCTTCACTGAGCGAATTTATCAACTCACTCTTATTCATAGGTTGCTCCTACTGTTTAATATTGGTTAAAACACTGCTTCTTCATTAAAACTTCACTTTTTTATTCTGTGATATTCGTGTTTAGACTAATTTGATTTAAAAGTTTGTCAACTTTAACCATTTTTTGGCCTTTTTATTGCTTACCTGAATCATAATCAAACTTAAAAATATCATTAGAAGATAAAAAGTATTATCATTGAAGAGTATGTATAAATTTGTTTATAAGGAGCTCTATGCTGATTGATACACATTGTCATATAAACATGATGGTAAAAAAAGAATTTGATGTCCTTCTAACATCGTCTCAAATTGCATTAGCATCAGCCATAATTGAGCAAGCACACAATAACGACGTTCATCTTATTATCAACGTCGGCACTAGTATAATTGAAAGTAAAAATTGTGTTGAATTAGCAAAAAATTACTCAAATTGTTTTGCAACAATTGGTATTCATCCTAATGATTGCACACCAACATGGCACAATGATTTAAAAGAAATGCGCTCTTTATGGTTTAATAATAAGAAAAGCAACAATCTTAAAGATTATAAAATTGTTGGTATTGGCGAATGCGGTATTGATCGTCATTATCCTGGCTATAATTTGCAACGACAAAAAGATGCTTTTAAAGCTCAAATCGAATTAGCTCTTGAATTTGGATTAGCATTAAGCGTTCATAGTCGTGATGCTGCTGATGAAACACTCTATTGCCTTGATGAGTTCAGAAAAGAAAAATTACGTGGTGTCATACATTGTTTTTCAGAGAACCAATCTTTTGCAGATGAAGCTATCGCGCTTGGTATGGTTTTGGGCATTGGTGGAACAATAACATATCCCAAAAATGAAATAGTACGTACCGTTGCAAAAACAGTTCCTTTAGAAAAAATTATTCTTGAAACCGATGCACCATTTTTGCCTCCTCAAAACATTCGAGGCAAGCAAAATAATCCTGCACAAATTCTTACCATTGCACAGTATTTAGCTGATGTAAGAAATACACCATTCGATGAAATTGCAACTACTACGTCTCAAGTTGCCTATCGATTATTTGACCTACATACTACCACAGAAAATATCTAATCATGTTTATAAAAAATGGAGAGAAAAAGAAAACAATCTTTTTCTCTCCAAAAAATGTTATTGATTTAAAAACCTAAAATTATTACTACGCATATAGTCGATAATTTCTTGCGTGGTAGCAATTAAAGGATTAAACTGATGAAATAATTCACGGCTATTATATGGTAGAAAAATATAATGTCCGTTTTGAACAGCTACTAAATAAATCTTGTTGTTAAACCTATCGGTTGAAATTTTTTCACCCGATTTTGTTTCCCAAAGTATATATTCAGAATAATTATCTAGTTGTCGGACCGTTATAAAAAACTCACCATTTGTACTAGCAAAAATTGCTGACACGCTAATTTGTTTTTTAATAATTTGATCATACATACCAACGACAGTAACACTATCATCTTCTTGAATAGTTCTCACACCTGTTTTATTATTAAATATCGATATTTTTCCATTACAATAGCCAACAACAAATTCTTCTTCATTCAAACGTGTCATAAAAGTAAATTTAGACCCTGCTGGTTGTTCATCAAGCACGGTAATTTCAGATGAATCAAAACTCATTTGAGCAAGCTTATAACCATTTAAATCTACAAATGATACAATTAATGTATTGTTATTAAGCAAAAAACAGCTTTCGATGTGATTATTATTTCCATCAAAATTAAAACGGCCTTTTTCTTTGCCCTTATCATCTAAAACGTATAACGTATTATTAATTCTATTGCGCATAATAATACAATTATTTGATACCTTTACTAATCCTGATCCATCACTACGCGTTATATCTAAAGGACTACCAAATTGTTTTCCATCCCATTGCAAGATTGTAAGTTTATCATTATTACCTTGGGCACATACATTTTGATCTACTGATAGGATATCCATATCAGACAAATTATCAAAACTTCTTTTATCTCCCGTCAAATAATTTAAAATATAATTTTTAGACGGCTCTTTTGACGAATAAACATTTTGATGTATAACACAATGATTTCCCGATAAATAACCTATAATGCGGAATTCTGCTTCGTTATCCTTCGCATGCCAAAGATCTTTTAAAATCGGTGCACTCATTACCTTCAAGAAGGCATTAAAAGGAATAATCAAATCTTTATTAAAATTTTCTAAGGTATTAATAATCGCTTCATAATTATCAATAAAATAATTCAATTGATCACAAAGCACCTTAGCAAGAGCATCAACTTGTTGAGGATTCTTTTTAAAATAATCTACCAAGAAAGTCAGTTGATCAACAGCAAAATCTTTTAACGAATCTTCTGTTTTTTCACATTCTTTTTCGCTTTGAGAAACAGTTAATAATGCTGCTTTCAATCTGTTGATGAATGAACTACATAACATTACCGCATTATTTTGATCAACTACTACTTCTTGAGAGAAAAGCTCTTTTCTATAACTAGTAGGAAGCTCATCAATAAAACTACTCACATCTTGCTCTGATGCATTATTTACAACAAAGGCCATCAAACCCTTAACTAAAGGACGAAGGTCCCATTGATCAGCTTGCGCAATGAGATCCATTATTGAATTCTCTTCGTTTTTAAACAATTCTTCTGTTTTTTCACGAATAGCCTTTACAAAAGCAGCTGACAAGCTGTTTTGCATCTCATCACTCAATTTTCCTTGAAATGCTACCATCTGTTGTTGATATGGATAAGAATATTCTAATAAAGCAATCAAAAGCTGCAAATCAGCCGATGATAATTCTGTTACTATTTTATGAGAAATCGATTCTTGCATGTTAGCTTGCACTAGTCTCTGAAAATAAGGGTAACTTAATAGTATTTCTTGCTTAACCAACATTCCCTGTCTATCGTGAGAAAAAAAACAAAACTGATTTTCAGGCACTCTCTGTTGATTTACCATTACATTATTTAACTGCTTATTTAAATCTAAAAAGCTCATAATCTTACTTAATTGTTCCGCTTCTTGGGTAGACGCACGTAATCTTTTTAGTATTGATCCAAGTAACTCAGCATCAACCTCAAGACCTTTGCTATCGTTATGAATGCACATCAATAATTTTTTTATGCATTTTAAATTTTTCTTAGTAAATGCTTCATCACTCGACAAAGGAACTGCTTGTGAATTATCAAATTCAGCATCATCAAAATAACCACACAGTGTTTGTGAAAGTTGAGCAACACTCTTTAACACGCTCACCTGCTTCTCATCAGATGTTGCAAAAATAACATATTCTTCTTGCTTACCAGTTTCAGTTCTAGCTTTTTTATGCTTTTTAGGCTTTTCCTCTTTTTGAGAATTTACCTGTTCAAAGCTTCTCTTTGAACCCTGCTTATCTTCTTCCATCGCTTTTAAGGGTGATAATGCTGCAAAAACAGCAAAAACACTTAAAAATATTGTCTTTTTATTCATTATAAAAAACTCCTTTAAATACGTAAAATAATAACTATATTACTAATTCTATAGAAAAAAACAAAAAAGTCAATTTCTATTTGAAATAAACAATATTTTATTGATATAAAAACTTAAAACTACATCTTCGTAAATGCTCAACAATCTCTTGGGTTGTTGCAATTAAAGGTGAAAATTGAATAATCCATTCAGATTCTCCAAGGCTCATTCTCAAAAATACAAGATAGCCACCCTGAACCCCCTTTAAGAGAGCTTTTTTAGGAAAAGAATATTGATCTATATGCTTCCTTGAACTTGTTTCCCAACAGCTAACTTCTTCATTAAGACCATCCTTCGATACAGCTTGTATAAGAAAATTACCGTCAATATTCATAAAAATATTTAAAAAGACATATAATATCATACTATTATTATAAGCACCCACGATGACATCATTTGATTTAATATCTTCAATAAAACCCTTAGTATTAAAAATTGATAATTTTCCATTACCATAACCAACAATGAACTTTTCTTCACTCAAGCGTACAGCGCGGACAATCGGACAATTTTCTAAATTTTTATAAATAATAGAAATTTTACCTTGCTCAAAATCCACTTGCGCAATATAACAATCAAATAACAAAATTAAAGTATTTTCATTAAGCAAAAGACAGTCTGCAATTCTATTATTTCCATCAAAATCAAAAGAATATTTTTCTTTGCCACCATCATCCAGAATATAAAGCTTATTATGAGGTTTATCCTGTACAACAATATAATCATCTAACACTGTTATTATTCGTACATCGGGCATTGCAAAATCAGAAATTTTTAATTCGTTTTCATCAAATTTTATTATTTTAAGTGTATCATCATTGTGTTGAACACATACATTTTTTCCATTAGTTGCAGAGCCAAGCACATTTTTTGGGCAAACATCTTCTAAAACTATTTGCCGTGTTAGATAATTAAAAACATAAAGATTATCCATGCGACTATTTGCAACAATACAACGATTTCCCGATAAAAATCCCACAATCGATTGTCTTCCATCACTGGTGTAAAAAGCTTGATGTATCCCTCGCATTGAATAAGCTAAAATAGATTTCATGAAACCATTCAACGGTGCAACCATATCTTTATTATACATTTCTAAGGTACTCATAATTTTTTCATAATTATCAATAAAGAAATCTAATTCACTGCGAAGTAAATGTATAAGAGCATCAATTTCTAGAGGTTCTTTTTTAAAATAATCTACAAATAAAGTTAATCCCTTAAAGGCAGTGTCTCTTAAAAAACTTTCCGATACTTCACAACCCGTTTCTTTTTCATCTTGCGAAGCTGTTTTTAATAATTGCTCATGTAGTTTTTTTATAAATATGCTTGCTACATTTACAACATTTTTTTTATTAATTACTTCAGAGGAAAAAAAATCATCGCAATACTCATGGGAAAGTTTTACCATAAAATCGCCTATGTCTTCATCAAATGCCCTTTTTAAAAGAAATTTCATCAAACCTTTAACTACATCATGTAGTTCCCATTGGTGGGCTTGTTGAATAATTTCCAATATTGCATTCTTATCATCAACAAATAATTCTTCTACTTTTGCACAAATAGCATTCACCAAGCAAACTGGTAATTCTCTTTTTTTGTCCTCACTCACCTCAACGTTTTGTAATAATGATGCAATCTCTTGTTTATATGAATGAAAATAATTTAATAAAGTAATCAAAAGCTTCAAATCAAGATAAGGAAGATTCGTATAAAGTTGCTTCGAGCATGATTCTCGCATACCAGCATTAATCAACCTAAAAAAATAGGAATATTGTTTTAAAATATCTTTAGCAATTGCTATTTTTTGCCCATCTTCAGCAAAAAAATAAAAAAGTCCCTTAGGCGGTTTATCTTGTTTTGCAACTAAGCGAGTTAACTGTTTATCCAAATCTAAAAAAGCATTAATATCATGTAATTGTTGTGCTTCTTCTGTAGACGCACGCAATCTTTTTAGTATTGATACAAATAACTCAGTATCAATCTCAAGATCTTGATTATCGTTATAAATACATAGTAATAACTTTTTTATATACTCTAAATTTTCTTTAGTAAATGCCGAATTATATGACAAAGAAATTGGCTCTAAACAATTAAATTCAGGAGCATCCATATAATAACAAAGTGTTTGTGAGCAACGAGCATATTTTGCTAACAGTTGAATTTCTTGTCCATCAAATGTTTTCAAAATAACATACTCTTCATGCTCATTAGCTTCTGTTCTAACTTTTTTATACTTTTCAGATTTTTCTTCTTTTTGAGAATTTGCCTGCTCAAAGCTTCTTTTTGAGCCGCGTTCTTCCATACCCTTCAAAGGTAAAAACATTGCAAAAACGGCAAAAACACCTAAAAATATTGTCTTTTTATTCACCATAAAAACTCCTTTAAATTCTATAAAATTGTTAGCCATATAACTAATTTTATAGAAAAAAATAATAAAGTCAATTTCTATTTGAAATAAATGATTGAATTAATAACAGATTTAAGGTGTTTTACCAAGCTTTTAACATACGAACAAGGCCTTTATCTAATCAAAGATGAGAAATGGCACCTAGGGTAAAAAAGAGCCAATCTTAACACGAAACAAGGCGCCAATTTTTTGGTGAAGCAGCTTTATATACGTTTTCTTTTGCAATCTCAAAAAACTTTTCACCCTTATCAGCTAATAATGCATTGTGTGGCAGATTGTAAGAACGATAAAAGGTGTTAGCAACGTGCTGGAATGCTTCAATGTGATGTAGCTCGCCGTGATGAGCAGTCTTTGTTGTATCGTTAAGAACTAAAAGATGAATATTAGGATTATAACAAGCAAGAGCTTTTACCATAGTAAACATTGCTTTATCAGATAGAGTAGGATCATTTTTTAAATGAACGAATAGTATCGGTAAATCGGGGGAAATTTTCTTTGTTGCAAGCATATTTTCTAGGTTGTCTTCTTTGGGATCAAATCCAGGATTAATCAAACAAAAGGTATAATATGCAAGTGATGGCATGAGGGGTAAATTCCACACAAATTTTTTCGCAATTTGAGAAGCAACATCAGTAATCGAAAGAATTGGAGATTCAAGAACTAATGCACAGGGACGGTTTTTTCCTTCATTCATTAATTCCCGTTTGAGCAATGTTACAGCGCCTCGACTTGTTCCCAAGCCAATAGTGGTATAGCCCTGTGGTATATTTTCAAAAACTGTATTTAAACAATTGAGATCTAATTGCTGAGCAAAATTTGCAAGCTCATCGGTATCAGGATAATCAAAATTAACGCATGGTGTTTGAATAAGATTATCCCTATAAGCCGTATAAGTACTCAAAACGCCACCACCTTTTCTTGGTAATGAGCCTGCATCTTTAAAATCAGGACATATAAAATCAACCATATGCTTGAAATAGCTTTTTGGGGGTAAAAGCGACAGAGGAGCAACCGCATCTGCGTATCCTCTTGAAAGAAGGGTAATAAAAGTAGGCTTTGATTTTTGTGGGCAATCAATTCCTTTAGTAATTGTATAATAGGCGCGCAATGATTTATTTTTATTCTTTAGAGCAATTTGATTGATTTGTTCCATTTTTTCATAGTTAAAATGAATCGAAGTTACTACTTCAGAAATTGCCTTGACGGGCAAAAGATCATCTTTTTCAGACAACATAGTGAATGTTGTGGTATTAAGATTACTTAATGTTGGCAAAAAAACAGGATCAGACGTTTTGGTTTTGCTTTCAGGTTTTGCTGAGTAAGAGGTAGAGTAAAAGGCACCAAAAAAGAGTAAAGCAGAAATACAAAAGGTTTTTTTGATAGAAAAATTCATAACGCCCCCATATTGAATTAATTGTTTATTTGTAATATTAATTAATATTATCCTTATTATATAATAATATTTAATTATATACTTTATTAAAATAAGGGCAAAAGGGGGTGAATTTAGGACTTTTACCAGGCTTTTAACATGCGAACAAGGCCTTTATCTAGCCAAAGATGAGAAATGGCACCCAGGGTAAAAAAGAGCAAATCGCCCAAGATTAGAAGGCTATAATGAGGTAAAAACAAGAAGAAATACCATGAAAACAGGAGGGGAATTGAAAGAATGAAGAGGATGTTGTGACATAAGCCACGATGATTAACCAAAAGGGGTATAAAACCCGCTAAACAGATGAAAACTGCCACTTGGAACTTTTGTTGAAAAATCAGAAAAATCAAAACAATAAAAAGCAATCGATAAAAAAGCTTTTGACCCTTGCTTTTTGTATCAATATCAGGAAAAAGAGCGCCTAATAAAGTGCATAAACCCCATTCAAGACCAGTAAACAATGAAACATGATAACGACTATATACTAAGAGCATCGTTACCATAAATACAATAAAACCGCCTAGTAAATGTCCTTTATAATTTGGCATGCCGCTATTCCTTTATTATTAAGCGTGTGGTGTTAACTTCATAAATGTTGTTCCAGGATAATAAAAACCTAAAATGGATTGATAATTCCAACCGTGATTAATCATATTACGCGCACCCCATTGGCAAATACCCAAATGATGCCCATACCCTTTTCCTGCAATGTGAATTTTTTTTCCTTTTTTCGACACAGAATAGCAAAAGCTCTTAACTTTACTCACCATCGCATAAAATTGTTTGCCCGTGAGAATATGCTTCTTATCGTGATCTTTTATAATTATTTCTTCAACCGCTCCCGCTTTATCTTTTTTGGCAACATATATGTCTCTTATTTGTTTAACCATATAACCAGAAACATGTAAAAGTTTTTGAAATTCATCAACATCAAATTCTAATTTCCATTGATATATTTTACTCGATTTGCAAAAAGTACAAGGAACTTTACGCGCCAAATAAGGAGCTTTTTTAAAATCAATCGTATTTAAATGAGCGGGAATAACATCGCCACAACAACAATCGAACATGGCAATAATCGGTTTTTTATTGTGCGTTAAAATTAAGCCTGTTGTTTCTTCAACCGCTTGCTTCAAAAGCTTGTTTGTATGAAATCCATTATAAGTTTGATGAGCATTGGTATTTTTTATGTGATAGGGCTTTTTACCTTTCACACCCTCCAGATATTTTACCATCGCATAACTTCGTGAAGCAATAGCAAATGCTTTATTTACTTCTAATGGCCAACCCGGCCAACTCTCAGATCGCAACACCGAATAAATATAATCTTCTAAATTAATTTGGTTAATCACATAACAATGGCCTTGCTCCACAACGAGCAGCAATGATCCTTGGTAGTCATGATTTTCATAGGTGAGATGATCAGTGCCAGCATCAATTTTAATCTGTTTTTCGGATATTCTCATGCCATTAACCATAAGATTGCCATTTTTAAAGCTTATTTTTAACGATGATTCGGCATAACGCTTTTTGCAATTAGATTGCACATTGGTTAAAACAAATCCTTTTGCACAACCTAGCACCCACGCATCATTATTTTTTTTCTCGTTAAGAAGAACGCGTATAGAATATGAAACAGTTTTTTTCGTGCCAGCAAGTTCATAGTGTTGTATTTTGTGTAGAGGTATAATTTTTGTTGATTTTTGGTGCAACGTCGGTCTTTTAAACAAATTCTTAAGAAATTGAACCCCATTGTACCATCGAGAAGAACCTTTTGAAATTGAATGCAATTTAGTGACATTAAGTGAAATGCATAAAAAAAGAATTAATGGTAAAGAAAAGAACCGCTTAAATTTGAATGCCATGAGCATGTAATAAGGTAAAAAACTCCTGAGGAATTTTAATTTTTTTATCAATACCTTCATTTGCTAAAGCATCTGCATGAACATTATATTCACGTAATACATGACAAAAAGAATAATGTAATCCATCGAGTAAAACGAAGGCAAAATCAAACAACAGTTTTAATTCTGCATTTCGTATTTTATACTCACCCTTCATATGCTTTACCAATAATTCTGAATCAGAAAATATGGTGAGTAAATCTTTGGATTGAACATGTTTTTTAGCATAAAATATGCCCAACAACAACGCTAAATATTCAGCTTGATTATTGGTTTTACAGCCAAGAAAAAATCCTTTTCTAAAGACTATTTCATCGTTTTTCATAAGGTAAACACCGGCTCCTGCATTACCAGGGTTTTTGCGCGATGCACCATCAATAAACAATTTCCAAGTAACCACTAATAATGGTTCTGGAACAACTGGCGTTTGAGAAATATCATGTAAAAAGCTCATTTGTTTCATATAGTTTCCATATAAAGAAAACGATAACAATTTTTACATTGCAACAAAGCATTATGACGCAATCTAACCAAATCTTGCGCAATTATTTGATAAAAGCAACCACCACAACTATTTCCAACAGCCGGCACCACAGGATTGGCAACAGTGCGACGCATTAATGCATATCTTTCGAGCCATTCTAAAGGAATGCCTTGCTCTTGTTCTAGGCGTTTTTCTTGCTGTTCAACAAGTGCCTGATTAATAACTTCTTGTTGTTGTTTGTTGTGTGCTATTTTTTCTTGCAAAGCAGCAAGGCGATTTTCCAAATCTTGTTTTAACGCTGCATAATCACGCAAACTGCCTTCCAATTTATGCCATGCTTGTAACAAGTTTTCTTCAAAATCAAATTGCTCTTGCTTAATTAAAGCAATTTCGTGATAAATTGACTGACTTTCGCGTGCATTAACTGTTTTATCGAGCAGACGTTCTTTTTCTTGTTGTTTTTTTTGCAAAGCAGCCATTTCATGTTCCTGACGATCAACTTCTCGCTGCATGGCATCTTTATGCCTTTTTGCAACTTCTAGCTCGCCTGAAAGTTTTTCAACCTCAGCCTCATGAACATGCATTTCTGAAACAATTGTTGCAAGTTGTTGTTCAAGCGCCCTAAGGCCTTGATCAAATGCAACAAGCTTAATAAATTTTTGGAAGGGAAATTCGCTCACTACAAGCCTTTCTGTTGCTAAAAATGAAAGCTGGTGGGCCCACCTGGACTCGAACCAGGGACCTTTCGGTTATGAGCCGACTGCTCTAACCGACTGAGCTATGGGCCCACGATTTTTTAGTGTCTATAATCAGAAAGGACATTCAAAAAAATCACGTTTATAGATTAAAGCAAAAAAGGACAGTTGTGAAGTAGATTGTGTGATTTTGTTGTACATGGCATTAAAAAAATAAACTGCTTCTCTAAAAAAGCGACGATTACTTTATAACATCAACAAAAAATCCTTCATGCGTTCACTATAACCCCATTCATTATCATACCACCCAAAAACTTTTCCCATGGTGCCCATTGCTTGCGTTAATGTTTCATCAACAATAACTGAATGCGGATTACCGCCAAAATCAGAAGAAACTAATTCTTCTTTAGTTGTTGTCAAAATGCCGCGCATTGTTGTCGATGCAGTTTGCTCAAAAGCTTTATTAAGCAAATCAACAGAAACTTCTTTTTTTGCTTCAAAAGTTATATCAAGTAACGAAACTTTTGCCACCGGAACACGAACTGACATGCCTTGTACAATGTCAGCCAAATGAGGTAACACCTTGCCAACGGTTGACGTTGCACCGGTTGTAGAAGGCACAATATTAAGTGCAGCAGCACGTGAACGACGAGCATCGCCAATATCAACATCAAGTAATACTTGAGTATTTGTATAAGCATGCGTTGTTGTCATAAATATTTTTTTGAGACCAACTGCATCATCTAACACCTTGAGCATTGGCAAGAAAGCATTGGTGGTACAACTACCCAAAGAAACAATTGCATGTTTTGCAGCATCATAAGAACCACCATTTACCCCAGGAATAATAGTCACATCATCACCGTGAGCTGGCGCTGAGATAAGTACTTTTTGTGCACCGGATTTCAAGTGCTGTGCAGCTTTTTCGCGCTTTGTATAATGCCCTGAGCAATCAACCACCCAATCAATACCAAGTTTTTTCCAAGGCAATAGTTCGGCGTTAGCCTCAGCTAAAATAAGAATTTTTAATGAATCTACCATCAAATAATCGCCCTCTAGAGCAACCTTTCCCGAATAAGTGCCCATGAGTGTGTCATATTTGAGTTGATGGGCCACAAGCTTTTTATCAGCCGGGCCAATGTTAATGGCAGCTACTTCAATTTTTTTTAATGCTTGTTTATCTTGCAAAATTGTTCTTAAAAAATTTTTGCCAATTCGCCCAAAACCATTTATTGCAATACGCATACGCATCCTTATTTTATAGTTCTTTTGTTACCAAGAATTAACGGTATGAAGTATAGCTTTTTGTTCATCTTCAGGCAAAGAAGGTAATTCAAGCAGCACAGGAATTGATGCCAATTTTTCATGATGCATAAAACGCTTCAAATAATGTGCCCCTATCACGCCATTACCAATTATATCATGACGATCTCGCTTACTACTCAATAATTCCTTGGTATCATTTAAATGAATTAATGAAAGAGCATCAAAACCTATCGTTTGCCCAATAAGATCAATAAACAATTCCTGTTCCTGTTCATCGGCAATGTCATAACCATACGCATAGGCATGTGCCGTATCAATGCAAAAACCAACCTTTTCAGGTTGGTCAAGTTTTGAACGAACAAGTTTGAAATCTTGCAAGTCTCCACCAATCGAATTAGCACCAAATGCAGCATTTTCAAGAATTATTTTTATGGATTTTTCATTTTTAAGAAGCATATTCAAACGCCGTACAAGATTATCAATTCCTTGTAAGCGATCAGCGCATCCTGTTGCAGAGCCAGGATGCAAAACAATTTCTGAAAAGCCACATTGTTTTGCCATAAGCAGCTCTTTTTTTAAAAAATGAAGACCCGCATTACTAACACCGCTTGCAAGATTAATGGCATATGATGCATGCACATACCCTTTTACTTGGTGAAGCTGCAACAACTTTTTACATGCTTTTCGCTCATCAAGCATCATAGTATCAGCTTTATTATTTTTTTTTGGATCTAATAAAAAACACTGAAAAAACGACATATTTAAGCGTAGCGCTTGATGAATTAAATCAATAAAATTAGTCGCAAGACGTAAATGTAATCCTATCTTCTTCATGGTGCTATTTGTATGACTTCTAAAATGGTTGTAGCAAAATAAGGCTGTAATTGGGTTAAAAAAACTTTTTTTATGTCATGCAGAGCTTCTTGAGAATCAGCTTCGAATCGCAAACAGAGTACCGGCTGCGTATTAGAAGGACGTAACATTCCCCACCCATGTTGCATAATAACACGAATTCCATCGATCGTCATCACCTCAATATCTTTCATTTCCTCAAAAGATTTTTTAACGGCCTCAACAATATGCAATTTTTTTTCATCAGAACAAGTAATGCGAATTTCTGAAGTACTATATTTTTTGGGAAAGACAGCCAATAAATCATGCAAAGATTTACCCGAATTAACCAACAACTCAAATAAACGCATCATGGAATATATACCATCATCATACCCAAAATAACGATCTTTAAAGAAAAAATGGCAACTTAATTCACCTGCCAAAAGCGCATCATGCTGCTTCATTTTATTTTTAATAATTGAATGACCCGAAGGCGACATAATAGATTGCGCACCCCACAAGGTTAATAATTCCGATAACCCTGAAGAACATTTTATATCAAAAACAACCGGCATATGCGGATGACTTTTTACTATTTCTTGCGCAAAAAGTGCTAATAATTTATCACCTTGCACTAATTCTCCCTGCTTTGTCATCGGAGCCATTCTATCACAATCGCCGTCAAGCCCAATACCAAGCTGCACCTTAGTGGTTAATAGAATATGTTTCACTTCTTTCATATTTTCAGGCACGGTAGGATCTGCTTCATGATTGGGATAATTTCCATCAACTTCTGGAAAAAGCAGATATACATTTGGCCATTGCATTGCTTTAATTAATGATGGCAAAACAGTGCCGGCTGCTCCGTTACCACAATCAATCACGGCAGAAATCTTCTCCCCAATTAAATGCTTGAAATGTTCTTTTAACCACACAATATAGTCAGGTATTAAGAAATGTTCCGCATAAGAACCCAGCTCTTTGTCATTGATCGATGCGTGATGGTGATATAATTTTTTGATCTCTTGAATTGCATCGCCCCACACCGATTCTTTATGCATACAAATTTTTATACCGTTATATTCTTTGCCATTATGCGAAGCGGTGATCATTAATCCCGCTTGCACTGGTTGAGTAAAAAGTGAAAAATAGAGAACCGGCGTTGGACAAACGCCAATAAAAAGAACATTCAATCCTGAATCTTGTAACGCAGCACATAATTTTTCTTTTATATAAGGGGAATGAATTCTGCCATCTGCACCAATTGCAACCGTTTTTACACCATGACCATGATGCACCAAATATGAAGCTATTGCTTTACCCAGATCATATACATCTTCCAAGGGAAAATCAGAACCAATAATGCCCCGCAAATCATATTGTTTAAAAACGGTATCTGCAATCATGCTTTTCTTCCTTTAAAACTGTTTTATATATTTTTCGATTGTCCATGATGTTGCGTTATTTTGCAATACATTATTAATTTTATTGTTTAAAAACTCATGCTTCATGCATATTATTCCGGATTCCTAGTTCAGCTTTTTTTTGTTTTATAGTACACTAAAAAAGCTTTCACTATTCCATTTTTTTACACGGCACTATAAATTTTATGTCACAACACTTTACGCATTTACATTTACATACCGAATTTTCATTGCTTGATGGCGCCATACAAATTGATAAATTGGTCAATTTTGCAAAAACGCACAACTTCAAAGCACTCGCCATGACCGATCATGGTAATATTTTTGGTGCAGTAAAATTTTTCCAAAAATGTAAAAAAGCTGGCATAAAACCCATTTTAGGCATGGAAGCATATTTTACCGAAGATGTTACCATTAAAACCGTTGATAAAAAATATTATCACCTCATTTTGTTGGTACAAAATGAAATTGGTTATAAAAATCTTTGCAAACTCATTTCATTTTCTTTTCAAAAAGGCTTTTATTTTAAGCCACGCATTGATTATAACATTCTAGCTCAACACAGCGAAGGCCTCATTGTCACTTCAGCATGTTTAGGTGGTCACATTCCAACACTACTCATGAATAATCAACTTGAAGAAGCAGAAAAACGCATTGATTGGTTCTTGGAACATTTTGGTCCAGATCGTTTTTATTTTGAAATTCAACCAGAAGATCAACCCGACCAAATTAAACTTAATACAATGTTATATAGTTGGGCTGAGCGCAAAAACGTTCAGTTGATTGCTGCTGGCGATTGTCATTATTTAACTGCTGAAGATCGCGAAGCACACGAAGTCATGCTCTCAATTCAAACGCAACACAAAATTACCGATCCTGATCGTTTTACCTTTGGCGATTGTCGTGTACACGTACGCACAACTGAACAAATGTTAGCATTATTCCCCGAACATCCCGAAGCAATCTGGAATAGTGGCGTTATTGCCGATATGTGTAACTTCGATTTTGCTACTGGCAATCTCTTTTTTCCAAAATTTGAAATACCACAAGAACACACAGCCGAAACTTTTTTTACTGAGCTGTGTAACAAAGGACTGAACGCCCTTATTGCAAATGAAATTATTGAATCTGAAAAGGCTTCAGAGTATTGGGAACGTCTCAATCTAGAAATTGATCTTATTATAAAAATGGGCTTTGTTGGTTATTTTTTAATAGTTGGTGATTTTATTCAATGGTCCAAAAAAAATGGTATTCCTGTAGGACCCGGTCGCGGTTCAGCAGCAGGTTCATTAGTTGCTTGGGCATTGCAAATTACCAACATAGACCCTCTCAAATATAATCTTCTCTTTGAACGTTTTTTAAATCCTGAACGCATCAGCATGCCTGATATCGATATCGATTTTTGTATTGAAGGCCGCGAAGCAGTTATCAATTATGTTCGCGATAAATATGGCCATGAAAAAGTAGGACAAATCATCACCTTCGGCACCATGATGGCAAAAGGCGTACTCAAGGATGTTGCGCGTGTTTTAGGCATGCCCTTTGAAGACTCTAATGCATTGTCTGCATTAATACCTGAACAATTAAAAATCACCTTAAAAGAAGCGCTCGAACAAGAACCAAAATTAAAAGAACTTGCTGAGAATAATCCAAAGGTTGCAAAGCTTTTTGATATTGCTTTCAGGCTTGAAGGGTTAACGCGGCACGCTTCAAAACATGCTGCTGGTATTGTTATTTCACCAGAACCTATTGATGAAGTTTTACCTGTTTATGTGCCCTCAAAAAGTACAGAATTGGTCACACAATATGCCATGACTGAACTTGAAACACTCGGCTTTTTAAAAATCGACTTACTCGGCTTAAAAAACCTCACCCTCATTGATCGTGCGCTCAAACTTATCAAAGAAAATCATGGCGTCAGCATAAATTTAGACAAACTCCCCCTTGATGATGCAAAAACATTTACCCTACTTTGCCAAGGAAAAACGTCCGGCGTCTTTCAGCTAGAATCTGAAGGATTAAAAGACGTTTTACGCAAACTACAACCGGAAAAATTTGAAGATATTATTGCCGTCAACGCCTTGTATCGTCCAGGCCCATTAGGCTCAGGCATGGTCGATGATTTCATTGAACGAAAACACGGCCGGCAAAAAATTATGTATAGCTTCCCTGAACTTGTTCCTGTCTTACAAGAAACATATGGCGTCATTGTCTATCAAGAACAAGTGATGAAAATTGCTTCCACTATTGGCGGTTATAGTCTGGGCGAAGCAGATATTTTACGACGCGCAATGGGTAAGAAAAAAGCTGAAGTAATGGCTGAGCAACGAGCAATTTTCTTAGAAAAATCAATCGCACGAAATTTCGATGCAAAAAAAGCCGGAGAATTATTTGATCTCATGGCCTATTTTGCTGGTTATGGATTTAATAAATCACACTCGGCTGCGTATGCATTAATTGCTTATCAAACGGCATATTTAAAAGCAAATTTTCCTGCAGAATTCATGGCATGCCTAATATCTCTAGAAGCCACCAACACTGAGAGTATGTCATTCTATTTGCAAGAAGCAAAGGATATGAATCTTACTATTTTACCACCCGCCATTCATCAATCAAAAATAGATTTTGCTGTTGAAAATGAACATTCAATACGATTTGGCCTTAAGGGTATAAAAAATATTGGTATGATTTCTCTTGAAAATATTATCCAAGAACGCGCTAAAAAGCCTTTTGTTGATTTGCTTGATTTTTGCACACGCATTGATTTGCGCACCTCAAATAAACGCGTCATTGAAAATTTAATTTGTGCGGGCGCATTTGATGATATGCCTGGCAATCGCGCACAAAAGTTCGAAGAATTACCCAAAATATTAGAATATGCTCTTGCAAAGAAAAAAGCATTACAAACAGGACAAATGGATCTTTTTGGTTTTGCTCATGAAAACAATGATACAGAAGCTGAGCAAGGCTACCACTTTTCACCACGCATTGAATGGGATAACAAAACAAAATTAGAAAAAGAAAAAGAAGTATTAGGGTTCTTCATCAGCGCACATCCTTTAGATACCTATAAAACAACATTATCATTGCTTAATTTATGTTCTTTTGCGCAAGCACTTACCAAGGCAACGAATGCTTCACCAGAAAATGAACCCATAATAACCAGCTGCGGACTACTTAAAAGTAGCAAGGTTATTGTCACAAAAAAAGGTGATAAAATGGCGTTTGTACAACTAGAAGATGGTGAATCATCGGCAGAAATTATTGTATTCCCTAAATTATTCACTATTGTTGAACAATTTCTTACCTCACATAGTGTTTTTATTGTCAAAGGCACTCTTGATATCAATGCAACACAAAAATGCAAAATAAAAGCTAATCACTTAGTACCCGTTGAACTATTATTTGAAAAAGGGCCAACACCGGAAATTGTAACATTGCATTTACCAACTACTCTTGATCAAGCGTTCTTGCAAAACATACAACAAAAGTTAGAAAAAGGAACAACGCGATTACATTTTATTTTTCATGATAACAATAAGCAACTACAACTTTTTACCCAAAAAACAATTAACGTTTCTCCCGCTTTCATTCAAGCAATGCAAGAAGCAAATATTAGCATAAAACTTACGTTATGATCTGTTATTCTTTAATGAATTGCAAAGCTTTTTTATAATAATTAACATCAAGAGCATCAAGCTTCATTAAAAAAGCTGGCAACTGTTGCGCATCTGCACTAAGCATAAGAAAATCAACTGCTTTCGATAAAAAAGTATCTATTTGCTCAGAATTTTTCTGTTTTTTGACCAAATCAAGCGTTATGAGACTATAAATAGCCGCTTTTTGACTCATCTCAAGCAACAGCTCATGCTTTTCAAGAAGCACTATAACCTGATCAAATTTATCTTTCTTTAAATAAAGTTCACATAATTGTTTAAGGGTAATAGCAAAACGTATTGAAATATGAAGTTCTTGATAAAGCGCTAACAAATTATAAGAAAATTCTTCCTGATCTGGTGATAACGTATGAAGATGTTCATAAACTGCCGCTGCTTCAATAAAGCGACCAACCAATTTATATGCTTCAGCCGCGCAAGAATATTTTTCCTTTGCCGCGGGCGCATCATTAAAAGATAATAACAGGTCACCTTCTAATTGAAATGCCAAAGCACGATCATCAAAAGAATGCACCAACAATCGATAAAGACCAAGCGCACGTTCTTTTTCGCCGCGCACAACGAATTCTGCTAATTTAAACCATGCAACATTATATTTATCGGAAGGAAGCTGCCTCATTTCAAAAATCCTTTTTTATCTTTTAGTGCTTCAAGCATTTGCTTTAGTAACGTACCATTACAATCTCAGGTCGACAAGTTTTCACTCTTTTCTATTGCTATTCTTTTATTCAACTTTCTTTTTTTATCTTGCACTATCCTACCCACAAAACAAAAAGCACTACTTTCCTCAAGCAAATCACGACGATTATTCACTTTTGCAGCCAAATAATGAAGCTGATTTGCCGCTACATTTAATTCATGATCATTTATATAATTTCTTCCATATAACAATATCCTCAAAGCTACTGACCCTGGATCAAGCTCATGTGATAATTTACGTTTCACCAATGGACCATATTGCAATAAAGAAGGCGCGCTATGTGCCTTGCGAAGAGGCGTTTTCATTTTCATACCGTTATTCATCATTGGTGCTGCAATAATAAAAAAAAATACTATTTTCTTCATATTTTTCCTTTATATTTGTTTTTTTTTATTTTATTTTGCATTTATATCTTAGAGGGCGATGTAAGAAATACCTTACAATAAAAAAACATACAAATACAACAATAGTTTTTAAAGCTTTTGTTTTATCGAGAAAAATACGAGAGAATAGGGATGAAATTTAAGGAAAATGGCCTGCCAGCTGAAGCCTTGGCGAAAGCTGGTGCCGAGGAGTGGAATCGAACCACCGACACTGTGCTCTTCAGGCACATGCTCTACCACTGAGCTACCTCGGCATACTATAATTCGAATGAAATATATGTAAGTAGAGTACAGATCCAACAATTTTTGTCAATATAATAATCGACTAAAAGTTGTGAATCCAGTTTGCCAATATTTCTTCTGTTTGTTAGGATAAATGCATTAAGTAACCATCTTAAAACAATAGGTACATTTCATGCCTCCATTATTAGAAGAAATAAATCAGTTAAAACAACAATGCCTTTCAACGTTGAAAACTATTACCACTCTCGACGCTTTAGAGGAATTTAGAATTACCTTTCTAGGCCGCCAAGGAAGCATTGCGCAATTAATGCCCCGCCTTAAAGAGCTTTCTTTGGAAGAAAAAAAAGTCGTCGGACCTGCAATGAATAGTCTAAAACAAGAAGTACAAAACACTTTTGATGCCAAAAATGCAGAACTTGAAAAATATATGGTTGAGCAACAAATACTCAAACAAAAATTTTTCGATGTAACCGCCTATGAAACCAACGCAATCAAAGGAACACTACACCCTCTTTCATATATATATAAAAAAGTTCAAGACATTTTTATTTCAATGGGTTATGCGATTGCCTATGGCCCTGAAGTTGAAACTGAATACTATAATTTTGAAGCATTAAATATCCCTGAAGATCATCCAGCTCGTGATGAATGGGATACTTTATGGCTTGATATCCCTGGATTATTGATGCGTACCCACACTTCACCAGTACAAATTCATACCATGGAAAAAAACGAACTTCCCTTAGCAGTTATAGCGCCCGGAAGAGCATATCGTCATGAAGCAACAGATGCCACTCATGATTTTATGTTTAATCAAATTGAACTTTTGGTAATTGATAAAAACATATCATTAGCACATTTACTAGGCACCATTAAAGTTTTTTTTAGAAAGTTTTTTGAAAAAGAAGATTTAGAAATTCGTGTACGATCAAGTTATTTTCCTTTTGTTGAACCAGGCATCGAAGTAGACGTTTCATGCCCATTTTGTAAACAGGGTTGTTCAATCTGCAAAAGAACTGGTTGGATTGAAATAGGAGGAGCTGGACTTGTACATCCAGATGTTCTAAGATGCAGTAATATTGACACCAATAAATATTCAGGTTTTGCTTTCGGTTTTGGGCTCGATCGCTTAACGATGCTACAATATCATATCAATGATATTCGGCTTTTTTCATCAGGCAAACTAGAATTTTTGAAGCAATTTTAATACAAATTAATTTTTGAAAAAAGGAGTTTTCGGTGGATATCATCAAGACAGTTATTCCTGCTGCGGGTTTGGGCACACGATTCCTCCCCTTCACAAAAGCAGTTCCTAAAGAAATGATTCCATTACTCAATAAGCCTGCTATACAATATATTATTGAAGAAGCTTTGGAAGCAAACATTAATAATTATTTAATGATCGTTAATAAAAACAAAGAATCAATTGCAAATCATTTTGATTTTAATTTAGAACTCGAACTATTACTTAAAGAACGAGGTCTTCTTGAAACCCTCAATGGCATAAAAAAAATCAACCGAGAAGCAAACTTTAATTATATTCGACAAAATGAACCACTTGGCCTTGGCCATGCCGTTTGGTTAGCCCGCCATTGCATAGGAAAAGAATACTTTGGCGTACAACTCCCCGATGAAATTATTATCAGCAAACAATCGGCAATGGCACAACTCATAAAAATTGCACGACAAGAAAAAGCCAGTGTTGTCGCCGTCCAAGAAGTTCCGCTTGACCAAACTTCATCGTATGGCATTATTGGGATCAAAAAACAAATCACTCCCAATCTTTTTCAAGTATCACATTTATTAGAAAAACCAGATCAAAAAGATGCCCCTTCAAACCTTGCCCTTGTTGGTCGCTATATCCTTTCTTATAAAGTATTTGCCGCGCTTGATACCATTGAAACTGATGCAAAAGGCGAACTACAATTAACCGATGCAATCAGCCAAATGATGTACAATAACGAAAAGGTTTTTGCCTATAAAGTTCAAGGACTTCGTTATGATATCGGCAATCCTATTGGTTGGATAAAAGCAATTATTGGCTGCGCTTTACAAGATCCACACTATGCACCGCATGTTACCAAATTCTTAGCAGACAAAGAATTAATGGATACTTTTATGTATACACCAACCAAAATCATTGAACGAGGTTTCTAACGTCCAAACACTCTCCGGCTAAAAATTAATTTCGTTTATTCTCTATTTAAATTATTGCAATTTGAAAATTAATTCAAGTATGCTATAACCAGACAAGAATAAAAATTCTCATGAAATTAATTGTGTACGACGGAAGGGACTTCTCATGAAAACCAAATTATTATTTTTACTCTTTACATGGAGCATGTTTACCATTTATTTTTTTCCACTCAAATCTTGTCCTACATGCATTGGCAACGTTTCAAAAGATTCCCCACCTTTTTTTGGCGATGACTTTTATCAAGCCTATCAACACACAGATCTTGTCGTTGATTTTATCACCACGATTACCAAATAGGAGATTCTATGAAAACCTCTGTATCCATTTGGCTTATCGCCCTCTTTTTTTCTCTCAACACCATGCTCACTCTCACCAATAGCGGCTGCATGGACAATCAAAATCGTTCAAGGAAAGAAGGACCAAATTATCAAAATTATCGACATGTTGTTTGCATGTGCAACTGTGAACGATATGCCTGGTCGGCCGATCGATGTTGTTGTGAAAATTGTAAGCATTATCATGACCCTATCAGTAACTTCACCATCAAAAGAAAATGGGAAAAATAAGCCTATTTTAGCGCATTTTGACATTTTTGACCCTGTGTTTATAATAATAATACTTTTAATTTTATAAAAATTTTTTTATAACAAAGGGAATTTTATGTCAATCGTCAAAAGAATGGATCTTTCTTGGATTATCGTTTCAGATTTAGAAAAAGCAAAACAATTTTATACTGAAGTCCTTGGCCTTATCGTGCACGAATATACACAAGAATATAAATGGCTTGAAGTAATCGGAAAAGATGGCGGCATGCTATTAGGCATTTGTGAAGAAAATGAATCATGCGGTACCGGAAAAGCTGGTTCTAACGCTGTTGTAACTATGCTTGTTGAGAATATTCTAACAGCAAAAGATACACTAACCTCAAAAGGCGTCACCTTTCACGGACCCATTATCGAAGTTCCTGGTCAAGTAAAAATGGCGACATTTACCGATGCTGATGGCAATAAATTTCAATTGGTTGAAACAGTAAATAAATAAAAAAACAATTTTGATCACAAAAAAAGCTGCAAAGATATATCTTTGCAGCTTTTTTTATTTTCTATTATCGTTCGTCAAACTGACGTTGTTCTTTTACAAAACTATAATCAGTAACAATATAACGACGAATCATTTTAAGCTTATCAATAAAAATACTGATTTCTTGTCGCATATCAGTTCCTAGTCTAAAAAGCTGTAAATACCAAAGATAGTTGATATACCCATCCAAGTCTTTTTTATAGTGAAGTAACGGATAATTTTTATAAATACCAGGATTGAAAAAGAACGATTCATTTGCTTGCGCATGGCAATCAAGAATATAGGGCACCAATTCTTCTTCTAACACACTGGGCTTATAAACCATGCGTTGCAACAATTCCATTTCAGGTTCATATCGTCGCTTTGCAAGTGCATAAATACATGCACTACTCGCACGACCCGTTATATATAATAATCCTGTACCAACAACAATCCCCCCGGCAATAACCAATCCATTCGGACCATTATTATGTGCGCGTACTGGTTGATTAATACCAAACGCAGTAAAAATAAGAATTATTTTTAAAAATAACTGCTTTACTATTTTTTTCATGCGTATTTCTTTCTGTTATAACATTTAAATCTACCAAACAACTTTAAGAATAAAATAAAAATAAAAAAATACAAACGCTTAAAAATGTTTAAAATATTTCATGCACCTTTTTGTGCCAAAAATTTTATGGCTTCAGGAGTATGGGGAGAAATTTTGTGCACATATATTAAATGGTGGTTAATTCTAGCTTGTTTCTCAAACCCAACCTTACACGTAAAACATTTAAGATTCTCTGGAATAGTTGAATCATGAAAAAGCTCATGTATCTTTGCACGATTCCAAATAATCTTATAACCACAATAACAGGTATTAGAACTTTGATGCACTGATCGTTCCAAATGTTTTTTGATTTCTTTCTTATATAGAAAACCAACTTTACATTCAAAACATTTTAATTCATCTGAAATAGTTGAATCATGAAAAAACGCATGATCTTTTTCTTCATTTCTGCTGATTATATAACCACAGTCTTTACAAGTACTATTAAGAGAAGTTTTGTGCTCTTGTACCAAATGATAATTTATTGCACCTTTATTTTTAAATCCAGCTTTACATGCGAAACATTTATATTTATCGGGGGTACTTGGATCATAAAAACGATCCAAGGTAATTTTTTTTGGACGATTGGAACTTTTAAATTCTTCTGGTACAAAACTTTTAGAATTTTTATGCACTTTTTGCATGAAATGTTGTTTTATCTCATTTTTATATAAAAAACCAACCTTGCATTCAAAACATTTAAGTTCATCCGAAATAATTGAATCATGAAAACGTCCATGCGTTTTTTCTTGATTTTTACTAACTATAAAACCACATTCAATACACATATTACTCGGAGAAATTGTGTGCGCTCGCTTTAAATGATAATTCTTTCCACTTTTAGCGGTATAACCAACTTTACATTCGAAACATTTAAAATCATCGGGAATACTTGGATCATTAAAATGCTCCAATGTAGTTTTTTTTATTTTTTTCTTTGGACTTTTAGATTCTCTAGTAAAACGAACAGTATTTACATCAACTGAATCACTTGGGACTCCTTCTGATTCAAAAATAGATGCTTTTCTTTTTTTTAGGGGATGTTCAGATATCTCAGACAATACATTTTGATTAATTATAGGTGTTTGTGCAACATGATTTTTATGCTCATCTTGTTGAATACTTGGAAAATTCATTGACTGTTCTGTATCCATTTCAAAAAATGGAGAATTTGGATATGCTTCAACAGCATCCAAATCTTCCACACGATCATAAAAAAAAGAAAAATCTTTTTGATCTTCCATGCATTGCAACCCACCAACAAAAATAAGTACAAAAATAATAATATTTATTTTTATTGTTTCTCCTTATTGGTGTTTAATGTACATTCAAAAATTTTATTACTTATTTATTTTATCATGAATTCAATGAAAGTAAAAATGGTAGCACAGCATCAGGATTCAATGATAAAGAAGTGACTCCTTCATCAATAAAAAACTCTGCCATTTCAGGATAATCTGATGGCGCTTGCCCACAAACACCAATTGGTTTTTTATGCTTAAGGGCACCGGCAATTGCCAAAGAAATCATTTTTTTTACTGCTTGATCACGTTCATCAAAAAGATCTGCCAAAACTGATGAATCACGATCAACAGCCAAAGTAAATTGTGTCAAATCATTGGAGCCAATTGAAAAACCATCGAACAACGCACAAAACTGATCAATTAACATCACATTCGAAGGAATCTCAAGCATCATATACACTCTTAAACCATCAAGGCTTTGCTTTAACCCATTTTTCTTCATGCTGCTTATAACATTTTCTGCTTCCACCATTGTTCGCACAAAAGGAATCATCGCGATGACATTCGTTAAGCCTATTTCATCACGTACCTTTTTTAAAGCAGCGCATTCAAGCGCGAATGCTTCTTGATATAAAGAACTATAATAACGTGAAGCACCGCGCAATCCCAACATAGGATTGTTTTCTTCAGGTTCAAAATAAGAACCTCCCAACAAGTTCCTATATTCATTTGTTTTAAAATCTGAAAATCTTACTAACACCGGCTTTGGATAAAACGCCGCTGCAATCATTGCAATCCCATAACTTAATGTATCAACAAAAAAATCTTTACCTGATGAAAATGCCTGCATACAATTTCTAATTTTTTTTTGCACTTTTTTATCTACTATCATTTCATCATGAATACATGCCATTGGATGAACCTGAATTGATGAAGCAATAATAAACTCTAAACGAGCTAATCCAACCCCCGAAAGATAGGGCAATTGTGAAACAGAAAATGCCTGCGCAGGATCACCAAGATTCACCATAACATCAACAGGCGGTTTAGCTAATGCCGTTATATCAATTTTTTCAACGTCAAATGCAACCGCACCTTCATAGACATAACCAGTGCTTCCTTGGCTACAATCAACCGTGATTTCTGCATTATTTTGCAATATTTTTGTTGCATTTTTAGTGCCAATTAATGCTGGAATTCCTAATTCTCGACTCACAATTGCTGCATGACAAGTGCGACCTCCTGAATCCGTGATAATAGCACTCGCTTTTTTGAGCAATGGCAACCAATCAGGATCAGTCATTATGGTGACTAAAACATCGCCTTGAGCAAATTGAGCAAATTGCTGTATGGAATCTATTACTTTTACTTTTCCTTGCGCAATTTTTTGACCAATACTTTGACCCTGCAAAATAATTTTTGGATTTTTTGTTTTCAAAATAGTTTGCTCAAATAATCGAGACTTATTTTCAAGCGCATGCACTGTTTCTGGCCGAGCTTGTAAAATATATAATAATCCATCATTACCATCTTTTGCCCATTCAACATCCATCGGCGTCCATTTCTGATGCAGTTCAGAATAATGTTCTTCAATAAGCATTATTGATTTTCCGAGTTCAAGAATTTCTTCATCAGTTAAACAAAACTGATTTTGTTCTTTGCGAACAACTTTTTTCCACATGGTAGGATGTTCTTGTGTTTTTCCATACACTAATTTTTTTTCTTTACCACCCACTTTTTTTGCTATAATTGCTACATAACCTTCTTTCAACGTTGGTTTAAAAAGATGATACTCATCGGGGGTAACTTGTCCTTGCACAATAGCTTCACCAAGCCCATATGATGCGTTAAGAATAATAACGTCTTTAAATCCAGTTTCAGTATCCAACGAAAAACCAACACCCGAACAAGCCTTATCAGATCTAACCATTTTTTGCACAGCAATAGTAAGAGCAATTTTTCGATAGTCAAAATTTTTTGAAATACGATACACAATTGCACGATCAGTAAAAAGCGATGCAAGGCATCCTTTACATGCTTGCAACAATGCATCAATACCTTTAATATGCAAAAAGGTCTCTTGCTGCCCTGCAAACGAAGCCCCTGGCAAATCTTCTGCGGTGGCTGATGAACGAACAGCAACTGCTAATAAACGCTCATTATATTCTTTTGATAATTGCTTATAAGCAACTATAATTTCTTGTTTGAGATCTTCAGGAATAGTCCCTTGCATAAATAATGCTCTGATTTCTTTGCCAACTTTTTGCAATTGTTGCTCATCGGCACTATCAGGCAATGTTTGCATGACGTTATCAATTTTTTCACGTAAATGATTAGCATCAAGATAATGCCAATACGCTTTTGCCGTAATAGCAAAACCATCAGGAACACGAAACCCAGACGATGATAACGTTCGTATCATCTCACCCAATGACGCTGTTTTACCACCAACCAAGGGAACATCTTGTAACGTAATTTCCTGTAACTTTTTTATATAATTCATAAAATCATTATTTCGTTTCGTAAAGACCAACTAAATCTGCTTGTGCTATTATGTGTCCTTGCATGGCTTCTTTAATTTCTTCATACGAAACACCTTCTTGCAAACCTAGCAATTCATCTAAAGCATACAACATAAAATGATAGTGATGTATGCCATGACCTTGTGGCGGACAAGCGCCATAATATTCCAACGTTTGTGCAGAATTTTTACCCCGCTTAGCACTTTCTAACATGGCATGCGGGGCTGCTTCATTAATTTCTGTCGTTTTTGGAGAAATATTAAAAAGCACCCAATGAATCCATGGTTGTGGTTGTGGTGCATCCGGATCCGACATTATCAAAACAAGACTTTTTGCTTCTGCAGGCACACCTTGTATGAGCAAAGGAGGATTACTATTTTTACCATGACAAGTATAATCAATAGGCAATTTTGACTGGTTCTCAAATGCTGGACTCGTTAATTTCATAATAATCTCCTGTGAACTTGCTACACAAGGCACATAATGCTCATATACCCAATATCCTGCAATGCAACAAAAAATACTGATAATAACACTATGCGTTTTCATAGTTAGTGTTCTCCCTTCGGTATAAATTTATATACCTAGAGAACAAAAAATTTACTTAGCACGTCAAGAAAAAAAATAAGTTACAAAACTTATTTTTGATTTCGTATTCTTTCTTCGTTCATTTTAAACATTATTAAAATATCATCTATTGTGCTTTCAATTACTAACTTTTTTCGTATACTGAAGGGAATTTGTTTCTCTTTCATGAATGTATTATGTGCTTTCATAAGTTCACTTATAACAAAGCTAATTTTTTGATTCGACTCTTTTCTTATGTCATCTAACACTCTTACAATAGATAACTCTTCCTCAGCCATCTCTCTCTTCCACTGATCATGCCTCTCATTTTCCTCTTGCATTCTTCTGTCAAATTCTTCCATTTTTTTTTGACGCTTTCTAGCCATTTTCTCTTTTTGTTGTACATAGTTTTTTCTAAGTTCTTCTTGCATTCTAGTAATCTCTTTTCCTTTCTCTTCACAATCTTGCATCTGCTGCTGCCACATAGGATCGCTATCAACACTCACATCATCCAATTCCATTGCATACATAGAGGCTGTGCACAATAAAATTACAAAAAATGGTCCTAATATTATTTTCCCTAAAATCATAAAATTCCCTCTATATTTATTTATATGCGCTTTAATAAAATTATCCTATAGTGTAATCGCTATAGAAAATAATACCACAAGCAAGCATATTTTATAGCATCAATCGATTCTACATGAAAAACATGGTTGTCATTTCTGTTTTTCAGCACATAATTAAACAGTAACGTCAAGATAGGTATTTTACCTTTTGTAAGGCAAAACCAAAAGATCGGTACAAATCTGAAACCCAATTTAAGAATTATACTAATATGATACAAAGGACACTACAACCTAAAGGCTTATTATGAATAAAAAAAAACTATTTTTATTTTTTATTATTGGTCTATTTTCTTTATTAATTTTGATATCTTTTTCAAAAAAAACATCCCTTGTCCAAAAAAATGCTATTATTATCGGTGCAACTTCGGGAATTGGTAGAGCATTGGCAAAAAAATTATCACAATCAGGTTATATTGTTGGCTTAACCGGCAGAAGAAAACACTTGCTGGAATCATTGCAACAAGAATTATCGGGAAAATCATACATTCATTATATGGATATTAAAGAACCGGAGCATTCACAAAATGTCTTAAGAAAATTAATAAAAAAAATGGGAAATGTTGATCTTGTTATTTTAAATGCCGGTGTTGGAACAATGAATATGTGGTCTTGGCACGAACAGAAAGAAACTATAATGGTCAATGTGCTTGGTTTTGCAGCTTTGGCCCAAGAATCTATGCAATACTTTTTTCAACAAGGATACGGGCATCTTGTTGGCATTTCATCAATTGCTGCTTTGCGAGGAATTCCCGATGCCTCTATTTATAGTGCTTCTAAAGCTTTTGTTTCTAATTATCTTGAAGGATTAAGAGCATATGCAATTCGTAATAAGAAAAATATTGTTATTACCACTATTGAACCTGGAGCTGTTGATACCGCAATGGGCGAATCAATTAGTTTTTGGCGCTCTACTCCTGAAAAAGCTGCCGAACAAATTTATGCCGCAATAGAGAGTAAATCTTCTCATGCATATATTACACATCGTTGGCGGTTAATTGCATGGCTCTTTAAATTATTACCTGATTGTTTATTTTATAAACTTTTTTAATTAAACAATAACGTCAAAAGATACTATTTATTGTGTATTAAGCAATGCTAACTAAACTTTATTGACAAATTGCATGAATAATGTACTTATTATTATGAAAGTTTATTATGTTTTATTTTTAAAAAATAGTAATTATTGTAATAACCAAAAGAAAACTATTCATGATTACCTATCGTATTTTATTTTTTAGCCTTTTAGTTTTTTATACTTTATCTGTTCAAGCAATGGAAGAAAATGTCATCAAAGAACAAAAAAAAAAAGTTCGCCTGAAATCAGGCGATAAAAAGGCAGTTTTTTTAGTTGATCAAGAAATAATTGCCCATTGCTCACAACTCAATGCAATGATTAAACTTACAGAAAATAGCGATAAGCCAATTTGCTTACAAAATATTTCAACACCGACCTTACAAAAAATTATCGCGCTACTAAAAAGTTATGATGCAATAATAACCCGCTACACTATTTTATCTCAGGCATTTTTTAAAAATGATCAAGAAGAGAATGAACAAGAAGAAAAATATCTTCAACTTATAGCCCTCCCCTTATATCAAGACTTAGATCATCTTTTTATGCAATTTAACACCTGCTCTCAAGAAGAACTCATAGAAATTCTCGATGCAGCAAACTATCTTGCTTGCAAATCATTATTAGATGCTGCTGTAAGCAGCGTATGCAAAACGACATATAAAAGAATATACACAACAATCATGGGCATCGCTTCATGCACAACTTCCTAAAGAAATAGATGCGTTAATAAGCTCAAGCATTCTAAATCGTTCTCATGAAAAAGCTTCACCCATTACTCAATTAACTACACCAATCACAAAATTAATAAGAAATAGTAAAAAACGTTTTGAAAAAATCACTTTTTCTCCACAACATTCTTATCTTATTTCGCTTGATAGAGAAGGTAAATTAAAACTATGGAACACTAAAACTACCAAGTTAGTAAAAGAAATTGATACACGTTATAATTCCGACTCATGTTTTTCAGATTCAATTTCAACATTCTTTTGCATGAGCGATGATGAGTCTACATTTGCCCTGGGCGATGAAGTAATACATTATTTTTCAACAGAATATCCCCTTGATATAGGGAAAGTAACTCAAAATACACCATTAAAAAGAGTTGATGGACATTTTTGGAAACCCATAATGAATCATGATGGGACTATGCTTGCAGCCTTTATGAATGATCACGGAGAAACGAAAATTTTTTTGAGCGATCTAAAGAATTTTTCAAGAAAATTGGCAACTCATTATCGATACTCTATAAGCAAGAAAAAACGGTTTGGTTTTTCTCCTGATGGAAAAACATTCGCCTATTTTACTGACAGCCCTCATGAAATTGCTCTTATGAATACCAAAACTGGTAAAAAATATTGTATTACCAGTGAACAAGCTATTATTGATTTTAATTTCACTCCCCATACAAAAGATCTTCTTGTAATTTCACACGATGAAAAAACTTGGAGGGACTATGCCAATGCAACAATTGAACTTTGGAATCTTCAAGAAGATACTAATTCTCATCAAAGATATACCCTTACATGCAAAATTCCTTTCCCAACTGAATTCCCCGGTAATTTTGAATTCTCTTTTGATGGCACACCAGTCACTAGTTCTGATCAAGAAATGCATGTTTTCGACCTAGAAAAAAGAAATTTTTTTATCTATATATTACCACAAATGGGCTACTCGTCGGGCATGCTCGTTTCCAATAAAAAACAAAAACCTCATATTATTCTTCATAATCAAGAAACTTCCACAGAGATTTTTAATTGCACTTCCTCTGATAATGTTAATCATTGGCCTACATGGCCACCATTAGTCAATAAAAAAACTTCCTATGAAACCGCTCATGCCAACAATGGGCTTTATACCGCAAAAGCTGTTGCAAGCAGAATTTTACTTATAGGTCCTTTTGCAAATTCTAAAAAAGTGATTAAAAAAAGTAAAAAACTTTCTGCCAATCAATCAGCTTTTATTGCACAATGCTATAACAGAGAAACACCGTTAACAATACATTCATTTTTGCCATCAGGAAATCCATTACCAACTGAATCTTATAAACTTTATGCTGCACTACCAAGTTGCATTAAGACAGCCATGTCAAATGTTATTGAAACGCGCCACAACCCCGCACAACAAGAAATACTGCCAATTATGAGCAATTCGATGGCCAAAATTAAAATACGAAGTTTTAAAAACCTTGAATTTTAACGCCCAAAAAGTAAAAGCCAATTTCTGTATATCTATATCTTTTTGAAATTTGGCATCTCTTAACTCAAAAATAATATACTCATTTAATAAAAGAATATTCAGGGGAGTCACTTCATTTTTCAAATGAAAATCAACTTGAAGCTTATCTTAATGGATTGCTTGATAAAAAATAAATTCAGATTTTTAACATTTCTATCATAAATAAAAATAGCTAAAGTTCCAATTATCCTGTATCCTTTACACCTAATTAACCCGACTATATCAAGGCAAATAACAGAATAAAGGAAATAATGGTATGAAATGTCTATCGTTATTGATGGGTATCACCGTCATCATCACAACTTATGCACACGAGAATACTTACAAGCAGGATTTGGCAACATCGTTTAATCAAGCAATTAAATTTGGTAATGTTAAGGAAATCAAAAATATAATTGCTCAAGATTTTGATGTTAATGAAAAATACCTCGGCTTTCCTTTTTTGAGAAATGTTCTTCTTGAGCACTTTTATTATCAAACGTCTTTAGAATTGTTAGAACTTCTTTTAGAAGCAGATGCACAATGGCCATATACAGTCGAAGATAGCCTTGTAATTAATAATGTAGAAATTATACGTCAGGAAACAATGACGCAATTTTTAAAATCACATTGGATGATAAATTGCACTCAAAATCTTCGATTTAGCTTTCATTGTAAACAATTAATACCTTTTGTTGATGCACTAGAATTAAAATATAAAAGAAAAGAAAAATCAGATTTGTTATTTATGCACATAACAGATCAAAATCTTTCCAATGTTGATATATGCTGTAAACAAGCCGCATATTATGAGCTGTTTGCTGACATAGAACAGGGAAATATTGCTGGATTGAAAGCAACATTAGCTTTAGGTATTGATCCTAATTATCGTAATCATCGTGGAATAAGCGTATTGTTTCATACTTTTACCTTTATTCCCTTTCTTGCCAGTGACATAGGTTTGGAAATAGTAAAAATGTTACTTAACACCGGCGCTCAATGGTCACCTGATCATGAGTTTAAAACACTCCTTGATGATGAATTGGCAACAGGTAAGCCAGGAACAATGACAAACTGGATGCTACAATCAGCTGACTTATATAGTGCTTTAAAACAAAACAATATTCATGACCATTTGGCTGCACAAAAATATGATGAATATATGAAGCGATGCAAAACAATTGCTTCTTTTTTAGATGACTATGAATTAAAAAACAACCTGAAGGACCATTTCGAAATTATTTAAATGTTGTATTTCTCATTTTACAAGAAACAGGTTTCAATATGGATAAAAAATTAAGCAAAAGCGCGCAAAGCGTACAAAACGCGTTAGATCAAAAAGGAATTCAAACAACCGTGATTGAACTTCCAGCAAGCACACGAACCGCTCAAGAAGCAGCACAAGCAATTGGATGCAAAATAGATCAAATAGTCAAATCACTCATATTCAAAACAAAAGAGAGCAACTCGCCGATTCTTATTCTTGCAAGTGGCCCAAACCGCGTAAATGAATCAATGATTGAAACGATACTTGGTGAAAAAATTGTAAAAGCAGATGCAGATTTTACCCGCGAAGTAACCGGGTTTGCAATTGGTGGCATACCGCCAATTGGCCATAAACAAACAATCAAAACTTTTATTGATAAAGATTTAATGAATTTTGAAGAAGGATGGGCAGCCGCCGGTACACCTAATGCCGTATTCAGCCTCAAACCCATTGATTTACAAAATTTAACTAATGGTGATATCATACAAATTCACTAAATTTGTCACATTTTATTTTACTATGAGAGAAACAATGAAAAACTTCATTTACAGAAGAATTTTACTCTTATTTTTTATATCTTTTATTTTTTCATCCGTATGCGCACACAACAAAATTATATATTTCATTTCACCGCCACGATCTTTATCGGTTGCTTTTATGCGAATGATGCAAGCTCGCGGTGATTTTCTTATTATGAATGAACCTTCTCAATATGCATTTAATCTCATTAATTCTCCCGAAACGGTTAACGACTGGTTCAATGAAAATGCTTACAAAACTTTTGAAGAGGTTAAAAAAAATATATTTGAAAATGCACAACACGCTTCAATCTTTGTCAAAGAAATAAGTTTTGCTGTTCAAGATTTTCTTTTAAACGATTCTGAATTTATCAAAAATCCCCATGTTTATTTTGTTTTTCTAATTCGAAATCCACATCATGCAGTGATCTCATTTTATAAAAAAATACAACAAAATTTTGAGATATTTGAATCTGACAACGCTCACTATACTTTTAGCGATGTTATTGGCTATAAATCTTTATATGAGATTATTTATGGAATAAAGCAAAATTCCACTAAGCCAATAACTATTATACTAAGCGAAGAACTTTATACCAATCCAGAAGAAACAGTTAAAAAATTTTGCGATGATTGCCATATTCCCTTCATACAAGATGCTCTTACTTGGCAAGATTTAGGTGATAATTTTTCTGGGCAAAGTGAATGGCATGAACTTAAAAAAAGTGATGCAACCCAACATTGGCATAACGATGCAATTAGAAGTAATGGTTTTAGCAAACCATCTGAATATGAAACAGATCAAAATGATAATCCAACTTTTTCTGAGATTGAAAATCTTGAGCATCGAAATATTTGTATTGAAGCATATAAAGAAAATTTAAAATATTATAATTTAATTCTACAGTTTAAATAACATAAAGATTTACCTATGCTGATTATATTACACAAAAAAATTTATTATCTATTTCTTATTACTTTTTTTTCAATGTCTTCACTTCTTGCCAATGTGCTTTTGGAAAAACCTAAAATAATTTCCGATGAAGAAATTAAAGCACTAGAAAAAAATTGGCAAACAAGTTTTACTTTTTCAAAAAAAAGCCTTTTGGATATAACATTTTGTTATTGTAACCAAAAAGCCGGCTTTGCGATAAAAGTGTTAAAAATCCCGTTATATTCACATAACTATAGCTATTTATATGATCTTGATGAATTAAAACAACTTTTTAAAGGCGGCTTTCCAGCCTACTATTTATCTGATCCTTTAATTCATACTAAGGCACGTCCACAAAAAATTACCCAAGAACAGTTACTCGAGATAGTAAAAACTAAAAAAATTATTTTTTATACCGGCGCCGGACTTTCTGCTTCAGGAAATGTTGCAACCATGAATGAATTAATAGAATCTTTAGAACTAAAAAAAGGGTTAAAGCATTTTTTAAAGAATGCATGGAAAAATCCAGAAAAAATTACCCATGCTTTTTCTGAGTTTTGTAAAACAGCAATCCAATCTTCACCAACTGATGCTCATTATGCATTAAAGGATATCGCTCATAACAAAAATTCAGCAATTGTAACCGAAAATGTAGATTTATTGCAGCAAAGAACCGGTGTTTTGCCCATTTTTGCTTATTCAGAAACACTACATTCACTCAAAAAAGAAGATTATCTTGCTATTGATTATATTATCTGTGTCGGCCTAAGTCATGATGACCGAGGCTTTCTGGCAAAATATAAAGAAAATAATCCCCAAGGAACAATCATTGCCATTGATTTAAAAAAACCAAAATATTTATCTGATAACGATATATTTATTAAAGGTGATTTACAAAAGATATTACCTTTTATTGCAAGAAATATGAGTTAATCAAACACATTTCATAAACCATAACACCAACATTCAATAGTATGATCATTTACCATACCAATTGCTTGCATGTAAGCATATATAATTGTAGAACCGACAAAAGTCATGCCGTGTTTTTTTAGTTCTTTTGAAATAATATCACTTGTTGAGGTAGTAGAAGGAATATCTTCAATTCGCTTCCAATGCCCTATAACTGATTTATTATCAATAAAATTCCAAATATAGCGATCAAAGGACCCGAATTCTTGTTGAATTTTTAAAAATACTTGCGCATTTCGGCGTGTTGCATAAATTTTTAAACGATTACGAATAATGCCTTCATTATTACGCAAAGAATCCAACTCATTATCACTCATTATTGCAACCTTATGAGGATCAAAATTATAAAATGCTTTTCGATAGCCATCTTGCCTTTTAAGAATAGTTTCCCAGTTAAGGCCTGCTTGTGCACCTTCAAGAATAAGCATCTCAAACAAATGATGGTCGTCATGTACCGGAATACCCCACGCTGTATCATGATAATTTCCCAGCAATTCTTTGCCTGGCTGACCACCAAAGCAACGCTTTTTACCATCAACACCAATTATCACGACTCCCCTTCTATTTCTTTAGTTACTTTTTTTACTTGCATGTATGCTTTTCAAATAGTTCTCTTTGAGCTCTTACATTTTGACAATTCAATGTACGCATTGAACTCTTATATGACCTAAACTGATCAGATCCATCGGAGTGTTTTTTAATTTCACAATAATGATGGCAAAGTTCTTGATTATCATCAAACACTGAGGCGCTTCTATCCTTAAATGTTGTTTTAAAATAAGGGTTTCCTCCCCGTCTTAAAAGACTCTGAAATACTTCATTCCCTTTCTTTCTGTTAATAGCTTTAACAGTTGCATCAAAATGAGCTAATTGTAATAAAGAAAGATTACAACCAAAACGATAATAATATTCCTGCCTACATACGGGTAAAATGGAATCAGGATTTGCCGATGTTTCATGAAAAAAAATATCGAGTACCTCTTCAAGAATGTTTTTTTGAACCAAAATATCTGAATATTCAAGAATTTCAATAAATGTTAATAACTTTTTATTTTTGAATACTTCGCTCTTTTGCGCATTATCTTCATGACGTTTCATTTTTTCTGATAAATGCTGAAAGTAATCTTTTAAACGCTTAATAAGAACATCATTAGGTGTGTTTTGTAATATATTTCTTGCTTTTTTTTCTGTATTCTCAGAGTGTAATTCTTCTAGTTCATCTAGTATGATTACCCTGGGAAAGATATATTCATAATGATATAAAGATAATAACATGGTATATAAAAAATATTTTTTCATAAATTTCCTATCGATTAAAGACGAGCATAGAATCATTTCTTATTCTTCTTTTGTTGTTTCTTTAAATACACTTTCATATTTTTCAACTGATTTTTTTGAATGGCATTTTTTTTACCAATCATCCAATTGTACAACTTTGTTTTATTCCTATTTCTTGAGATGCTTTTTTATTTGAATTCCGGTTGGCCAAAAAATTAATTGTTTGTTCAAAAGTCGGCATATCGATAATTCTCACTTCATTGCCATTATGAGCTACTAACACATCATCAGTAAGAGTTATATTTCCTAACATTTGTTTAAAATCGTCAAAGGTCTGCAAACAATTTCCTGTATTAACATTCCATACTTTTACTGACTGCTCTGCAGGATCTAAAGAAACAGCCGAAAAGCGATGGAATGATGAGGATACCAGCATTGTACTATTTACTGCTTTAAGTGCCCTTACCTCATTACGATGACCCTTAAGTGTTTTTTTACATTTTCCTGATTGAAGATCCCATATTTTTATTGTTTTATCTTCAGATGCTGAAGCAAAAGTTGAACCATCTAACATAGCTATATCAGTAATTTTACCTGTGTGACCTTTATATGATGTTAACTTTTTAGCATTTTCTTGCTCTAAATCACTCAATTGCTTCACTGTCCTTAGATCCATTAGACCCATTTCTAACAAATCATCATTTATAAAAAGAAATTGTGTATCATTTAAAATAAACATTTTTTGATTATTATTATCGCTTCTTAGCAATCTATTCCAATAAAGTTGTTGTAAAGCACTTACATTTTGCATACTGTTTTTATAAAATTTGAAAAATTGACTTTTTGACGCTGCATTAAAACTATCCTGATCAAATGTTCTTAAATAATCACCGGTGGAAGCATTCCAAAATTTGACCAAACAATTTTTATATCCTGATGCCAAAGTAGTATCATCTAAAAAATTAAGATTAATAATTGTCTTATCGCCACCCTCTAAATATAAACGCTTATCTGTATCAATATTCCATGTTATTATACGTCCATTGCTAAATCCAATTGCAATGACATTTTTATTGTTATAAGCCCAAGAAGAAATGGTATTATTAAACATTAATATTCTGTTTTTTAAATAATCTCTTATTTTAAGATTAAAAATCTTAATGTCACCAAAACCTAATTTTACTGCAATCCTTGCAGAATCAAGGGGGAAAAGATTTCTAATCTTAGTTGAAGATGTTCTCCAATCTTGATGTAATCCTTTTGTATTATACCAACCATATGTATGAGCAAGCCGATTTGCAACATGTTTTGCAACTACCCTCGGCAACTTATTACTAACGAGTTCTAAACATTTTTTTTGATTATCTCTTGTAACATTTTTCGCTATTCTTTCTATTACAAAATCAACAAGTTTTTCTACTTTTTTATTGTTTTCAAGAACACGCCGAAGCGCCTCTTGAATCCAAAAAGACGATGATGAGTGTGATGGGATTTCATGACCATTTATTAATAAATCATTACTAAGAAACGAAAAAGTACTTTCGTTCAAGTTTATTTCAAGATTACGAAACAACTGATTAAGCTGTACAACAGCATCCAAAAGACCTTTTGGCGCTTCAAGATGAATTGTGTTAATATTTTTGTTTATAAGTTTTTTAAAACTTATAATGATATCTTCATTGGTACCTTCCGATTTATTTGTTAACTCAGACCAAGCATACGTTGGCTCTAATTTTCTCATTATATGCGGCAAAGCAACTGTTGGTAAATAATTGTTCAATAATTGTATACACTTTTCTTTGTTACTTTTAGTAACGTTCATTGCCAATTTTTCTACAACAAATGCAATAAGACTTTTCACTTTTTTATTATTTTCAAAAACTAATTTCAATGCCTCTTGCATCCAAAAGACAAATAAGGGACATGATGGTATTTCACAGCCATTGATCAACAAACCATTACTTAATAATGAAGAATCACTCCCTTTTAAATTAACTTCAAAATTACCCAATAATTGATTCAGTTGAACAATTCCATCAAGAAGGGTCTGTGGTTCTTTAAGTAATGTTGCATTAATTTTTTCATCCAACATATCACTCAAAGCAACAATAACATCTTGATCTGTACTTCTTTGAACAAATTCTTTTGTTAATTCAGACTCTTTACTATTGAACAAATCATATTCTCGACTTTCTTGTTGCTCCATTGCATGCATAGAAATTGCGCATAATAATACAACAAAAAATGATACTGTTATTTTTTTCCCTAAATTCACAATATTCCCTCTATAGTATTTATATGCGTTTTAATAGTATTATTCTATAGTATAATAAATACAGAGAATAATACTATTAAGAGGCATATTTTATAGCATTAATCGATTCTACTTGAAAGCAAAAACCTATAAAACCCTTTTAACCATACGTTTTTATGCCTTTACCCTATATATTACTCCAATGCGATTGATATACGCTTCAATTTTTATATACTAATAGGATAATACTAATTAAATAGGCTTACCTAAAAACAGATTTAAAATTTAACCAAATTGGAGTCTTTATGAAAAACAACAAATATTATATCTTACTTGCCGCCTTGTTATTTATTTCCACAGGAATTAATGCAATGGAAGAAAGTAATAATGATTCTGAAGATTATTTTTCAGGAGATGAAGTTGATTGTGATGAATATGAAGATGATTTTAAATGCCCACATGAAGTAAACACTTATAAACCAAGAAATAATAGTTCATATTACCCGCTACAAGCCAAGATAGATCAACAAGCAGCTATCAAACAAAGTAATGATTGTGAAAAGCGCAAATGGAGACAAGTGCTACAATGCATTAATACAAAGAAAAATATTGATTTAGCGCGAAGCACACCATTACCATTGCAAAATCATCAAGAGCAACGTATTAATGACACTATTGAAAATATGCTTCGAGTTACACAATTTATTCAAGATAAAGTTAATGAACAAGCATTGCCCAAATCTACCGATCATTAAAAACAGTTGATCATTTTGCCCATATACAGAACATTATCATGTATCCATAACAAATCAATGCTCTTCATAGTTGCAAACTACACAAGAATTTTTTATACTGAAACATCAAGAATTAATAATGCTGTTCTTATTTCGTATTTAAAAGCATTACCGCACAAGGAGATTCAATGAATAGGCATTCAACAACCTATTTTTATTCTTATAACCTTACACATCATAACGCTGACAAAGTATCCGCTGCTTTCATGTCATGCGCATTATGTTTATCTTCTATGTGCACTATTGGGGTCTCCCCTATATCAATTATTACAGCCTAAGGGCTGAATATATTAATCACTACCCATGTATCGTATTTCTATTTTGTAAACAATAGATTCTATAAGAGTATGTTTGCTATACTCATAGTATATTATTTGATTTTTTTTTAAGGATTTATATGAAACGTTTTTTCCAATCACAAACACTAACAACCGGTTTGGCAATATTTTCTATGTTTTTTGGTGCAGGCAATTTGATTTTTCCCTTGCGTGTTGGTCTTTTATCAGGTGATCAAAACCTTTGGGGCATCAGTGGTTTTATCATCACTGGCGTTATTTTGCCACTTCTTGGCTTAATTGCGATCATTCTCTTTAATGGTGATTATAAAGCATTTTTTAATCGCATTGGCACCATTCCCGGTTCACTTCTTTTATTATATTGCATGCTCATCATTGGACCATTTGTTGGCATGTCTCGCATTGTTACCTTATCACATATCATGACAGCACCATTTTTGAATAATATTTCTCTTATTATTTTTAGTATCATTTTTTTAATACTCACTTTTCTAGGTACTTATAAAGAAAGTAAAATTATCAACTTACTGGGTAATTATATCAGTCCTGCATTGCTTGTTTCACTTGTTATTATTATTGGCAAAGGATTATTTTTTCCTGGCACAGCAACAACTGCAACAGAAACTGGTCCTCAATTATTTATGGATAGTTTGATTATTGGTTATAAAACACTTGATTTACTTGGTGCGATTTTCTTTTCATCAATAGTATTAACATTGCTGAAAAGAACAATGCCTCATAATAATGAAAGTTCATTACACAAGCTTGCTATTCTTGGTCTCAAATCAGGCACTATCGGCGTTAGTTTACTTGCTCTTATTTATATTGGTATGAGCTATCTAGGTGTTTTTCATGGACAAGGATTAGCACATCTCAATGAGGGTGAACTTTTCAGTGCAATTTCATTTAGAGTGTTAGGTGAATATGGTGCAATCATTATTGCAATCGCTGTTTTAATGGCCTGCTATTCAACTATTATTGCTCTTGCTGTTGTTTTTGCAGAATTTTTACAAAAAATTGTATGCAATAATAAGATTTCATATCTAGTTGCACTCATTATCGCTTTGGTAGCAACCGGTGTTATTTCCAACTTTGGTTTATCAACTATTTTGCACTATTCTGGACCTATCATCGATATTGGTTATCCTGTATTAATTGTGCTCATGATCTTGAATATTGCTTACAAGATATTTGGCTTTAAACCAGTTAAAACTCCGGTTGCCATTGCCTTTATTTTATCTATTGCAAATTATCTTCGCATGCTTATTTAATAAAAAAGAGTTGTTAAAATCTCATATTTTTTTACACTGGAAACATTAGATTAATTCATTACTACGAAAGTTATGCTATGAACAAATTATTTTTGATGGTTTTATGCTCAATCTGTATCTTGAGCGGTTGCCGTAAATCAACACACATTGAACGCGTCCAAGAAGAAGTACAAGAAAAACGCGTTTCAGGCCCAGAATATGCAGGCGTTGAAATGGAAAAAGAAGATTATCGCTAAAGATAGTTTTTGAGGGGAATTTAAAATTCCCCTCTTTTTTTTAATTTTCTTGATCATCAAGAATGAGTTACGTTAGGCTGTTTGCAAATAAATAATAAAAAGGGAATAAGGAGTTTTTATGAAGCAAGTACATAATTTTTTTTTCATATTCATCATGTACAGTACATTTGCAACAGCTAGTTTACACGGCATGCAGCAATTACAAAAAAAATTGCGAGATCTTACTGTTTCATTGCAAACACTTTCAAACAAACTTCAACAATCTTCGGTTCCAGCTACAACACCTTCACAAAAAAAATTTTTACGCTCTGATGCTGCACCAGAATTTGTCAAATATGAAACAGGACATTATGCACCACATGCAGGATCTGGATTTGCCTTTTTCTTTATTGGCTTAACATCTGATAATTCACAACCACCTTTTTACAATCTTATTCTTTATGGACCACGATTAGAAAATCCCACAGAACAAGATTTCAATAAAATTATTCAAGCTTTAAACTCTAGGAAATCAGAAGATGAAATTATCTATTATCCAGGTGAAAAAGCAAAAAACAGTATTCAATTTAATAATAAAAATGAAGTAGAATGGGATTCTAAAGCTTCGATAAACTTAATAAAAGCCGAAAATATAAAAGCTGATTATGAAAAAAATCAACAAATAGAGCAAGCAATAAGACCGTATTGGCAAGACTATGATAAAAAAATCAAACAATTAGGTAATGCACCTTATTATTTATTTCCTGGTCAAGGAATTTATGCAACAAAAGAAGAAACTGATAAACAACATATCGATAAAATTATTGAAATTAGCAACAATCTTTTTGATCATATTACCACAAAAAATCGTGATCAAAATATTGTGCTAGCAATACCCTACCAAGATATTACCGATTTAAACTTAATCAACACAATAATTAATGATGTAGAAATCTTCAGAGGAAAATCAGAACCTAAAAAAGGCTTAATAAGCAGATTCAAAAAAGAACTCGATGATTACATAAAAAAATTAGCGCCTGAAGGCATATCAGAAGAAATCCTTAAAAGAACTATAATCCCAACAAGCAAAATAGTAAGTAGCCAACAAATAGCAAAATTTGGTAAAGATTATTCAAAAAAAGATTTACTTAATAAAGCTAAAGAATATCACGATAATACAAAAAAAAGACTTGAAGATCCCTTAAATGGCTCTCTAGTTAAAATGGATAAAATTTTAGAGTTGTTAAATGCAAAGAAAAAAGAAATTGAAAATACTTTGAATGCCCCATTAAGAAAATATTATCAAAAATTAATTAATGAAATAGGCAAAGAACCTTCAACACAATATGCTTCAACACAAGCAGCAGTTTTGGGCGGACTAAAAAACATTACAAAAGAAAGACCTCATTCAGCATATATTCCTAAAACAGCTATCGAAAAATTCTTAGAAGCACAAAGTGAAGAAGAAGAAGAATTAAGACCTGAAGAAGAATGGCTTGCTGGTGAAGAAGAAAATTAAAATAATGCTATGAAAATAAATTACTTCATTACACTTTTAAACATTTTTTGTCTCATGCCGCAATTCACCACGTTTTGCGGCAAAGAGATTTTTCAAGATGTTTCCATTACAAAAATTTTAGCCATTAAAAATCATCAAATAAAAATGTACAATAACACAAACATTACCCTTTCAAAATTATCTATTTCAAATTTAGATGGCATCGAAAAATTAAATTTTGATGGTAGAACACAACTTAATTTAAAAAAAATGCAATTGATGATATAAGTCCCCTTTTTATCAATCACCAGTACGACGCTTAAAAGAATCATATTGCGCAAAAATAAAATAGAACACATTGCTGAATCAACCTTGTGCATCTTAAGAGAAAATTTCCCCGCACTCCAACGAATCAATTTGCGCGAAAATCCTCTGGATAATAAAAGAGAGATCAGAGAATGGCAAAAAAATTTGGGTCTGCCGTTTAAAATAAAATTGAAAAAAAAAAGTAACACACGTAATGATTAAAAAATATCCCTCAAAAGAACCTCTCATTTTTATTCTCTATGACAGCATTAATAATTCAATTTTTGATGGTCAAATTTTAGAGCCATTAATTAATCATAAAAAAAAGAACCCTCAGCAACCAATTATTATTATCAGCTTTGAGAAAAAAATACCTTCTGCTGCCTATCTCAAAAAACGTATTCCACAAAACATAGCCTCAATAGTATGCCTTAAAAAACTGCCATTTTTAGGCAAATGGAGCTCAATACCCGCCATTATTGCTCTTAAACAGTACCTAAAAAAGTTTTCTTCATATTCAATCATTGCTCGTGGGCCACTTGCAGGATTTGTCAGTTTAAAAGCACTCAATACAGAACATTGTACCCAGTTCACGGTGCAAATTCGTGGGCTCCTTGCCGCTGAATATACTTATGAACATGCACAAGAAAAAAATATATTCAAACAATGGTGGCATCAATGGCGCACTTCTATTTTTGCTCAATTAGAAAAAAAAGTATATACGCAATCAACCAAAAACAATTTTGTTGTACATTTTGAGGCAGTAAGCAACGCCCTTAAGGAACATTTAATAACCAACTATCAAACACCTGCACACTGCATAACTATTGCATATAATGATATTCCATCACCTATTCCAACAGCAAAAATACAAGAATGGAGAACTGCAACAAGAACAGAACTTACTATTTCGCCCTTTGCTCAAGTATATTGTTATAATGGCTCGTTAAAACCTTGGCAGTGCCCTGAAAAAACAATCGTTTTTTTTAAAAAAGAATTAGAAAAAGACTCAAACAGTTATTTGTTAATTTTAACGCAAGATGTCGCTGGTTTTAAACATCTCTTGGAACAAAAAAATATTCCTGAAGAATCTTATACCATCATGACCGTACCTCATAGTGCGATATATAATTACCTTGCTACGTGCGATGCGGGAATTATTTTTCGTGAAAAGCATCTCATTAATTGGACTTCTCGACCAACAAAAATTCTTGAATATCAAGCTGTTGGTCTGCCTATACTACACAATAACACCATTGCAATGCTTACTGAAGATAAAAATAACGATATAAAGGAAATTTTATGAAATTAAAAAGTTTATTTTTAAGTATTATGATATGTATTACTTTTACTATAAAAGCAGATTGGCGATCTCGCATTATACTTTTTGCCAATGATAACGGCATTTGGAAAGTGTTATTGCGACATGATCCACAAGCAGACATTTGGACTGATTTTAATAGAAATGGAACAAGTTCCAGCATGAAAGCCGACAGATTTGCTGCACAATTTTTACCAAAACAGATAGCGAAAAACTATCAATTATCACAAAAAGATATTAGTCCGATCTGAATAAAATATACAAAACAAGGCACAGAAGATTATGTTCATTTTGTGAAAGTACCATTTATACAAGGAAGCGTACTCCATGCTGAGTCGAGAACCCAATTCAGTGACAATTTTGCTTGGATTAGACTCGAAGATTTTTTAGGCAATCAGCCAATAACGAAAAAAAAAATTTAAAGGCGGAGAAGAAACTATTAACGTTGATCCTGCAATACGAGATATTTTGCAAAAAAATCGACAAAGAATTGAAAACTTACTAGGAAGCGCTCAACAACCACCACAAATCCAACAACCAATTCAACAAATTCCATCACAACCCCAAACGACAATTCAAGGCCAATATGATTGGGCAAATATTCCTGGCGCAATATATTTTTATGACGATACCGGACCAGGAAGTTATTATGGATTCACTAATTTTTATAAAAATTACATTACTATTGATGGAAAAGTTTGGCCAACAACTGAGCATTATTATCAAGCAATGAAATTTGAATTTCCTACAATACAAGAAAAAATTAGAATATTACCAGAGCCAAGAGATGCCTTTAATTATGCTCGAAGAAATAGCACCGAAGTACGTCAAGATTGGAAAAGCGTTAATCTACAATTTATGATACACGCAGTTCGTGAAAAGTTCAAACAAAGCAATATTCTAAAAAAATTACTACTCGATACCGGCAATAGAATTTTAGTTGAAGATGCAAAAGGTAATGATAGTTTTTTCGGCGCTGGAGCAGATTACACCGGCAGCAATCATCTTGGTCAAATTTTAATGCAAGTACGAGATGAATTGCGCGGAGCACCAGAAACAAATTATCAAGAACATCCAACATCGTATTATATACAAAAATCACGGCAAAGCGTAACGCCAACTCAACCAGTTCAAAAACCCATACAAACTGTTCAACAAATGCCACAAATCCAACAACCACAGATTATGTACAACCCACCCCAGCAAATTATTTCAAATGACCTAACACAACAATTACAATTATTAGTCGAATCACTCAATAATTTGGCTTGTGCATTAACACCGCCTGAAAAAAGGGCCGCTTGCATCATACAATAACTATTGAATATTCGTTAATTTTGCCTATAAAATTCTGCACTTATAGGGTATAATGCTACCAGAGCGCAATTGCATAAAAAGCAATTGCGCTTTTATTAATCATTTCTCAAACAACGGTATACTCTAAGAAAAAAATCATGAATATTCGCTTTGCACTCATAGGTAGTATTATATATTGTTCATCATTAACTCACGCAATGAATGGCGATAAAATAGATGCTGACAAAAAAGACACCCTACATTTCAAGCACATAGCCACCATTTCATCCAATATCAAAGTTGATGACCGACGCATCAGCCTTCATGGCTCTACGCTCATTGGTTTAGAAAAGGTCCTACTCTTATCCAAGCAAACAGAATACCAATTTGTACAGAAAAGAATTGGCGAAAATCATGCAACAATTTTATCTCATCTTTTCAAAAAACACCTATCACTTTCATTTCTTGAAACTAATCATCTTGGCAACAATGTAATTTTCAGCGCCAATAACAAATTATTTATTATCAACATGCAATCAGGCAGTATTGAAAAAGTTCGCTTTAAAACCAAAATTACTGCAGTTGCCATTGATAGTGATTCCGAATATTTTGCAGTAGGTCAAGAAAATGGAACTCTTTCATTAGTTGGTTTTGAAAAAGGTAGGTGTAAATTAGAACTGCCAAAAATTCATACCAATTCAATAACAACGATACAATTTGGAAAAAACAGTTTTATTAGCTGTGATGCAGTAGGCCGTAATTATCATTGGAAAAATATCTGGAGTAATCGCCGGCATTATACAAGAATGCACACGCGATTTCCTGTAATAAATGCTAAAATTGGTTCAAAATTCATTGCATTACAACATCCTGACAATAAACTTGACTATCCAAAAATTTCCATTTTTAATCAAAAAAACCAAAAAGCAAAAACACTTTTTGGCACTTTAATTGGCATAACTGAAAACGATGAGTTGTTCGTTGAACAAGATAGCACAAAACTTTTTCTTCTAACACCAGAAGGAGAGGTTCTCAATAAATATACTTTGCCTGAACAAAGCGAAATAATACGAAATAAAAAATCTAACAATCCCATTCCCTTTCTCATTAAACAGGATAAAGAAGAAAATGATTTGCACAAAAGTGATTTTTCGATACCAATTTTTAGTTAAAAAAATTATTAATTTAATCTCATCATGTAATAATCTTGCTAGTATTTTTTTAAAAAAAATTATATACTAATGCAAAATTCATCAAAATTATCATAAGCAAAAAAATTTTATTACTTTAGTAGATTTTCCATGTTATTAATTTTTTTATCCTTTTTTTTCATATCTTCTGCATCTGGTATGGATGACCCTTTAAGGGTAGAACTCGATTCCTTTAAACATAGCATCATACGTCTTTCATCATTATCAACCGACGCTATTATAAAGAATTTGAAAATAATTATTCAAGCTAATAATAATAGATCTTTATCTTGTTTAGAGATTGAACAAAAACCCTTATCAATGCAAGAATTAGCGCAAGAATATCCTGTAAAAGATTTTTTAGAAATCATTCTAAACAGAATTAATAAAGAAATTTCCCAAACTAAATTTGAAGAGATTAAAAAAACAGAAATAAAAATCAATGAAATCCTTGAACAATTGTCAGATCAATTTCGCGAAATTATATATTGTAAACTTAGAAAACATTGGTCTAATGAGTATTCGCCATCATGCCTAGGATTATATTTTTATGGACGTCTTTCTTATTACCCCACTGAAAATCAAATACCTACTATACTTTTTGATTCAATACAAGAAATAATATATTTTAATCAGCTAATAAAAAATGCTAGCAATCTTACTAACCTCATCAAAGTCAATTCTCTTAATTTCGGCAGATTTGCTTATTATAAAGACATAATTATCAAACAATCAGTGCTTACTCTTTTAAGATATTTTCCTGCAGTTATTTCCCAAAATAATCTCACAAACTCTCTTATGGATTATAGAGCAATTTGTAATGATCAATCCTTTGATTTTATAGAACAACAAGAAATGGAGCGCTTTAAAAATCAATCTTTAGCAGCTTTTCAAGATGTACTTATCAAACAAAGTTATACCCAACTTGCAGAACATTATAAAACAGTACAAGAATCTGACTCTATATCAACACCAATAAATCAGATGATCTCTGAATTAATTGAAGCAAAAATAAATCAAGAAATATCCGGCGAATATACTCAAAAATCCATCGATGAACTTATTAATTTTATGAACGCCAATAAACGTCTTCCAAATACTATTTTTTCAACATTAAGAAAACTTCTCTTACAAAAAAAAGAACTTGGTTTAAAATCACTTGTTACCTCAAGGGTACAATGCATTCTTGAAAACAATATTGATAAAGATACCGTAACTGAAATTGCATCACACTTTAAAGCATTATTAAAAGAATCTTTAAATGTTAATTCCTTAGAAGAATTACATACAAACTTAGAACAATTGAAACAAGATAAAATCAAAACTACTCTTGAAGTTTCTTTACCAGAATTTAAAGTATACATCGACTTATTTGAAGGATTTCTGCACAAAGGACAAGAAAATACCTTTTGTTCTATACCAAAAAATTCAACAACCGATAGAATTATGAGCGAGATTTGGTCAGAAATAAGTAAACGAAGAGTTGCCCGCATGTTATTTTTTTCAGCATATTATTATCTAATATCGGACAATATTAATGAATTACATGCCACACTTCACAAGCTTAACTATCCATTTTTAGCCTCAGATATAAGGTATTTTAATATTCTTTTTTACACAGAAAAATTTAATAATAAAAAAATTTCTGATATTTTCAACTTTGCCACCAATAATCTTAAAAATTCCTTAATTGGACTTTCATATCTTAATGCTCTAAAAATAAATACTAAATCTGCTCTTCTTGCATGCTGCAGAAATAAAAAAGTAGAAAATAAAAAAGATGATTCTTCACCAGAAATAATAACTGATGAATTAGTTATTCCAACTATAATTTTGAATACTATGCAACAACATATTAATGAAGATATTTCTGAAAAGAATAAAGGTGATTCTTTTAAAAGATTATGTGCCATTGCACAAAACGGACAAGAACTTCAATCAACCAATCCAGAATTATATGAATATTTCAAGCCAACTTTAGAAAATGCAGTAAAGACAATAACACGCAATAAACCACATTATTCAAAAGTTGCACTTGAATTCAAGAAATTACCAAGAGATATTTAACGCCATTTCTTAAAGCAACAAACCAATAATCATTGCCGATAATAAATTTGATAATGAACCACCAAGAACTGCTAATAAACCTAATTCACTTAACCAAGCTCTCTTTTCTGGCATAAGTGCACCAATACCACCAATTTGAATGCCAATACATGAAAAATTTGCAAAACCACATAATGCATAAGTCATAATAATAACACTGCGCTCAGATAAATTCATGCGTAATAACTCACCATAAGCAATCAATTCATTAATAGTAACTTTCATGCCAAGCAATTGACCTGCCATGAATGCTTCGTTACCACTAAAACCAAGTAAATAGCCAAACGGTGCAAAAAGATAAGAGAAAATAAGACCCAGCGAAAGCTGCGGAAGAACAATGCCAGAACAATGGAGAACAAAAGAATTAATATACCCAGACCCAAGAGCAAGAAGAAAATTTAATAATGCTATTAATGAGATAAAAGAAAGAAGCATAGCAGCAACATTCAGGGCCAAATAAAGTCCGTCGGTGGTGCCCATTGCAATGGCATCAAGAAAAGTATTTGCAGGACTCTGCACATCAGATTGAACACCCGCAGCCGTTGCTGGTTGTTCAGTTTCAGGATATAAAATTTTTGCAATCAATATGGTACCGGGAATAGCCATAACACTTGCTGTTAACAAATGCACAGCAGGAATTCCCATCGCTGCAAAAACTGCCAAAATAGCGCCGCTAATAGTGCCCATTCCGCTTACCATAACTAACAACAATTCTGATTTAGTCATATGCGGTAAATAATTACGAATTAATAAAGGGGCTTCAGTTTGACCCAAAAAACTATTGGCAATTGCGCATACTGTTTCAGCACCGGAAGTGCCAAAAATTGGTCGAATGGCATAACTCACCACCGTAACAACACGCTGAACAATGCCCATATAAAAGAGCAATGACATCAAAGCGCCAAAAAAAATGATAATTGGTAACACTTTGAAAGCAAAAATAAATCCCCACGCCATTGTTGGGTTAGTAAGGTTGCCAAAAAGAAATTGCGCGCCATTTTCAGCGCAACTATAAAGAGTTGTCACGCCATGCGCTATTGCATTTACGATGTTAAAACCAACATTCGTTCTTAAAATACCAAAGGCAATAAGAACCTGCATGCTTAATGCAGAAGCAATTAATCTATAATTAATGGCAGATCGTTTTCGAGAACACAAAAACGCAATCAAAATCACCACAAAAATACCAATGAGATTACCATAACGATTATGTTCAATAAAATATGAAAGTAGCATGTAAAATTCCATTATTATTTTGTAGGCGATAACATTTTTTTGCGATCTTCACGACCTTTTTTCATCAATGCGTCAATAATTTCATCAAGGGAACCTTCAATGACAACATCAAGATTTTTCAATGTTAAATCAACCTGATGATCAGAAATCCTATTTTGAGGAAAATTATAAGTGCGCACTTTTTCAGCACGCATACCCGTGCCTACCATTTCCTTACGCTTTTGGCTTTGTTCCATTTCTTGCTTTTCTCGTTGTGCAGCCAAAATACGCGATTGCAACATCTTCATCGCTTTCGCTCTATTTTTGTGCTGCGAACGATCTTCTTGGCAAGCAACAACAATGCCCGTCGGAATATGCGTAATACGAATGGCAGAATCTGTTTTATTAACATGCTGACCGCCAGCACCACTTGCACGATACGTATCAACGCGCAAATCAGCAGGATTTATGACAACATCAACTTCTTGCGCTTCTGGCAACACAGCAACCGTTGCGGTTGAAGTATGCACACGACCAGCCGTTTCTGTTTTAGGTACGCGTTGTACCCGATGCACGCCCGATTCATAGCGCAAATGACCATAAACCCCTTTGCCTTCGATATGCAAAATTGCTTCTCGAATACCACCAAGATCGGTGGTACTGCAATCAGCTAACTCAACATGCCATCTTTTTGATAAAGCATAGTTAGTATACATTTTGACCAAATCAGCAGCAAACAGGGCCGCTTCTTGTCCGCCAGTACCGGCACGAATTTCCAAAAACACCGAACGATTATCAAGAGGATCTGGAGGAAAGAGAATATCCTCCAATTCTTGATTTTTTTGCTGTAATGCTTGCTGCGCTTCAGTTATTTCTTCTTGATATAAATCGGCTAATTCAGTTCCTTGATTTTTTGCCAACTCTTCTAGGGAAGAACTCAGCAATTGTTCAAGCTCTTCAATCCGTTTATAAATTTTAAGTAACGTAGAAAGATGGGTATGCTCTCGTTGCAATTCCTGTCTTTGTTGATTATCAAGTGACGGACTTAGAAGTTTTTGATTAATTTCTTCGTAGCGAGCCTTGAGTTCTGACCAATTAATTTGCATACCAACACCAATCGTATCTTATTTTACGCTTTTGTTACGCCTTTTTTGTACCGCTTCTCGAATTTTTCAATTCTACCTGCTGTATCTAAGAACTTTTGTTCGCCGGTATAAAAAGGATGACATGCAGAACAAATCGTGGTTTTTATTTCTGATAATGTTGACATAGTATCAAATGAATTACCACAAGCACAACGAGTGGTGATTTCATGATTTTCAGGATGAATTGATGGTTTCATAATGAATCCCTTAAAAAATAGTTTTAAATAACAAAAATATAGTGTGTAGCATAGCACAATATTGCTTATTGTTCAAAATCGATAACACACTATTTTCTCCCTAACCCTTACTTATCAAAAAAAGCCCTTTAAAATCGTTGCCAATTCTGATAAATAATTGCTAATATAAAATATATAAAGAAAAATGTCAAGCACTAAAAATTCAGGAGAGAATAATGAAAAGTAGGTATTTTATAATAATATTAGGATTATTACCCCTAATAAGCCATATTCAAGCTGAAGATTTTTATGCACCGTGGACAAAAAGTAAGATTACTAACAATACAAAATATCCGGTCGTTATATCATCATTTTATTCAATACCTGGTTGCAAGCTAAAAACACTGAGTGGAATGCCTTGTACTCAGAAAGGTGGCAATAACAATTGTGACTATTATGGCTGTCAACCATATATGAATGTTAAATTTACTTTAAAGCCAAAAAAATCTGTAACAGTTCTTCCAACAGACCAAGAAATACAATCTGTAAACTCAATTGAAGGTGACATCGGACCTGCTGATTTTAACAGAAAAAATCAAGCAATTAATGAAACCCTGGTTATCGAATTACCTTTTATTAGTGATCCAAAAACAAAAAAGCAAGTTGCATCGAATGTAGCACCTATACAAATCGATAATCCCTCTCTCAAAAATTACAAAATCTCTTTTGATGGCAAAAATCTAAAAGTTGATTAAACACCTTTATAATTTTCCAATGACACCTGAAATATCCTAATTTTCAGGTGTCATCCCCCCCACAAATAGTCTTTTTAAAACCATTGCTTTTACCCTGTTATATTTGCTATTATTAAATTAAAAAGAATAAATACTTATAAAGCAATGAAAGGGGATTTTTATGAATAATTCATCAAAACTACACATTCCCCGTATTTTGCCTTTTTTGATGATTTTTGCAAACGCTTTAGGTGTTTGTACCGAAGAAATGCAAAAAACAGTCGCGCAAGCAACGCCTTATGAACTTTATGGCATTATTGATACCACAAAAAGTGCCACTTTTCCCGAAGGATCATTACTAAAAAATGGTCTAAACCATGAAGAATTACAAAAATGGGATAATCTTATTGAATGTTGCCATTTAGTCGTTACCAACTTTATTGAAAACAATCAAGCACCACAAAGATATGCGTATTATGTTGCGCAATTAAATGAAACAACAGATTTTATTAAAAACACTATCAACGCCGTACATAAAAAATATTCTTTGTTAGTAGAAGAAAATTCACTACGGGAAAAAATCAAACAACTCATCAAAAAAGATTCTTCGCATGAAAAACTACAATATGCATACACATTAAAAACTGAAATCTCAAACCATATTAAAAAAATAAGTCCTATTATCAGCATGACATTAAAAAAAATAAATGAAGACGTTTCTACGCCAGACGAATGGAAATTGGGAATACCAGCAACTATTGATGCAATTTTACCCTGCCATAAAGATTTTTTTAATAGTTATTATCTGGCAAAAAAAACTGCACCCAATAAACAGTTAAACTCGAGTGAGCTTATTTATTTTCTGAATATCACAAAAATATTCAAATCCAAATGCTTAAAAAATGTTCATTATAGTGACACAGCAAAAGCTGCTGCTCTTGTTGATATTTTAGAAAAATTAAATTATCGCCTTGAGGAAGATATTAAAAAATCCCTATTCAATAAAGCCCGCAAAAAGATGCTTGGTGCCAGCAAAGAAATCATACAAGCATTATTGTCGCACTACCCACAAATGATTACCGCTATTTATTTCAAAAAATTACCACTCACCCAAGATAAAGCATCAATCATACTTTTTGCAGAAGCTAAAGACCTTATAAGTATTTTAGAAGAACTGATTAAAGAAATACATCAAATAATAACCAAAAGACCCCAAAAAAAAGGAGTAAATCATGAAAAATAAAGTGATACTATTATTTTCTGCTGCTATTGCATTCACCACAAGTATAACCATGCTCAATGCAACGGAACCTGCAGCCAATCCAAAACAAGCTGAGGTGGAAAACTGTAATTTCCTCAATGACCTTGTTATTGACACCACAAAACAATCCAATAAAGAAAAAAAATTACAAAAAAAAGAAGAACTTAACAAAAAGATTTCAAATTGGGAAAAGCAATTAGAAGCAGGCCATTGCAAAAAAACAACTAAAGAACTCAGTTGCAAAGAAGTGCAAGAATTAATCGATGCTACTCAAAAAAAATTAGATGATTTAAAAAATCACTTAAAAAGCTGCAAATAATTAAAACAATGCAAAAAGTCTGAATTGATCAGGCTTTTTGCCTACTAAGCTTAGCATGTAATTCTATTAATTTCTGCTGCAATTCTTCTAATGATTTCTGTAAAGCATTACTCTTTTGTTGTTTTTTTATAAGTTTTGCTTTCTTTCTTATTTCATGCGTGATTGCCAATGTTGCGCTCATTTTTTCTAAATTTTCTCTACTAAGCAATGATGGCTCATCCTTAAATGCACGCGCTTCTGCCAATAAATCAGCATATCCCTTTATAAATGACGCATCACGCACAACATGCTCTTCAGACTTTGCTTCTTTTTTATACAAAATATTATTTTTTTCATACTTTTTTTCATACAAAGCAAAACAATAACGTATCCCAGGATACGATAATTGATATTCCCCGCGACGACGACTCAATGGAATAATTTTTGGCTCAGTTACATTATAAATAATAACGTTTTTTAATGTATTAAGTTCTTCAATAAAAAATATTTTTCGAGTTTCAAGACCTGCAATACTCATAAAAGATTGCAAAAGCTCTTGTTCTGTTTTTGTGGAAGAACTAATTTTTTTAATAACATGAATAGCATCACCAGGAATCATTGAAATAATCGCCTCCAAATTCCTAGCATTAATAATCAACTCAAAAGGAATCACCGATGCATAGAGCAAAATAGCTTTTGGATCAAATGGCATGTTCTTATTCGGATCATCTTTCTTTCTGACCTCTCTAGATTTAAAAAAATTAACAATATCAAGAGGCTTATTTGGACTTCTCGTTTTTGCTAAAATTGAACCAATCGAAACGATATCTTGCCTACTTGCCATCACAGAAAACCATTCAATTCCCGGCAATTTTATTTGTGGTACATGTCCCCATGGTTCTTGCGTAAATAATGGCACTGTAGGTATAATCGGAAATAAAGATTCTGCTATCTTTATATAATCAAAAATATCTGTACTTCGAACTAATGATAAAAAATAGGCAAAATTGGCCAATGTCGTTACTTCCGCTCGACCATCGCTCGACCATTGCACAGCTCGCACACTACTAATTGGCACTTCAGAAATAGCTTGCGTTATTATAGCAAACGAATACGTTTTCCGTACTCCAGATTCCGCATCTTTAAAAATAATGTCATTACTAATACCTGCTGAATAACAAGAAATATATATAAGCAATCTAGTAACAATTTTATTTTCTGAAAAATCCAAAAATTTTCCAAAGCCTCTATGAGATAACCCTACAATTATTCCTGGCTTACTACTATGATATTGCATAATACCATGACCATGCATATAGAATGACCATACAGGAATTTTTCTTGCTCCTCGACTTTTATAATCTGATTTAACACAAAAAATAGAACTTTTTTTAGTAGCATCATTATAAAGATCATCTAAAAAATAATCCGAATTATCTTTTTGAGTTACTTTTATAGAAACAATATTTTTAAAATCAACTGTTTCCATATGATTTACTTTTAACCCGAGCAATAACTCAACTTGTGAAATATTTCTTGGATCATAGCGCTCAACTCTGTCAATCCATATTTCAGGAAAAGAAGCTTGTATATATCCTTTAGGAATAAGAAGATATAAAAAATTACTAACTTTTTTAAATATCCATTCACGCGGGTCAAAATGTAATGTTTTTAAATAAAAAATTTTTATTTTTTTTATGTTTCCGCTTTGATCCTCAACATCCTTAACATATTTAATATATAAATCTGCGGCCGATTCTCGATCACCTTGTGCTTCATAATATAAAGAAAAAATATTTTCAAGCAAAGAAGCTGAAACAACTATCGGACCAGCTTTTTGTCGAATTGCCGATAGTAAATACTGACTGACTGCACCTATCTCATTATGCTCAGTGTCATCTAAGAATAGTAACAATCCGCTCGATTTATACTCAATACGTTCAACATCCATGCAATAAACCATTGAATGCGCAAACATAATCACCAAAAGTATATATATAATTTTTTTCATTACTTACTCACTTTATTGATAAAAAAATAAGCTCATACAAGTCAATTAACAAAAAAAGATGGCAGGTACAATAATTAAAACGTACCTGCCTATTTTTTAAAATGACATATAATGAATAGCCACATGCGTATTATTCGCTACTACCGTTTCATTTCCACTCGTTGTAAACCGAATTTGAATCGTATCCCCCGCTGCAAAGTTAAGCAAGACACAGGTTGTAATTGGAAATTGCCCCGAAGTTGCTGTTTGAGCAACAGATGCACCAGTGACTGCCGTTCCATTTTTAACAATATTAACTGTTTCACCAGCTCCACCGTTCGATGTTGCCATTACTGTTACATTTATCATATAAGTTCCTGCAACGGGCACAGTATATGTTCCCGTTGAGGCATTATAATTTGAGTTTGGATCCAATAAAACCGTATTGAAAAGAATTGTTGCAGTTGTATTGTTTACTGTTTGATTTGTTGATCTATATGCATACATTTTATAATTTGATTGGTAAGTAACACTTCCTGTGGTATCAATATTCATTCTTTGTAAAGCATTCGTACTCAATGAAAGTGTATTTGCAATAGGAGCAGATAAGCCTGTATTGGTGCTGCCAGAAAATTGTAATGATGGCACTCCTGTAGTACCTGCAGGCAATGTTAATGAACCAGTCATTGTATCACCTGCTTTAAGCACATTTAATGACGCAGCGCCTGTTAATGACGCCGTAATAGTTCCAGCACTAAAATTACCAAATGCATCGCGTTTTACAATAGTACTTGGTGCATTACTACTTGTTGCTGCATTTGCTGCTATTGTAGCTGAAGCAACATTTGCTGCCGTTTGTCCACCAACAGAGCTCACCACCGTTGCACCTTGCGTTCCAATAACATCACCAGCTAATGAACCAGTAAAGTTTGTTGTGGATCCGGCAGTTGTTGCCGTTGTTGCATTTCCACTCAAATTACCCGTCACGTTTCCTGTAAGATTTGCCGTAATGGTGCCAGCTGAAAAATTACCTGATGCATCACGTTTCACAATAGTATTTGCTGTATTTGCATTTGTAGCTGCATTAGCTGCCGTAGTAGCTGAAGCAACATTTGCTGCACTTTGACCACCAACAAAACTAACCACCGTTGCCCCCTGTGTGCCGGTTACATCACCAGCTAATGATCCAGTAAAATTCATTGTTGATCCAGCCGTTGTTGCACTCGTAGCATTACCATTTAACGTTGCGGTAATCGTACCTGCAGCAAAATTGCCTGATGCATCGCGTTTTACAATGGTATTGGCGATATTATTACTCGTTGCAGTATTTGCTAAGGTAGTTGCAGCAGCAACATTCGCTGCACTTTGACCACCAACAAAACTAACTACGGTTGCCCCTTGTGTTCCTGTTACATCACCTGCTAATGATCCAGTAAAATTCGTTGCTGAACCAGCCGTTGTTGCACTCGTTGCTGTCGTTGCATTACCAGTCAAATTACCGGTAACATTCCCCGTAAGATTTGCTGTTATCGTTCCGGCTGAAAAATTACCTGATCCATCACGCTTAACAATAGTTCCCGCTGTATTAGCGCTCGTTGCCGCATTAGCTGCAGTAGTTGCTAATGCAACACTTGCTGCTGTTTGACCACCAACCGAACTAACCACCGTTGCACTTTGCGTTCCGGTTACATCGCCAGCTAATGATCCGGTAAAATTCGTTGCTGAGCCTGCCGTTGTTGCAGTCGTTGCATTTCCGCTCAAATTTCCCGTAACATTACCCGTTAAACTTGCCGTAATAGTACCTGCTGAAAAATTACCCGCAGCATCACGTTTAACAATGGTATTTATAGTATTTGTATTGGTTGCCGCATTTGCAGCCACAACGCCGGAGGCAACATTAGTAGCACTTTGACCGCCAACGGTACTCACCACCGTTGCTCCCTGCGTGCCGGTTACATCACCCGCTAATGACCCACTAAAATTTGTCGCCGATGTAGCCGTTGTTGCATTACCTGTTAAATTCGCCGTAATCGTGCCCGCAGCAAAATTACCTGATGCATCACGTTTAACAATCGTATTTGCCACATTATTGCTCGTAGCGGTATTTGCTAAAGTAGTCGCCGCAGCAACACTTGCTGCACTTTGACCACCAACAAAACTAACGACCGTTGCACCTTGTGTGCCCGTTACATCACCGACCAATGATCCACTAAAATTCACCGCAGTCGTTGCATTCGTTGCATTCGTTGCCGTCGTTGCTGTTGTCGCATTACCTGATAAATTTGCCGTAATAGTGCCGGCTGAAAAATTACCCGAACCATCACGTTTAACAATAGTTCCTGCTGTATTAGCGCTCGTTGCCGCATTAGCTGCCGTTGTAGCTGAAGCAACACTTGCTGCCGTTTGACCACCAACCGCACTCACCACGGTAGCACCTTGTGTTCCGGTGACATCACCAGCCAATGAACCGGTGAAGTTCGTTGCTGAACCAGCCGTTGTTGCACTCGTTGCATTACCCGTAAGATTACCAGTGACATTGCCTGTAAGATTTGCCGTAATAGTGCCAGCAGAAAAGTTTCCTAAAGCATCACGTTTTACAATAGTATTTGCTGTATTGGTATTGGTTGCAGCATTGGCGGCAATAGTTGCAGAAGCAACACTAGCGGCCGTTTGACCACCAACAGAACTCACTACCGTTGCACTTTGTGTTCCAGTAACATCACCTGCTAATGACCCACTAAAATTTGTCGCTGAAGTTGCCGTTGTTGCATTACCAGATAAATTCGCGGTAATCGTACCAGCAGCAAAATTTCCTGACGCATCACGTTTAACAAGAGTATTTGCCACATTATTGCTCGTAGCAGTATTTGCTAAGGTAGTTGCAGCAGCGACATTCGCTGCACTTTGGCCGCCAACAAAACTAACCACTGTTGCCCCTTGCGTTCCGGTGACATCACCAGCCAATGATCCGGTAAAATTAGTTGCTGAACCAGCTGTTGTTGCACTTGTAGCTGTTGTAGCATTACCTGTCAAATTTGCGGTGATAGTTCCTGCACTAAAATTGCCTGATGCATCACGTTTTACAATAGTACTTGCCGTATTACTACTTGTTGCTGCATTTGCAGCTATTGTTGCTGATGCAACATTTGCAGCGCTTTGACCACCCACTGTGCTTACTACTGTTGCACCTTGTGTTCCCGTAACATCTCCTACAAGAGAACCGGTGAAATTTGTTGCTGAACCAGCTGTTGTTGCACTTGTTGCCGTTGTCGCATTACCTGATAAATTTGCGGTGATAGTTCCTGCACTAAAATTGCCTGATGCATCACGCTTTACAATAGTACTTGCCGTATTACTACTTGTTGCTGCATTTGCAGCTATTGTTGCTGATGCAACATTTGCTGCTGCTTGACCACCCACCGTACTTACTACTGTTGCACCTTGTGTTCCCGTAACATCTCCTACAAGAGAACCGGTGAAATTTGTCGCTGTTGTTGCACTGGTTGCTGTTGTTGCATTTCCCGATAAATTTGCCGTAATAGTACCAGCAGCAAAATTTCCTGAACCATCTCGAGCAACAAGAGTATTTGGCGTATTAACACTTGTTGCATCAGTTGACAATGTCACATCATTTGCATTATTAGTGACAACCATATGAGTACCAGCTGCAATAGTTTTAAAATTTAGAGTAACGCCCGTTTTATCTCTAAATATTTGACCTGCTCCAGTGCCAACATTTGCGCCAGTTGTTTGTGATGGCAATGAAAATTCTGCAAATCCAATAGGATCAGTATCAATAATTGCCGATGGTGTGTTACAAAGCCAACTAGAACCTGCATTAATGGTACCGGATAAAATAAGCACATATGCTTGTCCTGCCGTCGTACCAGTTGCAAAATCAGCAGGTCTCGTCCATGCGCCTGCATGCGCAACCCATAAACCATTTTGTACTGGATTTGTTTGATTAACTAAAAGAACCCGATTGCTATCAACCAACGTTATTCCGTCAATAGTTTGCAAACCACTTAAAGCAACATTACTTGTACTTACAACATTCGCAGGAGTTTTGGCATCAAGACCTGCCGATATTGCCGTATCAACATAACTTTTTGTTGCAGCATCAGTAGGATTTGTTATAGAACCATCAATCGTTATTTTATTAGTAGCAAAATTACCAAATGCATCACGCTTTACTAAAGTATTTGGCGTATCAAGATTAGTAGCAGAACTTACTGCAACAGCAGCAGCCGCAACATTCGCCGCTGTTTGACCACCAACAGAACTTACTACCGTTGCACCCTGAGTACCAGTAACATCGCCCACTAATGATCCAGTAAAATTTGTTGCTGTTGTTGCGACTCGTTGCCGTTGTTGCATTTCCCGTAAGATTACCCGTTACATTCCCCGTTAAATTTGCCGTAATAGTGCCGGCAATAAAATTACCCGAACCATCGCGTTTAACAAGAGCATTTGGCGTATTTGCACTCGTTGCTGCATTAGCAAGAACTGAACCTGACGCTACATTTGCTGCCGTTTGACCACCAACCGTGCTTACCACCGTTGCACCTTTCGTACTCCGTTACATCCCCAGCCAATGATCCAGTGAAATTTGTCGCAGTCGTGGCAGTTGTTGCTGATGTTGCCGTTGTTGCATTACCCGATAAATTTGCTGTAATAGTGCCGGCAATAAAATTACCCGAACCATCTCGTTTCACAAGAGCATTTGGCGTATTTGCACTCGTTGCTGCGTTAGCAAGAACTGAACCTGCCGCTACATTTGCCGCAGTTTGACCACCACAACTAAACTTACTACCGTTGCACCTTGGGTACCAGTAACATCACCGACAAGTAAACCCGTAAAATTAACTGCTGTTGTGGTGGTATTAGATGTTGTCGCATTACCCGTTAAATTTGCCGTAATAGTACCCGCTGAGAAATTACCTGAACCATCACGTAAAACAATCGTATTTGGTGTATTAGAACTTGTTGCCGTTGTTGCTGAATTGGCAACTTTACCTGCTGTTGAAATTGTTGCTAATTTATTATCAGTAATTGCAGCACTTGCACTAATATCAGCATTAACAATAAGCGAAGTTGATAATAATCCGTTAACATCATTATGCACAACTCCAGCTGGCGTTAAACTACCAACAACAAAATTACCATCCGTCTTTAATGTGTTTGCCGATGAGCGATATAAATCGGTATCTCCTGCCCATACTAATTTTGCCACCGTATTTGTTGGCAAAGGAGAATTTGTTGCAAGAGGAAAGAGCACTTGATTATTAAAACCATCAAGTTGCATAACACTATTTGAACCACGTGCAGCTTGTCCAGAAGTATCATTATTGGTATACGTAAATACTAAATTTGCTGATGTGCCAACTTTATCAATTGCCCAACCACGAATGTTGCTGCCATTGCCGGCATTACTAATCCCTGAAGTATCGGATAAGAGATTAATACTCGCATCTTTCGTGCGATCACCAGTCACTACATAATAATTAGCATTATTACTTGATGCTTGAACACCATTAAAGGTAGGGTCAGCATTTGGATTTACATACACAGTCCCTTTATTACCATAATAATTAGGTTGATATTGAAGATTTTGAAATAAAGCTTGTCCCATTAAGAACTTGATATAATGTTTGCTCAACATCAGCAGTATTCCCAATCATTATTGGTTCGCCGGTGGTTCTGTCAATTGGAGAAAAAGTCCCCTTAGTAAGATTAGCAATACTTAACTTGTTCGTGTCAAAACGCCCCCCGCAAAACGAAAGATCGAAGAAGCCAAGCTGTAAAACATCTATAATACAATTTCTTGTCACAAAATTTGATCGAATCATGTTGAACTAGTATCGCCAGCAATGCCACATTGCATACCAATATTTGTATTTTGAATTGTAGAAGCATACACAAATAGAGATGCCGCTGTTGTAGCTAAAACTGCTGTCCCTTGAGGCGTTAAGGTTGCATCATTACCATCAATATTACACCCATCTATAGTTATTGTAGTATTTGCACCCGATGCAACAACATTAGTTGAACTTGCATTATTAATAATAAAATCACAACCAACAATATCAGTTGAACTACCCCCACTACCTATAACACCGGTGGTCGTTGTTTCAAAATTAGTTCCTAAAATGCGTACATTAGCACCACCCGTTATTGAAACTACGGTCGTTAATAATCGCATTGAATTACCTAATAAGGTCACCAGCGCATTAACTCCTGTCGCTGAAAATACTATATTGAGTGGCGTCAGAGCCGCTGTTGCACCCAAAAAGAGAGAGCTTTCCACAATAACACGCGCATTATTAACTGAAACAGCCGTGGTGTTATCAAGCGGTATAATATTACAAGCGCTATAATAGGAGCTGCTCCTGATCCATTTAATGAAAGTCCTGTTTGAAATCCTGAAACTACTATTGATTCAATCCAGCTTGGCCAACTACAGCAACCATATTCAAGCCACTTGCTGTTAACCCGGAGCACCCGCGTTTAACGTCAAACTTAAAAAAGTAACGTTTGACATTCTACAATTAAATAAATTATTAGAAAGTGTCGTAGGCACAAGTATTGTTCCAGTAACAGATCTACCAACAATACTTATCCCATCAGCAGTAATAGTAATTGGACCACCAGAAGTATTTTCAACAAAAAGGCCTCCTCCAACACTAATCACTATTGGATGAGCAAGTACTACTACCTATCTGCAACATTCACGACGTGGCTCACTGTTCTAAAAAGCGATGCATATGAACCATCATTGCTATCACTGCCACTCAATAATACATAATAAGTTTCACTAACAGCAGGCGATCCTCCCGCATAACCCCATTGTGTCGCTAAAAGCAATGTTGCTTGTAAAACCTGACCAACTGTTGGTGCATTCGGTGGTAAATTCACCGTATAACTAGTACCAACAGTCGGCGGTGCATCTAATCCTACATAATTACCGCTACCAGTCCCATCTTGAAAACGTACTTGCGATTGCAATGCCATATTCAAGTTGCCCGTCATAGTGTCACCAGTTTTGAGCACATCAAGAGATGCACCACCTACAGCGTTGCGGTTATTATATTTGCGGTAAAACTACCTGACACATCACGTAAAACAATCGTGTTTGGTGTATTAGCACTTGTTGCTGTTGTTGCAGAATTGGCAACTTTTCCCGGCGTTGAAATGGTTGCTAATTTATTATCAGTAATTGCCGCTCTTGGACTCACGTCGGCATTAAGACGGAGTGACGTCAATAATAATCCCGTATTCTCATTATGCACGACACCAGCCAGCATTAAACCGCCAACGACAAGATTACCATCTGTTTTTAACGTGTTTGCCGATGAACGATATAAATCAGTGTCACCCGCCCAGACTAATTTTGCAACGGTATTTGTTGGCAAAGGAGAATTTGTTGCAGCAAGAAAAAGACCTTCGTTATTAAACCCATCAAGTTGCATAACACTATTTGAACCGCGCGCTGCTTGGCCTGAAGTATCATTATTCGTATACGTAAATGCTAAATATGCTGAAGCACCAACTTTATCAATTCCCCAACCGCGAATGTCAGAACCATTATTTAGGCCTGAAGTATCAGAGAGAAGATTAATGCTTGCATCTTTTGTGCAATCGCCAGTCACCACAAAATAATTAGCATTATTACTTGATGCTTGCGTTGCATTAAATGTTGGATTTGCATTTAGATTTACATACACCGTACCTTTATTACCATAATAATTGGGACCTAATTAAGTGTTCGTTCGATTGCTTGCCCATTGAGTATTTCATAGACCGTATGACTTACATCAGCACCCGTTCCTATAACCAATTCAGCCTTAGAATTAAATGCTGCAAAACTAACATTTGTTGGATCTTGTAAGAATAATTTTATTTTCATCAACGACACCACTAAAAAATTCAACGTGCTTGAACCATTTTGTTGAACATCGATAATACAATTTTGTAAA
>CAVXJH010000002.1:0-3405 GCA_963762115.1 Candidatus Babeliales bacterium | reverse complement strand
AGATTCTTGATAATCCCTATGATCCGAATGCGTTAGTGATTTTGAGCTAATCTTTTCAAAGTAATTGCATAAGCAATGATGTGTTGTTTTTAATGTCACATGGCTTTATTTATATAATTCTGTATGCTTATATGCATGTTAGAATTTTTTAAAATAATTTTATAATTAATGATAAAGCAATGAAGTTAAAAAACGATTTTCTATTTGTGTTTGTTGTTTATGTGTTCTCCGTACAGGTGAGCAGCGGGAACTTGTCTCAAAGAATACCGACACTTTTGCAAAAAGGTAAATTAGCGGGGCAGCTATTAACAAGCCGTGTTCACCAAAGAACATCATCTTTTGCAGGTTTAACCTTAGGGGCAACTCTTGCTGTTTCTTATTTTTTGCAACAGTCAAAAGTGTATGCACAAGAAACTACTTCAAAATCTCAAGCGCCAACGGTAGAAGATCTTTTTAAACACGCTGCTTCATATAAAAATGTTAAAGATGTAGATGAATTAGAGCTTTCGAAAAATCCATTGAGAGTAAAACAGTATCTTCATTTGGCAAAAGAGAACTTTGTTGAGTTATATCAAACATCGCATGGATTTTATTTTTTACAAAAATTGCTTGAAAAAGATAAGAGTGCAATTGAAGATTTTACGCAGTTGGCCATCGATAATCTTGTTTTAATTGGTAAGAAACGATCCAGTCTCATTAAGACTATTATTGATCACCATAGTTCGTATCTTGATTATGTAAGAAATAATAATAATCCAACAATTGTTAAACTCATTGAAAAAGCAAATCAGGATTTTGTTACTTTAGTAACACAGCGTGAAGGCATTGATATAGTAGAGCTTTTAGCCCGCAAAACATCTCAAGCACGGGAATGTTTTGCAATTACCTTATCAAAAAATATTTCGTCGATATTGGAAGCGACGTATAAAAATGGCGATAATGAATTTCCTCTTTATGCCAAAAGAAACTTGATGGAAATAATTAATAGATTTCCTACTTTGAAAGATGCGATGCAAAAAGAGGTTGAAGAAAATGTATCAAACATTCTTTCAAAGGTCTTTAATCAAGCTGCTAATGATGATACGGTTGAAATTTTCCTATTTTTAATGGAGCTTGATAAGGGTAATAAAGCTTTATATGCTAAAACGCTTATTGAAGATTTAGCAATTAAAAAAAGAGATTATAAAAGTTTGTCTGATCATAGTTATTTTTTGACAATGTTATTTGATCATGATGAAAAAGAACAATTTTTATCTCAAGCAATTCAGGATTTGGAGAGTATTTTTGGTAGTTATGCGGTAACGCAAATGCTATTAAAAACTATGAAAGGCAATCCAACATTTTCCCATCAAGTTGGTGCTCAACTTATTCAAAAAATAGAGATTTTATCTGAACTTGAAGACTTCAAAGAGCAATCTCGATGCGATGATGTACTAGAAGCAAGTATTGAAAATCCTGAAATTAATGAATTGTTTAAAAAAGCGTTATGCGAAAAATTTATCGACATAAAAAAAATATGTGAGAATAAAAATATATTTGAATTTGTAGATACAATGATACAAAAAAATCCTGAATTCAATGCGCATATAGGTGACTTAATCATTCAACATTTGAATGTTTTTTATACTCAATTTAATAATGATGCAAAATATCATTATCGCCGATTAAATAAGCATTGCCTTACTAACCCTGAGCATTGCAGAAAGTTTACCGAAAGGCTTTATTCCATTATTCCTAAGGCAGAAATTCTTTTCCAAGATCTTCACTTATTTAATATTGTTTTAGAAAGTTTAAAAAAAGATGCTGACTTTGATGAATATATTAATAATCTTGTTGCTGATTATTTTTCCGCATGTACTTTGGAAAAAACAACACCTTCTGTTATGAATTTGAGCACCTATTTGAATGCTGTATGCAGATACGATGAAGGAAGGCAAAGGTTTTGGCTGTTAAAAGCATTAACTAATTTAAGGTTAGCGTGTGACATAGAAGCATTGACAAATTTACTTTGCCATACAATAAGGGCTGAAGAAAACAATGAAATTTCTGATCTCATTTCTCAATCATTTATTGATCATTTTAATGTAGTGGAAAAAACAGAATATGGTCCTTTGGTGGCTCTATTTTGCTTTGAGCATACTATAACATTTAAAAAAATGTTTATTAAAAAAGTAGAGGAAAATATTGAAAATGTTTCACCTATTACGCTTGCTTTTTTTAGTTATCTTTCGCCATGTAATGAAAAGGTAAAAGAATGGATTAAAAGGAAAAATGATACTACGCAAAATGATGATTTTCATACTATGCTCAAAGTGCAAGCATTTGTCGATCATTGCAAAGAAGAATGCAATCTTCTTGAAGAAATTCCAAAAAATCAAACTATGGTGCATATGCAAAAAGAATTAAAAGATATGCTATCAAATATAACATCAGATCTGCCGTTTTTTGGAGAAAATTTATTAAAATATCCTTTAATACTACCCTATTATTTATTTCATCAATGGCAACATTATTTTTCTTTAACTGATCCATTCATTAAAGATATGATTAAACAAGTTCTTAAAAAAGAAAATGAATTAAAGGCCGACTATTATACCTTCATTCATGGTCAGAGGCATGAATATTTGCCACAAGAGCAACTTCATACGTTTTTGCAATGCGTTATCAATAAACAAAAAACAAATAACCAACATCTTTTATTACATGTTAAAGAATCTGTTGCTGATCCAGAATTGCTTAAACAAGAAAAAGAAATTCGGAAAACTTTACTTAAAAATGGTAGGACCAATGATGAGGAACGACAACGATTACTTTTTGTTAATTGGGCATTTTTTGCAAATTCATCGAATTTAGGCTCATCATCAGCAAATTATATTACTGCGGACGCTAATGTGAATGACTACATACAACTCACGCCAGAAAGGGTATTTTCGCTTAATAATCTAGAGCATTTATATCCAAAGTATCAACATCAACTTGCACAATTACAGCAGGAATTTGAAGAAATCACTCAGCGTGGAACGTGTATTTTATTAGCGATTCCAAAAGAAAAAATACAAAAACACATCTATTTAGCTTATGTCGGCGGCCCAAAAAGAAAAATAACCATAGAAGGTATTGGTGAAACTGATGATATTGTTTTGATTATGAAAACGCTTGAATCAACACCTGAAAAAATTGCAGATACGGACAAAATAGAATTTTGTATTCCCATGACCTATGACAAAAAAGGTGCCCTTAATCCTGAAAGTGGTATTAAAATTTTTGCTTTTACTGCTGCAGATAAAGAAAAACTAGATGTTTATTATGCGCATCAACGAGAAATTTTTGAACAAATAAGAAACGACATAGCGGCCAATTAAGTTCTATTTTTATGCTTTTGAGGCACGCATCAACATTTAACTT
>CAVXJH010000001.1:0-10069 GCA_963762115.1 Candidatus Babeliales bacterium | reverse complement strand
AAAATCATATTTTTTAAATATATTAATTTTTTCTTGGGTGAGCACCGCTTGCGCAGCAGATTCTGCTTGGGGACTGCTTTTGAGCATGCTTTTAAAATTTAACTTTTCAAATAATGGCCGTGCGTTGTTCCAGTTATTTGCATCAAATGAAACTTTTTCCAATGATGTTTGCATAGGATAATATTGCAGCAAAAAAAGTTTTTCACTTAAAAATGCATTATCTTGCTGTTCTTGCAATGCCTTGCGTGTTTTTTCTTTGGTAACTTTATCCAAATTTAAATATAAATCGGCAAGCGATTCAAATTTTTGAACCAACTCAGTGGCACCCTTTTCCCCAATGCCTTTCACGCCCGGAATATTATCTGAAGTATCGCCCAACAAGGCGTAATAAAATGGCAGTTTTGTAACGGGAAATCCTTTGCGCTCTGCAAATGATTGCGGATCTAAAAATTCATCTTTAAAGGGATCAAATATTGAAATAAGTGGATCTAGCGCTTGCGCCATATCTTTATCTGATGTGATAAAAATGGAAGGCTTTTCAATTTTTTTAAAATCTTGCGCCAATGAATACATTAAATCATCTGCTTCAATACCAACTTGGGCAACTTGCGCCATGCCAATTAAATCTAAAAATTCGATGATCAACTCTTTTTGTTCAAACAGATCGCTTGGCGGCGCTTGACGAGTTGCTTTATAATCCGCAAACATTTCGTGACGCGTGGTTTTTCCTTTGGAATCCCACACAACGGCAATATATTCGGGCTCAAAAGTGTCGGTAACTTTTTTTATCATACGACAAAAACCAAAAACCGCCTGCACGGCTTTGCCTTCAATTGTATAAAGTGGCCGCAAAGAATAATATGCGCGATATAAAAATGACGATCCATCAATTAAAAATATTGATTTTTTAGCTTCTATTTTATCCATAGTGAGCTCCTTTAAGATGTATACGAAATGTAAATAGAATAGCAGATACGGACTTTAATTAAACGGGAAATATTAATCCCCGTGTTCCCTGAGGAGCTGCCTTGCAGCGTACTTGAAGGGTCGCGGGAGTCCATCTTAAAAATCCTTATAAAAGGAAAACATATTTTTTTAATTTTTTATTCGGAATACCCTTCAAGTACGCGTCCCAGAAGTCCGCTCCTCAGGGAACACGGCATAGGACTAAACAAAACTCAAAATAATACTTTTGGATTATCTAATACGCTTGTTAATTTATTTATTCAGTTCTAGAAAAGTTTGCTGGTCTAATGACCTTCATTTTTTTTGATTTTTTTCCATTTGTGCATTCGCGTATACTAATAAAGCTCCAAGGCCAACTACGGACACTCCCACTCCTAAGCCAACAGGTCCACCTAAACTAGTACCAGCTACAAACCCTACTATTCCCCCCACTTCACCGCAATCTGTAAAGCCATCTACAACTACATCGGCAACAGCACCTACACACAAACCTCCAACAATACCTTTAAATGCCTTATAAGGGATATCACCTGGCAATTTTTTTTCGACTGGTTTTATATCGCACAAACTACTTTGATTACGCACAAAAACTCGCGATGCTCGCATAATTTTTGGAGTAACATGTCTAATTATCATGGAATGTGAATGAGAACTTAGTAATATTGTTAATAAAACTAGAGATAATTTAATATGCAGCTTCATACAATTCCTTTTATTAAAAATTGAACACTTATTACACATCTTTAAATTATACCGCTGTAAATATTTCATGTATACTTTACCATTATGTATATACAAGTTCGCTTACTCAAAGGCTTTAAAGAGCCACTAACCTATCAAGTTCCGCCCACCTGGAATGAGCCAAATTTAGTTGGCAAAATTGTCCGCGTGCCCATTAGAAATCAAGTTTGCCCGGCAATTGTTACCGAGCAGATGGAACAGTGGGCCGACGAAGGCAAATACGCCATCCGGCATGCACTTGCCATTGAACAGTTCCCGGCTGATTTACATTATCACGAATTTATTGATCTGCTTGCGGCCTATAATCAAGTTGAACCGGTGCATTTTATTAAACGAATTGGATCATTTTTAAAAGAAAAAGAAGATCCTAAATCTGCACTGACCCCTGATTTGGATAGCAGTATAACGGAAGTTGTTTTAACTGATGAACAAACAAAAGTAGTAACCTTTTTAAACTATTATCTGCACAATCCCGTTTTTATGCCAACGGTGTTGCACGGCGTTACAGGATCAGGCAAAACTGAAGTATACAAACAATTAATTATCCAAAACTGCGCGCTCAACAAAACCACTATACTTCTTTTACCCGAAGTAACCTTAGCACTGCAATTTGAACATATTATGCGCACGCAGCTGCCAAAAAATATTTTAATATTTGGTTTTCATAGCGCAACTCCTGCAAAACATAAAAACTTATTATGGCAATCTTTAATGCATAATGTTCCCGTGCTTATTATTGGCGTGCATTTACCGATACTGCTTCCCGTTCCCAATCTGGGACTTATAATTGTTGATGAAGAACACGAAGTTGGCTACCAAGAAAAAAAACACCCTAAAATTAATAGTAAAGACGCAGCAACTATGCGTGCACAAAGTGCTAATATCCCTATACTACTTGGATCGGCCACGCCATCTGTTGCAACTTTATATAATGTTAAAACCAAGGGTTGGAAATTTTTTCAACTAAAAAAAAGATTTGGCGGTTCGTTTCCTAAAATTAAAACCGTATTTTTAGCCGATAAAAAACAGCGTAAAAGCTTTTGGATTAGTAAAGAACTAGAAGATGCTATTAAAGATCGCCTGCATAAACGCGAACAAATAATTATTTTTTTAAATAGACGCGGGTTCAGTTTTTTTGTGCAGTGCAAAGGTTGCAGCTTTATATTTTCATGTAAAAACTGTTCAGTGAGCTTAACACTTCATAATAATGATCTGCTAACCTGCCATTATTGCACTACTTCCATGATGTTGCCGCCGTGTTGCCCGAGTTGCAAGGCTGACCAGGCACAATTTATAAAAAAAGGAATTGGCACCCAGCAAGTGGTCACTATTTTAGAAAAGCTGTTTCCCTTTGCCAAAGTTGCCCGCGCTGATATGGATACCACCCTTAAAAAAAAAGAATGGCAACAAACCGTGCAAGATTTTCATGCAGGCAATTTAGATATTTTAGTGGGCACGCAAACTATTACCAAAGGTTATCACTTTCCAAATGTCACCTTAGTGGGTGTGCTTTGGGCAGATTTGAACTTGCATTTTCCTATGTTTAATGCCGCAGAAACCTGTTTACAGCAACTAATTCAAGTTGCCGGACGTGCCGGAAGAGCACGCTCAGAAAGCCTCGTTTTAGTGCAAACAATGGTAAATCATCCCATATTTGCCTATTTAAACGAAGTAGATTATCTGAAATTTTATGCCACTGAAATTGAAAAACGGCTTATGATTGGCTATCCGCCTGCAAAGCAGTTAGTGGAAATTGAACTCAAACATGCAACTGAAGAAATTGTGGATAATAATGCAACCAATTTAATGAACTTACTGCTTGAATATGCTGATACACACAAACTCCAGCTAACAATTTTGGGGCCCGCAAAACCGCCGGTGCATAAAATAAAAAATACGCACACCCGCAAAATCTATATTAAAGCAAACGCTATGGAAGATATTGTAAAAATATATGCCATAATTAATCATCGTAAGTTTAAGAGCCAAATATTTTTTACACCTAGCCCTATCAATTAATAAAAGGAGTTTTCATGCACAAAAAAAAATTTATTTTTATTTGTCTAACAACTTGCACAATACTATTTCCCGCGCAACCCGCGCAACCACTTGCACAAGAAGAAGCTAAAAAACAACTTATTTTGGCCGTACAAAAATCTGATTTTAATAATGTGGTTAAATTAACTGAGCAGTATAAAGTTGCAGAATTTTTCGACCAAGAAGGCTATACGCCTTTGATGCATCTCTATCTAAGCAATCCAGTAAAACATTATTCTCGATTACATATGAGTAAAATGGATCAACATATGTTTGAAAGTGCGCAACGCCACACCACCCAAAATGCACAAGCGATTACATCAAGATTACTTAATCAACACGCAGATCCAAACGCAGTAGACAAACAAACTGGAAATACCGTGTTGATGCTTGCTGCATTGGCTGGTCACAAAAAATGTGTTTCATTGTTACTTTATAAAAAAGCTGACTCGCGGGCTAAAAATAAAGAAGGTCTTGATGTATTTACCATGGTGGAAAATAAAAAAAATGATGCCAAATATATTCAAGAAGATGCGCTATACAATGAAATAGAAGACCGCTTATTGCCTTTTAAAGCTAAATAAAAAACTAGTAAAGCTAAATTTATTTTTACACCCAGTCCTATAAATTAATATAACTCCGAAAAAGAGCCCGTTTCTTTGCTGAAAAGCTTAAATTATTGACTATTTGGAACTTTTTCAGATAGGTTAATAATATATAAACGAAGAAGCTTATAATAGGAAAAATTATATGAATTTATTTAATATTATCCTTACAATTGCACTTTTATTCAACTTTAATGTTTTGTTGAACGGCGCTGCTGCCCTAAGCCATGAACAATTAGAAGAACAAGGAATGCAGCAGGCTATTGCTGCTTCACTTGACCACCAAAAAGAAGAAACAAAACGTGCACAACAAGAAGAAGCCGATTTAAAATTGGCTTTAGAACAATCAGTTGCTCAAGCGAACGTATTACCATCAGTTGCTCTGTCTCCCCAAGAAGTAACAAAATTAAAACAATCAATTTTAGATAAATATAAATCTGGTCCAATGTGTTATCGCCCAGCCATAGCAGAAAATATAGAAAATATTGATGACCCAAACCAAAGCCTTGCATGTATGGTTGCAGGATATAAAAAAGTGTACTATGGAGGTATTGATGATATTTCAGAAATTAACAATCAAATAAAATTAGTTTTAAAAGCCGAAGGGGTACGAGCTATAACACTGTCTACACCACCATTAAATTCTCTTATTATGTATAGACCTGAAGGTGAAAAAGAAGGGCTGCAGTTTGTTAAATATCTTTGGGAAAATCGAAGAGACCAAATAATCTTTCAAACAGAACGAAATGACTATATCAACGGATTCCTTTCAGGATATCCCGAAAAAGATATTGAATTTTATTATAACCATTTGGCTTCTCTTGCAGCTGCCGGATCAAAACGACCTTTAACAGTTAAAGATGAATTCTTTTTTAAGTTCAATCGAGATAAAAAAAGAACTCTGCAATGGCTCGCCAAACCTGAAAATGCAGATATTGCACAGCTTCACCAGTGGGTTGCTACCAATGAAAAAGAAGGCCATTTACGTTTTATTGAATTACAATAAAAATAATCGATTTATCTAAGTCGATAAATCCAAATATTTTTTACGCCAAGTCCTATCAATTAAAAATAGATTGTTTTCCTTGTCTTTTTTATTTTAATCTATAAAAAATAGAGCATTCTATACACCATTTCATACGGGGAGCGCTATGAAGTATATATGGATCATACTCTCATTTATCTATCTAATATTCACCACACCCTATTTCATTTATGCATCTCAACTTGATAAAAACAAAGCGCTTTTTAATGCGTCCGGCAGGCGCGATTTTTTAACTGTACGCGCATTACTTGATCAAAATGCAGATCCTAATTATCAAGATCCAGTTTCCAAAGATACACCCTTAGTTGTAGCAAATAGGGAATCACGAAGTAACCAATCTTCATTTTTGATTACCGACCTTTTAATTAGACACAAAGCCAATGTGGCAGTTTCTAACCATATCGGTAAACAAGCTTTATATTATGCAGCATCTTCTGCTGAAGCGTACCATCATTTTTGCGCATTTTGCACGCGGGCGCTCATCTTGCCGGGCAATTGCCAAACAATAAAGGAGAAAATATTCTTAATATGGTAAAACAAGAACTAAAAAGAAAAGATTTAAGTAAGTTTAAACGATATAAGTTGCAACTGATAGAAAATGATATATCTACGTACCAACGTGATATTTTTAATACCTTAGATGGTCTTTTTCGGCAAAAAATTATTGAGTATGAGTTACTTTTACATATCTGTGATTTTCGGGGTACACGTTTTTAACTATATTTAAAGGAACCAAGATGAATATTTTGCGTACTTTTGTTGCAATGATCTCAGTGGTTACATATACCCATTCAGCAATGCAGAACGCGCCTGAAGATATTGGCACCATGCCTTTGATGCAACTTGTTCTAACCAAACCCAAAGATCTCCGTTCATTTAATATCCAAATTCAAGAACTTTTACGCTGTAAAGCCGACCCTAATATCTTCAGAATCCTAAAAACGGCTATACAGCTTTAATGCTTGCAGTTCAAAAGAAAAATATGGCCGCGGTTGCTCAATTAGCACCGAAAACAAACCTTTATCTTCGATCCACCCATAGTTTTGATGGAAAACAAATAAAACGGCAAACAGTTTTTGATATATCAAATCAAACTATGCTTGCTGCCAGTAAAAATTTTAAATTATTTGAATCACTATCTGCTATTGATGACGAAATTCTAAAACACGCCGACCCTTGCCTTGCGCAACGCCAACAACTAATAAAGGCAACATTGGATGATTGCTATCTAGTTAATGATGTAATTTTTGAAATAATTGAATATGATAGTCCGGGAATTGTAATAAAAAGATAATCCAACCTTATGCATAAACGGAAATAACAAGTGATAAAAAAAATATTAATTTTCGTACCGTTAGTTTGGCAACTTGCATACGCGGGCCAACCACTAGAATATGCTGCGCAATTGCGCGCATTAAAAGACACTCATCTGGCAGATTTAGACAAATCCATTGAAAATAACAAAAATAAATTGGATCAGATCTTAGAACAATGCAAAGAACACAAAGCAAAGTGCAACACGCAGCTAAGTCAGGAACTTATGATCAAAAATGCAATGATGCGCACACAAAAACAAAGAATGGTTGATGCTCTAGAGCCAGCAATTAATTTTTTAGAAAAATTTCCACACATAACAAGTAACCATTATATGCTTGAATATGCAAATAATTTTAATTTAAAGGATTTTGAATGTTTTTAAAAAATAATTTATATGCTCTGGCAATATGCGCATTATTTTCAATTGCATCATCTGCACAATGCAACCCTTTTGATTGGATCTCAACCTTTATTTGGGGCAACCAAATTGAATTAAAAGAAGCTGAAGTTAACAAAGCAAACCAAGAATTCAATCAATTACAATTCAGTTATATTCAATCAGATATGGAAACATTTAAAAAGGCACACGAATTTAACAACACATTACTTGAAGCTTGTAAAAAAGGTGATACAAAAATTTGTAATATGTTAGCAATTCTTGAATATAAGCGGCCCGTTGCAGAATCTAAAGATGCGCAACAAATTCGCCATCAAATGCGTGCCAAATTAAAAGAAATTGTAACTCTGCAAAGCCAATTGAATGCATTGAAAAACCAAAGAAATAATATACTCCTTGCACCTTCGGATACAAAATCTAATATAAAAGAATTAATTCCCCCGTTCGTCCCGAGTATTTGAGCGCTTTTTGCGTTCAAATGTATCGAGGGATATATAACAAATAATCTCCATCTATTCTAGCTGTAATGATTAAAAATCCCTCGATACATTTTTGTCAAAAACAAAAATACTCGGAACGAACGGCAGGGAAAATATTCTTAATTCAGGGAAAATATTCTTAATTCACGGTATCATATCTAAATTGGATGTTAATAAAGAAATTTAAATGTCTTATTTTATTCCCCCCTTCATCCGAGTAAATCCAAAGGATTTGTATCGAGGGACCAAAAATAATTACGACGCAATAAAAAAGAATCTGCGATAATGTTTTAATTCTTCAATTGATTCTTTAACATCTTCGGATGCACGATGATTTTCGCTCTTTTTAAACTCAGTTGCTGGATTGCCAGGATACCATTGCCGCACAACTTCTTTAATACAACTAATATCCAAAATGCGATAGTTTAAATAATCAATAATTTCTGGCATATATCGTTTTAAAAATAATCGATCTTGCCAAACAGAATTGCCTGCAAGCAGCCCCGCGTGGATGGGAACATGTTTTTTTATAAATTCAAAGGTCTCATGTTTTGCAAATTCTATTCTAATGGGTGATCGGCGCGATTGATCAAGCAAACCACCTGGTTTGCCAAATGTTTTGGTTATCCATGGATCCACATTAGTTAATTTATCTTCAGGCTGCCAAATAATATACGAGGGGCCCTGTGCAATTATATTTAATTGACCATCGGTAACCGTGGTAGCAATTTCTAATATCACATCGTTTTCGGGACTTAGGCCCGTCATTTCTAAATCAATCCAAACAAATTTTTTTTCTATAGCCATTATTTTATTATCTTTATGCAGCAATTGCTTTACCAATAAATTACAAATTATTATGCTTATATCCTGCATGCAATTGGCGCAAAAATCAAATAATTAATTATCGATTTTACTGTTAATGATCATAACAAAGGACTTTTAGTGCATAAGCTTCGCGTTGGCGTTTTTATGGGCGGCAAATCAATTGAACGAGAAGTATCTTTTAATTCCGGACGCACGGTGTGCGATCATTTGGACGTTTTACGTTACCAAGTAGTTCCTATTTTTCAAACACAACAAGGCACTTTATATATTTTACCCTGGACATTTTTACATCGTGGTAAAATTAGTGATTTTGAGCATCGTCTACCCATCCAAGCACAAGAAATTAAATGGGACAATTTACAAAACACAATCGATTTTGCCTACATTGCAACCCACGGCCGTTATGCTGAAGACGGCACACTCCAAGGATTTTTAGAAGTTTTAAATATTCCTTATCTTGGATCAAAGGTATTTGCAAGCGCACTTGGCATGGATAAAATTGCACAAAAAGATTTTTTAAAAACTGCCGGCATTAATGTTGCAAAATGGGTGGTGGTGCACGCAGCACAGATAAATAATTTTAAAGATCACGCAACACAGATTCACCTTGCTCTTGAACAACAAAAATTGCAATTGCCGCTGGTGGTTAAACCACATAAAGAAGGCTCAAGCCTGGGCATTACCATAGTTACCGATTTAAAAGATTTAGAATCTGCATTAATTCATGCATCTAATGCATACCAAGAAAAACAACAAGATGTTTTAATTGAAGAGAAAATTGAAGGCATGGAGTTTTCATGTATTGTGATTACTGATTATAAAACTAATCAGCCATTACCATTGCCGCCTACAGAAATTGTGTGCGATGCAGAAAGCACATTTTTTGATTATCAACAAAAATATATGCCGGGAAAATCCACTAAGTTTACACCAGCACGTATATCAGAAGAACAAATTACATTAATTCAGCAGACATGCATTAATACTATGCATGCACTTGGCCTGACTAATCTTGCACGCATTGATGGCTTTTTAACTCCTGAAAATAAAGTCTATATTGTGGATCCAAATTCACTTTCTGGCATGGGGCCAGCAAGCTTTCTTTTCCGTCAGGCTGCACAAATAATATTGGCCATGCACAACTTATTAACCATTTAATTGAAACCGAATTGGAACAATATCATATGCTTGATAATCTTATTGCCCAAGAAAAAATAAATACGAGTGCCGAAACCGTTTCTAAACTACGCGTTGCGGTATTACTTGGCGGCGCATCCAATGAAAGAGAAATCTCACTTGAATCTGGGCGCAACGTGGTATACAAGTTATCTGCACAAAAATACAACGTGCTCCCCTTATTTGTATCAAGCACTATGGAACTATTCCAGCTTAACCCCAGCCATTTAGTACGTAATTCAACCAAAGAAATTCAACTTCTTCTTGATCAAACTACGCCAGTTATGTGAAAAGGGCGATTTACCAAGCATCGCAGACTTTGTGTTTATTGCACTGCATGGTGGCAAAGGGGAAAACGGCAGCGTGCACAAGGCGCACTTGAAATGCTTGGAATGCCCTATAATGGTTCAAGCGTTTTAGCAAGCGCACTCTGCATGGATAAGTTTAAAACCGCACAATTTTTAAAAGCTAAAGGCTT